>NZ_JBIAEQ010000004.1:0-726519 GCF_042868655.1 Streptomyces sp. NPDC007808
TTCTCAAGGAACGGTCGCTTCCTTCGTACTCACCCTCTCGGGCTTTCCTCCGGGCGCTTCCCTTCGGTGTTTCCGACTCTATCAGATCTTTCCGATCCGATTTCCTCGGTGCTTTCCAGGTTCCCGCTCTCGCGTTTCCCTTTCCGGCGCTTCCGACTTTATCAGATCCTTTCGGGTCTGACTCCCAGTCAGCGGGGCTTGTCTTCGCGGCTGTTGGGCCGTTCCGACGTCTCAAACCTTAGCGGATCCTCTCGGCGATTCCCAATCGGGCCGCCGAGTCCCAATTCGAATTGAATTCGGGCACGCCGAAATCAACCCCGTCGGGAGATCGTGCTGATGGTTTGGTTTGCCGCTTACGCGGCGGGAGGTGCTGTTCGCAGAACCGTTACGGCTCCGCGGCAACCCGAAGAACTCTACGGATCGAGGCGGGGGGTGTCAAGCACCCTCTGTCAAGATCTTTTGCCGTCGGCGGCAGGAGCCACGTCAGTCGAGGTCGGTGAGGCGTCCGCCGGCGTCCGGCTGGGCGTGCTCCACCCTGCGGAGCAGGCGGGTGAGGACCTCGCCGAGAGCGGTGCGCTCCTCGGGAGAGAGGTCCTGGAGCAGGTCCTCCTCGAAGACCGTCGCAAGTCTCATCGCCTCCAGCCACTTCTCGCGCCCTTCGCCGGTCAGCTCCACGATGACCCGGACACGGTTGGACTCGTCCCGTTCACGGGTCACCAGTCCTTCGGCGACCATGCGGTCGATCCGGTGGGTCATGGCGGCCGGCGTGAGGCCGAGCCGCTTGGCGAGGTCGCTCGGACCCAGGCGGTAGGGGGCGCCCGAGAGGACCAGGGCCTTGAGGACCTCCCACTCGGCGTTGCTGATGCCCAGGTCCGCGGTCTGGCGGCCGTAGGCGACGTTCATGCGCCGGTTCAGGCGGGACAGCGCCGAGACGATCTTCTCGACCTGGGGGTCGAGGTCCTGGAACTCGCGCTGGTAGGCGGCGATCTGCTCTTCGAGGGTCGGCTCGCTGAGGCCGGAGGGGTCGCCCATGGGCCGAGTATCGCATGGGCTTGCTTGGCGTTGAAGTCCTTCAGTGTGTACTGTTTAGCTTCGAAGTTTAGCTTTGAAGTCTTCACATCTATAGCGAGAGAGGTGAACGTGACCAGGGCGATGGGCGCAGCGATGCGCCGGATCCACGTGGGCAACGCACTCAGCGCGTTCGGGCTCGGTTTCACCGTCCCCTACCTGTACGTCTATGTCGCGCAGGTACGAGGGCTCGGTGCCATGACGGCGGGGCTGGTCCTCGCCGTCTTCGCCGTGGCCGCGCTGGTGGTGCTGCCGTTCGCCGGGCGGGCCATCGTCCGGCGGGGCCCGCTGCCGGTGCTGCTCGCCGCTCTGGTCACCGCCGCGCTGGGGTCGTTGAGCCTCGGGCTCGCGGGCGACGCCGTGTCCGTACTGCTGTCGGCGGCGGCGCTCGGGGCGGGGCAGGCCGTGATGCAGCCGGCGCTCGCGACGATGATCGTGGACTGCTCGCCGTCGGAGACCCGGTCGCGGGCGTTCGCGATGCAGTTCTTCCTGCAGAACCTGGGGCTCGGGGTCGGCGGCCTCATCGGCGGGCACCTCGTCGACACGTCGAGTGTCTCGTCCTTCACTGTGCTGTTCGCGATCGAGGCGGCGATGTTCCTGCTGCTGGTCGTGGTGATGTCGACCGTCCGGATGCCGCGCGCGCCCCGGATCGAGGGTGCGCCGGGCGGTGGGTCGGTGAAGGGCAGCTGGAAGCAGTTGCTCGGGAACCGGGCGATGGTCCAGCTGTGCGTGCTGGGCTTCGTGCTGTTCTTCGCCTGCTACGGGCAGTTCGAGTCGGGGCTCGCCGCGTACGGGGTCGAGGCGGCCGGGGTCTCGACATCGGCGCTCGGGACCGCGCTGGCGGCCAACACCGCGATGATCGTGGTGGCGCAGTTCGCCGTGTTGAAGTTCGTGGAGCGGCGCAGGCGGTCCCGTGTGATCGCGGCCGTGGGGCTGATCTGGGCGGTGGCCTGGGTCGCGGCCGGGTATGCGGGGCTCGGTCATGCGAGTCAGGCGATGGCCACGGCTGCTTTCGTCTCGACGTACGCGCTGTTCGGGCTGGGTGAGGCGATGCTCTCGCCGACGGTGGCTCCGCTGGTGGCCGATCTGGCGCCGGAGGGCATGGCCGGCCAGTACAACTCCGCTTTCGCCCTGGTGAAGCAGCTCGCGCTGGCTGTCGGGCCGGCGGTGGGCGGCCCGATGGGGGCGGCGCTGCACGGGCCGTACGTCGTGACGTTCTTCGGGTTCTCGCTGGCCATCACCTATCTCGCGTTGCGGTTGGGGCGGCAGCTCAGCGCCGTTCAGGACCAGCCGTCGTCGGCCAGGAGCCGGGTGGTGGCGCAGGGGACCGCGTCGCCGTCCGGGCAGGCCCGCACCACCCACGCCTGAGGCTGCCGCCGCCGCACGGCGGGCCGGCTGCTACGAGCTGCGGTTCCCGCCTCCCGGCAGGACGAACTCGCACCACACCGCCTTTCCGCCACCCGGTGTCCGGCGGCACCCCCAGGCGGAGGCGATGGTGGCGACGATGGCGATGCCCCGGCCGGATTCGTCGCCCGGTTCGGCTCTGCGGCGGCGGGGCAGGTGGTCGTCGCCGTCGGTGACCTCGATGATCAGGCGGCGGTCGGTGCGGCGCAGGCGCAGCCGCATGGGGGGTGTGCCGTGCTGGAGGGAGTTCGCCACCAGCTCGCTCGTCGCCAGGACTCCCAGGTCGTGCAGGTCCGCGGGGAAGCGCCAGCTCGTCAGGACGCCGGAGGCGAAGGCGCGGGCTCGGGGGGCGGCTTCCACGCCGCCCAGGAGTTCGAGGGCCGCGTTGCGGAACAGGTCGCTGTCGGGGCCGGTGCGGGCGGGGTGCTGGAGGACCAGGACCGCCACGTCGTCGTCGTGGTCCGCGGTGACGCCCGCGCTGCGGACCAGGCGGTCGCAGACCACCTGGGGGGTGCCGGTCGCGCCGGCCAGGGCTCGTTCGAGGGAGGCGATTCCCTCGTCGAGGTCCTCGTCCCTGCGTTCCACCAGGCCGTCGGTGTAGAGGACGGCCGTGGAGCCGGGGCTCAGGGCGATCGAACCGGACGCGTGCATCCACCCGCCGGTGCCGAGGGGCGGGCCGGTGGGTTCGTCGGCGCGTTCGACCTGTCCGTTCTCGTCGCGGACCAGGATCGGGAGGTGGCCGGCGGAGGCGTACACCAGGCGGCCCTCGTTCGGGTCGTGGATGGCGTAGACGCAGGTGGCGATCTGGTTGGCGTCGATCTCCATGGCCAGGCCGTCGAGGAGCTGCAGGATCTCGTGCGGGGGGAGGTCCAGGCGGGCGTAGGCGCGCACCGCCGTACGGAGCTGGCCCATGACCGCCGCCGCCCGTACGCCTCTGCCCATCACGTCGCCGATCACCAGGGCCGTGCGGCCGCCGCCGAGGGTGATCACGTCGTACCAGTCGCCGCCGACCGCGGCCTCCGTGCCGCCCGGGTGGTAGGTCGCGGCGATGCGCAGGTCGTCCGGTTGTTCGAGCTCCTGGGGGAGGAGCGAGCGCTGGAGGGTGACGGCTGTTTCGCGCTGGCGGCGTTCGCTGGCGCGCAGGCGTTCGGCGGCCTCCGCGTGGTCGGTGACGTCGGTGGCGAAGACGAGGACACCGCCGTCGCCCTCCGTCACGGGGGTGCAGGTGAAGGTGTAGGAGCGGCCGCCGGGGGCCTTGCGGGACTTGAGGGTCCGGGGCCTGCCGCTGCGCAGGACCTGATCGAGGAGGGGGAGCAGGCCCAGTTCGGCCAGTTCCGGGAGGGACTCGCGCGCGGGTTCACCCGGGAGGCGTACACCGAAGGCCGTCACATAGGCGTCGTTGACGTACGCCAGGCGGTGGTCGGTGCCGTGGACGAGGGCGACCAGCGACGGGATGCGGTCCAGGACCTCGCGGACCGGCAGCTCGTCCAGGGCGGGGACGGGCCGGGAGTCGTCCGTGAGGTGTTCGGCACGGGCGGCGGGGACGGCGCCCGGGCTCTCTCCCCGGCGGTCCTGGGCGACCGCCGCCGCGGGTTCGGTCCGCGCTGCGGCGCGGCGCTGCGTTCCGGGGAGCCGGGCGCTCCAGCGCGTGAAGTTCACGAATCCTTGCCTCGTGTCGTCGTCTTCGGCCAGCTCCGGACCGGGCCGGGGGTCTGCGGGGCGGCACCCCGGGGTTGCAGCACTGTGGGTCGTCCAGGGTCGGGATCGGTTCGGGGTCAGTCTGGCAGTGCGGCCGACCTGGCCGACACCCGTCAGACGCCTGCCCGGTCGGTGGAGTTCCTGGGTCCGGTCAGGACGACCCCTTCGGGTCGCCTTCCGGCTTGTGGGGATGTTTTCCACCGGCCGCGAGTTCGAACTCCGCTCGGGGATGTTCGAGTGAACCGAGGGAGACGACTTCCCTCTTGAAGAGTCCCGACAGCGTCCATTCGGCCAGGACGCGGGCCTTGCGGTTGAAGGTCGGCACCCTGCTGAGGTGGTAGACGCGGTGCATGAACCAGGCAGGGTAGCCCTTGAGCTTGCGCCCGTAGACCTGTGCGACGCCCTTGTGGAACCCGAGGGAGGCGACCGAACCCGCGTACGAGTACGCGTACGTCTCCAGGGGCTCGCCGCGCAGGGAGTGGACGATGTTGTCGCCGAGCACCTTCGCCTGGCGCAGGGCGTGCTGGGCGTTGGGGGCGCACTGCGCGCCGGGCTCGCCGGCGGTGACGTCGGGGACGGACGCGGCGTCTCCGGCGGCCCACGCGTGCGTGGTGCCCTCGACGGCCAGCTCGGGGGTGCACCTCAGTCGGCCGCGGTCGTTGCGGGGCAGGTCGGTCGCGGCGAGGATCGGGTGGGGTCTGACGCCGGCCGTCCAGACGACCGTACGGGTCGGGAAGCGGGCGCCGTCGCTGAGGACGGCCACGCGGTCCGCGCAGGAGTCGAGGCGGGTGCCCAGGCGTACGTCGATGTTGCGGCGGCGCAGTTCGGTGACGGTGTAGCGGCCCAGGTCCGTGCCGACCTCGGGCAGGATGCGGTCCGATGCCTCGACGAGGACCCACTTCATGTCCTCGGGCCGGACGTTGTGGTAGTACCGCGTGGCGTACCGGGCCATGTCCTCCAGCTCGCCGAGTGCCTCCACGCCCGCGTAGCCGCCTCCGACGAAGACGAAGGTGAGGGCCGCGTCGCGGATCGCGGGGTCGCGGGTGGAGGAGGCGATGTCCATCTGCTCGATTACGTGGTTGCGCAGGCCGATGGCCTCTTCGACGGTCTTGAAGCCGATGCCGTGGTCGGCGAGGCCGGGGATGGGCAGGGTGCGCGAGACGGAACCGGGGGCGAGCACGAGTTCGTCGTACGACAGCTGCTCGGTGCCCGTGCCCTCCTCCTCGGTGGCGAGGGTGGTGAGGGTCGCGGTGCGCTGTGCGTGGTCGATGACGGTGGCCTCGCCGATGATGATCCGGCAGCCGGGCAGGACGCGGCGCAGCGGTACGACGACGTGACGTGGGGAGATGGACCCGGCGGCCGCCTCGGGGAGGAACGGTTGGTACGTCATGTACGGGTCGGGGGTGACCACCGTGATCTCGGCCTCGCCCCGCGCGAGTTCCTGTCTGAGTCTCCGTGTCAGACGCAGGGCCGTGTACATCCCGACGTAGCCGCCGCCGACAACGAGAATGCGCGCACGTTCCTTCACCATCCCATGACGCACCCGACGCTTGCGTTTGTCCACAGGCTCGACAATTTGTGTGACCGGGGGCCGGTGCTGCCGCGATTTGGCCGAAATGCCGGAGTGCAGGGAAAGTCCGCAGGTCAAGGGGTGTGCGCCGGGGGATCGCGGGTGGCGCAATCTGGGCGTAAACGACCCGTACTCCGATGGAGGGGAGCTCTGTGCGGAACCTGCCCCTTCTGAATTGACCCCCTCTCAACTATGTTCGTGTGTCGACGGGGTGTAGGGGGATGCGCTCTTCGAGTCCGCGAGTCACACAGGGCGAACTCGTTGTCCGGGCTTGTTCCGCGACGCTCCGGCTTGCAATGACGGGGAGTCTCCGGGGGGAGACGTCATTACCGGGGGATCGCTTATGCATGTTCAGGATTCTCGTTGGTCCACCGCGTCCGCCATCGCACCGGGCGGCGGAGCGGTGAGCGGCACGATAGGCGCGGCTGCGGGCCACGGACGCGGGGACAACTCGCGTACGACGCCGCTGCGCGTGGACGCACAGCGCAATCTGGAGCACGTGCTGCGTGCGGCGCGCGAGGTCTTCGGCGAGCTGGGATACGGCGCGCCGATGGAGGACGTGGCGCGGCGCGCGCGGGTCGGCGTCGGGACGGTGTACCGGCGTTTCCCGAGCAAGGACGTCCTGGTGCGGCGGATAGCCGAGGAGGAGACCTCCCGGCTGACCGACCAGGCGCGGGCGGCGCTCGGCCAGGAGGACGAGCCGTGGTCGGCGCTGTCGCGCTTCCTGCGCACGTCGGTGGCCTCGGGCGCCGGTCGGCTGCTGCCGCCGCAGGTGCTGCGGGTCGGGGTCGCCGAGGACGGTGCCGCACTCGACGAGGCCCGGGTGCCTCAGCAGCGGATGCAGCCGGGCGCCGGTGAGCTGCGTCTGGTGCCCGAGCCGCCCGCGGTGGTGACGGCGAACCCGGTGGACGACGCGGGGGCGGCGGCGCTGCTCGACGTGGTGGGCCAGCTCGTGGAGCGGGCCCGTGCGGCGGGCGAGCTGCGGGCCGACGTGTCGGTGTCGGACGTCCTGCTGGTGATCGCCACGGCGGCGCCCTCGCTGCCGGACGCGGCGCAGCAGGCGGCGGCGTCGGCGCGGTTGCTGGACATCCTGCTGGAAGGGCTGCGGTCGCGGCCCCAGGCGTGAGTCGGCGGGCGGTCGTGAGCGTGCCGGAGTGACCCAGAGGCGGGGCGGGCCCTGCGCCGTCCTCGCCTCGCACACCGCGGCGGGCACGACCGGGCGATGCGGCCGCCTGACTCGACTCCCTTCGAGGCAGGGCCGCTTGAGCCCAGCCCGTACCGGCGCGGGCAGGTCCTGTCCGCGAAATCCTGTCGTCCGCCCGGAGGGTGGGCGGCGCGGGGTCCGGTGCGTGCTCTGGGGCTGCCCCCGGTCCGAGGCTGCGGGAGTGCCGGGCGGAAGCACTCGTACCGGTGGTACGTGACCCTTTCGGGCGGTTCGGCGAGAGGGCGCCTCCCCCGCCCGTCAAGCAGCGGAGAGTGTGCCAGGCGCCGCGGGGCGGGCGGGACTTCACGGACTTGGCCCGGTACTGCCGGGGTGCCCGGCGGGAAGGCCCCACGGACGGGTGGATGTCCGTACGCATGGATCGGGACCCGAAGCCCATGTGGCACCCTGACCCGGTGGCCTGGACTGGTGGAGCTGGCGGCAGGGGCTTTCCGCGATGAGTGTTGACGGGCGGGACGAGTCGCACGGTGACGATGACTCGTCGACTCCGCAGGTGCCGAGTCAGGGCGGACGAGCGGACCTGCCGCCGGGCGGCGGTGCCGCGGAGGGCCGCACACGAGGACACGCGCAGGGGCGCGCCGGGGGCGGTGTCCCGGCCCAGCGCGACCGGCGTGAGGACAGCGCGCTGCCGTCGCCACGCCGGCTGCCTCCCTCGGACGCCGACCTGGTCGGGCGGATGCGTTCCGGCGACGACACCGCGTACGAGGAGCTGTACCTCAGGCACGCGGAGGCGGTCCGCCGCTACGCGCGCACCTGCTGCCGTGACGCCCACACCGCCGACGACCTCACGGCCGAGGTCTTCGCCCGTATGCTCCAGGCGGTACGCGGCGGCTCCGGTCCCGAGCACGCCGTACGCCCGTATCTGCTGACCTCGATCCGGCGTGCCGCGGCCGATTGGACACGGTCGGCGCGGCGTGAGCAACTCGTCGACGACTTCGCGGTGTTCGCCGCGCAGTCGGCGCGCGCCCGCGATGTCCCGGACGACGACACCGTCGACCTGGGCGCGGACGTGCGGGCGATGCACGAGGCCGAACGGTCCCTGGCGATGCGGGCCTTCCGGTCGTTGCCGGAGCGCTGGCAGGCGGTGCTGTGGCACACCGAGGTCGAGGACGAGTCCCCCAGCGAGGTCGCCACGCTGTTCGGGCTCGACGCCAACGGCACGCGCGTGCTCGCCAGCCGCGCCCGCGAGGGACTCAAGCAGGCCTACCTCCAGGCCCATGTCAGCGCAAGCCTCGCCGGTGACGAGGGGTGCGCCCGCTACGCCGACCGGCTCGGCGCCTACGCCCGGGGCAGCCTGCGTGCCCGTGCCGAGCGGGGGCTGCGCAAGCACCTGGAGGAGTGCGCCAGGTGTCGGCTGGCCGCGGGCCAGATCAAGGAAGTCGCCGGCGGCATCCCCGCCGTCGTGCCGGTCGCGGTCATCGGCTGGTTCGGCGCCGCCGGGTACGCCAAGGCGGCCGGGCTCATCGCCGGTGGTGCCGGAGCGGGCGCGGCCGGTGCCGCGGGAGCGGCCTCGTCGGGCGGCTCGTCGGGCGGGGCCGGGGCGTCAGGCGGGGCCGGGGCGACCGGCGGTGGTTCGTCCGGTGGAGCGAGCAGCGGCGCTGTGGCCTCCGAGGGGCTCGGCGCGCCGTTGAAGGCCGGGATCGCGGCCGGAGTGGTCGCCGTGGGCGTGGCCGCGGCGATCGTGCTCGGGCTGGCCGGCGGCGACACACCTGCCGGCCGGGAGGACGCCAAGCAGCCCTCCGTGCCGACTCCCGTCGTCGAGGACACCCCGCCGGCCGGACCGCCGACGACACCGACACCGGCACCGACGCCCAGGGCACCGAAGCCGTCGGCGAAGGAACCCGATCCGCGCCCCCCGGCGATCGCCCCCGCCGTCGGGCCGAAGCCGACGCCCACACCGACACCGACCGGAACCCCGTCACCCACGCCCCGTCCGAAGCCTCCGGCCACACCGGCGCCGACCCCCACACCGACGCCGCCCCCGCCCCCCGCGCCTGCTCCCCCGCCCGCCCCTGCCGTCTACCAGTGGAGCGAGCTGTCGTACGACATCGCGGGCGACGGCGGCGCGCCGGAGATGCGGATCGGCCAGAGCAGTTGGGTGTGGCAGCGGTACGGCGGCGTGTCGATCGCCGGCAAGCGGTACACGCACGGCGTCACCGTGCACGGCCGGTCCTCCGTCACCATCGACCTCAACCGGGAGTGCTCCACCTACGAGGCGCTGGTCGGCGTCGACGACTCGGCCCTGGGGCTCGGCGCGTTCTCCTTCTCCGTCCACGCCGACGGCGTCCGGCTGTGGCGGTCCGGGCCGCTCAAGGGCGGGGACCCGGCGGTGCCGGTCCATGTGAACCTCGCCGGGCGCGAGACGGTACGGCTGGTGGTGGAGCCGCGCAGCACGGTCGACACCCTGCTCCTCGCGGACTGGGCGGAGTCGAAGTTCAGCTGCGTGTGAGGAGGCTGGTCGCGTCGCGTGGTGGGCGGGTGGCCGGGACAGTCGGGCGCGGCCGGGACCGGGACAGGCGGGCCGCGGCCGGGACGGGGTACGGGGCGCGGCCGGCAGGCGCCAGTCGCGGCACCACGTAGGGGTGTGAGGTGAGGTACCGCCCAGTCCCGCACCATCAAGGCCGGCGGCCCCCGCCAGGGCCTGCGCCCGCTGCGCGACCCGGACGCGCCAGAACTGCACGAGGAAGACGACGGCACCTCGGACTGACGGACAGGGCCGACCTCGTCGGTGGCTCGATCGGCGTCCGCCCCGACGAGCAGGACGAGGCCCGATACCGTCGCCGATCGCCGCCCGATCCTCAGCCTGGGGAGACGAAACCGGACTCGTATGCCGCGATGACCGCCTGAGTGCGGTCCCGTGCGCCAAGTTTCGCCAGTACGGCGCTGACGTGCGACTTGACGGTCTCGGTCCCCACCACCAGACGCGCGGCGATCTCCGCGTTCGACAGGCCTTGTGCCATGAGACGAAGCACCTCCCCCTCGCGCTCGGTCAGTGCGGCACGTTCCATGGCGGTCCGGGCCGCGGTACTGCCGTGGTCCCGGCCGTAGGAGGAAGCCAGCTGCCGTACCGCTGCCGGGAACAGCAGGGAGTCGCCCTCGGCCACCAGCCGTACGGCGTGCACGATCTCGGCCGGCCGTGCCCGCTTCAGCAGGAAGCCGTCGGCGCCCGCGCGCAGCGCCCCGTACACGTACTCGTCGTTCTCGAAGGTCGTCACCACCACGATCTTCGGCGGGTCCGGCACGGTGCGCAGCACCGTCCGCGTGGCCTCGATGCCGTCCATCAGTGGCATGCGTACGTCCATGACGATGACGCCGGGGCGCAGTTGCCGTACCAAGGGGATCACGGCGGCGCCGTCGGCGGCCTCGCCCACCACTTCGATGTCCGGCTGAGCCTCCAGCACGGCGCGCAGTCCGGCCCGTACGAGCGGCTCGTCGTCAACCAGGAGAACGGTGAGCGGCATCCGGTCAGCCTAGATCAACTACAGCGGCAGATCGACGCGCAGCAACCAGTGGCCGCCGTGCTGTCCCGCCCGGGCCTCGCCCCCAAGAAGCGCGGCACGCTCACGGATCCCTCGCAGCCCTCTGCCACCGCCCGTGCCGGCCATCGGCGCCGGGTCGGGCAATGGATTGCGTACCTCAAGCCGCAGCCGCGCTGCCTCGGCGGTGATGCGCACACCGATACGGACGGGGCCCGCGTGCCGCAGCACGTTGGTGAGGGCTTCCTGAAGCATCCGGTAGGCCTCGCGGGAGACCGGCCCCGGAAGGTGCTCCAACGGCCCGGTCACTTCGGCGTCGACCTGCGCACCCGAGGACCGCGCGGAATCCAGCAGACGGCCCGCCTCGTCGAGAGCCGGACGTGCGCCAGCCGGCTGTCCTGTGTCGCGCAGAACGAGCAGGACGCGGTCCAGGTCCTCCAACGCGGCCCGTCCCGTTTCCTCGATTGCCTCCAGTGCCCGGTCGGTGAAATCCGGGTCGCTTGCCGCCCGGGCGGCACCGGCCTGCACCACGGCCAAGGTCAGCGCGTGGCCCAGCGTGTCGTGCAACTCCCGTGCGATTTCGTTGCGTTCCAGCAGCTGCTCGGTGCGCTTCTCCAATTCGGTCAGCCGCTCCTTGACCGACGGCCCGAGCAGCCGGCGAGCAGCCTGGGCCATGAGAGCCCCCGCACCAGCGGCCACCATGACCAGCACCAGCACGGGCACCGGTGCCAGCAGGACATGTCCCCAGCCCGCACCCGCATCGTTCAGCAGTGGGTCGCCGAGGCCGGGCTCCCCGGCGGCCCCGGCAAGGGACAGCGCGAGCGTCAGCAAGGTGTTGGTCACCAGTGCGAGGGCGAGCCCTGCTTCCAGACGCAGGACCAGCCAAACACCGGTTCTCGCCCGGTCGGTCCACGAAGCGGAGAAAGCGGTGGAGACACCAGGGTCCTCGTCGTTCTTCACGCGTGCGTGCGGCCCGGGAAACAGCATCAGCCGCGCCTGCAACCCCTCAGCATGACGGACTGAGGGCACCATGCCGACGGCTATGGCCAGGGGGATGGGAAGGACCGCGACCAGCCCCCAGTCGTGCGGTGACGGGTTGCTCAATCCCGGATAGACCATGGCGCAGGCGAACGGCACGATCGCGCCCACCAGCATGTGCAGCCAGCGGGTGTAGGTCACCGCACGTGTCAGCGGCAGGAGGAGGCCCGGCATGCCGACATCGTGGCAGAGCAGCATGCGCCGCCGACTCCCCCGTGCGAGGGAGACGCTCCCCTCGGGCGGGGGATGCCTGCCCGCGCCTGCCCGACCACGCTGAGGCCATGACCAGCATCGACGTCAAAGAACTGACCAAGGAGTACGGCGGCACCCGGGCCCTCGACCGTCTGACGTGCAGCATCGAGCCGGGTCGGGTCACCGGGTTTCTCGGGCCCAACGGCGCCGGAAAGTCCACCACCATGCGACTCGTCCTGGGCCTCGACCGCCCCACCTCCGGAACCGCCACGGTGGGCGGCCACTCCTACGCGACGCTGCGCGAGCCCCTGCGCGCAGTCGGCGCCCTCCTGGACGCGCAGGCCGCCCACGGTTCCCGCAGTGCCCGGGACCATCTGCGCTTCCTCGCCGTCAGCAACGGCCTCCCGGCACGCCGGGTATGCGAGGTCCTTCAGAACACCGGTCTCACCGCGGTCGCACACCGCCGTATCAGAACCTTCTCGCTCGGCATGCGTCAGCGGCTCGGCATCGCCGCCGCGCTCCTCGGGGATCCACCCGTCCTCATGCTGGACGAGCCCACCAACGGCCTCGACCCGGAAGGAATCATCTGGATCCGCCACTTGCTGCGCCGGCTCGCCCGCGAAGGCCGCACGGTCCTGGTCTCCAGCCACCTGATGAACGAGACCGCAGCTTTCGCCGACCATCTCGTCGTCCTCGGCAAGGGCCGACTCCTCGCCGACATCCCGACCCAGGACTTCATCGAACAGCACAGCCACCCGCGCGTACGCGTACGCACCAGTGACCCCATCCGACTGCGGGCCGTACTGCTGGCCCAGGGGCACACGGTCGCGCAAGAGGCCGACGGCCGATGGGTGGTCGACGGCGCCACAGCCGAACAGATCGGAGCCGCCGCAGCACGCGAGGGCGTCCCCGTCCTCGAACTCACCGACGTACGCGCATCCCTGGAGCAGGCCTACCTCTCTCTCACGGCCGCCGAGGCGGAATTCACCGCCGTGGCCCCCGCGTCCCCGACCAGCCCACAGGAGGCCTGACCATGTCCGTCACCGCGGTGCTCCACTCCGAGTGGATCAAAATCAGGTCAGTCCGGGCGAGCTTCGGATCACTCCTCGCGGTCTTCTCAGCCACGCTCGCCATCACCCTGCTCGTCTTCGCCACCGTGGGCCGCGCAGAGGTGGAAGACGGCGGGGATCCCGTCTTCGGAGCCTTCTACGCGATCAACTTCGCGCAGATCGCCGCGATCGCCTTCGGGGCCACCGCCGTCTCCTCCGAGTACACGGGCGGTGCCCTTCGGATCTCCCTGTCGGCGGTGCCACGCCGGGGTCTCTTCTACGCGGCCAAGACGGCAGTCGTGGCCACCGCCGCCCTCGTCGTAGGACTCGCCACCGCGTTCACCACCTTCTTCGCGGGCCAGGCGTTCCTGGGGAAGTACGCCATCGGCCTCGGTGAGCCCGGAGCCCTGCGGGCCTGCATCGGCGGGGGGATCTACCTCGCTCTGATGGCCTTGTTCGCTACGGGACTCACTTTCCTCCTGCGCAGCGCCGTCGCGGTGCTCAGCCTGCTCATCCCCTTCATTCTGATCGTGTCCTTCGTGGTCGGAGACATCGCCGAGGGCGCCTCCGCATACCTTCCCGACCGCGCTGGGCAACAAGTCCTGCACCAGGACCCGGCAGGAGGACTTGGCCCTTGGGCAGGTCTCGCCGTGACCGCCCTGTGGGCGGCGGCCGCGCTTGTGGCCGGCTGGTGGGCAATGCACCGACGTGATGCCTGACAACGCGGTAACCGGTGGTCGCCCCGAGCCGGGGGCGGCGCCATGAGCAGGCACACGAGCGGTCGGATCTCGGCTTCGCCGTCCGGGCGCGAACATGCAGGCAACGGCTCTCAATACCTCACGTACTCCCACCCGACGTACGAGACGCACCCGACCGGCAGACCACCGAAGCAGGCGCACGGGCCGACAGGCACCCGCCACCACAGCACACCCGAGACACAGTGCGGCCACCCCCGACGCCAACCGGAGCAGGCGGGAGCTGTCACACGCCCCCTACGCCCGCCGCGCCGCGGCCCCCGCCCCCAACGCCCCCCGCTGCGGCATGATCCCCGCCGGTACCGCCCGTTGGCGTGCCGGGGTGCCCGTCCAGCAGGTGCCCCGGCGGGCGAGCAGGCGGCGCAGCCAGAGTTCGAGGGAGACCAGGTCGGCCAGGCCGTCCAGGGGCAGGGGCTCGCCCTCGGCCGCCGCGCGCAGGGCCTTGCGGACGACGCGGGCTTCCACCAGGCCCGCCTGGGCGAGCAGCGGGGTGCCGAAGAGGGACATCAGCGGGTCGGCGGCCACCCGCATGCCGGTACGCGCCGCCACCGCCGACGACCCGTGCGACGGGGCACCCCAGCCGACGGGGAGGTCGGCCACTCCGGCGCCCTCCAGGACCGTACGGAGAATCGCGGCGCGGGCGCCGGGCTGGACGCGCAGGGCCTCCGGGAGGGTCCGGCAGGCGCGCACGACCTGGTTGTCGAGGAACGGGGCGTGCAGGCGCTGGAAGCGGATCTCCGCGGCCTGTTCGAGGACGCGCAGGTCCGCCGCGTGCCGGGCGAGGGCCGCACGCGCGCGGTAGTCGCCGGGGCGCTGGCCCGGGCCGACCCCGTTGCGGTGCGTGGCCGCCTGCAGGCGAACCGATACTTCGGCCAGTGCCTCCCCGGTCAGCCAGCGGGCCGCCGGCCCCGGTCTGGCCCAGGTGAGCGCGGCGAGCGAGGCCCCCACGGCGCCTCCGGGCTCGTCGAAGCGGCGGTGCATGAGGCGGTCGGCCAGAGAGTCCAGGCCCGTCCGGTACGGGGTGCGGGCGAGTTTGCGTGCCGCGCCGTACACGCGTGCGGGGACCAGCACCGAGCCGTCCGCCTTCGCCAGCGCCGCGACCGGGCGGACGAGATGCCGTCGCTTGCGGTCCATCAACAGGTCCGCGAGGCGGGCCGGGTGGGCGTCCAGGACCTGGCGGGCGCCGTATCCGGTGAAGTGGTCCGCGCTGCCGGACGCCAGGCGTGCCCGGTGCCGCGCCGCCGTCACCAGACTCGGGCCGGGCTCGTCCGTGAGCGGACCCTCCAGGTCGGCGTACGGCAGTGTCTCCTCGCCGCCCGCCACCACCACGTGGTGCAGGCGCGGGTTGGCCGCGAGGGCGCCCGCCCGCTCCAGCTCGGCTTCCCGGCCGCCGACCGCGAGGTCGTTGAAGGTGACCGCGAGGAGGCGTTCCCCCGCGCCCGTGCCGTGGCCCAGGACGGTGCCCGGCATGCCGGGGAGGCCGGCGGCCAGCAGCGCCAGCGTCGCCGAGGCGGGGCCGCCGGACAGGTCGGCGCCGATGCCCGGCACCGGCATCCCGCGGGCCGCGCGCCGCTCGGCGGGGCCCATCCCCGGCACCGGGCCCGGGTCTATGTCGGCGCCGGGAACATGGCGGGGCGCGGACAGCCGGGTGCGCACCGCCTCCACGAGGGCGTCGCGCACGGCGTCCACCGCGCTGTCCGGGTCCGTCGTCGGGGCGGCCACGGCGAGCGAGGCGACCGGCTCGTACCCGGCGATCTCACGGGCCCCGGTGCGCAGGATCAGCGCATGCCCCGGCGGAATGCGCCGCACGCCGTCGTACGGGGTGGAGTCGTGCAGGGCCGCCGGTACGTCGGGGGCGGCGAGCAGCGCGGCGAGGTGGCCGAAGTCGAGGTTGGCCTCGATGAGGTCGGCGAGCGGGAGCGCGGCCGTCGCGTACGCCGTGCCCCCCGCCCAGGGGGTGTAGAACACCGGCCGCGCGCCCGCCAGATCGCCGCACACCGTGATCCGGCGGCCGACCTGGACGACGGCCGTGTAACTGCCGGGCCACGCCGTCAGGTGTCGCAGCGCCCCGCCGCGCGCGGCGAACAGCCCGACCCGCAGTTGTTCGTCGCTCGCCCCGCAGGTTCCCAGCACCGCGATCCGGGTCTGCGCGTCGGCCTTCACCACGCGCACCTCGTCGGGGCGCCAGTCGCCGACCGCCCACAGCGGGTCGGGGTCGCCCCACAACAGCTGCGACCCCACCGGGTGCAGGGTCTCGCCCTCGCTGCCGGTGGCCCCCGCGGAACCGATCCCGGCGGCCACCGCGGCGGTGCTGCTCCACCCCACCAACCACCGCATCGCCGCCTCCACAGGCTGTGGACAACCAGTGCACCGTACGAACCGGTTCACCATGCTGCCATGAAGGACGCCTGCCGGAGCGGCGACGGAGCCGCTCGAACTCCCCCAATTGCGCCCGCGCGGGCGCCCCCGTGACGATCGTGCGGGGTTCGAACTCCCGGGCGGACCAGGAGGTTCGCGCGCCACCTGCGATGCGAATGCGCCCCCGATACGCTCCCCGAGAACGCCCTTCGCGCCCTCAAGTTCCGTGGTGGGAGCGGTAATCACCCCGTGGAGGCGGGGTCGATTTTCGGCCAAATCGGCGCTGCGGCGCCGGGTGCGTGCACACACCGTGCAACTTCCGCGCGCTACTCGCCGTGCTCACCGACGCGCGCAGTCCGGGGAACGCGGCACGCCCCCCGGACCGTTCCGCCGCCCGCGGGGATGAAGGCGGCGGAATCCCCCAGCCCACTGGATCCAGTACAGCGGGCCGACCCACGCATGAGCCATGGAACCGCTCCCCCGATGGCCGGAGAAGAGCGCACGGACGGGCGCACGGCCACACAGCGGGAGCACGTCACAACTGTGCGTGCAGGGTGCGCACTTGAGTGCGGACCACAATCCCGCCATCCGGAACAATGCCCCTTAACGCTTGGGATGCGGCGAACTACGCTGGGTTTACGAATGCCGCGTGGTTATGCCAGCGCGGCAGCCGTCTGTGTCGAGGGGTGGCGCATGTCCAGGGAGCAACGCGGGCCGAACGAAAAACTCGGCGCCGTTCTCGCCCTCGCGGGAATCAGCAACGCAGGCCTCGCGCGGCGCGTCAATGATCTTGGCGCTCAGCGGGGACTGACACTTCGCTACGACAAGACGTCGGTGGCGCGCTGGGTGTCGAAGGGCATGGTGCCGCAGGGTGCCGCGCCTCACCTCATCGCCGCGGCCATCGGCCAGAAGCTGGGCCGCCCGGTGCCGCTCCACGAGATCGGCCTGGCGGACGCGGACCCCGCCCCCGAAGTGGGCCTCGCCTTCCCCCGGGACGTCGGGCAGGCGGTGAAGTCGGCGACGGAGCTCTACCGTCTCGACCTCGCCGGACGCCGCGCCGGCTCCGGCGGCATATGGCAGTCGCTGGCCGGATCATTCGCGGTGAGCGCATACGCAACGCCTGCCTCACGGTGGCTGATAACCCCGGCCGACAGTTCGGTGGCGCGCGAGGTGAGCCCGTCCGAGAGCTCCGGCGCACCGCTCAAAGTCGGCCACAGCGATGTGCAGAAGCTGCGGGAGGCCGCCGAGGACGCCAGGCGCTGGGACTCCAAGTACGGAGGCGGCGACTGGCGTTCGTCCATGGTGCCCGAGTGCTTACGCGTGGAGGCGGCTCCGCTGCTGCTCGGCTCCTACTCCGACGAGGTGGGCCGGGCGCTGTTCGGCGCCTCCGCCGAACTCACGCGCCTCGCCGGGTGGATGGCCTTCGACACCGGGCAGCAGGAGGCCGCGCAGCGGTACTACATCCAGGCCCTGCGGCTCGCCCGCGCGGCGGCCGACGTGCCCCTCGGCGGGTACGTGCTGGCGTCGATGTCGCTCCAGGCGACCTACCGGGGCTTCGGCGACGAGGGCGTCGACCTCGCGCAGGCGGCCCTGGAACGCAACCGGAGCCTGGCCACGGCCCGCACCATGAGCTTCTTCCGCCTCGTCGAGGCACGCGCGCATGCGCGTGCGGGGGACGCGCAGGCGGCCGGAGCCGCGCTGAAGGCGGCGGAGGGCTGGCTGGAGCGGTCACGGGAGGGCGACAACGACCCGTCGTGGCTCGGGTTCTACTCCTACGACCGGTTCTGCGCGGACGCCGCCGAGTGCTACCGGGACCTGAAGGCGCCGCGGCAGGTACGACGGTTCACCGAGCAGGCGCTGTCGAAGCCGACGGAGGACTTCGTGCGCTCGCACGGGCTGCGGCTCGTCGTCTCGGCGGTCGCCGAGCTGGAGTCGGGCAACCTCGATGCCGCGTGCGAGCAGGGCGTGCGGGCGGTGGAGGTCGCGGGGCGCATATCGTCCGCGCGTACCACCGAGTACGTGAAGGACCTGCTGCACCGACTGGAGCCGTACGGCGACGAGCCGAGGGTCGTCGAGCTGCGCGAGCGGGCGAGGCCGCTGCTCATGACCCCGGCATGACCACCTCGCCCCGGGACCGGCGGCTCGCGCGTCCGAGCCGCCGGTGCCTGTGCTGCGCCGAAGACCCACCCGATGTGCGACCCGGGCCGCGCCGGGGGCGCCCCACCGTGGTTTGAGGGCGTTGTCAGTGGCGCAGTGCATTATCGAACCCGGGAGGTGGAGCAGGTGCGGGCGATCGCTTACGACTGTGACGTGCTCGTGATCGGCGGTGGGATCGTCGGGCTGGCCACGGCGTACGCGATCACACGTGCCGCGCCGGGCACGAAGGTGACCGTGCTGGAGAAGGAGCCGGGTCCGGCCCGGCATCAGACGGGACGCAACAGCGGGGTCATCCACAGCGGGGTCTACTACCGGCCGGGATCACTGAAGGCGCGGTACGCGGTGCGGGGCGCCGCCGAGATGGTCAAGTTCTGCGCGGAGTACGGCATCGCGCATGCCGTCACCGGCAAGCTGATCGTCGCGACCGAGCGGGAGGAGCTGCCGAGGCTGCACGCCCTGGTGCAGCGCGGCCGGGAGAACGGCATTCCGGTACGTGAGCTGGGCGCCGCGCAGATCGCGGAGTACGAGCCGGAGGTGCGGGGGCTCGCCGCGATACACGTCGGGACGACGGGGGTGTGCGACTTCGTCGGGGTCGCCCGGCAGCTGGCCGAGGCGTCGGGTGCGGAGATCCGGTACGGCGCGCAGGTCGAGCGGGTCGACCGGCGGGCGGAGCTGGGGGTCGCCGTGCGGACCTCGCGCGGGGACGTCGTGCGGGGGCGGGTGCTGGTGAACTGCGCCGGGCTGTACTGCGACGAGGTGGCCCGGATGACAGGGGACGAGCCGGAGGCGCGGATCGTGCCGTTCCGGGGGGAGTACTACGAGCTGGCGCGGCCCGAGCTGGTGCGGGGGCTGGTGTATCCGGTGCCGGACCCGGCGTTCCCGTTCCTCGGGGTGCACCTGACACGCGGGATCGACGGCGGTGTGCACATCGGACCCAACGCGGTGCCGGCGCTGGCCCGGGAGGGATACAGCTGGGGGATCGTCCGGCCGCGGGAGGTCGGGGCGACGGTGGCCTGGCCCGGGGTGTGGCGGATGGCGCGGCAGCACTGGCGGTACGGGGCCGGGGAGCTGCGGCGGTCGGTGTCGCGGGCGGCGTTCACGCAGGCGGTGCGGAGGTTGCTGCCCGCGGTGACCTCCGACGACCTGGTGCCCGTGGCGGCGGGGGTGCGGGCGCAGGCGGTGCTGCGGGACGGGACGCTCGTGGACGACTTCCTGATACGGGAGGGGGCCAGGGCCGTGCACGTGCTGAACGCACCGAGTCCCGCGGCGACCGCGTCCCTGCCGATCGGGCGGGAGGTCGCCCGGCGGGCGTTGGCGGTGCTGGAAGGGGCGTGAGCCGGGTGGGCTGGGTGCCGGCGCCGGAGGGGGGCCGTCGCCGGACGCCGACCGGTGACGGCGACGTAAAATCGACCGCACTGTGTCTGACTCCCTCAACGCCCCCGAAGCCTCCCGGCCCGGCACGACCTCCGATCTGCCCGGCGGCCCCGGCGAGCACCCCGACCACACCCCCGGTGTCTCCGTCCGGCACACCCGGGCCAAAGGCGAGCCCCGGTTCCCGGACGGGCCCAGAGCCGATCCGGCCGGGTCGCACTTCGAGCGGCGTATCCGCAGTTTCCAGCCGCGGCGCAGCCGGGTGACCGCAGGGCAGGCGGACGCCTTGCAGCGGCTGTGGCCCAAGTGGGGACTCGACATCGACGGACAGCGCGTCGTCGATCTCGGTGAGCTGTTCGGGAACGGCAACCCGGTCGTCCTGGAGATCGGCTTCGGAATGGGGGAGGCCACCGCCCAGATGGCCGCCGCGGATCCGGACACCAACGTCCTCGCGGTCGACGTGCACACCCCGGGGCAGGGGAATCTGCTCAATCTCGCCGACCGCAACGGACTGTCCAATCTCCGGGTCGGCAACGGCGACGCGATCATCCTGCTGCGCGAGATGCTCGCCCCCGACTCCCTCGACGGGCTGCGCGTCTACTTCCCCGACCCCTGGCCCAAGAAGCGCCACCACAAGCGCCGCCTCATCCAGCCGGAGTTCCTCAGCCTCGCCGCGACCCGGCTGAAGCCCGGTGCCCTCGTGCACTGCGCCACCGACTGGGAGCCGTACGCCGAACAGATGCTCGACGTCCTGACGGCGCATCCCGACTTCGAGAACACCCAGGCGGACGGCGGTTTCGCGCCCCGTCCCGAGTTCCGGCCGCTGACCCGTTTCGAGGGGCAGGGACTGGACAAGGGTCATGTGGTGAACGACCTGCTCTTCCGCCGCGTACAGCGGTAGGAGCAGCACCGACAGCACCCCCACCGGCGCCGGGCCCCTCGCGCTGCTGCGGGCGGTGCCCCTGTCTCGTTAGGGTCGATGCCGTGGCCACCTGTCCCCCGTACCCGACGCATCCCACCGGCCCCGCCGGCCCCGGCGACGGCGCGCTGCGGCATGCGCACTGGTGGCAGAAGCGATGGGTGCGTTACGGCGCGCTCAGCACCCTGCTCGCGCTGTCCGGGCTGGTCATCCTCGCCCTGGTGCGGGAGCAGACGGGCACCGAAGGCTTCCTGGTCGGGCTGGGGCTCGCCGTGCTGCCCGTGCCGCTGCTGGTCGCGTCCTTCCGCTGGCTGGACCGGGTCGAGCCGGGCCCGTGGCGCAACCTGGTGTTCTCCTTCGCCTGGGGCGCCTGTGCGGCGGCGCTGATAGCGATCATCGCCAACAGCTTCGCGACCCAGTGGATAGCGACCGCGACGGCCGACCCGTCGCACGCGGACACCCTCGGCGCGACCGTCATAGCGCCCGTCGTGGAGGAGACCGCCAAGGCCGCGGCTCTCCTGCTGGTGTTCCTCTTCCGCAGACAGGACTTCACCGGGATCGTCGACGGCGTGGTGATAGCCGGCGTCACGGCCACCGGATTCGCCTTCACCGAGAACATCCTCTACCTCGGCACCGCCTTCGGCACCGACCAGCTCACCGGCGACAGCGGCATCGCCTCCGTCACGGCGGCCACCTTCTTCGTCCGCATCATCATGTCGCCCTTCGCCCATCCGCTCTTCACCGTCCTGTGCGGCATCGGCTTCGGCGCAGCCGCCCTGTCGGGCGAGCGGCAGCACGCCCGGCGCGTCCTCCTTCCCCTCCTCGGGCTTCTGCTCGCCATGGGCATGCACGCCATGTGGAACGGCTCGTCCTCCTTCGGCGAGTACGGGTTCTTCGCCGTGTACGCGGCCTTCATGGTCCCCGCCTTCGGGCTGCTCACATGGATGGTGATCTGGACCCGGCAGCGCGAGCTGCGGACCGTGCGCGAGGAGTTGCCCGCCTACGTCGTCGCCGGGTGGCTGTCCCCCGGCGAGCCGTTCGTGCTCGGCTCGATGCGCGCGCGGCGGGTGGCCCGGCAGTACGCGCGCGGCCGTGGCGGACGGGTCGCGGCGCGGGAGGTGGCGCGGTACGAGGCGTACGCCACGTCGCTGGCGTTCCTGCGCCACCGGGGGCGCCGCGGTCGGGCCGGCGCCGACTTCGTCGGACGGGAACGGGAGTTGCTGCGGGAGCTGTGGCGCCGGCGGGAGATCGCACGGCCGGCGCTGGAGCACGCGGCCGCCACCGCGCAGCCCTGGCCGGGGCACGGGTACGGGTACGGGGCGTCGGCCCCGGCACCTTGGCAGCCGTACGGCCAGGCTCCCGGAGCGGTCCAGCGGCCGGCGTACGGGCCGGTGTACGGGGGGCCGGCGCACGATCCGGCGTACGGGCCGGTGGCGCCGTACCCCGTGAACAACCCGTACCGGACGTGACCGGGAGGGGGGCCGGCTGAGAAGACGCCGGCCCCGCCCCCTTCCCCCTCCCCGACCCCGGTCCTGATCCCGGCCCTCGCCGCCGCGCGAGTCAGGCGGACGCCGCCGTCAACCGAGCCAGCTCCTCCTCCGTCAGCCTCAGCTCGGCCACCCCGAGCAGCGCCGGGAGCTGCTCCACCGTCCGGGCCGAGGCGATCGGGGCCGTGACCGTCGGCCGGGCCGCGAGCCAGGCGAGGGCCGCCGTGGCCACCGGCACCTCGTGGGCGCGGGCGATGCCGTCCAGGGCGTCGAGCACCCGGCGTCCCCGCTCGGTCTCCAGGTGCTTGGCGGCGCCTGCGGCACGGGCGCTCCCCACCGTCGTACCGGCGCGGTATTTGCCGGTGAGGAACCCCGAGGCCAGGGCGGAGTACGGGACCGCCCCCAAGCCCTCATGCTCGGCGAGATCCCGCAGTTCGCCCTCGTAGGTGTCCCGGGAGACCAGGTTGTAGTGGGGCTGCAGGGCCACGTACCGGGCGAGGCCCTCGCTGTCGGAGAAGTCCAGGGACGCCTTCAGCCGCTCGGCGGAGATGTTGGACGCGGCGATGTGCCGGACCTTGCCCGCCTTCACCAGGTCGTCCAGGGCGCCGATGATCTCCTCGACCGGCACTTCGGGCTTGTCGAAATGGGTGTAGTACAGGTCGATGTGATCGGTGCCGAGGCGGCGCAGGGAGGCGTCGGCGGCGGCCTTGATGGTGGCCGCGCTCAGGCCCTGGAAGTCGGGGTGCTGGCTGACCTTGGTGGCGATCACGACGTCGTCCCGGTTGCCGCGCGCCTTCAGCCAGGAGCCGATGATGGTCTCGGACTCGCCGCCCCCGTTGCCCTGGACCCACGCGGAGTAGGAGTCGGCGGTGTCGACGAAGTTGCCGCCCGCCGCCGCGTAGGCGTCGAGCACGGCGAAGGACTGGGCCTCGTCGGCCGTCCAGCCGAAGACGTTGCCGCCGAGGCAGAGCGGGAAGACCCGCAGGTCGGTGGAGCCGAGTGTGCGCAGAGAGGTCATGCTTCACCTCAACCGCCACGAGGAAGTGGACCATTCCGGGGCGGCGGCGACGTTGCCGTGGACCCGGCCCTCGCGGCCGGTCCCGCACCGGCGCACGGACCGGCGGCCCTGACGTCGGGGGGTCGTCGTCAGGGCCGCCGGGGATGAGTCGTGGGGTGTCCCAAGTACCGCCTCGCGGCGGCCGGGTGTCAGACCGTCAGGCCCTTCCCGCGCAGCCAGGCCATCGGGTCGATGCCGCTCCCGCTGCCGTCGGGGTGGACCTCCAGGTGGAGGTGGGCGCCGGTCACATTGCCGGTGGCGCCCACACGGCCGATGACGTCGCCCGTGTTGACCTTCTGGCCGACGCTCACGCTGATCGAGGACTGGTGGGCGTACCAGATCTCGGTGCCGTCCTCCAGGGTGAGGACCGTCTTGTAGCCGTAGGAACCGTCCCAGCCGGCGAAGGTGATGGTGCCGGTGTGCACCGCCTTGATCAGGGTGCCGGAGGGGGCGGCGAAGTCGAGGCCCGTGTGGTAGCCGGACGACCAGTAGGCGCCGGCCTGACCGAAGGTCGAGGTGACGGTGTACGAGGAGGTCGGCAGCGCGTACTGCTTGGCCAGCTCGGCGAGGCGCTCGGCCTCGGCCTTCTTGCGAGCCTCCTCCTCGGCCGCGGCCTTCGCGGCGGCGGCCTTGGCCTCGGCCTCCTTCTCCGCCTTGGCGGCCGCGGCGGCGGCTTCCTTCTCGGCGGCAGCGACCGCTTCGGCGGCTGCCTTGCTCTCGATCTGGTCCTGCTGCTGCTCGACCTGGGCGATGATCCGGGCCCGCAGCGCCTCACCGGCGTCGCCGGTGCCCTGGGTGGTCTCCTCGGTGGTCGCGCCCATGGTGCTCAGCGCGGTGCCGGTGTCGACGGCCGGGGAGTCGTCGTCGGAGATGAGGGGCAGGTCCGGCATGGTGATGGCGACCGGCGGCTTGCCCGTCTGCGCGGTGGCCATGCCGCCCGCGCCGACGGCGGCTATGACGCCGACGCCGAGAACCGTGGAGCTGCGGGCGAGTCCCCCGCCGCGCTGCTTGGCGACGCGATGCCTGCCTCGTACGGGGCGAATGGACTCCGCGGTGGGGTTCCACTCCTCGAACGGGCCCTCGTCAGTGCGGTAGCGGTCGTAGCCGAAGGTGTCGTCGGTGCGCTGACTCGGCACGAACGGGGCTTGCGTAGCAGGCCTGTTGGACGCCACGTGGGCGTACTCCTTTCCTTCCTTCTCGCCTACCGGGTTAGCTGACGGGTTCGGAGCAGGAAGGTCTCCTACGCGCGTATACCGGCCGTGAGTCCACGGCGGCTTCAGCGCGATTCACCCCAGGGTGGTGGTTCCCCGGTTCCCGTACGGGTACAGGATTCGGCGCGTGCGCACGGAGCCGCCTCTTGTGACGGCTGGGACGACCGCGCTGCGTTATCGAACGTTAATAGACGCGGGGTACGGATTCCAAGCTGTTCTACTTGATCGTTAACGAATTTCGGGCGGACTTACGGGTCATGAGCCCCCTAAAACGGGCGAGTTGACCAGGACTCTGCAGTCACACAGGTACTGACGGTGTGTCAGTTGTTATGCGGAGGGCGGTCACCCGGTCACCGTTGGTGACAACGCGCAAGAGTCGTCACGGCGGCGAAAGCGGAGAAAAAGTCGGCCCCGAACACACTCAGGGCCGGAACTGAATCAGTTCCGGCCCTGAGCCATCAGTAGCGGGGACAGGATTTGAACCTGCGACCTCTGGGTTATGAGCCCAGCGAGCTACCGAGCTGCTCCACCCCGCGGCGATGACTCCATAGTACGCCATCCGCGGGACCCGACGCACACGGCTTTCCGGCGGCAGGCTCCCACCGGCCTTTTCACGGCAGCAGGTGCCCGTTCGGCGCCTTGGCCCGCGCCTCGAACTCGGGCAGGACCACGACGTCCACCCCCCGCTCCGCCAGCGCCCCGCTTCCGTCGGCCCCGACCACGAAGGTGTCCGGCTCCCGCCAGGCCGTCACCACCCGCCGCACCCCCGCGTCGAGGATCAGCCGCGCGCAGGGCAGCGGGCGGGACGCCCGTCGCGTGCACGGCTCCAGGCTGGTGTACACCGTCGCGTCCGCCAGTCTCGGATCGCCGGCGTCGATCTTCGCGAGGGCCGCCTCCTCCGCATGCACCACCGGGTCGCCGGCCTCCCTGGAGTGGCCGCGCGCCAGCTCGGTCCCGTCGGCGGCCACCACCACGGCCCCCACGCTGAAGGCCGTGCGCGACGGCGGGCACTGCGCCGCGAGGTCGCACGCGAGCGCCAGCCAGTGCCGGTCCGCGGCGGCGGGCAGCGTGCCGACGCCGGGCGCCGTCGGCTCGTAGCGCATCAGCACGACGTCCTCGATCCGACGGGTCTCCAGCAGCCGCAGCCGCCCGCCCTGGTACCCGCCCGGCCCGAACAGCCGTGGCGCCTGCGGGTCGCCCACGAACAACGGCGCCAGCACCAGCTGCACCTCGTCGGCCAGCCCCTGCTGGAGCAGCTGGGTGTGGATGAGGCCGCCGCCCTCCACCATCAGCCGCTCGACGCCGCGCACCTCGCGCAGGTGCGTCAGCAGGTCCCGCCAGTCCAGCTCCGCGCCCAGCGCGACCACGTCCGCCGCGACCGGGGCCCGCCGCAGCCGCTCGGCGCCCTTCTCCGTCGTGTAGACGATCTTCTCGCCGCCCGTGTGCCAGAAGTTCGCCGTCGGATCCAGCTCTCCGGAGGCGCTGACCGTGACCTTCAGCGGATACTCCGGCTTGCCCGCCGCCACCCGCGCGGCCCGTCGCTCGGCCGAGTTCACCAGCAGCCGCGGATTGTCCGCCCGGATGGTGCCGGCGCCGACGAGGATCGCGTCCACGGAGGCCCGCACCTCGTCGACCCGGTCGAAGTCGGCCGGGCCGGACAGGAGCAGCCGCTCGGCCGTGGTGTCGTCGAGGTACCCGTCCAGTGAGACGGCGGCGGACAGCAGGACGTAGGGGTACGAGGGCATCGGCGCGCTCTCCGCTCGGCGGTCTCGGTCTTGGTTCACGTGCTTGGTTCACGTGCTTGGTTCAACTCTTGGTTCAACTCTTGGTTCAAGTTTGAAACAAACCTACACTGGGGGCATGACGACTCGCTGGCTCACTCCCGAGGAGCAGCGCGCCTGGCGCGCGTACATCGCCGCCGCCGCGCTCGTGGAGGACGCGCTGGACCGGCAACTCCAGCAGGAAGCCGGCATGCCCCACCTGTATTACTCCATCCTCGCCACCCTGTCCGAGGCGCCGGAGCGCCGGCTGCGCATGACCGACCTCGCGGAACGGCTGAAGATCACCCGCAGCCGGCTGACGTACGCCGTCTCCCGGCTGGAGAAGGACGGGCTGGTGCGGCGCGAGGACTGCGGCTGGGACAAGCGCGGCAGCATCGCGGCACTCACCGAACAGGGCATGCGAACGCTGGAGCAGGCGGCACCCGGCCATGTGGAGACCGTACGGTCGCTGCTCTTCGACCGGCTGACACCGGCGCAGGTCGGACAGCTGGAGGAGATCTTCACGGCGATCGGCGCGGGCTTCCACGGGGACGGCGCGCACGCCACCGCGGACGAGGTGCCCTGGCGGCGGCGCTCCGGCAGGTCGTGCTCCTGAGGCGTTCGCCGCGCCCGTGACGTAGGCGACAAACCGATCGCCTTCCATTGCTTCAAATTTAAAGCATGGGGTAGGGTCCCGGACCATGGAGCTGCTTCAAATCTGAAGCAGATGGTCCCCGTACGGAACCCGGAGAACCCGCATGCCCGACTTCATCGCCGCCGCCACCCAGCGCGCCCGCGTCCGGGTCCCGCTGCGCTTCCACGACGGCTACCGCGCCGACGCCGAACTGGTCACCTTCCACGGCCTGGCCGACGGCCGCGAGCACGTGGCCGTGGTCCTCGGCGACCCGGCGCCCGGCACCACCCCGCTGGTCCGGCTGCACTCCGAGTGCCTGACCGGAGACGTGTTCGGATCGGCCCGCTGCGACTGCGGCCCGCAGCTGCGCGAGGCCGTCGAGCGCATCGCCGAGCGCGGCGGCGTGCTGCTGTACCTGCGTCAGGAGGGCCGGGGCATCGGCCTCTACAACAAGCTCGACGCGTACGCCCTCCAGGACCAGGGCCTGGACACCTACGCCGCCAACACCGCCCTGGGCCTGCCCGAGGACGCCCGCGACTACACGGCGGCAGCCCAGATGCTCTCCGCCCTCGGCATCGGTGAACTCGATCTGCTCTCCAACAACCCCGACAAGGCGGACCAGTTGCGCACCCTGGGTGTCGAGGTCCGCGACCGCGTCCCCACCGGCGTCTTCGCCACCCCGGACAACGTCCGCTACCTGCGCGCGAAGGTCCTGCAGACCCAGCACACGCTCCCGCTGGGCGACCTGGCCGAGCTCGGCGTGGGCTGAGCGGAAGGTGTCCGCGCACACGGCAAGAGGAAGGGCGGGTGCCCGGCCCCGGACACCCGCCCCTCAACCGTGTGCGACGGCTACGGCGTGACCTTCTCGATCGTCACGCCACCCACGCCCGCGGTCGTCCCGCGCGCGTTCACCAGCCTCACCTCGCCGAGGAGTTCACGGCCCTCGGCCACCGCCTTCGCGACCGTGACCTGCGCCGAGACCTTCGTCGTGGCGCCCGTGCCGAGCTTGACCGGCGCCGACTCGTCGACGGCGACCTTGCCGAGGACGGAGGAGAAGAACACGTCCCGGTAGTCGTACGCGGTCGAACCGGACGGCACCTCGAAGCCCACGACCTCGACGGTGTACGTACCGGCGGCCGGGTTCGCGATCGAGACGGACTCGTCCGAGTCACCGTCCGCCGACTGGCCCGCGACCTTGCCCTGGGCGTCGTACACCGTCAGGTCGAGGTCGGCGCCCGCGTCGGAGACCCCGCCGATGGCGACGTCCAGCGACGTGGTGCCCTCCGGCACCTCCAGGGTGCTGGTGTGCGTCTCGCCGCCCTTGATGGTCGGTCGCTCGGTCTTCGACGAGCCGAGGGCGCCGCCCTTCAGGGTGCCCTCGACGGCCGCCAGCTTGTTGGTCACCGTCCAGGAGGCGTCGACCGGCGTGCCGACCTTGGCCTCGGGCACGGTCACCGACTCCGGGTCGAAGGACGCGTTGTACACGGTGGCGTCCAGCTTGTACGGGTTGTCCAGCGGCACCGAGGTGCGCCGCGCGTCGACCTCGATCTCCCAGACGCCGGGCAGCGGGTCCGCGTAGGAGGCGATGTCGGTGGTCTTCGTGTCGTCGTCGGCGACCGGGACGCCGTACGGGTTGATGGCGCTGAACACCGTCCGGCTGCCCTCCTTCAGGCCGCCCAGCGTCACCTGGAGCGACTTCGCGCCCTCGGGGACGGTGACGAAGTACGACTTGAAGCCGTTGCGCTCCACCGAACCGGAGGCGGTGAAGGTGTGGTTCACCGGCTTGGAGACCACGACGGTGTTCAGGATCTGCTTGTCGACGCCGACCGTCCTCGGGTCGTCGGCCTCCAGGATCACGCTCTTGATGCCCGCGTGCTTCGGCGCGGCCTGGAGCTTCACGGTCACCGGCTTGTTCAGCGGCAGCTTCACCGCGTGCGGGCCGAGGATCTTGAAGGTGCCGGCCTTGTTGTTGGCCAGCCGCAGGGTGTGCGGGAGCGAGCCGGCGGGGCCGGACGTACGGGTGATGGTGACGTCGTACGTCTTCCTCTTCTTGGCCTTCAGACCGCCCTCGCGGTCGTAGACGCCGGTGCCGAAGCCCGGGGTCTTCAGCGCCTGGTCGAGCGCGGTGTCGACCGGGGCCTTGACCGTGTAGTCGTGGGCGGTGGCGCCCGCCCGGATCGCCTTCCAGGCGTCGACGACGTCGATGAGGCCGGCACCCTCCTCGTACGCCTGGAGCCCCTTGATGTGCCGGGCCGTCGAGGTGAGCGCGGTGCGCAGCTTCTCGGGGGTGAGGTCGATGCCCTTCTGCTCGGCGGCCGACAGCAGCAGGGCGCTGGAGCCGGCGGCCTGCGGGGCCGCCATCGAGGTGCCGTTGTACATGGCGTAGCCGGCCGGCAGCTTCCAGCCCGCCTCGGCGATGGGCGCGCCGGGCATCCAGGCCGGGATCGTGCTGACCGCGGCGCCGGGGGCGACGACGGTCGGCGTGAAGCCGCCGTCCTCACGCGGGCCGCGCGAGGAGAAGTTGAACAGCTGGTACGCGTTGCGCACACCGGTGCCGTAGTTGGCGGCGAACGTCTCCTTCGAGACGCCCGCGCCGACCGAGAGGACCTTGTCGGCGAGGCCCGGGTCGCCGATGGTGTTGGCGCCGGGGCCGGAGTTGCCGCCGGAGATGACGAGCTGGACGCCGTAGGTATCGATCAGCCGGGTGTACATCTCGGCACGGGCGTTGTTGCCGTCGTTCAGCGGGGGCAGGCCGCCGATGGACATGTTGACGATGTCGACGCCGCGGTTGGCGACGAGGTCGATCATGCCCTCGGTGAGCGCGACGTTGGAGCAGCCGGGGCCGAATACGCAGGCCCGGGACGAGACGATCTGGGCGCCGGGGGCGGCGCCGTTCATCTTCTTGCTGCCCAGCAGGCCGTGGGCGGCGGTGATGCCGGCGACGTGGCTGCCGTGCGATCCGGCGGTGAGGCCGATGTTGACGAAGTCGGCCTTCTTGCCGACCCAGTCGCCGCCCAGCGGGTCCATGGGGACGTCCTTGCGGACCTCCACCACGAAGTCCTGGCTCTCGGGGATGTCCGTGGCCGGGTTGTCGGTGCCGAAGCGGCCGACCTGGTGGCCGTCCTTGTACGGCTTCATCGGGGTGTCGTCGGTGAAGTCGCCGTTGTCGTTCACGTCGACGGTGACCGTGCCGGCGGCCGGGTCGTAGAGCACGCCCCAGTCGTCGGTGGTGTCGCCGTCGCGGTTGACGTCACCGTCGGCGTCGCCGTCCGCGGCGCTGCCCTGCGCGGTGACGGCCTCACGGAAGGTGCTGATCCGGTACGAGCCCTCGGGGGCCTTCCAGCTCTTGTCGCCGAAGGTGAAGGCAGGCCCGGAGACGGAGGTGGTCATCGCCCGCCAGGTGCCGTCGCCGTCGACGATCGGGTCGGTGGCGGTCACCCAGTCGACGATCTTGCGCTCACCGGTCGTCGTCTTCTGCAGCGCCGGGCTCGCGAGGTCGACACCGGAGTCCAGGACGCCGATGGTCACGCCGCGGCCGTCGGCCTTCGGGTTCTTCTTCACGAAGTCGACCGCGCCCGTCTCGAAGGACGGGTTGTACGGGTTCTTCGCGGGGGTGTCCTTGCCGGGGCCGGGGTAGGTCGCCGTGGAGGCACTCGACCTGCCGCCGCCGTCGAGGACCGGCTCCTCCAGGGGTATCTCGTCGCGCAGGTCGATGGCCTGCACGGAGGAGAGCCTGGCGGCGGCCGCGATGGCCGAGTCCGCCCTGCCGGTCGGCACGGTGGCCCGCACGTAACCGAGCTTGTCGTACGTACGGCCGACGGAGCCGCCCTTGACCGCGTCCAGCTCCTCGGCGACCTTCTCGGTCTGCCCGGGTGCCGTGGCGATCATCATCGTGACGGTCTTGTCGCGTTGCGCCTTGGCCTCGGCGAGGAGATCGGCGTCGTCCGAACCGAGCTTGTCATGAGCGGACTTGACGCCCGGGTCGGCCACGGGGGCGGCGGGGCCGTCCGCGGCGAGGGCGAGGGGTACGGGCCCGGCCGCGGAGAGCGCGGCTACGAGGCCGGCGGCCACCGCGATACGGACGGCGCGTTTCGCGCCCGGTATCGGGGCCGGGTGGGGGGTGGTGGGCATGGTGATCCCTGGTGCTGAAGGAATGTAGGCATCGGCGGCCGTATCGAGCACCTTCGACCGCCGCGGTCCGGAATGTGACTCCGGATGATCGCCTAGCTTCCCTCAAGGGATCTGTTTCTGTTGTTACTTCATCGTGAAGAGATCACCAGCTGACGCAAACTCGCCATACGCCACTGGGGACTTAGTGGAACATGCTGCGACATTCCCCTGAGCGGTCAGTCGAGCCCGAGTCGTTCACTCAGCCCCGCCCGCGCGAACGCGGCCACCAACTCCGCCCGGCCCTCGGTGAAGTGGGCCCAGCTGTCGAAGTGGACGGGAACGACCCGGCGGGCCCCGAGTATCCGGGCGGCCTCGGCGGCACGGGCGCTGTCGAGGGTGAGCAGCCGGCCGTCGAGGACGGCCCCGCGGGCGGCGCCCGCGAACAGCACGGCGGTGTCCACCGGCCCGAACCGCTCGGCGATCTCCCGGACCGGGCCGAGCTGGGCGTTGTCCCCGCTGACGTAGACCGTGGGCAGCCCGTCCCCGGTCAGCACGAACCCGACGACCTGCCCGAGGACCGCTTCGAGCTCCGCACGCTCCCCCGGACCGTGCAGAGCAGGCACCCCGGTCACGGTGATCGCACCCCCGCCGGGCCGCTCCACCGCCACGGACTCCCAGTCCCGCAGCCCCCGGGCGGTACCGCCGAGGCGCTTTGCCCCGCTCGGCGTGGTCAGGGTGAGCGGCACGTCGGCCAGCAGTGCCCGCCCGGAGACGTCGAGGTTGTCGGGGTGCTCGTCGTGCGAGAGCAGCACCACGTCGACGGGGCCGAGCGCGGCGGGCGAGACGGAGGAGGCGGCGGTCTTCGTCAGCCTGTGACCGCCGTCCAGGGAGTAGTCGCCCGGTGCGTCGAAGGTGGGGTCGGTGAGAAGCCGCAGGCCGCCGTACTCGATGAGGGCGGTGGGTCCGCCGAAGACGCGGACGGGGACCTGCTCGGAGGTGTCACGGGTGACGGTCATCAACAAACCTCACGGTTGAAGGGTGGCTGTTCCGTGAGATCAACCTAGCCGCATCTCACGGAAAGCCGCAAGCGAAAACGTGAGAATGCGAAAGTCGCCCGGCGCGGACCACGACCATCACGGGCCGGAAACGAGGCAGCGCCCGAGCCGACCGAAGCCGACCCGGGCGCTGCGTGGCACGTCGGAGGGCACAGGCCCCGCCTACCAGCGGTCGCGGCCCTGACATGGCGGAGGTCCGTGCGAACCCTTCCGGGACCACACGGACCTCCTGTCGTCTCCCGTCACCTGCCCATCGGGCCGGCTCAGTCGGGTGGTTCGGTTCCTGCCGCGTTCGACGGCGTCGGTACGACCCCGGGCAGCGGGGCCATCACCCAGTCCCCGTCCTCCCAGGCGACCGTCTCCGTGACGCGGACGGGTTCGTCCTCCGCACGTGCGGTGCCGGTCATGTCGACCCTCCACACCCCCTCGAACTCCGAGGTACGGCTCCACCGGACATCCCAGTCCTGTCCGCCGTACGCCTTGATCCGGGCTCGGGCGTCCTGGTCGCCCTGAGGGTGTGCGTCGAGAAGCCGGGCCAGGCCGCTCTCGTCCGACTCGTTGAGGAACTCCACATAGTCGTGCAGGAAACGGTCCTGGTCCCCCAGATCGGGGGACTTCGCCTCAGCGCCGTCCCCGCCACCACACGCGGTGAGCAGTACCGCGCAGAGCACGGCGAGCAGCAGCCCGGCGCGACGCCGCCACGAACGGTGGCCGCGCCTGTCAGGTGCGGAAGGCCCAGCCTGCAGAGGTCGTCCAGGTTGTGGGCACGGTCGCTGCACAGGGCAGAGGCCGCCCGGTGGTTGACGTTGACCCAGAATGTCGTTCGGTTCGGGGAGTTGGACCACCGGTTCGTGCATCTCTCGCAGGCCCCGCAGGTCAGGCCGCGGATTTCCTTCCTTGCGGCCGCAGCGGTGGCAGGGCTTCCCGATGGCGCCGCCGGCGTCGCGGGACCCGCGCTCGCTGGTCGGTGCTGTGGCGGGTCGACCAGCGCCGTGCTGCCCCGAGGGCGCGGGACCCGTCGGGCCGCGCCCTGGAGTCGTCGTGCGACCAGGCATTCGTCTCGGCGAAGAGCAGCACGATGCGGCCATCCGCCTTGTCATGACGTGCCCCTTCGGAAGTGGACGGGCATCCCCACGAGTCCCACCACGAGCGCATCCGCTCCCGCATGCACCCGGAAACGAAGCAACGCCCGAGCCAGCCGAAGCCGACCCGGACGCTGCGTAGCAGGTCAGAGGCCGTTTACCTCCCCCGCCACCGGTAGGCCCTGTGGGACTCGAACCCACAACCAATGGATTAAAAGTCCACTGCTCTGCCAATTGAGCTAAGGGCCCAGGCGATGTTGCCACCCCGAGCATAGCCGGACGTCGCCGCATCGCCGATCGGGTATCGGGGTCACGGCCGCGTCGGCGGTGGCGGAGGGCGGTGGGAAGAACCGTCCGGCGACATCTGACGGCCTGCCAGGCACGCCGGAGCGGGGCAGGCGTCCAGGGCGCGTCCAGCGGCGGCGGACGCGGAAGGGCCCGCACGACGGACATCGTGCGGGCCCTTCCCTGGATCAGTTGGCGTCAGCCGTTGCGCTTCCAGCGCGGCTTGTCCTCACGGCGCCCGAAGGAGCCGCCGCCGCGGTGGTCGTCACGACGGCCGTACGGCCGCTCGTGGCCGCCGGAGCGGAAACCGGGCCGGTCGTCGCGGCGGTCCCGGTTGAAGGGACGGTCGCTGCCTCGGTGACCGCCACGCTCGTCGCGCCGCTCGAAGGAACGTCCGGCCCGGTCGTCCCGACGGAAACCGCCGCGGTCGCCGTCCCGACGCTCGAAGGAACGCCCACCACGGTCGTCCCGGCGCTCGAAGGAGCGCCCACCACGGTCGCCCCGGTCGTCCCGGCGGAAACCACCGCGGTCGCCGTCCCGACGCTCGAAGCCACGGTCGCGGTCACGGTCGCGGTTGAACCCACCACGGTCGTCCCGACGCTCGAACGAACGCCCACCACGGTCACCCCGGTCGTCCCGACGGAAACCACCGCGGTCACCGTCCCGACGCTCGAAGCCACGGTCACGGTCACGGTCGCGGTTGAACCCACCACGGTCGTCCCGACGCTCGAACGAACGCCCACCACGGTCACGGTCGAACGAACGCTCCCGGTCCCGGCCGAACTCACGGTCACGGCGCTCACCGCGCTCGGCCCGGTCGACGTCCTGCGCGACCGGCTGCTCGGGCACGGCCACCTCGACGGCCTCGACGACCGCGGAAGCCTGCTCCGCCTGGGCCTCGGCCACCGCCGCCGACGGGTCCTCGCCGCGCTCACGGGCGACCCGGGCGACCAGCCGGTCGGCCTCCTCACGCAGCTCCGCGGCACGCCGCTGCGCCCGCTCCAGCTGCTTGGTCAGCTGGGCCACCTCGCGCTCGGCCTGCTGAGCGGCGTTGCCCGCCGACTCCGCCTGCACCTCGGTCATCGAACGGGCGCCGGTGATCTCGGCGACCTCCGGATCGAAGGCGGCACCGCCCTGGATGATGTGGCGCGAGGCGTCGACGCCCGCGTCCTCCATCAGCCGGAAGATCTGCCGGCGCTGGTGCGGCAGCGACAGGGAGACGACCGTGCCCGTGCGCCCCGCACGCGCCGTACGGCCGGCCCGGTGCAGGTAGTCCTTGTGGTCACCGGCCGGGTCCACGTTCAGGACGAGGTCGATGCCGTCGACGTGGATACCGCGAGCGGCGACGTCGGTCGCGACGAGCACGTTGACGTACCCGTCCTTGAAGTCGGCCAGCGTCCGGGTCCGCGCGCCCTGCGTCATGCCGCCGTGCAGCGCGTCCGCCTTCACGCCGGCGTCGCGCAGTTGCTCGGCGACACGGTCGGCGCCCAGCTGGGTGCGCACGAAGATGATCGTGCGACCCTTGCGGGAGGCGATCGCGGCGGTGACCGGCGCCTTGTCCTTCGGCTTCACGATCAGGATGTGGTGCGACATGGTCGTCACCGCGCCCTGCGCCGCGTCCACCTCGTGCAGGACCGGATCGCTCAGGTACCGGTCGACGAGGGTCTTGATCTCGTTCTCCATCGTCGCGGAGAACAGCATCCGCTGACCGCCCGCCGGAACCTGGTCCAGCAGCTCGGTGACCTCGGGCAGGAAGCCCAGGTCGGACATCTGGTCGGCCTCGTCGAGGACGGCGACCTCGACGTCCTGCAGGGAGCAGGCGCCGCGGTTGATGATGTCGCGGAGCCGGCCCGGGGTGGCGACCAGCACGTCCACGCCCCGCTCCAGGGCGTAGATCTGGTTGCCCATGGACGTACCGCCGCAGACGACCTTCATCTTCAGGCCGAGCTGGTCGCCGTAGGGCTGGAGCGCGTCCGCGACCTGCATCGCGAGCTCACGGGTCGGGGTGAGGATGACGGCGCGCGGCTTGTGCTTCTCGGTGCGGCCGCCGGACAGGCGGGCCAGCGTCGGCAGGCCGAACGACAGCGTCTTGCCGGAGCCGGTGCGGCCACGGCCGAGGATGTCCTTGCCGGCCAGGGCGTCCGGGATGGTCGCCGCCTGGATCGGGAAGGGCACGGTCACGCCGTTCTGCGCGAGCTTGCGCACGACGCCCTCGGGGAGACCGAGGTCCCCGAAGGTGATCTCGGGGGCAGCCGTCTCTTCGGTGCTCTCGGGCACGACGACGTGATCAGTACTGGAAATGGACATGCGTATGCGAAACCTTCCGGAGTCTCGTCGGCACGCGCCCGTCAACTCCGTGATTCGCAATACGACCGCCTCAATGCGGTCCGCCACGGCAAGGGAGAGTACGCGCCACACGGCGCGCTCTGTGGTGGCGCCGGGCAAATGGGATCAAACGATCTACCACCATACGCACCCCCAACCCCCGAAGGCAAACCAGCCGTCACCCATGTAGGCAACGTCACGTGCCACCGCCCCCACGCCCCCGTCGGCGCTACCCGGTCCGACCCGGCCGAGCCCGCCGTCCGCGCCTCACGCCGGCGCCCCCGCGGCCGGAGCGGGCTCCCGCTGAGCCAACTGCGGCCCGGTCTCCTCATGTGCCGACGACGACGGCTCGGCCTGCGTGGGCGTCGGCGAGACGGGCGTCGGCTGCTCCGTCGGCGTCGGGTCCGGATCCGGCGTCCGCGTGGGCGTCGGCTCGACCGGACGCGTCGGCCCCGGCTTCGCGCTCTGCCCCGGCCCGCCCGCCGCGGGAGGGGACGCGCTCACCCCGGCCGACGGCGAGACGGCCGGAGACGCCGACCTCGCGGCCCGCTCCTTCTCCTTGCCCTTCCGCTTGCCCTTGCCGTCCTTCCCCCGCCGCGGCTTGCCGGCTTCGGCGTGCGCCCCGACCCCGGATCCGCCACCCGACACCGCCGACCCGCCGTCGGGCGCCTCACCACCCCGCCGCCCCGCGGACGGCGACGGCTTCGCATCACCCCCACCGCCGTCATCGCCCACGCTCATACAGCCGGCGGCGGCAGCCACGGCCACAGCCGCGGCGGCCAGACGGACGGATACGTACAAGGGGCGCACGGAAGCCACCTCCAGGGGCGGGCGAAGAAGTCAACCTGCCCAACTCCCGCCGCCCACAAGAAGACACGCGCCCCTCGGCACGGCCTCAGGCCCTCACCGGCACCCGCTCACCCGTACCCGAGCGCGTGCAGCCGGGCGTCGTCGATCCCGAAGTGGTGGGCGATCTCGTGCACCACCGTCACCTCGGTCTCCTCGACGACCTCCTCCCGGGACTCGCACATCCGCAGCGTCGGCCCCCGATAGATCGTGATGCGGTCCGGCAGCACCCCGGCGTACCACTCCCCCCGCTCGGTCAGCGGCGTCCCCTCGTACAACCCGAGCAGCTCGGGATCGTCGGACGGCGGCTCGTCCTCCACGAACACCGCGACGTTGTCCATCAACCGCGTCAACTCCGGCGGAATCCGGTCCAGCGCCTCGGCAACCAGTTCCTCGAACTCCTCGCGCGTCATCTCCAGCACAGGCCCATTGTCCGCCACGCCCCCCGCCAAGAGGCCGCCAACGGCCCCGCATATCCGGCTCGGCACCCGGGCATACGGCACCAATGGCCCGCGTCCCCGCCGCAGTCATGAAAGTCCTCGGGCACCTCCCCAGGGCGCCCCGCGCCCTCGCCCGCCGCTACGCCACCCACCGGCCCCACCCCACCCCGGAACTCACCACCCGGCCCCACCCCTGGACCCGCGCCGTCGGCCTGGTCACCGTCGTCCTCCTCGGCACCTGGCTCGGCCTGCTCGTCGTCGGCAACGTACGCGTCCCCGTCGGCCCCATGAACACCACGATGACCCTGCGTCCCTCCCTCACGGGCGGCACGAAGATCAACATCTCCCCGCTCGGCGCACTCCAACTGGACAGCCACATCGCACCCGTCCGCCTGGACGTCAACGTCGACCAGCTCGACCCCGAACGCGCCCAAGCCCTCGTCGACCACCCCGAACGGCTCTCCGGCCTCCAGGACGAGATCGCCCAGGACATCACCGACGGCACCCGCGACCTCGCCCTGCGCAGCTGCGTCGCCGTCGTCACCGGAGCCGCCGCCCTCAGCCTCGCGATCCACCGCCGCCCCCGCCGCGCCCTGGCCGCCGGCGGTCTCGCCCTCACCGTCCTGGCGGCCTCCGGCGGCACCGCCTTCGCCACCTGGAACCCCGACTCGGTCCTGGAACCGAAGTTCTCGGGCCTGCTCTCCTCCGCGCCGTCCGTGGTCGGCAACGCACGCAGCATCGTCACCGAATTCGACGTCTACCAGAAGGAGTTGGCCCGCCTGGTCACCAATGTGACCAAGCTCTACGACGCCACCTCCACGCTCCCCGCCTACGCCCCCGACCCGAGCACCATCCGCGTCCTGCACGTCTCCGACATCCACCTCAACCCGGCGAGCTGGAAGATCATCGCCTCGCTCGTCGACCAGTACGAGGTCAACGTGATCGTCGACTCCGGCGACACCATGGACCACGGCACCGCCGCCGAGAACGGCTTCCTCGACCCCATCGAGGACCTCGGCGCCCCCTACGTCTGGGTCCGCGGCAACCACGACTCCCGGGAGACCCAGCGCTACCTGCGGGGCCTGAAGAACGTCCACGTCCTGGACGACGGCGGGGCGAAGAACGTCGCCGGGCTGCGCTTCGCCGGCATCGGCGACCCCCAGTTCACCCCCGACCGCTCCACGGTCCCCGGCGGCGACGCCGCCAACGAACTGGCCGGCGCCCGCCTCGCCACCGCCCTGCGCGACCAGAAGACCGCCGGCACCCCCGTCGACGTCGCCGTCGCCCACGAACCGGTCGCCGCCCGGCAGACCGACGGCGAGGTCCCCCTCGTCCTGGCCGGCCACGTCCACCACCAGGAGATGGAACTCCTCCCGTACGGCACCCGCCTGCGCATCGAGGGCTCCACCGGGGGCAGCGGCCTGCGTGCCGTCGAGGGCAAGCACCCCGACCCCATCCAGACCTCGATCCTCTACTTCGACCGCGACACCCGCCGCCTCCAGGCCTGGGACGAGATCGAACTGGGCGGTCTCGGACTGACGACGGCGGAGGTGAGGCGCCACCTCGTCGAGGAGAACCAACCCAGCGCGACCGACTCCCCGACCGCCCCTGTCAGCCCCTCCCCGTAAACCGTTTTGGCGATACCTCCCGCCATCCCATATGCTTCTCACGTCCCCGACGCGCTGAGAAGCGCCCAGGCGGGCCGATAGCCCTCATCGTCTAGCGGCCTAGGACGCCGCCCTTTCAAGGCGGTAGCACGGGTTCGAATCCCGTTGGGGGCACGCAACATCGTGTGCGACACTGTCGTACACATCGCTTGGTCCTGTGGAGCAGTTTGGAGTGCTCGCCACCCTGTCAAGGTGGAGGCCGCGGGTTCAAATCCCGTCAGGACCGCTGAGGCTTTACCCAAAGCCTCGACGGCTGGGTAGCTCAGTTGGTACGAGCGTCCGCCTGAAAAGCGGAAGGTCGCCGGTTCGACCCCGGCCCCAGCCACCGTCAGCCCCACCAGGGCATACGGCCCCACCGAAGATCTTCGGTGGGGCCGTTTTCGTGTCGGGTACGCCCTCGGGTACGCCAGGTGATGTCACCGCGGCGGTTGACCGGCGAACAGCGGGCCGTGTTCACCTCGGGGACGCCTCAGCGCATAGAATCGAACATGTGAACGACCCTGTCCCGTCGAGACTCGTGCTGCTCCGCTTCCTGGAGCGGGTGCAGCTCAGGGACCTGGAGCGCACCCGCCGGTGGATCGCGGACGAGGAACGGCGCGACGCCGAGCGGCAGCGCGGCATGAACGCCCGCCCGACGCCGCCGGAATGGCTTCTCGAACGGGGCCTGTCCGGACGGGCCCCCGCCTACGTCCACATCGGCGGCTGCTGGAACGCCGGCAAGCGGTCGAAGGGCATCACACGGGACCAGGCGCTGCGCGCCCTCACGGAGCAGGGCGTGCCGCACTGCCCGCACTGCCGCCCGGACACCGCGCTGGGCATCCTCGACTGAGCACCTTCGGCGCGCTCCACCACGCGCCCATGACCGAAGTCACGGCACATGGCCCACCCGGTCGGCCCGTCCGGTGCGGCGAGGGCAAAAGCGTTCGCCAGGGATTTCGGTGGGATGAGATCCTGGACCGCGTATGTCTACGCATCCCGCCCCCGCCCTCGGCGCCCTCGCCCCCCGTCTGAACGAGCTCTCGCTGCGTGACGCGCAGCGGCTCGGGCGGCGGCTCGACGGTGCCCGCAAGATCCGTAAGCCGGAGGCACGGGCCGCCGTGCTCGCCGAGATCGAGGCCGAGGTCGCGAAGGGCGAGGAGCGGATCGCCGCCCGGCGCGGCCGTGTGCCCGCTGTCCGGTATCCGGAACAGCTGCCCGTCAGTCAGAAGAAGGACGACATCGCGGCGGCCATCCGCGACCACCAGGTCGTGATCGTCGCCGGTGAGACGGGTTCCGGCAAGACGACGCAGATCCCGAAGATCTGTCTTGAGCTGGGGCGGGGCGTGCGCGGCATGATCGGGCACACGCAGCCCCGGCGTATCGCCGCCCGTACGGTCGCAGAGCGGGTGGCACAGGAGCTGGACTCCCCGCTGGGTGAGGCCGTGGGCTGGAAGGTCCGCTTCACCGACCAGGTGAACCCGGAGGCCACGTTCATCAAGCTGATGACGGACGGCATCCTCCTCGCCGAGATCCAGACCGACCGCGAGCTGCGCGCCTACGACACGATCATCATCGACGAGGCGCACGAGCGGTCCCTGAACATCGACTTCCTGCTGGGGTACCTGGCCCAGCTGCTGCCGAGGCGGCCCGACCTGAAGGTCGTCATCACCTCGGCGACCATCGATCCCGAGCGTTTCTCCCGGCACTTCGGGGACGCGCCGATCATCGAGGTCAGCGGACGGACGTACCCGGTGGAGGTGCGGTATCGCCCCCTGCTCGAGGAGGACTCCGACGACTCCGACCGTGATCAGATCACCGCGATCACGGATGCCGTCGAGGAGCTCATGGGCGAGGGCAAGGGCGACATCCTCGTCTTCCTCTCCGGTGAGCGGGAGATCCGGGACACGGCGGACGCGCTGACGAAGAAGCAGTACCGGTTCACCGAGATCCTGCCGTTGTACGCCCGGCTCTCCCATGCCGAGCAGCACCGGGTCTTCCAGCCGCACACCGGACGCAGGATCGTTCTGGCGACCAACGTGGCGGAGACGTCGCTGACGGTCCCGGGCATCAAGTACGTCATCGATCCCGGCTTCGCCCGGATCAGCCGCTACAGCCACCGTACGAAGGTGCAGCGGCTGCCCATCGAGCCGATCTCGCAGGCGAGCGCGAACCAGCGCAAGGGCCGCTGCGGCCGGACCAGCGACGGCATCTGCATCCGGCTGTACTCGGAGGACGACTTCCTCGCCCGTCCGGAGTTCACGGACGCCGAGATCCTGCGCACCAACCTGGCCTCGGTGATCCTCCAGATGACGGCGGCCGGCCTCGGCGACATCGAGAAGTTCCCCTTCATCGATCCGCCGGACCACCGCAACATCCGCGACGGCGTGCAGCTCCTGCAGGAGCTGGGGGCGCTGGACCCGACGCAGAAGGACGTACGCAAGCGGCTGACGGACACCGGCCGCAAACTCGCCCAGCTGCCGGTCGACCCGCGGCTCGCCCGCATGGTGCTGGAGGCCGACCGCAACGGCTGTGTGCGTGAGGTCATGGTCATAGCGGCCGCGCTGTCCATCCAGGACCCGCGTGAGCGCCCGGCCGACAAGCAGGCGCAGGCCGATCAGCAGCACGCCCGGTTCAAGGACGAGACGAGTGACTTCCTCGCGTTCCTGAACCTGTGGCGTTACGTCCGTGAGCAGCAGCGCGAGCGCGGTTCGTCGTCGTTCCGGCGGATGTGCAAGCAGGAGTACCTGAACTTCCTTCGCATTCGCGAGTGGCAGGACATCTACAGCCAACTGCGCACGGTGGCCAAGCAGATGGGCATCCACCTCAACGAGGAGGACGCCCCCGCCGACCGGGTCCACGTCTCCCTGCTGGCCGGTCTGCTGTCGCACATCGGCATGAAGGACGTGAAGGAGTCGAAGGACTCCGGTCCCGGCGCCCGCAAGGACGGCGGTCGCAACGAGTACCTGGGCGCCCGGAACGCCAAGTTCGCGATCTTCCCGGGTTCGGCCCTGTTCAAGAAGCCGCCGCGGTTCGTGATGTCGGCCGAGCTGGTGGAGACCTCCCGGCTGTGGGCCCGGGTCAACGCGAGGATCGAGCCCGAGTGGGTCGAACCGCTCGCCGAGCACCTCCTCAAGCGCACGTACTCCGAGCCGCACTGGGAGAAGGACCAGGCGGCGGTGATGGCGTACGAGAAGGTGACGCTGTACGGCGTCCCGATCGTCGCGCAGCGCAAGGTGAACTACGGCCGGATCGATCCGGAGGTCAGCCGCGAGCTTTTCATCCGCAACGCGCTGGTCGAGGGCGACTGGCGCACGCACCACAAGTTCTTCGCGGACAACCGCAGACTCCTCAGCGAGGTCGAGGAGCTGGAGCACCGGGCGCGGCGCCGGGACATCGTGGTCGACGACGAGACGCTGTTCGACTTCTACGACCAGAAGGTCCCCGAGCACGTGGTGTCCGGGGCGCACTTCGACTCGTGGTGGAAGCGCAAGCGGCATGAGCAGCCGGACTTCCTGGACTTCGAGCGCGAGATGCTCATCCGGGAGTCGGCCGAGGCGGTCACGAAGGCGGACTATCCGGACTCCTGGCGGCAGGGGGCGCTGAAGTTCCGGGTGACGTACCAGTTCGAGCCGGGTGCGGACGCGGACGGCGTGACGGTCCACATCCCGCTCCAGGTGCTGAACCAGGTCACCGACGAGGGGTTCGACTGGCAGATCCCCGGCCTGCGCGAGGAGTTGGTGACGGAGCTGATCCGTTCCCTGCCGAAGCCGATCCGTCGCAACTACGTGCCGGCGCCGAACTTCGCCAAGCGGTTCCTGCAGCAGGCGGTCCCCGGGCAGGAGCCGCTGACGGTGACCATGGCGCGCGAGTTGAAGCGCATGGTCGGGGTGCCCTTCACCGCGGACGACTTCGACTGGGCGAAGGTCCCGGACCATCTGCGCGTCACGTTCCGGGTCGTCGACGAGCGGCGTCGCAAGCTCGCCGAGGACAAGGACCTGGAGGCGCTGCGGCTGCGTCTGAAGCCGAAGGCCCGCAAGGCCCTGTCGCAGGCCGCCGCGGCCACCGCGTCCCGTCAGGGCGGGGAGTCGCTGGAGCGCACGGGCCTGACGGACTGGACGATCGGCACGCTGAGCCGGGTCTTCGAGACACGGCGGGCCGGGCAGCCGGTGAAGGCCTATCCGGCGCTGGTGGACGACGGTGACACGGTCTCGGTCCGGCTCTTCGACACGGAGGCGGAGCAGCAGCAGGCGATGTGGCGGGGCACGCGGCGGCTGATCCTGCGCAACATCCCGGTCAATCCGGCGAAGTTCGCGAGCGACCACCTGACGAACGCCCAGAAGCTGGCGCTGTCGGCCAACCCCCACGGTTCGATGCAGGCCCTGTTCGACGACTGTGCGCGGGCGGCGGCGGACAAGCTGGTCGGCGACTTCGGCGGCCCTGCCTGGGACGAGGAGTCGTACCGGAAGCTGTACGAGAAGGTGCGCGCCGAGATCGTCGACACGACGGTCCGTACGGTGGGCCAGGTGCAGCAGGTCCTGGCCGCCTGGCAGGCCGCTGAGCGCCGTCTGAAGGCGGTGAGCAGTCCAGCCCTGCTGGCGAACCTCACGGACGTCCGCAAGCAGCTGGACGCCCTCGTGAGGCCGGGTTTCGTGACGGAGGCGGGTCTGCGCCGGCTGCCGGACCTGATGCGGTACCTGATCGCGGTGGACCGCCGTCTCCAGCAGATGCCGACCAACGTGCAGCGGGACACGACGCGCATGCAGAAGGTCCACGAGATGCAGGACGAGTACGCCTGGCTGCTGGAGCAGATGCCGCAGGGCCGCCCCGTCCCGCAGCAGGTCCTGGACGTCCGCTGGATGCTGGAGGAGCTGCGGGTGAGCTATTTCGCCCACGCGCTCGGCACGGCGTACCCGGTCTCGGACAAGCGGATCGTGAAGGCGATCGACGCGCTGGCGCCGTAACGGGCCGTGCACGTTGGGTGAGTTCGACCAGGGGCTCACCCTCCTGTACAGTCTCTTCTCGCAGCGCAACGCACAAATCGCGCAGCGAAACCTGGTCCTGTGGAGCAGTTTGGAGTGCTCGCCACCCTGTCAAGGTGGAGGCCGCGGGTTCAAATCCCGTCAGGACCGCAGAAAGAAGAAGGCCCGCATCCGCGAGGATGCGGGCCTTCTTCGTGTCCCGGCAGGTTCGGTGACATCCCGGCGCACGGACCCGGCGCGGAAAGCGACGGCCGCGCCCGGCAGGGCCCCCGGCCACCTTGACGGAGTCACATTCGCTCGGTACTCACGAATCAGGGCACCTTCCCGCGCAGCCCCGGAGGTGGCGTATGGCGGCATCGGTTAGGCACGAGACGCGGGCCCTGCTCCGCGCACACCTGTCCGCCGCCTCCTCCTACCGACGGCACCTGACCCGTCACTGCCCGATCTGCCATCGCCTGCTACGGCTGGCGATGGACTCCCCGCCGGGCGCCGCCCAGGCGGCCGAAGACCAGGTGGCGGACGGAGAAAGCCCTTCCACCGCGTGACCGCCGAGGCGGGCGTCGCGGGTCTCAACTCCCGTGCCGCCATGGGGCGCTGACACACCCGCACCCCTTTAGCGCACCGGGGCCAGCGGCAACAAGAACCGGGGCATGTGACGGGTGTCACCGCATGAGTTTCCGGAAGTGCGGTACTTACACCCCGCCTACAAGTGGTCAATTTAATATGTGCAATTGCACCAGCTTCCCGTGTTCACCCCGTGCACGCTGAGCGACCATCCCGGGCAGGCCCACAGGAGCTCCAACCCGCGCGGCCGGCCCTCGGCGGGCCCGTCCACAGGGCCGACGGCCGGTCACCGGCCGGCACTCGAACCCCCGGCCCCAACACTCTGCGCACACAAAAAAGGATCGCGCTGGACCCGGCGGAGTCCAGCGCGATCCACGACGCACCCTTGTTGCGTGCCTCAAGTGCTCTGATCGGCTTGGGCGTGAGTTCTGTTGGGGCAGAACCCGCGTCGCTTGGAGCTAGAGTTCGGGCGCCACGGCGAGTTGGGGGAACTGCCGGTTTGCCCGGTTATGGAGTTGTTCAGGCCTCGCTGCGCTGCTGCGGGATGCCCGCGAGCAGTGCGCGGACCTCGGCCTCGCGGTAGCGGCGATGCCCGCCGAGCGTGCGGATGGAAGTGAGCTTCCCAGCCTTCGCCCACCGCGTGACCGTCTTCGGGTCCACACGGAACATGGTGGCGACCTCAGCCGGGGTCAGCAGCGGCTCGGCATCAGGGGTGCGAGCGGTCATGAGCGGCCTCCTCGGGAGAACCGAACCTTCTCGGTTCTTTCCTCTAAATTCTGCACCTTGACCCGCGTTGCCCGAAATGGCGGACGCGAGTCGAGTCGGTTATAGGACGAACGGCTTGTCCTCGGCACTACAACTACACCATCTGTCCAGCCGCGTCGGCCAAACCGATGGAATTGCCCTCCCAGGTGTTCATCAGCGACGGAAGCCGATGGACCATGCCATAGCGGACAGTCACGCCACTGTGACGATCAGTCACAGTGGCGTGCAGGAGTCTCAAGACCCCCCAAAGCGTGCAATGTCGAGCTGGAGTCCTCCCCGGACTCCTTGTCCTATTTTGGCACGAGGGGGGGTTAGGGGCGCAAGGGCCGCGTACGTGCGGTCCATCACGCTTACGCGCGTTGAAGCCCCCTTGATGCATACGCCCGGATCGGGCCCTACATCCCTTGTTGACGAGGCATCAAGAACCCCAGAACGAGCACGAAACCCCAAATCGGGCGGGCCGTCAAACGCCAGTTCGTTATGTCACGCAGTGCGCTACGTCACACCGGCCTCGGCGACACGTCACACCCGACCGCTCGGTTCGCCGACCGCTCAGTTCGCCGACTGCCGGTCGCGCACGGACCGCCACCGCTCCACGAGCCGCCCGTAGGCCTCCCCCGCCGCCGCCCCGTCGCCGCGCCGCAGCGCGTCGATGCCGTGGGCCACGTCGGCCGCCGAGTGGTCGTCCTCCAGCTCCCCGGCCGGCAGGGCGTGCACCAGACCGCCGTAGTCCAGCTCGACCAGGGAACGCGGGTGGAACTCCTCCAGCCAGCGCCCGACGTCCACCAGTCCGTCGATGAGCGGCCCTTCGTCGATGGCGTCCCTCAACGTCCGCAGAGCCCGCGCCACCCGCCGCCGCGCCTCCACCATCGGCGTCCGGTAGCGCAGCATCGGCGGGACCTCGCCCGAGCCCTTGTCGAAGCGCCGCTCCTCGTCGGACACGAGCACGAACCAATGCAGCGGCACCTGCCAGGTCGAGGTGCGGATCCAGGGCCGGGCGTCCGGGTTGCGGGCCAGCCACCGCTCGTAGTCCTGGGCCGCCTGCCGCCGTACGACCTCCGGCAGCACCGCGTCCAGGACCGCCCTCGGCAGTTCCTCGGCCAGCTCCCCGAGCGCCTGCCAGCCGCGCAGCCGGGTCCGCCAGGGACACACGCACAGCACCCCGTCCACCTCCAGTACGAAGGCGTCGCTGCTCTCGTGCACCGGCACGGGGATCGGCGGGGTCGGCAGCAAGTCCGCCAGGGAGCGGCGCAGTTCGTCCTGGTACGAGGGACGGTCGGGGCGGCGGGCATAGCGGTCCCAGTGGCCGCGCTCCGGCTCGGGGAAGGCGGCCAGCGGCTCGTACACCCGCAGATAGGTCGCGTACGGGACGATCACCGAGGACACCTTGGGCACGCCTGCTCCCTCCCCCGCCGTCTGCCAGGAAAACCTGCGAAACCCGCTCACAAACGGGCGGGAAAACTATGCAAATCGTCGCACGGTTGTACTCCGGGAGTAGGTGATCCTGAGCACTGCGGGTTCAGCGGGCGCTCACGGGTCTAATCTCATGCTCACAGCCCCCGCCACCCGTACGGGAGCCAGCTCCTTTCGCCGCAAGTACTCAGGAGTCACCACAGTGACCGACGTAACACACGGCGTCCTGCACACCCTGTTCCACTCGGACCAGGGGGGTCATGAGCAAGTCGTGCTCTGCCAGGACCGCGCCAGTGGCCTCAAGGCCGTCATCGCCATCCATTCCACCGCTCTGGGCCCCGCCCTCGGCGGCACGCGCTTCTACCCGTACGCGACCGAGGAAGAGGCCGTCGCCGACGCGCTGAACCTCGCGCGCGGGATGTCCTACAAGAACGCCATGGCCGGTCTCGACCACGGCGGCGGCAAGGCCGTCATCATCGGCGACCCCGAGAAGATCAAGTCCGACGAGCTGCTGCTGGCCTACGGCCGGTTCGTCGCCTCGCTCGGCGGGCGGTACGTCACCGCGTGCGACGTCGGTACGTACGTCGCCGACATGGACGTCGTGGCCCGCGAGTGCCGCTGGACGACCGGGCGCTCCCCGCAGAACGGCGGCGCGGGCGACTCCTCCGTGCTGACCGCCTTCGGCGTCTACCAGGGCATGCGGGCCAGCGCCCAGCACCTGTGGGGCGACCCCTCCCTGCGCGGCCGCAAGGTCGGCATCGCGGGCGTCGGCAAGGTCGGCCACCACCTGGTCGAGCACCTGCGCGCGGAGGGCGCCGAGGTCGTCGTCACGGACGTGCGCGAGGAGGCCGTCGGCCGGATCCTCGCGGCTCACCCGACGGGCGTCACGGCAGTCGCGGACACCGCGACGCTGATCCGCGCCGAGGACCTCGACATCTACGCCCCCTGCGCGCTCGGCGGAGCCCTGAACGACGACACCGTGCCGGCGCTGACCGCCAGGGTGGTGTGCGGCGCGGCCAACAACCAGCTCGCCCACCCGGGTGTGGAGAAGGACCTCGCCGACCGCGGGATCCTCTACGCGCCCGACTACGTGGTGAACGCCGGCGGTGTCATCCAGGTCGCCGACGAGCTGCACGGCTTCGACTTCGACCGCTGCAAGGCGAAGGCCGCGAAGATCTACGACACCACGCTGGCCATATTCGCACGTGCGAAGACGGACGGGATTCCGCCGGCTGCCGCGGCCGACCGGATCGCCGAGCAGCGGATGGCGGAGGCCCGCGGGGCGCTCTGATCCGCCCGTTCGGCCGAACGGACCCGACCCATGACACGGGTTTGGCCGGTACCCGCCGGTGGGCAGTTGGAGAGAACTCTCACTTTCACCGGCGGGTCGACCGTCGATAAGTGGTTAAAATCGCGGTTGACCAGCGAGGACGGGGCGCCTCGAAGGTCCTGTGCACACGCGCGTGCTGCGGGCGACGTACCGTATGGGCGCGGGCTCAGGTACCGTGGAAGCCCTACGGACCGGCCTCTCCATGGAGAGTCCGTTCCGGATCATGAACGCGTGTCAGACTCTGGGGCCGTCGAGCCCCGTCGTTGAGGGGGTCGAGCCATGGGGCGCGGCCGGGCCAAGGCCAAGCAGACGAAGGTCGCCCGCCAGCTGAAGTACAACAGCGGTGGGACTGACCTCTCACGCCTGGCTGAAGAGCTGGGCGCATCGACATCGAACCAGTCGCCGAACGGCGATCGTTTCGAGGACGATGAGCAGGACGACGACCTGTATTCGCGGTACGCCGACCTCTATGAGGACGGCGACGACGACGAGGACGACGAGGGATCCTCGCAGCAGCGTCGCGGCGCTTGACCTCGCACTGAGCACTCACCCGGTCGGTGACTCCGGTCACCGACCGGGTTCTGTGCTGCCTGCGGGGGATATCAGGCGGAGTAGTCGCCGACCAGGGCGGCGCCCGTCTCGTGCTCGCCCCTGTCCGTGATCTCGCCCGCGACCCATGCCTCGACCCCGCGGTCGGCCAGTGTCGCCAGGGCGGCGTCCGTGGACTCCTCGGGCACGATCGCGATCATGCCGACGCCCATGTTCAGCGTCTTCTCCAGCTCCAGGCGCTCGACGGAGCCGGTGGTGCCGACGAGGTCGAAGATCGGGGCCGGGGTCCAGGTGGTGCGGTCGACGATCGCGTGCAGGCCGTCCGGGATCACCCGGGCCAGGTTGGCCGCGAGGCCACCACCCGTGACATGGCTGAAGGCGTGCACCTCGGTGGTGCGGGTGAGGGCCAGGCAGTCCAGCGAGTAGATCTTGGTGGGCTCCAGCAGCTCCTCGCCGAGGGTGCGGCCCAGCTCGTCGATCCGCGTGTCCAGGGCAAGACCGGCCTGGTTCAGCAGGACGTGCCGGACGAGCGAGTACCCGTTCGAGTGAAGACCGGACGCCGCCATGGCGACCACCGCGTCACCCTTACGGATGCGATCGGCGCCCAGCAGCCGGTCGGCCTCCACGACGCCCGTACCGGCGCCGGCGACGTCGAAGTCGTCCTCGCCCAGCAGGCCCGGGTGCTCGGCCGTCTCACCGCCCACCAGGGCGCATCCGGCGAGCACACAGCCCTCGGCGATGCCCTTGACGATGGCGGCGACCCGCTCGGGGTGGACCTTGCCGACACAGATGTAGTCGGTCATGAACAGCGGCTCGGCGCCGCACACCACGATGTCGTCCATGACCATGGCGACCAGGTCGTGGCCGATGGTGTCGTAGACGCCCATCTGGCGCGCGATGTCGACCTTGGTGCCGACGCCGTCGGTGGCGGAGGCGAGCAGCGGGCGCTCGTAGCGCTTGAGGGCGGAGGCGTCGAAGAGGCCGGCGAAACCGCCGAGGCCGCCGAGGACCTCGGGGCGCTGGGTCTTCTTCACCCACTCCTTCATCAGCTCGACCGCGCGGTCTCCCGCTTCGATGTCGACGCCGGCAGCCGCGTAGGAAGCACCGGGAAGGGCAGTCTCAGACATTGCCTGGGATCTTTCGGGTTGGGTTCTACGGGGCTTACGGGCGACGGATCGCGTCGACGGCAGCCGGGGCGGCCGTGCCGGCCGCGAGCTCGGTCTCCAGGAGCTGCTTGCCGAGCAGCTCGGGGTCCGGGAGCTCCATCGGGTACTCACCGTCGAAGCAGGCGCGGCACAGGTTCGGCTTGGCGATGGTGGTCGCCTCGATCATGCCGTCGATGGAGATGTACGCCAGCGAGTCGGCGCCCAGCGAGGTGCCGATCTCCTCGATGGTCATGCCGTTGGCGATGAGCTCGGCGCGGGTGGCGAAGTCGATGCCGAAGAAGCACGGCCACTTCACGGGCGGCGAGGAGATCCGGATGTGGACCTCGGCCGCGCCCGCCTCGCGGAGCATGCGGACCAGGGCGCGCTGGGTGTTGCCGCGCACGATCGAGTCGTCGACGACGACCAGGCGCTTGCCCTTGATGACTTCCTTCAGCGGGTTCAGCTTCAGGCGGATGCCGAGCTGGCGGATCGTCTGCGAGGGCTGGATGAATGTACGGCCGACGTACGCGTTCTTCACGAGCCCCGCGCCGAACGGGATGCCGCTGGCCTCCGCGTAGCCGATCGCGGCCGGCGTGCCGGATTCCGGGGTCGGTATGACCAGATCGGCCTCGACCGGGGCTTCCTTGGCGAGCTTGCGGCCCATCTCCACGCGGGAGAGGTACACGTTCCGGCCGGCGATGTCGGTGTCCGGGCGGGCCAGGTACACGTACTCGAAGACACAGCCCTTGGGCTTCGCGTCCGCGAACCGGGAGGTGCGCAGGCCGTTCTCGTCGATGGCGACGAACTCGCCGGGCTCGATCTCGCGGACGTAGCTGGCGCCGACGATGTCGAGGGCGGCGGACTCGGACGCGGCGACCCAGCCCCGCTCCAGGCGGCCGAGCACCAGCGGGCGGATGCCCTGCGGGTCACGGGCGGCGTAGAGGGTGTGCTCGTCCATGAAGACGAGGGAGAAGGCGCCCTTGACCTGCGGGAGGACCTGGTGGGCCGCCTCCTCGATGGTCAGCGGCTTGCCGTCCTCGTCCGTCTGGGCCGCGAGCAGCGCGGTCAGCAGATCGGTGTCGTTGGTGGCCGCGACGCGCGGGGTGCGGCCGCCTTCCTGCTTGGGCAGGTCGGCGACCATCTCCGCGAGCTGGGCCGTGTTGACGAGGTTGCCGTTGTGGCCGAGCGCGATGGAGCCGTGCCCGGTGGCGCGGAACGTCGGCTGGGCGTTCTCCCACACGGAGGCGCCGGTGGTCGAGTAGCGGGCGTGTCCGACCGCGATGTGACCCTGGAGCGAACCGAGCGAGGTCTCGTCGAAGACCTGGGAGACCAGGCCCATGTCCTTGAAGACGAGGATCTGGGAGCCGTTGCTGACCGCGATTCCCGCGGATTCCTGGCCCCGATGCTGGAGGGCGTAGAGCCCGAAGTACGTGAGCTTTGCGACCTCTTCACCCGGAGCCCAGACACCGAAGACGCCACACGCGTCCTGGGGGCCTTTCTCGCCGGGAAGTAGATCGTGATTGAGTCGACCGTCACCACGTGGCACGGTTCCGAGTGTAGGCGAGGTCGACCACTGGTCCGAATTGGGGATACGCGACCGTAAAGGATCACTCAGCGGCGGTCGCGTTGACGCTCTGGCCGTTTTCGCTGGTCAGAGTGAGGTTCCGGTGATCCAGTCGGTAGGTCACGGTGCCGTCGAAGAGCCGGAGGAGGGCCTTCTCCGTTTCCATGAGTGAGGTGTCGCACATCATTCGGGTGGTGGACGCGGTGCCCAGCGTGATACTGCCGTCGCTGACCGTTGCCTTCGCCTTCACCCTGTTGCAGCCGAGGCTGCCGCTGACCTGCCCGGTCTTCTCGTCGAAGGTGAGGTGCGCCTTGCCGTCGGCGTCGGGGCTGGTGATGGTCCACTTCGTGCCCTTGAGCGGGGCCGCCTCCTGCTTGGTGAGGGCCACCTTGTCGCCGTCCTTCGTGGTGAGGGTGAGCTTGTCGCCGTCGACCTCGGTGGTGAGGTCGCCGTCGGCGAGGACGCGGGAGAGGGTCTGCTCGAAGTTCGGGGGCACGCCCTCACAGGCCATCTCGGTCGCGTGGAGCTTGTCGAAGGTGACGTGGCTGTCCTCGAAGGAGGCGTCGGCTCCGAAGTTGTTGCAGCCGAGGTTGCCCTTGACCTCGCCGCCGTCGGCGATCCGCAGGTAGGCGCCGCCCGGGGCGGCGTTCTTCCTGCCGTCGACGGTGACGTCGTCGACCGACCAGTGCGCGCCGGAGACGGAGGCCGAGGCGCCGGCGCCGACCGAGTCGCTGCCCGCCTTCTCATTGCCGCAGGCGATGGCGAGCGGGAGCAGGGTCAGCGCGGCGAGGGCGGTCAGTCGCTTGTCCATGCGGAGAGTGCCGAGTGTGTTCATGCCGGTGGGACGGGAGGGACACGGGACCGGTTCCGCCGGGTTCCGCCCACCGGTGTCAGCCCATGAGCGGCAGCAGTCCGCCCAGGTCGGCTCGCTCCCCGCTCGCGCTGACCCGGGCCTGCGCGAGCGCGTCCCGCCACCGCAGCCGTCCGGTCGCGAGCCGGATCCAGGTCATCGGGTCGGTCTCGACGACGTTCGGCGGGGTCCCCCGGGTGTGCCTGGGTCCCTCGACGCACTGCACGACGGCATACGGGGGGATCCTCACCTCGGTGGAGCCGCCGGGCGCCCTGGCGGCGAGCGCGTCGGCGAGCAGGCGGGTGCAGGCGGCGAGGGCCTGGCGGTCGTACGGGATGTCGAGGCCGGGGACGGCGGCGTTCAGGTCGTCGGTGTGGACGACGAGTTCGACGGTACGGGTGACCAGGTAGTCGGCGAGGGTCATGGCGCCGGTGCGGGCGGCGAGCAGGCGGTCGCCGGGTGCCTTCGCCAGCCGGTGCGTGAGGCGTTCCTCGGTGCGGGCGTACAGGGCGTCGAGGTCGGGGTGGGCGGCGGACAGCTCCCGGGTGTCGCCGGCGATGTCGTCGGCGCGGGCGGCGGTGGCGAAGGGCCAGTCCAGCAGGGTGAGCTCCACCTTGGCCGGCTCGTCGCGGTCGAGGTTGCGGCTGACGCTCTCCACGCCCATGGCCACGTGCGCGGCCAGGTCGCGTACGGTCCAGCCGGCCAGGCGGGTGGGCAGGGCGAGCCGGTCGTCGGTGAGGGTGCGCACGGCCTGCCGGACGTTCCCGAACTGGGTGAGGACCGCCGTGCGGATCTTGGCCGGGTCGTAGGTGCGGGCGCGCTTCTTGGCCGGGGACATGGCGGTGAGCCTAGTCGTGGTGGGGCAACCGGCCGACGGTGAGCGGGCGGTGGAGGACACGCGAAGGCCCCGCCGGAGTCCTGGACTCGGCGGGGCCTTCACCGTCGTACCGCTACGACCGTCGGCGCGTGACCGGCCTGCGCTTACGCGAGCAGCGCCGGGATCGTCCCCTCGTGCGCCTCGCGCAGCTCCTCCAGGGTGAGCGCGAACTCGCCCTGGACGTCCACCGAGTCGCCGTCGACGACACCGATACGGGTGGCCGGCAGGCCGCGGGCACCGCACATGTCGTTGAAGCGGACCTCCTCGGAGCGGGGCACGGCCACGACCGCGCGGCCCGCCGACTCCGAGAACAGGAAGGTGAAGGCGTCCAGACCGTCCGGAACGATCAGGCGGGCGCCCTTGCCGCCGAGCAGGGCCGACTCGACGACCGCCTGGATCAGGCCACCGTCGGACAGGTCGTGCGCGGAGTCGATCATGCCGTCGCGGGAGGCGGAGATCAGGATCTCGGCCAGGAGGCGCTCGCGCTCCAGGTCGACCTTCGGGGGCAGGCCGCCGAGGTGGTCGTGGACGACCTGGGACCAGGCCGAACCGCCGAACTCCTCACGCGTGTCGCCGAGGAGGTAGATCAGCTGCCCCTCCTCCTGGAAGGCGACCGGCGTGCGCCGGGCCACGTCGTCGATGACGCCGAGGACCGCGACGACCGGGGTCGGGTGGATGGCCGCCTCGCCGGTCTGGTTGTAGAGGGAGACGTTGCCGCCCGTGACCGGGGTGCCCAGCTGCAGGCAGCCGTCCGCCAGTCCGCGCACCGCCTCCGCGAACTGCCACATCACCGCGGGGTCCTCGGGCGAGCCGAAGTTCAGGCAGTCGGACACCGCGAGCGGCTTGGCGCCGGTCGTGGCCACGTTGCGGTAGGCCTCGGCGAGGGCCAGCTGGGCGCCCGCGTACGGGTCCAGCTTGGCGTACCGGCCGTTGCCGTCGGTCGCGATGGCGACGCCGAGACCGGTCTCCTCGTCGATGCGGATCATGCCGGAGTCCTCGGGCTGGGCGAGGACGGTGTTGCCCTGCACGAAGTGGTCGTACTGCGAGGTGACCCACTTCTTGGAGGCCTGGTTGGGGGAGGCGACCAGCTTCAGGACCTGGTCCCTCAGCTCCTCGCTCGTCCCCGGCCGGGGCAGCTTGTTCGCGTCGTCGGCCTGCAGCTCGTCCTGCCAGGACGGGCGGGCGTACGGGCGCTCGTAGACCGGGCCCTCGTGCGCCACCGTGCGCGGGTCGACGTCGACGATCTTGCCGCCGTGCCAGTAGATCTCCAGGCGGTCGCCGTCGGTGACCTCACCGATGACGGTGGCGATGACGTCCCACTTCTCGCAGATCTCCAGGAACCGGTCGACCTTCTCCGGCTCCACGACCGCGCACATGCGCTCCTGCGACTCGCTCATGAGGATCTCCTCCGGCGAGAGCGTCGAGTCGCGCAGCGGTACGTCGTCCAGCGTCACGCGCATGCCGCCGGAGCCGTTGGAGGCGAGCTCGGAGGTGGCACAGGACAGACCCGCGGCACCGAGGTCCTGGATGCCGACGACCAGCTTCTCCTTGAACGCCTCCAGGGTGCACTCGATGAGGAGCTTCTCCTGGAAGGGGTCGCCGACCTGGACGGCCGGGCGCTTGGACGGCTTGGCGTCGTCGAAGGTCTCGGAGGCCAGGATCGACGCGCCACCGATGCCGTCACCACCCGTGCGGGCCCCGTACAGGATGACCTTGTTGCCCGCGCCGGACGCCTTCGCGAGGTGGATGTCCTCGTGCCGCATGACACCGATGGCACCGGCGTTGACCAGCGGGTTGCCCTGGTAGCAGGCGTCGAAGACGACCTCGCCGCCGATGTTGGGCAGGCCGAGGCAGTTGCCGTAGCCGCCGATGCCGGCGACGACACCGGGCAGCACGCGCTTGGTGTCGGGGTGGTCGGCGGCGCCGAAGCGCAGCGGGTCGACCACGGCGACCGGCCGTGCGCCCATCGCGATGATGTCGCGCACGATGCCGCCGACGCCGGTGGCCGCGCCCTGGTAGGGCTCGACGTACGACGGGTGGTTGTGCGACTCGACCTTGAAGGTGACCGCGTAGCCCTGGCCGACGTCGACCACACCGGCGTTCTCGCCGATGCCGACGAGCATCGCGTCGGACTCGGGGGCCTTCTCCCCGAACTGGCGGAGGTGGACCTTGGAGGACTTGTACGAGCAGTGCTCGGACCACATGACCGAGTACATGGCGAGCTCGGCACCGGTGGGCCGACGGCCGAGGATCTCGACCACGCGCTCGTACTCGTCCTTCTTCAGGCCCAGTTCGGCCCAGGGCAGCTCGACGTCGGGGGTCGCGGCCGCGTGCTCGACCGTGTCCAGAGGCGTCCGGCTCATGCGTTGACCAGCTTCTTGAGGATCGAGGTGAAGAACGGGAGGCCGTCGGTGCGGCCGGTGCCGATGAGCGGCTCCACGGCGTGCTCCGGGTGCGGCATCAGCCCCACGACGTTGCCGGCCTCGTTGGTGATGCCGGCGATGTCGTTGAGCGAGCCGTTGGGGTTGAAGTCCAGGTACCGGAAGGCGACCCGGCCCTCCGCCTCCAGCTTGTCCAGCGTGTACCGGTCGGCCACGTAGCGGCCGTCCATGTTCTTCAGCGGGATGTGGATCTCCTGGCCGGCCGTGTAGTCGGTCGTCCAGGCGGTCTCGGCGTTCTCCACCCGCAGCTTCTGGTCACGGCAGATGAAGTGCAGATGGTCGTTGCCGAGCATCCCGCCGGGCAGCAGGTGGGCCTCGGTGAGGATCTGGAAGCCGTTGCAGATGCCGAGGACCGGCAGACCGGCCTTGGCCTGCTCGATGACCGTGTCCATCACCGGCGAGAAGCGGGCGATGGCCCCGGCCCGCAGATAGTCGCCGTAGGAGAACCCGCCGCACAGCACCACGGCGTCGACCTGCTTGAGGTCCTTGTCCTTGTGCCACAGGGCGACGGGTTCGGCGCCCGCGAGCCGGATCGCACGCTGGGTGTCCCGGTCGTCGAGAGAGCCCGGGAAAGTGACGACGCCAATACGAGCGGTCACTTCGCGGCCTCCGCGACTTCCTCGACGCGGACGGTGAAGTCCTCGATCACGGTGTTGGCGAGGAAGGATTCCGCAAGATCGTGGATGCGGGCGAGCGCGGCCTCGTCGACCGGCCCGTCAACTTCCAGTTCGAAACGCTTTCCCTGACGGACGTCCGAGATGCCGTCGAAACCCAGCCGCGGCAGTGCGCGCTGCACCGCCTGGCCCTGGGGGTCGAGGATCTCCGGCTTGAGCATGACGTCGACTACGACGCGTGCCACGTGCACTCCCGGTGGTGTGGTGCTGAGCAGGTTCCTGCAGTGGTTTCAGACTACCTGCACAAAATTTCTACGCGCGTCGACTCGTAGGAAGCTACGTGACCGCGGTCACGCTGCGGAACAGGGGCCTCCGTCGGCGAAAAGTTCCGGAAAAGATCCCGGATCGACACCCGATACCTATTGCGCACGCCCCTCTCCCGCCACCACCCTTCAATCGAAGTCGCTGCGCTCCCTCTTGATTTTGGACACGCGGGAGGATTTAGTCGAGCTTCACATTGCATTGTCGGGCACGGTACAAATGAATTGTCAGCGTGCCGTACGAAGGGACCGATATTCGTGGCGCAGAAGGTCGTGGTCACTCTCTTTGACGACATCGACGGCTCAGAAGCGGCGGAAACGATCGCCTTCGGACTCGACGGCAAGTCGTACGAGATCGACCTGAATGAAGCCAATGCCAAGAAACTGCGTAAGGCGCTCGCGCCGTACGTGGAAGCCGGCCGCAAGCGGTCGAAGTCAGGCAAGGCGTACAGGCAGACCGAGGTCGCCCCGGACCCGGCTGCCGTCCGGGCCTGGGCCCAGGCCAACAAGATGGAGGTCCCCGCTCGCGGCCGGATCCCCAAGAAGGTCTACGAGGCCTTCGCCTCCGCGCAGTGAGGTGACCCGGGAGCACGCCCTCAGGGCCCGTCAGCGGGCCCCGGGGGCAGCCGACTTGCGCTACCCCCCTGCCGATCAGCTAATGTCTGGGACACGCCGCCGAGCGGGGCAGAAAAGCCCAGCTCGCGAAGGCATGCGGGTGTAGTTCAGTAGTAGAACATCCCCCTTCCAGGGGGAAGGCGCAGTGTGCAATTCCTGTCACCCGCTCTGCACCGCCGTACGGACCACTGTTGTGGATCAGGTAGGCTGGTGCTCGCACCGATCGGTGAGAGCCGGTCGGGGGCAATGCGGACGTAGCTCAGTTGGTAGAGCGCAACCTTGCCAAGGTTGAGGTCGCGAGTTCGAGCCTCGTCGTCCGCTCTGACGGAAAACCCCGGTCCACTGGACCGGGGTTTTTCCGTGCGTGCCCGCCCGCCTGACATTTGTCATGCGGAGTCATGACAGCGCGCACTGCTGCCGTCCCCCGGTCGCCGGGACGCTTATGTCATGAACATCGACGAACGCGAACACGTGATTGAGGTCACTGACCTGCGGCGTGTGTACGGGGGCGGGTTCGAGGCGGTGCGCGGAGTGACCTTCCGCGTGGACCGCGGCGAGATCTTCGCACTGCTCGGTACCAACGGCGCCGGGAAGACATCGACCGTCGAACTGCTCGAAGGACTCGCCGTACCCGCCGGCGGGCGGGTACGGGTGCTCGGGCACGACCCCTACACCGAGCGGGCCGCCGTACGGCCGCGGACCGGGGTGATGCTGCAGGAGGGCGGATTCCCGTCCGAGCTGACCGTCACCGAGACCGCGCGGATGTGGGCCGGGTGCGTCAGCGGGGCACGGCCGCCGCTGGAGGTGCTGGACATGGTCGGGCTGGCCGGGAAGGCCGGCGTACGGGTGAAGCAGCTGTCCGGGGGTGAACGGCGGCGGCTGGACCTGGCGCTCGCGCTGCTCGGCGACCCCGAGGTGCTGTTCCTGGACGAGCCGACGACCGGACTGGACGCCGAAGGGCGCCGGGACACCTGGGAGTTGGTGCGGGCACTGCGCGACGCCGGTACCACCGTGCTGCTGACCACGCACTACCTGGAGGAGGCCGAGGACCTCGCCGACCGGCTCGCGATCCTGCACGAGGGGCGGATCGCGGCCACCGGGACACCGGCCGCCGTGACCGCCTCCCAGCCGTCGCGGATCTCCTTCGAACTGCCCGAGGGCTACTTCCTCGGGGACCTGCCGCCTCTGGGTGAGCTGGGCGTGACCGAGCACCAGGTCGACGGCCGGACCGTCCGGCTGCGGACCCGCCGGCTGCAGCAGGCGGCGACCCGGCTGCTGGTGTGGGCCGAGACGACCGGAGTGGAGCTGCGCAGGCTGGATGTGCGTTCGGCCTCGCTGGAGGAGGCGTTCCTGGGGATCGCCCGGGAGGCGTCCAGGGATTCCGTCGAAGTGAAGGAGTACGCGGCATGAGCGGGACCGCCACCACGCCCCTGGGGCGCGTCGCGGCACTCGGACGGGCCGAGTTGACGCTGTTCATGCGCAGCAAGGCCATGATCTTCGCGGCGCTGATCGTGCCGCTGGTGCTGCCGTTCAGCACGCGGACGTTCGTCGAGGACATGGACCTGAAGGGGACCGGGCTCAGCATCGGTCTGGTGCTGCTGCCCGGTGCCATCGGGTTCTCGCTGCTCTTCGCGGTGTACTCGGCGCTCCTCAACGTCCTCGTCGGGCGGCGCGAGGAACTCGTCCTGAAGCGGCTGCGCACCGGAGAGGTGCGGGACGTCGAGATCCTCGCCGGGGCGGCGGCCCCGTCCGTCGCCCTCGGCCTCGTCCAGTCCCTGGTCCTGGCGGTCGGCTGCAGCGTGCTGCTCGACGTCCCGGCCCCGAAGGCGCCCCACCTCGCCGTCGTCGGCCTGCTGCTGGGCCTGGTGGTCTCCGCGGCCCTGGCCGCCGTAACCTCGGCCTTCACCCGGACCGTGGAGAGCGCCCAGGTCACCTCGCTGCCCCTGGTGCTGGTCTCGATGATCTGCTCCGGGATGGCCGTCCCGCTGGAGGTGCTGCCCGACCGGGTGGCCTCGGTCTTCGAGCTGTTCCCGCTGTCGCCGGCGATCACGCTGATACGGGCCGGGTGGACCGGGGACCTCTCCCTGTACGAGGCGGTGGGTCCTGTCATGACCGCGCTGGCCTGGACGGCCCTGGGAGTGTTTGCTGTACGGCGGTGGTTCCGCTGGGAACCCAGGCGCTGACGTAGGGGGGAGCCGGGACATGCGCAAGGCGGGGGGCTGGTGGCGGCGCAAGAGCACGCCGGAGAAGTTCGAGGCGTACATCCGGTGGTCGTTCCACTCCCTCGCCGCCGTCGAGATTCTGCTCGTCGGGCCGTCCGCCTTCGCCGGGGTCGGGCCCGAGTTCGGCGGCTGGGTGTTCCTCATGGTGTGCATCCACTCGGCACTGTGCTGCCTGACCGTCTCGCGAGCGATGACCTGGGTGCGCGGCCGGCGTGAACGGCCCACGGGACTGCTGTGGGCGCTCGGCGCGGCCACCGCGGCGGCCGGCACCGCGGCGCTCGCGGTCGCCCGGTACGGCCCCGACGGCAAGGACGTCGACTCCTCGGCGGGCGGTGTCTTCGGCCTCGTGCTGGTCTACGGGGTGGGCGTCCTCGTGATGGGGATGCGCAGCCGGCGCCGCGTCGTCGCCACTGTCGCGGGCTTCGCGGCGGGAGCGGCGCTGGTGGCGCTCGCCCTCGGCGCGCCCGCCGTCGTCGCCCTGGTCGGTGCGGTGGGGGTGCTCGTCGGTGGCGGGTTCGTCGCCGCCAGCGCGGTGTTCTCGCTCTGGCTGGTGACCGCCGTCTACGAACTCGACGAGGCCCGCGAGACCCGCGCCCGGCTCGCCGTCGCCGAGGAGCGGCTGCGGTTCGGGCGGGATCTGCACGACGTGATGGGGCGGAACCTGGCCGTCATCGCGCTGAAGAGCGAACTGGCCGTGCAGTTGGCGCGGCGGGGACGGCCCGAGGCCGTGGAGCAGATGATCGAGGTGCAGCGGATCGCGCAGGAGTCGCAGCGCGAGGTGCGGGACGTCGTCCGTGGGTACCGGGAGGCCGACCTCGGGGTCGAACTCACCGGTGCGCAGGGCGTGCTGACGGCGGCCGGGATCGAGTGCGAGGTGACCGGGGAGGCGACCGGGCTGCCCGCCGAGGTGCAGTCGGCGCTGGCGTGGGTCGTGCGGGAGGCGACCACCAACGTGCTGCGGCACGGAGATGCCGGGCGGTGCACGGTGGGAGTGCGGGTGACGGAGGGGCACGTGAGGTTGACGGTGGAGAACGACGGCGCTGTCGAGTCCGCCGACGGCGCTGGGGGATCCGGGCTGGCCGGGCTGCGGGAGCGGCTGGCGGCGGTGGACGGGACGCTGGAGGCCGGGCCCGCCGGGGAAGGGGCGTTCCGGCTGGTGGCGCAGGTCCCGTTGGCGGCGGGCGTGCGGGAGGTCGCCGTATGACCGCCCCCGTACGGCTGCTGCTCGCCGACGACGAGCATCTGATCCGGGGCGCGCTCGCCACACTGCTCTCCCTGGAGGACGACCTCGTGATCGTCGCCGAGGCGGCCACCGGACCCGAGGCACTGGCGATGGCGCGGGCGCACGAACCCGACGTGGCCGTCCTGGATCTTCAGATGCCCGGGGCGGACGGTGTGAAGGTCGCCACATCCCTGCGTGCCGGGCTTCCCGGCTGCAAGGTGCTGATAGTGACCAGTCACGGGCGGCCCGGACATCTGAAGCGGGCGCTGGAGGCCGGTGTGAGGGGGTTCGTCCCGAAGACGGTCAGCGCTCAGCGGCTCGCGGAGATCATCCGGACCGTGCATGCCGGAAACCGTTACGTCGACCCCGAGTTGGCGGCCGACGCGATCGCCGCCGGGGACTCGCCGCTGACCGCGCGGGAGGCCGAGGTGCTGGAACTCGCCGCAGACGGGGCGCCCGTCGCGGAGATCGCGGAGCGGGCCGCGCTGTCCCAGGGGACCGTACGGAACTACCTGTCGTCCGCCGTCTCCAAGCTCGGGGCGGAGAACCGTCATGCGGCAGTGCGTCTCGCGCGGGAGCGAGGTTGGGTATAGTTGCTCTCGCGCCACGGCGCAGTGCGGACGTAGCTCAGTTGGTAGAGCGCAACCTTGCCAAGGTTGAGGTCGCGAGTTCGAGCCTCGTCGTCCGCTCGGGAAAAAGACCCCGGTCCTGATGGGCCGGGGTCTTTTCGTGGTCTACGGTCTGTCGGATCAGGTGGGCTGAGAGGAACTGCGCCTCTCAGCCGACATGGTCAGAACGACAGGCCCTACGTCCAGCTCGTGCCGGTCAGGCGCTCGTACGCCTCCACGTACTTCGCGCGGGTCGCGTCCACCACGTCCTGCGGCAGCGGCGGCGGGGGCTGCTCGCTCTTCCTGTCCCAGCCGGACGCCGGCGAGGTCAGCCAGTCACGGACGAACTGCTTGTCGTACGACGGCTGCGCGCGGCCCGGCTGCCACTGGTCGGCCGGCCAGAAGCGGGAGGAGTCCGGGGTGAGGATCTCGTCGGCGATGACCAGCGTCTCCCCGTCGAAGCCGAACTCGAACTTGGTGTCGGCGAGGATGATGCCGCGCTCGCGGGCGATGTCCCGGCCGCGGGAGTAGACGGCGAGGGTGGCCTGCCGGAGCCGGGCGGCGGTGTCGGCGCCGACCTGGCGGGCGACCTCCTCGTAGGAGACGTTCTCGTCGTGCTCGCCGACCGCGGCCTTCGTGGCCGGCGTGAAGATCGGGGCGGGCAGTTCGGAGCCGTCCACGAGTCCCTCGGGAAGGGCGAGGCCGCAGACGGTGCGGGACTCGTCGTACTCGACCAGGCCGGAGCCGGTGAGGTAGCCGCGGGCCACCGCCTCCACCGGGACCATCTGGAGCGACTTGCAGACGAGGGTGCGGCCCGCCCAGTCGGCGGGGGCGCCGGCGGGCAGGTCGGCGCTCAGGACGTGGTTGGGGATCAGGTCGGCGATCTGGTCGAACCACCACAGGGAGAGCTGGGTGAGGACGCGGCCCTTCTCGGGGATCTCGGTCGGCAGCACCCAGTCGTACGCGGAGATGCGGTCGCTGGCGACCATCACGAGGTCGCCCGCCTCGTTCTGGTACAGCTCGCGCACCTTGCCGGTGTGCAGGTGCACCAAGCCGGGAACCTGGGTCGGCTCGGGCTTTTCTACGAATCCGGACACGGTTCCTCCCCGTGGTTCTGTCCAAGTGGCTCGATTCTCCCGTATGCCGGAGATCGACCGCGGACGGGGGGTGCTCCAGCTGGAGTCAGTCACGTTTGCAGATGCGGTCGAGGAGGTTGGCGGTGGCGCGCTGGACACGCGCGTCGACGTGGCCCGGGCGGTCCAGTGCGGGGGACCATGCGAACGTCCCGGACGCGAAGACCAGGGCGCCGGAAGGGGCGCGGTACAGGGACGTCTCCTGGTGGCGGACGACGCCCTCCTTGTCGGTGTACGGGGAGTGGGCGAGCAGGACGCGCTCCTCGTGGTCGGGCAGCGGGGTGCGCGGGAAGTAGCGGTCGGCCTCGCCCGCGACCATGCCGGCGAGTTCGTCGCCCTCGTGTGCGCCGGTCGCCTCCCACAGCCAGTGGTCCGCGTTGCGGACGATCAGCGGGTGCGGCTCGGGGACGTGGCCCGCGTACTGGATGCCGATCACCTCCTGCTCGGGGCGGTCGATCTCGCGCCAGAGCACCGGGCGGCCGGGGCCCTTGCGCTTGCGGCAGGTGAGCAGGCGGTCGGGGACGCCGGAGGGCGAGGGTCCCAACTCGACCTGCCAGTACATGGAGTTGGCCGAGAGGAAGACCAGGGACGTGCCGTTCTCGCGGGCGACCTCCACCGTGCGGCGCATGTGCGTCGACCAGTACTCGTCGTGGCCGGGGAAGACCAGGCCGCGGTACCGGGTGGGGTCGACGTGTCCGGCGTGCAGGTCGCGGGCGTCGGCGTAGGCGAGGTCGTAGCCGTAGCGCTCGGCCCAGCGGATGAAGTCGTAGGCGTGGCCGACGTGCAGGGGCAGGCCCGCGCCCGCGTACGGGCGGTCGAAGGAGACGGTCGTGGCGGCGTCGGCCTCGCCGAGCAGCCGGCCGTCCTCGTCCCAGGCGTGGTAGAGGCTGGCTCCGGTGCGGCCGTCCTCGGGGTAGAGGTTGTAGGCCTGCCAGGTGATGTCGGGCAGGAGCAGGAGCAGGTCCGCGGGGTGCTTGTCCCGCACGGTGAAGGGGATGTGGGAGCGGTAGCCGTCGGCGGTGGTCAGGACGGCCACGTACGCGCCGATGCTCCAGTACGACGGGATCTGCAGGCGCCAGGACAGCCACCAGTGGTGGCAGGACACCGTGCGGTCGGCGGTGAGCGGTGGGGGCTGCACGATGCCGGAGAGACGCGGGCTGGTGGTGATCTTGGCGGCGCCGTCCCCGCCGTAGTGGCCGATGCGGTAGACGTCCACGGCGAATTCCTGGGGCGGGTCGACGGTGATGTGGAAGTCGACGGCCTCGCCGGGGCTGACCGCGCCGGTGGATGTGAAGCCCTTGATCTGGCGGTGGATGTCGTCGGCCGAGCGAGGGCCGGCGCTTCGGGGCGCCGGGACCCTGGGTGTGTTCGCCGTCGGCGGGTGGGCCTGACCGTCCACGTACCAGGGGACGACCTGGCCGGTGTCGTCGAAGTACGTCACGTTGCCGCGCAGCCAGGGGACGGGACCCTGCCCGAAGGGGTCCGTCACGGCGTGCGCGAGTGCTCCCGACTCCCAGCGGCGGATCTGCTCCGACCCCATGGCCACTACCCCTCCCTCGTCCCCCGTGGCGGTGCGTCGAGCGTTGTGTGGTGCCAGTTGCCCGTGTGACTTGCGGTTTCTTCTTCTGGCGCGGGCCGCGGTGACAACTGTCGTCTGTCGTAAGCCCTTGCCATATGCGCTATCGGTCCCAGCACATCACATTGCGCACGCATCCTGTCACTATTCGTTGCGAATTGGCCGAAAGTGGAACCAGGGCCTCCGACCGCGAACGCGTCCGGGCCGCTGCGTTCCGGGTGTTCAGACGAGCCGTACCGGCTTCTCCGGGCGTATCCCGGACTCCAGCAACCAGGCGCGCAGAGGTGCCGGATCGCCCTCCTCGATCAGGCTGAGCACCCTGGGGGTCAGATCGGCGGCCCTCTCGCCGTTGATCAGAAGGGTGGGCCCGTCGAGCCAGTCCAGCCCCGGGGCCGCGCCTGCCGTGTCCATCGCGGCGCAGCACACCATGGCCGTCACGTGGTCGGTCAGCAACTCCCGTGACGTGCGCGGCGGTTGGAGCGGGAAGAGTGGGAGCGCGCCGATGTCCAGGAGGGTGCTGTCGGCGGCCGGGGAGGCCGTCCGGTCCGCTGGTGCCGCGGCCTCCTCACGGGCCAGTTCGGCGGTCAGGCCGGCGGCGAGGGTGGAGCTTCGCTCGGTTTCCTCGACGTCCGAGGGGTGGTCTTCGGCCATGGATGCGTAGGGGGCCTTGGGGGGTGTCGGGGGGCTGGGTGGGCTGGGGGTGATGGGGGTGGCTGGGGCGGCGGGGGCGGTGGGGGCGCCCGAGGCATCTGGGGCTGCCGGGGCGTCCGGGGCCGCCGAGGCGTCCGGGGCACCTGGAGGGTGTGGCAGCTCGGGAGCGTCGGTGGGCGTGGGCTCGGAGGCGGGCCCGGCACCGGGTGCGGCCGTGGGGTCGGAAGCGGTCGCCGGGGAGGGCTCGGTCATGGGCCCGGTCGGCGGACCGGTGGTGGTGGAGGTCGGCGGGGTCGACAGGTGGTCCAGGACGCGGGCCAGGGTCGGGCCGTCCGCCTCGGGCGCGGTGCCACCGGAGGTGGGGCGGACGCCGAGGGTGTCGAGGACGCGGTGGAGGCGGGCCGCGTCGGTACGCCACTTACGGTCGACGACCTCCTCCGGATACGCCTGCCAGTCCACCGGGGACCAGTCCGGGCCGGGCTCGGCGGGACCGCCGTGGAAGAGTCGGGCGGCGAGCAGTGAGGCGGCCTCGTCGATCACGCCGGGCTCTTCGAGCAGGTCACAGGCGGGGCGCTCGCCCAGCCGGGAGGCGAAGCCCTCGGCCAGCCGGTCCCGTCTGGACAGTTCGGTGAGCGCGGCCACGACGCCCGCGTCCAGCCGGGACGGCCAGCGGCCCATCCGCCAGGCCGGCAGCGCGACACGGGTGAGCAGCCGGTCCCAGCCGGCGTACGCCAGCCCGACCTGTTCCTGGGCGACGATCCGCAGCCCGTAATCCACAGCCTGTGCACGCTCGGCGGCAGCGGCGGCCACGCCCCGCTCCATCTCGGCGGCGTGATCCCGGCAGCTGCGCAGCAGCAGGCGCGCGACCCAGCCGAGGGCCGCGCACACCGCCCGCGACCCCGGACAGCGGCCGCTCGTCGAGGCGACGGCCACCGCGGCGTCCAAGCCCCGGACGAAGCGCCGGGCCAGGGCTATGTCGGGGTGGGCGGACGGACCCGTACCGGCGACGACCGGGGCGAGGACCGCGCGCAGTTCGCCCACGCGCATCCACCACAGGAACGGGGAGCCGATGACGAGGACGGGGGCGGCGGGCGTACGGCGCTGGGCGCCACGGGCGCTCGGGCCGCGCAGGCCGCCTGGTTCGTCGCCCTCCTCGGCCGGTGGCGGGCCGTGGGAGGGATGGGTGCGGTCCTCCAGCCAGCTGTCGCAGTCCGGGGTGAGCGCTATCGCGGACGGGGCCGGCACGTCCAGGCGGTCGGCGAGGTCGCGCACCATCCGGTACAGGTCCGGTGCCTGCTCCTCGGCTATCGGGACCGTCGGGCTGACGGCGGGGCGGGCGCGGGCCACGACCAGGGCGACACCGGCGGCGGCGAGCAGAACGAGCACGGCGACGGGGGTCACCACCCAGCGGGCGGCATGCCAGAACGGCCCGACGAGGTGACCGGTGGAGACGCCTGCGAGCAGCACCACGGCGACCGCGGCGGGCAGCAGGGCCACGGCGAGCGCCCGGCTGCGAATGCGCAGCACGGCGAGCGCACGGGCGCGCGCAGCCTGCGCACCCATCTCCACACCCATACCGGTCACGCCGGACCTCACCCCCTCCGCGCTGCCCTGGCTGTCCGAACTGTCCTGGCTTTGCTCACTCCCCCACTGTGGCACCCGCCACTGACATCGCAATGCCGGTGGGCCAAGTGCCGGAATGCTTGCGCCGCACCCTAGTTGGGGCCCCGGCTCACGTCAGCCGGATGGGGCATCGGTCACTCGATGGAATGGCTTTGGGGAAAGGTGAACGACGGACAGCAAGGATCAGGCCCCGAATCCTGAGACGGATTCGGGGCCCGCGGGGTTTACCGGAAGCAGGCGTTTCGGGGGTGCCTATGCGCCCTCCGCCACCTTCGCCGCGATGTCCGTACGGTGCTGGGAGCCGTCGAGCCGGATACGGGCGACGGCCCGGTAGGCGCGCTCGCGGGCCTTGGTGAGGTCCTTGCCGGTCGCCGTGACGGACAGGACGCGGCCGCCGGCACTCACGACCGCGTCGCCGTCGCGCCTGGTGCCCGCGTGCAGGACGTAGGCGTGCGGGGCGTCCTCGGCGGCCACCTCGTCGAGGCCGGTGATCGGGTCGCCGGTGCGCGGGGTTCCCGGGTAGTTGTGCGAGGCGACGACGACGGTGACCGCGGCGTCCTCGCTCCAGCGCAGGGGCTCCAGGTGCGCGAGCTCGCCCTTGGCGGCGGCCAGCAGGACGCCGGCCAGCGGGGTCTTGAGGCGGGCCAGGACGACCTGCGTCTCGGGGTCGCCGAAGCGGGCATTGAACTCGATGACCCGTACGCCGCGGGAGGTGATCGCCAGACCGGCGTAGAGCAGGCCGGAGAACGGGGTGCCGCGTCGGCGCATCTCGTCGACGGTCGGCTGCAGGACCGTCTCCAGGACCTCGCCGACCAGCTTCGGGTCCGCCCACGGCAGCGGGGAGTAGGCGCCCATGCCGCCGGTGTTGGGGCCCTCGTCGCCGTCGAGGGCGCGCTTGAAGTCCTGGGCGGGCTGGAGCGGGACGACCGTCTCGCCGTCGGTGATGGCGAAGAGGGAGACCTCGGGGCCGTCGAGGTACTCCTCGATGACGACGCGTTCGCAGGCGTTGGCGTGTGCCCGGGCCGCTTCCAGGTCGGCGGTCACGACGACGCCCTTGCCGGCGGCGAGACCGTCGTCCTTGACGACGTACGGGGCGCCGAAGGCGTCCAGGGCCTCGTCGACCTCGGCGGGCGTGGTGCAGACGTAGGAACGGGCCGTGGGCACGCCGGCCGCGGCCATCACGTCCTTCGCGAACGCCTTGGAGCCCTCGATCTGCGCGGCCTCGCCGGAGGGGCCGAAGACCGGGATGCCCGCCTCGCGCACGGCGTCGGCGACCCCGGCGACGAGCGGCGCCTCCGGCCCGACTACGACGAGGTCGGCACCGAGCTCCGTGGCCAGCGCGGACACGGCCTTGCCGTCCAGGGCGTCGACCTGGTGCAGCTCGGCGACCTCGGCGATGCCGGCGTTGCCGGGTGCGCAGTGCAGCGCGGTGACGTCGGGATCGAGGGACAGGGAGCGGCACAGGGCGTGTTCGCGGGCGCCGCTACCGATGACGAGGACCTTCACGGGGGTCAGCCTAACGGGGTTCTTGTGCGGGATGCCGAGGGGCCGGGGGTTGGGGACCTGTACGTTCCTCCAAGTCCCCGCGTCTGCTCGTTCAAGTCCGTGCGTCTGCCTGGTCCCTGCGTCTACGAAGTCCGCTCGTCTACGAAGTCCGTGCGTCTACTCGTTCATGATCTCTTCCACCACCGTCGCCCCCAGCTCCCGGACGATCAGGTCGTACCCGGACAGGGCCGACTCGTTGAGGTCGGGGTCGTCGTCCTCGGGGATGTCGTCCTCGATGGAGACGGGGGGCGGCGGCTCGGGTGCGGAGCGCTGCGGCGCCGGGGCGGGGGCCGAGGCCGTCGGGGGCGAGGTCGGGGCTGTGGACTGGGCAGGAGCCGGGCGCTGAGGGGACGGCGCACCGCCGCCGAAGCCGCTGTTGCCGCCACCGCCGTAGCCGCCCGTGCCGCCCCCGGTGTGGCTTCCGGCCCCGCCGCCGCCGAAGCCGGGGGAGCCGCCGGTCGGCGGAGGAGCCGAGCCGCCACCGGACGGGTCGACGATCGCCTCGATCTTCCACTGCACGTTGAACTGCTCGGCCAGCGCCTGCCGCAGAACGTCCTCGCTGCCGCTGCTCGCGAAGTTGTCGCGCGCTCCGGCGTTGACGAAGCCGAGTTGCAGGGTGGTGCCGTCGAAGCCGGTCACCTGGGCGTTCTGGCTGAGCAGGATCCAGGTGAAGCGGCGCCGGTTCTTGACGGCCTCCAGGATGTTGGGCCAGAGCATGCGCGGGTCCAGGCCGCCGCTCGGAGGGGCGTAGGCGGGTGCCGTGCCCGGGGTGGGGGCGGGCGGGGGCGCCGAGGGCTGCGGGGCGGGTGTGGGGGCGCCGCTCGGCGCGGCGGGGGGCTGCTGGGCTCCGCCGCCCGCCGAGGCCGCCGTGGGCCAGCCACCGGGGCGGCGGCCGCCGCCTGCGGACGCGGCGGTGGGCCAGGCGCCGGGGGCTGGGGCAGAGGCGGGTTGCGCGGCGGGAGCGGCGGCCGGGGCGGGCGCGGGCATGGACTCCGCGGCGGCTGGGGCCGGAGCCTGAGGTTGCTGAGGTTGCTGGGGCTGTTGGCCGCTCTGCGGGCCGGCAGCGGGAGCCGACGGGGTGGCCGGAGTGGGCGGGGTGGGTGCCGTGGGAGGCGCACCCGGAGCCCGTACGGCGGCCCGGGCCGCGGCGGGCCCGCCACCCGGCGGAACGGGCGCGGCTGCGGCCGCCCCCGCATGGGCGTCGGGCCCCGGCACGTACCCCATGGCGGGCATGCCGGCACCCGCGGAGAAGTTGCCTCCCCGTTCCAGGCGGTCGAGGCGGGCCATCACGGAGCGCTCGTCCCCGTACGCCGCGGGCAGCAGCACCCTGGCGCAGATCAGTTCGAGCTGGAGCCGCGGGGAGGTGGCCCCCCGCATCTCGGTCAGTCCCTCGTTGACGAGGTCGGCGGCCCGGCTCAGCTCTGCGGCGCCGAAGGTGCCGGCCTGGGCCTGCATGCGCTCCAGGACGTCGGCGGGGGCGTCGAGGAGCCCCTTCTCCACGGCATCCGGCACGGCGGCCAGGATCACCAGGTCCCGCAGCCGCTCCAGCAGGTCGGCGACGAAACGACGGGGGTCGTTGCCCCCCTCGATGACGCGGTCCACGACCTCGAAGGCGGCGGCCCCGTCTCCGGTCGCGAAGGCCTCCACCACGGAGTCGAGCAGCGAGCCGTCGGTGTAGCCGAGCAGCGAGGTGGCCATGGCATACGTCACACCCTCCTCCCTCGCGCCGGCGAGCAGCTGGTCCATGACGGACATCGAGTCACGCACGGACCCCTGACCCGCGCGCACGACGAGCGGCAGCACGCCGTCCTCGACGGGGATCTCCTCCCGGCCGCAGACCTCGGCGAGGTAGTCGCGCAGCGTGCCCGGCGGGACGAGCCGGAAGGGATAGTGGTGGGTCCGCGAGCGGATGGTCCCGATGACCTTCTCGGGCTCGGTGGTGGCGAAGATGAACTTCAGGTGCTCGGGGGGCTCCTCGACGACCTTCAGCAGCGCGTTGAAGCCGGCCGACGTGACCATGTGGGCCTCGTCGATGATGTAGATCTTGTAGCGGCTGGAGGCGGGGCCGAAGAACGCCTTCTCGCGCAGTTCACGGGCGTCGTCCACACCACCGTGCGACGCGGCGTCGATCTCGATGACGTCGATCGAGCCGGGTCCGTTGCGGGCCAGGTCCCGGCAGGACTGGCACTCCCCGCACGGGGTCGGCGTGGGCCCCTGCTCGCAGTTCAGGCACCGCGCGAGGATCCGCGCACTGGTCGTCTTGCCGCAGCCGCGCGGTCCGCTGAACAGGTACGCGTGATTGACCCGGTTGTTCCGCAGCGCCTGCTGCAGCGGGTCGGTGACATGCTCCTGCCCGATGACCTCGGCGAAAGACTCCGGGCGATAGCGGCGGTACAGCGCGAGAGACGACACGCCTACGAGGTTATAGGCGCCCACTGACAACGAGCCCCGCCCGCCGGCCCGGCTCCGGACACGCAAGCGCCCCCCACGCACCCGCCAGAGCCAACCTACCCTTGCTGCCTTCCGGCCCTGGGGGAGTTCAGTCAGATAGCGCCGCGTGAGGGGCTCCACAGAGAGTACCCGATGTCAGCAGCGGGGAACGAGTTCGCGAGCACTCCTCTCGGTCATGTAATGTTTCCGGCGGAGGATTCGCCTAGAGGCCTAGGGCGCACGCTTGGAAAGCGTGTTGGGGGCAACCCCTCACGAGTTCGAATCTCGTATCCTCCGCCAGTGCCTCACCGGGCACGATGTCGAAGGGCCCCACCGTTCGCGGTGGGGCCCTTCGACGTGCGTGGTTGCGGTTCTGGTTGCCGTTCATGTGGCGAGCGTTGCCGGAGGACCCGGCAGACGGTCCGCTAGCGGCCCGGCGCCTGGGCGGCCGGCGTAACTTCGGATGGCCGAGATCCCCCCTAGTAGTGTCAGGACGTGGCCACTCCTCTGTTCCCTGACACCGATCTCCACGGCCTTCCTGCCCTTCCCGCGGAAGCCGTGGAGCACGGCGAGGTCTTCACGCGACGCTGGGTGGTCGACCTGATCCTCGACCTCCTCGGCTACACGGCCGACAAGGATCTCTGCGACGTGAAGCTCGTCGAGCCGGCCTGCGGCTCGGGTGCATTCCTGGTGGCTGTGGCATCGCGAATCAGTGCCTCCTGCCGTGCACACAATCGACCGATCACAGACGCGCTCGCGGCGGTTCGTGCTCTGGACCTGCTGGAGCGCAACGTGAAACAAAGCCGTGCGGTCATCGAGAAGCAGCTGGTGGACGAGGGATGGCAGGCCGAGGAAGCCCAGCGGGTGGCAGCAGCATGGGTCGAAGAAGGCGACTACCTACTGCAGTCCGACGCCGATCACCGTGCCGACTACGTGGTGGGCAACCCTCCGTACATTCGCCTTGAAGACGTCCCCGACCATCGGATGGCCGCCTATCGCACCGCCTGTCCCACGATGGGCGGCCGAGCAGACATTTACGTCGGCTTCTACGAGACCGCGCTGCGAAGCCTCAAGCCCGGAGGCCGGCTGGGCTTCATCTGCGCGGACCGCTGGATGCGGAACCAGTACGGCCGTCGGCTCCGGCAGCTGGTGAGGCGTCGTTTCAGCATGGATCTGGCACTCGTCATGCACGACGTGGACGCGTTCGACGATCAAGTTTCGGCCTATCCGGCGATCACGCTCATCTCGAACCGTTCCCAGGGTGAGGCGGTCGCAGCGGATACCACCCGCGCCTTCGGAAGCACCCAGGCCCACGACTTCGCCGACTGGTACGCGAGGGGCACGTCAGAGTCGATCGCCACCCCGGCCTTCCAGGCCGCGCGTATGCCGCACTGGTTCCCGGACGAGGACTCGTGGCCGGCCGCGTCACCAGCCAGGCTGGCAGTCCTGGAGGAGCTGACCGAACGTTTCCGGCTGTTGGAGGACGACAAGACCGGAACACGCGTCGGCATCGGCATCGCTACCGGCGCCGACAAGGTCTTCCTCACAGACGACGACAGCCTCGTCGAACGTGACCGGCTGTTGCCGATGGCCATGGTCCGTGACACCACCAGCGGCACTCTGAACTGGCACGGCACCTACCTGGTCAACCCGTGGACTGCCGAAGGCGACCTCGTAGACCTCACCGCACACCCCCGGCTCCTCAAGTACTTCGAAGAGCACGGTGCCGCCCTGCGTAAGCGCTACATCGCGGTCAAGCAGCCCCAACGCTGGTACAAGACGATCGACAAGGTCGACCACCGCCTGACCGGGCGTCCCAAGCTGCTGTTTCCGGACATGAAGCTGACGATCCATCCGGTCCTCGACGAAGGCGGCCTGTACCCTCACCACAACCTGTACTTCATCGTCTCGGACGTCTGGGACATGCGCGTACTCGGTGGTCTGCTGCTGTCCAAGGTCGCGGAAGCGTTCGTGGAGGCGTACGCGGTCAAGATGCGAGGGGGGACCCTCCGATTTCAGGCGCAGTACCTCCGCAAGATCCGCGTGCCCGACCCCGCGGCGATCAGCGAGAGCGACCGGGTTGCCCTTGCAGAGGCTTTCGACAAGCGCGACGTGAAGGCCGCCACGGAGGCCGCGCTTCGCGTCTACGGGCTCGCCGAGCTGCCTGACTAGGGAGGCACGGATCTTGACGGTCACCCGCCAAGACTTCGAAGACGCCATTGCGGCCTATTGGGGCGCGAAACAGCTCCAGAACGAGCAGTCCGCGATCAAAGCCGCGGTTGGCGCAGGCACAGCCGGATCGGTACGCGGTGGCAAGCACTTCGATGTGATCGCGACCCTCTTGGCGAAGTTCTTCCTGGACGCCGGCTTCCCGCCCGAGAGCATCCGCGTCAACAAGTCCCAGGGCCTGGAGCTGCCCGGCTACTACCGGCCGCAGAAACAATGGGACCTCGTAGTCGTTCACCAAGGAGTACTCGTCGCGGCTTTCGAGATGAAGGCACTCGGAGGGCCGTCGTACGGCAACAACTACAACAACCGGGTGGAGGAAGCACTCGGCAGCGCGGTGGACCTCCGCCGCGCAGCCCTGGCCGAGCTCTACCCGAAGGAGAAGCCCTGGCTCGGCTACTTCTTCATCATGCAGGACGGCGAAGGCTCCCGGAGGCCGGTCAAGACCGCGAAGGGCGCCCTGCCCTCCGACGAGATCTGGCACGGCACCTCATACCAGGATCGGTTCGGGATCTTCTGCGAGCGCCTCGTGGCCGAACAGCTCTACGACGCCGCGTGCTACGTCACGTCCTCGGCCGAGGACCCCAAGCCCGTCGAACTGGTGGAAAGCCTCGACTGGCGGCACTTCTCAGCGGCGATAAACGCCCGTCTCACCTACCTGAAGGACCTTGGCATTCCTGGCTAGGCCAGCCCCTTCCGCAGCGGCGTCCCGCAGGATGGTATCGGGAGCGATAGTATCTCTGCCGATACTATCGCCGTCGGGAGTCTTGCATGCGTCGTTTCATCGGGCGGGACCACGAGCTGAGCGTGCTCGGCAGCGCCTGGCGGGCGGTTCACGGTGCCGTCGGGTCGGCGAAGCCGGGGCAGTGCATCCTCATGCGGGGGAGGCGGCGGGTCGGCAAGTCCAGTCTCGTCGAGGAGTTCCTACGGCGTACCGAGACGCCGAATCTCTTCTTCACCGCGGCGGGCGGCACGGCGGAGGACGAGCTGTCGGAGCTTCTCGACGCCGTCGCCCGATCCAGTCTGCCGGATCGAGGGCTGTTCTCGGAGGAGACCCCGGGGCAGTGGAATGCGGCGTTCAGGCTGCTCGCGGACATCCTTCCCGACGACAGACCGAGCGTGGTCGTCATCGACGAGGTTCCGTATCTCATGGACCGCATCGACGCCTTCGAGGGCATGCTCCAGCGGGCATGGGACCGGCTGCTGAGCCGCAAGCCGGTGCTTCTCCTCCTGGTCGGGTCCGACCTGTCGATGATGGAGGCGCTGAACAGCTACGACCGTCCCTTTCACCAGCGCGGCCGGGAAATGGTCGTGGGGCCCCTGAACCCGGCGGACATCGGCGAGATGCTCGACCTGTCCCCTGCGGCCGCGTTCGACGCCGCTCTGATCACGGGGGGCCTCCCCCTGATCTGCGCCGAGTGGCGGGCCGGAGCCGATGTGTGGGAGTTCCTCCGCGACTCCCTGGACAATCCGATCTCGGCACTGCTGGTCTCCGCCGAGCGTTCACTGGCCGCGGAGTTTCCCCCGCATGCGATGAGCAGGGAAGTCCTGCGGGCCATCGGATCCGGGGAGCGGACCTTCACCAACATCGCGCGGGCCGCGGGCGGCATCGCCCACACGACGCTCACCCGGGCCACGGATGTCCTGACCGAGAAGCGAGTCGTGGCGGCCGAGCTGCCCCTCTCACTGCGGCCGTCGAAAGAACGCCGCTACCGGATCGCCGACCCCTACCTGCGCTTCTGGCTCGCGTTTCTGGATCCGCACATGGCGGAGATCGAGCGGATGCGGGGGGACCTCACGCTGAGCCGGATCAAGGAGCGGTGGACGAGCTGGCGGGGCCGCGCGATCGAGCCCCTGGTCCGGGAATCCCTCGCCCGCCTCCTGCCGGACGGGCTCCTGCCCGCTGCCCCGGCGATCGGCGCGTACTGGACCCGCAGCAACGACATCGAAGTCGACCTGGTCGGCGCCGACCGGCAACCGGTCGCCAAGCAGTTGCTCTTCCTCGGCTCGGTCAAGTGGCTGGAGAACTCCGCGTTCGACAGCCACGACCTGGCCGCACTGCACAAGCACCGGGCGGCGATCACCGACGAGCCGGTACCGCTCGTCGCGGTCTCCCGCAGCGGGGTCGGTTGTTCCGGCCTCCAGGCGGCGTACGGCCCCGAGGAACTGCTCAGCGCCTGGCGCAGGGCGTGAGCGGGAACTGAGCCCCTCACGGGTTCGAATCTCGTATCCTCCGCTGCCGCCCGAACAGGCGAAACGAAGACCCCGAGTGCCGTTGGCAGCCGGGGTCTTCGGCATGCCTCGCGCATCGCATCGACGCCCTCGAAGGTGCGGGGCTGCCACACCGTGACGCCGACGTGTTCCGTGACCACCGGACGGGGTGGTCTTCCGTCTCTGGAATACCCCCCTGGGTATGACTGTTAGGGTGGGTGTCGGATACCCCCCGGGGTACAGCGTCCGGAAGGAGTCAGAGCCGTGTTCTTCGTCGACACCCTGGAGTTCGAGGGCCTGGGCAACCGCAGCTACCTGGTCGGCGGACCCGGTGCCGCGGTGGTCGTGGACCCGCCGCGGGACATCGACCGGGTCATCGCCGTGGCGGCCCGGCGTGGCGTGCGCATCGCTTTCGTGGCCGAGACCCATGTGCACAACGACTACGTCACCGGTGGCCCGGAGCTGGCGCGCGTCACCGGCGCGCAGTACCTGGTGCCGGCCGGGGCGCGCGTGTCGTTCGCCCGCACCCCGGTCGCCGACGGCGACACCGTGGCGATCGACGAGGGGCTGGCGCTGCGCGCGATCGCTACTCCCGGGCACACCCCGCACCACACCTCCTACGTCCTCACCGAGGGCGGGCGCGCCGTGGCGGCCTTCACCGGCGGGTCCCTGCTCATCGGCACCGTCGGACGCCCTGATCTGGTCGAGCCGCGGCTGACCGAGCGGTTGGCCCGCGCCCAGCACGCCTCCGCCCACCGGCTCGCCGACGAGCTGGACGACGAGGTGCCGGTGCTGCCCACCCACGGGTTCGGAAGCTTCTGTTCCTCCTCCCAGGCCGAGGGGGACGCGACCACGATCGGCAAGGAGCGCGCGACCAACGACGCGCTGACCCTGGGCGTGGACGCCTTCGTCGCCCGGATGCTCTCCGGGCTGGACGACGTGCCCGCCTACTACGCGCACATGGGCCCGGCCAACGCCGCGGGTCCCGCGCCGGTCGACCTCACTCCGCCGAGGCGCGCGGACGCCGAGGAGCTCGCCTCCCGGCTGGCCGCCGGCGAGTGGGTGGTGGACCTGCGCAACCGGGTCGCGTTCGCCCAGGGGCACGTGGCCGGGACCTTCAACTTCGAGGGCGAGGGCAAGCTCGCCACCTACCTGGCCTGGCTGATCCCTTGGGGCAGGCCCGTCACTCTGCTCGCCGAGGATCCGGAGCAGGTCGCCGCCGCCCAGCGGGAGCTGGCGCGGGTGGGCATCGACCGCCCGGCCGCCGCCACCACCGGCGACCCGGCCGACTGGATCCGCGAGGGCGAGCGGCTCGCCTCGTTCCCGCGCGCCCGCTTCGCCGACCTCGCCGAGGTCCGTGAACGCGGCGACGAGGTGGTCGTACTGGACGTGCGCCGGGAGTCGGAGCGGGCGAGCGGCACCATCGACGGCTCCGTCCACATCCCGATCCACGAACTGCACGGCCGCATCGGAGAGGTGCCGGACGGGGTGGTGTGGGTGCACTGCGCCGGCGGGATGCGTGCGGCGATCGCCGCGTCCCTGCTCGACGCCGCAGGCCGCGACGTGGTCGCCGTGGACGACAGTTTCGACGCCGCCACGGAGGCGGGACTGGCCCTCACTCACCCCGAGGGCACCGAGCGCGCCCAGGGCACCGAGGGCCCCGAGGACACCGACTGACACGCCCTCGCGCGCCACCTCCACGAAAGGGATCGAACGATGTTCTCGCTTCTCCGCCGCCGCCCCGGCCGCCTCACTCCCCGACTGGCCCGTCTACAGACCGGTGACGGCACCGCCGTCCTGCTGGACGTACGCGAAACACCGGAGTGGGACGCCGGTCACGCGCCCGGTGCGCTGCACCTGCCCCTTTCCCGACTGATGGCCGGGGCGCCGCTCCCGGCGGCCGCGCGGGGCAGGCCGGTGGTCACGATCTGCCGCTCCGGTCACCGCTCACAGCGGGCCGCGAAGCTGCTGGCCGGGCGCGGTGTCCAGGCCACCGACGTCACCGGCGGCATGACCGCCTGGGCGCGTGCGGGCCTGCCGGTCATCGGTCCGGGCGGCAGCGGCGGTGTCATAGCGTGAGTGCTCTGATCCTGGCCCTGATCGCGGGGGCGGTGGTCGGGCTCGCGCTCGGCGCACTCGGCGGGGGCGGCAGCGTCCTGGCCGTCCCGGCGCTGATCTACCTGCTCGGCTTCACGCCGGCCGCCGCGACCACCGCCAGCCTGATCATCGTCACGGTCACCTCGCTCACCGCCCTGTACGCCCACGCCCGTATCCGCAACGTCCGATGGAGAGCCGGCGCCCTGTTCGCCGCGGCCGGACTCCTGCCCGCGGCCGCGGCAGGAGCCGCGGCCTCCCGCCTGCCGCAGCCGGTACTGACCGCCGCGTTCGCTGTCGTCGCCGCGCTCGCCGCCGTCAAGATGCTGCGCCCCAGCGGCACCACCACCGCCACCGGCCCGGTAGCCGGCGAGGCCCGGCCCGCCAAGGCCGCCGGAACCGGCGCGGGGCTGGGCGCGCTGACCGGTCTGCTCGGCGTCGGCGGAGGTTTCCTGGCCGTCCCGGCCCTGGTCACCGTGCTGGCGTTCGACATGCAGGCCGCCGTCGGCACCAGCCTGCTGGTCATCTCGGCGAACTCGCTGGCTTCCCTGGCCACCCGCGGCGCCACCACCGTCGGCGTCGACTGGACGGTGATCGGACCCTTCACCGCGGCGGCGATCCTGGGCGCCTGGGACGGCAGACGCCTGGCCGCCAAGGTCACCGGCAGCCTGCTGCAGCGCACCTTCGCCGTCGGGCTGCTGGCCGTGGCCGCCGTCATGCTCGTCGACGCCCTCAGCTGAGGTGTCGCACGGCGATCGCGACCGGTGCCGCGGCCACGGCTCAGGCCAGGGACAGGAACAGCTTCTCCAGTCGGGCGCGCATCTGCTCCCGGTCGCCGGAGGAGGCCATGTTCACGTCGGTCAGGCAGTGCTGCAGACCGGTGGCGATGATCGCGAAGCCGGCCTTGTCCAGGGCCCGGGAGGCTGCGGCGAGCTGGGTGACGACGTCCTCGCAGTCCCGCCCCTCCTCGATCATCTTGATCACACCGGCGATCTGGCCCTGCGCCCGGCGCAGCCGGTTGACCACCGCCTTCAATTCCTCGGCCGCCATCGCCAGTTCCACGACCCACGCTCCTGCGAGATACCCCCTTGGGTATCCTACCGAAGGGGTAACCCGAACCGAGCAAAGGAAAATCCCCGTGGCACCCTCCCCCGCCCTGACCGCCGATCAGGCCCATGCCCGCCTGCACGAGCTGACCGTCATCGACGTGCGCACCCCGGGCGAATACGCCTCCGGCCACCTGCCCGGCGCCCACAACATCCCGCTCGACCACCTCGATGTCGCCCTGCCCGCGCTGAAGACGGCCGCAGACCGCGGCGACCTCCTCATCGTGTGCGCCTCCGGCGCCCGCTCCGCCCAGGCCTGCCGACGCCTGGCCGAGCAGGGCATCACCGCAGCCACCCTCGACGGCGGCACCTCCGCCTGGACGCAGTTCGGCCATGACACCCACCGCCCGGCCGGCACCCGCACCCCCTGGGCCATGGACCGCCAAGTCCGTCTCGCCGCCGGATCGCTGGTCCTGACCGGACTGGTCGCCGGACAACGATGGAACGCGGCGCGCTGGCTCTCCGCGGGCGTCGCCGGCGGCCTGGTCTTCTCCGCCCTCACCGACACCTGTGGCATGGCCAAGCTCCTGGCCAAGCTCCCCCACAACCAGCCCAGGGCCACCGATCTGGAGGACACCCTCGCGGCCCTGGCCGGTTGACCTCCCGGCCCGGCCGCCGAAGGCAGGCGGGTGCGTTTCTCCCGCGAGAGGGCGGTGGTGGTCACGTCCCGTGGTCGAGGGCCTGCTCCGTCCAGATCGTCTTGCCCTTCGGGGTCTGGCGCGTGCCCCAGCGCCGGGTGAGCTGGGCCACCAGGAGCAGGCCCCGGCCGCCCTCGTCGTAGGTGCGGGCGCGGCGCAGGTGGGGGGAGGTGCTGTCGCCGTCGGTCACCTCGCAGATGAGCGAGCTGTCGTGGGCGAGGTGGATCAGGCGGAGCTGGATGGAGGGCCGGGCGTGGCGGATGGCGTTGGTGACCAGTTCGCTGACGACCAGTTCCGTGACGAAGGCGGCGTCCTCCAGGTCCCAGGCGTCCAGCTGGGCCAGGGCGTCCTTGCGGGCCTGGGCGACGGCGGACGGGTCGGCCGGGACGTCCCAGGTGGCGACCTGGGAGGCGTCCAGCGCGCGCGTGCGGGCCAGGAGGAGGGCGACGTCGTCGGGCGGGCGGGGCGGCAGGAGGTCGGTGAGGATCCGGTCGCACTGGGCGTCCAGGGTCGGCTCCGAACGCGTGAGAAGGCGGCAGAGGCGAAGGACGCCGTCGTCGTCGCCACGGGCGCGGCGGCCCGGTGTGATGAGGCCGTCGGTGTAGAGGGCGAGCAGGCTGCCCTCGGGCAGTTCGATCTCGGCTGCCTCGAAGGGCAGGCCGCCCAGACCCAGCGGCGGGCCGGCCGGCAGGTCGATCAGCTCGGCGGGGCCGCCGGGGCTCACCACGGCCGGCAGCGGATGTCCGGCGCGGGCCAGGGTGCAGCGCCGTGAGATCGGGTCGTACACCGCGTACAGGCAGGTCGCTCCCACCTCGCCGCCGGTGTCCCGCTCGGTGGACAGGCGGGCGACCAGGTCGTCGAGGTGGGTGAGCAGCTCGTCCGGCGCCAGGTCGATGTCGGCGAGGGTGCGTACGGCCGTGCGCAGGCGGCCCATGGTCGCCGAGGCGTGGATGCCGTGGCCGACGATGTCGCCCACGACGAGCGCCACACGCGCCCCGGACAGCGGGATCACGTCGAACCAGTCGCCGCCCACGCCGGCGTGCGCGTCGGCCGGGAGGTAGCGGGAGGCGACCTCGACCGCGGCCTGCCGCGGCAGCCGCTGCGGCAGCAGGCTGCGCTGCAGCATCACCGCGGTGCCGCGTTCGCGGGTGAAGCGGCGGGCGTTGTCGATGCACACGGCCGCCCTGGCCGCCAGTTCCTCGGCGAGCACCAGGTCGTCCTGCCGGAAGACGTCGGGGTTGCGGTGACGTGTGAAGACGGCGACGCCCAGGGTGGTGCCGCGGGCCGTCAGGGGCACCGCCATCACCGAGTGGACCCCGAACTCACGGACCCGGGAGGCACGGGCCGGGTCGCTCGCGACCAGGGCGGTGATCGCGGGGTTCGTCATCTCGTACAGCTTGGCCCGGCCCGAGCGGAGCGTCTCGGCCGGCGCGGAGCCCGCCGGGTACTCGTCGAGGCTGCCGAGGGCGACGACCGCCTCCGGGACGCCCGGGGTCCCGGACTGGTGGGCGGCCCGGCGCAGCACGACGGGGCCGGTCGTGGCCACGGCGTCCGGTGCCGGTTCCTGGAGGTCGTCGAGGGTGGTCAGCAGGTCGACGGTGACGAAGTCGGCGAAGTCGGGGACCGTCACGTCGGCCAACTCCTGGGCCGTACGCATCGCGTCGAGGGTGCTGCCGATGCGCCGGCCGGCGTCGGCCATCAGCTGGAGCCGCTTGCGGGCCCAGTACTGCTCCGTCATGTCGTGCGAGGTGAGGCACACGCCGCGCAGGGTGCCCGCGCCGTCGCGCAGCGGCGACATCAGGACGGACCAGGCGTGCGTGCGGGACGCGCCGGCGGGGCGCAGGAAGTCCTCGTCGTACTGCGGCTCGCCGGTCCGAAGGACCCGCGCCATGCTCTGCTCCGCCCGCTCGCCGGCCGGGTCGTCCACGATCTCGTTGACGCGCAGGCCGAGCATCTCGGCCTCGGTGAGGGCCACGGCCTTCTCCATGGCCCCGTTGGCCCGCCGCAGGCGGAGCCTGGTGTCGTACAGCGCCAGCGCGCAGCACGGGGACTGGGCGAACGTCCAGGACACGAACGGCTCGTCCAGGGGATGGGGCTGCCGGCCGGTCACCGCGGAGACCACGAGCCATTCGCGTCTGCCGGTGGGCGCCGTCCTGTGGTGCGCGAGGACCTTGATCTCCCGCCGTCCGCCGTCGAGGTGCCGCAGGGAGATCTCGCCGTGCCATCTCGACAGCCGCGCGAAGGGCGGCAGCTCCTGGGCCGGGACCGGGTCGGCCAGCAGGTCGGCCGCCGGTCGTCCGACGATCTGTGCGCCCGAGTACCCGAGGAGCCGCTCGGCGCCCGCGTTCCACCCGGTCACCGTGCCGTGTTCGTCGACGGTGACGCGGGCCGTGAGCTCCTCACCGACCACCTCATCGAGCGGACTGGTCGCCCGGCCGATGGCGGGCTCGTCCATGATCGCTCATCTCGCTCTCGCAGAGATCCGTCAGGTCGGCGATCCGCGGCGCGCGGTCCCGACCCGCGCGTCCGGGGACGTCGTTGCCCGGACTCAGAGCCCCGAACAGGAGTGGAGTCCGATCAGCTCGCGGGGTCCGGGTGCATGCGACCGCAAGGCGCCGGAAGCTCCTCGCAGCGGAGCTACCAGGGGCTTTCGGCAAACGCGGCGAGCGTACGTGCCGGGCGTCGCGATCCGGACTCCACCCTTGTTCGGAGCTCTTCAGCCATTATCGCCGTCCGGTGGGGCTCGGCGCGGCCTGGCAGCTCGGGCACCACACCGTGGTCCGGCCGCCCACGCGGGTCCGGCGCAGGGGGGTGTGGCAGCGGGGGCAGCGAGGGTCGGGGGAGTCCCGGTGGCCGGTCAGCCAGGAGTCGCGGGGCGGGACACAGCCGGCGGTGACCGCGGGGCGCAGGGTGCGGCGCATCTCGGTGTACAGGCGGTGGGCCTCCGGCCCGGTCAGGGCGTTGGCCGGGGTGCCGGGGCGCAGCCTCGCGCGCCAAAGGATCTCGTCCGCCAGGAGGTTGCCGAGGCCGGCCACCACCGACTGGTCGATCAGCACCGCCTTGAGGCGACCGCGGTGCGAGGCGAGCGCGCTCTCGAATGCGGCGCGGTCCACCGACAGGGCGTCGGGGCCCTGACGGCCGAGCAGTCCCACGACGTCGCGGTCGTCCTCGGCCAGCCACAGGCCCTGGAGTTTGCGCTGGTCGCGGTAGCGGAGCTGGCGGTCGCGGGCGAGGGTGAACAGGACCCGGTCGTGCGGCTCGGGCTCGTCGTCGGGGTGGGCGCAGAGCAGCCGGCCGGTCATGCCGAAGTGCAGCAGCAGGGTGGGGCCGCCGGTCCGGGCGAGCAGCCACTTGCCGTGCCGTTCCGTCCCGGTGACGCGCCGCCCCTCCAGGGCTTCCCGCAGCCGCCGCGCGTCGATCCCGTGCAGGACGCCCGCGTCGCGCACGTCGACGCGCCGGACGACTCTGCCCTGGGCGCAGGACCGGAGGACCTCCCGGAACCCCTCGACATCTGGCAGCTCGGGCATGGCGGACGGCTTTCGGCACAGGGACGCGGTGCGCCTGCCCGAGTGCCCCGTCAGCGCCTCCTGAACTCCACCGGACCCGCGTTCATCTCGACGGTGCCGTCCGGACGGAGCCCACCACGGTGTTCCCGCCCCTGCTCAGCTCCGGCATGCCGCCCGGCCCCCCGCCCGTCCCGATGACGTCCCGCCACCCTGTCACTCAGCGGGGCTCGCGCACCACCGCCGTCTCCCCCGCCGGGACGCTGACCGCCCCCGGCGCCGGTTTGCCCGTGAGCAGTTCGGTGGCGTCGGAGGCGACCGCGACATGGGCGGGCCGGTCGGTGTGGTTGATCAGGAAGAGGTAGTCGGCGTGCGGACCGCGTCGCAGCACCGCCTCGACGCCCCGCGGGGTGCTGCGCACGGGCTTGACGCCCGCCTCCCCGCGGATGCGGTCCAGGAGCCCGGTGAGGGTCTCGGGGTCCGGCAGGGTGGCCAGGTACCACGCGACGCCCGCACCGTGGGCGTGCCGGGTCACCGCCGGTACGCCGCTGAGGGGCCCGCCGGTGTACGACGCGACCGTCTCGGCGCCGGCCGGGCGGACCCGCTCCGACCACAGGGTCCCGCGGCCGCCCGAGCTCAGGCCCACCGACTCCCCCGGCAGCAACGGGAACAGCTCGTCCGTCCGTACCCCCAGCACCTCCCGGAACGCGCCCGGGTAACCGCCCAGCCGTACATGGCAGTTCTCGTCGACGGCACCGCTGTGGAAGCCGACGGCCAGCGTGCCGCCACGCTCCACGAAGCCGGTGAGGTTCGCCGCGCCCGTGTCGTCCACGAGGTAGAGGCTCGGGGCGAGGACCAGGCGGTAGGCCGACAGGTCGGCGTCCGGGCGTACGAAGTCCACCGCGACGCCCGCCCGCCACAGCGGCTCGTACCAGGTGCGGACCAGGTCGTGGAAGCGCAGTTCGGCGCTCGGCTGGGAGGGGAGCTCCATCGCCCAGCGGGCGTTCCAGTCCCAGACGATCGCCACCTCGGCGGTGCCGACGCTGCCGCGCACCTCGGCCAGCGCCCGCAGGTCGGCGCCGAGCCGGACGACGTCACGCCAGATCCGGCTGTCCGTGCCCGCGTGCGGAAGCATCGCCGAGTGCCACTGCTCGGCGCCCGCCTTCGCCGCGCGCCACTGGAAGTAGGCGATGCCGTCCGCGCCCCGGGCCACGTGGGCCAGCGCGTTCCGCCGGAGCTCCCCGGGGCGCTTGGCCCGGTTCACCGGCTGCCAGTTGACGGCGCCCGTCGAGTGCTCCATCAGCAGCCAGGGCCCGCCCGCGAGGGAGCGGACCAGGTCGCCGCTGAGCGCGACGTCGATCTCGGACTCGGGGTCGGCGGACTGGAGGTAGTGGTCGTTGGAGACGATGTCCAGCTTCGGGGCCCAGCGCCAGTAGTCGAGGGCGTCGAAGTTGTACATCACCATGAAGTTGGTGGTGGCGGGGATCGAGGGGGCCGCGTCCAGCAGCACCCGGCGCTCCGCCTCGTACAGCGACAGCAGTTCGTCGCTGCAGAAGCGGCGCCAGTCCAGCTGGTGGGTGGGGTTCGGGACGGCGCCGGTGGGGCGGGGCGGGAGGATCTCGTCCCAGTCGTAGTACCACTGGCTCCAGAAGCGGGTGCCCCAGGCGTCGTTGAGGGCGGTGAGGTCGTCCGCGTACCGCTCGCGCAGCCAGCGCCGGAAGGCCGCCGCGCTCTCGTCGCAGTAGCACTCGGCGTTGTGGCAGCCGTACTCGTTGTGGACGTGCCACATCACGAGTGCCGGGTGGTCCGCGTACCGTCCGGCCAGCGCCCGCGCCATCCGCAGCGCGGCCTCGCGGTAGGCGGGGCTGGACGGGCAGAACGTCTGGCGGCTGCCGTACGACAGGGTCCTGCCGTCCTTGTCCACGGGCAGCGCCTCGGGGTGGGCGTGGAAGAACCACGCCGGGGGCGCCGCCGTCGGGGTCGCGAGGTCGGCGGCGATGCCGTGGGTGTGCAGCAGGTCCAGGACGCGGTCGAGGAGGGAGAAGTCGTACGCGCCCTCGCTCGGCTCCAGCAGTGCCCAGGAGAAGATGCCGACGCTGACCATGGTCACCCCGGCCTCGCGCATCAGGCGCATGTCCTCGGCCCAGACCTCCTCGGGCCACTGCTCGGGGTTGTAGTCGCCGCCGTAGGCGATGCCGGGGACGGACAGTTCGCGCTTCACCGGGCGGCTCCCGCGAGGAGACGGCGGGTGGTGGTCACGCCCCACTCGTCGAGCGAGAGCAGACGGTCGCTGGACGCCACGAGGCCGCCGGTCGCCTCGACGTGCGCGGCCCACCGCTCCCGGGTCTCGACCGCGGGGCGGGCCATCAGGCAGTCGGGGTCGTTGATCCAGAGCCGGCCGTGCTGCCACTGGCGGCCGGCGCCGGTGAACTCGGCGGGGTCCTGGCCGGGCTGGCTGTAGTCGTCGGCCTCGGGGCGGCGGTGCGGGGCCGTGTCGGGGCTGACCCGCATCGCGTCGAACAGCCCGATGGACGCGAGCAGGGGCGCCCCGCAGCCCAGCAGGTAGGCATCCGCGCCGATCGCCTCGCGGATCAGGGCGACGCCCGCCCGGTAGGCCGTCAGCGCGTCCACGGCCGGGTCGTGCCGTACGCCCTGAAGCGCGCCCGCGTACAGGAAGTCGACCTTGAAGTAGTCGTAGCCCTCGGCGCGCAGGGTGCGGAAGACCTCCGTCAGGTACGCCGCCGCCTCGGGGTGCGTGGTGTCCAGGACGCGCAGGTCGTGGCCCCAGTTGCGGCCGGCGTGCGTGAAGCCGCCGTCCTCGTCGCGGACCAGCCACTCGGGGTGCTCGGCGGCCAGGTCGCTCGCCGGGTCGACGAGGAAGGGGGCCGTCCAGATGCCGGCGCGGCGGCCCCTGGCCCTGATGGTGTCGGCGATGCCCGCACGGGAGCGGAAGCGGCCGGAGAGGGTGAGCCAGTCACCGAGAGCCCGCTGGTATCCGTCGTCGATCTGGACGACGTCGATGGGCAGGTCGAGGGTGTCCATCGCGCGGAGGTTCTCGTGGATGTCGTCCTCGGTGACCTGGGTGAAGTACTCGTACCAGGAGCACCAGACGGTGGGGGCCGGGCGGGGAGCGGGCAGCCCGAGGCTGTCGGCCCACTCGCCCAGCACCGTCTGGACGGTGGACCCCGTCCACTCCTTCACGGGCCCGTCGGAGCTGACCTCCGCCCGCCCGTCCGTGATGACGAGCCGGACGGACGGGACCTCGCGCGTCGGATCGACGGCCGCCCACAGACGGACCGGGGAGCCGTCGCCCGGGTCGAGCGCCAGCAGGCCCTCGCCCTGGAAGGTGTCCTCGGGGACGGTGACGCCGGGCCGGTAACACACCGTCGCCCAGTTGTCGTTGGTCGGGCGGTACGGCTTGTCGCCGAGGGCGTAGGCGCCGCTGGGGCTCCAGGACTGCCAGCCCTCCTCGTGGACGCGGGCCTTGCCGGGGTCCACGGGCACGGAGGCGACCGGGGTGAAGGGGTTGTGCACGGGGGTCTCTTTCAAGCTGCGGGCCGTCAGCCCTTGTTGGCGCCCAGCGTCAGGCCGCTGACGAACTGGCGCTGGAGCACGAAGTAGACGATCAGCGTGGGGATCGCGGTGAGCAGGGCGCCGGCGGCGACCAGGTTGGGGTCGGTGAAGTAGGCGCCGGTGAGGTTGTTCAGCGCCGAGGTGATCGGCATGTTCTCGCCGGTGGAGATCAGCACGAGGGCCCAGAAGAAGTCGTTGTAGATCCAGATGGACAGCAGTGTCGCCAGGGCGGCCATGGCCGGACGGCACAGCGGCAGGGTGATCTGCCAGTACTGCCGCCAGACCGAGGCGCCGTCCACCAGCGCGGCCTCGGTCAGCTCGTGCGGCAGGGTGCGCATGTAGTTGCTGAGCACGAAGGCGCAGAAGCCGGACTGGAACGCGACGTGGATCAGCACGAGCCCGAGGGCGGAGTCGTAGAGCTTGCCGCTCATCGTGACCCCGGGCAGGTCGATCAGCAGGTACAGCCGGTACAGCGGGGTGATGATGACCTGCTGCGGCAGCAGGTTGCCGGCCGTGAAGACCAGCAGGAGCGCGAGGTTGAGCCGGAAGTCGAAGCGGCTGACGTAGAAGGCCACCATCGACGACAGGAACAGCGTCAGCAGCACCGCCGGCACGGCGATGATCATCGTGTTGACGAAGTAGTGGCTCATGTCCGACTGCGTGAACGCGTTCGTGAAGTTGTCGAAGTTCAGCGTGTCCGGCCAGGACACGTATCCCTTCTCGCTCGTCTCCGAGTACGGCCGCAGCGCCGAGTAGACCGCCCACAGCAGCGGCGCGAGCCAGGCCAGAGCTGCGCCGGCGAGGAAGAGGTGCAGCAGGAGCCGGGCGGGGCGCAGGGGGGTGCGCTTCCTCGGCGTCAGGGTGCCGGTGCTCATGCGCGCCGCTCCTTCCGGAAGGTGGCCACCAGGTAGGGGATGATCACGACGAGGGAGATCAGCAGCAGGACGACCGCGATCGCGGAGCCGTATCCGATGCGGCTGGACTCGCCGATGATGTTGTTGGTGACCAGGATCGAGAGCAGTTCGGTGCCCTCGGCGCCCTTGTTGAAGACGAAGACCAGGTCGAAGCAGCGCAGGGCCTCGATGATGGTGACGACCAGGACGACGGTGTTGGTCGGGCGCAGGGTGGGGAAGACGACGTTCTTGAACGTCTGCCATTCGTTGGCGCCGTCGAGCGCGGAGGCTTCCCGCAGCGCGGGGTCGACGCCCTTCAGGCCGGCCAGGTACAGGATCATCATGTAGCCGGTGTGCCGCCAGGACGCGGCGACGAGGATCGCCCACAGGTTGAGGTCCGGGTCGCCGATCCAGTCAATGTACTTGCCGGGCTCGTTGGCCCCGATGATGCTGTTGATCAGTCCGGTGTCCGGGTTGTAGATCAGCTGCCAGACGAACCCGATCACTGCCATCGACAGCACGACGGGCAGGAAGAACGCGGTCTGGTACACCCGGCTGAACCGGATCCTCTTGTCCAGCTGCACGGCCAGGAACAGCCCCAGCGGCGTCGGGATCACGATCAGCACGACGAACCAGACGACGTTGTGCTCGACGGCCGGCCAGAACTGCGGGTTGTTGGTGAACAGCTCCTTGAAGTTCTCCAGTCCGACCCAGGTGATGGAGTCGAAGCCGATGCCGTCCCAGGTGGTGAAGGCCAGCGCGACGGAGGCGAGGGCCGTCACCCACACGAGGGCGATGTGCAGGATCGTCGGCAGGCCCGCCATCAGGCCCAGGGTGAACCGGTCGCGGCGGGTCAGCAGGCGGCGGTGCCCGTGGGGCACGCGCTCGGTGTGCGCGGCGGGGGCAGCGCCCGGAGGCGGCACGGCGGCCGCCTCCGGGTTCTCCTTGGTGGTGTGCGTGGTCATCTGGATCAGCCCGACGCGAAGATCGTCTTCTTCTGGCGCTCGATCGAGGACAGCAGGGCGTCGACGCCCTTGGGGTCGCGGACGAACTTCTGCAGCGCGGGCTGCATCACCGTGGAGGTGAAGTCCGGACGGCTGTCACGGTCCATGAACTGGGTCAGGGACTTGGCGCCGGAGATCATGTCGTACGCCTTCTTCTGCAGCGGCGTGTACGAGGAGGTGTCGGCGTCGTTGGTGGCGTGGACCACGCTCGGGTCGGACTTGAGGTAGATGTCCTCGGCCTCGGACGTGCCCAGGTACTCCAGGAGCTTGACCGCCTGGGCCTTGTTCTTCGGGCTCTTGCTCATCATGAAGCCGTCGGTGGGCGCCTCGACGGTGTCCTGGCCGTGGGCCGGGTCGATCTCCGGGAAGGCGAAGAAGTCGAGGTCCTCCAGGGCCGCCTTGTCGGTGAACTGCTGGGCCACGAAGGTGCCCAGCAGGTACATGCCGGCCTTCTTCGAGGCGAGCGTCTGGGCCGCGTCCTGCCAGGTGCGGCCGACGGCGCCCTCCTGGTGGTAGGGGAGGATCTCGGACCACAGGTCGAAGACCTTGCGGACCTTGGCGTCGGTCCAGGCGGCCTTTCCGGCCATCAGGTCGACGTGGAAGTCGTAGCCGTTCTGGCGGAAGTTGATCTGGTCGAAGGTGCCGAGCGCGGGCCAGGCGTCCTTGTCGCCGAAGGCGATCGGGACGAGTCCGTCCTTCTTCATCTGCTTGCACAGCGCGACGAAGTCGTCCCACTTCGTCGGGACTTCGTAGCCCTTCTCCTTGAAGACGCTCTTGCGGTAGAAGATCGCCCACGGGTACGAGTACAGCGGCACGAAGTAGTACTTACCGTCCTCACCCTTGCTGAGCTTGTGCATCGCCTCGGGGAAGTTGCCCCCGATGGTCTTCCACACGTCGTCTATCGGGGTGGCCAGGCCCTTGGCCGCGAAGAACTGCATCCGGTAGCCGGCGAACCAGGTGAACACGTCGTCGGGCGTGCCCTGGAGGTAGGAGTTGATCTGCTCCTGGAAGGTGTTGGAGTCCTTCGTGTTCACGTCGACCGTGATGCCGGACTTCTTCGTGTAGGCCGCGTAGATGTCCGCGAACGCCTTCTTCGGCACCGGGTCGGACGCCTTCGAACCGAGGGTGACCGTCTTCGGGTCACTCGCCGTGCCCCCGCCCCCGCAGGCGCTGAGCAGCGGGACGCCCGCGCCGAGCAGCGCGGCGCCACCGAGGCCGCGCAGCAGGGTGCGGCGGCCGGGAGAGGGCAGGGAGAGACCGGAGGGGGAGAAGTCGTGCATCTGCGGCTCCTGAGGGCAGGGTTCGATCACGAGGGTGTGACTGTCGAAGTCCGTCGCAACCGATCAGAAATCAACTTGACCGAACACGATGGCGCAATAACAGCCGTTTGTCAGGTCATGCGTCAAGAGATGCCCATCGACGTTTCGGAAACGTGACCGACATCTCGAACCGGCCCTCGCGGAGGGTCGGCCTGCCCGAAGCGGCAGGCCTCAGCGCACCACCACGGTCCTGGTCTCGCTCACCTGGTCGACCTCGGACGTCCGCACCGTCACCTTCATCTCCCAGGTGCCGGCCAGGGGCAGGTTGAGGAAGCTGTTGCCCCAGTAGCCGCCCTTGTCGGTGACTTCGGCGTCGATGGGGCCGATGTCCTTGGCCGGGAGCGTGAAGGAGATCCGCAGCTCGGGGACGATGGCCACCCCGCCGTCGGGCCCGTAGACGAGGGCCTCGATGGAGTTGTCGCCGACCCGGCCCGGATCGAGGGTGATCTGCACCTTGCCCCGACCGCCGGGGGTGCCGACGTCGAAGGGCACGTCGGTCACGGAGGCGCCGACCACCGCCGGTGTCCCGGCCGCCGCCTCGGCCTCCGCGCGGCCGGGCAGGGTGCTGGTCAGGAGCGTGGTGAGCGCCAGGACCGCGGCGCCCACGGCGACCTCGGCGAGGACGGAACGGCGCAGTTGCCGGCGCTCCGGCTCCACGGCCGACGGCCCGTCCGTCCGCGGCGGCTCCGGCAGCGGCGGCCCCCCGACCGGCTCCGGCACCTTCTCCCGTACGACCGTCTCCGCTCCCGCCTTCGCCAGCAGCGCCGTCCAGCGGCGGGACACGGCCGCGGCGCCGAGGAGCAGCCCGACCGCGACGAGCTTGAGGACCAGGAGCCTGCCGTACGTCGTGCCGCTGAGCGCGTCCCACGAGCCGAGACCGCGCCAGGACTGGTAGACGCCGGTGACGACCAGGACGATCACGCAGGTGAAGGCCAGGCGGGAGAAGCGGGTGACCGCGGCCGGCGTCAGATGCGCGCGGTACAGGGTGACGAGCAGGGCCGTGAGGCCGCCCAGCCACACCGCGGTGGCCAGCAGATGCAGCGCCGAGGACGTCATCGCGGCCGGCACCTGGATGCCTGCGGAGGCGTGCTCCCCGGCGGCCCAGGTCGCGGCGAGGCCCACGGCGAGGGCGGCGCCGGACCAGCCGTAGGGCTTGCGGCGCCCGGACAGCCGTACGAGATAGACCCCGGCCGCCAGCAGCAGGGCCAGCCGGGCCAGCAGGACCAGACCCGGCCGGCCGGTCAGCGTCCGCGCCAGGGCGTCGGGGTCCAGTGCCCCCAGCGGCCCCTGTCCCGTCTCGTACGGGGCGCGCAGTGCCAGCAGGGCGAGCGTGGCGGCGAGCAGCGTCCACCAGCCGGTCCGCAGCAGCCTGGCGAGCACCGGGGCGTCCGGTGGCCGGCAGACCGCCATGAACGTCGCCGTGCCGATCAGCAGGGTGGCGGCGAGGTAGGCCAGATAGCGGGCGATGTTGTAGAGACTCTTGGTCGCCGGGTCCTCGGCGGGGCCGGTGTCCACGGCGGCCGTGGTCAGGGAGCGTTCGCCGACGGAGAAGGTGAACGCCCCGGACACCGGGTGACTGTCGGCCGACACCACCCGCCAGGCCACCGTGTACGTGCCCCGGTCCAGTTTCGCCGGCAGCGACACCCGGGCGGTGTCACCGCCGCCCGGACCGTGCTGCGGCTCGCCCGTGCGCAGGCGGCGGCCGTCCGGATCCAGGACGCGGAAGGAGTCCTCCAGCAGGCCGACGGACTCCGTGAAGGTCAGGGTCAGGTGACGGGGGGCGGACTTGAGGACGCTTCCGTCCCCGGGGTCGGTGCCACGCAGCGCCGCGTGGGCCGACGCGGGGCCGGTACCGCCGAGGAGGAGCAGGACCAGCAGGGTGCCCAGCAGCACCAGCCTCTGCAGTGCCCGCCGCCCTCGCCGTCCGCCGTCACACCTCACGCCGCTTCTCCGTACTTTCCGCCGTCGGTCCGCGCCACCTCGTGGTGACGTACGGAAACGAAGCGTTCCATGCTCATCCGCCCACCTCGAACCAGAGCAGCTTCCCGGCACGACGGTCCCGGCCGCCGTCGCAGAGCGACACACCGCCCCAGCAGTCGGCGTACTCCTGCACCAGCCTGAGCCCACGGCTCCCGTCGGCGTGCGTCGGGACGAGCGGTACGTAGTCGAGGGGCGGTCGGCCGAAGGGTGCGGGAATGCGGGGGTGACTGTCCCAGACGCCGACGCGCAGACGTCCGTCGGCGAGCGCGGTGAGGCGCAGCGAGGCGGGGCCGTTGGTGTGCAGGTAGGTGTTCGTCACCAGCTCGGAGGCCAACAGCTCGACAGAATCCAGGACTTCGGGTCTGCCGTGGCTGGCGAGCACCGACCGTACGGTCATACGTGCGACCCGTGCCGCGCGGGGGTCGTGGGGGAGGCGGAGGGCGTACACCCAGGTGTCCGACGGGGATACGGTGCGCATGGAAACCGCCGTAAATCTCACGGAAGGGGGCGTGGGCTCGCTCAACTGCCGCGCCGGGCGGTGGCAGTGCCTGGGGTGGTGCGCTTCCGGCTTATGGGCGGGGGGAGTTGGGCGGTACGTGGTAACCGTAGGGCAGGTAGTTAGATACATCTAACCGAATTCACTGAAAGCATCCATGCTTCACTCGTGTGAGGGAGCGCAGCGCCGCGTCGCGGCCAGGAAGGAGACGCCGTGCCGCCCACCAACAGCCCCACGCTCCGACAGCGAAGGCTGGGTGCAGAGCTGCGCAAACTCCGTGAGCGGGCGGGGCTGACCGCCACCGGCGCCGCCGAACTCCTTGGCGTCAACCAGGCACGCATCAGCATGATCGAGACCGGCCGTACGCCCATCAGCGCTGACCGGCTCCGCGCCATGGCGAGCGTCTACGACTGCAACGACGACAAGCTCGTCGACGCCCTCGCCGCGATGACGGGCCGACGTACTCGTGGCTGGTGGGAGGAGTACCGCGACCATGTACCGGTCGCCCTGGTCGACTTGGCCGAGTTGGAGCATCATGCCGCTGGGATCCGTGTGGCACTGGTCATCCACATCCCGGCGCTGCTGCAGACCACCGATCACGCCCGAGCCCTCTTCCAGTCGGCGGCTCCACCGATGCGTCAGTACGAGATCGAGCACCGCCTCACGCATCGGATGAAGCGGCAAGGCATCCTGCACCGAGAAGATCCGCCTCCGTATGAGGCGATCATCCACGAAGCAGCCCTTCGCATGGGCTTCGGCGGCCCCGTCGTCACCCGCGGTCAGCTCAAGCACTTGATCGACATGAGCGAACTGCCCCACGTCACCGTCCGAGTGATCCCTTTCGGCGCGGACCGCTTCCCGGCCACCGGCCCGACCTTCGACTACGTCGATGGTCCCGTCCCGCAACTCGACACGGTCCAACTGGACTCGCACCATGGCGCCTGTGAATTCCTCGACGCGGAGGCACAGTTGAACAAGTACCGGGCCGCACTTGACCGCATGGAGTCCTGCGCACTCAGCCCCGCTGAGACCCGGGACTTCATCCACCACCGCATCCAGGACCTGTAAAGGAACCCGCCATGCCCACTCTCCGCTGGCAGAAGTCCAGCTACAGCGCCGAGGGCTCGAACTGCGTCGAGATAGCCACCACCCCCACCACCATCCACATACGCGACTCCAAGAACCCCGCCGGCCCCCACCTCACCGTCCGGCCCACCACCTGGACGGGCTTCCTCGCGCACACGGCGACCGCGAGGCATGGAGGCGGACGCCCTCGAACCCGCAGAATCCCGTGACCTGATCCACCGCATCGCCCAGACCATCTGAGGAACCGTGTCCGATCTCCTTTGGAAGAAGTCCAGTTACAGCCCCGACGGCTCGAACTGCGTCGAGATAGCCACCACCCCCACCACCATCCACATACGCGACTCCAAGAACCCCGCCGGCCCCCACCTCACCGTGCAGCCCACCGCCTGGACGGGCTTCCTCGCGCACACGGCGACCGCGAGGCGTTGACGCGAGCCCGCGTCACCACGCAGGCCGCGCCGACACCCCGCCGTCCACCACCAGGTCGTGCCCGGTGACCCACGAGGCCAGCCGCGACGCCAGGAACACGCACGCGTCCGCCACGTCCTCGGGCCGGCCCAGCCGTGCCAGGGGAGCCGCCGCACGCCATCTCCGCACCCCCTCCGGCCACGCCTCCTCCAGCCCTTCCCGGTCGATCAGGCCGGGCGAGACCGTGTTGACGCGGATGCCGAAGCGGCCGTACTCCAGGGCGGCCGAGCGGGCGTGCATCACGACCGCCGCCTTCGAGGCGCAGTAGTGGGCGTGCAGGGGTGCCGGACGGGACGCCTCGATGGAGGCGATGTGCGTCACCGAGCCGCCCCCGTCCTGCCCTCGCATCACCTCGGCCGCCGCCTGCGTGCACGCGAAGACGCTCGACAGGTTGGTGTCCACGACCGCCCGCCACTGCGCCACCGACATCCCCGCCAGCTCCTGCGTCGGTTGCACCCCCGCGTTGTTCACCAGCGCCGTCAGCCGCCCGCCGCCCCACTCGGCGGCTTCGGCGACCACCCGCCGGCACGCGTCCTCGTCGGTGAGGTCGGCCCGTACCACGAGGGCACGGCCGCCCATCCCCCGGACGCGCAGCGCCAGTTCGTGGGCCGTCTCCGCCCCCGTACGGCAGTGCAGGACGACCGCCGCCCCCTCCTGTGCGAACCGCGCCGCGATCCCGCGCCCGATGCCCCCGCCCGCACCCGTGACCAGGGCGACCTGTCCTTCGAGTAGTCCGCTCATGGGCGGCACAGTGCCGCGATCCGGGCGGCTTCGCCGGGATAGCGCGCCGTCAGTTCCGCCAGGTCGCCGTGCTCGTAGCCCTCGTAGGTGAAGCCCGGCGCCATCGTGCAGCCGAAGAAGCTCCAGGAGCCGCCCGCCGGCACCCGCGCCCCCATCCAGGTTCCGGCGGGGACGGTGAGCTGGACGTGCTGGCCGTGCAGTACGTCGGGGCCGAGCACCGCGGTGCGGGACGTCCCGTCGGGGGCGAGGAGCAGCAGCTCCAAGGGGTCACCCAGGTAGAAGTGCCAGACCTCGTCGGACGGCAGGCGGTGCAGGGCGGAGAAGTCGTCCGCGGTCAGCAGCGCGACTATCGCCGAGCCCTCGGGCCTCCCGTCGCTGCGTTCCGGTCCCACCCAGGTACGCCGGAACAGCCCGCCCTCGCGCGGGATCGGCTCCAGTCGGTAGTGCGCGACGAGGTCTTCCGGGGTCACGCCCCACACGCTACCGCCCGGGTGAGGAACGCGAGTTGAGCCTCCTTCGCCGGGAGGTACACGTCCGGCAGGTCGACCTCGGGCAGCACCACCCGCGGACCGGCCGTGAAGCCCTGCTTCAGGAAGCGGGCGACGGCCTTCTCGTTGCGCACGTCGGGGTCGACCACGACCCGCTGCCGGCCCAGCGTGCCGAAGACGTACCCCGCGACGACGGTCAGCAGCGCCGAGGTCCAGCCGGGCCGCGCGCCCTCGGGGCCGGCGGGCGCGAGCAGCAGGTGGACGCCGATGTCGCCGGGGCGCACGTCATAGCACTCGCCGACCCGGTCGGCCTCCGGCTCGTACGTCTGGAGGAGCCCGACGGGTTCGGCGTCCCGTACGAGGAGGAAGGCGTGGTGGGTGTCGAGGGTGTCCATGTGGGTGTAGATCTCGGCGACCTGATCCGTGGTCAGGCCGGTCATGCCCCAGAAGGAGGCCCGTTCCTCGCTGACCCAGCCGTGCACGACCCCGGCGTCGGACCGCGGGTCGAGCGGCAGGACGCGGACGGTGCCGAAGCCTTCGACGGCCTGCTCGTGGAGGGGTGCACGGACGGCGGCGCGGTGGGCCGCGGGCTGCTCAGACATCGGTTTCCTTGGTGAGCCGGGTGAAATCGGTGACGACCGGGACCAGTTCGCCCCGGGTCCACAGGGGGAGCTGGTCACGGTGATGGGGTGAGCCGGGGATGCCGCAGGCGCCGAGCGGGACCACCCAGCGGCTGGCGTCGCGGTCGCTGAGATCCCAGACGTACCGGGCGGCCGGGCCGCGGGCGCTCAGGTCGGTGAGGCCCGGCACGGCGGAGGTGCACAGCACGCAGTCGTGGTCGCCGGACAGGCCGGGTTCGTCGTACGACGTGTCGGGCAGGGCTCGCCAGGGAGCGAGGCGGTGGGTGTCGCCCCAGGTCCGCCGGGTTCCGGTGGGCTGCCCGGCAGCCGCCTCGGCCACCTCCTCGACCGCCGCGCGTACGGTCTCTGCGCGGTCGATGCCGTACAACTCCTCGGCGCGCAGCAGGTGTTCGAGGGCGAACCCGATGCGCGGGAGCAGGGCCAGCCAGGGGAGGAGGACCTCCGGGTAGGCGGGCGGGGAGGACAGCGCGGCGAAGGCGGGGTGGGCGGCGAGCCGGCGTACGACCGCGCTGCGCAGCGTGGCGTAGAGGGCGGCGGCCTCGCTGTCCGCGTCCATGTGGCGGTCCCAGGCCAGCAGTGTCCGCCGCACGCGGTCGGCCTCGGGGGTGAGGGCGTCGAGGGTGCCCAGGATGTCCAGCAGGGGCTTAGCGGAGGCCAGTCGGGTGTCCATGTGGATCGCCGGCATGTCGGCGGCCGACCAGCGGTCCTTCTCGCCCAGCAGGGCCGTGATGCGGTCGGCGCGGTGGGGCGGGGCGAACTCGATGCCGAGCGGGGCGGCGAGGCCGCGCTGGTTGGCCATGGCGGCGACGCCGTCGGTGAGCCCGCCGCGGGGCGTCTCCTGCCAGCCGTGCCAGTCGTGGCCGGACTCCCAGGCGGGGACCAGCCGGGTGCGGTTGGCCTGCGAGCGCACCGGCACCTTCCCGGCGACCCGGTGCAGCAGGCCGCCCTCGGTGTCGGCGGCCTGGACGACGTTGACGGGTTCGGCCCACAGGTCGACGGCACGGTCGACGTCGGCGACCCGGCGGGCGCGCAGCAGCGGAAGGAGGGCGCCGAAGCCGAGGTCGGCGGTGACGCGGGGTGGGTAGCGCAGGGCCAGGGCGAGGGGCGGGGCGTCGTCGTCCGGGGCGTCGGCGAGGTCCCCGTGGAAACCTTCCTGCACATCGGGGAGCCCTTCCGGCCCTCCGATGATCACCGGCCCACGCTCGGTCTCGATCACCTCGACCTCGACCGGCTCCTCCCCCGCCACCTCCACCACCTCGGTGTGCCGGGCGGCCCGCCGCCACACCCCGTCCGGCCCCAGGGCCTCCACTCCCGCCCCGGTGCGCCGCAGCCGTTCCCGGTACAGGTCCTGGTAGTCGGCCATGGCGTTGGTGATGGCCCAGGCGACCGTGCCCGTGTGGCCGAAGTGGGCGATGCCCGGGATGCCCGGGACGGCGAGGCCGACGACGTCGAACTCCGGGCAGGAGAGGTGGATCTGCTGGTAGACGCCGGGGTCCTCGATGAATCGGTGCGGGTCACCGGCGATGAGCGCGTGCCCGGTGACGGTCCGCTCCCCGCTCACCAGCCAGCCGTTGCTGCCGGAGGTGCCCGGCCCGTCCGTGGCGAACAGGCCGACGGCGTCGGCGCCGAGATGCCGTACGACCTGCTCGCGCCAGAGCTTGGCCGGGAAGCCCGCGAAGAGGATGTGGACGCCGAGCCAGACACCGAGCGGGGTCCAGGGCTCCCAACGCCCCGGGGCGAGCGCGGTCCTCGTGAACTCCGGGGTGCGGCGCGCGCCTTCGGCCAGGCCCTCGTTGACCCCGTCGACGTACGCCCGCACCCAGGCCGCCGTCTCGGGGTCCCGTCCGTCCAGTTCGGCGAAGCAGCGTCTCGCGGTGTCGTCGAGGCGGGCCCGTCTGACGAACCGGTCCCAGGGCAGGGCCCCGGCGCCCAGGAAGGACGCGGACGTACCCTGGGCCCGGTGCCGCTCGACCTCTAGCTGCCAGGCCCGGTCGAGGGCGGTGACGCGGCCCTGCACACGGGCGAGTTCTCTCGCCCCGGCGGCGCGGAGATGCGGAATGCCCCAGGCATCACGGAAGATCTCGCCGGTCACCTGTGCCCCTCCCTTGCTTTAGGTTAGCCTTGCCTAACCGATTGGTGCAGGAATCGTACGCGAAGGGTGAGGACGTCATGGGGCAGGGGCACGGCTGGGAGGGCGCGGTCCTGAAGCTGCTGCGCGCCAAGGACTTCGTCCTCACGGTGACGGGCGCCGAGGACGTCACCGAGCACTACCGCCGCGTGCACCTCACGGACGGCGGCATGCTGGCGGCGACCGGCGTCCATCCCACCATGTGGGTCCGCCTGTGGTTCGACAACGCCGGCAAGCCCCATCAGCGCGCCTACACCCTGGTCGACCCGGACCCGGCGGCCGGCACCTTCAGCCTGGAGTTCGCGCTGCACGAGGGCTGCGCCAGCGACTGGGCGCGCACGGCGAAGCCCGGCGACACGATCGAGGCGACCGTCCACGGCACGGGTTTCTCCGACCCCGACCCGGCGCCCTCGCATGTGTTCGCCATCGCCGACACCGCTTCGCTGCCCGCCCTCAACTCCCTGCTCGCCGCGCTCGACGGGGCTCCCGCGACGGTGTGGTTCGAGGGCGAGCGGGACGGCCTGCCCTTCCGCACCGAGAACTCCCGCCACGAGGTGCTGACCCTGCCGCGCCGCGACGCCGGGGCCCACCTGGTCGCCCAGGTGAAGGAGACCCTGCCCGGCCTGCTGGAGGGCACCGCGGACCCGTACGTCTGGATCGCCTGCGACACGGCGACGACCCGGGCCCTCACCTCGTACGTCCGCAAGGACCTGGGCGTGCCGAAGCAGCGGGTGAACGCGCTCGGGTACTGGCGCCCCTGACACGGCGTCGGGGACGGCACGCCTTTCCCGGGCCGTGTCCGCAGGGCCGTACAACCATTCCCGTGACTCGTGCGTCGAGTGGGACGTCCGTCGCACGAGTCGAGGAGTCCCGTTGCGCAGAGCAGTCACGGCGGCAGCCGTGCTCACCGCGTCCGTCGCCGTCACACTCTCCCCCGTGACAGCGTCCGCCGCCGCCCCCTACAAGGGCGCCAACACCGCCGCCGTCCAGGACGACTTCAACGGTGACGGCTACCGCGACCTGGCCGTCGGGGCGCCGGGCGCCGCCAACGGCACGGTGGAGGAAGCCGGTTCCGTCGTCGTGCTCTACGGCTCGGCGTCCTCGGTGAGCACCACCCGCCGCACGGTCATCACCCAGGCGACCACCGGGATCCCCGGCACGGCCGAGGAGTCCGACCGCTTCGGCAGGACGGTGGCCAGCGCCGACCTGGACCGGGACGGCTACGCCGACCTGCTCGTCGCCGCTCCGGGCGAGGACGTCGGCGACGCCGAGTCACGGGGTTCGGTGACCGTGGTGTGGGGCGGGCCCAACGGGCTGGCGGGCGGCGCCACCATCGCCCCTCCGACCGGCTACGGCGAGGGCAGGACCTACTGCCGCTTCGGCATGTCCATCGCCACCGGCGACATGAACGGTGACGGCGCCCCCGAGGTCGGCATCGGCTCCGGCTGCAGCATCGCCTCCTACAGCGGCCCCTTCACCCGCACCGGCCAGGCCGCCTCCCGCTACCGGGAGTGGCGGGAGAACGCCCGAGGCGTGGTGATGGGCGACGTGAACGGCGACGGCTTGGCTGAGCGCTTCTACCTGGCCGGTCCCACCGACGGCGACATCCGCGGGCCGGTGACCCTCGACAAGGGCGCCCCCCACCCCGAGGACCCCTTCATCAACCAAGGCGTGGAACTGCCGTACGCCGACGGCCACGCCGGTCAGATCGGTGACCTCAACGGCGACGGCTACGGCGACCTCGTCACCGGTGTCGCGGGCGACGACTCCCACTTCAACGCGCCCACCCCGTCCGCCCGTCGCGGCGGCGAGATCCAGGTCCTGTACGGCAGCGCCCAGGGCATCACGCCCGAGCAGAAGCCGAAGGTCTTCCACCAGGACACGGCCGGCGTCCCCGGCAGCGCGGAGTGGGGCGACTGGTTCGGTCAGTCCCTGAGCGTCGGCGACGTCGACGCCGACGGGTACGCCGACGTCCTCGTCGGCTCCCCCGAGGAGGCCATCGGGTCGCGCGCCTCGGCGGGCACCGCCGTCCTGCTGCGCGGCTCCGCCACCGGCCTGACCACCGCCGGGGCGGCCGGTTACACCCAGGACACCGCGGGTGTGCCCGGTTCCGCCGAGACCGGCGACCAGTTCGGCGGGGCCGTCCACCTCGCCGACCTGAACAAGGACGGCAGGGCCGAGACGGTCGTCGGCGCGCCCGGTGAGAACAGCGACGGCTGCGTCTGGGTGGCCCGCGGCTCGGCCTCGGGCCCGGTCACCAGCGGCTCGGCCAACCTGTGCGGCACGAGTTCCGGCATCACGGTCCGGGGCATGGACGCCGGCTTCGGCGGCGCCCTCATCAGCCCTCACGTGGAGAACTGACCCGGGCAGGGGCATGATCGGGGTCATGGACGTCGCCCTTCACCTCGCCCAGGACCCCGAGGCCGACGAGCTCCTCGGCCGCAGCCCCCTCGCCGCGCTGGTCGGCATGCTGCTGGACCAGCAGGTGCCGATGGAGTGGGCGTTCAAGGGGCCCCGTACGATCGCCGACCGGCTCGGCGCGGACGACCTGGACGCGCACGACATCGCCGCGCAGGACCCGGACGCCTTCTCCGCCCTGCTCTCCGAGAAGCCGGCCGTGCACCGCTACCCGGGCTCCATGGCCAAGCGGATCCAGCAGCTGTGCCAGTACCTCGTCGAGCACTACGACGGTGACGCCGAGCTCGTCTGGAGAGGCGTCGACGACGGGCGGGAGCTGCTGCGCCGGCTGCAGGAGCTGCCCGGATTCGGCAAGCAGAAGGCGCAGATCTTCCTCGCGCTGCTGGGCAAGCAGCTGGGCGTGCGGCCGGCGGGCTGGCAGGAGGCCGCCGGCGCCTACGGCGAGCCGAAGTCCTTCCGCTCCGTCGCCGACATCACCGGCCCCGAGTCGCTGGCCAAGGTGCGGGCGCACAAGCAGGAGATGAAGGCGGCGGCCAAGGCCGCGAAGGCGGCCGGCCGGTAGCGTCCGGCCAGTAGCGTCCGGCGTCAGCCGAGTGGCCCGTCCCGGATGGCGGGGCGGGCCGCCTCGTTCAGAGCATGGACCATGACCGAGGCACCGACCGGCTCGCCCGGGGGCCGGGACTACGACGACCGCCGGGTCCACGCGGGCCATCGGCACGGGCCCGGGACCTCCCGTGAGCCGCAAACCGCCCACGAACCCGAGCCGCCCCTCGAAGGCCCCCTGCACGCCCTGTCCCGGGCCGCCTGGCAGGTCCTGCTGCTCACCGGCGCCGCCTCCCTGGTCCTCGGCGTCCTGATCCTGGTCTGGCCGGACGCCTCGCTCTTCCTCACCGGCGTCCTGTTCGGCCTGTATCTCCTGATCAGCGGCGTGTTCCAGCTGATCGCGGCCTTCGGCACCCACCGGACGACCTCACTGCGCGTGCTCGCCTTCATCAGCGGCGCCCTGTCGGTCCTCCTCGGCCTGTTCTGCTTCCGCCGCCCCATGCAGTCGATCCTGTTGCTCGCCCTGTGGATCGGTATCGGCTGGCTCGTCCGCGGCATCACCCAGACCCTGGCCGCCGCCTCCGACCCGGCCATGCCGGCCCGCGGCTGGCAGATCCTTCTCGGCGTCGTCACCTCCGTCGGCGGGGTCGTGCTGATCGTCTCCCCGATCGAGTCGCTCACCGTGCTCACGCTGCTCGGCGGGTGGTGGCTGGTGGGCGTCGGCCTCGTGGAGATCCTCACCGGGACATGGCTGCGGAGCCGGGCCCGCCGGGTCCCGCACGAGCTGTGATACCCGCCACGCGCCCGTACGCCGTGCGGGCGGATCTCCCGTCGCGGGCGATGAACGCCGTACGGCCGCCGGGGAGATGACCCTCCGTGAGCAGCATCGCGCGAAGCCTGCCCCGCGGCCGTGCCTGGCTGCGGGTCCTCGTCCTGCTGCTCGCCCTGCTGGTCCCGGGCGCGCACGCCCGGACGCCCGCCGTGCCGGTCGTGGCCGGGGCCCTCGGCGAGGCCGCCGAGCACGACACCCTGGACACGGCTCTGCGGCCACCGGCCCGCGCGGACCGACGGGGCACCGCGGGCCTGAGCCCCACGCCGGCAGCCCGGCCCCCCTGCGTCCCGGCCCGCCGCACACCCGCCGCGCCACCGGATCCGCCGTACGTCCCGCCCCATCTGCGCACCGTGGTCCTGCGCTGCTGACCGACCTCGCGACCAGGTCAGTCAGTACGACGGAAGGAGCACAGCCATGCCCACGGACCCCTACGCGGTCCTGCGCGCCCTGCTGCGTGCGGAGGCCGCACGCAACACCTCGAAGCCGCAGGTCAAGCAGGACAAGCCGCAGCAGCCCCCGAAGGACCGGCAACGCGGCTGATCACCGGCGCGGCGGAGGCGGTGGCCCTCGTGGGTGCCTGCCGCCTCCGCCGCGCGGTGCCGAGCGGGGGGACACCCGGTCACCACCCTCTTTCGGGCGAACCGGGCGCACGGTCCGTACGTCTGCTCCACGCCCGCCCTGACCCGCCCCCCTGGTCGCCGACGCGCCTTGCGCGCGACCACGCGGCCCTGTCGTCGGCTCGGACGCCACACCCCGCACCACTCGCCTCCGACGTGCGTTCGGTTCGGCCGTGGGACGCCACGCCCGGGTTCCGTTCCGGTCCGTTCCGGGTTCCGACCCGGTCGAGCTTTCCCCGACCGATATCGCTTCGTCCCGTTTCGCCCCGGCTTTTCCGGCGTCGTACTCCGTCGCCATGGCTGCGCCCGGAACGTCTTGACCGGTAGGCTTTCCGTGTGATCTTCAAGCGCATCGGAAACGGCCGGCCGTACCCCGACCACGGCCGGGAAAGCACCCGGCAGTGGGCGGACGTCGCGCCGCGCCCGGTCCGCCTCGATCAGCTCGTGACGACCAAGGGGCAGCTCGATCTGGAAACCCTGCTCGCCGAGGACTCGACGTTCTACGGCGACCTCTTCGCGCACGTCGTGAAGTGGCAGGGCGACCTGTATCTGGAGGACGGCCTCCACCGCGCCGTACGCGCGGCCCTGCAGCAGCGCCAGGTGCTGCACGCGAGAGTCCTCGAACTCGACTGACCGGGGCCCGGACCCCCACCCGTCAGGCTGTTGGCCCTTTCGGGTTGGACTGAGCGGTATCGGATGATCATCTGGTAGGCATCACCGCTCGGGCGCACTACGCTGCGCTCATGAGCATGCTGACTCCCCCGGGCATGGGCGGCCAGTACCGGATCAAGGGGGACAAGTACCCGCGGATGCGCCGTCCACGGCGGCGCGGGAGGCTCGTCGTCCTCGCCGTCGCCTCCACCGCCGCGCTGGGCATGGTCGGCTGGGGCACGTTGCAGCTCATCGACGTCTTCACCGGCGGCAGAAAGGCTTCAGCATCCGGTCCGAAGGCCGACTGCGGGACGACGGCGAACCCCTCGGCCTCCCCGACCGCCCCGCTGCCGAAGCCGGGCGGGATCACCGTCAACGTCTTCAACGCCACCACCCGCAGCGGCCTCGCCAAGCAGACGGCGGACGAGCTGAAGAAGCGCGGCTTCAAGATCGGTGACGTGGGCAACGCCACCAAGGAGTTCGACAAGAAGGTCAAGGGCACCGGGCTGCTGCTCGGCCCCGACTCGGCGCTGAACACCTCGCTGCCCGTGCTCGGCACCCAGCTCGCCTCGGCCGAACGCCGCACCGAGCCCACCCGCAAGGGCGCGGCCGTCGACCTGATCATCGGCGACGACTTCAAGGAACTCACGAAGAAGAAGGACGCCGACAAAGCCCTGACCGCACTGGCCGAGCCGGAGCCGACGTCCACCGCTTCGAAGGGCGCCTGCTGAGCGACGCCCCAGGGGTGCCGGGACCGCATCGCCGGGGACGAGGAGGCGGATCCCGTCCCGTGCCCTACTCGGCCGCCCCGTAGAGGCGGTCGCCCGCGTCACCCAGCCCGGGAACGATGTACCCGTGCTCGTTCAGATGGTCGTCCACCGCGGCCGTGACCACGGTCACCGGCGTCCCCGCCAGTTCCCGCTCCATCAGCTCCACGCCCTCGGGCGCGGCGAGCAGCACCACGGCGGTCACGTCGTCGGCGCCCCGCTTGATCAGCTCCCGGATCGCCGCGACGAGCGTGCCGCCCGTGGCGAGCATCGGGTCCAGGACGTACACCTGACGGCCGGAGAGGTCCTCCGGCATGCGTGTGGCGTACGTGGAGGCCGCCAGCGTCTCCTCGTTGCGGATCATGCCCAGGAAACCGACCTCGGCGGTCGGCAGCAGCCGGACCATGCCGTCCAGCATGCCGAGGCCGGCCCGCAGGATCGGCACCACCAGCGGGCGCGGGTGGGAGAGCTTGACGCCGGTGGTGGCGGTGACCGGGGTCGTAATGTCGACCGCTTCGGTGCGCACGTCCCGCGTGGCCTCGTAGGCGAGCAGGGTGACCAGTTCGTCGGCGAGCCGGCGGAAGGTCGCGGAGTCGGTGCGCCGGTCGCGCAGCGTGGTGAGTTTGTGGGCGACCAAGGGGTGGTCGACGACGTGGAGACGCATGTCCACAACAGTAACCGGGCCGGATCCGCCCGGTGTCCCACGCTGAGCGAGCCCAAGGCCATTGGTCGGTCCTCTCGCTGGCATCAAACCGCCCATCGGGGGGAAAGTGGGAGGGACGTACCCGGGGGTGGTTGCCTATGCCGAAACCTCAGTCCGCGACGGATCCCACGCAGGACTCGCCGGAGCAGTCCGACGCGGCGCGTCGCCGCCGCCGCGCCCAGTTCCTGCGCGACCTCGCCGAGGCCCGCGCCCTGCGGGACCGGGTCCAGCCGCGCCGCGCCAAGGTGGCCCGGCTGCGCCACGCGATGCGCATGCGCACGTTCCGCTGGTAGAGCGAGCCGAAGGGAAAGATCCGCGGCTCACCGTGGCGCTGAACCGGTGGGCGTGCGTGGACACCTGCGAAAGCCGCGTACGATCCGCACGTGGCGGCAACGAGTGCGCTGGTGAGTCCTTCGCGGACCTGCTCGTGGGTCCCCTCGGGCCGACGCGATCAAAACTGCCGGACACAGGGAGCCGAAGACGTCCCCTGAACGTCTTGTTTCTGCCACGATTCCGAGTGGGTGGGGCTCGGACCCCGAGCCTTGCCGCCCGCAACCTCCGCCGGGGGGACCCCCAACCGGCACGCCTATGACCAGTGGGAGAGTCACGGTGTACTTCGCCGCACTGCTCGCGCGCACCGAAGACGGGTGGGAAGCGAGCGACACAGAGCTCGACGATGTGGAGACCCTGTCGGATCTTGCCGACCTGGCCCGTGAAGCCTCCCCCGAAGAGGACACGGTGCTCGTGCTGATCGAGCAGGAGGACGCCTGGTTCGGCGTCGTCCGCGTGGACGGCGAGGACGACCCTCGTATCTACATCTCGGACGCCGCCGCAGCCGCTCGCAGCAGCTACGGCGAGATCCTGCTCACCGACGAACTGCTCGGAAGGGAGCCCGGCGACGACGGCCCCGACCTGGACGCCCTCGACCTCGACGGCACGGAGGAGCCCGACGGCGACTCCGACGACGAGGACGGCGGCGGTGCCGAGGCGGTCCCGCACAGCCCCGTCGGTGACAGCGAGATCCTCGACGACCTCGGCGTCAGCGAGAAGGAGCTGAAGGCCCTGGACGCCGACGACGCGCTCAACGCGATCGCCGAGGCCCTCGGTGCCTCGGAGGTGCTGGAGACCGTCCGCTGACCTCGTTCGACCAGGGGTCGGCGCCCGATCCCGTACGCGACCGCTGGCGGGCAGCGATGCGACTCGCCCTGGATCAGGCCGAACTGGCCGTCCGGGGCGGGGACGTCCCCGTCGGCGCCGTCGTGCTGTCCGCGGACGGTACGACCGTGCTCGGCGTCGGCCACAACGAGCGTGAGGCCACGGGCGATCCGACCGCGCACGCCGAGGTGCTGGCGATCCGGCGTGCCGCCGCGGCCTTGCAGGAGGCGGCGCGGTCCGCGCGGGCATCCGGCGCGGGGCAAGCCTCCGGCGAGGGCGGCGGTGAGCGGCGGGCGGGAGAATGGCGGCTGTCCGGCTGCACACTCGTCGTCACGCTGGAGCCCTGCACGATGTGCGCCGGCGCGCTCGTGCAGTCCCGGGTGGACCGGGTCGTCTACGGCGCCCGGGACGACAAGGCCGGCGCCGCGGGCTCCCTCTGGGACGTCGTACGCGACCGTCGGCTCAACCACCGGCCCGAGGTGATCGAGGGCGTGCTCGCCCAGGAGTGCGCGCGCGTTCTCACGGAGTTCTTCCGGGACCGGTGAGACGGATTCGTCCCGGCGTCGGTCGCGGCGGGCTTCGCGCATATCGATTTCAAAGCATGGCCCGGCGTGCTGTAAGGTCTCCCTCGGTAGCGTGTCCGAGCGGCCGAAGGAGCTCGCCTCGAAAGCGAGTGTGGCGCAAGTCACCGAGGGTTCAAATCCCTCCGCTACCGCTTGAGAAGGGCCCCGCCGACAGGCGGGGCCCTTCGTGCTGTTGATCTACCGAGAGGCGCGAAGGTTACACTCACCGCCGGTAACGCAAGGCCCTTTCGGCTCTTTCGACTCATACGGCGCAGCAGGCACAGGGGAGGCCGCGATGGCGGTGAATTCGAAGAAGATCGCCGTCTATCTGCTCGCGGTCTTCGTGCTCTATGTGATCATCACCGACCCCGCCAAGGCCGCGGACTACGTCCAGGTAGGGTTCGAGGGCATTTCGGACGCCGCCCAGGCCATCGGCGACTTCATGACATGGGTCGCCAACGGCGGCGACAGCTAGGGTCTACGCATGATCCGTCACCTGGTCCTGTTCAAGCTCGACGAAGGCGTCCGACGCGACGACCCGCGGGTGGTGGAAGGCGTCGAGGCCTTCCGGTCGCTCCAGGGGCGGATCCCGCAGATCCGGCACTGGGAGCTCGGCTGGAACATCAGCGACCGGCCCATCGCCTACGACTTCGCCATCAACTCCGCCTTCGACGACGTGGCCGCCCTGCGCGCGTACGTGGAGCACCCCGAGCACCAGGCGGGCGTCGCCCTGTGGCGGGAGTTCGCCACCTGGGTGATCGCCGACTACGAATACTGAGCCCCGCCTCGCCGGGTCGGCCACGATCCCTGGAGCCCTCCGCCGTAACGGCGGGGGGCTTTCGCGTGTCCTGCGCAGCGATCCCTCCCCAACACGGGATTATGCGGTACTTGAACACAATGAACTGTCTTGTGATGCTATGACCGCTTTTGACGGATGAGTTGATGGATCACGAGGTGGAGTTGACCGTGCCGGCCAGTACTGCGCCTCAAGCCCCGAGCCCGGGAGCCCCGAGCGAGGAGGAGACCCCGGCGGCCGCGCCGCCCCGCAGTCGCGGAGCCGACACCCGGGCGCTCACCCAGGTCCTGTTCGGGGAGCTCAAGCAGCTCCAACCGGGCACGCCGGAGCACAACCGCGTACGCGGAGCGCTCATCGAGGCGAACCTCCCGCTCGTGCGCTACGCGGCCGCCCGTTTTCGCTCCCGCAACGAGCCGATGGAGGACGTGATCCAGGTCGGCACCATCGGACTCATCAACGCCATCGACCGCTTCGACCCCGACCGGGGCGTGCAGTTCCCGACGTTCGCCATGCCCACCGTCGTCGGCGAGATCAAGCGCTACTTCCGCGACAACGTCCGCACGGTCCACGTACCGCGCCGGCTGCACGAGCTCTGGGTACAGGTCAACAGCGCGACCGAGGACCTCACCACCGCCTTCGGGCGCACCCCGACGACCGCCGAGATCGCCGAGCGGCTGCGCATCACCGAGGACGAGGTGCTCTCCTGCATCGAGGCCGGGCGGTCGTACCACGCCACCTCACTGGAGGCCGCGCAGGAGGGCGACGGGCTGCCCGGACTGCTCGACCGGCTCGGCTACGAGGACCCCGCCCTGGACGGCGTGGAGCACCGGGACCTCGTCCGGCATCTGCTGGTGCAGCTCCCCGAACGCGAGCAGAGGATCCTTCTGCTGCGCTACTACAGCAACCTCACCCAGTCGCAGATCAGTGCGGAACTCGGGGTTTCCCAGATGCACGTTTCGAGGCTACTCGCGCGTAGCTTCCAACGACTGCGGTCGGCCAATCGGATCGACGCGTAACCGCATACAAGATCGAGAGATAACCGTCACGAGCGAATCGCTCACCAGGGCGGATCCCGACAGTTGTATGCCGAAACACCGTCAGACCCCCTTTATCCAGGGCGGATTCGGGTCTCACATGTCGACATGTCACTACAGCGTGTTGCCGACATGTGACATTCTTCGGGAAGCGCGTTTGCCGCGGCTCCGGCTCCGGTATTCAGGTGAAGGCTGACCTTCCTCGACGGGAGCGTCCGCCGCGACCGTCCCGCGACCCAAAGGGGGTGGCATGTCCGTAGAACAGGGCAGCTCGAAGGTGCTCACGCTCACGAAGAGCGAGTCCGCGCCCGACGCCGCGCTCGACGACGTTACGGCCCTCCAGGCCGTAGAGGCCCCGGCCCTCCCGGCCGCCGACGTCCCGGCCCTGCCGGCTTCGGTGAACATCGACACCCGCACCCTCTCCCGCTCCCTGTTCCTGCGGCTCGCCGCGCTGGACGAGAACAGCCCCGAGCGCGCGTACGTCCGGGACACCCTGATCGAGCTCAACCTCCCGCTGGTGCGCTACGCGGCCGCCCGCTTCCGCTCGCGCAACGAGCCGATGGAGGACATCGTCCAGGTCGGCACCATCGGCCTGATCAAGGCGATCGACCGCTTCGACTGCGAACGGGGCGTGGAGTTCCCGACGTTCGCCATGCCGACGGTCGTCGGCGAGATCAAGCGGTTCTTCCGGGACACGTCCTGGTCGGTGCGCGTGCCGCGCCGCCTCCAGGAGCTGCGCCTGGCCCTCACCAAGGCCAGCGACGAGCTCTCCCAGAAGCTGGACCGCTCGCCGACGGTGACCGAACTCGCCACCGTGCTGGGCGTGTCCGAGGAGGACGTCGTCGACGGCCTCGCGGTCGGCAACGCCTACACCGCCTCCTCACTGGACTCCCCGGCCCCGGAGGACGACGGCGGCGAGGGCTCCCTGGCCGACCGGCTCGGCTACGAGGACACCGCGCTGGAGGGCGTCGAGTACCGCGAGTCCCTCAAGCCGCTGCTGGCCAAGCTCCCGCCCCGGGAGCGGCGGATCATCATGCTGCGCTTCTTCGCCAACATGACCCAGTCGCAGATCGGCGAGGAGGTGGGCATCTCGCAGATGCACGTCTCCCGACTGCTGACCCGGACCCTGGCCCAGCTGCGCGAGGGCCTCATCTCCGACTGAGGCTGCATATTTGACGGGGTGCCAGCCACCATGGCCCGACGCCTCGTGCGACATGGACGACCTCGACACATGGCCGTCGGTGCGCCCTGACCGGTGCGTCGGCGGCCGTCGTCTGCCTGGATGGCGTACTGGCCGGGTGCGGGGACGGCGGGGGCGGGGGCGGGGGCGGGGAGAGGGTGCCTCGCGGCGGAGGCCGCGGGCGGCCCACCGAGGGTGTCCGGTACGGCCGCCCTGCCGACGGGGTGAGGTGACGTGGGTACCGCTCGACGGAGCGGACGGGGGCGGCGAGAGGGGCGGCGGTCCGTGCGGCCGCCCGCACCAGCAGGAGAAACTCGCCGTCGGCGCCCCCGCGCGGGAACCCGCCGACCGGTGCCGGCGCGAGACGGTGACCCTCGCCTTTCACAACTCCGGTGGCACGGCGGTGCGTTCGGGGACCGTCACCTTCGGCACCCGCATCATCGGGGCGGGTGCGCGGAAGGTCAGGACCTGGACGGTGTGCGTCGAGGCGTGGCGTGTGCCGCCGGGCATGCACATCGAGACGCGGGACGTCTCCGTCCGGTGGGAGTGAGGGGCCCGCGGCCTACTTGAGCGCCAGCCAGGCCACCGCCGCCACGACCGCCACCGCGACGATCACGCCGACGATCAGGCCGACGCGCGGGCCGGAGGAGGCCTGCTGTCGTCCGCCCTGCGGAGCCTCGTCGACGAACGCGCGGAACATCTGGGTGCTGCCTGCGGGGTCGTGGTTGCCCTGGGGGCCCTGGGTGTTAGCCATGGCCTGAGACCCTAGCGAATCCGCCCGTTCGGCCCAAGTGGGGGCTCCCGCCCTGCACAGGAGACCACAGGACTCCCTCACCTGCACATTTACGATCGCAATACTTGCCTTTGCCAACTTTTTGTGCCCGACCCCGTCCATTTGTTTGCCTGTAGCAACCAAGCGCTTCTATGGTTGCCCTAAGCAACAAATACGGGAGGTGTGATGGCCGAACAGGCGCAGTACGAGGAGCTGGTCCGCCAGTTCAGCGCCTTCGGCGCCGTGAAGCGGGAGATGGGACGGACACTGCCGTCCGACTGCCCCGCCGGATGCGCCGCCGTACTGACGTTGCTGGCACGCCACGGGGACATGCGCATGAGCAAGCTCGCGGACCTGCTCGCCGTGGACATGTCGGTCACCAGCCGTCATGTCTCCCACGTCGCCGAGCGCGGCTGGATCGAGCGCTCCCCCGACCCCTCGGACAAGCGCAGCCGCATTCTGCGGCTCACCCCTGACGGCGAGGAGCGGGTGCGGGAGATGTCCCGGCGGACCACCCACCTGCTCGCCGAGCGGCTGAGCGACTGGACCGACGACGAGGTCGCCCAGCTGACCCGGCTCATGACCCGGCTGCGGGCGAGTTTCGACGACTGCCGGACCACGGCCGCACCGCCGGCGCCGCCCCACCCCCGAGAGTCCCCCCGTACACCCGCGACCACCCCGTAAGAGAAGGAAGCCCATGGCAACGACCACACCAGCCGGTGTGCGGGCCCACGCCAAGCACTCAGGAGGCCCGTCCGCCCACGACGCTCCGATGTCGCACCGGCAGATCATGGAAGCGCTGACCGGGCTGCTGCTCGGCATGTTCGTGGCGATCCTGTCGTCGACGATCGTCTCCAACGCCCTGCCCGACATCATCAAGGACCTCGGTGGCGGCCAGAGCGCCTACACCTGGGTCGTGACCGCGTCGCTGCTGGCGATGACCGCGTCCACCCCGCTGTGGGGCAAGCTCGCCGACCTGTTCTCCAAGAAGCTGCTCATCCAGCTGGCCCTGGTCGTCTTCGTGGCCGGCTCCGCGCTGGCCGGTCTGTCGCAGAACGCCGGAACGCTCATCGCCTTCCGCGCGGTGCAGGGCATCGGCATGGGCGGTCTGTCCGCGCTGGCCCAGATCATCCTGGCCGCGATGATCTCCCCGCGCGAGCGCGGCCGCTACAACGGCTACCTCGGCGCCACCTTCGCCACCGCGATGGTCGGCGGCCCGCTGATCGGCGGTGTCATCACCGACACCGACTGGCTCGGCTGGCGCTGGTGCTTCTACGTCGGTGTGCCCTTCGCCGTGATCGCGCTGATCGTGCTCCAGCGCACCCTGCACCTCCCGGTCGTCAGGCGGAAGGTCAAGGTCGACTGGGCGGGCGCCTTCCTCATCACCGCCGCGGTGTGCCTGCTGCTGGTCTGGGTGACCTTCGCCGGTGACAAGTACGACTGGCTGTCCTGGCAGACGTACGCGATGACGGGCGGCTCGCTCGCGCTGCTGCTGGTCTTCGTGTTCGCCGAGTCCAGGGCGAGCGAGCCGATCATCCCGCTGCGCCTGTTCCGCAACCGCACCATCACCCTCGCCTCGCTGTCGTCCCTGTTCGTCGGCGTCGCGATGTTCGCGGGCACGATCTTCTTCAGCCAGTACTTCCAGTTGGCCCGCGACAAGTCGCCGACGATGTCCGGCGTCCTCACGATCCCGATGATCCTCGGCCTGTTCGTGTCCTCGACCGTCTCCGGCCAGGTCATCACCCGCACCGGTCGCTGGAAGGCATGGCTGGTCTCCGGCGGTGTGCTGGTGACGGCGGGCCTCGGGCTGCTGGGCACGATCCGCCACGACACCGAGTACTGGCACGTCGCCGTCTACATGGCCCTGCTGGGCCTCGGCGTCGGCATGATGATGCAGAACCTCGTGCTGGCCACCCAGAACCAGGTGGACCCCCGCGACCTGGGCGCCGCCAGCTCGGTGGTGACCTTCTTCCGCTCCCTCGGCGGTGCCATCGGTGTCTCGGCACTGGGCGCGGTCCTCAGCCACCGCATCACCCACTACGCCGAGGAGGGCCTGACCGAACTCGGCGTGCGGGGCTCGTCGGGCCACGGCGAGATCCCCGACCTCGACGCGCTGCCCGCCCCGGTACGCACCGTCATCGAGAGCGCGTACGGCCATGGCGTCGCGGACGTCTTCCTGTACGCCGCACCGATCGCCTTCCTCGCCCTCGTGTTCGCCCTGTTCATCAAGGAGGTCCCGTTGCGGACGAAGGGGGCCCTGGCCCAGGTGGCCGAGTCGCAGCCGCCGACGGCCGCGGCGTCCGCGCCGGTCGCCGCACAGGAACGCGTCCCGAGCCGGGCCGACACCTCCTCGCCGACCGAGGCCGCTTTCGAGGACACCCACAAGCCCGCCGGCGTCCCGGTGCGGGGCTTCGTCCGGGGTGCCGAGAGCGCGCCCGTGGCGCGGGCGGCGGTCACGCTGATCTCCCTCGCCGGGCGGCAGCTCGGCCGGTCGGTGGCGCAGTCCGACGGCGCGTACGCCCTCGACGCGCCCGGCGCGGGCTCGTACGTCCTGATCGCCTCCGCCGACGGCTTCCAGCCCCAGGCCTCCACGATCGTCGTCGACGACGAGCCGGTCGCGTACGACGTCCTGCTCAGCGGCACCAGCGGACTGACCGGTGCGGTCCGGGCCGCGGGGAGCGCGCTGCCGGTCAAGGACGCGATGGTGATCGTCACCGATGTCCGGGGGGACCTGCTGGCCACCGCCGCCACCGGTGAGCAGGGCGAGTTCTCCTTCGCCGAGCTGGTGCCGGGCGCCGTGACCGTCGCGGTGAACGCCGCCGGATACCGGCCGCGCGCCCTGCCCGTCGAGATCGGCGGCACCGGCGTCACCCGCGTCGAGGTCGACCTGGAGGCCGGCGCCCAGGTCCAGGGCGTCGTACGGGCACCGCACGGTCCGCTGGCCGACGCCCGGGTCACGCTGGTCGACGCGGCGGGCAACGTCGTCGGGAGCGCCACCACCGGCGCGGACGGGGCGTACGCCTTCACCGACCTGGACGGCGGCGAGTACACGGTCATCGCGACCGGCTACCCGCCGGTGGCGACGGCGCTCACGGTGACCGGCCGCGGGGTCGACGACCACGACATCGAACTCGCCCACCCCGGCGAGTAGCCAGACCCCGGCCCGTGGCGGGCGGCGCGCCTGAGCGGAGGCGCGCCACCGCCGCGGGCCGGTTCCTTGAGCTCGAAGGAGTGACGTGAGATGGGACTGACCGCGAGGATCCGCACCCGCGACGGATGGGCCGTGTCGCACGCGGTCGTCACGGTGACCGACATGACCGGCGCGCAGGTGCTGCGCGCGGAGGCGGACGCCGAGGGGGCCGTACGGGACCCGCAGCCACTGCGGCCGGGGCCGTACACCGTCATCGTCACCGCCGTCGGCTACGCGCCCGCCGCCGCGAGCGCGATCGTCACGGCGAGCGGCCGGGCCGAGGTCGGCACGGTGACCCTGGCCCGGCAGGGCGGCACGGAACTGCCGCCGCCCGGACCGTGGACCGTCGACCCGGCGCACTCCGGCGTGGCCGCCGTCGCCCGGCACCTGGGGATCTCCAGTGTGCGCGGCCGGTTCACCCGGTTCTCCGGTGCCATCGAGGTCGCTCCGGACGACGTCACCAAATCCCGCGTGCAGGCGGTGATCCGGGCCGACTCGATCGACACGGGCAACGGGATGCGGGACCGGCATCTGAAGTCGCCGGACTTCCTGGACGTGGCGAAGTACCCCGAGATCACCTACCGCTCGACGGGCGTCACGGCCGCGGCCGGCTCCGACCGCTGGACGGTGCACGGCGAGTTGGGCCTGCACGGTGTCGTACGGCCGGTCGATCTGGACCTGGCCTACCTGGGGACGGGGGCCGACCCGTGGGGCGGGACGCGGGCGGCGTTCCGGGCGACGACCGAACTGCACCGGGACGACTTCGCCATGAACTACAACCAGGTCGTCGAGGCGGGCATCGCGGCCATCGGTACGACGCTGAAGGTCGAGCTGGACATCCAGGCCGTGCAGGGCGAGTCGCTGCCGCAAGGGTGAGCACGGCAGGGTCACGCTGATCCGGCCGGCCTCACCCTAGGCTGAGGCCATGGCACCGAACATCGCGACGAACACCCGCGTTTCGCTCGAAGAGCTGCTGGACTTCGTACGGCCCCGGCACCGCGCCCTCCTGCTGACCCGGCGGTCCGACGGCGGCCCGCAGGCGTCGCCGCTCACCTGCGGGGTCGACGACTCGGGGCGGATCGTGATGTCCACGTACCCCGAGCGGGCCAAGACGCGCAACGCCAAGCGGGACCAGCGGGTCAGCGTGGTCGTGCTGAGCGACGACTGGAACGGGCCGTGGGTGCAGATCGACGGTTCCGCCGAGGTGATCGACTCGCCGGAGTCCGTGGAGCCGCTGGTCGAGTACTACCGGAACATCGCCGGGGAGCATCCCGACTGGGACGAGTACCGGGAGGCGATGGTCAAGCAGGGCAAGTCGATCATCCGCGTGACGCCGCAGCAGTGGGGGCCGGTGGCGACCGGCGGGTTCCCCGCGCGGCTCGTTCAGGGCGACTGAGGCGACTGGGGCGGCGAGGCGCTGCGCGCCACCATCGCCTCGATACCGGCCACCAGCAGGTCCAGGGCGAAGTCGAAGTCCCGCTCCCACATCTCCTCGACGGTGTCGCCGCCGCGGGCCTCCATGAGTTCCGCGGCGTCCTGGACGATGTCGGCGGCCTCCGGAGACTGGGTCACCGTGCTCATGGAGTGCTGGAAGTAGTCGTCCGGGGTCATCCCGAACGCCGCGCTGCGGGCGATGAAATGGCCCTCGATGGTGCCGAAGCCGTACACGAACTGGAAGACGGCCGAGATGGCGGCCACCAGGCCGTGCGCGGGCAGACCGGTCCTGCGGATGATGTGCTGCACCAGGCGGGAGAAGGCGAGGCTGTTCGGCCCGATGTTGACGTAGGTGCCGATCAGCGGGGACACCCACGGATGGCGGACCAGCAGCGCCCGGTACCCCCGGGCCAGCGCCCGCAGCTGGTCCCGCCAGTCCTCGTCGGCCTCCGGGTCGGGCAGGGTCAGTTCGCCGAAGGCGGCGTCGAGGGCGAGTTCGAGGAGGTCGTCCTTGGTGTCGACGTACCAGTAGACGGACATCGCGGTCACGTTCAGCTCGGCGGCCAGCCGCCGCATCGAGAACTTGGCCAGCCCCTCGGCGTCCAGCAGCCGGACGGTCGCCGCGACGATCCGGTCCCGGTCGAGCCCGGACGGCTGCCCGCCGCCGCGCCCGCCGCGACGCGCCTTGCCCTCCACCCAGACACTGGTCCGCGCCGTCTGCCCGGTCGCCCTCACCATGGCGCACCTTCCTGGAGATCGTTCACTGCCAGAGATGCTAGGCGGCAGCCGGTCGTGCGGCGCGGGAGCGGTCGACGTGCGGCCGCGCCCTGGGGGCGCGGCCGGCCACGACGCGACCGCGGCCGTAGCTGTGGCCGGGGCCGTAGCTGTGGCCGTAGCTGTGGCCGTGGCTGCCGCACAACGAGCCGGACCGCCTGGTTTCTCAGGCGGATTCTGCCCGCTCGGCCCGTCGCAGCAACGCCGCCGCGATCACACCTCCGGCCAGCACGGCCATCGCCCCGACCAGCTGACTGGTCTCCAGGCCGGAGGCGAAGGCGTCGGTGATCCGCGCCCGCTCCGCGTCCGACCCCGCCTCGGCCAGCGCGCTGGGCAGGGACACCGCGGCCACCGGGATCAGCGCGGCGAAGCGGGAGTTGAGCACGGCCCCGAGCACCGCGACGCCGAGTCCTTGTCCGAACTCCGCCACGGTGCCGTTGACACCGGCGCCGACACCGGCCTTCTCCGGCGGGATGGAGCTCATGATGGCGTGCGCCATCGCCGGGCTGGCGACCGCGGCCCCCGCACCGATGAGCACCAGGCCCAGCAGCGTGCCCGGGTACCCGTGGTCGGTGAGCGTCGCGATCGAGACGAGGCCGGCGGCCATCGCCGTCATGCCGAGCCCGATGGAGACCGGGGTGCCGAGCTTGGCCGACCACTTCGCCGCGAGGCCGGTGAAGTTCAGGGCCACGATCATCAACGCCAGGGGCGCCGTGCGCAGCCCCGCCTCCAGGGGGCCGTATCCGAGGACGAACTGCATGTGCTGGGTGAGCAGGAAGAGCGAACCGCCCATCCCGAAGGTGATCAGCACCGCTCCTGCCACGGCTCCGGTGAACCGCCGGTTCCGGAAGAAGTGCATGTCGAGCATGGGATACGGGATCCGGCTCTCCCAGTACGCGAACGCGCCCAGCACCACGACCGCGACGGCGGCCGTCGCCAGCACCCGGCCGGACGTCCAGCCGTGCTCCGGTCCGGAGATGATCGCGAACACCAGGGAGGCCATGCCGATGGTGGACAGCAGGGCACCGAGCAGGTCGGGCCGGTCGCCCTGCGGGTTCTTGGACTCGGGCACCAGCGCCACCACCGCCACCAGTCCGATCGCGGCGACCGGCAGGTTGATCAGGAAGATCGCGCCCCACCAGAAGTGGTCCAGCATGAAGCCGCCGATGAGCGGACCGGCGGCGAAACCGAGGGAGTTCACGGCCGCCCAGATGCCGATCGCCTTCGGCTGCTCCTCGGGCGTGAAGATCTGCATCGCCACGGCGAGCGTGGTCGTCATCAACAGCGCGCCGCCGATGCCCATGCCGGCCCGCGCCGCGATCAACTGACCGGAACTCTGGGCCAGTCCGGCCACCAGGGAGCCGATGCCGAACAGGACGAGGCCCGTGGCCAGCATCTTCTTGCGGCCGTAGCGGTCCGCGGCGCTGCCGGCGGTCAGCAGCAGACCGGACTGCACCAGCGAGTACGCGTTGATCATCCACTGGATGTCGGAGGTGGCGGCGCCCAGTTCGCTGGTGAGCGAGGGGATCGCCACGTTCAGGATCGTGTTGTCGAGCAGCACGGTGAGCTGGGCCAGACAGATGACACCGAGGATCAGCCAGCGCTGCGGATGGCCTTGGGGTCGGGCTTCGGCCGCTTGGGCCTGCTCCTGGGGGGACGTCGTCATGCTGTACACCGTAGAATGACTCCCATACGCTGTACAACGCGATTTACGCCGTACGGTGAAGGCTGAGGGCTGAAAGCTGAAAGCTGAAGGCTGAGGGCTGAGGGCGGTGGCCCGGAGCCGTTGAGCGCCCCGGGCCAACGCCGTGTCCGACCCTGCGGCCGCGTCAGCCGCTGGTCTTCCGCGTCAGGTCGTAGAAGGTCGCCGACCCCACCATGACCTGCGTGAAGTTGGCCTCCACCCACTCCGTGATCTGCCCGGAGGAGCCGTCGCCCCTGGCGCCCATGCCGCCGCCGGTCCCGGAGGCGATGAAGTAGTGGATCTTCCCGTCGGCCACGTACTGCTGGAACTCGGCCAACGTCGGTGACGGGTCGGAGCCGTTGAAGCCGCCGATCGCCATGACCGGTGCACCGGTGGAGAGTTGGTAGCTCGCGGCGTTCTGGGCGCCGATGGCGGCGGCGACCCAGGTGTGGTCACCCGCGTTCTCCTCCAGCAGCTCCTTGGCCTCGTCGCTGACGCCGGCGCCGTTGAGCAGGCCGCCTATGCCGCCGCCGTCCCCGGTCCGGCCGCCGGCGGGCATGCCGCCGCCGGGGAAGCCGTTGCCGTTCGGCTGCCCTTGGCCTTGCTGTCCTTGGCCCTGCTGTCCTTGGCCTTGCTGGTTCTGGCCCTGCTGTCCTTGGCCTTGCTGGTTCTGGCCTTGCTGGTTCTGGCCCGGCATACCGCCCATGCCGCCGGGGCCTCCGCCCATGCCTCCAGGGCCTCCGCCCATACCCCCGGGACCGCCACCCCGACCGCCCGCGACGGCGGGACCGGCCGTGACGATCGAGCCGGTGTGCCCCTCGTTCACCGTGGTGAGGGTGTAGGCGGTCGGGCCGGCCAGTGCCGCCGTCAGACCCAACCCGACGACAGCCAGGGCGAGTCGGCGCCCCAGCCGGGCCGAGAAGATCAGGCCGAGGGCCGCGAGGAGACCGCCGACCAGCACCAGCCACTTCAGCCAGGGCAGGTAGTCGGAGGAGCGGTTGAGCAGGACGTACCCCCAGGCCGCGGTGGCCGTCATCGCGGCCGCCAGGGTCAGCGACGCCCATGCCCGGTCACGCCTCTCCCGGAGCAGCGCCGCGCCCATGCCGACCAGCGGGGCGATGTAGGGAGCGAGGGCCACGGTGTAGTACTCGTGGAAGATGCCCTGCATGTAGCTGAAGACCAGCATGGTCGTGAGCAGCGCGCCGCCCCAGACCAGGAACGAGGCCCGGGTCACGGACGTACGACGGGCCTTGCGGGTGGCCACCAGGCCCGCGGCCAGCAGGATCAGCGCGGCTGGGATCAGCCAGGAGACCTGGCCGCCGATGCCGGAGCCGAACAGGCGGTCCCAGCCGGTCTCGCCCCAGTTGCCGCCGCCACCACGGCCCCCGCCGCCGACGCTGCCGGTCTCCTCGCCGTTGAGCCGGCCGAGTCCGTTGTAGCCGAAGGTCAGCTCCAGGAAGGAGTTGTTCTGCGAACCGCCGACGTACGGGCGGGAGGAGGCCGGCCACAGCTCGACGATCGCGACCCACCAGCCGCCGGAGACGACGATGGCTGCCAGACCCGCGGCGAGCTGACCGATCCGCTTCTTCACCGGCACCGGCGCGCAGACCGCGTGGACGATGGCCAGCGGCGGCAGGATCAGGAAGGCCTGCAGGGTCTTGGCGAGGAACGCGAAGCCGATCGCGACGCCGGCCCACAGCAGCCACTTCGTACGGCCGTCCTCCAGGCCCCGGATCACGAAGTAGCAGGCCACGGCCATCAGCAGGGCCAGCATCGCGTCCGGGTTGTTGAACCGGAACATCAGCGCCGCGACGGGGGTGAGCGCGAGCACCGCACCCGCGATCAGACCGGCTGCGGGGCTGAACCGGCGGCGTACGGCCGCGTACACCACGGCCACCGTGCCGACGCCCATGAGGACCTCGGGGACCAGGATCGCCCACGAGCTGAGGCCGAAGAGCCGGACCGACAGGGCCATCGGCCACAGCGCGGCCGGGGGCTTGTCGACGGTGATGGCGTTCGCCGCGTCCAGCGAGCCGAAGAAGAACGCCTTCCAGGACTGGCTGCCTGCCTGGACGGCCGCCGAGTAGAAGGAGTTGGCGTAACCGGAGGCGCTCAGGTTGCAGAGGTACAGCAGGAACGTGGCGAGGAGCAGGCCGAGGAAGGCCGGGCGTGCCCAGCGGGGATCCTCGGGGCGACCGCGCCACAGCCGCCGTCCCCAGCTGCCGGGACTCCCGCCTCTGCCGAGGGCCTTGTGGGTCTCGTGGGCCTCGCGGGTCTCGTGGGCCTTTTCGGGCTCTTCTGTCCCGAGAGGGGTCTGCTGGTCGTCGTGGACGGTCATCGGGAGTCCCTCGGGTCGGTGTGGTGCCTGTGCGGGGACGAGCGCCGCTGCAACGGGCCGTAGGGCGAAGCCGGTTGCCCGGCGTAGGTGTGGGGCGCGACCTCCGCCGAAGGGGCCTCGCGATGGTCCGGGAACACCCACGCCCTGAGGAGCAGGAAGCGCAGTACGGTCGCCGCGAGGTTGGCGGTGATCAGGACCGCCAGTTCGGTGGAGTGCGCGGGATCGCTGCCGGCCGCGTCGAGGGCGGCGAGCGAGCCGCTGGTCAGGGCGAGGCCGATGCCGAAGACGACCAGGCCCTGCGCCTGGTGCCGTACGGCCCCGCCATGGCCGCGCACCCCGAAGGTGAGGCGCCGGTTGGCCGTCGTGTTGGCGACCGCGGAGACGAGCAGCGCGAGTGCGTTGGCGACCTGGGAGCCGGTGAAGACCCGGAAGCCGCTGTACAGCAGCAGGTAGAACAGGGTGGACAGGGCGCCGACGACGCAGAACCCGAGGAGCTGGCGGGCCAGGCCGCCGGGCACGTCCTTGATCTCGCGGTCGCGCGGGTCGTCGCCGAAGGGGCGGGTGAGCCGGTCGAGCGGCAGCGAGCCACTGGCCAGGGCCTTGCCGACCCGCCACACGCCCTTGAGGTCGTCGGTCGCCGTCCTCACGATGTGCACGGTCGAATGGGGGTCGTCGACCCAGTCGACCGGGACTTCGTGGATACGGAGTCCGGCCCGCTCGGCGAGCACCAGCAGCTCGGTGTCGAAGAACCATCCGGTGTCCTCGACGAGCGGCAGGAGCGCCTGGGCGACGTCTCGCCGTACGGCCTTGAAACCGCACTGCGCGTCGGAGAAGCGGGCCTGGAGCGAGCCGCGCAGGATGAGGTTGTACGCCCGGCTGATGAACTCCCGCTTCGGTCCGCGCACGACACGCGAGGTGCGGGCCAGCCGGGAGCCGATCGCGAGGTCCGAGTGGCCGGAGATCAGCGGCGCCACCAGCGGCAGCAGGGCGTTGAGGTCGGTGGACAGATCCACGTCCATGTAGGCGAGGACCGGGGCGTCCGAGGCGGCCCAGACGGTCCGCAGCGCCCGGCCGCGGCCCTTCTGCTCCAGCCGGAAGGACGTGACCTCCTCGATCTCCGCCTCCAGCCGTGACGCCACCTGGGGGGTGGTGTCCGTCGACGCGTTGTCCGCGATCGTGATGCGGAACGCGTACGGGAAGGTGCGCTTGAGATGGTCACGCAGTCTCAGCACACACCGCTGGAGGTCCTTCTCCTCGTTGTGGACGGGGATCACTACGTCCAGGACAGGCGTACCGGCGTCTGTGGCCGGGAGGTGCTCCCGCGCCGGCAGGGTGCCGGGAGGTGAGTCGGTTCGCATGGGACCGACTTTCGTCAGGCGCCCTGTTCCGCCCGTGTGGTGACGCTGTGCTGTGCCTGTGAGTGCGGCTGCCGGCTCGGTGCGGGATCCGGTGGCGTGGGCAGGGCAGGCAGGTGCACCGTGAACACGGTGCGTCCGGGCACGCTGTCGACGGTCACGGCACCGCCGTGCGCGGCGGCCACGGCCTGCACGATCGCGAGTCCGAGTCCGGTGGAGCCGGTGGCACGGGTGCGCGCGGAGTCGCCGCGCGCGAACCGTTCGAAGACGTGCGGAAGCAGATCGGACGGGATGCCCTGACCGTCGTCCTCGACGTCGACGCACAGCCACGGGCCGCGCCGGTGAACCCGAGCGGTGACCGTCGTGCCGGGTGGGGTGTGATTGCGGGCGTTGCCGAGGAGATTGACGAGCACCTGGTGCAGCCGTGCCGCGTCCGCCGACACGAGTGCCGGTTCGTCGGGCAGGTCGAGGCGCCAGTTGTGGTCCATGCCGGCCGCGCGGGCGTCGCTGACGGTGTCCACGACGAGCGGGACGAGGTCGGTCTGCTCGAACCGGAGCGGCCGTCCGGCGTCGAGCCGCGCCAGCAGGAGGAGATCCTCGACGAGCAGGGTCATACGCCCGGCCTCGGACTCGATACGCCCGAGGGCGTGTCTGGTGTCGGGCCCGACGTCCTCTCTCCCGCGTCTGGTCAACTCGGCGTACCCGCGGATGGAGGCGAGGGGGGTGCGCAGCTCATGGCTGGCGTCGGCGACGAACTGCCGTACCCGCGTCTCGCTCTGCTGGCGGGAGTGCAGGGCCGCGTGGACGTGGTCCAGCATGCGGTTCAGCGCGGCGCCGACCTGCCCGACCTCGGTGTGCGGGTCGGTCTCGGACTCGGGGACGCGTTCGCTGAGGTTGACCTCGCCGGTGTGGAGGGGGAGTTCGGAGACGCGGGTGGCGGTGGCGGCGACTCGGCGGAGCGGGCGGGTGGCGACACCGACGATGACGGTGCCGGCGATGCCTGCGGCGACGACGGCGGCCGCGGTGACGCACAGCTCCACGAGGACGAGGGTGTTGAGGGTGCTGGTGACCGTCTCGGTCGGGAGGGCCACGTAGTAGTCGACCTCGAAGCCGTGGACGTACGTCACGCGATACTCACCGAGGCCGGGCAGCGTCACGGTGTGGGTGCCGCCGCCCGTGGGCACGTCGGACAGCACGTCCTTGACCGTGTCGCCGAGCTCGGCGGCCCGGCCCTCGAAGCCACCACCGGCCTCGTCGGACTGCCGCTCCGCCATGACGGCCCTGGTCACCTCGCCGTCCGCGCCGACCTCGGCGGCGACGGTCTTCTCCTGCACGGGCCCCTTGGTGACGAAGCCCTCGATACGGTCCTCCGTCGCCCGCGGCTCGTCCCCGCCGCCCGGCTTGAAGGGCGCCGACAGACGCTTGCCGGCGTCCTCGACCTGCCCGTTCAACTGGTCGTTCAGGTGCTGACGCAGGGCGAGTGCGGTCACCGTCCCGATCACCGCGCACACCACGGCGATCAGCACCACGGACGCGACGACGAGCCGCGTCCGCAGGGTGCGCGGCTGACCCGCCCGCCACTGTCGCTGTCGGCTGCGCGGTCGCCGCCGCCCCCTCATGACGCGGCGGGCTTGATCAGATAACCGGCGCCGCGCCGGGTGTGGATCATCGGCTCCCGACCGGCGTCGATCTTCCGGCGCAGGTAGGAGATGTACAGCTCGACGACGTTGGCCTGCCCGCCGAAGTCGTACGACCAGACACGGTCGAGTATCTGGGCCTTGCTCAGCACCCGCCGCGGGTTCCGCATGAGGAACCTCAGCAGCTCGAACTCGGTGGCGGTGAGGTGGATGTTCTCCCCGGCCCGCGCCACCTCGTGGCTGTCCTCGTCGAGAGTCAGATCCCCGACCACCAGCACGGAGTCCGACCGCCGGTCGGCGGCACCGGAGCGCCGGATGAGCCCCCGCAGCCTGGCCACGACCTCCTCCAGGCTGAACGGCTTGGTGACGTAGTCGTCCCCACCCGCCGTGAGCCCGGCGATACGGTCCTCGACGGCGTCCTTGGCGGTGAGGAAGAGGACGGGAACGTCCGGCGCCTCACGGCGCAGCCGCCCCAGGACGGCCAGCCCGTCCATGTCCGGCAGCATCATGTCCAGTACGACGGCGTCGGGCCGGAACTCCCGCGCGGTCCGGACGGCTCCCGTGCCGTCCCCGGCACTCCGTATCTGCCATCCCTCGTAGCGCAGGGCCATGGACAGCAGCTCGGTGATCGACTGCTCGTCGTCCACCACAAGCACCCGGACGGGGCTCCCGTCCGGCCTGAGCAGTTCGGTGCGCCCCTGGGGCGAGGTCGTGGTCATGGTCCCCACGCTGTCGGCGCCCTCTGAGAACACGCTTTCTGCAACCTGTGATTTGCCTGAGAAACGGGTGGGGGTTCGCACGGCACGCTATGCATCGAGGCATCGAGCGCCTCACGCGGCTGAGCCTCACGCAACACAACTCGATCAGACTGATCGACGGGATCCTGAAGGAGATGTGAGCGTGCCTGCATACGAGTTCGTCAGGTCCAGCTACAGCGGCGGCAACGCCGGCCAGGAGTGCGTCGAGGTCGCCCGCAACGTCCCGGACACCGTCGCCGTCCGGGACTCCAAGGACGCGGACGGACCGATACTCCGACTCACGCCGGGAGCCTGGACGGCCTTCCTCCGCGTGGTCTCACCTCACCGCTGAACGCCATCCGGCGAGACCACTTCGCAGGGCCCGGAGGTCGGGGTGCTCCCCCGCTCGAACCCATTGCTGTGCTCGACCTTGGCGATGTGCAGCGAGTAGCACTCGTACCAGTGCGCACGCCCCTGCGCCTTGGCTGCCCGATGCTCCGCATGGTCGCGCCACTGCTCGATCCCGGCGAGGTCCCGGAAGTAGGCGACGGTGATCGAGAGGCCGCCCGGGGAGCGGGCCGAGTCCTCGCCGAGGAACCCCGGGATCTCCTTGACCAGTTCGCCCATGCGCTGGGCGGTCGCGCCGTATCCGTCGTCTCCCTCGGTGCGCAGGGAGGTGAACACGACGGCATAGTAGGGCGGTTCGTGGGCGGGGACAGGGACGACAGGTGACATGCGGTGATCGCTCATGTCACCGAGGATCGGCACCCCCGCCCCATAGCGTCCAGGCTCCTTACCGAAAGGGATCCCGCAGGGATCCAATCCTTTACCGTCACCGCCCCCCTCCTCCTGATGCGCAGCCCTACGGGTCCTGGGCTGCGCACGGCAGGGCTTACCGGAAGGGAATGTTGAGCCAAGGGCTGCCGGGATCGGACATCAGGACCCGGTGGTCGGTGACCATGTCCTCGTACCAGCTGCCGAACTGTTCGTCGTCGAACTGCAGACAGCGGCCGAGGATGAAGCCGACGGAGAATCGAACACGCGGTGCGGCTCTGGCACCGGAAGCATGCCCTCGGTGTAGACCGCCCAGACCCTCCCACCGGCCACCCGCGGGTCGAACTCGAACACGGGACAGATGTCACGGCGCCTGGAATCCACCTTGGCCCGGTCTATCTCGAAGTAGATTCGACTCCGCGCGAGCGTGCGGAAGTAGGACGACCAGTCCTGACGGTTTTGCGTCGAGGAACGCCTGCTCGACGCCCGTCGGTGGCGGCCAGGCGGATGGAATGGGGGGGGACCGAGGGCTCCGGGAGGCGGACCGAAAGACATTTTCACCTATTGATTTTTCACGCTCGGAGACTAGATGACGCCAATCCCCTGACGTAATAGCTCAAATACCCTCAGGGAGTGATGTCTTTCACGGGACAGTCACCGTCGCCTCGATCCGGCTCTGGCTGCGAACGTGAGCCTCTCCCCCCTACTCCAGCATGCGTTCCGCGTCATGCGGAACCCAGGGAAAGGGGACGTCGGGCCACCGTGCGGATGCCCACGCGTCGAGATCGGCGGCGAGCACGGCATCGATGAAGACCTGCGGCGGTTGGTAGCCGTGGACGGTGACGTAATGCGTGATCAGGAACGGAGCGGCATAAGCGATGCCAGGCCCACCCGGGATCCGCACCTCCCCGTTCCCTTCCGGAGCCTCACCCTCAGGACACAGGTCGCACTCGTGCACCCCGAGGCAGACGTTCATCCACTGGACCTCCTGCACAGCTTTCAGCTTCTCCACGAACACGGCGGGGACCGCCCCTGTCGAGTACGGCTTGCCGGCTTCTAGCCACCCGATGTTCAGGCGGGTGTACGCCGGGCGGTACCAGAGCGCGTAGAAGCCCGACTCCCTGTCCGTGAACGCATCCTCGTCCTGGTAGTCGTACTCGCTGAGATCTTCGTAGAACACCCGCACATCATCGCCGCACTACTTCTTGAGCCCACGCGATTCCACGACCCATCGGACACGACCTAGGCCGCGACCAGCAGGGCCCGATCCTTCAGCGGAAGGCTCCACGGCCGGCCCTTGTGGACGGCGTTCGCACCCTGGCGCCGCAGAACCGCTACCAGCTTCCCGAAGGCGCGAGGGCTCAGCCCGGAGAACGGGGCTATCCAGGAAGATTCCCACGCCGTGATCACACCAGCCATGCCAAGATCGTTTCATGGCCTGGCTGGCGGCTCGGCCCACTTCTCAGCTGCGGCTCAGCGGAGATGCCCACGTGGGGTCGTGTCGGGATCTCCTCGTGAGGTGGGCCAGGAGGTGGTCCGCCGCCATGGAGGCAGTGTCTTGCGGCGCGCCGACTGCGGTCAGGGCGGCGATAAGCCTTGCTGGTGCTGTTTCCGGCACGTCCGGGTCGGTGAGGAGGGGAAGCAGCAGCAGGAAGCGGGCGGCCGTGTCCTGGACGCCTTCGTCCGCAAGCGACGTGCTGTCAGCGATCCAGATCAGTTCGTGCCATGTCAGCCCAGTGCCCGAGAAATCCCCGTCCCAGCTGGCGATCTGCTCGGCGTAGCTTCTGCCCGGATGGGTGAGGAAGTAGTCGGTGCCGTAATCGCCATCCAGGTTGCGGTAGATCACCACGGCTCCGGGGCCGTCTCCTGCCGGCATCCTGAACGCTGGCCAGCGCTCAGCATCGAAGAGGACCTCGGACAGGGCATCGACATCGGCGCCGTCCTCGCCGAACCACTCTGGAATCGGGCGCTCGGGACACCCCCCGTCGCTGCACATCGCCAGGAGGTAGTTCGACCAGAAGCCCGGGTGGACCAGCAGTGACTCGCCCGGCACCAACGGGCCGACGTCGTATCCCTTGATCAGCACCCCTCGATCCTGTCACTAACCACTGACACGGTCCGATCCGGTATCGGCAAGGGGACGCCGTCCAGTTACGGGACAGCTCTTAGCCAGTACCTGGCATCGTGGCTGGTACGACGGAAAATTGCAGGTTCCATATGCACCACAGCGCACCGGCCCCGATGGGCCCGGGTGAGTCTGTCAGCGGTCCGTTATCGCCCAAGCACGATGCAGAGCTGACTCCGCGCGAACGGCTCGAAGTTTAGAGGAATCAAGAAATGTCATTGATTCCTGGCAGGACATCCATCTTATTCCCATCCAACTCGCTAATAGTGACACCCTTAGCCAGCATAGAAAGTCCCCGCCCTGAAAACTGGACCCTGGCACTATGCGGAGGATCAACGAAGTCCACCCGCCGTCCATAGCATTCAATCCAGTCAAGCGAGACCTGAACCTCCCCGGCAGGGGATCCAGCGATAGGCTCGGTAACCAAATTCTGGCCTGGATAGATCACGCCACCCAAACACCTGACGATGCAGATTGCGCTCACCGCACCAATCTCCTCCACCGCATAGATCTGCAACTGTCCGACGGTATTCTCACCCATGCACATGCACCTTCCTGCCGAACGGCCTAATCTGCTCTGACGACGGTTTAGAGGCGCACCACGCCCAGGCACCAGTAATTTCACCCTACCTATTGACCCCGCTCCCTGCGTCTCGCAAACAGTGAACCCAGACGCGGTAGGGAGACGCCGAGGCGCGCAGGAACGCCTCGCACGGACTGCCCACAAAGAGGGAGGGCTCAGCCCTCCGCGATCGGAAATTCCTGAAGATGTCGGATGATCAACTCAAGGTCCGCTAGCGCCCTGAGGCAGAATTCCCGATCACGCGTATTGATCGAGTGGACGACATTCGAGAATTCGGGATCTTCAAGCCCGTGAGCTTCACGCAGAATCCGGGATGGCAAAAGAACCCAGTTCCTCCTAGTTCTGTCGAGCGTCCAGTCAACTTGGGTATGCACCTCCTTTACAACCTCTTCCATGAGCGACCCAACATTTTCTTGGGGTGACTCGTAACGCCATCCCAAGCGAGGCACCTGCAGGTATCCGTAACAAGGATTGACCTCCACAGCCAAAGAAAACCATGCCAGCTCTCCAAACCTGCTGAGCGCGCGCTTCGCCTGCACGCTTCGAGTAGACATAGCGACGCTCTTCCACATATCACCAGAGAGGGCCCGCGTACCTTCCGTTGAACAACAAGCTTCTTTCCACCCAAAAATCTTGTCATCCATGCACGTACGCCGATTGCCGACGGGACAGTTCACAGCTCAATGGCCCGATAAGCCAGAGACCTGTCCACCACCTCTTCAGCCGTAAGCTTTGGGGTGTTGTAGTAGATCAGATCCGTAAGGCGTGGGTGCAATAGGCTCAGCTTCAGCTCCTCGACAATACGATCTTCCTCATCCGCGGGGAGATCTGCGTCAATTAGCCGTTGAACCATGTGAATCAACTCTTTGCGTGACCTCTTCTTCAGCATTGACCCTTCTACCAGGACGGGCGATCCACCGGAAACATGAACCTCACAGGTCAACCCCAAATATTTCGATCCTCCAGCGAGAGTTCGACGATCGCCTCATCTTGTACCTGCTCAAGGTCGCGAATATAGGGTACGGCGTTCGGATTACTGGTACAGAAAGTGACACTTGCGGTCATCACGTCGTCGCAGATTCCCCCAGTGGCGAGAGAAACATATGCCCTTACCTCCTGGTCTCCGAAAGCCTTGCTTGCCTCGGAGAGAGCGCCGAAGGAATAAGAAAGACACCTTCTCAGGAGAAGCACCGTTCGTTCCGGCTCAGTCGAGGGCAACTCGTAGTCGATCATCCCTCGGCCATTAATTGACGTTTCTTCCTGCAGGACATCGAAGTAAGAAGAGGCGACTTCCGGGATCAATGCTGTGAGCACACGAGCTCCATTTGGTGTGTACGACCATCCCTGACTCACAACTTCCATGAGCATGGACGGAACGTCGTCATCGCTCAGCCCCCAAGGCGGGAACTCTGTGAGCAGTTCGACCATTCCTCGATTGGCTCTCATTTCACCCTTCACCGATTGCTGAGAGCCCCTTTCTGATCATCCAATTAACCCAGGGGTGTCGCCTACGGCCTTTTCGGCACCGGTATGCGACGAGCCCTCCGGCAACCGAACCTACGACTCTACGGAGCGTGCGAGAGGCCTGCCTGAACCAGAGGCACTCCTGAATCAATGTGAATCTCGGGATCCCGGCTGCCCGGGAGGCGGCATACCAGGGTCCAGCCCCAGCCTATCTTTGACAATCGCCCAGTTGATAGCAACAAGACGATCTCCAATATCCTCACGCTGCGCCACAGCGGCAATTTCATGGAGCCTATTTCGAACAAAGGCAACCTCTGATTCGAAAGGCTCTTCCTGTTCAGAAATCGCCGCCGCCAATGGAATATTGTCCATATAGTAGCGCCAAATTCGCGGGGGCAGCTTAGGATCGCCAAGAGGAGGAGTCAGCAAAACACCCCATTTCCCCCTCTCGCGAACCAAGTGCACTTCACATCCGTCACCGAAATAACGGAGAAGGATATTTTCGAATCCACCTTCCTGCCGGTCTTCTGCAACAGAAAACCCACGCTCCATCAACCACGCACCCAGTTCGCTTACCAGATCCTGCTCGTGCATAAATTCACCTTCCAGGGATCAGGGAATCGCCGGCCGCATTGAATGTATACCCGTTCCTCAACAGATGATTAAGCTCATCATGATAAATAGAATCCACCTTGGATTTTTCTATCGGCGTGGCCAACCGGAAGGTGGCGCCCTCCGCTATTCCCCTGTCCAGGAACTTTACATTCTCGGCCCATTGCTGCTCCGGTGTAAGCGTATTCCAGTAGTCTAGAGGAACCTCGAACCACTGCCCCCCTTCGAGCTCGGCCACTCTCTGATAGTCAGGATGGTTTCCAATGACCCTCAGTCGCGGGTAAGGAGAAAGGCCCAGTGGATCGATCAGGGAGAGCGGGTTATCTACGTATGTAGAGGGATTGGGTGCGGGGATGAGGCCAAGGGGATCGAGAGTGAGATAACGGGCCGTCTGAGGGTCGTAGTGACGGAAGTAGTTGTAGTGAAGGCCCGTTTCAGGGTCGTAGTACTGACCGGGGAAGCGTAGAGGCGTGTAGGCCCTGGCGGCGCGGTTCCAGGCTGTGGTGCCCCAGAGGGTGGTGCGGGTGTGCCAGGCGATGTCGCCGTGTTCGTCGACCAGTTCGGTGGGGGTGCCGATCAGGTCGGTGACGATGGCGTAGAAGCGGGAGTCGATCTCCTCCTGTGAGGCGTCGGAGGCGGGGGGCGGCGTCGTCTTGCGTTCGGTCTGGGTCAGGGGGTGTAGGCCGTTGTGGTTCCAGGTGAGGGTGACGGCCGGACCGTTGGTAGCAGGGGTGTCCGTGGTTTGTTCACACAGGGTCGTGCCGTCCCAGGTGAAGTCGATCTGCTCCAGGAGGGTCTCGCCGTCGGTGGCCAGGCGTTGCTTGGCGATGCGGCGGCCCAGGGGGTCGTACCGGTAGCGCCAGGTCGTGCCGTCGGGAGTGACCACGGACGTGAGGCGGTCTTCGGCGTCCCAGGTGTAGCGCCAGGTGTCCGGCTTGCGGGACAGGCGGGTCTTCCGGCGCAGGATGATGCGGCCGGCCTCGTCGTGTTCGTAGCGGACGTGGCCCGCACGGATGATGCGGGTGCCGGTGTAGGTGCGGTCGCCGGTCGCTTCCTGGCCGGGCATGGAGGTCGGCCAGGTGGCGTGGGTCTGGTTGCCCGCGGTGTCGTAGGCGTAGGACTCGGTCCAGTCGGCGGCGTGGACGGCGGTGACGCGACCGGCGGCGTCCAGGTCGAAACGGCGGCTGCCGTTGAGGTGGTCGTCGATGCCGGTCAGGTTGCCGTCAGCGCGGTAGGTGTAAGCGCGGCGCTGGAGACGTTGGTGAGCCGGTCCGGTGAGTTCCTGCTTCGTCAGGCGCCCCATGGGGTCGAAGGCGTTGGTGAGGGTCAGGGTGTCGTCGATGTGGCGGGTCAGTTCGCGGCCCGCCGCGTCGTGGGTGAAGGTGAGGGTGCGGCCGGCCGTGGTCAGTGCGGTGCGGTTGCCCGCCGCGTCGTGGGTCCATGTGCTGGTCGCGCCGGTCGGCGTGGTGCGGCCGGTACGGCGGCCCAGGGCGTCGTAGGTGTAGGTGAGGGTGCGGCCGTTGACCGTCTCGGAGATCAGGCGGCCTGCCTCGTCCCGCTGCAACGTCAGGACGGCGTCCTGGTTGGTTGCCCGGGCCAGGCCGCCCGTCACGTCGTACGTGTAGGTGGTGACGGCTCCGGCGGCGTCCTTGCGCACCACACGGCCCAGCACGTCCCGCTCGAAGTGGATCGCCTGGCCAAGGGGTGTGGTGGTGGCGGTCAGCTGGCCGGCTGCGTCGTGGTCGTACGTCACCGTGCGGCTGTCGAAGTCCGTCTCCGCGACGAGGCGGCCCGCCGCGTCGTATGCGTAACTCCAGGTCAGGCCCTGGGGGTTCGTGACCTGGGTGAGGCGCAGTTCGGTGTCGTGGTCGAACGTGTAGCGCACACCGTCCGGGCCCGTGCGGGCCGCCAGCAGGTCGAAGTGCGTGTACTCGTAGCGGGAGACCGCGCCCATGGCGTCGGTGTGGCTGGTGCAGTTGCCTTCGCCGTCGTACGTCCAGGACTCCGTGCTGCCGTCCGGGGCGGTGCGGCGGGCCGGCTTGCCCTCGACCGTCCACTCCAGGCGGGTGACCGCGCCGAGCGGATCCGTGATCGTCGTCGGGCGGCCGAATGCGTCGCGTTCGTAGCGGGTCACGGCGCCCAGAGGGTCCGTGATCTCCAGCGGGAGGCCCGCGGGGTTGCAGCGGACCGTCGTGGTCGCGCCCGTCGCGTCCGTGATCGATGCCAGGTGGCCGAGCTCGTCGTACGTGAAGCGCGTCGTGGTTCCGGAGGAGTCGGTCACCGCCGTGCGGTTGCCGAACTCGTCGAACTGCTGGCTGATGTGCGTGCCGTCGGCACCGGATATGGAGGCGGGGAGGCCCTGGTCGTCGTAGCCGATGCTGGTGTAGCGGCCGTCGGGGCGGACGACCATGATCGGGCGGCCCGCCTTGTCGTAGGCGTAGCTCGTGGTGCGGCCGAGCGGGTCGGTGATCGTCAGCGGGCGGTCGTAGCGGTCGTACGTCCTGCGGGTCGTCGCCCCGTCCGGGCCGGTCTCGGCGACCACGTGGAGGTCGCCGTCGACCTGGTAGCGCGTGCTGTGGCCCAGGGAGTTGGTCGCGGTGATGGTCCGGTGGCCGGTGTCGGGATCGATGTCGCCGTAGACGAACGTGTTGCGCAGGTGGCCCGCTTCGCCCGACTGGGAGGTGCAGCGGCCCTGGTCGTCGTAGACGTAGCTGTACGACGAGTTGTTGGTGTCGGTCCACGCGGTGATGAGGCCCAGCTCGTCGTTGGTGAACCGGGTCGGTGTGCCGGAGGAGTTCGTCACCGCCGACAGGTGGCCGTGGTCGTCGTAACCGAAGCGGACCAGTTCCTGGTCGCCGCCGCCCGGGGCGGCGTCGGTCAGGTGCAGGGCGGTGATCCGGTTCCCGGCCGTCTCGATCTTGAGGTGGTAGCCGGCCGAGTGCACGATCGCTGCGGGGGTGCCCTCGTGGTCGTACTGGAAGGTGAGCCACTGCCCCGAGCGGTCGGTGATCTGCTCCAGCAGGGCGATGCCGTCGCCGTCGCCGCCCGGCGCCGCGAAGTACCAGGCGCGGCCGGTTTCGGGGTCGGTGACGGCGTAGTCACCATGGGCGTCGATGGTGAGCGGATGGCGGTCACCGTCCAGGGGCAGCACCGGGGCCCCGGGCGCGGGGTGCGGGTAGGCCAGCAGGGAACCGTCTTCGCGGAGGAAGATCACGCCCTCGGCGTCGATCTCCAGGCGCTGGTCCGCCGTGGACGTCCACTTCGGGCCGAACCAGCGGCCGGCTTCGTACGACGACTCGAACTGCCGCGAGAAGACCAGCGGCAGCTTGGCGGGCAGGGACACGTCGGTCTGCGGCAGCGACATCCGGCCGGTGGCCAGGTCGATCGGGTCGCCGCCGAACAGCCTGCACCACAGCTTGCGGGCGAAGTTCCGCATCCCGCCGTTCACGGCTGTGCGCGCGGCGTTGGTCGCCGCGCCCTTGGCAGCCCCGCGCGCCGCCCCCCGAGCCGCGCCCCCCGCCCCCTTGCCGCCGATCAGATTCGAGGCCAGGTACCCCGCGGCGTCCCCCGGGTCGCTGCTCCAGCCGCTGCCGATGATGGCCTTCGGCAGGCGCTCGGGGTGGGCGGCCGTGCCCACCAGGCCGGCCAGCAGCATGTTGGAGTTCTTCCACCAGTCGCCGGGGTGGGTGATGTTGTACGGATCCATCGGGTTGACGGTGCGGACCAGCTTCACCATGTCCGCGGCGCCCTTGAGGAGCCCGCCCACCACGTGGGCCTGGTTCAGCTGCGCGCCCACGACGGCGTCCACGGCGTCGGCCTTCAACCGGTCGGTGAACTCCGGTTTCGGCGGGGCTTTTTCCAGAGCGGCGGCAACCCTGCGTTGTGCGTCCCGGGCGGCGTCCGTGCGCTGGCGGCGCGCCTCGGCCAGGATTTCCTCGGCCTCCCGTCGGCCGGCCGCCCCCGGGTCGGTGAAGGTGCCCGGTTCGGTCGGTTTGCGGCCCGGGTTCTGCCCCGCGGCCAGGGCCGCGTTGTACTGGTCGGCGGCCTGGTTGTACGCCTTCACCTGCGCGTTGTGCGCGTCCACCGCCTGCCGGGTGATCTGCTGCGCGCTGCGGTGGGCGTCGATCGCCAGCTGCGCCTGTTTCTGCGCCCAGCGCACCGTGTCTGCGTACGCCTCCAGCGCCCCGGCCGCGGCCTCGCATGCGTCGGCGGCCGTCAGCCACTGCTTGGGGTGCATGTCGAACTTCTCGCGGAAGGCGTCCGCGGCCTGGCCCTGCCAGCCCTCGCCGTCCAGCGAGCGCATCCCCTGGCCGACGTTCTCGAAGGCACGGCTGAAGTCGCGCAGATGCCGGGCCCGGGTCTCCAGGGCCTGCGGGCTGCCGTGGACCAGTTCCTTGGGGTCCTCGCTCTCCCCCAGCGCACGCTCGGCGACATCGCCGCCCAGCCGGTTGCTCACCCCCTCCCCGAAGTCCCGCACACCCTCGGCCGCCCGGTCCGCGCCGACCGCCGACAGGCCGTCCGCGGCCTTGTCCGTGCCCCAGTTGACGGCCTCGCCGACGCCCTCCGTCACGCCGTCCACGGCACTGTCCAGGCCGTCACCGACGTCGTTGAACAAGTCCCCCAGGCCCATCAGCGCTCGGCCTCCTCGGACTCCGTGGTCTGCGGTGGGCCGCCCCACTGCCAGTCCGTCCTGGGATCGAAGGGCGCGTCCGGGGTCACCGTCGAGGTCTCCACGTCCTGCGCGGCCTGGTCCCACGCTTCGCGAGCCGCCGCGTCACCCTCCCGGACCGACTCCGCGCTCCAGTCGGGGTTCATGACATGGGAGACGGGGTTGTCCTTCAGCGTGTCCGACCAGGAACGCCCCTCGACCTCCTCCTGGGACAGATAGGGGTTGCCCGCCGCCGCGGTCCACACCGTCTTCAAGGTGTCGGAGACGTACTGCTCCTGGTCGTGGTACAGCCCCGCGGAAAGGTTCAGTCGGCCCGCGAACTCGTTGGCGTCCTGCATCAACGAACGGACCCCCCAGCCCCACCGCTCGCAGAAGTCCGCGAAGACCTGGCGCAGGCTCCCGTCCCCCACCTCCAGGCCGGCCAGCTCCAGTTCGTCGAAGCCCCGCCCCAGGTTCGCCTCGATGTCGAAGCCCAGCTCCTTCAGCTCGTCCATCGCCTGGTTGATGCCCCTGGTGATCCGGGCCAGCGCCTCGGGATCGACCTGGTAGCCACCGCCGCTCACGCGTCCGCCCCCTGTCCGCCCGTGCCCTGCGCGTCTGCGGGCACCGCCACCGCGTCCGGCACGATCCCCGCCGCGGGCGGCAGCACCATCCCCACGGCACTGCCGGCATCGACGGCGATCCCGACCGGCCCGTCCACTCGGGGGATCACGCGGTCCAGCAGCCATGCGCCGTGCACCGGGACACGCTCGTCGATCGGCTCGCCCCGCGCCTCGGCGAAGCGCGACAGCGCCGTGTCGTCCGTGAACGCGAACAGCCAACGGACACCGCCCGACTCGACCGACAGCAGCGAGTCGTCCACTACCGGTACCAGGACCTCGCTGCGTCTGAACTCCCCGACGATCTCGGGCAGACGGCCCTGTCCGGTCGCCGCCAAATCGGTCAGTCGCGTCCGCAGCCGCGAGGCATCGGTGCTCACGTCATCCCCCGTCGCACAGCTCACCGTTGATCGCACAAGCGAACGATGACGTTACTCGGGTGAGTACGAGGGGTGCCAGTTATCGCGTTTCGGCCAGTGTTGGCCGAGTTGGGCGGGTGATCGGTGGTTGCTGGACCGTCGAGGTGGCGGATGGCGGCCCGGCACGGGTCGGGTGCTCCTGGAAACCGTCCCTGTGCTGATGGCCGGTTGCCGGTCCGGGCGGGCACGCACAACCCGCCGTATGGAGCGGCGCCCTGGGTCCGGCCGCGGGCCGCGGGCCGCGTCCACGACGATCAAGACCGCAGCCGCAGCCGAGGTGTCGACGGACCCGCGTCAGAACAACCCGTCCTGCACCCCTACGTCCGCCTGCCTGTACTCCCGTACGGGGACCGTCAGTTCGTCTCCCGCACCCGGCGGCACCAGCTCCCACCCCGTCATCAACCGCGTGTCGACCACGACCACCCCGCCGCCGGTCTCCACATGCAGGTCCGGACCGGCGGCCGCCGCCAACCGTCCGCTCACCACGCCGCCCGCGACCAGTTCGGTGACCTCCCCCAAGGCGGTCGGCAGGTCCGCGAGGCCGAACGCCTCGCTGTGGTCGACCGGTCGGCAGGGCTCGGGCGTGAGGGAGTCCGGCCAGCCGGGCAGGGCCACCGCCCGGCCGTGCAGTTCCTCGATCTCCGCCGCCCGCTCGGCCGCCGAGCGCGGCAGCGCCGCCCGCACCGCGCGCTTGTCGGCGTACGGAATCCGGTCCGGCACGCGCAGGGCCGCCCGCAGCAGTTCCTCCGTGCGCCGCGCGGCCATCAGCGGGCCGGCGCCCAGCCAGGTGAAGCAGACCGCCCCCTGCTCCAGCAGCCGGGCCGAGCCACGCTCAAGGGCGGTGATGCCGACCTTGGTCATGCCGGGGCCGAACCACGCCAGATACACGTGGTACGGGCGCGGGTCGTCGGCGATCGTGTCCGCGGCCACCGAGTGGGCCCGGTCCAGCCGCGCGCACTCCTCGCACCGCGCGCCCGTGCTGCGCCCCGGCACGACCGCTCGTACCGGACACGCATGCCCCCGCGCTCCCACACATGTCCGCACGCCCCCATCCGCGACCCCGAAGGCCACCCGCTTACCCCAGGTCAGCGCCGAGCTCCGGCCCCCCGCCCAGGCCAGCACGGGGCCGGCCGCCGACCATCGCAGTCCCGAGCATCTCCACACCTGTGCCATCGCTCTTCGACCCTAGAGGCAGGCACTGACACCGCGGCTTCCGCGAGCGTCGGCACCCTCAGCGACGGGCCTCGGCAGTAACACGCTCCGGCTGGCCGTGCCCGGCCGACGGGGCCGCCCCGGCGACCACCTCGGCCGGCACCGTCGCGGGGCCACGCCGCCCCCGCCCCGCGAGCCGGCACCCCCAGCAGTCCGGATGTCCGGCCCCTGCGGTCAGGTCGCGCGTGCCCATCCCCCACTCACCGCGCGGCCGCACACCCGGAGGCTTGCCCCATCCGGACAGGTGCAGGGCCCAGGTGACGAGCACGCTCACCGCGACAATCCCGAGCCCGCCCCATATGAGGCCGGCCGAGACCAGGCAGACCCCCGCCCCCAGCACGCTCGCTCCGATCGTCGCGATCGCGGTTCCGGTCCACCCCGCGACCGTGTGCCCCTCGTCATACTGGCTCACGATGCTCCCCTCCCGAGAATCCCTCACTTCGTAAGAAGTTTAGGCGCTAAATCTCTCACAAGCTAAGGTAATAAGGAAGATGCAAGCCAAGCCGCGCCCCACCGCCACCCCGGCCCAGGCGCTGGAGGCGATGGACTCCCTCATCGCGGCCCACCTGCTCGGCCAGCAGGAGATGGCCCAGCGGCTGGGCCTGAACATCACCGACCTGCTCTGTTTCGCCTGCGTCCTGAAAGCCGGCGAGAACCTGCTGACGGCGGGCGAGCTCGCCGAGCACGCGCACGTCACGACCGGTGCCATGACCGGCATCCTCAACCGCCTGGAACGCGCCGGCTTCATCACCCGCCGCCCGGACCCGGCCGACCGCCGCCGTGTCCGCGTGGCCGCCGTCCCGGCCGCGATCGCCCGCGCCGAGGAGCTGTACGGCCCGTACTACGCCCGCCTGAACGAGGTGTTCGCCTCGTACTCCGCCGACGAGATCGCCGTACTCACGGACTGGTTCACCCGCACGACCGGTCTCGCCCAGGGCTACATCGACGAACTCCGCGAACAGGACAGGACGACCTGACCCCGCCGAGCCCCCCTGCCCCGGCCCCGGCCCCCGCCCCTGCCCGGCCGCCCGTCAACGGCCCCGGCCGCGCCCGCCCTCCCGGGCGTCGTAGGCCATCCGTGCCGCGTCCACCCGGTCCAGGTTCACCGACCACTCGGAGAGCGCCGCGAACAGCGGCGCGAGACTGCGGCCCAGTTCGCTGATCTCGTACTCCACCCGCGGCGGGACCTCGGCGTGGTACGTGCGCACCACCAGCCCGTCCCGCTCCAACTGCCGCAGCCGCTGCGTCAGCACCTTCGGTGTGATCGTGGCGATACGGCGTTCCAGCTCGACGAAGCGCTGCCTGCCGTGCTCGTGCAGCGACCACAGGATCGGGGTGGTCCAGCGGCTGAAGACGATGTCGACGACGGGGGCGATCGGGCAGGCGGTCTCCGGGTCACCACCGCGCGGACCCCGCTCCACTGTGTCCTCCGTCACTTCTGACCCCCTCCGCCAATACTTTCCTCTAGGTACCTACTACCCCCGCAACAGTAGCGTCGCCGAACGAGAGCCGAACTCGGAACGGAGACCGATGATGATCGTGGTGACCGGAGCAACGGGCAACGTGGGAAGGCCACTTGTGCGCGCACTCGTCGAAGCGGGGGAGCAGGTGACGGCCGTGTCCCGCCGCATCTCCGCACAGCGGGTGCCCGCAGGAGTCCGCCACCACCAGGGCGACCTCGGCGAGCCCGCACACCTCAAGCCCGCGTTCGACGGAGCCGAGGCGCTGTTCCTGCTGACCTCCGGCGACTTCATGGCGGCGGGCGGCGACCTCCGCGCCACCCTGGACGTAGCGCGGGGCGCGGGCGTCCGGCGTGTGGTGCTGCTGTCGTCCCAAGGGGTCGGCACCGGTGACCTCCCTCCCGTCCTGGAGGACGCCGTACGGGCGTCGGGGCTGGACTGGACGATCCTGCGCTCGGGCGGCTTCCACTCCAACGCCCTCCAGTGGGCCGACATGATCCGCGCGCGCGGGGAAGTGGCCGCGCCCTTCGGCGACGTGGCCCTGCCCACCGTCGATCCGGCCGACATCGCGCAGGTCGCGGCCGTCGCCCTGCGCGAGCCCGGTCACGACGGCCGGATCCACGAACTGACCGGCCCCGCGCCCGTCTCACCCCGGCAGCAGACGGCCGCGATCGAGGCGGTGCTCGGTACGGCGGTGCGGTTCGTGGAACTGAGTCGCGCGCAGGCCCGGGAGCGGATGCTGGGCGTCATGCCCGAGCCCGTCGTCGAGAGCACGCTCGACATGCTGGGTGCGCCGGCGGCCGCGTTGCGGCGGGTCGGTCCTGACCTGGAGCGCCTCCTCGGGCGGCCGGGACGTACCTTCGCGCAGTGGGCGGCACGCCATGCCGGCGCCTTCGAGCGGCAGAGCGTGGAGCCTGCCCCACGTTCGTCACGGTAGACCGCCCGGGCACCCTGCGCGGCGCCGGGCCGGCTCCGGCTCCGCACGGCCGTCCCAGGCGGCAACTCCGGCTCGGCATCGCACCGTTGCCTTCGAGGTCAACGGCCTGACGGAGGGAGGTGAGGATCTTGCGAACCGCCGATCAGGTGCCGACCGTGACGGTAAAGTCCACGACATGAACGCTCGGCTGACGCTGCTCGGCGCGGTGGCCCCCGGTGTCGCGGAGAGCGAGGTCTTCCGGCTGGCCCTGCAGCACGCGGTGGGCGAACTGGGCGCTCTCGGCGGCATGATCCACCTTCGTGGACCGCTGTCCGCGCTGCGACTGGTCTCGTCGACCGGGCTGCCGTCCGCCCTCACCCGCCCCTGGGAGATCATCGAGCAGGAGGTCCCGCTCGCCCCGGCCCGCGCGCTGCACGAGGGCAACGGACTCTGGGTGCCGCTGACTTCCGCGCGGCCCGACTGCCCCGCCGCCGGACTGCCCGGAACCGGCCTCGCGGTGCTGCCGATGTACAGCGGGGCCCGCAGCACCGGGGCCCTGACCATCCTGATGGGCGACGGGGGCGAACCGCCGCGCGCGCACTGGGAGTTCCTGCGTGCCGTCGTCGCCTGGACCGAGGAACGCATGGCCCAGGCGCCGCCACCGGCCCGCCCCGCGCGTCCGGGCCCGCCCGAGCAGCACGGCGAGCGCCTGCGCCGGGCACTGCGGGAGGTACGCGTCGGCTCCTGGGACTGGGACATCCGCACCGGCGACCTGATCTGGGACGAGCCGGCCCTGGAGCTCTACGGCACCCGGCCGCAGGACCACACCGGCAAGATCGGCGACTGGATGCGGTGCGTCCACCCCGACGACCTCGCGCCGACGCTCGCGGCGGTCGACCGGGCGATCCGCGGCGGCGGCGTCTTCGAGGCCGAGTACCGGGTGCGCAAGCTGGACGGCACCTGGGGCTGGACCCAGGCCCGCGGCAGAGCGACGTACGACGACAGCGGCGAGCCCAGACGGATGATCGGCGTGGGCTGGGACAGCAACGAGCCGCGGTCCGCCCGTGACGCGCTCAGCCGGGCCCTGCGCCATATGAGCGACGGCTTCCTCGCGATGGACGACGACTGGCGGATCACCTTCGCCAACCTGGAGGCCGAACGCACCCTGGGCTACTCCGAGAAGGAGCTGATCGGCCGCCTGCTGTGGGACCTGCCCGCCGCCGAGCAGGTGCCCGGTCTGGAGATCCGGTGCCGGCAGGCCGCCGCCGCGGAGAAGTCGGTCAGCTTCGACGTACGGCTGCCCAACGGCCGCCTGTGCCACCTGCGGCTCGTCCCCGGCCCCGACGGCCGCACCATCTACTTCACGGACGTCACCGAGAAGCGGCGCCTGGAGGAGGACCGCCGCTCCGCCGAACGCGCCGCGTCCGAACGGGCCACCCGGATAGCGGAGTTGACGACCGCCCTGGCCAAGGCGACGACCTCGAAGGACGTGGTGGACGCGGTGGCCCGCCGGGTGCTGCCGCCGTTCGAGGCGACCGGCCTGGTGGTGCAGGCCCTGGAGGGCGACCGCCTCCACACCGTCGGATCCGTCGGCCACTCGGACGACGTCCTGGCCCTGATCGACGGCCGCGAACAGACGGCGTACAACCCCATGTGGGACGCGATCCTGATCGGCGAGCCGCTGTTCCTGTCCTCCCGCGAGGAGTTCGCCGCACGCAGCCCCGCGGTGGCCGACCTGCCCGCCTACGACGGACAGCACGCCTGGGCGTTCCTCCCGCTGACCGCCTCGGGGCACACCTTCGGCGTCTGCGCGGTCACCTTCGACCACCCCCGCCGCCTCACCGGCGAGGAGCGCACCCTGCTGACCGCGACCAGCGCCCTGGTCGCGCAGGCCCTGGAACGCGCCCGCCTGTTCGACGCCGAACACACCCGCTCCCGCGAGCTCCAGCGCAGCCTGCTCCCGCGGGACCTGCCCGACCTCCCCGCCTGCACCACCGCCGCCCGCTATCTGCCGGCCGGGCAGGGCATGGACGTGGGCGGTGACTGGTACGACATCATCCCGCTCTCGGGCGGTCAGGTGGCCCTGGTCGTCGGCGACGTCATGGGCCACGGTCTGCCGGAGGCCGCGACGATGGGCCGGCTGCGCACGGCGGTCCACACCCTGGCCGACCTCGAACTCCCGCCCGACGAGATCATGAGCCGTCTCAACGACATCGTCGGCGCCATGGGCGAGGAGTCGTACGTGACGTGCCTGTACGCGCTGTACGACTCCACGACCCGCGTCTGCTCCATGGCGCGCGCGGGCCACCCGCCCCCCGCCCTGCTCCACCCCGACGGCACCGTGGTCTTCCCGCCCCTGTCGGCCGACCCGCCCCTGGGCGCGGCGGAGCCCCCCTTCGAGACCACGGAGGTCCCGGTCCCCGAAGGCAGTGTGCTGGTGCTGTACACCGACGGCCTCGTGGAGTCGTCGAAGCGCGAGATGGACGAGGGCATGGCACAGCTCGCCGACGTCCTGCGCACCTCCCACAAGGACGGCACGGCGAAGGACCTGGAGCGGCTGTGCGAGCGGGTCACCTCCGCGCTCCTGCCCGCCGACCACCAGGCGGCCGACGACGCGGCCTTCCTGCTGGCCCGCCTGCACGCGCTGCCCACCGCCCGTATGGCGTCCTGGTCCCTGCCCGAGGACCCCAGGGCGGCGGGCCGGGCGCGCGAACTGATCCGTGAGCAGCTCGCGGCCTGGGGCCTGCAGGCCCTGACCCCCACGACCGAGCTGCTGGCGAGCGAGCTCATCGGCAACGTCGTCCGCCACGCCAGGGGCCCGCTTCGGCTACGGCTGCTGCACGGCGCCGAGCTGATCTGCGAGGTGTTCGACGGCAGCCTGACGATGCCGCGCATCCGCCGGGCGACGGAGACGGACGAGGGCGGCCGGGGGCTTCAGCTGGTGTCCGCGCTGTCGCAGCGATGGGGGACGCGGTACACGCCGACCGGTAAGTGCATCTGGACCGAACAGGCCCTGCAGCCGTCGGAGACGGTACGGGCGGACCGGACGGCTTCGGCCGACCTGCTGGAGCTGATGTTCCTGGACCAGGGGTTGTAGGTACGGCGGCGCGGAGGCCCTGGGCGGCTCGCGCACTCGCTCCAGGGCCTCGGCGCGAGGGTCAGGAACCGTCGGCGCGGACGGCGTAGACGTACCGCCTGCCGGTGTACTCACTGACGTTCCAGATGACGGACTCGGCGAAGGCCCATCCGGAGGCACCGCTGCTGTGGTAGCTGAGGTCCTCACAGCCCACGGCCAGGTCGCACACGACGCTCGCGGTCGAGCCGCCGGTGGTGAAGGTGCGCAGGGTGCCCTTGGCGTCCGGCCCGTCGCTGACCGCGAGGTAGTGCTTGTCCTTGCGGGAGACGACACCCTGGATCTTCTGCTGGGCGACGGTCATGGCCTGCTTGGCGGTGAGTGAGGCCAGCTGCCGGTCGGTGTAGTCGAGTTCCCAGCGGACCACCTTGGGCGTGGTGGTGGGCTGACCGGTGCCGTTGAAGGTCCCGTCCGTGTAGTCGACGGTGCCCGACTTCGAGTACTCGCTGATCACCAGGCTGTCCGGGGTGCTGGCGCGGTCGAGCCCGATGGTCGTGTAGCGCAGGTACTTCCCGGCGTTGTCGTAGGCGTGGCTCTGCGGCAGGACGTACTGGTAGCCGTAGCCCTGGTAGGACCCGTCGGTGTGCAGACCGCACACGTCCTTCTCCGCGGTGGCGACCTTGAAGAGGGTGTTCAGGTCGAACACCCGCAGCCCCTTGAACGTGTCGACGACGTACAGCAGGTTGCCGTACCACATGATGCCGCCGGCGTGCTTGCGGATGGGGTTGAAGGAGTACGCGCCGGTGCTGGTCCGGACGGGCTCTACGAGCAGGACGTGCCGATAGGTGGGCGCACTGGGGTTGTTGTAGTCGACGAAGGTGATCCGCTGGCCCTTGTCGAGGGCGTACTCGTCCTCGCCCACACCGTCGGTATTGGTCTCGAAGTACCAGGAGACGAGGATGACCTTGTTGCTGCCGCCCTCCGGGTAGAGCCCGTTGCCGTAGGCGTCGGCGCTGGTGGTGACGCCCTGCGGGATCCAGTAGTCGACGGCCTGGTCGTCGGCATCGAAGGCGAACCCGGCCTGGAACGCCTCGACCGTGCTGGGGGCGCTGGTGAGCCGGGGAGCGTTGCGGTTGGTGTCGGCGACGACGGCGGTCGCGTCCACCTTGGGGAGCCGGGCCGCCAAGGCGGCGTTGAGAGCGGCGAATTCACCGTGGCTGTTGGAGGAGCGGCTGGTGAGGGAGAACTGGCCCGGATCGATCGTCGCCGCGTGGGCGGGAGTTGCGGCGAGCAGACCGCCCGCGGCTGCGGCGAAGGGGGCGGTGGCTATGCCCTTGATGATGGTTCTTCGTGACATGGTCATGCGCGAAAGCTAGAGCCATTCGAACACTAGCCACAAATACGTTTGTTCGCATGCACATGGGGGGCGGCCGGTCCGACGTCCGGTCGCCCCACTCACGGAAGGTGGCCCGAGCGGGCCCCGCGCACGATTCGGACGGGCCTATGCGCCCGAACGCCTGCGAGCGATGTCCCTGATCTCCTCCGGGAGCGCCTCAGCGGCCAACAGCCCGGCAAGCAGCTCCGGTTCGAGGGTCATGGCGCGGAAGGTGAGCGCGACGGTCACGTCGTGATCGGGCCGATGCACGATCCGGACGGGGTCGGCGGCACGGATGTCACCGGGTTCGATCACCCGCAGATACGCGCCCGGCAGGGCGGCCCGGGTGAACCGCTTGATCCACCCGTCCTGCTCCAGCCACCCCTGGAACGTGCCGCACGGGATCCGCGGGCACGACACCTCCAGCACCACGTCGTCCCCGATGCGCCAACGCTCCCCGATCAGCGCGGCGTTGACGTCGAGGCCCAGGGTCGTGAGGTTCTCACCGAAGACGCCGTCGGCGAGCGGCCGGCCCAGTTCGGCCTGCCAGCCGTCGAGGTCCTCACGGGCGTACGCGTACACGGCCTGATCGGTGCCGCCATGGTTCCGCACGTCGTACACCCGGTCCCCCGCGAGCCCCACCGCACCGGTCCCCTTGGGCCCGGGAGCACTGACGGCGACCGGCCCGTCCACGGGCCGCTTGTCGATGCCGGTGGCGCCGAGCCCCTTCCACGGGTTGGGACGAGCCTTGCCCACGTTGACGGAGAGCAGCTTCATCCGGACGACCGTACGGTTCACCGCCGAACGGTGGCGACACGTTTTTTCACGCCACCCCGGTACCGCGGAGGCCGAGAACGACAAGCCCTGTGGATCACCTCCACAGGGCTTGCGGCGCCGGTGCGTCGGCCATGGAACGCGGGGGGCCTCCTGTCCCGCTCCTGCCGGTGCCCGGCTCAGTCGAGCATCGACTCCCCGAACCGCGATCCGTTCGCGAGGCCGTAGTCGCCGGAGGTGAAGACCTTGGAACCGGAGCCGGTGAGGCCCGAGGAGGTGCCCGGCAGGGACCACAGGGCTCCGCTGCGGGTGTTCTCGAAGGACGCGGTGACGGCGAGGTCCGCCTTGCCGTTGCGGTTGTAGTCGACGAGCCGGACCCTGGCGCCGAAGAGGTCGTCGGTCTCGGGGCCGCCCGGCACCGCGGTGGTGTCCTGGGAGACGCGCACGACCCCGGACATCGACACTCCGGACGCGGAGCCGCGGAACACCGTCACGTCGCCGGCGTTCTTGACGCTGCCGAGGTCCTCGCCGTTGGCGCCGACCACCAGCTCGTCCCGCCCGTCACCGGTGATGTCGCCGAACGCCAGTGAGCAGCCGAAGCCGTCGGAGTCCTCGTTGGCGCCGGGCACGCCCGTGCTGTTCTGGTGGATGACCACCGGACCGCCCACACCCGACTCGCTGCCGTACCGCACGGTGACGAATCCGGCACCGCCGCTCGGGTCGGCGGCCGAGTACAGCTCCGGCCAGGTGAGGGAAGCCGCCATGTCGTCGTAGCCGTCCCCGTTGACGTCGCCGAGGGCGACGTCCGTGCCGCCGCCGGTCACCCGCGCTCCCGGCTGCGGCCTGCCCGTCCGGCCGTAGAAGACGTCGACGGCCGGCCGGTCGTTGCCGTCGTCCCTTCCGGTGACGGCCAGGTCGTCCTTGCCGTCACCGTCGATGTCACCCACGGCCGCCTCGCTGTTGCCGAGCTGTCCGCCGGGCCCGGTCAGACCGGTGTACGTCGGTACAGGTTGGCTCCCGCGGGCGAGACCCCCGGCGTACACGGCGACGGAATCCGAGTCGATCACGGCGAGGTCCGCGCCGCTGTCCCCGGTGAAGTCCCCCACGGCGACGTCCCAGCCGTGGCCCTGCCACTGGTGCGGGTCGGCCACCACGGTCGTGGTGCTGCTGGTGAACGGCCGGGTGCCGCCCCAGAGGATGGTCACGCTGCCCTGGCCCTCGTTGCTGCCCACGTCCTCGCCGTCGGCGCCCACGACGAGGTCCGCGTATCCGTCCGCGTCCAGGTCCCCGCTGGCGATCGACATCCCGAAGTGGTCGCCTTCCTCAGGCGTCCCCGGCACCCCGGACGAACTCTGGGTCAGCCCGACCTTCTTGGTGGTCAGACCGGTGGAGGAGCCGAAAGCCACGACCACTCCGCCCGCGGCCGAGGCTCCGTCGATGGTCTTGTACGGCGCGCCGATCGCCAGGTCGCGGTGGCCGTCACCGTTGAAGTCGTCGGCGTACTTGGCGGCGGCGGCGACTGCCGGTGCCGCGGTGACAGCCGTGAGCAGGCCACCGGCCAGCGCGACGGCGGTCGCGGTGGCGATGGCGGTGCGGAGCTGCAAAGACATGGCGGTGTTTCTCCCCCGGAACGCGTTTCGGACGGTTCGTAGACAACGCGAGTGACCGAAGGGTTGTACGAGACAGGCGTGACACCTCCCTCGATTCCCTCGACGTCCGCTGCACGTCCCGGAAACGCAAGAGGCCCCGGATCTCTCCGGGGCCTCTCACCTGTGTGCACTCGGCAGGATTCGAACCTGCAACCTTCTGATCCGTAGGCGGGTGCGCCCCGGGGACGCGTGAGGCAATCACCAGTCATTCGGCACCGGCTATCCACTGTGCGGACTGCTCTCCGTCCACAATTGTGCCCCCGTGTACACGGTTGTTGATGTCAGGCGTTGATGTCAGGGCGCAGGCCATTGCCGCTGGTCAAGCGTCTGTACTGACAGCCCCTAGCTAGGGCGTCAGTACACACCACATGAGTGCATTTCATCTCGCCTCCGCGCTGACCCCTCGTCGGTGGGGAAGCTCTGACATATGGCCGAAGATCAAGAGAGCGACAACGACAACAGAGGGCGGATCAGTAAGCATGTTGGCTGGTGGATTGGGGTAATCGCGGGCCTGGCTGGCATCGCAGGGCTGATTTTCACGATCTCCACCAGAGAACAGTTCACTGTGAAGGAGTGGAGGCAGCAGGCCAATGCAGCATGCAACAACGTGAACACTGACCTCCTCGACAAGTGGGCCAGGGCCACAACCGCTGTCTACACTCTGGAGGAAGGTGGTTACCAATCAGCGGACTATCAGACAGCGGCGTTTGCCTGGCAGGCGGTGGGCAAGACCGAGGAGAAGCTCACCAGCGAGATCGGAAAGATCGAGATGCCCAACTCGCACGAGGAAGACATCTCCCGCCTACTTGAAGACCTGAACGCCGCCAGCTATGCGGATGCCATGCTAGCCGTGGATCTTGGGAAAGAGGTCTTCACAGGAGATAGCAAGGACGCCAAGGACCGGCACAATGGGCCAGCAGTCAAAGTACAGCAAGGCTTTCGCAAACTCGACGTATCGCACTGCTCCGGATTGCCACCCTCGGGCTGATTCCGCGTTACACACGAAATCCTTCCCCGGCGACCCGCCGCCTGGATGGCGGCGGACACCAGTCGGTGCGACGCTGTACGTCAGTGTGCGTGGCTGTTGATGTCAGTTATTGATGGCACGCGTGCAGCGTGGGCTCGCCTGGACCTGGCTTACCCACGCTGCCGTCCGGCCAGTTAGTAAGACTGGCGAACGATGCGGCCTGATGCGGCCTGACCGAATGGGCCACTTCTGCGCCCCGGTGCCGTGCAGCCACGAAGGATGCTGTACGACAGGGAGTAGGCCACTTCGCCGGCCATCCCAGACCTGAATGACGATCAGAGCGATCAGCGCTACCACCAGCCACGTCGCCTGTCGCAATATCGCGGACACGGTGTCGCCGTTGATCACGCAGCTCAGAGTAACTCCGAGCAAGATCAAATCACGGTTGCGGCTGCCACTGCCGTGTGCGACAGTACGAGGCAGCATGCCTCCGCTTAGGTGGGGCGCATTCCGAGCCTCGGCTTCGTTCATCGATCTCCTTGGTTCATCGGTGAGGTGCCCCAACTTCTTGGCGGGAGGACGGGCACCTCAGTCGTTTTCTGATGGCTGCACCCTAACGCCCCGCACTGACTCGCCAGCGCTGAGCGGGAGTTGCCTCTGCAGCATGACAGACCGTCACCGTCGCCGCCCCACCCCAATGCCAATCTTCCAAGCAATCTGCCGGGGTAAATGAACGCCTCAGCGCCCAAACTGACCATTCAGTAATGCGTTGACCTGCGCTTTCATCTTTTCGATCTGGTGACTCAAATCACACACGCACACCGGTTTCACCTAGGGTTTGATGAACACCTGGCCCTGTCAGTGCCGCCCCTTATACTGAAGGTTTTTCGCGCGATCTCAAGAATCGAAATTCTCGATCACCTGGCGTTGTCAGTGCCGCCCCTTATACTGAGGGGTTTTCCTCAAGGCAGGCGGGGACGATCGTCAGACTTCTGGCTTCGGGCTCCTGGTAGCCGCCCCTGTCGGGCGCGGGGCAACATCCGCCGGCATGAGTCGACTAGTGAAGCCTTCGACACACAGCCGCTCAAAGGCGGCTACGACGGCGTCCGGAACATCCTGCTCGATGGCCAGACCCAACCTTGGGAAAACGAGCACTCGTTGCAGGGTGCCCACGATCATGTCGATCACCATGCGAGCGTCCCCGATGGAGTCGGCGTACTCCTCCAGGCCCATCGATGTGGACGCACACACCACTTCGACCTCGGGCCACTTCTTCCGCATCATGGCGTACGAGCGCCGCTCTTCGTACGGTTTGCACACGAGCAGGACGGACGAGACCTTGACGTCGGCCTCCGCCAACACCGCTTTCGTGAACTCGATGTTCTCGCCCGTATTCGTGGCACGCGGTTCCAGGAGTACTGCGGAATCGGGCACCCCTAGCTGCAACGCCCGCTCTCGGTAGTGGACAGCCTCACCACGCGGCATGCGCGCCCGGGTCGTGGGGCTGGTGGCTCCCGTGAAGACGATGACCGGCGCCATGCCCTGGTGGTACAGCTCCGCTGTCACGTCAGCCACGCCAAGGTCGTGACTGCCCAGCCCCACGGCCACCGAACATGGCCGTGGGGCATGGTGCATGAAGTGGTAGCCCCACAGGAGTCGGGCATCCGCCCATGTCTGTGCCGAGATCATTCCTGCCCCTTCCTGTCCTGTGCCGAGTCGGGAACCTTGAAGTCGTACTCCCACGCGAAGCGAGAAGCCGAGTGAATGCCCACCGCGAACTCAACCACCGTGCCATCTGCGGTGTACGTGGTCCGGTGCAGCTCGACTACGGGCTCGCCGGCGGGGAGCTGTAGGAGCTGCACTTCGTCCGCCGTCGGGATGCGGGCGAACAGGGCCTCTCGCATGTGGTCGATCTCGTATCCGGCGTCGTAGAGGACCCGGTACCCGCCGCCACGGCCGGCAGGGCCCGGGGTGGGGTCGACGATGCGTGTCCCCTCGACGTGCTCCGGCCTGTAGTAGCTGGTCAGGGTGTGAGTCGGCTGGGCACCTTCCTTCACTAGCCGGGCGCGTGCGTACACCTCGGAGCCGACTGGGACACCCAGCCCCTCTGCTACGAGGCTGTCCGCCTGAACACGGCTCACGGTCTGCGTCTGCTCGTTGCGCTTGTACGCGCGTCCCGATGCGACGCGGTCAGCGATGAACGCGACCTCGTCACCATCGCGCCACTTCGCCTTGTCGTACCGAGCGATGCCCAGCCGCTTGAGCGGAGCACGCGGACGCACCACGGTGCCGTGACCGCGCGTCGACGTCACGAGGCCTTCAGCCTCCAGGGCCTTGTAGGCCTTGTGGACGGTTTCCTTCGAACCTTCTCCGTCCTCGACAAGCTTTCTGATCTGGGGCAACTGGGCGCCCGGCGGATACTTACCGCTCTTGATCTGCTCCGCGAACCGGTCCGCCAGTTCGCGCCACTTCGGTGCCACGCAGAACTCCTCTCGACGCGAACCAGTGAACCACAGTCCTAGGACTGTTGACAGTCCTAGGACTGCGTGTCATCGTCTTCTCGTGCCGCTCGCAGTCCTAGGACAGCGAGTCGAGAGGGCCTTCTTTGGGCTGCCTTCTGGCGTACCGGTTCGGGATAGCTCGCCTCCAGGGGTGGGCCCCTTGCTGGCAGTTCCTTGACAACTCAACAGCGTGCTGAGGGAACCGCCCCACCTCTGCAAGCAAGAGGGCGGCGCGCGTGGGTTCTGTCCCCACGTGCGAGTACAGCGCAATTCGACCTTCCCGCAGCTCAAGAACTGCGGGCCGGTTGCCTCCCCTGCTCGTCTCGTACGAGCAGGGCTGAGGGGAGCCGGATCTACCGACTTCAACGGCAGGCGCCCCCGGTGCTGGAACACCGGGGGCGCGGTTCGGGCCGTTCACCTGTGAGAGGACCACGACCCTATGAGCCCCATCGTCACTGTTCAGGACGCTGTTACCGCGTTCGCCGACTTCATCGAGCCGACGGATGCGGAGCTGGACGCGATCGAGCAGGAGTTGCCCGTCATCCTGGCGGAGGTCGACCTGTTGGACGCGCGGATCATCACCCTCGACCGCACGCCGACCGAGCTGGACGCCCGCCGCATCCGCCGCGCCCGCCACCGTGTGCTCACCGCCCGGCGCGACGTGGCCAACCGCACTGCCGGCGTGATCCTGCCGGGGGGTGCCGCATGAGCGCCGCCACCCGGAGCCTGACGGCCGCGCACGCTGAGGTGAAGGCGGAGATCGCGCGGACGGACACCAAGACGGGCCTGTTGCTGGCTTTCGTCGGCGCAGTCCTCGCCGGTACCTGGACGGTCGCCCGTGACCTGCCCCTGACCGTTCCCGCCGCCGTGGTGGGCGGGGTCGGTGTGGCGCTGCTGGTCGGCGCGGCCGGTCTGCTGCTGCGCTCAACGCGGCCGAACCTGCGCGGCCGGCACGGCTTCCCGCTGTGGGCCACGCTCACGACCGAGGAGATCACGGCCGCCGTCGCCACCGACCTTGCTGCCGATATCGCCGGGCTGTCCCGGCTGGCGGTCGCCAAGTTCACCTGTCTGCGCCGCGCGGTCGACCTCACTCTGACCGGCGGCGCCCTGCTGGTCCTCGCCGCCCTGCTCACCCTCGGGGGTGCCCGATGACCACCACCAAGCTGACGCGCGTTCAGGCCGGTGTGCTGGCGGCCGCGTTCGTGCCGATGCTGGCCACGGGCGTGTTCGGCGGGATCGGCACCTACAGCAACATCGGCCACGCCTACGGCAAGGGAACCGCGCTCGGTGCGCTCGCCGCCGGTGAGGGCGCCACCGCCGTGCTCGCCCTGGTCCAGCTCGGCCTGACCCTGCTGGGACAGTCCTCCCCGCGCATCGTCCGCGCCGGGTTGTGGGCGCTGCCCGCTGCCGCCGCTGTCATGGGCGCGATGGCCGCCCCCGACCTGGGCCGCACCGTCATCTACGCCCTGACTCCGATGGGCATGTCCGTCTCGGCGGAGGGCATGGCGTTCCTCGCCCGGCGGATCGTCGTCCACACCGACGGCCGCGACGCGGAGCATGAGCGGCGTACCGCCGACCTGGTACAGGCCCTCGCCTACCACCGTGCCCGCGCCACCCAGCATCCGACGGGCTGGGTCAGGAAGTGGTCGGAACTCAAGTCGTGGCGGTTGGCCCGCAAGGTCGGTGTCGGGGATGCGGCGCTCGGATCGAGGCTGCTGGACGTGCAGCGCGATCGGGTCACGGCCGGTGCGGATGCCGCTCTCGCGTCGATGTTCGGCGGCACGACACCCGCCCCCGCCCTCGATCCCGCACTGCCCGCGAATGCGGAGGAATCTACCGAGACCGCAATGAAACGGTCTATGGCTGAGCTGCGGGAATCGACCCCCGCCCCGGTCGTGACACTGACCCGACTTCCGGTGCCGGATCCGGTCGCGGTCGACCTGGGCAAGTCGATTCCCCCGCTCAAGCCCCTGCCCGCCATCGCCGCCCCGATCGAGCCTGCCGTCGTGGCGCCCGTGCACAAGACGGTGGCGGCGGAGTCGACCCCGTCGCGACGGGCGACCGGTCGACTCCCCGAGGCGGCCCGATCGCCCCGACCCAAGCGCACCCCCGAGCAGTTGCTCGACGAGGCGCGCACGGCGACGGCCGAATGGCCGGATGCGAAGGTGACCGCTGAGGGTATCCGCCGCGAGATCCGCACTTCGCCCGCGAACGCGCGCAAGCTGCGTGATGCCCTGCTCGCTGAGCGGGCCACCGCTCCGACCGGCTGATGGCCGCGCTGCCGGTGTACCGGTGGCGCCTCGCCCCGGACGGATACGCCACCCGCCGCCAGCTCCGCGCACAGGGTCTGCGCCCCGGTGGTCAGGGTGTGGCGGCTCAGTTGGAACGGCCGCGCCGACGGCGTGGGCCTCTGGTCGCCTACCTGTACCGCGTGGACTGCGCGAAGCCGGTTCGGCCGATGACCCCGGCGAAGTGGGCGGCTCTGGCCAAGGCCAACGCCGCCCGCCGCCGCTGCCCGGCCTGCCGGCGTGACGCCGGATACGTCATCCCCACCTCGCTCGGCACCTGCGTGCCGTGCGCCTACCCCGGCCCGTACGGGCCCGAAGGGAGTACCTGACCGTGGGCAACTCCGAGATCCGCCGCCTGGACAAGAAGATCCGGCGCACCACGAACAAGCTCAATGCCGTCAAGCGGGGCGAATGGTGGCCGCTGACCAGCCGTGAACGGCTCGACATGACCCGCGCGATGGCCGGCGGCGCCCGCAGCATCCACCGGGGACACAGCACGACCGGCGCGGAGAACCGGATGGACTCCATCGGCTCCGCCGTCGAAACCCGGCTGAACGCCGAGCTGACCGCCCTGATCGGCGAGCGTCAGCGCCTGATCACCGAGGCCGCCCGCGCCAAGGCCGCCAAGAAGTCCTCCGGCTGGTTCTGACCAGCCACAACACCCGGGGTGGCCGCCTCTTTCCACGGACACGGCCACCCCGGCTCTCCCTCACTCCCGCCCTGTTGGGGCAGTCAGGAGAACTCCCAGCATGTCTGAGAACGTCGTCCACCTCCACAAGCCCACCGACACCCCTGCCGACGACACCGCCCCCACCGTGCTGACCGTCGTCCCGGACGCCCCGCCCGAGCGGCCGGTGCCGCTGTGGGTGCGCTCCGGCCGCGCCATCAAGACCGCCGCCACCCACGAGACCACCAAGACGGTCGTCCGCGCGGCCGCCCGCCATGGGCTCTACACGTTCAACGGGGGCCGGATCGTGGCCCGCCGCGCCTGGGACGGCCGCACGGGCGCCCGCTACGAGCGGATGATCCGCGCGGCGGAAGCCGCGGGGAACAACGAGCTAGCCGAGGAGTGGGAGGAGCGTCTGCAGCGCTTCCGCGACGCTCGCCACCGCCGCCGCATGGACCTGCTGCACTCCCCGGTCGAGGTCGCCAAGGGCGCCGCCGTCGGTGCCGGGATGAGCATCGGCACACTGGTCGCGCTCGGGGTCGTGATGGCCATCAACAACGGCGACGTCAAGGACGTCATCACCCCGCTCGCGGCCACCATCGACTTCATCGCCCTGCTGATCCGGATCGTGCAGGTCGTGTGGGGCCCGGCGCTCACGATCGGCCCGTTCCTCGCCCTGCTCGCCCTGTGGGCCGTCGGCAGCAAGCAGCAAGCCGCACCCCAGTGGGCCCTGCCCGCCAACGCCCGCAGCACCGAGGGCGAGCCCATCACCCCGTCGATCGTCGTCAAGGCCCTGCGCGACCTCGGCATCCCCGCGATGCGCAACGCCATCAAGGAAATGGGCGACGCCGGCGCCTCCATGCTCGGCCCGATCACGATCGCCGGATGCGGCGTCGAGGTCGACGTCACGCTCCCGTCCGGGGTGTCGACCAACGAGGTACAGCAGCGGCGCCGCAAGCTCGCGGAGAACCTCACCCGGCACGAGCACGAGGTGTTCATCACCATCCCCACCGCCGCCCGCACCGTCAGGCTGTGGGTCGCCGACTCCGGCGCGCTCGACGAGCCGATCGGCCCGTCCCCGCTGGTCACCGACGAGACGATGACCGCCGACTACCCCAAGGGCAAGGCCCCGTGGGGCCAGGACCTGCGCGGCGACGCCGCCGCCCTGAGCCTGTATCAGCGCCACCTGCTCATCACCGGCCTGTCCAACCAGGGCAAGACCGTGGCCCTGCGCTCGCTCGCGCTGTGGCTGTCGCTGGACCGGTCCGTTGAGTTCCTGATGGGTGACCTCAAGGGCGTGGGTGACTGGGCCATGTTCGACGGGCTCGCCACCACCCTGATCCAGGGCCCGACGGATGAGCACGTGATCCAGGTGACCGAGATGGTCGAAGGCGCCGTCGACGAGATGAACCGCCGGATCCAGGCACCGCCCGGCACCGTGTTCCCGCCGCTGATCGTGCTGGTCGACGAGGCACAGGTGGCGTTCATGTGCCCGGCCAAGGACGAGGACAAGCGCCCCTACGGCGGCTCGAAGGCCAACTCCCGGTACTTCATGGCCGTCCGCAAGATCCACAACCAGGGGCGTGCGGTCAACGTCCTGATGTGGCAGGGCACCCAGGACCCCACCAACGAGAACCTCCCCAAGCTGGTTCGCGAAGGCGCACACACGCGTGCCTCGCTCGCGCTGGGCACGGAGTCTCAGGCCCGGATGGCGCTCGGGGACAAGGCCGTCGACGGCGGCGCCGCCCCGAACCTGCTGCGCCCGGGCCTGGACCGGGGAACCCTGGTCGTTGCCTCCGACGGCATCACCATCCCGGCCGGACAGTCGTCCATCACGGTGCGCACGCACTACATCGACGACGAGGCCGCCGTGGCCATCACCGACCGCGCCAAGGCGATGCGCGACGGCGTCACCACCCTGCACGCCATCGAACGCGGCGAGGACCGTGACCCGCTTGCCGACATCGCGGCCGTGGTCGGCGACGCGCCCCGCGTGCGCACCAAGGACGTGCTCGCTCGGCTCGCCACGCTGAACACGGACGCCTACGGCGGCTGGTCGTTCATCGACCTCAAGCGCGTCCTGGACGACGCCGGCGCCGAGCCGTACAAGTCCGACGGCGTCATGGTCGTCGCCCGCGACCGCGTCCTGCGCGCCCTCGCCAACCGCGACGCGGACGGTTCCGCTTCCGACGCCGGATGACAGGGAGACGACCCCGCCCGGGGCAGGGAGGCAGGGAGAACTCCCTGAACCCCTCCCTGCCCCGCCTCCCTGCCCCTGACCTGCACGAATGATCACTCAGGGAGGCAGGGAGGCGCCCCAGGTCAGCCCCCTGAAACCCCCTCCACAACGCCCCGGACAGGGGGTGTCTCTGCCTCCCTGACCCGTCTTCGGAAGGGATTCCGCATGTACCCCGAGCACACCCGCCACGCCCCCGCCCACGGGGCCGTGGAAGTCCACCAGCCCACCCCCATCACCCCCGCCGCCGTCCACGCGACGCCGCTCGTTCCCGTCCAGCCGGGCACCGTCCCGGCGATCGCCAGCATCGTCCTGCCGGACGGCCGCGTCGTCACCGGCTACCCCATCGAGCCCGCCAAGCCCGAGCCCATCGCGGCCAAGCCGCCCGTCTCCCGCGCGGCCGTGAACGTCGCCCTTGGAGGCGTCGGATTCCTCGCCGTGAGCGGCGGACTGCTCCTGCTCACCACGTTCATCACCGCTCTGACCGCGCTGATCACCCAGCTCATCACCCTCGCCGCCGTGATCTTCGGCGGATGGATCGCCGTGCAGGTGTTCAGCACGAGCGGCCACCAGGGCGGGACCACGGTCAACATCCGCAAAGCCGTCATCAAGCGCAACAAGTTCTACGGCTGACAAGGAGATCAACACCCGTGATCCGGCTGCGCATTCAGGTCACCCACTGGCCCCGCCGGGCCTTGGTCCTGACCGACACGCCCCGCCCTGACTGCCCCGACTGCGAGGGCGTAGGCGGCATCCCGCACGACTACGGCGACCACAACGGCGAGTACGCCGGCACCGACATCGAGTTCTGCCCCTGCTGGACCGAGTGGCGCAGGGCCCTGCTGCCGCTGCCGCGCCGTCCCCGGTGGCTGCGCCGCCGCGACAGCGGCCGTGACCCGTGGGGGCCCAGCGGCTACAGCAACGAACCGCCCTTCTAACCGGAACGGAGTGCCATGCAGACCCCGCGTGACAACGCCCCCATCCCCAGCGGACCGGTCGAGACGATGCCGCACGGCTGCCTCGGCACCGCAGAACAGCGCGCCGCCCTGCTCGCCGAACTCGAACGCGCCGGCGTCGAACTCGGCACCTACGACCGGGGCATCGTCGACTGGCTCGCCACCTTCGACTACTCGGTCGTGGCCACGCTCGCGAGCCTCATCCGCCGCGCCGCCCACCACCCCCACTAGCTACGCCAAGGGCGGCCCCCCATTCCGCCAAGAACCGGGGCCGCCCTTGCCCGCCAGCATCCATCGAGGGAACTGGAGACATCCAGCATGACCCATGACCCCCGCCCCGCGCTGCTGCGCGCGGCGCTGGACGCCGCCGAACACGGCTGGCACGTCTTCCCGCTGCGCCCCGGCACCAAGCGCCCCGCCCTGCACGGCGAGGCAGCGTGCCCCCGCACCGGCCCCTGCACGGCCGGTCACCTGAAGTGGGAGCAGCGCGCCACCACCGACCCCGGCCGCATTCGAGCCGCATGGACGCGGGAACCGTTCAACGTCGGCATCGCCACCGGCCCCTCGGGGCTGGTCGTCGTCGACCTGGACATACCCAAGGACAAGGGCAGTTCGGACGCGCCTAGCGGCGCGACAACCTTCGCAGCGCTCTGCGAGCGCGCCGGACACGCCGTCCCCGACACCTACCGCACCCGGACCGCGAGCGGCGGTGAGCACCTGTACTTCACCGCCCCCAGCGGTCTCCGGCTGACCAACACGGCAGGAACCATCGGCCAGTTGGTCGACACCCGGGCATGGGGCGGCCACGTCGTCGCGGCGGGCAGCATCACCCCCGCCGGAAACTACGAAGCGCTGTGCGGCCCTGAGGCGGCCGTACTGCCCCCGTGGCTGCAAACCATCCTGCAACCCTCCCCCAAGCCCTCCCAGACCCCTTCAGTGGCCGTATCGACGCAATCACGGCGATATGCGGATGTAGCGCTCGGCAAGGAGACAGCGATTGTGGCGGCGGCCCAAGTCGGCGAGCGCGAAGGGAAGTTGTTCCGGGCGGCGCGCGCCCTGGGACGGTTCGTCGCGTGGGGCGACCTCCCCCGGCACGTGGTTGAGCAGGCTCTTCAGGGGGCGGGCGAGGCGGCCGGACTGTCCGCGTCCGAGTGCCGCTCCACTCTCGGCAGCGCCCTCAACTGGTCCATCGCCCACAACCAGACCAGCAGGCGGGATGCGGCATGAACGCCCCCTCCCGCCCCCGCCTGAAGAGCATCACCGCCGCCCCGACCGGCCTGTCCGCCGCTCAACAGGCTGTGGACACGACGGCCGTGGGCGTGCCGGAAGGCGCCGCCCGTAAGGGCGTCCGAACTGCACTTCGCTCAGACCCCCAGGGCCGCGACGGCCGGTACGTCATCGCGGCCCTGCACATCACGGCACCGCGCGGCGCCACCCCCACAGCCACCTCAAAGTGCCTGTGCGGCTGGGACCGCAGCGCCGTCGGCCACAAGCGAGTGCTCGCCCTCATCGCCGACCACACCACCCACCGCGACACCTGCCCGCTCCGCAACCCCCAGGAACGGAGGACCGCAGCATGACCGACACCATCGACGGCGCGGCCCTGCTCGACGAGGTCGAAGCCTTCCACCGCCGCTTCAACGTCTTCCCCCACGAAGCCGCCTACGTCGCCGTCGCCCTGTGGGACGCACACGCCCACCTGCTCGACTGCTTCGACTCCACCCCGCGTCTGGCGTTCCTGTCCCCGGAGCCGGGCTCCGGGAAGTCCCGGGCGCTGGAGATCGTGGAAACCCTCGTCCCCCAGCCCATGACGGCCGTCAACGCCTCCGCCGCCGCTCTGTTCCGGTCGGTGTCCAACCCGAACGGGCGGCCCACGATCCTGTTCGACGAGATCGATACGGTCTTCGGTCCCAAGGCAGGCGAGAACGAGGAACTGCGCGGGTTCCTCAACGCCGGGCACCGCAGGACCGGGGTCACCTACCGGTGCATCGGCGACGGCGGCAACCAGACCGTGCAGGCCTTCCCGTCGTACGCCGGGGTCGCGGTCGCCGGACTCGGCAACCTCCCCGACACGATCATGACCCGCTCCGTTGTGATCCGGATGCGCCGGCGGGCCCGCAACGAACGCATCGAACCCTTCCGCGCCCGCGTCCACGAGGCAGAAGGGCACAAGCTGCGCGACCGGCTCGCCCAATGGGCCGAACACGCACGAGGGTTCGTCATGGGCGCCTGGCCCGAGATGCCCGACGGGGTCACCGACCGCCCGGCCGACGTCTGGGAACCCCTGCTCGCCATCGCCGACGCGGCCGGGGGCGACTGGCCCGAACGGGCGCGGGCGGCATGCGTGACGCTGGTGACCGCGTCCAAGGCCAACGACAAGGGCAGCCTCGGCATCCGGCTGCTGACCGACCTGCGCGACCACGTCATGGTCGGTATCGACCGCCTGCCCACCGTCGCCATCCTCGACCGGCTCAACGCCCTGGACGACGCCCCATGGGCCGACCTGCACGGCAAGCCGCTCGACAACCGGCGCCTGTCGAGGATGCTCGCGGAGTACATGACGGCCGACAACGAGCCCATCGCCTCCCGCAACATCAAGACTGCCGGGAGCGTCCTCAAGGGCTACTACGCCGCCGATCTCCGGGACGCATGGGCCCGCTACTGCCCCCCACCCCCGGAAAGTCCGCTACCTCCGCTACCCGGCACCCAAAACGGGGGCTGACCAGCAACAACGCGGTAGCGGCAACCCGCCTCGGTTGCCGCTACCCCGCCGCTACCCATCCGCTACCGCTACCCCTTCCCGCTACCTCGAACAGGCCCCTGACCTGCGAGGTAGCGGAGGTAGCGGAAGTAGCGCCCCTCAGAAGGGGGCCTAGGAAGGCCCTTCCGTCTCCCCGGAGGTTCCCCGTGCTTACCGCCGTCCCGAGCGAGCCCCAAGCACTCACCGTTCCGGAGGTCATGACCGCGCTGAGGTTGAGCCGCAGCGCGGTCTACGACCTGATCCGCTCCAGGCAGCTCCGGAGCTACACGTCCGGCCGCGCCCGCCGCATCCCGGTCGATGCCGTCCGCCAGTACATGCAAGTCCGACTTGAGGAGAACGCAGCCTGATGGCCAAGCGACGCGCCAACGGCGAAGGAACGATCACCAAGCGCGCAGACGGCCGCTACCAGGCCGCCGCGTACGTCTACCGTCCCGACGGGACCCGCACCCGGAGGTTCGTCTACGGCAAGACCCGCGACGAAGTCGCCGACAAGCTCACGGAGATGCAGGAGAAGACCCGACAGGGCATCCCTGCCGCTTCGTCCACGATGGCGTTCGGGGACTACCTCACGTACTGGCTCGCGGCCATCGCTTCGGAGCGACTCAAGCCGTCCACGCTCAACAGCTACGAGGGACTCACCCGCCTCTACATCCGCCCCGCGCTCGGCAAGAAGAAGCTGAACCGGCTGACGCCGGCGGATGTACGCCGCTTCCTCACCGAGTACAAGACCGCCTGTCTGTGCTGCCTCCGAGGCGCGGACAAGGAGCGTCCGGAGGACAAGCGTTCCTGCTGCGCCGTCGGACGGTGCTGCAAGCGCCGCCCGTCGGCCCGCACGGTCCAGTACATCCACGCCGTGCTTCGGTCCGCCCTACAGCAGGCGATGCGGGAGGAACTGATCGCTCGGAACGTCGCGCGGATCGTCGAAACGCCCACCGTCACACCCAAGGAGGTGCGTCCACTGAACGCCGCTGAAGCCCGCCTACTCCTCAAGACCGCCCGGTCCCACCGCCTCTACGCCCTGTGGCTCCTGCTCGTGTCGACCGGCTTGCGCCGGGGTGAGGCTCTCGCGCTCACGTGGTCTGACGTCGACCTCACGAACGGTCAGCTCCGCGTCCGGCGGAACGTGCAACGCATCCGGCGGGAGCTGATCTTCGGCACACCCAAGACCGCACGGTCGATCCGCACGGTTCCCCTGCCGAAGCACTGCGTGCGAGCACTCACGCAGCACCGTGACCAGCAGGAACGGGAACGCAAGGTCGCGGGCAAGAAATGGCAGCCCACACCAGGCCAGCCGGACGGGCTGGTCTTCACCACGGTGACCGGTCGCGTCACAGACCCCCGGAGCCTGAACCGCATGCTGACCATCCTGTGCAGGGACGCCCACGTGCACCGCGTGCGGGTGCACGACCTCCGGCACACATGCGCATCGCTCCTGCTCGCCCAGGGTGTCGACGCCCGCACGATCATGGAGACGCTGGGGCACAGCACGATCACCATGACGCTGGACACCTACGCGCACGTGATGGACACGACGCTGAGGGCCGCCGCCGAGCAGATGGACGACGCCCTCAACCTCGACGAGCCTGACGGGAAATCGGAGGGCGAGACGGAGCCGGACTCCGAGGACTGAGCGCCGTTTCCGACCGCGTTGATGTCAACCGCTGATGTCAAAGGCCCCTTGGGATGATCCCAAGGGGCCTTTGACCTGTGTGCACTCGGCAGGATTCGAACCTGCAACCTTCTGATCCGTAGTCAGATGCTCTATCCGTTAAGCTACGAGTGCTTGTTCTGTTTTTTCGCCGCTCCCGGCCCTTTCGGCCCGCTCGCGGCGACAGGAAGAACATTACATGACCGGCGCCGCCATGTGAAATCCGTTTGGCGCACCCCTTGTGACCTGCGGAAATGCCTCTGAAGGGCTGGATGCGGCGGGAGCGGCGTGAGGGGGCGGCGGGGAACGACGAAGCCCCGGTCCAGGGGACCGGGGCTTCGTGACTCGGCGCGGAGGCGGAGGGATTTGAACCCTCGATGGGCTTTAAGGCCCAAACCGCATTAGCAGTGCGGCGCCATAGACCGGACTAGGCGACGCCTCCAGCACAGCCGCTCGCGCGAGCGCGATCGGTGCGTGCAGATGATGACACAGTCGAGCGGGGTGTCACCAATCGACGTCCACGGTACTAGGCAGGCGGGCCGCAGGGCAAAGCCCTTCCCGGCGTGCTGCGAGGTCTTCGGGACGCAAGGAGCGGGTTCGAGGCGGGGCCGCGGGCCGCAACGTCCGCGGGTGTGCGGCGTTGGTCAGGTCATGTTGCAGGTCAGTCGTTCCACCAGGGACGGGCGTCTTCGGCGGGTGCTCCTCGTCGCCGCCTCCCTCGTCGTCGCCGCCTCCGCCTCCGCCACGCCCGCCTCGGCGTACGCCCCGGCCGCGCCGCTGCCTCTCACGCCCCCGTCCCTCCCCGACCCCCACCGCTCCGGCGACCACCTCACCATCACCGTCCGCGACGCGGGTGACGGCGCCGACGGGACCTACGAGCTGTACTGCCACCCCGAAGGCGGCACCCACCCGGACCCCGCCGGCGCCTGTGCCGCGCTCGACCGCGGCACCCGGTGGGGCAAGGACGCCTTCGCCCCCGTACCGGAGGACAGCCTGTGCACCATGCAGTACGGGGGGCCGGCCACCGCCCATGTCACCGGGACCTGGGCGGGGCGTCCGGTGGACGCCCGGTACGACCGCGGTGACGGGTGCCGGATCGGCCGGTGGGACCGGCTCGTGCCGGTCCTGCCCGATCTGGGGCAGGAGGGGCGGCCGTAGCCCCGGCGCGGGAAGCAGGGGCTCCGGTACGCCCTCGTACAGGTTTCCAAAGGGGAAGCACCGGCTCCGTAAATGTCCCGCGAAGGTCTCGCGAAAGCGGAAGGCAGCTGGCGGGACGCCGGAGGCACGTCTGTACAGGCGGTCATACGTTCTGGGTCACTTCGTCGTGCGACCTCCCTCTCATCCGGCGTCGCGAGCGCAATCCCAGCCCTTAGACTCCCTCGCGTGACACGCTGCGGGCCGGTTGGCAAGATGGCCCGAGCGGTCGGCAAGGTGCGGTAACAGGGAGGAAGCGTCTCGTGAGCAGCAGGCCATCCCGAGGCGCTGCTCGCCTCGCAGCCATACTCGACGCGCTGCCTGACGCGTTGGTGCTGGTCAACGCCAATGGGACCGTCGTCAACGCCAACACCATCGCCCTGGAGACCTTCGAGGCGCCCGGGACCGCTCTGGTCGGGCGCGGGCTGCTCGATCTGCTGCCGCACTTCGACTCCAAGCTCATCCCGGGGTCCATGCGCCGCCCCGACCACATGGACCCGCAGGGACGGACCAAGCCGACCCGGATGATGGCCCGGCGCACGGACGGCGGCGAGTTCCCGGTCGAGGTCACGTCCGCGAATCTGGAGAACGGCCAGCAGGCCTACGACGGTTACGGCTACACGGGTGACGAGCTGCTCATGCTCGTCGTACGGGACCTCTCCGGGACCGTCGACACCGAGGCCGAGCTGGCCCGTTCGCAGCGGCAGACCGAGATGATCCTGCGGGCGGCCTCCGAAGGCGTCGTGGGCACCGACACCGACGGGCGGATCGTCCTGGTCAATCCGGCCGCCGCTCAGATACTGGGTTATCGGGCCAGTGACCTGGGCGGACGCGAGCTGCACACGCTCGTCCTCCACTCGCGGGCCGACGGCTCGCCCTTCCCCTACGAGGAGTCCGCGCTCGCCGACACCCTGCGCTCCGGGCGCAAGCACCGGGTCCGCGGGCAGGTGCTGTGGTCCAAGGGCGGCGACAAGGTGTCCGTCGACCTGACGACCGCGCCCGTGCGCGACGGCGACCAGCTCGTCGGCGCCGTCATGACCTTCGCCGACCGGCGGCCCTACGACGCCCTGGCCCAGGAGAAGGACGCCGCGCAGAAGCGTCACGAGGAGGAGCTGGAGCGCCTCACCGAGGAGCACGCCTCCGAGCTGACCGCCCTGCGGCAGAAGCACGTGACCGAGATCGAGGAGCTCCAGGAGCGGCACCAGGAGGAGCTCGCCGCCGGTGAGGAGCGGTACGCCGCGCTCGGGGAGCGGGAGAAGGACCGGTACGAGGCGCTGGCGGGGCGGCACGAGCAGCTGCTGACCCTGCTCGGGAGCTCGCTGCGCGGGCCGCTCGACGAACTGCGCCGGGAGCTGGCCGCGCTCGCCGCGGACGACGCCGGGCAGTTGTGGCCCGAGGCCAACCAGGTGCTGCACCACCTGTCGGCCGGCTACTCGCGGATCACGACGCTGATCGACAACGTCCTGCAGTACCAGCTGCTCGACTCCGGTGGCGAGGGGGTCTCCCGTACGAAGGTGATGCTCGACGCCGTCGTCGCCGCGGGCGTCGAGGGGGCCGTCGAGCTGATCGGGCCGGGGCGGGTGCAGTTCGCCGTGCACGCGCCGCCCATCGAGGCCGAGGTCGACCCGCAGCGCCTCGCGACCGCGCTCGCGCATCTGGTCGCGGATGTCGCCGGTGTCGACGCGACCGGCAACTCGCCCGTGTCGGCGGGCGGTTACCTGGACAACACCGTCGTCGTCGCGGCGGCGCAGCGCGGCGAGGTCGTACGTATCGAGGTGCGCGGGCCGTACGCCGGCGGAGACCCGGTGCACGAGCCGATCGTGCGCGGGATCGTGCGGGCCCACGGCGGGGTGCTCCAGACGCACGAGGTGCCCGGGATGAGCGGCAGCGCGTACGTCCTGGAGGTGCCGATCGGCGGTGGGGCCGGGTCCGTTGCCGCCGTCCCCGACGAGGCCGCTGCGGCTGTGACCGGTGACCCCGCCGATGACGGAGCCGGGAGCGCCGTGGCCGTCGTGGCTGCCGAGCAGGGTGCCGGGGGCGGGCGGCGACGCGCCCGGCGGTCCTCCGTCGACGCGTTCCTCGACAGCGACACGCCCGGCGCCGACGGCGAGGAGGGCGGCTCGGTGGCCGCCGACGCCGAGGGCACCACGCCCACCGGCCGGCGGCGCAGGCGCGCGGCCGTGTCGGAGCTCCCGCAGGGTGCGGGTGACGGCGGGGAGGCCTCCGGCGGGACCGGAAGGCGACGCGGACGACCGGCCGAGGACGCGGCGGACGGTGTCGCCGAGGGCGCCGTCGTCACCGCCGCCGAGCATGCCGCGGGAGCCGCGGCCGTCGGCAACGGGCTGGGCGGGACCGTACCGCCGCAGGGAGTGCCCACGCCCACCGGGCGACGCGCCCGGCGGGACGGCGGGGAGCAGCACGCGTTGCCGCCCGCACTTCCCGCGGCCGGTGACGGCGTCCAGTCGGCCCCCGGGGCCGGTACGGCCGAGGGTGCTCAGCAGAGCGGCGGTGCGCAGCCGACCGGGCGGCGCCGGCGTGCCCTGGCCGCGGCGTCCGAGCGTGCTGCCGCGCAGGCCCAGGACGCGGGAGCCCGCAAGGTCTTCGCGCTGCCGCCCGCCGAGGCGGACCGTGCCGCCGCGGGTGGAGCGGAGGGACCGGGCAGCGCCGGGGCGGCTGCGGCCGCCGCGCCGGGCTCGGTGACGCCTCCGGCGGTGCCTGTCGATCCGGCTGCCGCGGTCGCGGCCGTACCGATCGTTCCGGGGCAGGCTCCGGGACCGGTTCCCGGGCAGAATCCGGTTCCTGTTCCTGTGCCCGTTCCGGTTCCGGTCGGTGTTCCGGTCGCGGGGCAGGAGCCGGCTGCTGTGCCGCCTCAGGCGGAGGTTCCGGGGCAAGTCGCGGTTGCGGGACAGGCTCAGGTTGCGGGGCAGGCTCAGGTTCCGGGGCAAGTCGAGATGCCGGGGCAGGCTCAGGTTCCAGGGCAGGCCCAGATTCCGGGGCAGGCCCAGGTTCCGGGGCACGGTGTGCCCGGGGACGTGGTCGTCGACGAGGGGCGGCACGATGCCGTGCCGCACGACCAGGCCGAGGACCACACCCCGCCGCAGCCGCATCCGACGAGTGCGCCGACCGGACGTAGGCGGCGCGCCGTGGCCCAGCCGCCGGAAGCCGCCGGGACGGCCGCGCAAGGAGTGCAGGGAGTACAGGGAGTAGAGGGCCAGGTGGCTCCCGAGCAGCCGGTGCCGGTGCCTCAGCCGGTCCCCGGTCAGCCCGCCTCGGTGCAGCCGGTTCCCGACGCGCCCCTTCCCGCCGGGGCGACCCCCGGGCAGGGCACCCCACCGCAGGGTGTCCCGGCACAGGGCACCCCGGCCCAGGGCGTCCCCGCGCCGCAGCCGTGGCCCGCCGCCGACGACTCCTCCGGAGCCGGGGCTGCCGTGCCGGTGAACGGCGCCGCCGCCCCCGTACCGCCGCAGCCGAACGCCCCGCAGCAGGCCACGCCTCCGCCCGCGGCGCAGCCCGCATCCGGCACGCCTGCTCCGGGCACCCCGCTGCCCCCCGAGATGCCGGCGCAGGCGCCCGCCGCCCAGCAGCGCGCGGCTCAGCCCCTTCCCGCCGAGGCCGCGGCTCCCGCCGCGCCGGCCGCGCCGGCCGCCGCTGTCGACCCGAACTCGACGCAGGGTCGGGCGATCAGTGTGCGGACGTTGGGGCAGGGGGTGCCGTTCACGCGGCAGGCGGCTCAGGTGCAGCAGGCCGCCCAGCCGTCGGCCACGCCGCCCCCGCACCAGACGAGCGGCGGTGGCCGACGCCGCAAGCTGGGTACGCCGCCCGACCCCGCCGCGCGGGCGGGTGCCTCGACGGAGCAGGCGGCGCGGCCGCATCCGCCGGCCGAGCAGCCGGTGCCGGCACAGCCCGTTCCGGCGCCGCCGCAGCCGTCGCTCGGCGGACAGCCCCAGGCCTCGTCGGCCGGTCAGTCGCGGCTGTCACCGATGACCGAGGGCGCCGGACGGTCGTACGCCATAGGCGCCCCCGACGAGAACGCCGCCGAGGGCCCCGAGCCGCTGGACGGTCCGGGCGGGGCCGTCGAGGTCGCCGACACCCCGCGTCCGCAGCCGATGGACGACGAACTGCCGCCGGAGCCGCTGGACAACCCGCGGCGGCTGCTGGTGTGGCCGGCGCCGGACGTGACGACCCAGCAGGCGCTCAGCGACCGCGGCTACCGGCCGGTCATCGTGCACTCGCGGGAGGAGGTCGACGCGCAGATCGCGGCGTTCCCGGCCGCGCTGTTCGTGGACCCGTTGACGGGGCCGATCACACGGACCGCGTTGCAGTCGCTGCGGCAGGCGGCCGTCGCGGCCGAGGTGCCGGTGATGGTGACGGCCGGGCTCGGACAGGCGTCGCGGGAGGCGGCGTACGGCGCCGACCCCGCCGTACTGCTGAAGGCGCTCGCGCCCCGGGACAGCGAGCAGCACCCGCCGCGCGTGCTGCTCATCGAGGAGCACGCGGAGATCGCGTTGGCGCTGACCGCGACGCTGGAGCGGCGCGGGATGCAGGTGGCGCGGGCCGCGAGCGACGCCGACGCGGTGGTGCTGGCGGGTGACTTCCGGCCGAACCTGGTCGTGATGGACCTGATGCAGGTACACCGGCGCCGGGCCGGCATCGTGGACTGGCTGCGCGCGAACGGGCAGCTCAACCGCACCCCGCTCGTCGTCTACACGGCCGCCGTCGACCAGGCCGACCTGCCGCGGCTGGCCTCCGGCGAGACGGTGCTGTTCCTGGCGGAGCGGTCCACCAGCGGCGAGGTGCAGTCGAGGATCGTCGACCTGCTGTCGCGGATCGGGACCAACTGACGCAGGCGGGTGCGGAGGCGGGCGCGCGGTCGGCCCGCCTCGCCGCGCTCGACCCGTCTCAACGTGCGACGAGCCTGCGCGCCGCCTCCTTGACGGAGGCGCGCAGGCGTTCGCGGTCGTCGTCCTCGCCGCCCACCAGGATGCGGCTCATCTGCGGTACGACGGTGGCCCAGTTGGCCATCGCGACCAGCAGGAACAGCAGGTCCTGGGCCGGGATCGCGTCGGTGACCACGCCACGGTCCTGGCCGTCCCGGACGGCGGCGACCTTGTGGGCGTAGTGGGCCTGCCGCTCGGTCTCGTCGGGGAGTTCGGCGGTGCCGTACTGGATGCCCTCCCAGTAGAGGAGGCGCAGCAGTTCGGGGTGGGCGGCGTGGTAGTCCATCAACCGGTCGAGCCAGCCCTCGATGTCGTCCGTGTCGACGGGGACGGCCGCCGCGAGGTCGACCATGCACCGGCCGAGGACCTTGGAGAACAGCTCCGCCTTGTTGCCGTAGTAGGCGTAGATCAGCTGCTTGTTGGCCTTCGCCTCGGCCGCGATGCGGTCGACGCGGGCACCCGCGATGCCGTACCGGGCGAACTCGGCCACGGCCGCGTCGAAGATCCGGGCCTTGGTGGCCTCGGGGTCCCTTACTCCCATGGGGTTCAGGGTAGCGGGGCAGGTAACCAACTGTTTGGTTGACGGGAAGGAGTGAAGGACGCACACTGGTCGGACGTTATCCAACCAACTAGTTAGTTGCTAGAGCGGACTCAAAGGGGTCACTCCTCTCATGTCGTCGTCGATACCGTCAGCGATGCCGTCAGCACACACCAACCCGCAGGTCGGGCCGGCACGTCGGCCCACGGACCCGTCCGCCGGCGTGTCCCGCCTCTTCCTCCCCCTCATCGCGCTGTGCTCCGCGGTCACGGCCGCCAACATCTACCTCGCGGCCCCCCTGCTCGCCGACATCGCCGCGGACTTCGGCACCGAACCCTCGGCCGTCGCCTGGATCGCCTCCGTCGCGCAGTTCGGTTACGCCGCCGGCCTGCTCTTCTTCGCCCCGCTCGGCGACCGGGTGAGCCGACGCCCGCTGGTCGCCGGCCTGTCGCTGGCCACGACGGCGGCCCTGGCCGTGGCTGCCGCGGCGTCCGGTACCACCGCGCTCGCCGCCGCGGTCCTCGTCGCCTCCGCCGCCACCGTCGTCCCGCAGCTCCTCGTCCCGCTGGTCGCCGAACGCGCCCCCGCCGACCGCCGAGCCCGCCATGTCGCGGCCGTCATCGCCGGGCTCTTCACCGGCATCGTGGCGGCCCGTGTCCTCGGCGGTCTGGCCGGGCAGGCCTTCGGCTGGCGGTGGGTGTTCGCCGGGGCGGCGGCCCTCACCGCCGTGCTCGGTCTGCTGACCGCGACGGTCCTGCCGGCCGAACGCCCTCGCCGCACCGGCGGCCTCTTCTCGGGCCTCACCTCGATGCCGGGCCTGGTGCGCCGCTCACCCGACCTGTGGCGCGCCTGCGTACGACAGGCCGGCATGTACGGCGCCTGGAGCGCCCTGTGGACGACCCTGACCCTGCTGCTGACGGGTGAGCCGTACGGCCTGTCGACCGCCACCGCCGGTCTCTTCGGCCTGTTCGGACTGGCGGCGAGCGTCGTGGCCCCGCTCGCGGGCGGCCTGGTCGACCGGTTCGGCGCCGCACGTGTCGTACGGTCCGCGTATCTGCTCGCCGCCGTCTCCGTACCGCTGTTCTGGCTGGGCGGGCAGGTGATGGGCGCCCTGTTCGTGGCCGCCGTCGCCGTCCACGCCGCGCTCGTCGCCTCGCACGTCGCCAACCAGACCCTCGCCCTGACGACCACGACCTCCCCCGCGACCGCCAACAGCGCGTACGTCGTCGCCGGTTTCGCGGGCGGCGCCACCGCCTCGGCCCTGGCGGGGGTGGCTTTCAGCCACTGGGCGTGGGGTGGTGTGTGCGCGGTGGCGGGCGTCTGGCTGGTCCTCGGCTGGGTGACCACGGCCGTGCGGCGGTAAGCGGGCGGGCGCGGTGGTGGTGCCGAACGGACGCGGCGGTGATGCGGGCGGGTACGGCGGTGATGCCGGGAGGCGCGGCAGGGGTGCGGGCGTGTACGGCGGTGATGCCCAGAGGCGCGGCAGAGGTGCGGGCGGGCACGGCGGTGATGCCCGGAGGCGCGGCAGAGGTGCGGGCGGGCACGGCGGTGATGCCGGGAGGCGCGGCAGAGGTGCGGGCGGGCACGGCGGTGATGCCCGGTAGTGCGGGCGGACGGGCCGGCAGGCGGGCAGGCAGGCAGGCAGGCAGAGGTGCCGGTGCCCGTGGAAAATCCCGTCACCCGTACAACCGTCGCCCCCTGCCGCAGGTCTCTTTCAAGCCACACCGCCCCACCCACGCCCTCACGGGCCAAGCGCAGGGAACGCCGTATGTCCCGTATGCACAGACGCATCCGACTCGCCCTCGCCACCACCGTCGGCCTCGCGCTGACCGGTGGCCTGATCGCCGCCACCACCGGACCGGCCGGTGCCGCCACGGCCTCCGCGGCCTCGGCCGGCACTGCCGGCAGCGGACCGGGCGGCGACTTCAACGGGGACGGTTACCGTGACATCGCCGTCGGCGTCCCCGACGGGACCGACGGTTACACGAACGCCGGCTGGGTCGCCGTCGTCTACGGCACGTCCGCCGGGATCGACCCCGCCAAGCGCAAGATCCTCACGCAGTCCGGGAGCGTCAACCCGGGCGCGCCCGAGGGCGGCGACCAGTTCGGGGCCGCGTTCTCCGTGGCCGACTTCGACGGCGACGGCTACAGCGACCTCGCGGTCGGCGCCCCCGGTGAGACGTACAGCCCGAACGCGAACCAGGGCTCGGTCACCCTGTACTGGGGCGGTCCGGGCGGGCTCGGCTCCTCCGCGGCGATGGTCAAGGACCCGGTGGCCCACGACGGCAACAGGTTCGGCGGCGCCCTGACCACGGGTGACTTCGACGGCGACGGGCACACCGACCTGGCCGCCTACAACGCCCTGCTGTCCACGGTCTCGGTGCTGAAGGGCCCCTTCACCCGCTCGGGCGCCTGGACCTCCTCCGCCACCGTGACGCTGCCGACGTCCTCGGCGTACGCCACCGGCTTCCTGTCCGCCGGAAACGTCTCCGGCGACGCCGCGGACGACCTCGTCGTGCAGTACCGGGCGATACGCGGCGGCACCCAGAGCGCCTGGTACTTCGAAGGGTCGGCATCGGGAACGGGGCTGGTGCGCAAGGCGATGCTGCCGCACACGCACACGTCCGCGATCGGGGACATCGACGGCGACGGCTACGACGACATCGTGGTGGCCGACGCCTACGAGTCGCTCGCGCTCGGAGGGGCCCTCTGCGTCCTCTACGGCGGCACGGACGGACCCGCCGCACCCGTCCCGCTCAACCAGAACTCGCCCGGCGTGCCGGGCGCTTCGGAGAGCGGGGACCGGTTCGGGGCCTCCCTGTCCGTCGCCGACGTGACCGGCGACGGCTATGCGGACGTCGCCGTCGGCGTCCCCGCCGAAAACCTCGGCAGCCTCACCGACGCGGGGTCGATCGTCCTGCTGCGCGGCTCGGCCACCGGCGTCGCCGGCAGCGGCCACCAGACCGTCAGCCAGAACACCTCCGGCATCCCCGGCACCGCCGAGAGCAAGGACCGCTTCGGCTCCTACGTCCTGCTCTCGGACATCGACGGCAACGGCAGGGCCGACCTCACCGCGGCCGCGATCGGCGAGGTGCCCCCGAGTTCGAGCACGGCTGCCGGCGCGGTGTGGCGGCTGCGCGGCACGTCGGCCGGTTTCGGCAGCACCGGGGCGCTGAGCTTCGGAAGCTCGGCGGTCGGACGGGCGGCATCCGACGCGCCCTTCGCACAGGCGCTGGGCGGCTGAGAGCTGAGGGCTGAGGGCGACGCTGGGCGCGTGAGGCAGAAGAACGCCGGGCCAGGGTGGCTTCCCTGGCCCGGCGTACGACGTTCTCGTGACCGCACCGGCGTCAGTACCGCGCCTCGCGCCTCACAGCCGCACGGGCGCTTCAGAGCCGGGTGACGTCCAGGTCGCCCTCCGCGTACTGTCTGCGCAGCACCTTCTTGTCGAACTTGCCGACGCTCGTCTTCGGGACCGCCTCGATGACCGTCCAGCGCTCCGGCAGCTGCCACTTGGCGATCTTGCCCTCGTCGGCGAGGAAGGCGCGCAGGGTCTCGAAGTCGGCGGAGGCGCCCTCCTTGAGGACGACCGTGGCCAGCGGGCGCTCGCCCCACTTGTCGTCGGGGACGGCGACCACGGCGGCCTCGGCGACGGCCGGGTGGGACATCAGGGCGTTCTCCAGCTCGACCGAGGAGATCCACTCGCCGCCGGACTTGATGACGTCCTTGGCACGGTCGGTGAGGGTGAGGAAGCCGTCGGCGGAGATGATGCCGACGTCACCGGTCTTCAGCCAGCCGTCCTCGCTGAACTTGTCGGCGGGACGCAGCGGTTCGGCATCGGGCCCGTTGTAATAGGCGCCCGCGATCCAGGGGCCGCGCACCTCCAGCTCGCCGGCCGATTCGCCGTCCCACGGGAGGCGCTCACCGCCGGGGCCGGTGAGACGGGCCTCGACGCCCGCCGGGAAACGGCCCTGCGTGAGCCGGTACGCGAACTCCTCCTCCGTACCGACCACATGGGCCGGTGGACGGGCGATCGTGCCGAGCGGGGAGGTCTCCGTCATGCCCCAGGCGTGGCAGACCCGCATGCCGAGCTTGTCGAACGCCGCCATGAGCGCGGGCGGACAGGCCGAGCCGCCGATCGTGACCTGGCCGAGGGTGGAGACGTCCCGGGGCCTGGCGGTGAGCTCGGCGAGCAGACCCTGCCAGATGGTGGGCACGGCGGCCGCGTGGGTCGGCTTCTCGCCCTCGATCATCTCGGCGAGGGGCGCGGGCTGCAGGAAGCGGTCCGGCATCAGCATGTTGACGCCGGTCATGAAGGTGGCGTGCGGCAGGCCCCAGGCGTTCACATGGAACTGGGGGACCACGATCAGCGAGGTGTCCTGGTCGGTCAGACCCATCGACTGGGCCATGTTCACCTGCATGGAGTGCAGGTAGACCGAACGGTGGGAGTAGACGACGCCCTTGGGGTCGCCGGTGGTGCCGGAGGTGTAGCACATGGCGGCGGCCTGGCGCTCGTCCAGCTCCGGCCAGTCGTACGTCGTCGGCTTGCCGGCGATCAGCTCCTCGTACTCGTGCACCTGCGCGGTGGCACCCGCGAGCAGCGAACGATCACCGGGCCCCGACACCACCACGTGCTCGACCGTCTTGAGATGCGGGAGCAGCGGGGCGAGCAGGGGCAGGAGCGAACCGTTGGCGATGACGACCCGGTCCGCCGCGTGGTTGACGATCCAGGCGAGCTGCTCGGCGGGGAGGCGGAGGTTGAGGGTGTGCAGGACCGCGCCCATGGAGGGGATCGCGAAGTAGGCCTCGACGTGCTCGGCGTTGTTCCACATCAAGGTCGCGACCCGCGCGTCGCCGGACACGCCCAGGTCCTCACGAAGAGCGTGCGCCAGCTGCGCCGCCCGGGCACCGACCTCGGCGAAGGAACGACGATGCGGCTCCGCCTCGCCCGTCCAGGTGGTGACCTGCGATGTTCCGTGGATCGTCGACCCATGGGTCAGGATCCTGGAGATCAACAGCGGTACGTCCTGCATGGTGCTCAGCACGGCGTCCTCCCGGGGCGACATTGCCAACGCGGTGGTAAAGGTTGCGCAGATTCTGCGCGCATACCGCGCGGTATGTCACTAGGCACGGGCGATCGATCATGTCACGTTGCGTTCAAGCGGCCGTGCCGGTAACGGGCCGTACCTCCTCCGCTAGCGGACCAGCCCCAGCTCAGGGTCCTCGCGCAGCTTCCCGAGCGCTCGTGAGACGGCCGACTTCACCGTGCCGACGGACACCCCGAGCACCTCGGCCGTCTGGACCTCGCTGAGGTCCTCGTAGTACCGCAGCACCACCATCGCCCGCTGCCGCGCCGGCAACCGCATGATCGCGCGCCACATGGCGTCGTGCAGCGCCTGCTGCTCCGCCGGGTCGTCGTCGCGGCCGGGCAGGGGCTCCGGCTCGGGCAGCTCGTCGCAGGCGAATTCGTCGACCCTGCGCTTACGCCACTGGGAGGTCCGCGTGTTCAGCAGCGCCCTGCGCACATAGCCGTCGAGCGCACGGTGGTCCTGGATGCGCTCCCAGGCGACGTATGTCTTGGTCAGCGCGGTCTGCAGCAGGTCCTCCGCGTCACTGGGGTTCGCGGTCAGCGACCGTGCGGTACGCAGCAGCACTGGCTGGCGAGCCCGCACGTACGACGTGAAGGAGGGGTACGTCGCGTTCGGAAGGGACCGCGTCGCGGCGTCGGAGGCGCTGGTGCAGACGGGTGTGGTCATGGCTCCACGCTATGAGCGGCCCCTGCTTCGGCGGATCGGCCGCAAGTGCCGAAGCGACGTCCGCCTCAGGTTGTAGGGGTGGGCCTCACTCCACCTCCTGAAGGTGGACGAGGGGGTGACATCTCCTGCGGGATCACCCCTGGGGGTCGGCCTCCCGCGGCCGACTCACCTCAGCCTCCCGCGGCCGACTCACCTCAGCCCCCCGCGGCCGGCCCCCGCCGACCCCCGCAGCCGACCCGGGCCGGTCGCCTGCGGCCAAGCCGGGCCAGTCGCCTGCGGCCAAGCCGGGCCAGTCGCCCGCAGCAACCCGTGTCGGCCCACCCCTGGTCTGCCCGCGCACCTCGCCAGCCCCGTGCCCACCTGGCCAGCCCGCGCACCTCGCCAGCCCCATGCCCACCTGGCCAGCCCGCGCACCCCTGGTCCAGCCAGCGTCAGCCGCCCGCGGCAAGCACCAGCCCCGATGTCGGCACGCCCGTGCCCGCCGTCACCAGCACGCGCTCGGCCCCGGGTATCTGGTTCACGGACGTACCCCGCACCTGCCTGACTCCCTCCGCGATTCCGTTCATCCCGTGCAGATACGCCTCCCCCAGCTGCCCTCCGTGCGTGTTGATCGGCAACCGCGCCTCACGCACGAAGTCGCCGCCCGCCCCCCTTTCGCAGAACCCGAACTCCTCCAACTGCATCAACACGTACGGCGTGAAGTGGTCGTACAGGATCCCCACGTCGATCTCCCCCGGCCCCAGCCCCGCCGTCCGCCACAGCTGCCGTGCCACCACGGCCACCTCCGGCAGGCCGGTGAGCTCGTCCCGGTAGAAACTCGTCATCTGCTCCTGCCCTCGGGCCGCGCCCTGGGCCGCTGCGGCTATGACCGCGGGCCGGTGCGGCAGGTCCCGCGCCCGGTCGACGGATGTGATGACGAGCGCCTGGCCGCCGTCCGTCTCCTGGCAGCAGTCCAGCAGCCGCAGCGGCTCGACGATCCAGCGCGAGGTCGCGTGGTCGTCCAGGGTGATCGGTCTGCCGTGGAAGTACGCGGCCGGGTTGGTCGCCGCGTACGCACGGTCCATCACGGCCACCTGCCCGAAGACCTCCGGCGTCAGCCCGTAGGTATGCAGATAGCGCTGGGCCGCCATCGCCACCCAGGAAGCCGGCGTGAGCAACCCGAACGGCAGTGACCACCCGAGCGCCACGCCCTCCGCCGACGGCTGCCGGTGCTGCACCCCCGAGCCGAACCGCCGCCCCGACCGCTCGTTGAACGCCCGGTAGCAGACCACGACCTCCGCCACCCCCGTCGCCACGGCGAGCGCCGCCTGCTGGACGGTCGCGCAGGCCGCGCCGCCGCCGTAGTGGACGCGGGAGAAGAAGGACAGTTCACCCATGCCGCAGGCCTGGGCCACGGTGATCTCCGGGCTGGTGTCCATCGTGAAGGTCACCAGCCCGTCCACGTCCCCCGGCCTCAGTCCCGCGTCGTCCAAGGCCGCCCGCACCGCCTCCACGGCCAGCCGAAGCTCACTGCGTCCGGAGTCCTTGGAGAACTCGGTGGCCCCGACACCCACGATCGCCGCCTGCCCGGCCAGGGCGTCCCGCCGCCGGGCACTCATGCCGGGCCTGCCGATGGCGCGCTGGGGTCTTCCGGTGGTCCGGTGGTCGCCATGCCCGGCGGCGGGGTCGGCGCCACTGGGGGAGCGGTCACCGCCGAGTCCCCCGGTGGGATCGGCGCAGCCGGTGAGACGGTCACCGGCCTGTCCGCCCGTGCGGTGGACGCCAGTTCCGGTGCCGGTGCCGGTGGCACGGTCACGGTCACGGTGCCGGTCACGTGTCTGCCGATGTCGTTCGCACCGATCACTCTCACCGTCGCCGTGTCACCGTCGATCTTCTCGATCGTCCCCCGCAACACCATCGTGTCTCCCGGGTGGTTGGGCGCCCCGAGCCGTATGGCCACCCTGCGCAGAACGGATGTCGGTCCGAAGTGGTCGGTGACGTAGCGGCCGACCAGGCCGTTGGTCGTCAGGATGTTCATGAAGATGTCCGGGGAGCCCTTCTTCCGGGCCAACTCGGCGTCGTGGTGCACGTCCTGGTAGTCCCGCGAGGCGATGGCCCCGGCGACGATCAGCGTGCGGGTGATCGGGATCTCCAGAGGGGGCAGTTCGTCACCGGCGTTCACGCGACCTCCTCCCGCCCGCGGAAGACCGGGAGCACCAACTCGTCGTCGTACGCCTGAAATTCCAGTCGCACCGGCATGCCGATCCGCACCTTGTCGTACGGGACCCCCACCACGTTGCTGATCATTCGCACGCCCTCGGCCAGCTCGATCAGCGCGACCGCGTAGGGCGGGTCGAACGCCGGGAAGGGCGGATGGTGCATCACGACATACGAGTAGACGGCTCCCTCGCCGCTCGCCTCGACCGTGTCCCAGTCCGGGCTGCCGCAGGCGTTGCACCCTGGCAGCCAGGGGTGGCGCGGGGTGCCGCAGCCGGTGCAGCGCTGGATGAGCAGGGTGTGCCGCCGGACGCCCTCCCAGAAGCCGGCGTTGTCACGGTTGACGACGGGGCGCGGGCGGGACGGTGTCTGGCGCGCGCTCGACCGCCGGGCCTGACGGACGGGTGCGTACTTGAGAATCCGGAAGCGGTGGGTGCCCGCCAGGTCGGGGCCGGCGCGGACGTCCATACGGGTCGTGACGAAGTAGCCGGTGCCGAGCTTCGTCGTCTTCTTCTCCGACACCGACTCGATCACCGAGTCGAAGGTGATCTCGTCCCCCGGCCGTAGGGGCCGTAAGTACTCCTGCTCGCAGTCGGTGGCGACCACCGAGGTGTAGCCCGCCTCGTCGAGCAGATCGAGCAACTCCTCGTACGCGTGCGCCCGATCCGTGTGACCGCGGAGGCCGGCCATGGTCCACGCCTGGAGCATGGTGGGCGGTGCGATGGCGTCCGGACCCTCGTAGGCCGGGTTGGTGTCGCCCATCGCCTCGCACCAGTGCCGGATCATGGGCGCGTTCACCGGGTCCCTGCCCGCGCGGGCCACGGCGGCGGACCGCCCCTCGTAGGCCTTCAGACGCGCACCGAACTCGTCGCGTGCCGCCACCTCGTGGCTCACCACCGGCTCGTCGCTCACCGTCGCCCCCTCGTCCCGTCGGCCTCGTAGTCCACAGCGCATCGCACTGACACTTCTGGTACACCGCGGCCACCGATCCGGTTCCCACGACTTTCCGGGGAGTTCCACGAGGCACGGGCGCAACGCTCGGAATCGGGGCCTGGAGGTTTCTGACTGTCCGTCAGACAATACGCACTGTCAAGCCCGCCGAACCGCTCGCGGGCGCGCCGAAAACGCCTGCGCGGCGGCACCGAAGTACCGCCGCGCAGACGCGCTACACCCCACAACGCACACCCCACACACTTCCGAGGGGGCCGATGCTGAGCACGGGGCACCGACCCCCTCAGCTCACCACCACAGCGGCGTGAAGTTGACCGCCGCGTTGTCGTTGCCCTGGTTGACGGCCGTGAACGCCGAGCCGTTGACCTGTGCGGTGTTGCTCTGGTTCGAGGCGCCGGAGCCGGTCGCCTGCTGCTGGGTGGTGGACGAGGTGCCGTAGTTGTCGCCGCCGACCCCGCTGCCCACGAGGCCCTGGGCGGCATTCGTGACGGCCGCGCTGGATCCGTCGTCCGCGAAGGCGCCGTTGTCCGCCGCCGCGACGCCGGCGAAGAGGGCGGCGGCCAGCGGGAGGGCGGAGACGGCGGCGATGACGCGGGCGGTACGGATGCTTGCCATGTTGTTCCTCCAGAACAGGTGCGCCCAGGCTCCCCGCCGGACGCATAGGTGGTGCATGAAGTACTGCTCGTTCCCAGGCAGTTGGCCGGCCGCCCGGTGTCCTGCACGACGTCGCGAGATCAACGTTGCCCACCGAATCCCTGGCGAACCACCCCGGAAGCCCCCATTCCCCCTGAAGCGTGATGACAAGTCGATAAACCCCTTTCGCCACTTCCTGGGTCCGAGTCAGGGCGGTACGGACAACTCAAACCCAACCCCCACCAGGGATGAAGCGTTCCTGCGCACTTCCGCCCAAGCTCCGCGAACCGGAGAGCCACCCGGCACCACCCGACCGTTCCCCTTTCCTTTTTCGAACGCGTGTACGAAAATAGAGTCATGGCCACCACCGACCGGCAGGCCACGACGCTGGCCCTCGCACATGCCCTGTCAGCCGCCGAACGCGGCCTGGCCGTCATCCCCCTGTCCCGGACGAAGCTCCCGGCCCTGCGCTCCCCCCACCGCGACGACCCCCGTCCCACGCCCTGCCACGGTGAATGCGGCCGCTTCGGGCACGGCGTCTACGACGCCTCCACCGACCCCGTCCGCATTCGCGAGCTGTTCGCCGCCGCCCCGTGGGCGACGGGTTACGGCATCGCCTGCGGCCTGCCCCCGCACCACCTGATCGGCATCGACCTCGACACCAAGTCCGGTACGGACTCCTCGGCCGCCCTGCGCGAACTCGCACTGCGCCACCTGTTCACGATCCCGCCCACCGTCGTCGTCCTGACCCCCAGTGGCGGTCGCCATCTCTGGCTCACCGGCCCACCCGACGTCGTCGTCCCCAACTCGGCGGGCCGCCTCGCGCCCGGCATCGACATCCGGGGCGCCGGCGGCTACCTGGTCGGGCCCGGCTCGCGTACCGACCACGGCGTCTACGGCACCGCTCCCGGCACGTCCCACATCGTGCCCGCGCCCTGCCCTCGCGCCCTCCTGCGCCTTCTGCTCCCCCCGCCCCGCACGCACCACCCCACGCCCCCGTCGGCCGGCGGCCACGGACAGGGACTCGTCCAGTTCGTGCTCGCCGCCCACGAGGGCCAGCGCAACACCCGTCTGTTCTGGGCGGCCTGCCGCGCCTACGAGGACGGCATCGGCCCCGCCCTGGTCGCTCCCCTCGTCGAGGCCGCCCTCAACACCGGCCTGACCGAACGCGAGGCCCGCGCGACGATCGCGTCGGCGGCACGGCTGACAGGGCACCGCCCCTGACGCAGGGACAACGGCACGGCGGGCCATGAAACCGCGAACAGCGGCACAGCAAGCCCAGAAATTCACGGGAGCTCGATGCACCACCGCCCTAGAGTGCCGACCATGTCGCTGACCCGCATCGTCCTCACCTCCGGCCGCTCATTGGACCTGTCCGAGCTGCGGCTCTCCTCGACGTACGGCGGAATGCTGGAGGGCTACCCGTGCAAGCCGGTCAACGACATGACGATCAAGAGCCTCGTCCACGCCGCTGAGCGCGCCCACCCCACCACTCCGGTCCACCTCGTCCCGCCGCCGCGCGAGTATCCCGACCAGTACGCGGGCGCCTTCGGCCCGGTCGAGGTGCTGCCCGCGGTGGCCTGCGTCGGCGCCTTCCGCTCCACGGCCCTCGAACCCGACCACGACCCGGTCCTCTACCGCTCGGCCCTCACGATCATCTGGTTCCAGCCCACCGCGCACGTGCCGTCCGGCTGTGACGCGGAGGAGGCGCTGCGGGAGGTCGCGTGGGAGGAGCTGGCACGGGATTACGAGCTTTAGCCCGCCGAGGCGGCGCACGACGGGGACCCTGCCGGGCACAGAAAACGGCTTGTCGCGGAGGGGATCCCCTGTGCCGTGGTCGGGCCATGAGGCGCTTCCCGACGCGAGCTGACGCGCCGGCGGTTCGACCTGACGTGGCCGTGCCGACCATCGCATGGCTGAGCTGACACATCGGCTGGTGGTGGGGCGCGGCCACGGACCCCCTACGGCGACGTACACCGCAGGGGTCCCTGGCGAAATGAGCGGGACGAGCGAGATGTCCGATAAGACAAATAGCGCCAAAATGGGCACTACCGGCTCTTACTGCTGCCCTGATCGGAGAACGCCATGTCCGACCTCAAGCTCGAACAGAAACGCTCGCTGTCCCGCCAGGAGGCGGCTGACCAGCTTGAGGCCCTGGCGGCCGCGTTGAGGCAGGGCGGGGAGGCGGAACTGAAACTCGATCCCTGGAAGCTGAGCCTGCAGATCCCCGGCGATCTTCACAGCGAGATCGAGGTCGAGGTCGGCGACGGGGAGATCGAGCTGGAGATCGAGTTCAAGTGGCCGACCGGCCCGACCCCCCGGGCAACGCCGTCGGAGGAGGAGGCGCAGGACACCCCGAAGGCCGGAGGCGGGCGCAAGAGCGCCGCCCCCGCTCCCGCGCGAACCCGCTCCGGCACGGGCAGAGCCGGCAAGCGGACCGCCCCGAAGAAGTCCTGAGCCGGGCACGTCCCTTCACATGCGGCATCATCCACGCGCCCGACGGACGAGTCCGCACTGCGCGCCGGAGCGAGCCAGAGGGCGATCCACCCCATCTCCGGACGACAGCCGCGGCCGGACATGCCAACGGCCCCTGCCGATTGACCTGGTCAGGGGCCGTTCGCCTGCGGTGGGTGTGGGATTTGAACCCACGGTGACTTGCGCCACGACGATTTTCAAGATCTTTCGGTGGTCGGGCGGGATCTGCGCTCCCACGCAGGTCAGGCCAGCGAAACCGGGCCGCCCCAGTCGCAGCCGTGCATGTCGTGCCCTGTACGTGCCCCAAGCGCACGATCGTGTCCGCTCAGCCGCCAGTCACGGCGGGAACGATCACTGCGGCGACAGCTGACAGCAGCCCTCCCACGGCGAGAACGCCATTGAACTTCTCTTTGGCCGTTGGAAACACGGAGCGCGTCACGTTCCCAACCTTGCTGCGCAGAACGATCATCTTGAGCTTCTGCCACCTGTGCTGACGTTTCGAACACCCCATCAGCACGCCATAGGCATTGTTGCGGCAGTAGGTCTGCCCGTCTCGGTTAACCGCTCCACACCAGACCGGCACCTGGAAGGCGGCATAAAGCGAGACGCCGAGTGACAGAGCCACGATCACCTGCAAGGCCCATTGCTGGCTCCAGGCAACGACCAAGGCAGCAGCCACCATGTAGCCCCAGTACAGACGCACTACTTTCCCCATGGACACGCAGAGTATCGACGCATATGCACCGCGCATAGACGGGAATTGGACACTGCGGCACAGCGCAACGCCCCTGACCGTGGGTCTGGCCAGGGGCGTCACAAGAGCACGGCGTCACCTCCGAGCCATGCATCGGTTGCTTCCGCCACCTGATCGTCTCGACCGCCGACCGGCCGAGCGTAGTGCCGAGTGGTGACGCTCGCGTTCGAGTGGCCGAGCCGGTGAACGGCTCTCTACCTCATCAAGTGCCCGCGCAAAGCGCGGGCTGGCCCCTTGGGGCCGCAGCGAGCTACGGCGCAGGGCGCGTTTCAGATCAGGAAGCCTGTTGATCGGGCGACCGTGCCCTTTCCGTGCCCGATCGAGCGGGGATCTCCGGGGAACTGCGGGCACTCACGGACAACCCACAGCACGACGGCCCCCGACCGTTTTACCTGGTCAGGGGCCGTTCAGCTGCGCGGTGGGTGTGGGATTTGAACCCACGGTGACTTGCGCCACGACGGTTTTCAAGACCGTTCCCTTAGGCCGCTCGGGCAACCCACCTCGCCCCGGCCCACCAGGGGCGGAGCGGGGTACAGCGTACCGGCCTCCGAGCTTGCGCGGGGTGTGTGGTCCACACGGGGGGCAGCGGCCCCGCGGATTCGAGGGCCGGGTGGCCGGGAGGCGAGGGGGGCGGGCGGGTGCCGTAGGGAGCCGGTGAGGTGCAGGGCACGCGCGCGTGCGGGGTGGTCCTGTCGGTACCCGGCGTACGCGCGCGTGCCGTGGCGTCAGCTGTCGCCCGTGCGGGCGCCCAGGGTGAGTTCGATCGTGCGGGACTTGCCGTCCCGCTCGTAGGTGAGCGTGACCTTGTCGCCGGGCTTGTGGGTCCAGATCTCGCCGATCAGGGTCGGGCCGGAGTCGATCACCCGGTCGTCGAGCTGGGTGATGACGTCGCCGGGCTTGAGACCGGCCTTGTCGGCGGGGCCGCCCGCCTCCACCGCGTCCGATCCACTGGCACCCTGCTCGGTGATCTTGGCGCCGTCGCCGGTGTCCTCCAGGGAGACGGAGGCACCGATCTTCGCGTAGACCGGCTTGCCCGTCTTGATCAGTTCCTGGGCGACGTACTTGGCCTGGTTGATCGGGATGGCGAAGCCGAGGCCGATCGAGCCGGACTGGCTGGTGCCGCCGAGGCCGTTGGCGGCGGACTGGATCGCGGAGTTGATGCCGATCACGTTGCCCTGCGCGTCCAGCAACGGGCCGCCGGAGTTGCCGGGGTTGATCGAGGCGTCCGTCTGCAGGGCGCTCATGTAGGAGGCGTTGCTGCCGGTGCCGTCGCTGGAGGCCACGGGGCGGTTCTTGGCGCTGATGATGCCGGTGGTGACCGTGTCGGAGAGGCCGAAGGGGGCGCCGATCGCGATCGTGGAGTCGCCGACCGCCACCTTGTCGGAGTCGCCCAGGGTGAGCGGCTTGAGGTCGGAGGGGGCGCTCTTGAGCTTGATGACCGCCACGTCGTAGCCCTGCGCGTGACCGACGACCTGGGCGTCGTACTTCTTCCCGCTCGGGAACGTCGCCGTGAGCTTGCCGCCGTCGACCGCGTCGGCCACCACGTGGTTGTTGGTGACGATGTGGCCCTCGGTGTCGAAGACGAAACCGGTGCCGGTGCCACCCTCACCGCTGCTGCTCTCGGCCTGGATCGTGACCGTGCTGGGCAGCGCCTTGGCGGCCACGCCCGCCACGGTGCCCGGGTCGCGCTTGACGGAGCCGCCGCTGTCGGGGGCGGAGACGGTCGTCGAGGAGGTGCTGTCGTCGTTCTTGGCCAGGGTGTAGCCGAGGCCACCGCCCAGCCCGCCCGCGACCAGCGCGGCGATGAGGACCGCGGCGAGCAGACCACCGCGCCCGCGGCCGGACTTCGGCGCCGGCTGCTGGTAGGTGCTGCCCCAGCCCGAGCCGGCGCCCCCGTCCATGCCCGAACCGCCTGCGACGGCACCGTTGTCGGCGTACGTGGGCATGGCGGCGGGCGGCGGGGGCGGCCAGGAGGCGTCGGGGGCCGAGCCCTGGTGGGCGGCCGAGCCCTGGTGGGCGGGCGGCTGAGTTCCGTTCGACGCGGTCGGAGCGGCGTACGGTTGGGCGCCGTGCCCGGCCGGCGGGGCACCTTCGGGACTCGCCGGGGCGCTGTCGGGCACCGGCGGGAGCTGAGCGGTCGGGGCGGCACCGCCCTCGGGGGCCGGGCGCTCCTGGGACGCCGGAGCAGCGGGAGCATCCACCGGCACGGGGGGTGCGGACGGGGCCGGGGGTACCGCGGCGCCCTGGTTCTCGGTGCTCACAGCTTCTCTCCTCGATCCACGGCTGTTGTCTTCGGTCGCACTCGGTCACGCCCGTTCACGCTTGCCAGTTTCTTCTGCGGCGGTCGGCGCGTTTCAGCTGTGCATGCCATTTATGTACGCCGTCAGCTTTTCCCACGGGCCGTCAGAGCACCATAAGCGGTCGCTGTGCGTCCGCGGCCAATCTTTATATCGGTTATCTGCGACTAAACGGGCACAATCCCAGCGCCCTCGCATCTCCTCCGGTCGCACGTCTACCCCTATGCGGTGGCACCATGACGCGGTGACCCAAGCACGGCAGCACCAGATCCGAGTCGTCGCCCACCGCGGAGCCTCCGAAGACGCTCCCGAGCACACCCTGGCCGCGTACAAGAAGGCGATCGAGGACGGCGCGGACGCCCTTGAGTGCGACGTACGCCTCACCGCGGACGGCCACCTCGTGTGCGTCCACGACCGACGCGTCAACCGTACGTCCAACGGGCGCGGCGCGGTCTCCGCCTTGGAACTCGCCGAACTCGCCGCGCTGGACTTCGGCTCCCGCAAGAACCGCGACTCCTGGATCAACCGCACCGAGGAGCCCGACTGGGAGGTCCGGCCGGAGGACCCCGAGGACACCTCCGTCCTGACCCTGGAGCGGCTGCTGGAGCTCGTCGCCGACGCGGGGCGGCGGGTGGAGATGGCCATCGAGACCAAGCACCCGACCCGGTGGGCGGGGCAGGTCGAGGAGCGGCTGCTGGTCCTGCTGAAGCGTTTCGGACTGGACGCTCCCGCCTCGCCCGAGGAGTCGGCGGTGCGCGTGATGAGCTTCTCGGCGCGCTCGCTGCATCGCGTACGCGCGGCCTCGCCGACCCTGCCGACGGTCTACCTGATGCAGTTCGTCTCGCCGAGGCTGCGGGACGGACGACTGCCCGCGGGCGTCCACATCGCGGGCCCCTCGATCCGGATCGTGCGCAACCACCCGACCTACGTGCAGCGCCTGAAGCGCGCGGGTCACCAAGTGCACGTGTGGACCGTGAACGAGCCGCAGGACGTCGACCTCTGCGCCGAGCTGGGCGTCGACGCCATCATCACCAACCGCCCGCGCGCGGTGCTGCGCCGGCTCGGACGCTGACACCCGCCGAAGGGTCTCGCGCGAGCCGCGGGGCGGGCCGTGGCGCGGGAACGGCACACAGGGAAACCCCTAAAACCTCATCAATCCCTGCGCAATCTATTGACCCCGCGGCCCCATCGGCCTCATCCTCCACTCTCGGCCACACCGTCGAGTTCCAGCCATCTCGATTACGGGGAGTGCTCCGGCGCGTTCGGTCCGTATTCGATCGTTGTGAATGCGTCGCCGGACCTTCAATGGCCGGTTTCCGGTACAGGCCAATGGGGCATCCACACCGTGGCGTGGGGCAAAGGAGGTCTCGGGGGTGGCGTTGGTGGTGGCACAGGAGGTGCCCACGTCGTCGAGCATGGCCGTACCCCATGGCCCTGCGGGCGTGGGGGAAGCGAGACACCGTATGCGCAGTCAGTTGCGCAGGGGCGGTGTGGCGGAATCGGTCATCGACGATGCCGTACTGATTCTTTCCGAACTCTTGAGCAACGCTTGCAAACACGGCCGGCCGCTGGGCGACGCGCTCGCCGGGGACGGTGACGTCCGGGCCGCATGGCGCGTGGACGCGAGCGGCAGGCTCACCGTGGAGGTGACGGACGGCGGCGGACCAACCCGCCCTGCTCCGGCCACGCCCTCGGTCACCGCGCACGGCGGCCGTGGGCTGAACATCGTCACCGCCCTCGCCGACGACTGGGGTGTCCGGGACGACGCCCGGGGCGAGGTCACCGTGTGGGTCGTGGTCCACGACGACGTTCATGATCCGGATGCCGGGCACCGCCGCGACGACTTCGCTACGCGCGTCGCGGCACCGGCCGTCGCCGCGATATCCGGCCTCGACTTCGCCGACGCCTTCGACGACCTGGACTGAGTGCACCGGATCCCTCGTCCGCGTTTCCAGTGGCAGACGCCGGTGTGCGGCGACCCGGCGGACTCGCGGCCGGTGTTCCACACCGGTCCGGCTCCGGCACGAGACGCGGGTTGTCCACAGGCTCCCGTCCGTGATGACGCGAACGGCTAGGCTCGCGCCGTACGAGACGAGCCGTAACCGGGAGACACCCACGATGGCCAAGAAGCGACCCCAGACCAAGGCCAAGCGCCCGCAGCTCAGCGATGCAGCCCGCGCGGGTGCCGCTGACGGGAACTTTCCGGTGGTCGGCGCGCGTGAACCCTGCCCCTGCGGCAGCGGCCGCCGCTACAAGGCCTGCCACGGCCGGGCCGCCGCGCAGGCGGTGACCGAGCTGGTGCAGCGCCCGTTCGAGGGGCTGCCCAGCGAGTGCGACTGGGTGGCCCTGCGTGAACTGGTGCCCGCGGCCACCGTCGAACTGGCCCTGAAGGGCGGCCTTCCCGAGGGCGTCCCGTCCGTCACCCTCGCCACCGTCCTGCCGATGGCCTGGCCCGCCCTGCGCCGCGACGACGGCTCGGTCCTGCTCGGCCTGCAGAACGACACGGCGTCCGGCGACATCAGCCGCGACCTCGCCGACACCCTGCAGCAGGCCCTCGCCGCCCAGCCCGGTACGCCGATCCAGGGCCGCCGCGCCCCGGCCGACGGCCCGCGACTGCAGGATCTGCTGGACCCCGAAGGCGCGTTCGAGCCAGTTGTGCACTCGGGCTTCGAGTTCTGGGTCCCGGACGCGGAGAACGCCACCGCGGAGGTCGCCGCCTCACTGGAGCGGGCCAACGCCGCGGCCATCCCGACCGTGAAGCTGACCGGCGTCGACGCCGCCTACTGGTGCGAGACGCCGGAGAAGAACCACCTGCGCTGGGTCATGCCGCACCCCGAGGAGCAGCTTCTGGACGCTCTGGCGCGACTGCACGCGGCGGGCAGGTCCAACCTCGGCGAAGGCACCCGGCTCGTCGGCTCCTTCCGCGCTCACGGCCTCACGGTGCCGGTCTGGGACCTGCCGAGCGGCGTCTCTGCGGAGGACGTGGAGAAGCCCGCGGCCGAGTTCGCCGAGCGCCTCGCCGCGGCATTGGCCACGGACGCTCCGCTGACCACGGACGAGCGGCGCGCGCGTGGCGGCCTGACCAACCGGCAGGTCACGCTCAGCTGAGGAGCGGCACGGAGTGGGGTTCGGCTGACCGACCGTTCAGCCGAACCGGCCGCGCGGGAGAGGTGAGTCCGATCACAACTCCCGTGTGGAGCAAGGGAATCCGTGACTGGAAAGGCGGGATCGAATTTGCGAACCGCCGATCTCTTGTTACCGTTCCATTAGCCCGGTTGCTGGTGCATCCCCCGTCGCCAGCAACCGGGTCTTTCCATGTGTGCGGTTGTTTACGGAACGACGCCGGATGTCAACCGCCCGTGGCGGCCCCGGAATTGTCCGGCTCGGAGTTGCTCGCCGAGCGCAGCAGCAGCGGCCCGGTACCGGCCCGCCTCGCGAACTCGGCGACCGCCGTGTAGGCGTCCGGCTTCCCCCGGGTGCGCTGCCGGGGCGTCTCGCACGTCGCCGGCTCGTCCTCGCCGCTCCCGGCGCACCGCATCTGGACCGTGCGCCCCTCCGGCCCCATGAGGCTCAGTACGGAGTCCAGCGCACCGCCGGTCGCGTTGCGGAAGTAGGTGCGTGCCCAGGTCTCCTTACCCTGGGTGAGGACGCAGGTCTGTGCCTCGATGCCCTCGGGCGAGGTGAGTTCGGGGCCGCAGCGGGCGGCGGTGGCCAGGCCCAGGCCGAGCAGCAGCGGGGAGTCGCCGGGCTCGGCTGAGGGCGCCTTGGCGTCGACGGCGGGGGAGGGACGGGCCGAAGGGCGCTCGGTCTTGCGTGACGTATGGCCCTGGGCGCGCTCCTCCTCGCCCACGGATCCTGCGGACGCCACGGCCAGCGGCAGCGCGACCGCGCACACCACGACCCCGGTGAGGGCAAGCAGACGAACTTTTCCAGAGCCCGGGCGGCGGGTCTCAGCGTGACGCGGCATACAGCGGAAGATAACGACCACGCGTGCGTGCGCCCTTCCGCGCGCGCCGGAGACCCCTACAACTCGGGTGCGCTCACACCCGTACGAGTGAGGGCCTCGACCACCGCGTCCACCACGGCCTCCACATCGGGCACCCAGGGTGAGGCCGAACCGGGCAGCGGGGCGCGCTGCCAGCTGATGGCGCCTTGGCCCGTCTCGGACGGGGGCAGGGCGAGATAGCCGCCCTCACCGTGGAAGCGGAGGGAGCCGGGGACGAAGTCCTTGGCGTACAGGAGTTCGCCGAGTTGCTCCATCGAGTACGGCTTCACCAGGATCGCCCAGCGCGACGGCGAGGCGACGACCGGGCCGAGGCGCATGCCCATCCGGTCGAGCGCGGTGAGCGCGTGCGCGGCCGGCAGGGCGGGGAGGCTGACCGCGCAGGGAGCCGTGCCGCCGGTGGCGAGGATGATCGGCGCCGTGGGGCGGTTGGTCCACCACCAGCGCACCATGCGCTCGTCGGTGGTCGCCGCGAGGAGAGCGGGGTCGAAGGGGTGCGCGCCGGGCACCGTGCACTCCGGGTCGGGACAGCCGCAGCGGGAGTGCCCCTGCGGGTGGGTCGTCACGCCCGGGAGTACGGGCCAGCGCCATTGCGTCGCGTAGGTCAGGGCCGCGCTGATCAACTCAGGCTTGCCGTCGCCACGCAGGAGCCTGCGTCGCCTTCCGAGGATCTCGCGCATGAGCGCTCGTTCCTTTCCGTTGCACCGCTGGCAACACCGTGGTCCACATCACATCATGTGTCGATCACTTCACTGTGCGTACCTGTTGGCGCATCACACCCCTGCCACGAGCAAGGGAAACCCCTATGGGCCGAGCGTCGGCTGCTTCCGCGGCAGCCTCGTCCATACTGCGTCTATCAAAAGCATGGGCGTGGCGTGGGGTGGCGAAGTCTGGCGTTTTGCCGTCCCCCGTATTTCTCGTCGCCTCCGCCGCGGGAGGATGGGGCACGGTCGTCGGTGGCTAAGACGCCCGGGTCCGTCACCAGGTTCCGGGTGGTCGTCAACCACCCCTGGCCTTCACCGAGTACGTACCCATCACGACCGTTGTGACGCTCCGTGGAGCGAAACCAGTCGACCGCAATACCCCGTTCCCTGAGGCAGTTTTAAGCCAACTTTGCCATTACGCAAGAGGTCCGAGACGACTACTCCGGTCTCCCACGGACACCAGGAATCCCAGCAGGACAATGCTGGACATCCCCTCACGAGTGCGTGTACATGTGGAGACACTGCTGGCGGCGCAGAATGACATGGGGGTTTGCGATGCTATTGAGCAATACGCACCGGTCGGAAAGCCGGACGCCATGAACGCCCCTCACCCTTCGAAAGTGGCCGGAATCGATTCGACGGTTCCCTCGCCCGCACACACTGTCGCGCCCGCGCCCGCGACCACCTCGTCGGTCCCCGCGCCGAACGCGCCCGGAGCCCTCCTCCAGGACCGGCTCGCCGGCTGGGTCTCCGATCTCACGACCCTGCACGAACTCACCGAACGCCTGGCCCGCACCGACTCCCTCGCCGATGCCCTGCAGGAACTCCTGCGCGCCGGTTCCGCCCTCGTGGGCGCCCGGCGCGGTCTCGTCGTCCTGGAACCGGCCGACGGACTCGGTCCCGACACGACCATCGGGCTCGGCCTCGCCCGCGCCGACCTCGGGCACATCGAGACCGTCCCGCGCAGCGCGACGTCGTACGGAAGGATCCTGGACGGGCTGCCGGGCGGTGACACCGAGATCGCCCAGCCCGATCTGCTCTCCGAGGACGGCCTCGACCCCCGCCACCGCGAGGTGGCCGCACGCCTCGGCTACGCCGCGAGCTACACCCTCCCCCTGTCCGCCGAGGGCGCCGGCCGCCTCGGCGCCGCCGTCTGGCTGTACGACGAGCCCGCCGAACCGGCGGAACGCCGGCGCCATCTCGTCGGCCTGTACGTCCGCTACGCCACCGAGCACCTGGCGCGGCTCCTCGACGTCGAACGCACGCGCGCGTGCATGAAGACGATGGCCGAGGAACTGCTCCCTTCCCGGCTGCCGCGCATGGCCGGCGTCCAGCTGGCCGCCCGGCACCGCACCGGGCCGCGCGGAGGCGGCGACTGGTACGACGCGCTGCCGCTGCCGGACGCCGCGCTCGGCCTGGCCGTCGGCTCGGTGACCGGCTCCGGCCCCAGCGCGGTGGCCGCGATGGGGCGGCTCAGGGCCAGCCTGCGGGCGTACGCCGTCATGGAGGGCGAGGATCCGGTCGCGGTCCTGTCCGACCTGGAACTGCTGCTCAGACTCACCGAACCCGCCCGCTCCGCCACCGCCCTGTTCGCCTACTGCGAGCCCTCCCTGCGCAAGCTCACGCTCGCCGGGGCCGGACACACCCCACCGCTGCTGATCGGGGAGCGTCGCACCGAGTTCGTGGAGACGTCCGTGTCCGCGCCGCTGGGCATGCTGGCCTGCTGGGAGGCGCCGAGCGTGGAGCTGACGGTGGAGGCCGGAGAGACGGTTCTGCTCTACACCGACGGACTGCTGCACCGTACCGGCGACGCCACGGACCGCGCGTTCGCGCGCCTGCACGCGGCGGCAGCCGGGGTACCGAGGGCGATCCGGCACGACCCCGACGCCGTCGTCGACCACGTCCTGCGGACCGTGCTGCCGAACGGGCTGGACCAGGCGGACAGCGAGGAGGACGTCGTGCTGCTGGCCGCGCGCTTCGAGTAGCGGCCCCTCGGCCACGCACCCATAACAGGCCCGTGACCCGCGCCATAGCAGCGGCGGGCAACCGGTCCTTCGCCCCTGGGCCCTCTCCTGTACGACCGTACGATGGAGACGGTCCAGTGCCGTATCGAGGAGGATGACCGTGGCCGACGAGCTCACCCCGGAGAACCCGGAGACCCCGGACGAGTCCGAGGAGCCGATCAAGCAGCGCAAGAACGGCCTGTACCCGGGCGTGTCCGACGAGCTCGCCGAGAACATGAAGTCCGGCTGGGCCGACACGGAGCTGCACGACCTGCAGCCGATCCCCCAGGCCGCCGAGACCGCCGCGCGGCGTGCCGCGCTGTCGGCACGGTTCCCGGGTGAGCGTCTGGTGATCCCCGCCGGCAACCTGAAGGTCCGCTCGAACGACACCGAGTACCCGTTCCGGGCGTCGGTCGAGTACGCGTACCTCACCGGCAACCAGACCGAGGACGGCGTCCTCGTCCTGGAACCCAGGGGCACGGGCCACGAGGCCACGATCTACCTGCTGCCCCGCTCCGACCGCGAGAACGGCGAGTTCTGGCTCTCCGGCCAGGGCGAGCTGTGGGTCGGCCGCCGGCACTCGCTCACCGAGGCGGAGAAGCTGTACGGCATCCCCGCGTCCGACGTGCGCGAGCTGGCGGACAAGCTCCGTGAGGCGACGGGCCCGGTCCGCGTCGTGCGGGGCTACGACGCCGGCATCGAGGCCGCGCTGACCGACAAGGTCACCGCCGAGCGGGACGAGGAGCTGCGGGTCTTCCTCTCCGAGGCACGGCTGGTCAAGGACGAGTTCGAGATCGGTGAGCTGCAGAAGGCCGTCGACTCGACCGTGCGGGGCTTCGAGGACGTGGTGAAGGTCCTCGACAAGGCCGAGGCGACCTCCGAGCGCTACATCGAGGGCACGTTCTTCCTCCGCGCGCGCGTGGAGGGCAACGACGTCGGTTACGGCTCCATCTGCGCCGCCGGTCCGCACGCCTGCACGCTGCACTGGGTGCGCAACGACGGGCCCGTGCGCTCGGGCGACCTGCTGCTGCTCGACGCGGGCGTCGAGACGCACACGTACTACACCGCCGACGTCACGCGCACGCTGCCGATCAACGGCCGCTACAGCGAGATCCAGAAGAAGATCTACGACGCCGTGTACGACGCCCAGGAGGCCGGTATCGCGGCCGTGAAGCCGGGTGCGAAGTACCGGGACTTCCATGACGCGGCGCAGCGGGTGCTCGCCGAGCGGCTCGTCGAGTGGGGGCTCGTCGAGGGGCCGGTGGAGCGGGTGCTGGAGCTCGGCCTGCAGCGCCGCTGGACGCTGCACGGCACGGGGCACATGCTCGGCATGGACGTGCACGACTGTGCGGCCGCGCGCGTGGAGTCGTACGTCGACGGCACGCTGGAGGCGGGCATGGTGCTGACCGTGGAGCCGGGTCTGTACTTCCAGGCCGATGACCTGACGGTGCCGGAGGAGTACCGGGGGATCGGCGTGCGGATCGAGGACGACATCCTGGTGACGGACGAGGGCAACCGGAACCTGAGCGCCGGGCTGCCTCGGCGGTCGGACGAGGTCGAGAGCTGGATGGCTTCCCTCAAGGGCTGATGCTGGATCGACGGCCGGGTACCCGCAGGGGTGCCCGGCCGTCGTCGTGGTCCGAGGGTGGTGGGGGCGGTCGAGCGTTCCCGCGCCGCAGAGGGGGGTTGTGTGGACCTGCACCTGGAGACCGACGCCGTCGAAGGGCGTCGGGCGGGGCTTGAGAGGGCCCTGCGGGATGCCGTGCGGGGCGGGCGGCTCGCGCCCGGGGAGCGGCTGCCCGCCACCCGGCAGCTCGCCGCCGAACTCGGCGTCTCGCGGAACACCGTCAAGGCCGCCTACGACCAGCTCGTCGCCGAGGGGTATCTGACCGCTCGCCAGGGGTCGGGGACCCGGGTCGCCGCGCTGCCCCCCGCCGACGACTCCGGGCCGCCCGAGGCCGCCGCACGCGCGCGTGCGCCACGCTTCGATCTGCGCCCCGGGAGTCCGGACGTGGGGGCGTTTCCGGCGGCCGCCTGGTTGCGGGCGCTGCGGCGGGCGATCGCGACGGCGCCGTCACTGGCGTACGACTACGGCGATCCGCGGGGGCGGATCGAACTGCGGACCGCGCTGTCGGGGTACCTGGGGCGGGCGCGTGGGGTGATCGCGCCACCGGAGCGGATCGTGATCACCTCCGGTTACGTACAGGGGCTGGCCCTGCTCACGCGGGTGCTGGACGGCGGCGTCGTCGCCATGGAGGACCCCGGGCTGCCGTTCCATCGGGACGTGGTGCGCCGGAACGGGGGCGTGGTGGTGCCCGTGCGGGTCGACGCGAAGGGTGCCCGGGCGCAGGAGTGGCGTGACTGCGCGGCGGTCGTCGTCACGCCCGCGCACCAGTACCCGACCGGCGTGACGCTCCACCCCGAGCGGCGCCGGGCGCTCACCGACTGGGCACGCGCGCGTGGCGGGCTGCTCGTCGAGGACGACTACGACGGGGAGTTCCGGTACGACCGCCAACCCGTGGGCGCGCTGCAGGGCATGGCGCCGGGGCAGGTCGTGTACATGGGGACGGCCTCGAAGACGCTCGGGCCCGCGCTGCGGCTCGGGTGGATGGTGCTGCCGCCGCAGCTGCTCGACGCGGTGGCCGACGCCAAGCTGCACAGCGACCATCACACCGAGTCCATCGGCCAGTTGGCGCTGGCGGAGCTGATCGACAGCCATGCCTACGACCGTCATGTGCGGGCCTGCCGGCTGCGCTACCGGCGGCGCCGGGATCAGCTTCTGCACCGGCTGGGGGCGCGTCGGCGTGTGAGGGGGATCGCGGCCGGGCTGCACGCGCTGGTGGAGGTCGACGACGAGGCGCGGGTGCTGGCGCGGGCGGAGGCGGAAGGGCTCGCCGTGGGGCATCTGGGCGAGCACTGGCATGCGCCGGGCGGCGAGGGGCGCCCGCAGGGGCTCGTCGTGGGGTACGGGACGCCTCGGCAGCGGGTGTACCCGGAGGCGTTGGAGGTGCTGGGGAAGGTGTTGGACGGAACCTGAACCGGGCCACTGAAACGCATGGCGATTGGGCCTGCCGAAGGGCCCACCGGGTCCCTAGCGTCGGTGGCATGACATCCCGCGCCCTGCCACCCGCCGGTCCGCAACGCGTCCTCGCCCTGGCCCAGTTGAGCAATTCGGTCGGAGACGGCGCCTTCTACACCACGTCGGCCCTGTACTTCACCCAGGTCGTCGGTCTCGCTCCCGCGCGTGTGGGTCTCGGGCTCACGGTCGGCTGGGCGGTCGGCTCCCTGGTCGGGGTTCCGCTGGGGCGGCTCGCCGACCGGCGCGGGCCGCGTGGTACGGCGGTGCTGCTGGCCCTGGCGACGGGGCTCGCGGTGGCGTCCTTCACGGTCGTACGGGGGTTCGTGCCGTTCGTGCCGGCCGTGTGCGCGTACGCCGCCGCGCAGTCCGGGCTCGCGGCGGCCCGGCAGGCGCTGCTGGCGGGGCTGGTGCCCGCCGGGGAGCGGACGGGGTTGCTGGCGCATCTTCAGTCGACGCTCAACGCCGGCCTGGCGGTGGGCGCGGGGCTGGGCGGGCTCGCCTTGCACGCCGGGACACGGACGGCGTACCTGGCGGTGTTCACGCTGGACGCGCTGAGCTTTCTCGTGTGCGCGGGGCTGCTGCTCCGGCTGCCCGCCGTGACGCCGGTGCCGAGCCGGCGGCAGGCGGGGCTCGGTGCGCTGCGAGACCGGCCGTACGCGCTGGTCGCGCTGCTCAACACCGTGTTGCTGCTGCGGCTTCCGCTGCTCAGCCTCGTCCTGCCGCTGTGGATCACCCGGCGGACGGACGCCCCGGCCTGGCTGGTCTCCGCGCTGTTCGTCCTCAACACCGGTGCGGTGGTGCTCTTCCAGGTCAGGGCCGCGCGCGGGGTCACGGGCCTGGCGACCGCCACGCGCGCGGTGCGCCGTGCGGGCTGGGTGATGCTGGCCGCGTGCGTGGTGTTCGCGTGGTCCGCGGGGGCCTCCCTGTGGGTGGCCGTCGGGGTGTTGCTGCTGGGGTCGGTGCTTCAAGTGGTCGCCGAGATGGGGCAGTCGGCGGGTTCCTGGCAGCTGTCGTTCGATCTGGCTCCGGAAGGGCGCGTCGGCGAGTACCAGGGCCTGTTCGGGACCGGCGTCACGGTCGCCCGCACCCTCGGCCCGCTCCTGCTGACGACACTGCTGGTGGAGTGGGGGACGCCGGGCTGGCTGCTGCTGGGCGGGGTGATGCTGGCGGCGTCGTACGCGATGGGACCGGCGGCGCGCCGGGCCGCCGGTCGCCGGTCGGCGGAGCGGGTCGGGCAGCCGGAGCTCGTGCAGTGACGGACGGCGAGCCGGGGGACATCGCCCGTGCGAGCAGCCCCCCCCCGTGGGACTCCACGCGCGCGTGCGGATCGGCGTCGACAGCGGCCGACGACTGTGCGCCCGCCGCGTCCGGATGCGCCCGCTCCTCCCTGGCGCCACGCGCGTGCCGTGGCGAGCGCGTCCGACGTCCGCCCGAGGCACGCAGAATCGCCCGAGGCACGCGCATCCGTTCCGTGCCTCGCCCCCGCGCCCCGGCGGGCCCGTCCTTCGCGGCTACCGAGGACCCGGGGAGCGCCTGCGTCCGTCGGGGGGGGGCTCACCCGTAGGGATCAGCGAGTTACCCCGAATGCGTATCTTCCGGTGGCTTTCCGACTCTCCCGGGCAAAGAGAACTGGTCACTTTCCCGCCCCGCCCAGGAGTGCGAAGACGATGACCCGTTCGCCTGTCCGCCCGCGCCCGACCCGGATCGCGCATCGGGTACTGCCCGCGGTGACCACCGTCCTGGCGCTGGTGGGCGCGCTCCTCCTGGGCGGGGCGACCCCCGCGGCGGCACTGACCAAGCCGGTCGTCAACGGGCCCGTGTTCAACGACCCGCTGGGCACCGCGGCCCAGCGCAAGGCGATCTTCACCCAGCTCGTCCGGCTGATCGACGCCACACCGGCAGGGGCGCGGATCCGTGGCGCCATGCACGAGTTCGCCGACCAGGAGGTCGCCACCGCGTTGATCGCCGCTCACGGGCGTGGCGTCGACGTCCGGCTCGTCCTGGACGACTCGACCTATGTGGGGCCCGACGGCACGGAGTTCGGCAACGTCCCCTACCGGACCCTCAGGGCCGCGCTCGGCACCGACACCGCCGCACGCTCCTGGGTGGTCGTCTGCGACGACCGGTTCGAGGACGCCGACGGGGTGGACGACGTGCAGCGCGGCTGCCTGGCCGTGGCCCCGCCCCGGCCCGCCTACAACCACAACAAGTTCTTCGTCTTCTCCCGGATCGGGCCCTTCGACGACGGCACCAGCTACTCCAGGGTCGTCTTCCAGACGTCCTCGAACCTCTCCGACTGGTACAAGGTCGAGTCCTTCAACGACGCCGTCACCTTCACCGACCGCAGGGTGTACGACGCCTACGTCTCGTACCACGACCGGCTCCGCCGGGGACGCACCCTCGCGGGCGGCGACAACGACGCGTACTTCTCCACCCCGACCGGCTCGACCTACCGCGGCTTCTTCTTCCCGCGCGGCGACACGTCGTACAACAATCCCGCCACCGACACCGTCGTCAACATCCTCGACGAGGTCGGCTGCACCTACACCGGCGCGGACGGACTGAGCCGCCGGACCGGCATCCGCATCCTGACGCACAGCTTCTTCGGCTCCCGCCGCCAGGTCGCGGACAAACTGGCGCAGCTGCGCGGCCGGGGCTGCTGGATCGACGTCGTCTACGCCGACAGCGACTCCGCGATCACCAGCCGGCTGGACGCCGCCGGGATCCGGCACCGCCGATGCCGCATCCCCAACGGGCCGGGGATCGACGTCCGCCCGCACAACAAGCAGATCCTGCTCAACGGCGACTACAACGGCAGCACCACCTGGCGGGTCTACACGGGCAGCGCCAACCTGACCGGGTCGTCGTTGCGCTCGGCGGACGAGGCGATCGTGCGGATCACCAGCGCGTCGTACCACGCGAGGTATCTGAGCGCCTTCCAACGGATCCGCTCCGCCTGCGGCGGCTGACGCCCGCGAGCACTACACCGCCATCAGCGGTGCGCCCTCTCTCCACTTGAGGATCTTGTCGAAGCTCACCACCGCCCCGCCCAGCCCCGGCTTGTTGCCGATCTGGACGTGGTCGGCGAGCTCCTCGATGAGGCAGAGCCCTCGGCCGTGCTCGGCCTCGGCGGGCACCGGGTGGGGCGTCAGGGGCGGGGCGGTGAAGCCGGGGCCCGAGTCGGCGACCTCGATGTGGCACTTCTCGCCGTCCAGATAAGCCGTGACGCGGTAGGCCTGGGGGGAGCCGTCGGGTGCCGTGTCACCGCCGTGCTCGACGGCGTTCGCGCAGGCCTCGCTGAGGGCCACGGAGAGGTCGTACGACACATCGGGGTCGACCCCCGCGGTCTCCATCGTGCCGATCAGCAAGCGCCGGGCGAGCGGCACGCTCGCGGCTTCCCGCCGCAGATGGAGTGACCACCAGATGCTCATGCTCCAGCCTCCTGGCCGCGGCTCGACATACCGATACGTATTGCCGCGAGTGCCCGGCCGTAAGCACATCATTGACGTGATGCCGCCCATATGGTCGATGCGCCCACGCATGAATCGGTGTATGTGGGGGCGGCCCACACCACAGGGTGACCTTCCGGTCGTATGGACCTCTATCCCCTCTCTTACCCCTGAACAGCTCGTACGTCGTCTTGCGGACCTGCCGTACGGCCGTCATGGGGCCAGTGCGATGATGAGCCCGCCATGACTGCCCCCCACCCGAACACGGTGCGCTCCGGAAGCGATCTCCGGATACTGCGGGCCGCGGTGTTCGCCGCGGTCTGCGTCGTGCTGGCCGCGGTGGGTCATGTGCTGGGCTCCTGCGCCACGATCCCGCTGTGGACACTGGGCGCGGGGTTCCTGGGGGTCCTCCTGGTCACCGTGCCGTTCGCGGGGCGTGAGCGCTCGCTGGCGGGGATCGGGGGGCTGCTCGCGGTCGGTCAGACGGTCCTGCACACACTCTTCGGGCTCGGGCAGCACGGGCCGGGTGCCGCAGCCTCGTCCGCGCCGGCCTCCGCCCTCCTGTCCGACGCGGCGCTCGTGGAGCAGGCCGCGCGACTCGTCTGCGGGACCACCGCGGCGGCGATCAGCCCCGCCCAGGCCCAGCAGATCCTCACCGAGGCGCGGCTCCAGCCGGTCACGGGGACGCACGCCTCGCACCGGGCGGCGGACACCCTGTCCACCGTCCCGGACTCCTACACCTCGCTCCTGCCGTCCCTGCCCATGGTGCTCGCGCACCTGCTCGCGGCGGTCGTCGCGGGGTGGCTGCTGCGCCGCGGGGACCTGGCCCTGCTGCGGATCGCCGAGATGCCGGCGCTGTCGGCGCACACGGTCGCCGAGGGGGCGTTCGTACGATCCCTGCGCGGGGCGCTCGCGCTGGTGCGCGCCCTGCGCGCCGGACTGCCGAGCGCACCCGAGGTGGGCCCGCGCGCCCCGCGCAGCGAGTGGTTCGGCCCGCCCGAACCCCCCACCCTCACCCTGCAGCACACGGTGATCAGGCGCGGCCCGCCGGCCGGCGCCGCACTCGTCCTCGCCGCCTGACGCGACGCGACCAGCACTCCACTTCGTGGGGTCGAGGGGCCGCCGTCGCGCGGCACGCGCGTGTACCCGTGTCTCGATCGGGAACGGCCCTTTCCCGCCTTTCCCGCATGATCGGGCACGTCTGCGCCCGCGTACTCCTCTTCACCACCGGAATCCAGATCTCACTCACAGTGGAGTGCTCAGCATGAAGGCCTCTCGTCTCGCCGCCGCAGGCACCCTCGCCGGCTCGGCCGTTCTCGCCTTGTCCGTCCCCGCTTTCGCCCACGTCAGCGTGCAGCCCGAGGGCACGGCCGCCAAGGGCGGTTACGCGGTCGTCGACTTCAAGGTGCCCAACGAGCGGGACAACGCCTCGACCACCAAGCTCGAGGTGACCTTCCCGACGGATCACCCGTTGGCCTCCGTGATGCCGCAGCCGGTCCCCGGCTGGAAGGCCGAAGTCACCAAGGACACCTTGGACAAGCCGCTGGAGATGCACGGCAAGAAGATCACCGAGGCCGTCACCAAGGTCACCTGGACCGCCGACGGCAAGGGCATCGAGCCCGGCTTCTTCCAGAAGTTCCCCGTCTCCGTCGGCACCCTGCCCGAGGACACCGACCAGCTCGTCTTCAAGGCGATCCAGACGTACTCCAACAAGGAGGTCGTGCGCTGGATCGAGGTGCCGCAGGAGGGCCAGGAGGAGCCCGACAACCCGGCGCCGGTCCTCGAACTGTCCGCCGCCGAGGAGGGCCACCACGGCTCGTCCTCCTCCGACAAGGCCGCCGACTCGAAGGACGCCGAGGCCGCCTCCGCCAAGACCGACGCCGCCGAGCCCGCCGACACCAGCGACACCACCGCCCGCGTCCTGGGCGTGGTCGGCATCGTCGTGGGCGCGCTGGGCGTGGCGTACGGCGTGCTCGCCGGCCGTCGGCGCACCGACGCCTGACCCTTACGGTTCACGGCGCGCGCCGGGGCACACCCCCGGCGCGTGCCGGAGCTCTCACCACTGGGACATCTCTCTATGCGCACGAAGACCCTCGCCGCGGCCGCCCTGCTCGCCGCCGTCACCCTCACCCTGTCCGCCTGCGGCAACGGCGACGACGGCAAGCAGCCCGTCACCGTTGTCTCCGAGGAGCCGAACTCCGACAAGGCCGCCATCGTCCTCGACAAGCCGTTCGAGAAGCCGGACCTCGTCCTCACCGACACCCACGGCAAGAAGTACGACCTCCGCAAGGAGACCGAGGGCAAGCCGACGCTGATCTACTTCGGCTACACCAACTGCCCCGACGTCTGCCCGCTGACGATGAACAACATCGCCGTCGCCAAGAAGCAGCTGCCCAAGGCCGAACAGGACGAGCTGCGCGTCGTGTTCGTCACCACCGACCCGGAACGCGACACCCCCTCCGCGCTCGGCAAGTGGCTCAAGGGCATCGACCCGCAGGTCGTCGGCCTGACCGGATCCTTCGACACCATCCAGGCCGGCGCCCGCACCCTGGGCATCTCCATCGACCCGCCGCACAAGGACAAGAGCGGCAAGACGGTCTCCACCCACGGCACCCAGGTCGTCGCCTTCTCACCGAAGACCGACGCCGGATACGTGCTCTACACCGAGGCCGCCGAGGTCGGCGACTACACCAAGGACCTCCCCAAGCTGATCAAGGGGGAGAAGCCGTGAGGCGTCTCGCTCCCGTGACCCTGGTGACGGCCGCGGCCCTGGTCCTGGCGGGATGCGGCTCCGGTGACTCGGGCGCCGAGCTGTCCGTCGGCGACGCCTACATGCCGCAGCCGGTCTCCGACTCCATGGCGGCCGGCTTCCTGACGATCACCAACGACGGCGACGCGAAGGACGAACTGACCTCCGTCACCAGCGACGTCGGCGACGTGACCACCCACGAGACCGTCGACTCCTCGATGCGGGAGGTCAAGGACATCGAGGTCCCCGCACACGGACAGCTCGTGTTCACCAGCGGCGGCAGCCACCTGATGTTCGAGAAGCTGAAGCGGAAGCCGAAGCAGGGCGAGAAGGTGACGGTGAAGCTCCACTTCGCCGAGTCCGGCACGGTCACCGTCGAGATGCCGGTGAAGTCCGCGACGTACACCCCGAAGACCGGGCACTGAGGGAGAGATCGCCTTGACCCAGACCATCGTCCCCCGCGTCCGGACCCTGGTGCTGCTGCTCCTGGCCGCCGCCGGACTGCTGCTCGCCGGTGCCGCACCGGTCTCCGCGCACGCCGCGCTGACCGGCAGCGACCCACGCCAGGGGGCGGTGGTGGACAAGGCGCCGGAACAGGTCTCGCTGACCTTCTCCGAGAAGGTGGCCCTCTCCGACGACTCCCTGCGCGTCCTCGATCCCAAGGGCAAGCGCATCGACCGCGGCGACCCGGCCAACCTCAGCGGCACCACCTACGCCGTGAAGCTGCACAGCGGCCTGCCCGACGGCACGTACACCGTCACCTACCAGGTGGTGTCCGAGGACAGCCATCCCGTCGCCGGCGCCTACACCTTCTCCATCGGCGCCCCCTCCCAGACCACCGTCTCCGTCTCCGACCAGGAGGCGGGCGGCGGACTCGTCGGCCGGATCTACGGCTTCGGGCGGTACGTGTCCTACGCCGGTTTCATCGTCCTCGTCGGCGGCGCCGCCTTCGTGCTGGCCTGCTGGCAGCGCGGATCGGGCGTGCGGGCGCTGCAGCGGCTCGTCGTCTCCGGATGGCTGGCCCTGACCGCCGCCACGCTCGGCCTGCTGCTCCTGCGCGGCTCGTACACCACCACCTCCAAAGTCGGCGACGTCTTCGACCTGGAGCTGCTCGGGCAGGTCCTGCAGACCAAGACGGGCGCGGCGCTGGTGTCCCGGCTGCTGCTGCTCGCCGCGGCGGCCCTGTTCATCGCCGTGCTGTTCGGGGCCTACGACAAGCGTGAGGAAGAGGAGAAGCGGGACCTCACCTTCGGGCTCGCGATCGGCGGGACCGTCGTGGCGGCGGGGCTCGCGGCGAGCTGGGCGATGTCCGAGCATGCCTCGACCGGGCTGCAGGCCGGCATCGCGATGCCGGTCGACATCGTCCACCTGCTGGCGGTCGCCGCCTGGCTCGGCGGGCTCAGCGCCCTGCTCGTCGCCCTCTACCGGGCGCCCGTCGACACGCCCGTCGAGGCGTCCGCCGTACGCCGGTTCTCCTACGTCGCGTTCGGCAGCGTGCTGACGCTGGTCGCGACCGGCGTCTACCAGTCCTGGCGGCAGCTCGGGTCCTGGTCGGCGTTCACCGGCACGCGTTACGGGCAGCTGCTGCTGCTCAAGATCGGGCTCGTGGCTCTGCTCGTCGGGATCGCGTGGATCTCGCGGCGGTGGACGGCACGGCTGGCGGAGACGGTGGTGCCGGGGCCACGGGAGGTTGCGGGCGCCGACGGGGACGCGGTCGGGGCCGGAGTCGGGGACGGGGACGGGCAGGAGACCCGCGGGCCGGAGACCCGCGAGCGGGAGAAGGCGGTCGGCGACGGAGGGGAGAAGGTGGGTGCGGGCGAGAAGGAGCACGCCGCCGCCCGGTCCAACTCCACGGCCGCCGCCTCCGCCTCCGCCCGGAAAACCGCCTCGGCCTCAGCCGAGAAACCCGCCGCGTCCGCCTCCGCCGAGCAAACCGCGTCCACCACCGGCGCGAACGACGAGGACTCCGAGCGTGCCGCCCAGCTCGCCCGGCAGCGGGACGCCATCGACGCGGCACGGCTGAAGCGGCAGCGGGACGCCGACCCCAACCGCTTCGGACTGCGCCGCTCCGTGCTCGCCGAGGCGGGTGTCGCCGTCGTCCTGCTCGCCGTCACCACCATGCTGACGTCCACCGAGCCGGGGCGTACGGAGGAGGAGGCCAAGGCGGCCGCCTCGTCCGCTGCCGCCGACGCCTCGTCGTCGGGGGCGCTGACGCTGGACATGTCCTTCGACACCGGCGGGGAGGACGGCAAGGGCGTCGTACGGATCGACCTCGATCCCGCGCGCGTGGGCGGCAACGAGATGCATGTCTACGTCCAGCGACCCAACGGCCGCGCCTTCGACATCCCCGAGGTGAAGATCGCCTTCACCCTGGAGGCCCAGGACATCGGGCCACTGCCCGTGGTCCCGGACCACATCGCCACCGGACACTGGTCGGCGAGCGGAGTGCAGATCCCCATGGCGGGCGAGTGGAAGATCGCCGTGACCGTGCGCACCTCCGACATCGACCAGACCACCGTCTCCAAGAACGCGCAGATCGGCTGAACCTCACCATGGCTGACCAGTCCATTCCGAAGGCCCGCGCCTCGCGGACCGCCGGAACCACGGAAACCCCCGAGGCGGCACTCGACGGCGGCGTCCGCGAAGGCGCCTCCGCCGACACGGGCACCGCCGGAACGGAGGGCATTTCGCGGCGGCTGCTGCTCGGAACCGCCGGTGCCACCGGGCTGGTGCTCGGCGCGGCCGGTGGGGCGGTGGGGTACGCGGCACGGCCGGCCGAGGCGACACCGCTCGCCTCGGTGGGCGCCGGTCAGGTGATGTTTCACGGGAAACATCAGCCCGGCATCCTCCAGGGCCTCCAGGCGCGCGGCCACCTCGTCGCCTTCGACCTGGCGGCGGGCGCCGGCCGCAAGGAGGCGGCCGCGCTGCTGCGCCGCTGGTCGGAGACGGCCCGGCGGCTGATGGCGGGCGAGGCGGCCAAGCAGGACGACACGGATGTCGCCCGGGACGCGGGCCCGTCGTCGCTGACGATCACCTTCGGATTCGGGCACAGCTTCTTCGGGCGGACCGGCCTGGACGAGCAGCGCCCGGTCTCCCTGGACCCGCTGCCCGACTTCTCCTCCGACCAGCTCGACAGGAAGCGCAGCAACGGCGATCTGTGGGTGCAGATCGGCGCGAACGACGCCCTGGTGGCCTTCCACGCCCTGCGCGCCATCCAGAAGGACGCGGGCGGAGCCGCCAAGGTGCGGTGGCAGATGAACGGCTTCAACAGGTCGCCGGGCGCCACCGCGCACCCCATGACGGCCCGCAACCTCATGGGCCAGATGGACGGCACCCGCAATCCCAAGCCGACGGACACCGACTTCGACGAGCGCATCTTCGTGCCGGAGTCCGGTTCGAACGACCCGGCCTGGATGGCGAACGGCTCCTACGCCGTCGTACGCCGCATCCGCATGCTCCTCGACGACTGGGAACAGCTCTCCGTCAAGGAGCAGGAGGACGTCATCGGGCGCCGCAAGTCCGACGGGGCGCCACTGTCCGGGGGCACCGAGACGACCGAGATGGACCTGGAGAAGACCGACAAGGCCGGGAATCTCGTCGTCCCGATCAACGCGCACGCCCGTATCACCCGGCCCGACCAGAACGGCGGCGCGGCGATGCTGCGACGCCCGTTCTCGTACCACGACGGCATCAGCTCGGACGGCGTGCCCGACGCCGGGCTGCTGTTCATCTGCTGGCAGGCCGACCCGCTGCGCGGCTTCGTCACCGTCCAGCGCAAGCTCGACCGCGGCGACGCCCTGTCGAAGTTCATCCGGCACGAGGCGAGCGGCCTGTTCGCGGTGCCGGGAGGCGCGGCGGAGGGCGAGTACGTGGGACAGCGGCTGCTGGAGGGGTGACATCGGCGCAGGGTTCACCCCTTGCGGCGGCCGGGTGGGATCGGTACGCCGTGTGACGCAAGGCCCATTAGGGTGAGGTCATGCCAGCGAGCTACGCCTATCTGGGCCCCGAGGGCACCTTCACCGAAGTCGCCCTGCGCACGCTTCCCGAGGCCGCCACCCGGGAGCTGATCCCCTACGTGTCCGTGCAGTCCGCGCTCGACGCGGTGCGCGTCGGCGAGGCCGAGGCCGCGTTCGTGCCGATCGAGAACTCCGTCGAGGGCGGTATCACCACCACGCTCGACGAGCTGGTCGCGGGTGCCCCGCTGATGATCTACCGCGAGGTGCTGCTCTCGATCACCTTCGCGCTGCTGGTCAGGCCCGGCACGAAGCTGTCGGACATCAAGACCGTCTCCGCGCACCCGGCCGCCCAGCCGCAGGTGCGCAACTGGCTGAAGAAGAACCTCCCGGACGCCCACTGGGAGTCGGCCGCCTCGAACGCGGACGCCGCGCGCCTGGTCCAGGAGGGCCAGTACGACGCCGCTTTCGCCGGAGAGTTCGCCGCCGCCCGGTACGGCCTTGAGGCCCTGGAGACCGGCATCCACGATGCCGAGAACGCCCAGACGCGGTTCGTGCTGGTGGGCCGGCCCGCCCGGCCCGCGGCACCGACCGGCGCGGACAAGACCTCCGTCGTGCTCTGGCAGCGCGACGACCACCCCGGCGGCCTGCGCGACCTGCTCGGCGAGTTCGCCACACGCGGCATAAACCTGATGCTGCTGCAGTCCCGGCCGACCGGTGCGGGCATCGGCAACTACTGCTTCTGCATCGACGCCGAGGGGCACATCTCCGACCGGAGGGTGGCCGAGGCGTTGACGGGGCTGAAGCGGATCTGTCTGGAGGTGCGGTTCCTGGGTTCGTATCCGCGCGCCGACATGAAGCCGGGGGATGTCCAGCCGCCGCGTCCCGGGACGTCGGACGGGGAGTTCGTGTCGGCGGCGGACTGGGTGGCGCGGTGCCAGGACGGACGGTTCTGAGGGGCGTCGGGCGCTGCTCCGGGCACTGGATTTCCGCCAGTGCTACCAGCTGGTTGTCGTTATCCACAGGAGTTATCCACAGGTCCTCTTCTCGACCTGGGGACAAGTCGACAAGCGAGCGCGAGGCTGTCGACAAATCCCCCTCTACGCCCCTTCGGCGTCCACCATCAGGCAAGTCACCCTTCGTCCACTCTTTTCCTTTGCGCAATCCTTTGGAGCGACCGCTTTCCACTCGAACGTGGCCGCGGGGAGGGTTTGTCCTGGGAATCCTCGACTTGCCGGACCCGTTGCGGAGTGATCGATTCCGGCATCCACAGTCCATCCACACAGCCTGTGGATAACTTCTCGGGGGCTGGGGATTCCTGAGGACAACGCAGGCCCAAGTTCCGTTCTCCACAAGGGAATCCGGTCAACCGGACGCCTCGCGCCTGCCCCGTTCCAGGGAGTGGGACGCCTGATATTGACACGAGGTGCAATTCCTCCATAACGGTACGTAAGGCGCTCTTCGAAATAGCGAGTCGTGGGCTGACACCCCTCCCCGGTAGCCTTGAGCGCGTGATTGACCTTCGCCTGCTCCGTGAGGACCCCGACCGAGTGCGCGCCTCGCAGCGCGCCCGTGGAGAGGACGTCGCGCTCGTCGACGCCCTCCTGTCTGCCGACGAACGGCGCAGGTCTTCCGGCGTCCGCTTCGACGAGCTGCGCGCCGAGCAGAAGCAGCTCGGCAAGCTCATCCCCAAGGCCGCCGGAGACGAGAAGGCCGAGCTGCTGAAGAAGGCGAGCCAGCTCGCCGCCGACGTCAAGGCGGCCGACGCCGAGCGCGACGCGGCCGACGCCGAGACCCAGGAGCTGCTGCTCCAGCTCGGCAACCTCGTGCACCCCGACGTCCCGGTCGGCGGCGAGGAGGACTTCGTCACGCTGGAGACGCACGGCGAGATCCGCGATTTCACCGCCGAGGGCTTCGAGCCGAAGGACCACCTGGAACTCGGCACGCTCCTCGGCGCGATCGACGTCGAGCGCGGCGCGAAGGTCTCCGGCTCCCGCTTCTACTTCCTCACCGGCGTCGGCGCCCTGCTGGAGCTGGCCCTGGTGAACGCCGCGATGGCCCAGGCGACGGCGGCCGGCTTCACGCCGATGCTGACCCCGGCGCTGGTCCGCCCCCAGTCGATGGCGGGCACCGGCTTCCTCGGTCAGGCCTCGCAGGACGTCTACCACCTCGACAAGGACGACCTCTACCTGGTCGGCACGTCCGAGGTCGCGCTGGCGGCGTACCACATGGACGAGATCCTCGACGCCGAGAAGCTGCCGCTGCGATACGCGGGCTTCTCGCCCTGCTTCCGCCGCGAGGCCGGCTCGCACGGCAAGGACACGCGGGGCATCTTCCGCGTGCACCAGTTCGACAAGGTCGAGATGTTCTCCTACGTCGCTCCCGAGGACTCGCAGGCCGAGCACCAGCGCCTGCTGGAGTGGGAGAAGCAGTGGCTGACCTCGCTGGAGCTGCCGTTCCGGGTCATCGACGTCGCCTCGGCCGACCTCGGCTCCTCGGCGGCCCGCAAGTTCGACTGCGAGGCGTGGATCCCGACGCAGGGCAAGTACCGCGAGCTCACCTCGACCTCGGACTGCACCGAGTTCCAGTCCCGCCGACTGTCGATCCGCTTCCGTGACGGCAAGCAGGTCAAGCCGCTGGCCACGCTCAACGGCACGCTGTGCGCCGTCCCGCGCACGATCGTGGCGATCCTGGAGAACCACCAGCAGGCCGACGGCTCCGTCCGGGTCCCCGAGGTGCTGCGCCCGTACCTGGGCGGCCGGGAGGTCCTGGAGCCGGTCGCCAGGTGAGCGCCGGTTTCCCGTACGGGCTGATCGCGACCGACCTCGACGGGACGCTCCTGCGTTCCGACGGGTCGGTCTCGCCGCGCACGCGTGACGCCCTCGCCGCGGTCACCGCGGCGGGCGCCGCGCACATCGTCGTCACGGGCCGGGCGGCCCCCTGGACCCGGCCCATCCTCGACGACCTCGGCTACCAGGGTCTCGCCGTCTGCGGGCAGGGCGCACAGGTGTACGACGCCGGGGCGCACCGTCTGCTGACCTCGGTGACCCTGGACCGCCAGCTGGCGGGAGTGGCGTTGGCCAAGATCGAGGCGGAGGTCGGACCGCTGTTCCTGGCGGCGAGCCGCGACGGCCTGGAGGGCGACGTCCTGGTGGGCCCCGGTTACACGGTCACGGGTGCCCTGCCGTCGACTCCGTTCACGGACGCGTCGGACCTGTGGACGGCCCCGCTGAACAAGATCTACATCCAGCATCCGAAGCTGTCGGACGACGAGTTGGCGCGGGCCGCACGCCAGGCGGCGGGTGGCTTCGTGACGGTGGCGATGGCCGGTGCGGGCATCGTCGAGCTGCTCCCCCTGGGTCTGTCGAAGGCGACGGGACTGTCCCTGGCGGCCCGCCGCCTGGGCATGAAGGCAGCCGACACCATCGCCTTCGGCGACATGCCCAACGACATCCCGATGTTCGCCTGGGCGTCCCACGGGGTGGCCATGGCCAACGCCCATGAGGAACTCAGGGCGGTGGCGGACGAGGTGACGGCGTCCAACGAGGAGGACGGCATCGCGGTCGTCCTGGAGCGGTTGCTCGGCTGACGTTGCCCTGGAGCGGTTGCTCGGCTGAGGTCGTCCTGGAGCGGTTGCTCGGCTGACGTCGGCGGGCAGGCGGGGTCGTCCGTGACGGGCGGTCGGCGCACCGGACTGTGGTGAGGTGGCGTCGCGCCGCAGGTGTCAGCGCGGCGTCCGCTGCGTCCTCTCGGGATGCCGGGCCTCGCACGGCGGGCGCCCCGTCGGCAACGGACTGCGCAGCCCGCGCGCGACTGCCTGCGTCAGCCACACGGCTCGCGGCTCCTCTCGGAACGGAGTCTCGGAATGCCACGACCGGGCGGCCGACCTCGGCGGCAGCGCCGGGCGCCACGCACGGCACCCCGGCCCCGCACTCGGGCCGGTCCTTGTGGCAACGTCTTGCGGAGGATGCACGAATCGAACGTGCGCGGGCTTTTCAGACCCGACCACGGTTTAGCAAACCGGTGCCTTACCACTCGGCCAATCCTCCGGGTGGGCGGCCCACGCGAGAGCGACATCGCGTGCTCGAAGCGGCCGCCCCGGGCAGCTCCCCGGGCGATGCGAACTCGACGGAGGGGTAGCGATTACTCCGGAGCCCGCCGCCGGCTGCCCTGTCGGGAGCTCGGCGTACTGCCGTGCATGGACATCGCCGCGCTCCTCTCCCAGATCGTGGCGCCGAACTCTCCGTCCGGCGGGGTGGACACAACCACTGTGCCTGTCCGCCGAGTTGGACGCCACCCAATAAAAGGGACGACCGGCGCTTCGCGGGACGCGCGCGTACCGCCGGCGCAGCCCGAGCGCCCACTCCGGTACGGCCTTACCGGCGGCGCCACTTGCGTCGGCGCCCCCTGCTGAAGAACCACCCCGCCGGCGGTTCGTCGGAGCGCCACGGCTGCGGCTCGGGGGCCTCACGGCGCCAGCGGGCGGCCAGCATGCGAGCGCGGGCGGACGGCTCCGTGGTGTCGGCCGCGCGTATGAAGTCGTCGTCCAGGACCAGGTCGTCCCAGGTCTCGTCCCCGGGCTGCTCGCGATCCTCGTGCTGTGACGTCCCGCCTGCCATGGCGCCCTCCCGTCGTGCGGTGCGTCTCTTCGCCCAGTGTGCTCGGGCCGAGGTGAAGCCCCAGTCAAGAGCGGGCCCGGTGAAGGGCCCGCCGCTTCTCACCGCCTGCGGTTCACTCCTCTCCGGCGAGCGTCAGCGACCGCAGCTTCTGCCCGGCGTACCAGGTGGCGAGCACGGTGACCACCGCCAGCAACACCGTCGCCGTGGGCAGCGCGACGTCCGAGGTCACCATGTTCCCGCCGGCGACCTTCTGTGCCACCGCCAGCGCCCACTGCTGGACGCTGAGCGTGCGCGCACCCGACACCAGGGAGCCGAACAGGGCCTCCCAGACGAGCGCGTAGACGAGTCCGAAGACCACCGCGTGCCGGGACACGGTGCCGAGCAGCAGGAAGATCGCGGCGTAGGCGATGGACGCGACCAGTGCCGCGATCGTGTAGGCGACGGCGATCTGCTGGCCGTTGCCGTTGAGGATGAAGCCGGCGATGAAGGTGGGCAGTGCCGAGAACACCATCGTCACGGCGATCGCCACGATCAGCTTGGTGAAGATGATCGTCGGCCGCTTCACCGGCTTGGACAGCAGGTACACCACCGAGCCGTCGTCGATCTCCGGCCCGATCGCGCCGGTACCGGCGATGACGCCGATGATCGGCACCATGGTGGCCAGGGCGAGGCCGCCCAGCAGGTCGGACGCCGTCTGGTCGTCCGCCCCGGCGAGGCCGCGTACGGCCACGGCGATCACGATCAGCAGCAGGGGCAGGGCACCGAGGATGAGGGCCCGGCGCCGGCCGAGCAGAGCCCGGTAGGTGAGGCGGGCGACTGTGGGGTCGTACATCTTCGGCCTCCTACGCCGCGACCAGATACGAGAAGACGGACTCCAGGGACTCGTCCGAGGGGGAGACCGTGAGCAGGCGGATGCCGTGGTCGCGCGCCACCTTGGGAAGCAGGGTGGTGAAGCGGCCGAAGTCGATCGCCTGGATGTGCAGCACGCCCTCGACGAGGTCGACCTCGATACCGGACGTCGACGGATCCGCGATCAGCGCGGCCGCGAGCGTGCGGTCGTCGCTGGAACGCACCAGGTAGCGGTGCGGGCGGTCGGTCATCAGGCGGCGGATCTTGCGGAAGTCACCGCTGGCCGCATGCCGTCCGGCGACCACGACCTCGATGTGCCAGGCGAGTTGCTCGACCTCTTCGAGGATGTGCGACGAGAACAGCACCGTGCGGCCCTCGTCGCCCATGCGTCGCAGCAGGTCCATGAGCTGCATGCGCTGGCGTGGGTCCATGCCGTTGAAGGGCTCGTCGAGCAGGAGCAGCGAGGGGTCGTGGACGAGGGCGCTGGCCATCTTCACACGCTGGCGCATGCCCTTGGAGTACGTGGAGATCTTGCGGTCCTGCGCGTACTCCATCTCGACCGTGGCCAGCGCCTTCTGCGCCGCCTTGGCGTTCAGGCCGTGCAACTCGGCGTTGGCGACGACGAATTCGCGGCCGGTGAGGAAGTCGTACATCGCCTCGCGCTCGGGGACGACGCCGATGTGCTTGTAGATGGTCTCGTTGCGCCAGACCGGCTGTCCGTCGAGGGTGACGGTTCCGGTGGAGGGGGCGAGGAAGCCGCCCATCATGTTGATGAGGGTGGACTTTCCGGCGCCGTTGGGGCCGAGGAGGCCGGTGACGCCGGGGCCGATCGTCATGGTGATGTCGTTGACGGCGACCACGTTGCCGAACCAGCGGGAGACGTGGTCGATGGAGAGCGTGGTCACAGTCCGGCCTTTCGGTAGCGGCGCATCAGCAGGCCGTAGGAGGCGGCGATGAGGCCCAGGGTCACGAGGACGTAGACCGCGCCTTCGCCGTTGCTCGGGCCCACTCCGCCCGGGAAGGCGGACGTGGCGCCCAGGAAGGCGGACTGCACGCCGTCGATGAGCGTGACCGGCGAGAAGAGCCCGATCCAGGGGATGGCGTCCGAGCTGTTCTGCACCTCGGCGATGGCCTGAAGAGTGGTGACGGATCCGTAGGAGATGGTCAGGACGGCGATCACGGCCGCGATGCCGAACCCGCGGCGCGGGGTGACCGACGCGATGACCAGGCCGATGCCCGCGAAGAGCAGCGAGAGCAGTGCCACGGAGACGAGTCCCTGTGCGAATCCCTTGGTCTGGTCGGCGAAGTCCAGCTTGGCCAGCAGTGCGCCCACGTAGAGGACCAGCAGCGGGGCCCCGGTCAGGAGGAACAGGGCGGAGGCCAGTGCCGCGAACTTGGCGCGTACGTAGTCGGCGGTCTCGATGGGCCGTGAGAAGTACAGCGGTACGGTCTTGAAGCGCAGGTCCCGGGAGACCGACTGGGGTGCCTGCGAGGCGACGTAGAGGCTGATGACGGCCTGCATGACGATCGCGTAGCGCGTGTAGTCGACGGGCAGGTCGTTGGCCTTGGTGGCGACCGCGACGGCGACCATGATGGCCGCGGGTACGCACATCACCACGAACAGCAGCATCGGCAGCACCTTGGACTTGACCGAGCGGCCGAGGCCGTAGGCACCGCGCAGGGACTGCGAGTAGAGGGAGCGGGTGGCGTAGGAGCGGCCGAGGCGGGGGCCGTCGTAGGTGCGGTAGCCGATGTTGTGGATGCGGGTCTGGTCACCCGGGGTCGTGGTCACGGGGTGCTCAACTGCCATGGCCGACCGCCTCCTTCCGCTGTGCGTCGGTGCTCTGCTCGCTGTCCTTGAAGACCTCCGCGATGTGGTGCCTGCGCTGCTCCATGCGCACCAGGCCGAGGCCGAGGTCGGCGACCACGTCCCGCACCAGGTCGTAGGTCTCGTCGCCCTGCGCGGTGAGCAGCAGGATGTGCCCGGCGCCCGGGAGGCCGCCGCTGCCGTCGAGGACCTCCACCCCGCGCGCGTGGAGCGCGTCGCGCACCGCTCGGGTGCCGTCCGGGTGGTCGTCGGTGTCGGTGACCTCGATGGCGAGGGTCGTGGTGGTCTGGGTGAAGTCGGTGGTGGAGCTGGAGCGCAGGAGCTTGCCGCCGTCGACGACGACGACGTGGTCGCAGGTGCGTTCCAGCTCGCCCAGCAGGTGCGAGGTGACCAGGACCGAGATGCCGAAGTCGGTGTGGATGCGGCGGATCAGGCCGAGCATCTCGTCGCGGCCGACCGGGTCGAGACCGTTGGTCGGCTCGTCGAGGAAGACCAGCTGGGGGTCGTGGACCAGGGCCTGCGCCAGTTTCACGCGCTGCTTCATGCCGGTCGAGTAGCCGCCGATGGGGCGGTAGCGCTCTTCGTACAGGCCGACGTGGCGCAGTGTGTCCGCGGTGCGCTCGCGCGCGGCGGTGGGCGGCAGGCCCGACATGCGAGCCATGTGCACGACGAACTCGGTGGCCGAGACGTCCGGCGGCAGGCAGTCGTGCTCCGGCATGTACCCGACCCGCTCGCGGATGGCGGCGCCCTTGGTGGCGACGTCGAGTCCGAGCACTTCGGCTCGGCCCTCGGTGGCGGGAGACAGACCCAGAAGGATCTTGATCAGTGTGGACTTGCCGGCTCCATTGGCTCCGACGAGTCCGGTCACACCGGGCCCGACGTCCACGGAGAGCCGGTCAAGCGCGGTCACCCTGGGGAACCGCTTGCTCAGGCTTTCGGTCGCGATCACAGTCACGCTTCGAAGGTAGTGACGCCTGCCACGCCGGTCGTCACCCCGCAGAGCTGTCTTGGGATCAGACTCCAGACGTACGGAGCCCTAGGGGTCACCCTGAGGTCTCACAAGACCGGCCCCGGCGCCCGGCCCGTGTCCCGCCCGTGCCTCGCCTCCCGGTTCTTTTCCACATCACGGTGGTTTTCCACAGCCCGGGGCATCGCTATTGACGCAGCCTCTAACAACTGTCACATTCGCCAGTGTCAAGTTACGGACACGTACCGCAGTCGATGGGGACAGGTGGGCGGTGGCATGACTGGCGGTGGCATGACTACGGCGGTGGCACGAAAGCGGTCGGTGGACTCCGCGGAACTGCAAGGGTTCAGACGGGTCCAGCGCCTGGCGTACGAGTGCGCCGAGGCCGTCGCGGCGCGGCTGGAGCCGGGCATCACCGAGCGCGAGGCGGCGCGGATGCAGCGCGCGTGGCTACGTGAGCGCGGCGTACGGGACTGGTTCCATCTGCCCTTCGCCTGGTTCGGCGACCGGACGGCGTTCGTGAACTTCCGGATCCCGCTGCAGTTCTTCCCCACCGACCGCCGGCTGGAGCCCGGGATGCCGTTCATCCTGGACATGGCCCCCGTGTACGACGGTCACACGGCCGACATCGGCTACTCCGGCTCGCTCGGCATCAATCCCGTGCAGGACAAGCTGATGGCCGACCTGGAGGCACACCGGGAACTGATCCTGCGCGAGGTGCGCGAGCGGCGCCCGCTGCGGGAGATCTACGAAGACGTGGACCGCCTCATGGTCCGCCAGGGCTATGCCAACCGGCACCGGGCCTATCCCTTCGGTGTGATCGCGCACAAGGTCGACCGGGTCCGGCAACGCCGCTGGTCACCGCATCTGTTCGGGTTCGGCACGCAGTCCCTGAAGGGTCTGGCGGCCGACGCGCTGCACGGCCACCGCGAGGGCTGGTCGCCGCTGTGGTCGCCGTACCGCTTCTCCGACCACCCGCCGCAGCCCGGCCTGTGGGCGGTCGAACCGCACCTCGGCTTCCGGGGGACGGGTGCGAAGTTCGAGGAGATCCTGGTGGTCACCGACTCCGCGGACCCCGAGGAGAGCGCCTTCTGGCTGGACGACGATCTGCCGCATGTGCGGCGCTGGGCGGAGGAGAAGTGACGGTTCCGGTGACTGTTCAGGGCGCGCGCGAGCGCTGGGTGCGGACCGGCGGGGTGGAGCTGTGCGTCGCCGAGCTGGGCGAGGTCGGGCAGCCGACGGTGATCCTGGTGCACGGCTATCCGGACAGCAAGGAGGTGTGGTCCGAGGTCGCAGTGCGGTTGGCGGATCGCTTCCATGTCGTGCTGTACGACGTCCGGGGCCACGGCCGGTCGACGGCACCGAAGCCGTTGCGCGGCGGGTTCACGCTGGAGAAGCTGACGGACGACTTCCTGGCGGTCGCGGACGCGGTCAGCCCTGACCGGCCCGTGCATCTGGTGGGACACGACTGGGGCTCGGTGCAGGGCTGGGAGTTCACGACGCTCAAGCGCACCGAGGGCCGGATCGCGTCCTTCACGTCGATGTCCGGGCCCTCTCTGGACCACTTCGGCCATTGGATCAGCCGACGTCTGAAGCACCCCACCCCGCGCCGGGTCGGCCAACTCCTCGGCCAGGGCGCCAAGTCGTGGTACGTGTACCTGCTGCACACGCCCGTCCTGCCCGAGCTGGCCTGGCGGGGCCCTCTCGGCAAGCGCTGGCCGCGCATCCTGGAGCGGGTGGAGAAGGTCCCCGGCGGTGACTACCCGACCTCGTCGCTGCCGACGGACGCGGCCCACGGGGCCTGGCTCTACCGGGACAACGTCCGGGCCAGGCTGCGCCGTCCACGCACGGACGCGTACGCGCACGCGCCCGTGCAGCTCATCACGCCCGTCGGGGACGCGTTCCTGTCCGAGCGGCTCTACGACGATTTGGAGTACTGGGTCCCGCAGCTGACCCGGCGCACGCTCCCTGCGAAGCACTGGATCCCGCGCTCCCGCCCCGACCGACTGGCCTCCTGGATCACCGAGTTCGTGACGTCCGTGGAAGGCGGCCGGCCGGAGGGGGTGACGGCGACCGGGAAGTACGCCGACCGCTTCGGCGGGCAACTCGTCCTGGTCACCGGTGCCGGCAGCGGCATCGGACGGGCGACCGCGTACGCGTTCGCGGAGGCCGGCGCGCGAGTGGTGGCCGTGGACCGGGACGCGGAGAGCGCGGCCCGCACCGCCGAGATGTCCCGTCTGATCGGTGCCCCCGATGCGTGGGCGGAGACCGTCGACGTCTCCGACGAACAGGCCATGGAGAAGCTCGCCGCGAAGGTCGCCACCGATTACGGCGTCGTCGACGTCCTGGTGAACAACGCCGGGATCGGCCTGGGAGGCTCCTTCTTCGACACCACGACACAGGACTGGAAGAAGGTCCTCGACGTCAACCTGTGGGGCGTCATCCACGGCTGTCGACTGTTCGGGAAGCAGATGGCCGAGCGGGGACAGGGCGGCCACATCGTCAACACCGCGTCCGCCGCGGCGTTCCAGCCCTCTCGCGCGCTGCCCGCCTACAGCACCTCCAAGGCTGCGGTGCTGATGCTGAGCGAATGCCTGCGCGCGGAGTTGGCCGGGCAGGGCATCGGGGTCACCGCGATATGCCCGGGCTTCGTCAACACCAACATCACCTCGACCGCGCGTTTCGCCGGTGTGGACGCGGAGGAGGAGAAGCGGCGGCAGAAGAAGTCCGCGCGGCTGTACGGGCTGCGGAACTATCCGCCCGAGAAGGTGGCCGACGCGATCCTGCGGGCGGTGGTGCGGGGTGAGGCCGTCGTTCCGGTGACGCCGGAGGCGCGCGGGGCGTATCTCCTGTCGAGGTTCGCCCCCAAGGCGCTGCGGGCGCTCGCACGACTGGAACCACCTCTGTGAACGCCGTCGCGCCACGCCCTGGGGCCGCCGACCCGTGCCATCCGGACCTGACCGGTGAACACCCGTCGGGGGGTGGGCCGGCGCCCGGGTCCCGCAGGACGTCAGCGGTACCGAGGGCGGCGACGTGAAGGGGGAGCGGGCCGGGCGCGGCGACCACCCGACCGGCTGGACCGGCAAGGCCGGTGGCGCCGGCCGTGAGGTCGTGGAACACGCGACCGGCGCGGTGAGCGAGGGGGATGGCGCCCGCCGCCGGGCCGTCGGACCGGCGGTGGGCGAGGGGGATGGCGCCCGCCGCCGGGCCGTCGAACCCGCCGCCGACATGGCCGACAAAGCCGGTGACGGCCGACGCCGGGCCGGGGAGTCGGCCTCGCCCACCTACCGGATCGAGAACCTCGCGCACCTCAGTGGGGCCACCGTCCGCACCATCCGCGCCTACCAGGACCGCGGCCTGCTCCCCCGCCCCGAGCGCCGGGGCCGTGCCAACCTCTACTCGGACATCCACCTGGCCCGACTGCGCCAGATCGCCGACCTCCTCGACCGCGGTTACACCCTGGCTTCCATCAAGGAGCTTCTGGAGGCCTGGGATGCCGGCCGGGGTCTCGGCGGAGTGCTCGGACTCGTCGCCGAGGTCGACGGACCGTGGACCGACGAGGAGGCGGTACGCATGTCACGCGCCGAGCTGGACGAGCGCTTCGGCGGTACCCCGGACGAGGCCGCGGTGGCCGACGCCGTGGAGCTCGGTGTCCTGGAACCGGTCCCCGGTGACGACGACGTCTACCTCGTCCCGAGCCCTCAAGAGCTCGCGGTCGCCGTGGAGTTGCACGCTGCCGGCGTGCCGCTGTCCGCAATCGCCGGACATCTCAGGGAGTTGAGGGGACAGATGGAGCACATCGCCTCCCGTTTCCTGGAGTTCACCACCGAACACGTCTTCGCCCGCTACCTCGACGGGCCACACCGCCCGACGGACGCCGACGCGGCCGAAGCAGCCTCCCTCGTGCGTCGGCTGCGGCCGCTCGCACAGCAGACGGTGGACGCGGAACTCGCCCGCGCGATGCGACGGTTGGCGGTACACCATCTGCGGCGACGGCTGAGCGCGGACGGCAAGCCGGACACTGCGACAGCGATCAGAAACGTATTCATCCCGGAATACACAATGCAGGCCGTGGAACGCCTGGTTGGCTCCGCCAGTGCCCACGAGTTCATCGCGCTGGCCACTGAACGCGAGGTTCGCGCACGCGGCTTGGACCGTCTCGCCGCAAGTCACCGATCATCAGCTGATCTTGACGAAACCCCTTGAGGAGACCGCTCGTTGTCCACAGAATCGCCAATTCCCCTGTGGATAACCACACTTGGTTGTGGATCAAACATCAGGGAGTGAAATCGTTCGCGTGATTCCCGCCGCTCCCGGCAGGCTGGTGGCATGGATGAAAGACGCACCGTGAAGGTGTCGAAGTACCTCGCGAAACACCTGCGGCACCAGCCCGAGCGCATCGGGCTGACACTGGACGACGCCGGCTGGGTGGAGATCGACACCCTGATCGCCGCCGCGGCCGCGCACGGCTTCCGGTTCACCCGGGAAGAGCTGGACCACGTGGTGGCGGCCAATGACAAGCAGCGCTTCGCCGTCGAGGGGACGCGGATCCGCGCCAGCCAGGGCCACAGCGTCGAGGTCGACCTGGGACTGCCCCCGGCGACCCCGCCGCCCTACCTGTACCACGGCACCGTGGCCCGCAATCTGGACGCGATTCGCAGCGCGGGCCTCAGGCCCATGAACAGGCACGACGTACATCTGTCCGCGGACCGCGAGACCGCGACGCGGGTCGGCGCGCGGCGCGGGCGCCCGGTGGTGCTCTCCGTGGACTCCGGCGCCATGCACCGCGACGGCCATGTCTTCCATGTCAGCGCGAACGGGGTGTGGCTGACGAGGGCCGTCCCGCCGGAGTACCTGCGCTTTCCTGCCACGCACTGACGTTCCTTCCGGCATGATCAGTGGTATGGACCAATTGCCGAGCACTGAGGCCGCCGTCAACGCCCTGCTCGTCCTCGCCGCCGAGTACGCACGAGAGATCGAGGTGAGCCATGACATCGGCGCCGACCAGACCTCCCGCCGCACGGCGGCAGGCGTCGGGGTCACCACGGACCCGGACGGCTCCCTGCCCCATGAGGCTTACGTCGAGCTGGGCGGCTCACCCCGGGTGAGCGTGCGGCTCTACCCGGACGACGACGCGCTCATCACCGTCGAAGGTGTCGAGTGCCCCGACATCCGGCGCGACGACGTGCCCGCCTTCCTCCGCTCGCTCTACGACGGCCTGGCCCACGTCAAGGCCCGCCGCTTCCCACCGGGCTACTTCCTGATCGTGCCGCTGCCCGGCGACCGCACACATCGAGAGTTCATGCCGATGCCCCACCTCAGCCCGTGGCTGAGCAGCCGCGTGCGGTGACCGTTTCACGTGAAACCCGTTCGGCCGCTTAGGCTCGACATATGAGTCTGCGCCTGAGCACCGTGATCCTCCCGTACCGCCGCTGGTCAGAGGGGGGTCGCGAGGCATGGCAGCGCGCGGAGCAGCTCGGGTTCCACGCCGCGTACACCTACGACCACCTGTCCTGGCGCACGTTCCGGGACGGCCCGTGGTTCGGCGCCGTACCGACGTTGACCGCCGCCGCTGCCGTCACCGAACGGCTGCGCCTGGGCACCCTGGTGACCTCTCCGAACTTCCGGCACCCGGTGCCCTACGCCAAGGAACTCATCTCCCTCGACGACATCTCCGGCGGGCGCCTCACGCTCGGCGTCGGTGCGGGCGGCTCCGGGTTCGACGCGACCGTCCTCGGCCAGGACCCCTGGACGCCGCGCGAGCGGGCCGACCGGTTCGCCGAGTTCGTCCAGCTTCTGGACCGGCTGCTGACGGAGGACTCGGTGTCGTACGAGGGCGACTTCTACTCGGCGCACGAGGCGCGCAACATCCCTGGCTGTGTGCAGCGTCCCCGGCTCCCCTTCGCGATCGCCGCGACCGGCCCACGCGGGCTCAGGCTCGCGGCACGCTACGGCCAGGCGTGGGTGACCACGGGCGACCCCAAGCTGTTCGAGAACGGCACTCCGGAGCAGTCGGTTCAGGCCATTCGCGGACAGGCCGAGAAGCTGGCCGACGCCTGTGCCGAGATCGGCCGGAAGGCAGACCGGCTCGACAAGATCCTGCTCACCGGGTTCACCCCCGATCGCGGCCGTCCGCTGGAGTCGCTGGACGCGTTCGTCGACTTCGCGGGGCGCCACCAGGAGCTGGGATTCACCGAGATCGTGGTGCACTGGCCGATCCCCGACTCGGACTTCGCGGCCGACGAGAAGGTCTTCGAGCAGATCGCGATGGAGGCGCCGACGCAGCTGCGTTGAGCGCGGGCAGCACGGCGCCGGTGAGGACCGTGTCGGATGGTGTCAGTGATGTTCCCAGAGGCGGTATCTCCTCACGTCCCGCCTCAGATGTGCGGAGTCCTGCACGGCCGTGCAGGCATATGCGGGAGAATGACCCGGTGACCTCAGCGACTCGACAGCCTCAGACCCCGGCCGCCGCTGTCCGCCCGCGGCTTATCGCCACCGACCTGGACGGCACCCTGCTGCGGGACGACAAGTCGGTCTCCCCGCGCACCGTCGCCGCACTGGCCGCCGCCGAGGAGGCGGGCATCGAGGTCTTCTTCGTCACCGGCCGCCCGGCGCGGTGGATGGACGTCGTCAGCGACCACGTCCACGGTCACGGCCTGGCGATCTGCGGCAACGGCGCCGCGGTGGTCGACCTGCACGGGGGCCCCGGCGCCCACCGCTTCGTGAAGGTGCGGGAACTGGCACGGCCGAACGCGCTGGACGCCGTGGGGCTGCTGCGGGACGCGGCACCGGGCACGATGTACGCGGTGGAGCAGACGTACGGCTTCTACCAGGAGCCGGACTATCCCAAGCTGCACATGGAGATACCGGATCAGCTGGCGCCCGCCGAGGACCTCCTGGGGCCGGACGCCCCAGGTGCCGACGAGCCGGTCCTCAAGATCCTCGCGTTCCACCCCACCCTCGACCCCGACGCCTTCCTCACCCTCGCCCGCCTCGCCATCGGTGACCGCGCCAATGTGACCCGCTCCAGCCCGAGCGCCCTGCTGGAGATCAGCGGCCCCGGCGTCTCCAAGGCCAGCACGCTCGCCCTGTGCTGCGCCGAGCGCGGTATCTCGCACGAGGAAGTCGTGGCTTTCGGGGACATGCCGAACGACGTGGAGATGCTGACGTGGGCGGGCCAGTCCTACGCGATGGGCAACGCGCACCCGGATGTCATCACCGCCGCCTCGGGCCGGACGGTCGCCAACAACGAGGACGGTGTGGCGGTCGTCATCGAACGGCTGCTGGCCCAGCAGCCGTAGCAGGGCCCGAGGGCGGCCGGGCTATCCGAGCTGCACTCCCCGATCCATCATCCACGGCACCGGATCAACCGCCGAGCCCATCTCGGGGGTGACCCGCGCCTCGAAGTGCAGGTGCGGTCCGGTGGAGTTGCCGGTCGTACCCGACTGGCCGATCCACTGACCGGTGTCGACCCTCTCGTCCTGGTCGACGGCGACCGCGGCCAGGTGGGCGTACTGCGTGTAGTAGCCGTCGGCGTGCCGGACGACGATCTCCATGCCGAAAGCGCCGCCGCACGCCACCTTGACCACGCGTCCGTCCCCGACCGCCCGCACCGGCGTACCGATGGGGACCGCGAAATCCTGCCCGGTGTGCCGGTTGGCCCACCGCTGTCCCCCGCTGCCGAACGCAGCGGACAGCGCGTACGACTCCACCGGGGCCACCCATGCGGTCGTGAAGTCCGTCTTCGGCTGGTCGAGCCTGATGGCACCCCGGCAGGAACCGGCGGCCACGGAGGCGTCGGCCCGCCCCTGCAACTGCCGGCGTGCCGCTTCGAGTTTCTGCTCGATGCCGTCCTTCAGCACGGCGAGTTCGGCGTTGCGCTTGTCCAGACTCCGCCAGGCCGCCGCGGCCTTGGCCTCGTCCGCGGCGAGCCGTGCCTCGGCACGGCGGCTCTTGTCGATGGCGTTGTTGACGACCAGGCTCGTCAGCGAGAAGACACGCTGACCGCGCATCATCTCGTCGGGGCTCTTCGCGAGGATGATCTGCGCGGTGAGCGGCATCCCGCCGCCGCTGCGGTACTGGGCGCGGGCGATCCGGCCCAGGTCCTCGCGCAGCACACCGATCGCCCGCCGCTCCCGCTGGAGCAACGCCTCGGCCAGCTGGGCCTTGGCCCGCTGCGCCTCGGCTTCCTGCCGCGCCGTCTCATACCGCCGGGTTGCCAGGGCGGCATCCTCGTACAGTCGCACCACCTGCGTGCTGAGGGCGGAGTCGTCGCCCATCCCTTGATGTCCGGGCGAGCCCTCGCCGTCACCGACAGCGGCGGCCGGCCGCACCAGGGACGCCACGAGCGCGCACAGCAGTGCCGGAACGAGCAGGCCGCGGCGGCGTTGTGAACACATGTCAGCGATCGTGACCCGTGAGAGCGGCCACGGCCCTGTTCGAGTCGTACGCCTGGGGGAAGGGTTGCTGCGGACGGGTCAGTACGCGTGTTGACGCCCGCTACGAGGCGGCCACCAGCAGATCCGCCGCCTCCTCCCGCCGGACCATCGCCCGCAGCGGCCCGTCCGCGGCGACCAGCTCCGTGAACGGCCCCCGCTGCACCACACGTCCCTCGTCCAGGACGACCACCTCGTCCACGGCCTCCAGCCCGGCCAGTCGGTGGGTGATGAGCAGCGTCGTGCGGCCCTCGGTCGCGGCCAGCAGGTCGGCGGTGAGGGCGTCCGCGGTGGGCAGGTCGAGATGCTCGGCGGGCTCGTCGAGGACCAGGACGGGGAAGTCGGCCAGCAAGGCACGGGCCAGGGCGAGCCGCTGCCGCTGCCCGCCGGACAGCCGGGCCCCGTGCTCACCCACCAGCGTGTCCAGTCCGTCGGGCAGGCCGTCGGCCCAGTCGAGGAGGCGGGCGCGCCTCAGGGCGTCGCGCAGTTCCTTCTCGGTGGCGTCCTTCCTGGCGAGCAGCAGGTTCTCGCGCACCGAGCTGTCGAAGAGGTGCGCGTCCTGGGCGCACAGGCCGACGATCCGCCGTACGGCGTCGCCGTCCAGCGTGTACGCGTCCACGCCGCCCAGCGTGTACGAGCCCCCGCCCGCATCCAGGAAGCGGAGCAGCACCTGTGCCAGCGTGGTCTTGCCGGACCCGGACGGTCCGACCACCGCGATCCGGCGGCCCTCCTCCAGGGTGAGGTCGAGGCCGGCAAGCGCGTCCCGGTCCTGCCCGGCGTGCCGGGCGGCCAGGTCCCGGACAGCCATCGGGAAGGGGGTGGCGGGCGCCTGCCGGGGCCGCCGCGGTTCCCGTACGGGCTCGGGGGCGTCCAGCACCTCGTACACGCGCTCGGCGCTCCTGCGCACCCGCTGCCGGTACTGCACGGCGAGCGGCAGGCCGAGGACGGCCTCGAAGGCGGCCAACGGCGTGAGAACGACGACGGCCATCGTCACGCCGCCGAGCCGCCCGTCGGCAACCGCCTGGGCGCCGACGAGGGCGGTGAGCGCGACCGTGATCCCGGAGATCAACGCGGTGAGTCCGTCGCCGAGCGCGGTGGCGGTGGCGGCCCGCGCGGCGATCCGGGTGAGCGCCTTGTCGGCCCTTTGCGCCTCGGCCGTGCGGCCGGGCAGGGCGCCGGCGACAGTCAGCTCGGCGGTACCGGTGAGCAGATCCGTCACGCGGGTCGCCAGTACGCCGCGGGCGGGCGCAAGCCTGCGCTCGGCGCGTCGGGCGACGGCGCCCGTGACGAGCGGGACACCGATCCCGGCCGCCAGCAGTCCCACGGCGAGCACGGCACCGGCCTCCGGCAGCAGCCAGGCGGTGAAACCGACGGCCCCGGCGGACACGAGGGCCGCGGACGCGGCGGGCAACAGCCACCGCAGCCAGTAGTCCTGCAGCGCGTCCACATCGCTGACCAGGCGCGAGAGCAGATCACCGCGGCGGGCGCGGTGCAGCCCCGCGGGTGCCAGCCTCTCCAGCCGCTGGTAGACGGCGACACGCGTGTCGGCCAGCATCCGCAGCACCGCGTCATGCGACACCAGCCGCTCGGCGTACCGGAACACGGCCCGCCCGATACCGAAGGCGCGCGTCGCGGTGACGGCCACCATCAGATACAGCACGGGCGGCTGCTGCGAAGCCCGTGAGATGAGCCAGCCCGAGGTGGCCATGAGCCCGACGGCACTGCCGAGCGCGAGGCTCCCGAGGAGCAGCGCCAGGGCCAGACGGCCACGCCGGGGACCGGACATGGCGCGGACCCTGGCGAGGACGCCGCGTGGGTCCTTCGCGAGCGCCACGGCATCGGCGTCGGCGTCGGCGTCGGCCACAGCAGCGTCGGTTTCGGTCGGCGCTCCGGCGCCGTGCGCTTCACGCCCACCGTCCGGACGGGCAACGGCTCCCCCGGGCGAACCCTCGGGCGGACCCTCCCCATGAGCGGGCTCTGCGGGCTCCGCGAGCCGCACCACTCGGTCCGCCACCCCCAGCAGCGCGGGCCGATGCACGACCAGCAGCACGGTCCTCCCGACCGCCAGCCTGCCCACGGCCTCCACGACCTCGCCCTCGGTGGCGCCGTCGAGCGCGGCCGTCGGCTCGTCGAGCAGCAGGAGGGGACGGTCGGCAAGGAAAGCCCGGGCCAACGCGAGCCGCTGGCGCTGCCCCGCGGACAGCCCCGCCCCGTCCTCACCCAGCACCGTCTCGATGCCTTGGGGCAGCGCGTCCACGAACTCCAGGGCCCCGGCGTCCTCCAGCGCACGGCGTACGGCGGCCTCATCCGCGTCGGAACGTGCCAGCCGTACGTTCTCGGCGATCGTCCCGGCGTACAGGTGCGGTCGCTGAGGCACCCAGGCGATCCGCGAGCGCCACTCCTTAAGGTCGAGGTCGGTGAGATCGACTCCCCCGACCAGGACGCTCCCTTCGGTAGGCGGTACGAACCCCAGCAGCACGTTCAGCAGTGTCGACTTGCCCGCGCCGCTCGGCCCGACGAGCGCGACCGTCTCCCCGGGCTGGACGGCGAACGACACGTCCGAAACGGCGTCGGCGGCTCGGCCCGGGTATCGGACCGAGACTCCCTCGAAGGACACGGCCCCCATCGGCACCGCGACGCCACCGGACTTCGGTGCCGGAGTCTCCAGCACCTCGAAGATCTCCTCGGCCGCAGAGAGTCCCTCGGCCGCCGCGTGGTACTGCGCACCCACCTGCCGCAGCGGCAGATACGCCTCCGGCGCCAGGACGAGGACGACCAAGCCGTCGTAGAGATGCATCTCGCCGTGGACGAGCCGCATGCCGATCGTCACGGCGACCAGGGCCACCGAGAGCGTGGAGAGCAGTTCCAGGGCGAAGGAGGAGATGAAGGCGATCCGCAGGGTCCGCATGGTCGCCCTGCGGTACTCGCCGGTGATACGCCGGATCGACTCGGCCTGGGCTTTGGCCCGCCCGAACACCTTCAGGGTCGGCAGCCCGGCCACGACGTCCAGGAAGTGCCCGGACAGCCGCGACAGCAGCCGCCACTGGCGGTCCATCCGGGACTGCGTGGCCCAACCGATCAGCATCATGAAGACCGGGATGAGCGGCAGGGTGCCGACGATGATGGCCGCCGACACCCAGTCCTCGGTCACGATCCGTGCCAGCACCGCCACCGGCACGACCACCGCGAGGCCCAGTTGGGGCAGATAGCGCGAGAAGTAGTCGTCGAGGGCGTCGACGCCCCTCGTGGCAAGGGCGACCAGCGAACCGGTCCGCTGTCCGCTCAGCCAACCTGGCCCCAGCTCGGCCGCCCGCTCCAGCAGCCGCCCTCGTAGCTCCGACTTCACGGCCGCGCTCGCCCGATGGGCGGCCAGCTCGGTGAGCCAGGCGACCAGAGCGCGCCCGGCCGCGACAGCCCCCAGCAACAGCAGGGGAGTGCGCAGTTCAGCGGCGGAGAACCCCTGCTGGAAGGCACCGACCACCACCTCGGCGATGAGCATCGCCTGGGCGATGACCAGCCCCGCCCCGAGAGCACCCAGGCCGACGACCGCCAGCAGGAAGAGGCGGGTGGCACGGGCGTATCGGAGGAGACGAGGATCGATCGGTTTCACGTGAAACATGCCCTTCGGTCCAGGGCAGGGTGTTTCACGTGAAACAGCGTGAAACACCCCACGGCGACGAACTCAGTGCTTGGCCCCCGCAGCGGCATCCACAGCGATGTGCTGTGTGCCGATCCGCTTGCGGAACACCCAGTACGTCCAGCCCTGGTAGAGCATCACGATCGGCGTGGCGATCGCCGCGCACCAGGTCATGATCTTCAGGGTGTACGGGCTCGACGAGGCGTTGGTGACCGTGAGGCTCCACTCGTCATGGAGCGAGGACGGCATGACGTTCGGGAAGAGCGTCAGGAAGAGCATCGCCACGGCGGCCACGATGGTGACCCCGGAGAAGGCGAACGACCAGCCCTCGCGCCCTGCCTGGTTGGCCACCAGGGCCGCCACCAGGCCGGCCACGGCCACGACGAGCGCGACCAGGCTCTTGCCGTCGCCGCTCTCGATCTGCGTCCACACCAGGAAGATCAGCGCCAGCACCGCGGTGAGGACACCGACGCGCGTCGCCAGCACCCGTGCCCGCTCCCGGATCTCCCCTACGGTCTTGAGCGCGGTGAACACCGCCCCGTGGAAGGTGAACAGCGTCAGCGTCACCAGGCCGCCGATGAGCGCGTAGGGGTTGAGCAGGTCCAGGACGCTGCCCACGTACTCGTGGTCCTGATCAAGCTTCACACCGCGCGCGATGTTGGCGAAGGCCACGCCCCACAGAAACGCCGGGATCAGCGAGCACCAGAAGATCGCGTGCTCCCAGTTGCGCTGCCAGTTCTCCTCGGGCCGCTTCACCCGGTACTCGAAGGCAACGCCCCGGACGATCAGGCAGACCAGGATGAGCAGCAGGGGCAGATAGAAGCCGGAGAAGAGCGTGGCGTACCACTCGGGGAAGGCGGCGAAGGTGGCGCCGCCCGCGGTGAGCAGCCACACCTCATTGCCGTCCCAGACGGGCCCGATGGTGTTGATCAGCACCCGCCGCTCGGGCCGGTTGCGGGCCAGCACCTTGGTGAGGACACCGACCCCGAAGTCGAAGCCCTCCAGGAAGAAGTAGCCGATCCACAGGACGGCGATCAGGACGAACCAGACGTCGTGAAGTTCCATGACTGTGCAGCTCCCTCGGCCTAGTACGAGAAGGCCATCGGCTTGTCGGCGTCACGGGAGTCGCCGCCGATCTTCGTGGGCGGGTTCAGGTCGGCCTCGGTCAGCTCGGGCGGTCCGGCCTTGACGTACTTGGCGAGGAGCTTGACCTCGACAACGGCCAGGACGGCGTAGAGCGTGGTGAAGACGATCATCGAGGTGAGGACCTCACCCTGGGAGACACCAGGGGAGACCGCGTCACGGGTGCGCAGCACGCCGTAGACGACCCATGGCTGGCGGCCCATTTCGGTGAAGATCCAGCCCCACGAGTTGGCGATCAGCGGGAACGCCATGGTCCAGATCGCGATGCGCCAGTACCACTTCGTCAGCTTCGGGCCGAGCGCCTTCCTCGGGAGCAGGACCAGATGGGGCACCTCGTCGTCACCGACCCTCAGGTGCTGCGGCAGCATGAACTTCTTCCGCGTCAGCCAGAGTCCGATCAGGCCGATGGTGAACGACGCCATACCGAAGCCGATCATCCAGCGGAAACCCCAGTAGGCGACGGGGATGTTGGGCCGGTAGTCGCCCGGGCCGTACTTCTCCTGCTCGGCCTTGTTGACGTCGTTGATGCCGGGGAGGTACGAGGAGAAGTCGTCCTTGGCCAGGAAGGACAGCAGACCCGGGATCTCGATCGCGACCTTGTTGTGGCCCTCGTCGACGTCACCGACGGCGAAGACCGAGAAGGGTGCCGGCTTCTCTCCGTCCCACAGCGCCTCGGCCGCGGCCATCTTCATCGGCTGCTGCTCGTACATGATCTTGCCGAGGACGTCCCCGCTGATCGCGGTGAGCATGCCGCCGATGACGACGGTGACCAGGCCAAGCCGCAGCGAGGTCTTCATGTCGCGGATGTGCTTCTTGCGGAGCAGGTGGTAGGCGGAGATGCCGACCATGAACGCGCCGCCGGTGAGGAAGGCCGCCGAGAGGGTGTGGAAGGCCTGGGCGAGCGCGGTGTTCTGCGTCAGCACGAGCCAGAAGTCGGTCAGCTCGGCCCGCCCCTTCGCCTCGTTGATCCGGTAGCCGACGGGGTGCTGCATCCACGAGTTGGCCGCGAGGATGAAGTACGCCGACAGGATCGTGCCGATGGAGACCATCCACATGCAGGCCAGGTGGATCTTCTTCGGCAGTTTGTCCCAGCCGAAGATCCACAGACCGATGAAGGTGGACTCGAAGAAGAAGGCGATCAGGGCCTCGAAGGCGAGCGGAGCGCCGAAGACGTCGCCGACGAAGCGGGAGTAGTCGGACCAGTTCATGCCGAACTGGAACTCCTGCACGATGCCGGTGACCACACCCATCGCGATGTTGATCAGGAAGAGCTTGCCCCAGAACTTCGTCGCTCTGAGGTACTTCTCTTTCTCCGTTCGCACCCAGGCGGTCTGCAGGCCGGCCGTGAGGGCGGCCAGGGAGATCGTCAGGGGGACGAACAGAAAGTGATAGACGGTGGTGATGCCGAACTGCCAGCGCGCCAGCGTCTCCGGCGCCAGAGCCAGGTCCACGTCGCCGCTCCTTACCTACGCTTGTGAAAGCGTTCACATTCACAAGCAATTATGCAGCACAGCTGTTCGCGCTTTGAAGGGGGGTCCCCTCATTCACCCCGACCCCTTGGCGAGCACTTCAACATATTGTTGAATCTGCGGCATGCAGACACAGAAGCCCCTACAGATACGGATCTCCTGGCCCGCGGGGCACGTCACCGCGGCCCTCGACGACACCCCGACCTCTCAGGCCCTCACCAAGGCGCTGCCCCTCGTCTCCACCGCCCGCACCTGGGGCGAGGAGGTCTACTTCGACACAGGCGTCGCTGTTCCACGTGAAACCGACGCCCGGCAGGTCGTCGAACCCGGCACGGTCGCCTTCTGGACGGACGGCGACGCACTCGCCCTCCCCTACGGGCCGACGCCGATCTCGCGAGGCGCCGAGTGCCGCCTCGCGAGTCCGTGCAACGTCCTGGGCCACCTCGACGGCGACCCCCGTCTGCTGGCCACGGTGCGCGACGGTGACCCCGTGCGCGTGGAGCTCATGGACAGCTGAGGTCCCTCACGCAGCCGGCCCCGGGCACCCCGACATGGGGAACCCAGAGGCCCTGGCGGCGCCTCACAGCTCCTTGCGGAACCCTTCCGCCACCTTCAGGAAGATGTCGTTCGCCTCGGCTTCGCCGATCGTCACCCGCACACCCTCGCCCGGGAACGGTCGGATCACCACGCCCGCCTGCTCACAGGCTTGCGCGAAGGGGACCGTGCGCTCCCCCAGGCGCAGCCACACGAAGTTGGCCTGGGTCTCGGGCACCGTCCAGCCCTGAGCACGCAGCCCGTCGACCACGCGGTTGCGTTCGCACACCAACGAACCGACCCGTCCGAGCAGTTCGTCCTCGGCACGCAGCGAGGCGATGGCCGCGTCCTGCGCGAGCTGGCTCACACCGAACGGCACGGCCGTCTTGCGCAGCGCCGCCGCGACCGGCTCCTGGGCGATCGCGAATCCGACACGGAGGCCCGCGAGCCCGTACGCCTTGGAGAACGTCCGCAGGACACAGACGTTCGGCCGCTCACGGTAGATCTCCACACCGTCCGGCACCTCGGGGTCGCGGATGAACTCGCGGTACGCCTCGTCGAGGACCACCAGCACATCGCCGGGCACCCGGTCGAGGAACCGCTCCAGTTCGGCCCGCTTCACGACCGTGCCGGTGGGGTTGTTGGGGTTGCAGACGAAAATGAGCCTGGTCCGCTCGGTGATGGCGGCGGCCATCGCGTCGAGGTCGTGCACATCACCCGGTGTCAGGGGCACCTGCACGGACGCGGCGCCACTGATCTGCGTGATGATCGGGTACGCCTCGAAGGACCGCCAGGCGTAGATGACCTCGTCCCCGGGCCCGGCGGTGGACTGGATCAGCTGCTGGGCGACCCCGACGGAACCGGTGCCGGTGGCCACGTGGGAGGCCGGCACCCCGAAGCGCTCGGACAGCTCGTTCATCAGCCCGGTGCACATCATGTCCGGGTAGCGGTTGAACGAGGAGGCGGCCGCGGTCACGGACTCCAGCACGCCCGGGAGCGGCGGATAGGGGTTCTCGTTGGAGGACAGCTTGTAGGCCACCGGGCCACCGGCCGCGGCAGGCTTGCCCGGCTTGTAGGTGGGGATACCCTCCAGCTCGGCGCGCAGCCTGGGGCTCGTCTCGCTCACCGCAGTCCTCCTCGTGACCACTGGCGGCCCATCATCACCGCCGGCTCCAATGCTCCTTACCTTATGAGGATTCGCCGCCGATGCGTACAGGTGCGCCATCTCATCTGCGGACCTCTTTTGTCACACCAGCATCAAGGGCATCACCGTACGAAGTTGTACGAATTAGGGGGCGCGTCACACATATATCTATGCGCCGGTGGCTCGCGCCGTGGCGCGCATCCCCCGTGCAGGTGAGTTGAGACCTCTTCGAGACATCGCGCACTTGGCAGGCTCATGCGCGCCGACAAGTCACGTCTTACCCTTGGATCGTTCAACTCCCTTGCAATCCATAGACTTTGTGGCTTGATGACCTTGCAGAAACGTGCCTGTCAACGCGTGAATATGCGTCCGCACTACCCCACCGCATGAGCCCTACTATCGGCTCGCCATGACAGCAGCAGGGAAGCACCAGGTGAGCCGCGCGGAAACCTCACGTCGAGGCAACCGGCCCGGGCGGGCGGGGATCAGAGACGTGGCCGCCGCCGCCGGGGTCTCCATCACAACCGTCTCCGACGCCCTCAACGGCAAGGGCAGACTCCCGGACGCCACCCGACGCCATGTCCGCGAGGTCGCCGACCGACTGGGCTACCGGCCGTCGGCCGCCGCCCGCACCCTCCGTACCGGCAAGTCGGGCCTGATCGGCCTGACCGTGACGACCTACGGGGATGAACCTTTCACCTTCACCGAGTTCGCGTACTTCGCAGAGATGGCCAGAGCGGCCACCTCTGCCGCGCTCGCCCGCGGCTACGCCCTGGTGATCCTCCCCGCGACCTCACGCCATGACGTCTGGTCGAACGTCGCCCTCGACGGCACGGTCGTCATCGACCCGTCCGACCAGGATCCGGTCGTCAGCGAGCTGGTCCGGCAGGGCCTGCCGGTGGTCTCCGACGGCCGCCCGGCCGGGTCGCTGCCGGTCACCGCCTGGGTCGACAACGACCACGAGGCCGCCGTCCTCGGCATCCTCGACCACCTGGCCGACGCGGGCGCCCGCCGGATCGGCCTGCTGACGGGCACGACGACGGACACGTACACACACCTGTCCACCACCGCCTACCTGCGCTGGTGCGAGCGGGTCGGCCAGGACCCGGTGTACGAGGCCTACCCGGCGCACGATCCGTGCGCGGGCGCCGTCGCCGCCGACCGGCTGCTCGCCCGCCCCGACCGCCCCGACGCCGTCTACGGCCTGTTCGACCCGAACGGCACCGATCTGCTCGCCGCCGCCCGCCGCTACGGCCTGCGCGTCCCGGACGATCTGCTGCTGGTGTGCTGCAGCGAGTCGACCGTGTACGCCAACACCGAGCCCCCCATCACCACGCTCTCCCTGAAGCCGCGCCGTATCGGCACGGCCGTGGTCCAGCTCCTCATCGACGCCATCGAGGGGGTGGAGGCGGACCAGCCGGTCGAACAGGTGATACCGACCGAGATGATCGTGCGTACCTCGTCCCAGCGACGCCCCCCGCGTACGACGGTCAGCCCGCCCCGGTCGCCCGAGGAGCGGTAGGAGCGGGGCGCGAAAGCCGGCGCAAGCGGATGGCGGAAGCGACGGACGCAGGGGCGGGGAAACGGCAGAAGCAGGTCGCGGGGGGTCGCACAGCAGGTCCGGGGACGGCGGGAACAGGTCGGGAAGCGACACGGAACACCGTCGCCGGACAGCCAAAGACCTGCCCAATCGGGGCGAAAGCCGCGACGAACAGCAGTCCCGCTCCGATTCACTACCCCTGGGTCATCACATGGCGCGATCGGCATTCCTATGATGGGCCCACGACACCGCGGGCCGCTGCGACCAGGCAGTCCGATGCGGTGCAGCTGCGGCGCGATGGTGGAGGGGTCTGATGACTCAGGGGGCCGGTCAGGGACCCGAGGTGGAGCGGACGGCGACGTTGCGCGACTTCCGGGTGCCCGCTTACGTCCACGAGACCGGTCCGTACGCCCACAGCACACACCCCGGCGACGTCGCCCCGCACCTCGACGAGACCTACCCGGAGGGCTACACGCCCACCCAGCGCGACCTGCCCGTCATCAACCGGGGTGACACCCTTCAGGTCCAGGTCGACCCCGCCGCCGCGCCGGCCCCGCGGTCGGTCGGCGGTCCCGGCCCGCTGTTCGTCGTCGGTGATGTGCACGGCTATCTCGACGAGCTGATGGCCGCCCTCCAGGAGAAGGGCCTCGTCGACTCCGCGGGCAACTGGTGCGCCGGCACCGCCAGGCTGTGGTTCCTCGGCGACTTCACCGACCGCGGACCCGACGGCATCGGCGTCATCGACCTCGTGATGCGGCTGTCCGCGGAGGCCGCCGCGGCCGGCGGTTACTGCAAGGCGCTGATGGGCAACCACGAGCTGCTGCTGATCGGCGCCAAGCGGTTCGGCGACACCCCCGTCAACTCCGGCGCGGGCACCGCCACCTTCCAGGCGGCCTGGCTGCTCAACGGCGGCCAGAAGACCGACATGGACCGCCTCCAGGACCACCACCTGCAGTGGATGTCCCGCCTGGACGCCATGGAGCAGGTCGACGGCCATCTGCTCGTCCACTCGGACACCACCGCCTATCTCGACTACGGCGACTCGATCGAGGCGGTCAACGACACCGTCCGCGAGACGCTCACCCGCAACGACGCCGACGAGGTCTGGGACCTCTTCCGCAAGTTCACCAAGCGCTTCTCCTTCCGCGACGAGGGCGGCGCCGACCATGTGCGTTCCCTGCTCGATACGTACGGCGGCACCCGGATCGTTCACGGTCACAGCCCCATTCCGTACCTGTTGGGCGAGGTGGGTTCCGAGGAGGGCGAGGACAGCGGCGGGCCCTCGGTCGCGGGTCCGCACGTCTACGCCGACGGCCTCGCCATCGCCATGGACGGCGGCGTGACCATGGCCGGAAAGCTGCTGGTCCAGCAACTTCCCCTGGACATCTGAGGGTTCGCGGGCAGGCATCGCCCCCTGGACGTCGTCACGGGGGACGGTGCAGGCCGGGGCCCAATTTTGGCAACCCCCTGTCACCGTGTGCCGTGACCGCTCTACCATCGGCTTATCCGTAGCAGGCTCCCCTCCGTTTCTGCCCGACGGCTCGTTGGCATGCGAGCCCCAAGCCCTACGGAGCATCGGGGGATGCACATGAACAGCGTTCCGCAGCACCTGCACAGCGAGGACCGCCAGGAATACGAGCGGATCCTCGATGAGGCGCTGCGCTCCGCACCACACCGCCCGGAACTGACCGCTGTCGGACAGCGGCTCAACCCCGAACAGCTGCGCACCATGGCGCTCAACGCCACCGCACTCATCACGGCGGCTGCGGCGACCGAGTACCAGCACTACGTGAAGGTCCGCGAGGAACTGCGTCAACCGGCGCCGTCCACCCCGTCGTCCACCCGTGAGTCCGGCTCCACCGAGTCGGGCGGCGGCGCGATGGGGCTCGCCACCACCATGGGAGAGGTCGCCGAGACCGCGGGGCCCGGCGTCGTCGCCGTCCTCGCCGTCCTGGCGCCCGTCCTCGCCGGCACCGCCGCGGCGATCTTCCTGCTCGTCGGCTACATCCTGAAGATGCTCAGCCCCGAGCCGGCGTTCGCCCAGACGATGCTCACCACCGGATGGGTCTTCGGTGCCCTGGCCGCGGCCGCCATCCTGGTCGCCGCCGTCGGACTCCTGCTCACCGCCCTGCGCAACCGTCCCGCGTTCGACGGCGGGCCGTACGGCGAACTGAGCGAGGAGGTGGCCCGGGCCAAGGAAGCCTGGCGGGAAGCCCTGCTGGAGCGCGGCATCGTGCCGTTCCTTCGGGAGGCCCTCACCGATCCCGGCACGGCGTCGGCGCTGCACCACACGCCGCCGCCGTCGACACCGGCCGGCCGCATGCCGAACCTCGGCTACGGCCGCCCCGGCTTCAGCAGCCCGGGTGACGGATCCACTTCAGGTCCGCGCCCGAGCTTCACCAGCCCGGACTACACGAGCCCGGACTTCGGGGGGCCGGAACACCAGCCGGAGTGACGTCGACCGCGGTGACACCACCGAGCGACGCCGGCCGGATTGCCCCTCGGCTTGCGCCCCCGACCAGGGAGCGCAAGCCGAAGACCCGGTGGTACGGCCCTCGGCCGGCACTACAGACGGCGGAGGCACTGCGCTTCCACCCGTTCGACCAGGGTCCGGCTGAAGGCGTGCACGAGGGACAGATGGAACAGAGCCGGTGCCAGGGGCGCCCATCGATGCACGCGGTCAGCCCGCAACAGATACTTGACCACGGCGGCCGGCCGGAAGGGCACGTACTCGATGGTCTCGTGCTCCCACCGGTCCGCGACGCCCCGGCTCATCCGCGTCTGGAGATCGGTGCTCTTCAGTTCCTTGAGCCGGGCGTAGAAGTGCCCGCTCCAGTGACGTTTGTCGATGTCCAGGACGAACGCCAGCAGTTCGAGCGTGTACTCGTGGGGCTCCACGGCCAGTTCCTCGCGCATGCCCCGGCGGGCCACCGCGTGCAGATCCGGTGCGCTTCTGCCTGAGGAGTCGATGTGGCGTGACAGGCCCTCGTTGACGGAGGAGTTCCACACGCCCGGTGCCATGCGCACCCGGTCACTGCGCCGGCTGACCACCAGCATGTCGTCGGCGGTGACCACGGCGATGTTGACGGCGAAGCTGCACTGGAGGAAGTCCGGTGCCCGCAGCGGCTTCTCCGGGTCCAGATACCGGGAGCGGGGCGTCGTGCCGTCGGGCAGCCGGCGGTCGAGCTGCTGGGCGGCCAGGAACGTGTAGTAGTCCGTGGGCCGAAGCCGCAGATGGACTTCGGGCGTCTCGTCGAGAGGGGTACGGGAGATGTCGACCGACTCGACCGCGTACCGCGGCCCGTTCCACAACGGGGTGCGGCCCTCGGCCCGCAGTCGCTCGCTCTCCTCGGCCACCTCCGCACGCCAGTCGGCCATGTCGGGCGGCAACTCCACCTCGCCGTCGAGCACATGGACGTACACCGCCTCCGGGGGTATCGGCTTGTCACCGTCCCCTTCGACGATCAGCGCGGACGTCTGCAGCGGCCCCAGCGAGAAGGTGCTCCAGGCGGGCCCGGACTCCTCCTTGCGCCCCAGACTGCGCAGCGCACTGGCCGACCGTCTGCGCAGCCGGTACCAGAGGTTTTGCAGGGGCTGTTGGAACAGCACCGCGAACAGCATGCCGATGAAGGCGCCGACCACTCCGTTGGTGACATCGATCCCACTCACACGGAAGACCCTAGGGATCTTGGTCGCATCGAGCGGCGTAGTGCCCGTTCCGTTACGGGGACGGGTGGGCGGGCGATCCTCGCGTGCGGCGGGCAGGGGCGCCGCTGGTGCGGGTTCCCCTGCCCGGCCGGCATTCACTCAGTCCGCGATCGGCAAGTACACCCGGTTGCCCGCCGCCGCGAACTCCTCCGACTTCCGCGCCATGCCGTCCTCGATCTCCTGCCGGGAACCGCCGTGTTCGCGGCGGATGTCCTGGGAGATCTTCATCGAGCAGAACTTCGGCCCGCACATGGAGCAGAAGTGAGCCGTCTTGGCGGGCTCGGCCGGCAGTGTCTCGTCGTGGAACTCGCGGGCGGTGTCCGGGTCGAGGGCCAGGTTGAACTGGTCCTCCCACCGGAACTCGAAGCGGGCGTCGGACAGCGCGTCGTCCCACTCCTGGGCGCCCGGGTGCCCCTTGGCGAGGTCGGCCGCGTGGGCGGCGATCTTGTAGGTGATGACGCCGGTCTTGACGTCGTCACGGTTGGGCAGGCCCAGGTGCTCCTTGGGCGTGACGTAGCAGAGCATGGCCGTGCCCCACCAGGCGATCATCGCGGCACCGATGCCGGAGGTGATGTGGTCGTACGCCGGCGCGACGTCCGTGGTCAGCGGGCCGAGCGTATAGAACGGAGCTTCATCGCAGATCTCCTGCTGAAGGTCGATGTTCTCCTTGATCTTGTGCATCGGGACATGTCCCGGGCCCTCGATCATGGTCTGTACGTTGAAACGCTTGGCGATCGTGTTGAGTTCCCCGAGCGTCTTCAACTCCGCGAACTGCGCCTCGTCGTTGGCGTCCGCGATCGAGCCCGGCCGCAGGCCGTCGCCGAGCGAGTACGTGACGTCGTACGCCGCGAGGATCTCGCACAGCTCCTCGAAGTTCTCGTACAGGAAGCTCTCCTTGTGGTGCGCGAGGCACCACGCGGCCATGATCGAGCCGCCACGGGAGACGATGCCGGTCTTGCGGTTGGCGGTGAGCGGTACGTACGGCAGGCGCACGCCCGCGTGGACCGTCATGTAGTCCACGCCCTGCTCGGCCTGCTCGATGACCGTGTCCTTGTAGATCTCCCAGGTCAGTTCCTCGGCGCGGCCGTCCACCTTCTCCAGCGCCTGGTAGAGCGGCACCGTGCCGATCGGGACGGGGGAGTTGCGCAGCACCCATTCGCGCGTGGTGTGGATGTTGCGGCCGGTGGACAGGTCCATGACCGTGTCGGCACCCCAGCGGGTCGCCCAGGTCATCTTCTCGACCTCCTCCTCGATGGAGGAGGTGACCGCGGAGTTGCCGATGTTGGCGTTGACCTTCACCAGGAACCGCTTGCCGATGATCATCGGCTCGATCTCCGGGTGGTTGACGTTGGCCGGCAGCACCGCCCGGCCCGCCGCGATCTCGTCGCGCACCACCTCGGGAGAAACGTTCTCCCTGATGGCTACGAACTCCATCTCGGGAGTGATCTCGCCACGGCGCGCGTAGGCGAGCTGCGTCACCGCCTTGCCGTCCCGGCTACGACGCGGCTGACGCGGCCTGCCGGGGAAGACGGCGTCGAGGTTGCGCAGGCCACCACGCGGCGAGGTGTGCTTGATCCCGTCGTCCTCGGGACGGACGGGACGGCCCGCGTACTCCTCTGTGTCGCCGCGGGCGATGATCCAGTTCTCCCGCAACGGAGGCAGCCCCCTGCGGACATCCGTCTCGGCGAGTGGATCGGTGTACGGGCCCGACGTGTCGTACAGCGTGACCGACTGCCCGTTGGTGAGGTGCACCTGGCGGACCGGCACCCGCAGATCGGGGCGTGAGCCCTCGACGTACGCCTTGTGCCAGCCGATGGACTTCCCGGCCTCCTGGGACTTCTCGTCCTGAACGGAGGCAGGCGTGCGCGCGTCCTTGATGGTCATGAGACCTACTCCCTACGCCGGCATTACCCGGTAACAGGTTCGGCGGTCGACGCAGCGGTATCCGTCTGCCGATGTTTCGTGTGCAACATCACTCGCGATGGGTGATGTTTCATGTGAAACATCGCTGGGACGGAGGTCAGCGCCCTCTCAGCCCGGTGCTCCGAGCTCCCGCGTGTACAAAGGTGGCTCCACGCTAGCGTCAATTCGGGCGCGGTGAACAGAGGGCCCCCCTCGTTCTTGCGATGATCGGTCGGTGACCACGACGCATGAACCTCCGTACCCACCGCCCGAGCCGCACCGCGGCTCGGGCTCCGGAAACGGCCCCGCACGAGGCAACGGCCTTACGGACGGCCGGGGTTCGGCGATGCCCCGAGGCAGATACGACGGTGAGTTCGGCCGTGGTTCCGGCGATGGGTCCGGCGATGGGTCCGGCGACCACGCGGCTGGATCCGACGGCTGGCACGAGCACGGCCGGGGTTCCGGTGGGGTGCAGGAGCATGGCAGCGGAGGCGGGACCGGCGCCGGCGGCGGGCACGAGCGGGGGCCCCGGGCGGGTGGCGTACGGGGTTACGGTCCCGCCTATCGCGGCGCGCCGGGGCGAGGGCCCGGGGACGTGGAAGGGCCCGGTCGCGGACCTGGTGGGGGGAGCGGGGACGGCTTCGGGGGCGGTCACGGGGACGACTTCGGCGGGGGACACGGTCATGGGCCGGGTTCCGGGGGCGGTCACGGGGATGGCTTCGGGGGCGGCCACGGGGACGACTTCGGGGGTGGGGGGCACGGGCATGGGCCCGGTTCCGGTGGCTCGCACGGTGACGGTGGCGGGGGCCAGGGTGGAGGCGGGGGCGGCGGCCATGGGCACTCGCACAGTCACGCCCACGGCCCCGCGGCGCCCGTCTCCCAGCATCTGCGCAAGGTCATCGCGGCGGTCCTGATCCCGTTCGCCGCGGCAGTGATGGTGGGGCTCGTCGTGCTGTGGCCGGGCGGCGCCCCGCCGCACGAGCGCACAGGCGTCGGCTTCGACCGGCAGACGCAGCAAGCCACGGTCACCCAGGTGGTCGAGGTGAGCTGCAAGGAAGCAGGCGCCTCGGGGGTGCCCCCGACCGGTGACACCTCCACGGCCGAGGGCTCCTCCGCCGTGCAGCAGGAGAACGGCACCTGCAAGAAGGCGACGATCCGCGTCGACACCGGCAAGGACAAGGGCCGGACGTTCACGGAGATCGTGCAGCCCGACCAGTCACGGCAGTTGAGCGAGGGCCAGGAGGTCGTGGTCGCCTACGAACCCTCGGCGCCCAAGGACCTGCAGTACTCGGTCACCGACGTGAACCGTCGAGTGCCGTTGTCCGTGCTCGCCGGCATCTTCGCGGTCGCCGTCGTGATCGTCGGGCGGATGCGTGGTGTCATGGCGCTGATCTCGCTGGCCATCAGCTTCATGGTGCTGAACTTCTTCATCCTGCCGGCGATCCTTCAGGGCTCCAACCCGCTGGTCGTGGCGGTGGTCGGGTCGAGCGCCATCATGCTCATCGCCCTGTACCTGTGCCACGGCTTGTCGGCCCGGACGTCCGTCGCGGTGCTCGGCACGCTCATCTCGCTGTTGCTGATCGGCTTCCTCGGCTCGGTGTTCATCGACTGGGCGGCGCTCACTGGCAACACCGACGACAACACCGGACTGATCCACGGCCTGTACCCGTCGATCGACATGAGTGGTCTGCTGCTCGCCGGAATCATCATCGGCTCGCTCGGTGTCCTCGACGACGTGACGGTCACCCAGACGTCCGCCGTCTGGGAGCTCCACGAGGCCAACCCCACGATGGGCTGGCGCGGGCTGTACCAAGCGGGTATCCGGATCGGCCGCGACCACATCGCGTCCGTGGTCAACACACTCGTCCTCGCCTACGCGGGCGCCGCGCTGCCGCTGCTGCTGCTCTTCTCGATCGCGCAGAGCGGCGTCGGCACGGTCGCCAACAGCGAGCTGGTGGCGGAGGAGATCGTGCGGACGCTGGTGGGCTCGATCGGGCTGGTCGCGTCGGTGCCCGTCACCACGGCTCTCGCGGCGCTGGTGGTTTCCGCCGACCGGCCGGAGAAGGGGGCGGTGCCCGCGGGTGCCCGTCCCGCTCCGGCGGGTACGCCCGCGGCTGCTGAACGGCCGGCTGCGGGCCCGCCTGCCGCACGCGGCGGACGGGGTCGTCGGCGCAAGCGGTGAGGGGGGCGGACGCCGGTCTCGTGCGACCGCCCGTACGGGGGCGTGCGGAGTGCACCCCGCGGGAGGAAGGCGTCCCGCCCCGCCCGTGGAGCTGGTGAGCGCCGGCCGCGCCCGCGGCCTCCGCCGAACCCGAGCACCTGCGGCACAGGCGCCCGTCGGCAGTGCCCCTGGCACCCGGCGAAGCGTTACGTCACGCACGCCCACGACCCTGAAGCCTCAGCCCGCGCTCTGCTCCTCCGCCAGGATGCGGTCCAGAGCCTCGTCGAGGTGGGCGTCGAAGTCGGCCAGCGCACCCTCCTGCCCGAGTGGCACCAGTTTGTCCGTGCGGTCGAGGAAAGCCACGAGCGGCGCCACGGAGGAGCGGAACAACGCTTGGTCGGCGCCCACCTGAAGCCTGATCAGCACGTCACCCAAGGTCTCGGCACCGGCCGGTGAAACCCGTACGTCACCCTCCCCGCAAGGCCGGCCGACCCCGTCGACCAGCAGCTCACGGCCGAACGCCCATGTCACCGGGGCGTCTCCGGGCAGGTGGAAGGTCAGCCGTACGGCATAGGGATCACAGGTCTCGTAGCGCAGCTCCACCGGGATGCGGAAAGAGAGCTCCTCGGAGACGAGGAAGCTCATCATGACCTCTGCCTGTACGGACTCTCGCATCGCCTACCCCGTCGTTTGCCGTCGACTGGCCGGGAACGGACCCCGACACTGGTGGAATCTTGCTGAACGTACACGAGAGATCACAAGGAGTGAGTTTTCAGATACTGATAGAGATCGCGAGTGACCCCAGCAGCCGCCCGATTTCGTCCTGCAGTTGCCGCGCCGCCGACAGCAGCCGGTCGGCCTGGTGAACGGGCAGCGAAATGGCCATCGTGGCGGCCGTGGTGCCCACGGTGATCGGGATCGCCGCGCACACCGTGCCCAGCGCGTACTCCTGACGTTCGGTCACCGGTTGGGCGCTTCGGGCCTGGTCGAGCCGTCGGAGCAGGGTGCGGCTGTCGCGCACCGTGTACGGGGTGATGGACTGCACGGGGTGGCGGTCGAGGTGGTCCCGACGGGCGTCCTCGTCCAGCTGGGACAGCAGGCACTGGCCGATGGCGTGCGCGTGGGCGGTCTCACGAAAGTCGGCCCATTCCTCGACGGCGGGGTTGCCCGGAGTGTCGGAGACGCACATGACCTCGATCTCGCCGTCCCGGTACAGGGCGTAGTACACGGGGACGCCGATGGCGTCACGGCAGTGGGCGAGTGCGTCGGCGACCGTGCTGCGACGTTTCTGCTTGGCTGCGCTGCTGCTCAGCCGTACGGCCGCGTCACCGAGGAAGAACAGCCCTTTGTCACGGTGCAGATAGCCCTCGTGCACCAGTGTGCGCAGCAGGTGGTAGGCGGTGGGCAGCGCCAGGCCCGTCTCGCGAGCGAGTTGTTTGGCGGGCGCTCCGTATTCGTGTTCGGCGACGCATTCCAACAGGCGCATCGCCCGCTGGACGGATCCGATGAGCGTCGCCGAGTGGGGCTGCTCGGAGGGGACGGGGGACGCCTGCCGCGGTACCTGGGGCACCGAGGAACACGGCCGTCCGACGGATGCGTGGGGGTCTGAGGGGGCGGTGTCAACCGTGGCCAAGGGTCACTCCCGAAGCGCGAGGGGGGAGCCCGTGCCGGGGGAACACGGGTGGGGGTGCACGCCAGCTCGCGGGGTGCCCCCCGCGTCGATTTCCGGACTCTATTCGCCTGCCACCGCCGACAGACGTGCTGCCCGGGAAACTTCCCTCGCCCGAGGGAACCGGCAATTCCTGTTACCGCTTCCCTCGCCCCACGCCTCTCACCAGTCGCTGCGCGACGAGGAGCTGGAAGTGAACTTCCGTACGACGTAGATGAGTCCCCCGACCAGCGCCACGAAGAGCAGCACCTTGAAGAGCAGTCCGATGACAAATCCGACGACGCTGGCGATCAGCCCGCCGAACACGACCAGAGCGATGACCGGCACCGCGATCCACTTCACCCACCACGGCAGTCCCGCGAAGATCTCACGCATCGCCCTCGTCCTCATCTCTCCGCCCGTCACGGTGCGGGTCCCGGTCCCGGGGAACCTGCTGATTCCCTGCACTCGATGCTAGGGCGGCCAAGTGCCCCGGCGGGGGCCACGCAGCCCTTGTCCTCCCCTGATCGATCCCCTAGGGAACCCTGAGGGCAGAGGTCAGCTCTCGGGCGGAGAGAACACCACGAGCACCCGAAGGTCCTCGCTGATGTGGTGGAACTTGTGGGCGACTCCGGCCGGGACGTACACCACGCTGCCGCGTGCCACCTGGGTGGTCTCCATGCCGACGGTGATCTGGGCGCGGCCGCTCACAACGAAGTAGACCTCGTCCTGGTTGTGCGGCTTCTGTGGATCATGCTCGCCGGCGTTGAGCGCGTACAGACCGACCGACATGTTCCGCTCGCGCAGAAACTGCAGGTAGGCACCCTCATTGGCGGCGCGCTCCGCCTCCAGTTCGTCCAGCCGGAATGCCTTCATCGCCCTCGTCCGCCCTCATCACCAGTGCTCATGGCCGATCTCGTCTGCCACGATCAGACACATGAAGAATTTCGTAGTCAAGACGATCGCCAACGCGGGCGCCCTGGCGGTCGCCGTCTGGCTGCTCGACAAGATCACCCTCACCGGTGACAGCACGGGCAAGAAGGTCGGCACCCTGATACTCGTCGCGCTGATCTTCGGCGTGGTGAACTTCCTGGTCAAGCCCATAGTGAAGCTTTTCAGCCTGCCGCTGCTCATCCTGACGCTCGGCCTGTTCACGCTGGTCGTCAACGCCTTGATGCTGCTGCTGACCTCGTGGCTCGCCGACAAGTTCGACCTGAGCTTCCACGTCGACGGCTTCTGGACGGCGGTACTCGGTGGCCTGATCATCTCGATCGTCTCCTGGGCCCTCCACATGATCCTTCCCGACGGGGACTGAGCATCCAATGACCTACCGCGTCTGCTTCGTCTGCACCGGCAACATCTGCCGCTCGCCGATGGCCGAGTCCGTCTTCCGCGCGCGCGTGGCCGAAGCCGGGCTCGACGGCCTGGTCGAGGTCGACAGCGCCGGCACCGGCGGCTGGCACGAGGGCGACCCGGCCGACCCGCGCACTGTCTCGGTCCTGGAGGAGCACGGTTACGACAGCGGTCACACGGCCCGGCAGTTCCGGCCTTCCTGGTTCGCCCGTCTCGACCTCGTCATCGCGCTCGACTCCGGTCACCTCAGGGCCCTGCGCCGACTCGCGCCCACCCCCGAGGACGCGGCGAAGGTGCGGTTGCTGCGTTCCTACGACCCCGCCGCGGGCGACGACCTGGATGTGCCCGACCCGTACTACGGCGGCCGGGACGGCTTCGAGGAGTGCCTGCAGATGGTGGAGGCCGCAAGCACGGGCCTGCTCACAGCGGTTCACGAGCAGACGGGAGGACGGGCGGCATGAGCGGCACCCGTCCGAAGGGACTCCCCGCCGACGGCGACGGCACGCGCGCGGTGCGGGCCGGGCTGCCCGAGCCGGTCAAGTACGAGCCGACCCTGCCGGGCCCGGTGTTCGCCGCCCACTACCACCTGCCGGGCGAGCCCACGGGGCCGTACACCTACGGCCGCGACGAGAACCCGACCTGGACCCACCTGGAGCACGCCATCGGCGAGCTGGAGGCACCGGGGGAGGACGGCGTCGAGACGCTGGTCTTCGCGTCGGGCATGGCCGCGACCTCATCGGTGCTCTTCTCCCAGCTGCGTGCCGGCGACGCGGTCGTCCTGCCCGGCGACGGCTACCAGGCGCTGCCTCTGGTGCGGGCGCAGCTGGAGTCGTACGGCATCGAGGTGCGCACGGCGCCGACCGGCGGGGACGCCCAGCTCGACGTCCTGGACGGCGCGAAGCTGCTGTGGATCGAGACTCCGTCGAACCCCGGGCTCGACGTGTGCGACGTCCGGCGGCTCGTCGAGGCCGCACACGCGGGTGGCGCCCGCGTCGCCGTGGACAACACGCTCGCCACCCCGCTCGGGCAGCGCCCGCTGGAGCTCGGTGCCGACTTCTCGGTGGCCAGCGGCACCAAGCAGCTGACGGGACACGGCGACGTACTGCTCGGATACGTCACCGGCCGCGACGCCGAGGCCATGGCGGCCGTACGGCGCTGGCGCAAGATCGTCGGGGCGATCCCCGGGCCCATGGAGGCCTGGCTCGCGCACCGTTCGCTCGCCACGCTCCACCTCCGCGCGGAGCGGCAGAACGCCAACGCCCTCGCGGTCGCCGAAGTGCTGCGGGACTGGCCGGAGGAGCTCGGGGTGCGCTATCCGGGACTGCCCGACGATCCGTCGCACGCCGTCGCCTCACGGCAGATGCGGCGATACGGGTGCGTGGTGTCCTTCACGCTGCCCACGCGCGCGCGTGCCGAGCGTTTCCTCGATGCCCTCCGGCTCGTCGACGACGCGACCAGCTTCGGCGGGGTCCGGTCCACGGCGGAACGGCGGGGGCGCTGGGGCGGCGACGCCGTACCGGAGGGGTTCGTTCGGATGTCGATCGGAGCTGAGGATCCCGAGGACCTGGTTGCCGACGTCCGGCGTGCGCTGGGCGAATCGGCGCGGTGACCGGTCGCTCAGCGAGCCCGCGCAGCCCTGCTCACGAGGGGCCGGACGGTCCGAGCCTCCCCCCTCGTGGCTCGGACCGCCCTCGGTTCCGCGCGCGAAGAACCGCGCGAACAAGGCTAGTTGACTGTCTGTCAGTGTCCAATCACAGTAGCGACAGCGACCTATCGACTTATTTATAGTTGGACCCTGCTCTGGGGGTGGAGAGAAGGGCGGGGAAGGGGAGGCTGTCGCATGGATCTGGCCTTGCTGCGCACCTTTGTGACCGTGCACCGGGCCGGTTCCTTCACCCGCGCCGCCGCGTTGCTCGGGCTGTCACAACCGGCCGTCACCTCGCAGATCCGTACTCTGGAGCGGCAGTTGGGCCGCCCCCTGTTCCTGCGGCAGGCCCGCGGAGTGACGCCGACGACCATCGGCGACGAGCTCGCCCACAAGGCAGCGCCCCATCTCGACGCCCTGGTGGAGATCGCCGAGACCGGGCTCGACGACGAGTCGTCCTTACGATCCCTGCACCTCGCCGGCCCTCCCGAGTTCACCGCCGAGCGGGCACTGCCCGCGCTCACCGAGCTGACCAGCGAGGAAGGACCGCAGTTCGCTCTGCGCGCGTCCTTCGGCAACGCCGAGGAGGTCCTCGAAGGGCTGGCCGCCGGACATCACGATCTGGCCATCAGCACGGCCCGTCCTCGCGGTGCTCTTCTCACGGCGACTCCGCTCTGCGACGAAGAGCACGTCCTCGTGGCCGCTCCCCTTTGGGCCGAGCGCATCGGCCCGGGGGCCCCGGGCCGCAACGGGGCGAACGCGCTCAAGGAAGTCCCGGTGGTGGAGGTGCACGAGTCCCTGCCCTTCGTCTCCCGTTACTGGGCTTCGGTCTACGACTCCCGTCCGGCCGCTCCGGGGTCCGTGATCGTCCCCGATCTGCGCGCGGTACTCGCCTGCGCGGCCGCGGGAGCCGGACTGGCGGTACTGCCCCGCTATCTGTGCGTGACCGCCCTGGAACGCGGCGAGGTCGTCGCCCTGCACGATCCGCCGGTGCCCCCGCTGCGGACGTACTTCCTCGTGGTCCGCACCGGCACGCTGGCGATGCCGCACATCACGCGAGCTCATGAATGGCTGTTGCGCTCGGCCTCCACCTGGGTCTGACGGACCTCTCCCCGGCGACGGTGTCGCGATCGCGGACCTCGTCCTGCGGCCCTTTGCGGACGCACCTGATCAGGGCATCCGCACCTATCACGCCCTGATCCCGACCGATGACGTTTCGCGATGTTTCACGTGGAACCAGCCGGGCCACATTTCTCCCATGACCGTCCGACCCGTGGTCAAGCGCACCGCTCGAGCCGTCCTTCTGGACGGCGACGATCTGATCCTGATCAAGCGCACCAAGCCCGGCATGGATCCGTACTGGCTGACTCCCGGTGGCGGGGTCGAGCCGACGGACACCACTGTCGTCGAGGCGCTGCACCGGGAGGTGTACGAGGAGCTCGGCGCCAAGATCGTTGACGTGGTGCCCTGCTTCGTCGACACCGTCGAGCACATAGGCGAGGACGGCGGGGCGACCGGTGTGAAGGTGCAGCATTTCTTCGTCTGCCGCCTGGAATCGATGGACCCGTCCCTGCGGCACGGGCCCGAGGTGGACGAGCCCATCGGCGAGTACGAGATCGTGCGGGTGCCGTTCACCCGGGTCGGGATCGCTTCGGTCCATCTGGTGCCGCTGTCGCTGCGGCACTACCTGGACGGAAACATCGAGGGCGTTCGCGCCATGCACGCCCCCGACCTGGGCTGACAGCCGCCGACAGGGTCAGTCACCGGCGGCGGCCACCAGTTCCTCCAACGAGTCATGGCGTATGCGCTCGAACGGGATACCGATGTCCGTCAGCGCGTCCACACCCCTGCGGATCATGCCGGGCGGACCGGAGACAAACGCGTCGTACTCGGTCCAGGGTCCGTACTCACGCACGGCGTCGGGAAGCTTCAGCAGTCCGTGCCGGTCCACCACCGGGCGGACCTCCAGCCAGGGGTGGGACTGCTGGAGCCTGAGCAAGGTGTCGATGTCGTACAGGTCGTGGTCGCTGCGGGCGCCGTAGAAGACCTCGACCGGGCGCCGTCGACCGTGTTCGGCGATGTCTTCGACCAGGGCCTTGATGGGAGCTATGCCGGTGCCGCCGCCGAGGCAGAGCATTCCGCTGTCTGCGGTGTGGTCCACGGTCATCGAACCGGTCGGCGGGCCGAGGCGGATGATGTCCCCCGGCCGTGCACGGTGCACCAGCGCGTTGGAGACCCACCCCGCGGGCACGGCCTTCACATGGAACGTCAGCAGTCCGTCGGAGCGAGGCGCGGAGGCGAAGGAGTAGTGCCGCCAGATCCGCGGCCACCAGGGTGTCTCCACGCTTGTGTACTGCCCTGCGAGGAAGGGGTAGGGCTGGTCGGGACGGACGGTGACGACCGCTATGTCCGACGTTCTCAGGTCGTGCGACACGACCTCCGCGTACCACCAGGCCGGTGCGCGCAGTTCGTCAGCCGCCGCCGCGTCGATCATGACCTGCGAGATCGTCGTGTACGTCCGGACCCAGGCGGCCTCCGTCTCACCGTCCCAGACGCCGACGGCGTACTTGCTCAGCGCTCCGATGAGGCATTCGCCGACGGCCGGATAGTGCTCGGCCCGAGTGCCGTACTTGCGGTGGCCGCGGCCGAGGTTCTGCAGGTATGCGACGAGGACGGGTTTGTCGTCGATGTGCTCGGCCGCTGTGAGCAGAGCCTTGAGCAGCCGGTCGCGCTGGGTGTCCATCGCGGCCGGGAACAGCGAGCGAAGGTCGGGGTGACGTACGAAGAGCAGCGCGTAGAAGTACGAGGTGACCTTGTCGGCGACCGGGGTGATCTCGGCCATCGTCCGACGGATCAGGATTGCGTCCGGGGACGCGGCTGGGGCCGGGGCGGCGCGTTGGGCCGGAACCCGCGCCTGACGTGAGAGCGGGGAGAGGGAGGTGAGAGCCGACATCGGCTCTCGGGCTGAGGCGGCCTGAGCCTGGGCGGTGGCGGGCGCGGCCTGCCCTGCGGGCGAGAGGGGGGCCGAGGCCGGAACAGGCGGGGTGTGTCCTGCGGGCGAGGTGGCGGCAGGGGCCGCGGAAGAGGCGGCGTGACCTGGGGTCGAGGGCGTGACCGAGGCAGGGGGCGCGTGGCCTGGGGCCGACGCGGGAGGGGACGGCGCTTGGTCGAGGGGCGTGACGGAGGGGGCCGTCGACGGCGTGGGTGACAGGTGGCCCGGTGTGTCGCTCGGGGTGTCCGTGGCCGGTTCGGTGCCGACGTCCGTGTGCTCTCGCTGTACCGGGCTGGACGACGCGGCGGGCTGATCGCCGGCAGGGGCCGCCGGGACGGTGCCGTCGCCCGCCGTCGTCCTGCCGCGCGGGCGCATCGCTGCCAGGCGGCTGCCCTCAGCCGTCTCCTGTTCGCTGCCCTCAATGGTCGCCGGCTGCTTGCGCGGCGTGAACCAGCCACCCCCGCCGTCGGAAGAGCCATTGTCGGCCGACGTGGTGGTCGGAGCGTCCATGGTGTGCCTCGCCTCGAACATCTTTCGGTCGGTCTGCGCACTTCCTCGATGGGAAGGTGCCTGTTCCCCCGCGACGGCTTGCTTTCTCCCCGTTCGTTTTCGCGACCAATACGGCCACATTCAACCCGTATCCACACCCGGAACGGACAAGTAAGGCGAGAGTGTGACATTGGCCGCACTACTCTCACCGCAGCATCCCACCACCCGTGGGCGCCCCGACCGCATACCCGGGAATGCGGGTCTTCGATCTCTCCGTCCCATTAGGCTGCATTGCCTTGCGCTCTCGCGCCCGCGCCGGGGCTGCATCACAGCTCGGACACGAACCGGAGTCGACCCTACCGGCCGCTGCTCCGATCACAAGTCCCCCCTTCCTCTCTCACGAATGGGGCGAGGGAGCGAACGAGCATTTCCTTCAACTACCTTCCGTGGCGCACCAATTCATAGGCTTCCCACAGATCCATCCCCTTGTAGGAGTGGGTCGCGAGTCCGGCAACATGGTTGTCCGCGTTGACCGCGACGGATACCGGCACCGCTCCGAACAGGTCCTTGTCCGACAGCGAATCCCCATAGGCGACGCAGTCGGCACGCGCTACTCCGAACTCCTCACAGAGACGGTCGGCTATGCGGACCTTGGCCGCCGCACTGAGCACGCCGGTCGGGTCGACGGGCTCTGTGAACGGCACGGCTGGAAAGCGGGAGCCATGCGCCGCGTGCGCGCCCCAGCCCGTCAACCGCTCTACGAAGAAGGAGGGGGAGAGCGACACGACGGCGCAGTAGTCGCCCCGTCCCCTGATTTCCGCCCAGACGTCACGGATACGTGCCAGCCAAGGCGCGCCCTCGAATGCGGCTGCCACATGAGCCTCGGTGAGATCCGCCCACAGGGCGTGCACCCGCGTCGCGTACTCAGGAGGCCCGATCAGCCCTGCCGAGATCTCTCGGTCCAACGCGACGGTCTCCGCTTCCAGCCCGAGTTGCCGTGAGATTTCCACGGGGGCGGAGGTCCCGTGCAGAAGAGTGCCATCAAGGTCGAAGAGGTGAAGTCTCGCCATGAGCCATGAGGCTAATGCGAGGTGCCGTCATCGCCGTTCGTCCATGTTTCACGTGAAACACCGCCATCGTTCGGCAGGTTGTGCGGTGGACCACGACATGGCCAAAAGCCCGTACGTCTCTACGGAAACCGCTGGACGGCCAGGGCAGTAGTCAGACAGCCTGACCTGCGTGCCGACTCCTTCCCTTGCCGCTCTGCCGATCCGCCGTCTGACGCCACGCGACCTCACCGCCTGCGCCGACTTGTCCGAGAACCGGGGATGGCCCCGGGAGGAACACAAGTGGCAGTTCCTGCTCACAGCGGGGACGGGCTATGGCATCGACGACCCCGACGGTGGGCTCGTCAGCGCCTGTGTGGTCACGGAGTACGGGCCTCAGGGCCGCCCCCAGCTCGGAGCCATCGGCATGGTCCTGGTCGCCGAGCGGCACTCCCGTCGAGGGATCGGGCGCCGGCTGATGCAGCACGTCATCTCCCACATGGGCCCGACACCCCTGACCCTGCACGCGACGCCCAACGGTCGACCGCTGTACGAGGATCTCGGCTTCAAGGCCATCGGCCGGGCGGAGATGCTGCGTGGGCATTTCACGCCCGGGTCCTGGGGGCCCCAGGTCTCCACGCGTGCGGCCACCGCCGAGGACCTCACCGCGATCCTGCGGCTCGACGAGGAGGTGTTCGGAGTCGATCGCACCCACATCATCACGCGGCTGCCCGCATTCGCCGACCAACTGCGCGTCGCTGAGGAGAACGGCCGGATCATCGGCTACGCCGGCGCCTGGCCCAACATGGACACGCAGGTCGTCGGCCCCTTGATCGCCCGTGACACGGAGACCTCGAAGGCGCTCATCGCCTCCCTCGCCGCCCACACCGACCGTCCTCTGCGTACGGACATCGATGTACGCCACGAGGAACTGCTGGCCTGGGCGAAGCAGCACGGGCTGGCCTCCATTTTCTTCAACGCGGTCATGGCGTACGGCGTCTCGGAACTGCCCGGCGACTGGTCGCGACGGTTCGCTCCGCTGACGGTGGCGGCAGGCTGAGGCACCGGGCCACAGGCTGAGGCGCTCGGTCCGAGGCTGAGGCCCTCGATCTGAGACTGCGATCCGCGTGGCGAACGCCGGTCCCGTCGGGACCGGCGTTTCGTCGTCGCACGGGCCTCGCTCAGGCAAGGGCCTCGATCGCGGCGATCGCGAACTGGTGGTCCTGCTCCGGCGCCCCGCCGCCGACTCCGATCGCCCCGACCAGCCGGCCGTCGCGGTGGATCGGTACACCGCCCGCGATGAACAGCAGCGGCCGATCGAGCGCCGTGGGCAGGGTGTGGAAGAGCCCTCCGGGCTGTACGGCGTCGACGAGATCGGCGGTGGGAGCGGCGAGCTGCAGCGCCGTGTACGCCTTGCGGGTGCTCGTCTCCCCGGAGATGAGCACAGCTCGGTCGTCCCGCCGGAAGGCCAGCAGATGGCCTCCGGCATCCAGGACCGTGACGCTGACCGTCGCCCCCGCGGCCTCGGCGGCCCGGTGGGCGGCCGCGACGAGAGCATCGGCGTCCTGGATGGTCAGGGGTGCTACGGCGGTGACGGTGCTCATGGTCTTTCTCCTTGCGATGGGGTGCTGAGGTGGATCTCATGAAGCCGAAGCGCCGCGGGGGCTGCCCTGACCCCGCGGCCGGGTCGGCTCAGTGGTGTACGGCAGTTCGTTGCTCGGCGGGCTGGGTGCCGGTGACGACGGTGCTCGGGGACGCCCCGCCGCGGCGCTCCAGTGCGGCCGAGAGGAAGGCGAGCAACAGCGCGGCCGCGGCGAGGGCGGCGCCGACCCAGTTCGGGGACGTGTAGCCGTAGCCGGCCGAGATGACGAGGCCGCCGAGCCAGGCCGCGAGGGCGTTGCCGAGGTTGAAGGCGCCGATGTTCACTGCCGAGGCCAACGTCGGGGCGCCATGGGCCTGGTCCAGGACGCGCTTCTGCAGCGGAGGGACGGTGGCGAAGCCCAGGGCGCCGATCAGCGCGATGGTCACGGCTGCGAGGACCTTGCTCTGAGCGGTGAACGTGAAGAGCGCGAGCACGACGGCGAGAGCGCCCAGAGAGACGTAGAGCATGGGCATCAACGCCCGGTCGGCGTACTTGCCGCCGACGAGGTTGCCGCCGACCATGCCGAGGCCGAAGAGGACCAGCAGCCAGGTGACGGAACCGTCGGCGAATCCGGTGACGTGGGTCATCATCGGCGCGATGTAGGTGATGGCCGCGAAAACGCCGCCGAAGCCGAGGACCGTCATCGCCATGGCGAGCAGCACCTGGGCGTTCTTGAAGGCCGCCAGTTCGTGGCGAAGGTGGACGCCTTGCGCCTTGTCCATGTCCGGGACGAGCTTGGCTATGCCGACCAGCCCGACGACGCCGAGGGCGGCAACGATCCCGAAGGTGGCGCGCCAGCCGACGGTCTGCCCGACGAACGTCCCCAGCGGAACACCGACGACATTGGCGAGGGTCAGTCCGGTGAACATCATCGCGATGGCTCCGGCCTTCTTGTCCGGGGCGACCAGGTCGGCCGCGACGACCGAACCGATACCGAAGAAGGCGCCGTGAGCGAGCGAGGCGACGACACGACCGATCAGCATCGCGGCGAAGCCCGGGGCCAGAGCGGACAGCAGGTTGCCGAGGATGAACAGGCCCATCAGGAGCATCAGCATCCGCTTGCGGGAGACCTTGGTGCCGAGCGCGGTCATCAGCGGCGCGCCCAGAACCACGCCGAGGGCGTAGCCGGTCACGAGCAGCCCGGCGGTGGGGATGGAGACCTCGAAGTCGCCCGCCACCTCGGGCAACAGACCCATGATCACGAACTCTGTCGTCCCGATTCCGAAGGCCCCGATCGCGAGGGCCAGAAGCGCGAGAGGCATGAGAGGGAACACCTTCCCAGAAGATTGCAGGAGCGCTTAACGAGTGCTGACAATACTTGCACACGCGGCATAATTACAAGCGCGGGCATTCTGCTCCTGCGTCCACAAGACATCGGCCAGCCCGAGAAGGGCGGACACCATGCCGGCAGGATCGAGGCGCGCATGGTGCGCGCCCTGCAGACCGGGCACGACCTCAGCGCGCGCGAGTACTCCCTGCTCGACGTCCGCGGTCGACAGAAGCGGCGAAGGCGACCACCTGCAGATGCGTCAGAGCGTCACACTTCCGGCGCCGCATAGGGTGCCGGCATGGGAGATCTTGAGATACGAGCCGCCGTAGCCGATGACATCTCTGCGATCGTCGGCATGCTCGCCGACGATCCATTGGGCGCCCAGCGTGAATCACCGGACGACCTGGCCCCGTACATGGCCGCACTGGAGCGCCTCAGTAGCGATCCGAACCAGCACCTGGTCGTCGCCGTACGCGAGAGCCGTGTCGTCGGCACGCTGCAGCTCACCGTCATTCCCGGGCTGTCCCGGCGCGGCTCCACGAGGTCCATCATCGAAGCCGTACGCATCCACGCCGACGAGCGGGGCAGCGGCCTGGGAACGCTGCTCATCGAGTGGGCAATCGAAGAATCCCGACGGCAGGGCTGCCAGTTGGTGCAGCTGACCTCGGACAAGACCCGCACGGACGCCCACCGCTTCTATGAGCGTCTCGGCTTCACGGCCTCACACGTGGGCTTCAAGCTGCAGCTCTGACAGAGAAAAGCGCCTGTTTCACGTGAAACAGGCGCTCACCACATCGTCAGAACGAACCGCTCCCCCGCCAACCGTCGGGATCCACACCACCCGGAACGGCAGCACCCTCGTCATACGGCTGACGCGTGAAGACGAACGACCCGAGGTCCAAGTGGTCCACCGCCCCGTCGGGGCGCCGTACGGCCTTCAGGAGCTCACCGGCGTAGTACCCCTCCAGCCCGGTCCAGGTGCCATCACCGTTGGCACGGAATCGCGACCGGCGGCCCTTGCCGGACAACGGCTCCAGCGAGACGAGCCCGTCAGCGGTCAGCCGCAGGGCGAAGGCATGCGTTCCCCAGTACCACTGACCGGCCAGCTCCAGTTCCCCCGCGTCGACGTCCCGCATCGGCCGCCAAGGCTGAGGCATCCGTGGCTCGGCCTCGGCGACGATCCGGACGAGGTCGGCGGCTACAAGGGACACCAGCGGACCAGAGGTGCAGTTGGCCAGCACCACGGCCGCCACATCGTCCTCCACGCTGATCGTCAGGCTCGCCAGGAACCCCGGCAAGGATCCGCCGTGCCCCACCAGGAGCCGCCCCTCCCGATGCTGGACCTGCATACCGAGGCCGTACGCCGCTCCGTCCACCACATCCGTGGCCTCCGGCGGCGCCGCCGGTGTCCGCATCTCCCGTACGGACGCGGCACTCAACACGCGGTCATCGCCCCTGGCAAGGAAGACAGCGAACCGCGCCAGATCCGCGGCTGTCGACCACAGTTGGCCGGCCGGCTCCATCCGGCCCAGATCCTCGACGGGCTCGGGAAGCATCACATCGGCCCAGGGGTGCACGGCCCAGCCACCCGCATGCGGTGCCTGCGGACGTGTACTCGTACGGTCCAGGCCCAGAGGTTCGAGCACTTCCCGCCGAAGTACGTCCCCCCAGGGAGCGTCCCTCAGCTTCTCCACCAGTGCGCCCAGCAGCGTGTAGCCGGGGTTGGAGTAGTGGAAACGGCGCCCCGACGGATGCAGAAAGGGCTGCTCACCGAGCACGTCGGACAGCTCGGGTCGCAGTGATCCGGGCGTCCTCTCCCACCAGGGCCCGGGTGACTCGGCCGCCAACCCGGCGGTGTGCGCGAGCAGTTCGGCGATGGTCGCCTCCCCCGCTCCCGTGCCCGGAAGATGCTTCTCCAGCGGATCACCGAGGTCGAGCAGACCCTCGTCGCGCAGGCGGAGGACGAGAACAGCGGTGAAGGTCTTGGTGATCGAACCGATGCGGTACTGCACGTGTTCATCCGGCCCATGTCCGTCCACCGAGGTACGCGAACCGTGCCACACGGCCTTCCCACCTCGCACGACCGAGGCGACCAGCGAGGGCGCACGCCCTTCGGCCTGCGCCACGGCGATGCGGTGCAGCAGTGCACGGCGGGTGCCGGGCAGCAACCCTTCCTGAGATGTCGTCATGCCCACAGTCCATCCTGTGGGCAGCCGGGAGTCGAACGCATAACCCCCGAGTGCGGCGGTATCAGGTCTGCGCCATGTCCACGAACCGCGAGTAGTGGCCCTGGAAGGCTACCGTGATGGTCGCGGTCGGACCGTTACGGTGCTTGGCCACGATCAGGTCGGCCTCACCCGCACGGGGCGACTCCTTCTCGTAGGCGTCCTCGCGGTGCAGCAGGATGACCATGTCGGCGTCCTGCTCGATGGAGCCGGACTCACGCAGGTCGGAGACCATGGGCTTCTTGTCCGTACGCTGCTCGGGACCACGGTTCAGCTGGGAGAGGGCGATGACCGGGATCTCCAACTCCTTGGCGAGCAGCTTGAGGTTACGGGACATGTCCGAGACCTCCTGCTGACGGCTTTCGGCGCGCTTGGAGCCGCCGGACTGCATCAGCTGGAGGTAGTCGATGACGACGAGCTTGAGGTCGTTGCGCTGCTTCAGCCGACGGCACTTGGCCCGGATCTCCATCATCGACAGGTTCGGAGAGTCGTCGATGTAGAGCGGGGCGGCCGAGACATCGGGCATCCGGCGGGCCAGCCGCGTCCAGTCCTCGTCGGTCATCGTGCCCGAGCGCATGTGGTGCAGGGCGACCCGCGCCTCTGCGGACAGCAGACGCATCGCGATCTCGTTGCGGCCCATTTCCAGGGAGAAGATGACGCTCGGCAGGTTGTTCTTGATCGACGCGGCCCTGGCGAAGTCCAGCGCGAGCGTCGACTTACCCATGGCCGGACGGGCGGCGATGACGATCATCTGGCCCGGGTGCAGTCCGTTGGTGAGCGAGTCGAAGTCCGTGAACCCCGTGGGGACCCCGGTCATCTCCCCGCTTCGGGAGCCGATCGCCTCGATCTCGTCGAGCGCGCCCTCCATGATGTCGCCGAGCGGCAGATAGTCCTCACTGGTGCGTTGCTCGGTGACCGCGTAGATCTCGGCCTGCGCCCGGTTGACGATCTCGTCGACATCGTCGTCAGCCGCGTATCCCATCTGCGTGATACGGGTGCCCGCCTCGACCAGGCGGCGCAGCACGGCACGCTCATGCACGATCTCCGCGTAGTACTCGGCGTTCGCCGCGGTCGGCACCGTCTGGACGAGGGTGTGGAGATACGCGGCCCCGCCCACCTTGTTGATCTCACCGCGCTTGGTGAGTTCGGCGGCGATGGTGATGGGGTCGGCCGGCTCGCCCTTGGCGTAGACGTCGAGGATCGCCTGGAAGATCGTCTCGTGGGCGGGCTTGTAGAAGTCGTGGCCCTTGAGGACCTCGACGACATCGGCGATGGCGTCCTTGGAGAGGAGCATGCCGCCGAGGACGGACTGCTCAGCGTCGAGATCCTGCGGTGGTACCCGCTCGAAGGCGGAACCGCCGCCGTCCCAGTCCCCGGTGTCCCGGCCGCGATCGTGCTGTTCGTCACGGCCCCGGCCGCTGTCGCCGCGGCGGCGGGAGGCGGGCAGACGATCGCTGGGACCGCTGTCGGCCCACGGATCGTCCAAGGGCTCGGAAATGCTCACCGAGCCACCTCCTCCCGTCCGCAGAGCGGACCTCGCCGTGCCCCTCAGTTCTACGGCACGCCACTGACAAATAAGAGGCCCAACTCCGGTTCTGGCTCGCCGGTTTTGTGCCGGTTTCCCGGCCGACGGACGGAGTGGGCGCCGGACCACGGTAGGCCCGCGGGCACCGTCAGCCAATCTGGTTATCCACAGGCCATGTGGACGACGGCCCCGATGCTGTGGAGAACTCCGCAAAACCTGTGCACGACACGGTGGACAGCCCTGTGAACAAGCTTCGAGTGATTCGCAGACAGCTGGGTTGACCTGCACGTTTACCGTCCACGGGCTGTGCAGAAGAAAAACTTCCCCAGTCGGGGCAAGATCGGCTCGAACAGTGCGCAGAGACACACAGCCCATGACGGCAAGTAAGGGTCAGTACTCCATTGCATCTCTTACCTGTGGACGATTAGATTGATGGCCATGACACAGGCTCCCGTGACGCCCAAGGCCGCACGACGACAACACGACCGCGAGATCGTCGCACTGGCCGTGCCTGCCTTCGGCGCACTGGTCGCCGAGCCCCTTTTCGTCATCGTCGACAGCGCGATTGTCGGCCATCTGGGCACCGCACAGCTCGCCGGCCTGGGGGTCGCCTCGGCTCTTCTCCTCACAGCCGTCAGCATCTTCGTCTTCCTCGCCTACGCCACCACAGCGGCTGTGGCCCGCCGCGTCGGCGCCGGTGATCTCCAAGCCGCCATCCGCCAGGGAATGGACGGCATCTGGCTGGCCCTCCTCCTCGGCGCCGGCGTCATCGCGGTCGTCCTGCCGATGGCACCGTTCCTCGTCGAACTCTTCGGCGCCTCGGACACCGCGGCCCCCTACGCGACCACCTACCTGCGGATCTCTGCACTCGGCATCCCCGCCATGCTCGTCGTACTCGCCGCCACCGGCGTTCTGCGTGGCCTGCAGGACACCAAGACCCCTCTCTACGTCGCGATCGCGGGCTTCATCGCCAACGCCGCCCTCAACGCAGGTCTCGTCTATGGCGCCGACCTCGGCATTGCGGGCTCTGCCTGGGGGACCGTCATCGCCCAGTGGGGCATGGCTGCGGCCTATCTCGTGGTCGTGGTCCGCGGCGCCCGCGAGCACGGTGCCTCCCTGCGCCCCGACGCAGCCGGCATAAGAGCCTCGGCGCAAGCCGGGGTGCCCCTCCTGGTCCGGACCCTCTCCCTGCGGGCGATTCTCCTGATTGCCACAGCTGTCACAGCCCGGCTCGGGGACGCCGACATCGCGGCGCACCAGATCATCCTGTCGTTGTGGAACTTGCTCGCCTTCGCGCTGGACGCCATCGCCATCGCCGGGCAGGCCATCATCGGGAGGTACCTCGGGGCGGGTGACGCCCAGGGCGCCCGAGCCGCCTGTCGACGCATGGTGGAGTGGGGCATCGCCGCCGGCGTTCTGCTCGGCCTGCTCGTGGTGATCGCCCGACCGGTCTTCCTGCCGTTGTTCACCAGCGACACGACCGTCCAGGACACTGCCCTGCCTGCACTACTCGTGGTGGCACTCTCCCAACCGATCTGCGGAGTCGTGTTCGTCTTGGACGGCGTCCTGATGGGAGCGGGCGACGGCCCCTACCTGGCATGGGCCATGGTGCTCACACTCGCGGTATTCACTCCCGTAGCGCTGCTCATCCCAGCGGTGGGCGGCGGCCTCACCGCGGTGTGGGCGGCCATGACCCTGATGATGACGGTGCGCATGCTGACGCTCTGGGTGCGCACCCGTTCAGGCCGTTGGATCGTCACGGGCGCCACGCGTTGACGGTTTCACGTGAAACACGCTGTTTCACGTGAAACGGGGACCGGGTTTCTCCTCGGCCCGGCCAGGTGAGGACGCACAGCAAAGGGGCCGTACCCCAGCGGGTACGGCCCCTTTGCTCAGCTGTTCAGCCGAGCGCGGCCATCAGGCCGCGATGACCTCGATGTTGACCTTGGCGGCAACCTCGGGGTGCAGACGCACGGACGTCTCGTGGGCGCCCAGGGTCTTGATCGGCGCGCCGAGCTCGATGCGGCGCTTGTCGACCTCGGGGCCACCAGCAGCCTTGATCGCGGAAGCGATGTCGGCCGGGGTGACGGAACCGAAGAGACGACCGGCGTCGCCGGAGCGGACGGCCAGACGAACCTTGACCGCCTCGAGCTGGCCCTTGATCTGGTTGGCCTGCTCGATGGTCTGGATCTCGTGAATCTTGCGAGCACGACGGATCTGCTCGACGTCCTTCTCGCCACCCTTGGTCCAACGGATAGCGAACTTCCGCGGGATCAGGTAGTTGCGAGCGTAACCGTCCTTGACGTCGACGACGTCGCCCGCGGCACCGAGGCCGGAGACCTCGTGGGTGAGGATGATCTTCATGTGTCAGTCACCCTTCCCTTAGCGCGCGGTGGAGGTGTAGGGCAGCAGCGCCATCTCACGGCTGTTCTTGACGGCCGTGGCGACGTCACGCTGGTGCTGCGTGCAGTTGCCGGTCACGCGGCGGGCACGGATCTTGCCGCGGTCGGAAATGAACTTCCGCAGCATGTTCGTGTCCTTGTAGTCCACGTACGTGACCTTGTCCTTGCAGAAAGCGCAGACCTTCTTCTTAGGCTTGCGCACAGGCGGCTTCGCCATGGTGTTTCTCCTGTGTGATCAAGAAGTTTGGGTACGACCCGCCCTTGACCCGGACCGGCCTCGAAGGCCGACCCGAAGGCCTAGAAGGGGGGCTCGTCCGAGTAGCCGCCACCGCCGCCGGAGCCACCGCCCCAGCCGCCGCCACCGCCCTGCTGGCCACCGGCGGGAGCGCCGGTCGCCCACGGGTCGTCAGCGGGAGCGCCGCCGCCCTGCTGGCCGCCACCGGGGCCACCGCCCCAGCCGCCGCCACCCTGGCCGCCACCGCCACCGCCGCCGTAGCCGCCGCCCTGGCCACCGCGGCCGCTGGTCTTGGTGACCTTGGCCGTGGCGTTGCGCAGGCTGGCGCCGACTTCCTCGACGTCCAGCTCGTAGACCGTGCGCTTGACGCCCTCACGGTCCTCGTAGGACCGCTGCTTCAGCCGGCCCTGCACGATGACGCGCATGCCTCGCTGGAGCGACTCCGCGACGTTCTCCGCCGCCTGACGCCAGACCGAGCAGGTCAGAAAGAGGCTCTCGCCGTCCTTCCACTCGTTGGTCTGGCGGTCGAAGGTGCGGGGGGTGGACGCGACACGGAACTTCGCGACCGCCGCACCGGAAGGGGTGAAGCGCAGCTCGGGGTCATCGACAAGATTGCCGACGACCGTGATGACGGTCTCGCCTGCCATGGGGGAACCTCTCGGCGGGTTTGCTCTGGCTGCTTGGTTGCTGCTGCTCGGATCCCGAGATCAACTGAGCCGGAAGCTCAGTGGGTCTCGGGGCGGAGGACCTTGGTCCGGAGGACCGACTCGTTCAGGTTCATCTGGCGGTCGAGCTCCTTGACGACCGCAGGCTCGGCCTGCAGGTCGATGACCGAGTAGATGCCCTCGGGCTTCTTCTTGATCTCGTACGCGAGACGACGACGACCCCAGGTGTCGATCTTCTCGACCTTTCCGCCGCCGTCACGGACGACAGAGAGGAAGTTCTCGATCAGCGGGGAGACAGCGCGCTCCTCGACGTCGGGGTCGAGGATGACCATCACCTCGTAGTGACGCATGTGGAACCCACCTCCTTTGGACTCAGCGGCCACGGTCGTTCCGTGGCAGGAGGGTTGTGATGCGTACGCAACGGTATCGGCCGCCACTGACAATGGGGGCCGGCCAGCGGTTTCCCCTGCGTGGACTGGGCGGACACCCTGGCATGGCCTGGGCAGACACCGGTGCAGACGGTACAGACTACCTGCACACGTGCTTCCGGTTGAAATCAGCCCCGGAAGCCCGTCAGTCTGTACACATCGGGTGTGTATGGCGCTACGATGCGCCGTCTTCCGCAGGAGGTGCCCTATGGCACAGGCATTGCGACCCAACACCGTCGGCGGCCTTTTCGCCACGGACGGAAAGCCCCATCCCCTCCAGGACACCCTGCTGGTGGTGACCCTGGTGCTCGGTATCACGGCTTTCGTCACGGCGATGTTCCACGACCTGCACCTGCTCAGCTCCTGGACCGGCCTGGTGGGCATCCTCACCGGCGCGTACGGACAGTGGATCTCGGAGACGACCCGAGGGCGCTTCGGCCTGATCATCGGCCTGGGCGCCTCGGCCATCGGCTTCTTCCTCGGCATGGCGCACGGTGGCCTCTTCGGCGGGGTCTTCTGACGCCAGGGACACCGTCCATCCCCGCCTCGGCGGCGGGGGTCGTCCTCCGAACACCGGTAGAACGCCGCATAGAACACGATCGAACGCCTCGGCGGCCCACGAGCCGGGGCGAAGCATCCGTACGCCCAGTCGAGGCGCGCCCGAGGCGCAGTAGGCTTCCGCGAGAGCCGGAGCCCCTGAACCCATGGGGACACACCAGCCCGAGGAGCGCCCCGAATGAGCCTGACCCTGAGGACGATCAGTCGCGAGCAGCATCTGGCATACATCCAGAGCCTGCCGTCGGCGAGCCACATGCAGGTCCCGGCCTGGGCGGACGTCAAGGCGGAGTGGCGCTCGGAGAGCCTCGGCTGGTTCGACAAGAGCGGTGAGCTCGTCGGCGTGGGCCTCGTCCTCTACCGTCAGCTGCCCAAGATCAAGCGCTACCTCGCCTATCTGCCCGAAGGCCCGGTCATCAACTGGTTCACGCCAAATCTGACCGACTGGCTGGAACCGATGCTGGCGCACCTCAAGCACCAGGGCGCTTTCTCCGTGAAGATGGGCCCGCCGGTGATCATCCGCCGCTGGGAGGCCACCTCCATCAAGGCGGGTATCCAGAACCCGGACGTGAAGCGGCTGCGCGACATCGAGGCCGACTTCATCGAGCCGCGTGCCTTCGAGGTCGCCGACAAGCTCCGTCGTATGGGCTGGCAGCAGGGCGAGGACGGCGGTGCCGGCTTCGGCGACGTCCAGCCGCGCTACGTCTACCAGGTGCCTCTGGCGAACCGGTCTCTGGAAGAGGTCCACAAGAACTTCAACCAGCTGTGGCGCCGCAACATCAAGAAGGCCGAGAAGGCCGGCGTAGAGGTCGTCCAGGGCGGCTACGAGGACCTCGCGGAATGGCAGCGGCTCTACGAGATCACGGCGGTGCGTGACCACTTCCGGCCCCGCCCGCTGTCGTACTTCCAGCGCATGTGGACGGCTCTCAACACCGAGGACCCCAACCGTATGCGGCTGTACTTCGCCCGCCACAACGGTGTGAACCTCTCGGCGGCGACCATGCTGATCGTCGGCGGCCACGTCTGGTACTCCTACGGCGCCTCCGACAACATCGGCCGTGAGGTCCGGCCCTCGAACGCGATGCAGTGGCGGATGCTGCGCGACGCCTACGCCCTCGGCGCGACCGTCTACGACCTGCGCGGCATCTCCGACTCGCTGGACGAGACCGACCACCTCTTCGGTCTGATCCAGTTCAAGGTGGGCACCGGTGGTCAGGCCGCCGAGTACCTCGGCGAGTGGGACTTCCCGCTGAACAAGCTTCTCCACAAGGCGCTCGACATCTACATGTCGCGTCGCTGACCTCGCGATCCCCTCTTCGATACCGTCACATGCTGCACCGTCGATAGCTTCCATATCTCTGATACACCGCAGCCACGAGAAAGGTTCCAGGTCCGGCCATGGCGCTCACGCTCTACGTCGACACCGCGCGCTGGCGGGCGCACCACAAGCACGTCCAGGAGCAGTTCCCGGGGCTCGTCCCGGTCTGCAAGGGCAACGGCTACGGCTTCGGGCACGAGCGGCTGGCGGAGGAGGCCACCCGCCTGGGCTCCGACGTGCTCGCCGTCGGCACGACGTACGAGGCCGCGCGCATCAAGGACTGGTTCAGCGGTGATCTGCTGGTACTGACGCCGTACCGGCGCGGTGAGGAGCCGGTGCCGCTGCCCGACCGGGTCATCCGCTCGGTGTCGTCGGTGGACGGCGTCTACGGTCTCGTCGGCGCACGCGTGGTCATCGAGGTGATGTCCTCGATGAAGCGGCACGGAGTCAGCGAGCGCGACCTGCCGCAGCTGCACGCCGCCATAGAGAACGTCCGCCTCGAGGGCTTCGCCATCCACCTGCCCCTGGACCGTACCGACGGCTCGGACGCCGTCGAGGAGGTCATCGGCTGGATGGACCGTCTGCGTGCCGCGCGGCTGCCGCTGCACACGATGTTCGTCAGCCACCTCAAGGCCGAAGAACTCGCCCGTCTGCAGCAGCAGTTCCCGCAGACCCGCTTCCGCGCCCGTATCGGCACGCGGCTGTGGCTCGGGGACCATGACGCCACCGAGTACCGCGGGGCGGTCCTGGACGTCACGCGCGTCTCCAAGGGCGACCGCTTCGGCTACCGGCAGCAGAAGGCGGCCTCGGACGGCTTCCTGGTGGTCGTGGCAGGCGGTACGTCCCATGGGGTGGGCCTGGAGGCCCCCAAGGCCCTGCACGGCGTCATGCCGCGCGCCAAGGGCGTTGCCCGGGCCGGCCTCGCCACCGTGAACCGGAACCTTTCTCCCTTCGTGTGGGGCGGCAAGCAGCGATGGTTCGCGGAGCCGCCCCACATGCAGGTCTCGATCCTGTTCATCCCGTCGGACGCTCCCGAGCCGAAGGTCGGCGACGAGTTGGTCGCCCATCTGCGGCACACCACCACCCAGTTCGACCGGATCGTCGACCGCTGAACGATCCAGTTCCACCCCGTGACCGGTGACGCGACGGCGCCCGGAACGGGAAGAGGCCGTACACGGCTCCTCGTGTACGGCCTTCCTCATGTGCCGGCTGCGCCCCGTTCGCTCAGAGCGAACTCCCTGTCGTCCCGCGTTCGCCCCATGCCACCTGCGGCCCCTCGAAGTGGACCGCATGCCGCGGAGGATGAGCCGCGGGGCCGAAAACGAAGACATCCTCCGCCCGATCGAGCACACCACCCGAAGGGTCGTCGTCACCGGCCCGGCGCACCGGGTCCCGCTCGGGCATCAGGATGTCCCGCACCACGACGGCGCACATGTACAGCGTCCCCAGCAGGTGCACGCCGACGGCCCAGTGGTAGCCGTCCGGCGGCAGTCCCTTGTGGGCGTCCCCGCTGGTCGTATACGCGAGGTACATCCAGATGCCCAGGAAGTACGCGACCTCGCAGGCCTGCCAGATGAGGAAGTCCCGCCATCTCGGCCGGGCCAGGACGGCCAGGGGAACCAGCCACAGGACGTACTGCGGCGAGTAGACCTTGTTGGTGAGGATGAACGCCGCGACGATCAGGAAGGCCAGCTGGGCGAAGCGCGGACGGCGCGGCGCGGTGAGCGTGAGCGCGGCGACGCCCACACAGCACAGCAGCATCAGCAGCGTCGCGAGGGTGTTCACGGTCTCCGTGCTCAACGGGTCGCTGGAGTTCTGGGCCAGGATGAGCCAGAACGATCCGAAGTCGACGCCCCGCTCCTGACTGAACCGGTAGAACTGCGACCACCCGTCCCAGGCGAGCAGCATCACCGGAAGGTTCACGACCAGCCAGGCGCAGACGGTGCCGCCCAGGGCCTTTCCGAAGTCACGCCACTTGCCCGCACGCCAGCACAGAATGAACAAGGGGCCGATCAGGAAGACCGGATAGAGCTTCGCGGCCGTGGCGAGCCCCAACAGGACACCGAAGGCCAGCGAGCGACCTCGCGACCACATCAGCATCGCGGCGGCCGTCAGAGCGACGGCCAGCAGGTCCCAGTTGATGGTCGCCGTCAGTGCGAAAGCGGGCGCAAGAGCGACCAGCAGACCGTCCCAGGGGCGCCTGGCATGGGTGCGGGTCACACAGACAGCGATGGCGGCCGCGCACACCATCAGCATCCCGGCATTGACCATCCAGTACCACTGCTGCTGGTCCTGCATACTGCCGCTGCCAGTCGTCAGCCAGGAGGCGACCTCCATGAACACACCGGTCAGCACCGGGTATTCGAGGTACTCCATGTCACCGGGGAGCTTGTCGAAGTACGGCACGAGCCCATCAGCGAAGCCACGGCCCTGGTAGAGGTGCGGGATGTCCGAGTAGCAGGCATGCGTGTACTGCGAGCTGGCGCCGAAGAACCAGGCACCGTCGTAGCAGGGCGCCTTCTGTACCAGGCCGAGGGCGAACATGCCGATGGTCACGAGCGCGATGATCCGCACGGGGGTCCACCAGGAGGTCCCGAGCAGCGCACGCCGTCCGATGGGGCCGCCGATCAGCTCGCTTCCGCTCGCGGCGACCTCGTCCTCCTTGGTCGGCCGCACCCGGTCCGGCTCGTGCGCGCTCGTGGGCGTCGTTTCTGCACTGGGCATGGGGGACATCCTGCCGTACCAGTCTGAGAACGGTGCCAGGACGACCTGGTGCGGGGGCCGAGTGTTTCACGTGAAACCGACGTTTCACGTGAAACAGTCCGCTGCCCCGGGCACGGGCAGGAGAAAGGCCGGTGGCCGGCACCCACGTCATGGGTACCGGCCACCGGCCTTCGCTCATCGGGTGAGCTGCCGGTCAGCCTGAGGGTCCACCGAAAATGCCCCCGTTGCCGTTGCCATTGCCGTTGTTGTTGCCTGCCGTTTCCGTCGGTGTAGGCGTCGGCGTCGAGGTCACGCCCCCGTCCGTGCCGCCGTTGTCGGAACCGCCGATCTCATTGCACTGGAAACCGAAACAGGTCTCGCTCGGTGTGGGGGTCGGCGAGGTCAGCGACTCACTGGGCGTCGGGCTCGGCGTCGGGCTGGCCTCCTCCGTCTCGCTGGGCGTGGGAATGGGCGTCGGGGTCGGGATGTCGTTGACGACCACACCGATGGGCTCCGGCGTCGGGAACGGCAGCGGCTTGGTGTTCTTCAGCGCCTGTTCCATGTAGTCGTGCCAGATCTCGGCCGGGAACGACGCACCGTGGATCTTCTCCTGGCCACCCGTTCCGAACATCTTCAGGAACTCGCGGTTCTGGTTCTTCTCGTTGTCGTCCAGCCGGAACATGGCGATCGACGTGGAGAGCTGCGGGGTGTAACCCACGAACCAGGCCGACCGGTTGCCGTCGGTGGTACCCGTCTTGCCGGCCACCTGGCGGTCGGACAGCTGGGCGCTGGTACCCGTGCCCTTCTCGACCACGGTCCTCAGGACGTCCGTGACGTTGTCGGCGACCGCCTCGGTGAAGGCCTCCTCGGTCTGGGTCTTGTGGGTGAAGACCGTGCCGTCCTTGTCCTTCACCTGCTTGACGGAGAAGGGATCACGCTGCTTTCCGCTGGTCGCGAAGGTGGCGTAGGCACCGGCCATACGGATCGCGCTGGGCTGCGAGGTTCCGATGGAGAAGGACGGGTAGTCAGCACCGGCCAGGCTGGTCTTGAGGATGCCCGCGTCGATGGCGGCCTCCTTGACCTTGTCCAGCCCGACGTCCATGCCGAGTTGCACGAAGGCGGAGTTCACGGACTCCCTCATCGCCTCACGCAGGTCGATCCGGTAGGCCGGGGGAGTGCCGTACGACTGATCACCGTCGTTGACCTGGTTCCACTCCTCGCCCTTCTCGTTCCGCCAGATGTTGCCCTGGTAGTCCCTGATCTTCAGCTTGTTCTTACCGCTGTACAGGCTCTTCGGGGAGACCTTGGTGCGCTCGTCCTGTGCCTGGATCGGCTCGAGATCCGGGTCGCGCACACCCCATTTCATGGCGGCCGCCAGTACGAACGGCTTGAACGTCGAACCGACCTGCGCACCGGTCACGTCAGCGTTGTTGGTGAAGTGCTTCGTCGCGTCCGTGCCGCCGTAGATGGCCTTGATGGCCCCGGTCGCCGGATCCACCGAAGCCCCACCGAACTGGACGTGGGTGTCGGTCTCCGGCCGCTGCTTGGGCTTGATGTTGGCCTTGTAGACCTTCGTGACCGCCTTCTCGAGCTGGTCGACCTTCTTCTTCTCGAAGGTCGTGTAGATCGAGAGGCCGCCCTCACGCAGCTTCTCCTCGGTGATCCCCGTCGTCTTACTGTTGTTGACCAGGTATCCGTTGGCGAGGTCGACGAGGTAGCCGATCTGGCCGCTCAACGCGGTGTTGAAGCGCGGGTTCTTCACGTCGGGCAGCTTGGTGTACTTGGCTCGCACATCGGGGCTCAGATGCCCGTACTCCACCATCTTGTTGAGGGTGTCCTGCATCTGCCCGAGGGCCCGCTTGCTGTTGGCCTTGGCCGTGGCCGCCGGGTCGATGGACGTCGAACCCGCGGGGTCGTAGTACGTGGCGCCCTTGAGCATGGCCGCCAGGAAGGCGCACTCGCCTTCGTTCAGCTCTATGGCGTCCTTGTCGAAGTAGGCGCGGGCCGCGGCCTGGATCCCGTAGGCGTTGCGCCCGTAATAGGCGGAGTTCAGGTAGCCCGCCATGATCTCGTCCTTCGTCAGCTTGGCGCCGACCTTGACCGAGATGAAGATCTCCTTGAACTTGCGGGAGAGCGTCTGCGACTGGTCTCCCAGCCTGGCGTTCTTCACGTACTGCTGGGTGATGGTGGAGCCGCCCTGTGTCTGGCCACCGGTGGCCATGTTGAACACGGCCCGGGCAATGCCCTTCGGGTCGATACCGCTGTCGCTGCGGAAGGTCTTGTTCTCCTGCGAGATCACCGCGTTCTGCATGGCCTTGGGGATCTGCGCCAGGTTGACGATCTGCCGGTTGGTCTCGCCACCGGTGGAGACCATCTCGGAACCGTTGGACCAGTAGTAGACGTTGTTCTGCGCCTCGGCGGTCTCGTCGATCTTGGGAATGCCCACCATGGCGTACCCGATGCCCGCCACAGCCACCAGGCTGCCCATGAAGGCGATGAACAGACCCGCCACGAGCTTCCACGACGGCAACCAGCGCGCGACGCCGTACTTGCCCGACCGCGGGTAGTCGACGAACCGCTTCTTTCCAGGGGGCACGGTCCGTCCCCGGCCCCGCCCGGGACCGTTCGGCCCGCCCGGAGCGGCACGGCGGCCGCCGCGTTCCGGTTCGGCCGCTCTGCGGCGGCCCCCACCGCTTCTCTGGGCAGCGCGACGTGCCTCGGCGCGACCGCCGTACTGACGTTCCTCGCCTCCCGAACCGCTGTAACCCGACCCGTACGAGTCGGAAGGAGATCCGGTGGCGCCTCGCGGTGCCGCGCGGCGGCCGGAGGACGAGCCGGTCTGACCGCGTCGGGCAGCGGCACGTCCGCCTCCCTGCGGCTGCGGCGGTTTGCGACGGTGCTCGCTCATCGAACGACTACTCCTCGGGCAGGCGCACCCCTGGGCGCCTGGCAACGGCGGCTGTTTTCCGGTCCCCCCGAAGTACGGATGCGGTCGGTTCCGCATTCACCCGTACTGCACCAAGGACGACGACGCTCTCAGGTGTCACTCGGTTCCCGGTGGTGTGCATGGCGCACAGACTACGCACCGTCAAAGCCCGCCTAGCCCCGAACTTCACCCCAAATAGGGCAAGTCGCCCCACATGAATCGTTGATGTGATCCCGTTCACCGTTCCCCCACTTGTCGCCCCCGGAAGGCCGTTCTATCGTCTTGATGTATCGAGTCGATACATCAGCGCGAGATAAGCCGAGGAGGCGAGGGGATGAGCCGACGTTCCGGGATCCTCGAGTTCGCCGTTCTCGGACTACTCCGCGAATCCCCGATGCACGGCTATGAGCTGCGCAAACGACTCAATACGTCGCTAGGCGTGTTCCGTGCGTTCAGCTACGGCACGCTCTATCCCTGCCTCAAGACGCTGGTCGCCAACGGCTGGTTGATCGAGGAACCGGGGAACACCGCCGAGGACGCCCTCGCCGCACCACTCGCGGGGCGTCGCGCCAAGATCGTCTATCGGTTGACGGCTGAAGGTAAGGAACACTTCGAGGAGCTGCTGTCACAGACCGGCCCCGACGCGTACGAGGACGAGCACTTCGCTGCCCGATTTGCCTTCTTCGGACGCACACCCCAGGACGTACGCATGCGCGTGCTGGAGGGCCGTCGCAGCCGGCTGGAGGAGCGCCTGGAGAAGATGCGCGCCTCCCTCGCCCGTACGCGGGAGCGCCTCGACGACTACACGCTTGAGCTCCAGCGCCACGGGATGGAGTCCGTGGAGCGCGAAGTGCGCTGGCTGAACGAGCTCATCGAGAGCGAGCGGGCCGGGCGGGACCTGAAGGGTTCCGCTTCCGGGGGGTCCGCTCAGCAGGACACCACATCTGGAGAGCCGGGCGATCTGCCCCGTCCCGGGGGTACCCCCGGGACGGATTCGCCCGGCGACACCGCCACGTGAGAGCCCGGTCAGGGCCTCACTCGTACACACAGGGAGCAACCGGAATGGGTTCGGTTCGCGTAGCCGTCGTCGGCGTCGGCAACTGCGCCGCGTCGCTGGTTCAGGGAGTCGAGTACTACAAGGACGCCGACCCGGCGTCCAAGGTCCCCGGCCTGATGCACGTGCAGTTCGGCGACTACCACGTCCGTGACGTCGAGTTCGTCGCCGCCTTCGATGTCGACGCGAAGAAGGTCGGCCTCGACCTCGCGGACGCGATCGGCGCCAGCGAGAACAACACGATCAAGATCTGCGACGTGCCGCGCACCGGTGTGACCGTCCAGCGCGGCCACACCCTCGACGGTCTCGGCAAGTACTACCGCGAGACCATCGAGGAGTCCGCCGAGGCCCCGGTCGACGTCGTCCAGGTCCTCAAGGACAAGCAGGTCGACGTCCTCGTCTGCTACCTGCCCGTGGGCTCCGAGGACGCGGCGAAGTTCTACGCCCAGTGCGCCATCGACGCCAAGGTCGCCTTCGTCAACGCTCTGCCGGTCTTCATCGCCGGTACGAAGGAGTGGGCGGACAAGTTCACCGAGGCGGGCGTCCCGATCGTCGGCGACGACATCAAGTCCCAGGTCGGTGCCACGATCACGCACCGCGTCATGGCGAAGCTGTTCGAGGACCGGGGCGTCGTCCTGGACCGCACGATGCAGCTGAACGTCGGCGGCAACATGGACTTCAAGAACATGCTGGAGCGCGACCGCCTGGAGTCCAAGAAGATCTCCAAGACGCAGGCCGTCACCTCCCAGATCCCCGACCGGGAGCTCGGCGAGAAGAACGTCCACATCGGCCCGTCCGACTACGTCGCCTGGCTCGACGACCGCAAGTGGGCGTACGTCCGCCTGGAGGGTCGCGCCTTCGGTGACGTCCCGCTGAACCTGGAGTACAAGCTGGAGGTCTGGGACTCCCCGAACTCCGCCGGCGTCATCATCGACGCCCTGCGCGCCGCGAAGATCGCCAAGGACCGCGGCATCGGCGGCCCGATCCTGTCGGCGTCGAGCTACTTCATGAAGTCCCCGCCGGTCCAGTACTTCGACGACGAGGCCCGCGAGAACGTCGAGAAGTTCATCAAGGGTGAAGTCGAGCGCTGAGGCTCGCTCAGAAACGCTCCTGCCAGAGCTGTTGAGGGTCCCCGGGTTGTACCGCCCGGGGACCCTCCCCGTATGTGAGGCTGGGCCCCATGTCCGTCGTACGCGACCTGCGGGTCCTGCTGCGCTTCCGGGACTTCCGGCGCCTGCTCGTCGTACGCCTGTTCTCGCAGGGTGCCGACGGCGTCTACCAGACCGCGCTCGCCACGTACGTCGTCTTCTCCCCGGAGAAACAGACCTCGGCCGCCGCGATCGCTTCCGCGATGGCCGTCCTGCTCCTGCCGTACTCCCTGGTGGGGCCCTTCTCCGGGGTCCTGCTGGACCGCTGGCGACGCCGCCAGGTCCTGCTGTACGGCAGCCTTCTGCGTACGGTACTGGCCTCGGCGACGGCTCTCCTGATCATCAGCCAGGTACCGGACTGGCTCTTCTACGTCTCGGCGCTGTGCGTCACCGCCGTCAACCGCTTCGTCCTGTCCGGCCTCTCAGCCGCACTCCCGCGTGTCGTCGACGACGAGCGACTCATGATCGCCAACTCCCTTTCCCCGACCGCCGGAACACTCGCCGCCACCGCGGGTGCCGGACTGGCCTTCCTCGTGCGGCTGGTGGCCTGGGACTCCGATGCCGCCGTGGTGCTTCTGGGGGCCGTCCTGTACCTGTGCGCCGGCCTGGCGTCACTGCGCATGACACGGGAACTGCTCGGCCCGGACTCGTCATTGGTACAGCCACGGGTCGCGGCAGCGCTCTCCGGTACGGTTCGCGACCTGGCCGCGGGTGTACGCCATCTCGCCACTCCACCGCGTCGGCAGGCCGCGTGGGCACTGTTCGCGATGACCCTGATGCGCTTCTGCTACGGCGCCCTGCTGGTCATGCTGCTGATGCTCTGCCGGTACGCCTTCTCGTCGCAGGCATCCGATGGACTCGCCCTGCTGGGGCTGGCGTTGGGGACCTCCGCCGCCGGATTCTTCACGGCGGCAGTACTGACACCGTGGGTGGCGGGACGGCTGGGGCCCGACCGATGGATCGTCGCGTGTGCCGGCACCGCGGCGCTGCTGGTGCCCGCTCTCGGCCTGCCCTTCGCTCCAACTCCCATGCTGCTGGCGGCGTTCGTCCTCGGCCTGACGACACAGGGAGCGAAGATCGCGACGGACACCGTCGTGCAGACCTCGGTCGAGGACGGCTTTCGCGGCCGGATCTTTTCGGTCTACGACGTGCTGTTCAACGTCGCCTTCGTCGGCGCCGCCGGAGTCGCCGCCCTGATACTGCCGCCGGACGGCCGCTCGGCGCCGCTCTTGGTCACAGTCTCCGTTATCTACGCAGCAGTTGCTGCAACTATGGCCCGATTTGGACGCCAGTAAGTGTCACATCAATGACACAGAGTCCCTTTCGGCCATGGGGTTGTCAGTGACTGCCGATAACTTACGTGCGTCTTATCTCGCGCATTGTTCGCGTTGCGCACCCATGTTCTAGGGGGACCCCCAGTGACAACTCCGCCGCCCCAAGGCAACCCGTTCGCCCAGGGCCAGCCGCCGCAGGGCCAGGCTCCGTATCCGCAGCAGCCGGGTGAGCCCGGGTTCCCCCAGCAGGGAGCGCCGTACGCGCCTGTTCCGCCGCAGCCCGAACGCAAGTGGACCTTCAAGAAGATCAAGAACATCGTCGTGGCGGTGGTCGTCGCCGGCGTGGTCGTCGGAGGCTTCATAGCCAGCCGGGACGACGCCAGCACGGCGAGCGTCGGCGATTGCATGAGCATCGGCAACCCGGACAGCATCACCGACCCGGACCTCGAAGTCGTGGACTGCAGCGACTCGAAGGCCGCCTACAAGGTGGCCGAGAAGCAGGACGGCACCTCCGCCAACTGCGACCGTACGAAGTACGCCGAGTACACGGAGACCCGCAAGGGAGACTCCTTCACCCTGTGCCTCGCGGAGTACTCGTCCAAGTAGGTCTCAGCCATACGCACCGAGGGGCGATGTTTCACGTGAAACATCGCCCCTCGGCGTCCCCCAGGCACGTTTCACGTGAAACATGGCCACAGAGCCCGGGTCTCAGCCCTGCTCAGCCCACCACTCCTTGAGCGCCTCGACTGCGGCCTCGTGCTCCAGCGGCCCATGCTCCAGCCGCAGCTCCAGCATGTGCTTGTAAGCGCGACCGATGACCGGCCCCGGTCCGACACCGAGGATCTCCATGATCTGGTTGCCGTCGAGGTCGGGGCGGATGGCATCCAGCTCCTCCTGCTCCTGGAGCTGAGCGATGCGCTCCTCCAGGCCGTCGTAGGCGCGGGACAGTGCGGCCGCCTTGCGCTTGTTGCGCGTGGTGCAGTCCGAGCGGGTCAGCTTGTGGAGGCGACCCAGGAGCGGGCCCGCGTCACGGACGTAGCGGCGGACGGCGGAGTCCGTCCACTCGCCGGTGCCGTAACCATGGAAGCGGAGGTGGAGCTCGACCAGACGTGAGACGTCCTTCACCAGCTCATTGGAGTACTTGAGCGCGGTCATGCGCTTCTTGGTCATCTTCGCGCCGACCACCTCGTGGTGGTGGAAGGAGACCCTGCCGTCCTTCTCGAAGCGGCGTGTCCGGGGCTTACCGATGTCGTGCAGCAGCGCGGCCAGACGCAGGGTCAGGTCGGGCCCGTTCTCCTCCAGCGCCATCGCCTGCTCCAGGACGATCAGCGTGTGCTCGTAGACGTCCTTGTGCCGGTGATGCTCGTCGCTCTCCAGCTGCAGGGCCGGGAGCTCGGGCAGCACGTGCTCGGCGAGCCCGGTGTCGACCAGCAGGGTCAGGCCCTTGCGCGGGTTGGCGGAGAGGATCAGCTTGTTCAGCTCGTCCCGTACACGTTCCGCGGACACGATCTCGATACGGCCGGCCATGTCCCTCATGGCCGTCACCACCTCGGGTGCCACCTCGAAGTCGAGCTGTGCCGCGAAACGCGCCGCCCGCAGCATGCGCAGCGGATCGTCCGAGAAGGACTCCTCCGGGGTGCCCGGAGTCCGCAGCACTCGCGCCGCGAGGTCCTCCAGCCCGCCGTGCGGATCGATGAACTCCTTCTCCGGCAGCGCGACGGCCATCGCGTTCACGGTGAAGTCACGCCGTACGAGGTCCTGCTCGATGGAGTCGCCGTACGACACCTCGGGCTTGCGTGAGGTGCGGTCGTAGGCCTCCGACCGGTAGGTCGTCACCTCGATCTGGAAGTCTCGATCAGCGCCTTCGCCACGGGCGCTCTTCTGCGCGCCGACCGTACCGAAGGCGATCCCGACCTCCCACACGGCATCGGCCCACGGGCGCACGATCTTCAGTACGTCCTCGGGGCGGGCGTCGGTCGTGAAGTCCAGGTCGTTGCCGAGTCGGCCGAGCAGCGCGTCCCGGACCGATCCGCCGACCAGGGCGAGCGAGAACCCGGCCTCCTGGAAGCGGCGGGCGAGGTCGTCGGCGACAGGGGCCACCCGCAGCAGTTCACTCACCGCACGGTGCTGCACCTGACTCAGGACACTGGGCTTTTCTTCGTTGGCGTTCGGCACAACAGAAGAGGGTACGTGGCCGCGGCGACCATGAGCGCCTCCATTAAATGCGCACACCATGAGCAGGGACAGCTCTGTGCATACAGGCACAAGGGACGGCCCTTGCGACGCACTGAAGCGCTCCCCTTATACCCGCACATACAGGACAGGCCCGGCTCGGTGATCCGATCTTGTGGAGCACTCCGCGGCACTTCCCCTCAGCGCGCATCGTTACCATGCCTGGACGCACATTCCGACGACCACTGACGACGACGAGGGACGGGCGAGCGCGTGGCCGAGGCGGCAGACTTCCAGGGGACGAGTCCCTCACCTGCCCGCCGGTGGCTACGGCGGACAGGAGCACTGTTCGCCGGGGTGCCACTGCTGGCCGGCCTGCTTCAGCTGCCCGCCGCCGCGCCGTCGCACGCCGCCGAGCAGGACTCCCTGCGGGCCGCTCCCGCCTCGGGCTCGGTGTCCGTGGCCGTGGACTCGCTCACCCCTGCCGTCCCCACTGAGGGCGACACCCTGACCGTGTCCGGCACGGTGACCAACGAAGGCAAGCAGACCGTCACCGACGCGCAGGTGGACCTACGCCTGGGGCCCGCCCTGAACACGCGCTCCGACGTCGACACGGTCGCCCGGCGCAGCGCCTACCAGGACGGCCTCGACGGTGCCGCGGTGGGCGGCAAGTACATCAAGGAGTTCGCGAAGCTCACCCCGGGCGTCGCGCACCGCTTCAGCATCTCCGTACCGGTCGACAAGCTGGACCTCGGCAGGGACGGCGTCTACCAGTTCGCCGTCTCCCTGTCCGGCGAGACCTCCGCCCAGCCGTGGGACCGCGTGCTCGGCATCCAGCGGACCTTCCTGCCGTGGCAGCCCGACGGAGCGGACACGAAGACCAGGACGACGGTTCTGTGGCCCCTGGTCTCCACCGCGCACATGACGGCGCAGACGGGATCGAACGAGGCGCAGACTCCGGTCTTCAGCGACGACGAGCTCGCCGAGGAGATCGCGCCCGGCGGACGTCTGGAGCAGCTGGTGTCGTTGGGCAAGGAACTCGACGTCACGTGGGTGATCGATCCCGACCTGCTGGCCTCCGTGGACGCGATGACGGAGAGCTACCGCATCCAGGGCAAGGGTGAATCGACCACGCCGGGGGACCGTCAGGCGGTCGCCAAGCAGTGGCTGGCCGAGCTGCAGGAGGCGGTGCAGGACAAGGAAGTCGTCGCCCTGCCGTTCGGTGACCCCGATCTGGCGTCCCTCGCGCACAACGGGACGAGCGTGACCGGCTCGCTGAGCCACCTGAAGGTGGCCACCGACGTCGCCGCCGACACCGTCGACTCGATCCTCCATGTGCAGCCGACCACCGACTTCGCCTGGCCCGTGAACGGCGCCATCGACCCGTCCATCGTCAAGGTCGCCACCTCCGGCGGCGCGGACAAGGTGATCGCCCGCAACGACAGCCTGGTGGAGACGCGCGGCCTGCCCTACACGCCCTCCGCGGCCCGCCCCATCGGCGGGGGCACGACGGCGGTCGTCACGGACGCCCGGATGTCGACCGTGTTCCAGGGCGACCTGACACGGGCGTCCAGCTCGACGCTCGCCGTGCAGAGGTTCCTGGCCCAGAGCCTTGCCCTGAACCTCCAGTCGGACAAGCAGCGCAGCATCGTCGTCGCTCCGCAGCGGATGCCGACGGCCAGCCAGGCTCAGACGATGGCCGAGGCGGTGGCGGCGCTCCAGGGCGGCTCGTGGTCCCAGTCCCAGGACCTCACGGCCGCCGCCGCGGCCAAGCCCGACCCCGGCGCCACCACGAAGGTTCCGGCGGCATCGAGGTACCCCTCCGCGCTGCGCAAGCAGGAGCTGTCGCGCTCGGCCTTCGAGCAGATCGAGAGCACCCAGAGCAAGCTCGACAAGTTCAAGGTGATCCTCTCCGACGAGTCCCGGGTGGTGACCCCCTTCGGCCGGGCCATGAACCGGGAGATGTCGACGTCGTGGCGCGGCCGCTCCGGACAGGCCGCCGACTACCGCAACGCCGTCGAGGCATACCTCGACTCCCTGGCCGGCCAGGTCACGCTGATCGACAAGTCGGAGACCAAGCTCTCCGGACGCAGTGCGATGATCCCCGTGACCGTGCAGAACAACCTGGTACAGGGCGTCGAGCACTTGGTACTGCGCCTCACCTCGACGAGCCCGAGGCGGCTCGAGATCGGTGGCGACGACTTCTCCGAACAGCAGGTCACCGTGTCCGGCGGCCACAGCCAGACCGTGAAGTTCACCACGTCCGCTCAGGCCAACGGCCAGGCCGAGGTGATCGCCCAGCTCTACACGGAGGACGGCCAGAAGTACGGCTCCCCCGTCAGGTTCGACGTACGGGTCACGGAGTTCACCGCCACCGTGATGCTGGTCATCGGCGGCGGCTTCCTCCTGCTGGTCCTCGCCGGGTTCCGGATGTACACGCAGCGCAAGCGCGCTGCGGCCCGCGACGTCGAGGAGGACGACGCCCAGGAACCGAACGAGGCGGACGGCGACGCGGAGAACTCGAACGGCCCCGATGAGCGTCCCACCCCTCAAGACCTCCTCGATGAGGAGTCCGGCACCGGAACCCGGGAAGACGCCCCGGAGCAGCCGAGTGACCTGACCCCGGACACCGCAGCGGAAAACGCCGACCCGTCCGGCACGGGTGAGAGAGTGGACCGTTGAGCGATGTCGTGGCCGGTCGGCCCGGGACGATGAGGTGGGGTAACCATGAACGCGCCGTACGACGGTGACCGCGGCCAGGCCGCGGGCAGCTCGGGGCACCCCGAGGGCCCGCCGCCCGAGCCGGGCCAGGTGCCGCCGCAGCCCCCCGCGGACATGTACCTCCAGGACACCTACGACCAGGACCCCTACCGCGCCCAGGACCTGACCGCGCAGGACCCGGTCGCCGAGGCGCTGTACGACCGCGCCGCCCACCCTCCGCCCGCTCCGGGCTCGTACGAGCCGCAGCAGCCGCTGTACGGCCAGCCGCCGCAGTCGCCCTACGCGCCCGACCCGCACGTATGGGCCCAGACCCCGGCTCCCGAGCCGGAGGGCCCGTCGCAGTATCTGCCGTACGGCGACAACCCCCGCTCGACCCAGTACGTGGGTGTCGACGACCTTGTCACGCGCTCTTCCGCAGAGGGCCAGGAGCACGACGCCTTCGCTCACCTCTTCCGCGACCAGCAGCAGGCCGGCGGCCATCCGCAGTACCAGCCACCGACGGTCCCGGGCCCGTCCCCGGCACCCACCGACGTTCCGTCGCAGACACCGACGACGCCGCCTCCTCCTGCGGCCGAGGCCCCCGCACAGGCAGCCGCCCCCGCTCCGGCGCCCGCCGCCAAGAAGGGCGGGAAGGCCGGCGGCCTGCTGAAGTCGAGCGCGGTGATGGCGGCGGGCACGATGGTGTCCCGGCTCACCGGGTTCGTCCGCTCCATGATGATCGTCTCGGCGCTGGGTCTCGGCCTGCTCGGCGACTCTTTCCAGGTCGCCTACACGCTGCCGACGATGATCTACATCCTGACCGTCGGCGGCGGCCTCAACTCCGTCTTCGTGCCCCAGCTGGTGCGCGCCATGAAGGACGACGAGGACGGCGGCGAGGCGTACGCGAACCGTCTGCTGACCTTGGTGATGGTGGCGCTCGCAGTGCTCACCGCCCTCGCGATGCTCGGCGCGCCACTCCTGGTCAGCGCGTTGTCCGCCCCTGTCGCCCGGGACCCCGCCGCCAACGAGGTGGCGATCACCTTCACCCGCTACTTCCTGCCTTCGATCTTCTTCATGGGCGTCCACGTGGTGATGGGGCAGATCCTCAACGCCCGCGGCCGGTTCGGCGCGATGATGTGGACACCGGTCCTGAACAACATCGTCATCATCGTGACGCTCGGGATGTTCCTGTGGGTGTACGGCACCGCTGAACACTCCGGCATGCAGGTCACCAACATCCCGCCGGAGGGCCAGCGGCTCCTCGGGGTCGGAATCCTGCTCGGCCTGGTCGTCCAGGCCCTCGCCATGATCCCTTACCTGCGCGAGACCGGCTTCCGGCTGCGGCTGCGCTTCGACTGGAAGGGCCACGGCCTGGGCAAGGCCGCCATGCTCGCCAAGTGGACCATCCTGTTCGTCCTCGCCAACCAGGCGGGCGCGCTGGTGGTCACCCAGCTGTCCACCTCCGCGGGCATCCGCTCAGCCGTCGACGGCACCGGCTACGCCGCGTACGCCAACGCCCAGCTGATCTGGGGCCTTCCGCAGGCCATCATCACCGTCTCGCTGATGGCCGCCCTGCTGCCCCGCATCTCGCGTTCGGCCGCCGAGGACGACTCGGGCGCCGTGCGGGACGACATCTCCCAGGGCCTGCGTACCACCGCGGTCGCGATCGTGCCGCTGGCCTTCGGCTTCCTGTCGCTGGGCATCCCGATGTGCACGCTGATGTTCGGCTCCTCGGGTACGAGTGAGGCCACCAACATGGGCTTCATGCTGATGGCCTTCGGTCTCGGCCTGATCCCGTACTCCGTGCAGTACGTCGTCCTGCGCGCGTTCTACGCCTACGAGGACACCCGCACCCCCTTCTACAACACCGTCATTGTGGCGGCCGGCAACGCCGCCGCGTCCGCCGTCTGCTACCTGGTTCTCCCGGCCCGGTGGGCCGTGGTGGGCATGGCCGCCTCGTACGGCCTGGCCTACGCGATCGGCGTCGGCGTCGCCTGGCGGCGACTGCGCATGAAGCTGGGCGGTGACCTGGACGGCGTCCGGGTGAGGCGGACGTACACCCGGCTCTGCCTGGCCTCGGTACCGGCCGCGCTGCTGAGCGGTGCCGCCTGTTACGGGATCGCCCAGACCCTCGGTCAGGGAGTCATCGGCTCGTTCGCCGCTCTGCTGGGCGGTGGGGCCGTACTGCTCGCAGTCTTCTTCGTCGCCGCCCGCCGCATGCGCATCGAGGAGCTGAACTCGCTGGTCGGCATGGTGCGCGGGCGCCTGGGTCGCTGAAGTGGGGGTACGCGCACAACCATCGTCCGCCACCGTGTGTCGTGCATAGCGGCGGTCTGTGGGCACAATTGGGTTCGGCGTCGGACGGCGCGCACTGAGTCGAACAGCGCGCAACGGATGGGGAGGCAGGAACGACGGTGGCGGAACGGAGCACGGCTGCCGTCGACGTGGCAGACAACAGCGGTGACGAGCCGCTGACCGCTCAGGCGGACCAGTCCACGGCCGACGGGGTGGCCAAGAATCGGGAGCGGGACACGGACACCGACGAGGCACAGGGGAGTGGCGGGACCGAGGGTCCCGGAAAGGCCTCACCACCCGAACTGCACAGCGGCCACAAGCTCGCCAGACGCTACCGGCTGGAGGAGTGCGTCACCCGTCTGGACGGTTTCAGCAGCTGGCGTGCGGTCGACGAGAAGCTTCGTCGTGCCGTTGGCGTCCATGTCCTGCCCGCTGACCATGCCCGGGCCCGCTCCGTGCTGGCCGCGGCCCGTTCCTCAGCACTGCTCGGCGACCCCCGCTTCGTCCAGGTCCTGGACGCCGTCGAGGAGAACGACCTCGTCTACGTCGTTCATGAGTGGCTCCCCGACGCCACCGAACTGACCACGCTGCTCGCCTCCGGCCCACTGGAGGTGTACGACGCCTACCAGATGGTCACCCAGGTGTCCGCAGCGATGGCCGCCGCCCACCGCGAGGGCCTGGCCCACCTCCGCCTCAACCCGAACGCCGTACTGCGCACCTCCTCCGGCCAGTGGCGCATCCGCGGCCTCGCGGTGAACGCCGCCCTTCGCGGCATCAGCTCCGAGACCCCGCAGCGCACCGACACGGAGGCCATCGGCGCACTGCTGTACGCCGCACTGACCCAGCGCTGGCCGTACGAGAGCGACGCCTACGGTCTGTCCGGCCTGCCCAAGGACGTCGGTCTGATCGCCCCCGACCAGGTGAGGGCTGGCGTTCACCGCGGCCTGTCCGAACTGACCATGCGTGCGCTGGTCAACAACGGCGCGACCGCCTCCCGTCACGAGTCCGCCTGCACGACGCCGGAGGAACTGGTGAAGGCGGTCGGCGAGATGCCCCGCATCCGTCCGCCGGAGCCCGCGTTCACGGCGCCGCCCGACTACCAGCGCACCACGTACCAGCAGGGCACGTACGGCCGGCAGGCACCGCACCCGGGCGTCACCCAGCCGGTACCGACCCCGCTGCCGCCGCTGCAGAGTCGCACCGGCAAGGCACTGAAGTGGGCGGTCTCGGCCCTCCTCATCGCTGCCCTGGGGCTCGGCAGTTGGCAGCTGGCGGACGCGCTCATGGACCAGGGCTCCAAGTCGGACGACCCCGGCCGGACGCAGACGACGGACGGCAACGACAAGAACGCGAAGAAGCCGACGGCCGGCAAGCCGATCGCCATACAGGGTGCCCATGACTTCGACCCGTTCGGCACCGACGGTTCGGAGTACCCCGACGACGTGGGCAAGGTCTACGACGCAGACGCCAATTCGTACTGGCAGACCAGCTACTACGAAGGCGCCAACTTCGGAAACCTGAAGCGGGGCGTCGGAGTCATCCTCGATCTCGGCAAGGCCCAGCAGGTCGGCAAGGTGACCATCACCTTCATGGGGAACACCTCCGTCGAGCTGCGTGCCGCTTCCGGCGACACCGGCGCGATGCCGACGGTGTTCGACAGCTACGCCAAGGTCGCCGAGGGGTCCGGCTCGACCGTGACGCTCAAGCCGGGCAAGGCCGTGAAGTCCCGGTACCTGCTGGTGTGGCTCACCGAGGTACCGATACAGGCGGACGACGGCAAGTTCCGCGGCAGGGTCCAGGACATCAAGGTGACCAGCTGACGTTTCACCGACAGGGTCGGCCGGCCGTTCAGGCCATGGGGCCGGCCCTCAGTCGTCCCTGCCCTGCTGCACGACGGACCAGCCCCCCGGGGCCGATAGGTCAAGCCGAGGCGACGCATACCTACTCAACGTCCGGACAGGATCCCCATCCCGGTGACAGTCCCGTACGGCCGTCTCGATCCGGCCCGCTGTGTGGCATTCTGTCGCTCAGGCTTACGAGTCGGGTTGACAGCATCACGGTTGCCTCCCTTAGGGACTCAGGGGATATGTGTGGATAGCGGATCGAGCCGAGCCGATCTGTCGGACGCCGATCTTCTGGCGCGCCATGTCGCCGGGGACAAGGACGCCTTCGGCGAGCTCGTGCGCCGTCATCGCGACCGGCTGTGGGCGGTGGCCCTCCGGACGCTGGGCGACCGCGAGGAGGCCGCTGACGCCGTCCAGGACGCTCTTGTCTCCGCCTACCGAGCCGCCCACACCTTCCGCGGCCAGTCGGCCGTCACGACGTGGCTGCACCGGATCACGGTGAACGCCTGCCTCGACCGCGCCCGGAAGGCGGCCTCCCGGAAGACCTCCCCCGTCGATGACACCGAGCGTCTTGAGCAGCTGCTGGAGCCGCACGAGGCCGCCTCGGCCCCCGCGGAGCGCAACGATCTGCACCGGCAGCTGCTGGAGGCTCTCGGCACGCTCCCGGCAGACCAGCGGGCGGCGCTCGTCCTGGTGGACATGCAGGGATATCCGGTCGCTGAGGCCGCCCGCGTGCTGGAGGTACCCACCGGCACGATCAAGAGTCGATGCGCACGCGGCAGAGCCAGACTTCTGCCTCTCCTCACCCACCTACGACCGGAGAGCGCCGGAGAAGGCAAGGACACCGGCCAGAGGCGGAACCGGACGCAGGGGGCATCCGTCCCACCGGCAGCGGGTCCGCCTGCCCCAGGGCAAGCCACGGATTCCCGCGATACCGGGCCGAGTGATTCAGCTGCAGTGAAGGGCGGAGGTGGGCGAGCGTGACATCCACGACAGACACGGCCGGGCACCCGGACGTCGCCGAAATCTCCGACCTCACCGAGGGCCTTCTTTCTCCGTCCAGGACCGCAGACGTACGGCGGCATCTGGACGAGTGCGAGCTGTGCGCCGATGTCCATGCATCGCTGGAGGAGATCCGGGGGCTGCTCGGCACGCTGCCTGGTCCGTCGCGTATGCCGACCGACGTCGCGGAACGCATCGACGCCGCCCTCGCAGCGGAGGCTCTGCTCAATGCCACGGCGTCCGATGAGGCCGCCTCTTCCCAGCCTGCCGACACAGCCGGTTCAGCGGCTGCTCCTGACGACAGCGCCGATGTTTCACGTGAAACATCGGTGACGGCAGACCGTCCGGCGGGTCGCCCCCGTTCCTCCACCACCGGCCCGGGCCGAAAGGGTCGCAACAGGGCCGGACGACGCAAGGTCGCCGTACTGAGCGCCGCCTTCGCGGCCGCCGCCCTCGGCCTCGGCTCCGTGTTGCTGACCTCGCTCATGAACGGCTCAGGTCCTGGCCCCTCGGCGGACGGCGGCCAGACCGGCGCCGACACCTTCTCCGCAGCCAAGCTGGAGAAGCAGGTCACCGACCTCCTCGCCAAGAGCGACAGTTCCGTCGGTAGCCCTAGTAAGCCGGAGCGCAGCATGGGCGTGGAAGGTGGGCCCGACACCAAGCGCCACCAGGTTTTCCGCGACATTCCGGTGCCCGAATGCGTGCGCAAGGGCATCGACCGCAATGACGCGGCGATCGCCACCGAGGAAGGCGTCTACAAGGGGAAGGACGCTCTGCTCGTGGTGATGCCCGAAGCCATGGATGACAGCCGGGTCAATGTCTACATCGTGGACGCGACCTGTGTGAAGGAGCCGTCGTCCACCACGGCCAAGGTCCTTCTGAAGGACTCCTACACACGGCGCTGAATTGCCCGCGGTTTCTCTTCCTCCTGGCTGGCACCCCCTAGGGTGTGGAGCCGCCGTGTGCCCGGACACAGTGGGAATGCACGCCCCTTAGGATCCGTTGGGTGGGGTGAGAGTTCTGAAAGGGGCTCCCCCGGTCCGACGACGCAGTCCAGAGACGAGGAAACAAGCCGTGAGCGACGTCCGTAACGTGATCATCATCGGCTCCGGGCCCGCCGGCTATACGGCGGCGCTCTACACCGCGCGCGCGTCGCTGAAGCCGCTGGTCTTCGAGGGTGCCGTCACGGCTGGTGGTGCGCTCATGAACACCACCGACGTGGAGAACTTCCCGGGCTTCCAGGACGGCATCATGGGCCCCGAGCTCATGGACAACATGCGCGCCCAGGCCGAACGCTTCGGAGCAGAGCTCGTCCCGGACGACATCGTCAATGTCGACCTGAGCGGTGACATCAAGACCGTCACCGACACCGCGGGTACGGTTCACCGCGCCAAGGCCGTGATCGTCGCCACGGGCTCGCAGCACCGCAAGCTCGGCCTGCCCAACGAGGACGCTCTCTCCGGTCGCGGTGTCTCCTGGTGCGCCACTTGCGACGGCTTCTTCTTCAAGGATCAGGACATCGCCGTGATCGGCGGTGGCGACACCGCGATGGAGGAGGCCACCTTCCTCTCCCGCTTCGCCAAGTCCGTGACCGTCGTCCACCGCCGTGACACCCTGCGCGCCTCCAAGGCGATGCAGGACCGCGCCTTCGCCGACCCGAAGATCAAGTTCATCTGGGACAGCGAGGTCGCCGAGGTCCAGGGCGACCAGAAGCTCTCGGGGCTGAAGCTGCGCAACGTCAAGACCGGTGAGCTCTCGGATCTGGCCGTCACGGGCCTGTTCATCGCGATCGGCCATGACCCGCGCACCGAGCTGTTCAAGGGCCAGCTCGACCTGGACGAGGAGGGCTACCTCAAGGTCAGCGCCCCCTCCACCCGCACCAACGTGACCGGTGTCTTCGGCGCGGGCGACGTGGTCGACCACACCTACCGCCAGGCGATCACCGCGGCCGGTACCGGCTGCTCCGCCGCCCTGGACGCCGAGCGTTTCCTCGCCGCCCTCGCGGACGAGGAGAAGCCCGAGCCGGAGAAGACCCCTGTCTGACCCTCACCCTCCCCTTCCCCAGCCCCACGCACCACACAGTTAAGGAGCCCGCCGTGGCCGGCACCCTGAAGAACGTGACCGACGACTCCTTCGAGGAGGACGTCCTCAAGAGCGACAAGCCCGTCCTGGTGGACTTCTGGGCCGCTTGGTGCGGACCGTGCCGCCAGATCGCGCCGTCCCTTGAGGCGATCGCTGCCGAGTATGGCGACAAGATCGAGATCGTCAAGCTCAACATCGATGAGAACCCGGGTACGGCCGCCAAGTACGGCGTCATGTCCATCCCGACGCTGAACGTCTACCAGAACGGTGAGGTCGCCAAGACCATCGTCGGCGCCAAGCCGAAGGCCGCGATCGTTCGGGACCTTGAGGACTTCATCGCCGAGTGATGTTTCACGTGAAACACGAATGGGCCAACCCGTGAGGGTTGGCCCATTCGGCGTTGAGAAGCACCCTGCCGCATTCCAGAGATGCCCTTCAGCGAGCGAGTAGCTCACTTCACAGCGGCCTGAGCGCGGGCTCCTTCTGAACGGCCCCCAGTAACCGGTCGATCGCCATCTCCACGTCTTCCTTCCAGGACAGCGTCGTTCTCAGCTCCAGTCGCAGACGCGGAAACGTGGGGTGAGGGCGGACCGTCTTGAACCCCACGGCCAGAAGATGGTCCGCGGGTAGCACACAGGCCGGCTCCTTCCAGCGAGCGTCCCCGAAGGCCTCGATCGCTTTGAAGCCTCGCCGCAGCAGATCCTTGGCGACCGTCTGGACCATCACACGACCGAGCCCCTGCCCCTGGTAGCCCGGCATGATGAAGGCTGTCATCAACTGAACCGCGTCCGCTGACACAGGACTCGTAGGGAACGCCGTCGAGCGGGGGACGTAGGCCGGAGGCGCGTAGAGCACGAAGCCCACCGGAACATCGTCGACGTAGACGACCCGCCCGCAGGAGCCCCAGTCCAGCAGTACGGCGGAGATCCAGGCTTCCTTCTCCAACGCGGACGTGCCGGCTTTTACCGCGGCTTCACCGCTGACCGGGTCCAGCTCCCAGAAGACACACGAGCGGCAGCGCTTGGGAAGGTCCTGGAGGTTGTCCAACGTGAGCGGTACGAGCCGACGCCCCATGAAGGCTGTTCCTCGCTTCCTTCGCCCGCGGCAGCGCGAGCGGCTGTCAGGGCGCTCCGTTCTCTGAGCAGGCTGCCGACGAAGCCGCCGACCGCGCCCAGCCCGAGACCCACGCTCACCAGTCCGGTGCGGCTCACCGTTCGCATGGACCCCGCCTCCCCTAAGAGGTCTTGCCAAGTGGATGCGCCATACCCGAACGCATCGTATCCACCTTGTGATTCCATCGATACCGTCAGAAAGCAAAAGAGCGGGCCGTGTTCCGGACACACCGGACACGGCCCGCGTGGGGAACAGCCGGAGGTACAACCCGGCCGACCGTCCTCAGACCTCGGTCTCCTCCATGGCCTCGCCCTGGAGACTCTTCTGCAAGGCGAGCTTCTCGCCGGGTGCCAGCGTGCTGAGGATGCGCTCAAGGTCCTCGGGAGAGGCGAACTCGACGGTGATCTTGCCCTTCTTCTGGCCCAGCTCGACCTTCACCCGCGTCTCGAAGCGATCCGAGAGCCGCGTCGCAAGGTCGGACAGCGCCGGAGAAGGCACGGAGCCGGCCCGTGGCCCCCTGGAACGCGGGGTCTTCTGCGGGCGGGAGCCCATCAGAGTCACGATCTCTTCGACGGACCGGACGGAGAGCCCCTCGGCCACCACACGGTAAGCCAGCCGCTCCTGTTCCTCAGGGTCCTCGACAGAGAGCAGCGCCCGTGCATGGCCGGCGGAGAGCACACCGGCCGCCACCCGGTTCTGAACCTTCGGGGAGAGCTTCAGCAGACGCAGCGTGTTGGAGACCTGCGGCCGGGACCGGCCGATGCGGTCGGCGAGCTGGTCATGCGTGCAGTTGAAGTCCTTCAGCAGCTGGTCGTAGGCCGCTGCCTCTTCGATCGGGTTCAGCTGAGCACGGTGCAGGTTCTCCAGGAGCGCGTCCAGAAGAAGCTTCTCGTCGTCAGTGGCCCGTACGATCGCCGGAATCGCTTCGAGGCCGGCCGCACGGCAGGCCCTCCAGCGCCGCTCGCCCATGATGAGCTCGTACCGGGAGGGACCGAGCTGCCGGACGACGATCGGCTGGAGGAGACCGACCTCCTTGATGGACGTGACGAGTTCCTGCAGAGCGTCTTCGTCGAAGATTTCGCGGGGCTGCCGCGGGTTCGGCGTGATCTCCTCAAGGGGGATCTCCGCGAAGTGGGCACCCAGGACAGACGCGGACGTCTCCACGGAACCGTGCGACGACAGCTCGTCGGTTTCATGTGAAACAGGCGGCAGCGTGGCCACCTTGGCCGCGGCAACTCCTCGATCGGTCAGCACCGGGACGGCGGCCGGTGATGAGGAAGCAGCGCCGCCCACCGCAGACGGCGTGACCGTCTTCTCCGTCGGTGCAGCGGGGATCAGCGCGCCGAGACCACGGCCCAAACCCCTCCGTCGCTCGCTCACTGGATTCCCTCCACCATGCTCGGGTTGCTCTGGGCGCCGATGTGGGCGTGCGTCGGGTCGTAACTGACGCCGACACCCTTCAGCGCGATCTCTCGTGCCGCCTCAAGATAGGACAGGGCACCGCTCGATCCTGGATCGTAGGTCAGCACAGTCTGTCCATAACTCGGCGCCTCGGAGATACGGACCGAGCGGGGAATGCTCGTCCGCAGCACCTCGTCGCCGAAGTGGTTGCGTACCTCGTCCGCGACCTGGGAGGCAAGTCGCGTCCGGCCGTCGTACATGGTGAGAAGAATCGTCGACACGTGCAGGGCGGGGTTGAGGTGCCCCCGCACCAGGTCGACGTTACGCAGCAGCTGGCCCAGGCCCTCCAGCGCGTAGTACTCGCACTGGATCGGGATGAGGACCTCCTGCCCGGCCACCAGCGCGTTGACCGTGAGCAGGCCGAGCGAGGGCGGACAGTCGATGAGGATGTAGTCCAGCGGCTGTTCGTACGCCTGGATCGCCCGCTGAAGTCGGCTCTCACGTGCCACCAGGGACACCAGCTCGATCTCCGCACCGGCGAGATCGATCGTGGCAGGGGCACAGAAGAGACCCTCGACATCCGGGACCGGCTGAACGACTTCCGCGAGCGGCCTGCTCTCGACCAACACGTCGTAGATGGAGGGGACTTCGGCGTGGTGATCGATCCCCAGGGCGGTGGACGCGTTTCCCTGCGGGTCGAGGTCGATGACCAGCACCCGGCTGCCATGAAGAGCCAGCGACGCGGCAAGGTTGACGGTCGTCGTCGTCTTGCCCACGCCTCCCTTCTGGTTGGCGACCACCATGACGCGGGTCTGCTCGGGCCGTGGCAGACCCTCGCCGGCGCGGCCTAGAGCTTCCACCGCCATTTGGGCAGCACGACCGATGGGAGTGTCGTCCATCGGGGGCGGTGTTTCACGTGAAACATCCTCCCCCAGCGACTCGGTACGGGGACCGGGGACCGGATCGGTCATCGGTCCCGCGATGTTGGCGTCGGACCGCAAGGATTCACTCTCCTCGACTTCAGGCTCGCAATGAACAGAGCCTCCCATGTCTTCGGGGTCGTGAACCAGTGAGGCCTGGTGTTCTGTGGAGAAATCCACCTCTGTGGACAACTCCGTGCCCCTCAGGGAGGACGGAGCGTCATTGGGCCCATCCTCCCCAAGGGCACCGAGAGGCTTGCGGTCGCGGGGTTCGGCCGCGGCGCGGCCGCGACTGATGATGCCGTGCAGCAGTGAGCGACGTTTCACGTGAAACACGATGCACAGCAGCGGTGGTCGAACTGTCGCGACACTCCGGCCCGCTCGGGTTTGGCAGCTTGTGTGGAGTACGTCTCGTCGTCAGGACGGATCAGCGGCGACGACGCGCCCGTCCCGTGCGAGCCGCCTTGGCCCGCTTGGCCGCGAACCGCACACCGCCCGGACTTTCCCCGACTTCGACCCGTACGACCGTCGACAGCGGATCCACCACGCCCTCACCGACATGCAGGATCGATGTCTCCACGGCACCGAGCTTGCTCAGGGCGGTGCCCGCGCTCTTCAGCTCCTCCTCCGCGGTGTCGCCCTTGAGAGCGAGCATCTCGCCATAGGGGCGCAGCAGCGGGATCCCCCACGTGGCCAGCCGGTCCAGCGGTGCCACCGCACGAGCGGTCACAACATGCACCGGCGGCAGCTTCCCCATGACCTCCTCGGCCCGCCCGCGGACGACCGTCACATGGTCCAGCCCCAGCAGCTCCACGACCTCCGTGAGGAAGTTCGTACGCCGCAGCAGAGGCTCCAACAGCGTGATCTTCAGGTCTTCCCTGACCAGCGCCAGAGGAATGCCGGGCAAGCCGGCGCCAGAGCCGACGTCGCACACGGTCACACCCCCGGGAACGACCTCGGAGAGCACAGCGCAGTTCAGCAAATGCCGCTCCCACAGGCGGGGAACCTCGCGGGGACCGATCAGACCGCGCTGCACACCCGCCTCGGCCAGCAGTTCGGCGTAGCGGACCGCATCAGCGAACCGATCGCCGAACACCTCACGTGCCTGTTCGGGCACAGGGGGAAGCTCCGCTGCCTCCGTCACGAGGGGACCGTCCTTCCGTACCGCGCGGCGCACCCGGCGCCGACACCGAAACCACCAGAACTATCAGGCTGACAAAGTTCGGCCCCGCCTGCGGGCAGACGGGGCCGGGAAAACGAACGAGCCGGTCAGGCAGGCAGCACAACGACGAACCGCTGGGGCTCCTCGCCCTCGGACTCGCTGCGCAGCCCCGCGGACTTGACCGCGTCGTGCACGACCTTGCGCTCGAACGGCGTCATCGGCTTCAGCTTCACGGGCTCACCGGTGCTCTTGACCTCGGCCGCGGCCTTGGCGCCCAGCTCGGACAGCTCAGCGCGCTTCTTGGCCCGGTAACCCGCGATGTCCAGCATCAGCCGGCTACGGTCCCCGGTCTCCCGGTGCACAGCCAGGCGCGTGAGCTCCTGCAGCGCCTCCAGCACCTCGCCGTCACGCCCGACCAGCTTCTGCAGGTCTCGGCTGCCCGCGTCGCTGATGATCGAGACAGCGGCGCGGTCGGCCTCGACGTCCATGTCGATATCGCCGTCGAGATCGGCGATGTCGAGCAGACCCTCGAGGTAGTCCGCCGCGATCTCACCCTCCTGCTCCAGGCGGGTCAGGGTGTCTGCACCCTCAGCGGCGGCGGAGGTGGTGCCTTCCGTCACGGGATGGGCTCCTTCTTACTTCTTGGACGGGGACTTGGGACGCTGCGGACCGCCCTTGCGCTGCCCGGACTGGGCCTTGCTGCGGGTGCCGCCGCCGGGCTTCTGAGCCGCCTTCTTGGCGGCACCGGGCTTGGCGTCGTCGGGCTCGTCGGCCTTCTGCAGCGACGTCGCCTCACCAGCCGGCTTCGCAGTGCCGGACTGACGCTGGGACTTGCTCTGCCGCTTCGGCTGCTGGCGCTTGGGGGTACCGGCGGTGGTCGGCGTACCGTCCTCGGCCACGGTGGCGACAGCGCCCTCGCTCTTCACCACGGTGCCGTCGGGCTGGGCGGCCAAGCCCGCCTTGCTCAGACCGTTGATGAACTTGCGCTCGTACTCGTTGCGGTCGCGCCCCTTGACCACGATGGCCTTGATGTAGACCCTGTCCCGACGCCGGCCGACCTTGCCGCGGTGCGTGACGTGCTTGGTGAGACGCTCCAGGTACGCGGCCTGGGCCTTGGAACCCGGGGTGGGGTTGTTGTGGATCACGTACATCTGCTGACCCATGGTCCACACGTTGGTGGTCAGCCAGTAGACGAGGACACCGACCGGGAAGTTGATACCGAAGACGGCGAACATGATCGGGAAGATGTACATCAGCATCTTCTGCTGCTGCATGAACGGCGTCTTCACCGTGGTGTCGACGTTCTTCGTCATCAGCTGGCGCTGCGTGTAGAACTGCGACGCAGACATCAGGATGATCATGATCGCGGTGACCACACGGACATCCGTGAGCGAGGCACCGAGTTCGGCGACCTTGCTGGAGCTGTCCGTGAACTTCGCCGCAAGAGGAGCGCCGAAGATGTGTGCCTGACGGGCGCTCGCCAAGAGCTGCTCGTCGATGACACCGACCGTCTTGCCCGTCGCGATGCTGTTGAGCACGTGGTACAGAGCGAAGAAGAACGGCGACTGCGCCAGGATGGGAAGGCACGAGGAGAGCGGGTTGGTACCCGTCTCCTTGTACAGCTTCATCATCTCTTCGGACTGACGCTGCTTGTCGTTCTTGTAGCGCTCCTGGATCTTCTTCATCTCGGGCTGGAGCGTCTGCATCGCCCGGGTCGCCTTGATCTGCTTCACAAAGAGCGGGATCAGGCAGATACGGATCAGAATCACCAGAGACACGATGGACAGGCCCCAGGCCCACCCGGTGTTGTCGCCGAAGAGGGCGCCGTACACCTTGTGGAACTGGACGATGACCCAGGAAACGGGTGTCGTGATGAAGCTGAAGAGGCTGGCAATCGTGTCCACTAATCATGCTCCTTGGGCATGGGACGGGGTCTCTGCGGCCGGGCTCGAAGGAACATTCTCCTCGGTGGCCGTTTCGGCGGCGGAGGGCCCGCCCTTGCGTGCGCGCCACGCGTTGCGCAGCATCTCGTGCCACCGCGGGCGCTTGCGCGGCGGGACATGGTCCACACCGCCCAGCGACCACGGGTTGCACCGCAGAATGCGCCAGGCGGTGAGCGCCGTGCCCTTGATCGCACCGTGCCGGTCGATCGCCGTAAAGCCGTAGTGGGAGCACGACGGGTAGTACTTGCACACCGGCCCGAGCAGCGGACTGATCGTCCACTGGTACAGCTTGATCAGAGCCAGTAGTGGGTACTTCATCGCGCGCCCCCTCCCAGCAGCCGCTGCAGAGCGGCATCCAGGTCTCGGGCCAGCTGTGCATGGTCGGCGTCGCCCGCACCGGGCAGCGCTCGTACGACTACCAGGCTACCGGGGGGCAGCCGGTCGACTCGGTCCCGCATCAGATGGCGAAGCCTGCGCTTCACCTTGTTACGGACGACCGCGCCGCCCACAGCCTTGCTCACGACGAAACCCGCACGCGTCGGGGGAGCGCTCTCCCCAGGCGCGTGCGGGTCCGTGGCACCGCTACGAAGATGGACGACGAGGTGCTGGCGTCCTGCCCTGCGTCCTCGCCGTACCGCGGTCGCGAAGTCCTCGCGCCGCCTCAGCCGGTTCTCGGTGGGCAGCACGACGGCATGACCTGACCGGGATCAGGCGGACAGACGGGCGCGACCCTTGCTACGGCGGGACGCGAGAATCGCGCGGCCGGCACGGGTGCGCATACGCAGCCGGAAGCCGTGGGTCTTCGCGCGACGACGGTTGTTCGGCTGGAAGGTGCGCTTGCTCACTCGGGGGCTCCAGAAAGAAATCGGTGTTTGCGGGGTGCCGTCCTGGCTGTCACCGTGCGCCCACGAGTAGCTCGCGTTACGCCCGAGTGCACCGCTGACCGATCACCTTGCATGATCTGTGCCCATCGGAGGCAGGCGGCAGCAGCCATCGACAACTCGACCTGGTTACGGTACGCGCGGCTGCGCCATCCGGTCAAACCAAGGGTCATGGAGGGACACTATCCACAGGCTGGGGACAACAACTTGAACCGCACCGGTCGCCCTGACTACCGTGACTGGACTCCGATTCGTTCCCTTGTCCCCTTGATTCTTGATTCTTGCTCCACCCGAAGTGAATCCCGACCCGTCCCACCACCACACGTTCGTGGGACCCGTGAGAGAGCGTGCCCTGTGGCTGACGTACCTGCCGATCTTGCCGCAGTGTGGCCACGAGTACTGGAGCAGCTCCTCGGCGAGGGCCGCGGACAGGGTGTCGAAGCCAAGGACGAACACTGGATCCGGCGCTGCCAGCCCCTGGCACTGGTCGCCGACACCGCCCTGCTCGCCGTACCGAACGAGTTCGCGAAGGGCGTACTGGAGGGCCGCCTGGCCCCGGTCGTCAGTGAGACCCTGAGCCGTGAATGCGGTCGACCGATCCGCATCGCGATCACCGTCGACGACTCCGCCGGCGAGCCCCCGGCGCCCCCGGCCCCACCCCAGTCGCGCTACGAGGAGCCCGAGCTCCCCCCGTACGAGAGCTACGGCCGCCATCGCGCGGACGACCAGCAGCGGCCCGGTTCTCCCACCGATCCGCTGCCCACCGCCCGCCCGGCCTACCCGAGCGAGTACCAGCGCCCCGAGCACGCCCCCGGGAGCTGGCCGCGTCCGACGCAGGACGAGTACGGCTGGCAGCAGCAGCGACTCGGCTTCCCCGAGCGCGACCCCTACGCGTCGCCGTCGCAGGAGTCCTACGCACAGGACTCCTACGGCCCCCCGTCCCAGGACTACCGCCCGCAGCCGATGGAACGGCCGTCGTACGAGGGACACCGCTCCGACTACGAGCAGCACCGCCAGGACTACGAGCCGCACCGTCCCGAGTACGAGCCGCACCGGTCCGACTACGACCAGCACCGCCCGGACTACGAGCAGCAGCGGCCCGACTACGACCAGCCGCGCGCCGACTACGACCAGGGCGCCCGCCGTGACCTGCCCGAGCCGCCCTCCGGCTCCGGCCATGTGCACCGCGGCGGTCCCGTCGGCGCCAACCTGCCCACCACCGGCGCCCCCGGCCCGCTCGCCGCACAGCCTGCGCCGGCGCCCGGCCCCGGCGAGCCGACCGCGCGACTGAACCCGAAGTACCTCTTCGACACGTTCGTCATCGGCGCCTCCAACCGCTTCGCCCACGCGGCCGCGGTCGCCGTCGCCGAAGCACCGGCGAAGGCCTACAACCCTCTGTTCATCTACGGGGAGTCAGGGCTCGGCAAGACGCACCTGCTGCACGCGATCGGGCACTACGCGCGCAGCCTCTACCCCGGCACCCGCGTGCGCTACGTGAGCTCCGAGGAGTTCACCAACGAGTTCATCAACTCCATCCGCGACGGCAAGGGCGACAGCTTCCGCAAGCGGTACCGCGAGATGGACATCCTGCTCGTCGACGACATCCAGTTCCTCGCGGACAAGGAGTCGACGCAGGAGGAGTTCTTCCACACCTTCAACACGCTCCACAACGCCAACAAGCAGATCGTGCTTTCCAGCGACCGGCCGCCCAAGCAGCTGGTCACGCTGGAGGACCGACTGCGGAACCGTTTCGAGTGGGGACTGATCACCGACGTCCAGCCGCCCGAGCTGGAGACCCGCATCGCGATCCTGCGCAAGAAGGCGGTGCAGGAACAGCTCAACGCCCCGCCCGAGGTACTGGAGTTCATCGCCTCCCGCATCTCGCGCAACATCCGTGAGCTGGAGGGCGCGCTGATCCGGGTGACCGCGTTCGCCTCGCTCAACCGGCAGCCGGTGGACCTGGGCCTCACGGAGATCGTCCTGAAGGACCTGATCCCCGGAGGGGAGGACTCCGCCCCGGAGATCACCTCGACGGCCATCATGGGCGCGACCGCCGACTACTTCGGGCTCACGGTCGAGGACCTGTGCGGCACCTCGCGAGGACGCGCCCTGGTGACCGCCCGACAGATCGCGATGTACCTGTGCCGTGAGCTGACCGACCTCTCACTGCCGAAGATCGGCGCGCTCTTCGGCGGCCGCGACCACACGACCGTCATGCACGCGGACCGCAAGATCCGCAATCTGATGGCCGAGCGGCGCTCCATCTACAACCAGGTCACCGAGCTCACGAACCGCATCAAGAACGGCTGACCGCCACCGTCGTACGCCGCTGAGGGCGCCTCGGGAGGACTCCCGGGGCGCCCTTTCGTCATGCGCGACCCGTACGTACGGACACCCGCTGTTCGATTAACTGCAGGGTTACGGCCGCTCTCCACAGATTTGGTGACTTTCTCCCGTCCACATCCTGGGGACCGGGGAGTTGTCCAGACTGTGTCCACAGGCCCGCCTGTTGAAAGACGATCAGACCAGGTCAGCCACTTGTGGATTCGTGGACGAGCGATCTCCACAGACTGTGGACAGCGAGAAGATCCACAGGCTGTGCATCGAGTTGTCCACCGGCAACTCACAGGCTGGGGCCAGTTGTCCCCAGCGATCCCCAGCTTCTCCACATGGCTGTCCACTGTTCGGCAACCCGACGCGCCTGCTCACCGGGTCGAGTGAAAGGCGTCACATGAAGGTGCCGGACTGCCCTGTGGGAAAGCTGGGTAAACCTGGGGACGGCGCTGGGGAGAAGTCGCCTCAGGCTGTGCATGGGGTGTGCAGAACTTTCTGTTCTCCACAGAGACACCCGGTTGTCCACTGCTTCCGCCCACAGGGCCGGTGGACAAAATCTCCGCTCTGACCTGGGCAAACGAGGTTATCCACGGTATCCACAGGCCCTACTACTACTCCCAACTAGAGAGAGTGGGGAATCCGTTTCGAAGGGGGTCCTGTGCACAACTCGCTGTCCGGCTCCCGGCTGCCCCTCGTCACGACTTGACCCCGAGAGGCACCTACTGTCAGTGGGGTGCGTCAGACTGTTCCCGGTGTCCTTCCCCGCACCGGGGCCGACGACACCGAGACAGATGACGAAGCCAGGCAGGCCGAGAAGCGCCGGCAACAGCAGGAGGCGGCAACAGTGAAGATCCGGGTGGAACGCGACGTACTCGCGGAGGCCGTGGCCTGGGCGGCGCGCAGCCTCCCGGCCCGTCCGCCGGCGCCTGTCCTCGCCGGCCTCCTGCTCAAGGCCGACGACGGTCAGCTGAGCCTGTCCAGCTTCGACTACGAGGTCTCCGCACGTGTGAGCGTCGACGCCGAGGTCGAGGAGGAGGGCACGGTCCTCGTCTCCGGCCGTCTCCTCGCGGACATCTCCCGCGCGCTCCCCAACCGCCCGGTGGAGATTTCCACAGACGGTGTACGGGCCACCGTGGTCTGCGGCTCCTCGCGGTTCACACTCCACACCCTGCCTGTGGAGGAGTACCCGTCCCTTCCGCAGATGCCGAACGCGACCGGGACGGTCCCGGGCGAGGTCTTCGCCTCCGCCGTGCAGCAGGTGGCCATCGCCGCCGGCCGTGACGACACGCTGCCCGTCCTGACCGGTGTGCGCATCGAGATCGAGGGCGACACCGTGACGCTGGCGTCCACCGACCGCTACCGCTTCGCGGTTCGCGAGTTCCTGTGGAAGCCGGAGAACCCGGAGGCCTCCGCGGTCGCCCTGGTCCCGGCCAAGACGCTCCTGGACACCGCCAAGGCGCTGACCAGCGGTGACAGCGTCACGCTGGCGCTGTCCGGCTCGGGTGCGGGCGAGGGACTGATCGGTTTCGAGGGCGCGGGCCGCCGTACGACGACCCGGCTGCTGGAGGGCGACCTCCCGAAGTACCGCACGCTGTTCCCGACGGAGTTCAACAGCGTCGCCGTGATCGAGACCGCCCCCTTCGTGGAGGCCGTCAAGCGTGTGGCCCTGGTCGCCGAGCGCAACACCCCGGTGCGGCTGAGCTTCGAGCAGGGGGTGCTGATCCTGGAGGCCGGCTCCAGCGACGACGCACAGGCTGTGGAAAGGGTGGACGCCCAGCTGGAGGGCGACGACATCTCGATCGCCTTCAACCCGACGTTCCTGCTGGACGGCCTGAGCGCCATCGACTCCCCGGTGGCCCAGCTGTCGTTCACGACGTCCACCAAGCCCGCGCTGCTCAGCGGTAAGCCGGCGCTGGACGCGGAGGCGGACGAGGCCTACAAGTACCTGATCATGCCGGTGCGGCTGAGCGGCTGAGCCGCCGGGGATCGCCGCGAGTTGTCCACAGGCCGGGGAGGAACTGGCCCGGCCTGTGGGAAAAACCCGCAGGTGAGAGTGTACGTATGAGCGCGTATGCCCACAGCTGTGCATGGACGTCCGGGTTTAGGCTCGTACGTGGGTACGAAGGTGCCTCACACGCCACAGCAACCTAAGGAACACAACTGATGGAGCTCGGTCTCGTCGGCCTCGGCAAGATGGGCGGCAACATGCGCGAGCGGATCCGCCGCGCGGGCCACACCGTCGTCGGATACGACCGCAATCCGGACCTCGCGGATGTCCACAGCCTGGAAGAGCTTGTGGGCAAGCTCTCGGGTCCGCGCGTGGTCTGGGTGATGGTCCCGGCGGGTGCCGCGACCCAGTCGACGATCGATGAGCTGGCCGAGCTGCTGGAGCCCGGTGACGTCGTGGTGGACGGCGGGAACTCCCGCTGGACGGATGACGAGAAGCACGCGGAGGAGCTGGCGGCCAAGGGCATCGGCTTCGTCGACTGCGGTGTCTCCGGCGGCGTCTGGGGCCTGGAGAACGGTTATGCGCTGATGTACGGCGGTGACGCGGAGAACGTGGCCAAGGTGCAGCCGATCTTCGACGCCCTCAAGCCGGCGGGCGACTTCGGCTCGGTGCACGCCGGGAAGGTCGGCGCGGGCCACTTCGCGAAGATGGTCCACAACGGCATCGAGTACGCGATGATGCAGGCGTATGCCGAGGGCTGGGAGCTGCTGGAGAAGGTCGACTCCGTGACCGACGTCCGGGAGGTCTTCCGCTCCTGGCAGGAGGGCACGGTCATCCGCTCCTGGCTGCTGGACCTCGCGGTGAACGCCCTCGACGAGGACGAGCACCTGGACGGGCTCCGGGGTTATGCACAGGACTCGGGCGAGGGACGCTGGACTGTGGAAGCCGCCATCGACCACGCGGTGCCGCTGCCGGCGATCACCGCGTCGCTCTTCGCGCGGTTCGCCTCCCGTCAGGAGGACTCTCCGCAGATGAAGATGATCGCGGCGCTGCGGAACCAGTTCGGTGGCCACGCGGTCGAGAAGAAGTAGCCCGTCGCGCACGGACGCGGGCAGGAGAAGAAGTAGTCCACACCCTGGGGATGCCGATCTGGCACCCTGGGTGGCCCGGTTGTCCACAGCTGGGGACGGTTGAACCACACACGTTGGGGGAGGTCGGCGAAACGACCATGCACGTCACGCATCTGTCGCTGGCCGACTTCCGCTCGTACGCCCGGGTCGAAGTTCCGCTCGACTCGGGCGTCACGGCCTTCGTGGGGCCCAATGGGCAGGGCAAGACGAACCTCGTCGAGGCCGTCGGCTATCTCGCCACCCTCGGCAGCCATCGGGTGTCCTCCGACGCCCCCCTCGTCCGCATGGGCGCCGAGCGGGCGGTCATCAGGGCGCAGGTGCGGCAGGGCGAGCGGCAGCAGCTGGTCGAGCTGGAGCTGAATCCCGGCAAGGCGAACCGCGCCCGCATCAACAGGTCCTCGCAGGTCAGACCGCGTGATGTGCTCGGAATCGTGCGCACCGTCCTGTTCGCCCCGGAGGACCTCGCCCTGGTCAAGGGCGACCCGGGTGAGCGGCGCCGGTTCCTGGACGAGCTGATCACCGCCCGCTCCCCGCGCATGGCGGGCGTCCGCTCGGACTACGAGCGGGTGCTCAAGCAGCGCAACACCCTCCTGAAGTCGGCCGCGCTGGCCCGTCGCCACGGCGGCCGCACGATGGACCTGTCCACGCTCGATGTCTGGGATCAGCATCTCGCGCGCGTAGGCGCCGAGTTGCTCGCCCAGCGCCTCGATCTGATCGCGGCGCTCCAGCCGCTCGCCGACAAGGCGTACGAGCAACTGGCACCAGGTGGCGGCCCCGTCGCGCTGGACTACAAGCCGTCGGCCCCGGGCGAGGCACACACGCGTGAGGACCTCTTCGAGCAGCTGATGGCGGCGCTCGCCGATGCCCGTAAGCAGGAGATCGAGCGGGGTGTCACCCTCGTGGGCCCGCATCGGGACGATGTGCTTCTCAGACTCGGTCAGCTGCCCGCCAAGGGATATGCCTCCCATGGCGAGTCCTGGTCGTACGCGCTGGCGTTGCGTCTGGCTTCGTACGACCTGCTCAGGGCGGAGGGCAATGAGCCGGTGCTGGTCCTCGACGATGTGTTCGCCGAACTGGACAGCCGCCGCCGTGAGCGCCTGGCCGAGCTGGTCGCGCCCGGTGAGCAGGTGCTGGTGACCGCCGCGGTCGATGACGACGTGCCGGACGTGCTCTCCGGAGTGCGGTACTCCGTGTCGGAGGGTGCGGTGGAGCGCGTATGAGCGAGAAACCGGCCGAGGAGCCGGCGGTGAGCGCTCCGAAGAAGACGCCCGAGCCCTCCGGAGTCGACCTCGCGCGTGTGGCGCTTCGGGCGGCCAAGGAGCAGGCACGCGCGCGTGGGGACGCGGCACGGCAGAAGAAGCAGGCGCGGCGCGGGGGGCTCCGCTCCGGCGCGCGGGCCGACGGACGCGACCCGATGGCGCTCGGCTCCGCCATCAACAGGCTCATCACCGAGCGCGGCTGGGAGACGCCGGCCGCGGTGGGCGGGGTGATGGGGCGCTGGCCGCAGATCGTGGGTGAGGACGTCGCCAAGCACTGTGTGCCGGAGAGGTACGACGAGGACGAGCGGGTCCTGGTCGTGCGGTGCGACTCGACGGCCTGGGCGACGAACCTGCGGCTGCTCGCGCCGACACTGGTCGCCCGCCTCAACGAGGACCTCGGTCATGGTGCGGTGCGGCAGATCAGAGTGCAGGGGCCCGGTGGCCCCGCCCGCCGCTACGGACCGCTGCGAGCACCGGGCAGCACGGGACCCGGCGACACCTACGGGTAGGCGACAGGTCCTCAGCGGAAAAGAAAATATTCTGGAATTCCGGATTCTCAAGAGCGCCGGACGGTCGTTCCGCAGCGGATTTTTACGTCATGGCGGCAGCCCTGGAGAATTCCGGCAACGAACAGGGGCCTGTGGCACACCCACAGGCCCCTGTTGAGTGCTCAGCCGGAGCCGCCACCGCTCAAATCATTTGTGCAGCGTCGGGTCCGACAACTGGCTAGGCCAGTGCGGCACGCCATCCGCTGCAGAACTGAGGCGCTCCATCGGCGCCGTTACGGAGGCAGACCTTGATCTCGACCTTGGTCTCTTCCGCGATCGAGAAAATGCGTGACACCGAGCCCGAGGAGGAACCGGTGCTGGCCCCGTTGGCATCGTCCAGACGGTGCGTGGTGCCGTTGAACCGTATGTAGCCGGAGGCTCGCAGGCCATCGGCCTGGTGGTCAGTGACGGTGAACTTGTCCCCGTTGGGCCAGAAGGTGGCCCAGCCGCCGGGGTTGTCGTCCGTGGTCTTGACCGTGATGGGGTCGCCGGCTGCCCAGGAGTTCGTTGCCGTACCCAGAACCAGAGCTGCCGAGCCGACGATGATTCCCGCCTTGACTACAGACGCCTTTCGAACCTTCACTTTACCTGCCGTTTCGTTAAACGTTGAGCTAATATCCGCGTTCTCTTTACGGTGATCCAACCGTAACAGGCTGCGGTGGGCTGGCAAATTCTTTTTCGGGTGGGCTGTATTTGAAGGCTCAACTCGTCGGAGCGCCTCGGTTCGGGTCGTGTCGCATTGCGCGCCGCTAAATCCATAAAGCGGCACTTATTGACATCGGGGATGAAATGCCCGCTTCCGGGGATCGGATGCAGGTCTTCGAGGCATGTGGACATAAGGGGCATTACGGTCCCGCTTCGACGCGGTGGCGACTCAGTAGCTGAAGGTTGACAGTCCGAAGCGCTGAGTGCCGCTGTGAGCCTCTCGGAGCCCCGTGCCGCATATGGGGAGTCGGCCGAGGCCGGTTCAGGGCGGTACGTGCGGACTCAGGTACCGGCAAACCCCCATCACTGTCGGCGCTACCGGTAGACTGGAAGTAATCCCGCCCCAATCGTGGGGACCGTCCGGGAAAAGCTGAGCAACGCTGATCAAGGCTTACCAACGCAACATGCCGCAGCCGCTCCGGCACCCTCCCGCAAAGGGGGCACCTCAAGGAGCCCGGCTCGTGCTGTGCCAGAAAGGGCGCTTCGTGGCCGATTCCGGCAACCCCAACGAGAACATCCCGTCCACCGACGCCGCGGCGACCTCGTCGAACGGCGAGGTCACCGCCTCGTACGACGCCAGCGCCATCACCGTCCTCGAGGGTCTGGACGCGGTCCGCAAGCGGCCCGGTATGTACATCGGCTCGACCGGTGAGCGAGGGCTGCACCACCTCGTGTACGAGGTCGTCGACAACTCCGTCGACGAGGCGCTGGCCGGCCACGCGGACACCATCGACGTGACGATCCTCGCCGACGGCGGCGTCCGGGTCGTCGACAACGGCCGTGGCATCCCGGTGGGCATCGTCCCCTCCGAGAACAAGCCGGCCCTTGAGGTCGTGCTGACCGTGCTGCACGCGGGCGGCAAGTTCGGCGGCGGTGGCTACGCGGTCTCCGGTGGTCTGCACGGCGTGGGTGTCTCCGTCGTGAACGCGCTGTCCTCGAAGGTTGCCGTCGAGGTCAGGACCGACGGTCACCGCTGGACGCAGGACTACAAGATGGGCGTCCCCACGGCCCCGCTCGCCAAGCACGAGGCCACGGAGGAGACCGGCACGTCGGTCACGTTCTGGGCGGACGGCGACATCTTCGAGACCACCGACTACTCCTTCGAGACGCTCTCCCGGCGTTTCCAGGAGATGGCGTTCCTCAACAAGGGTTTGACGATCAAACTCACTGATGAGCGCGAGTCGGCGAAGGCCACGTTCGGAGCCGACGAGGCGGGCGCCGACGAGACCGCCGAGGTCAAGACCGTCACGTACCACTACGAAGGCGGCATCGTCGACTTCGTGAAGTACCTCAACTCCCGCAAGGGAGACGTGGTGCACCCGACGGTGATCGACCTCGAGGCCGAGGACAAGGACAGGAGCCTGTCCCTCGAAGTCGCGATGCAGTGGAACAGCGGTTACAGCGAGGGCGTGTACTCCTTCGCCAACATCATCCACACGCACGAGGGCGGTACCCACGAAGAGGGCTTCCGCGCGGCGCTGACCAACCTGGTCAACAAGTACGCGCGCGACAAGAAGCTGCTGCGCGAGAAGGACGACAACCTCACGGGTGACGACATCCGCGAGGGTCTGACCGCGATCATCTCGGTGAAGCTGAGCGAGCCGCAGTTCGAGGGCCAGACCAAGACCAAGCTGGGCAACACGGAGGCCAAGACCTTCGTTCAGAAGGCGGTCTACGAGCACCTCAACGACTGGCTGGACCGCAACCCGGTCGAGGCCGCGGACATCGTCCGCAAGGGCATCCAGGCGGCCACCGCGCGCGTGGCGGCCCGCAAGGCCCGTGACCTGACGCGTCGCAAGGGCCTGCTGGAGACGGCGTCGCTGCCGGGCAAGCTCTCCGACTGCCAGTCGAACGATCCCACCAAGTGCGAGATCTTCATCGTCGAGGGTGACTCCGCCGGCGGTTCGGCCAAGTCCGGCCGCAACCCGCAGTACCAGGCGATCCTCCCGATCCGAGGCAAGATCCTCAACGTCGAGAAGGCGCGGATCGACAAGATCCTGCAGAACCAGGAGATCCAGGCGCTGATCTCCGCCTTCGGCACCGGCGTGCACGAGGACTTCGACATCGAGAAGCTCCGCTATCACAAGATCATCCTGATGGCGGACGCCGACGTCGACGGCCAGCACATCAGCACCCTGCTGCTGACCTTCCTGTTCCGCTTCATGCGGCCGCTGGTCGAGGCCGGACACGTGTATCTCTCCCGCCCCCCGCTGTACAAGATCAAGTGGGGCCGGGACGACGTCGAGTACGCCTACTCGGACCGCGAGCGCGACGCGCTGATCGAGATGGGCCGCCAGCGCGGCAAGCGCGTCCGCGAGGACTCCATCCAGCGCTTCAAGGGTCTCGGCGAGATGAACGCCGAGGAACTGCGCGTCACCACGATGGACCAGGAGCACCGGGTCCTCGGGCAGGTCACCCTCGACGACGCCGCCCAGGCCGACGACCTGTTCTCGGTCCTCATGGGCGAGGACGTCGAGGCCCGCCGCCAGTTCATCCAGCGCAACGCCAAGGACGTCCGCTTCCTCGACATCTGAGTCGGTCTCAGCTGACCGCACCAGGAAGGATCTTCACCAGCAATGACCGACGAGAACACTCCCGTCACCCCTGAAGAGGGCGGCGAACTCGTGATGCGTGTCGAGCCCGTCGGGCTCGAGACGGAGATGCAGCGCTCGTACCTCGACTACGCGATGTCCGTCATCGTCTCGCGTGCGCTGCCGGACGTCCGCGACGGCCTCAAGCCCGTCCACCGCCGTGTGCTGTACGCCATGTACGACGGCGGCTACCGCCCCGAGCGCGGCTTCTACAAGTGCGCGCGCGTGGTCGGCGACGTCATGGGCAACTACCACCCCCACGGCGACAGTTCGATCTACGACGCCCTGGTGCGGCTCGCCCAGCCGTGGTCGATGCGGATGCCGCTGGTCGACTCCAACGGCAACTTCGGCTCTCCGGGCAACGACCCGGCGGCGGCCATGCGCTACACCGAGTGCAAGATGGCGCCGCTGTCGATGGAGATGGTCCGTGACATCGACGAGGAGACCGTCGACTTCACGGACAACTACGACGGCCGCTCCCAGGAGCCGACCGTCCTGCCGGCCCGCTTCCCGAACCTGCTGATCAACGGCTCGGCCGGTATCGCGGTCGGTATGGCCACCAACATCCCGCCGCACAACCTGCGCGAGGTCGCGGCCGGCGCCCAGTGGTACCTGGAGAACCCGGACGTCTCGCACGAGGAGCTGCTGGACGCGCTCATGGAGCGCATCAAGGGCCCCGACTTCCCGACGGGCGCCCTTGTCGTGGGCCGCAAGGGCATCGAGGAGGCGTACCGCACGGGCCGCGGCTCCATCACCATGCGCGCGGTCGTCGAGGTCGAGGAGATCCAGAACCGCCAGTGCCTGGTGGTCACGGAGCTGCCGTACCAGACCAACCCCGACAACCTCGCGCAGAAGATCGCCGACCTGGTGAAGGACGGCAAGATCGGCGGCATCGCCGACGTCCGCGACGAGTCGTCGTCCCGTACCGGCCAGCGCCTGGTCATCGTGCTGAAGCGCGACGCGGTCGCCAAGGTCGTCCTGAACAACCTCTACAAGCACACGGACCTGCAGACGAACTTCGGCGCCAACATGCTGGCGCTCGTCGACGGTGTGCCGCGCACGCTCTCCCTGGACGCGTTCATCCGCCACTGGGTGACGCACCAGATCGAGGTCATCGTCCGCCGCACGCGGTTCCGTCTGCGCAAGGCCGAGGAGCGCGCGCACATCCTGCGCGGCCTGCTGAAGGCCCTGGACGCCATCGACGAGGTCATCGCGCTGATCCGGCGCAGTGACACCGTCGACGTCGCGCGCACGGGCCTGATGGAGCTCCTGGAGATCGACGAGATCCAGGCCAACGCCATCCTCGAGATGCAGCTGCGCCGACTCGCCGCCCTGGAGCGCCAGAAGATCGTTCAGGAGCACGACGAGCTGCAGGCGAAGATCAACGAGTACAACCAGATCCTCGCCTCCCCGGTCCGCCAGCGCGGCATCGTCAGCGAGGAGCTCGCGGCGATCGTCGAGAAGTACGGAGACGACCGCAAGACCAAGCTCATCCCCTACGACGGTGACATGTCCATCGAGGACCTCATCGCCGAAGAGGACATCGTGGTCACCGTCACGCGCGGCGGCTACGTCAAGCGCACCAAGACCGACGACTACCGGGCGCAGAAGCGCGGCGGCAAGGGCGTACGCGGCACGAAGCTCAAGGAAGACGACATCGTCGACCACTTCTTCGTCTCGACGACGCACCACTGGCTGCTGTTCTTCACCAACAAGGGCCGCGTCTACCGGGCGAAGGCGTACGAGCTTCCCGACGCCGGCCGGGACGCGCGCGGCCAGCACGTGGCGAACCTGCTGGCCTTCCAGCCGGACGAGGCGATCGCCGAGATCCTCGCGATCCGCGATTACGAGGCGGCGCCGTACCTCGTGCTCGCCACAAAGGCGGGTCTGGTGAAGAAGACGCCTCTGAAGGATTACGATTCACCCCGTTCCGGCGGCGTCATCGCGATCAACCTCCGTCAGATGGAGGACGGTTCGGACGACGAGCTGATCGGAGCTGAGCTGGTGTCGGCCGACGACGATCTGCTTCTGATCAGCAAGAAGGCACAGTCGATCCGGTTCACGGCCACGGACGAGTCGCTGCGCCCCATGGGACGTGCCACCTCCGGCGTCAAGGGCATGAGCTTCCGCGAGGGAGACGAGCTGCTCTCGATGAATGTTGTTCGAACCGGTACGTTCGTGTTCACTGCCACCGACGGCGGGTACGCGAAGCGGACTGCCGTCGACGAGTACCGCGTCCAGGGTCGTGGCGGCCTCGGTATCAAGGCTGCCAAGATCGTGGAGGACCGCGGCTCGCTCGTCGGCGCGCTGGTGGTCGAGGAGACCGACGAGATCCTCGCCATCACGCTGGGCGGCGGTGTGATTCGTACGCGAGTCAACGAGGTCAGGGAGACGGGCCGTGACACCATGGGCGTCCAACTGATCAACCTGGGCAAGCGCGATGCCGTGGTCGGCATCGCTCGTAACGCCGAGGCGGGGCGCGAGGCGGAGGAGGTCGACGGCGACGTGGTCGTCGACGAGACCGCCGAGGGCGCTGCCGAGACCATCGGCGAGGACGAGGGTGCGGCACCCTCGGCCGAGTAGCACGAGGAGTGAGTCATCGTGAGCGGAGCCACGGGCGCCGGATCGTCCGGTACCTCGACCGGTCCCACGGCCGGTAAGGAGACGGGCGGCGGCCGTGGCTCCGCCGCGCGTGCGACGGACACGCACACGACCCAGCTCAAAGCGATCAAGTCGCCCGCGAAGGACTCTTCCTCGTCCGACGCACCTGGATCCCAGGGGGGAACCGTGACGGACCGAGGTCCGCAGACCCAGCAGTACGCGGCCGGCGCGGGCGCCCAGCCGCAGGCCGCGCCCGCGGGGGCCCAGCAGCCGGCCTCCGCGCAGTCGCCGCTGCCGGGCGAACGCCAGCAGCAGCCCGCCGGAGGGCCGTACCACCCGCCGCAGGCCTACCAGACGGCCACTCCGGCGAGCGGGACGCGCATGCCGCGCACCGGGGCGGGGGCCCGTACGACGCCGCGTACCCGCAAGGCGCGCCTGCGGGTGGCCAAGGCCGACCCGTGGTCGGTGATGAAGGTCAGCTTCCTGCTCTCCATCGCCCTGGGCATCTGCACGATCGTCGCGGCCGCCGTCCTGTGGATGGTCATGGACGCGATGGGCGTCTTCTCGACGGTCGGCGGCACGATCTCCGAGGCGACCGGCTCCAACGAGTCGAACGGCTTCGACCTGCAGTCCTTCCTGTCGCTGCCGCATGTGCTGATGTTCACCTCGATCATCGCGGTGATCGACGTCGTCCTCGCCACGGCGCTGGCGACGCTGGGCGCGTTCATCTACAACCTCTCCGCCGGTTTCGTCGGCGGCGTCGAGCTGACGCTCGCGGAGGACGAGTGAGGCCGGCCGCTCACGGCTGAGCACGGCCTCGCCTGACGGTGCCCCGACAACCGATTTTGGGACTGCCCATGTCGTGCGCTAATCTTCAGGAGTCAGCGCGCGGGACACACACCGCAGAGCGCGGCGGGGCTATAGCTCAGTTGGTTAGAGCGCATCCCTGATAAGGATGAGGCCACAGGTTCAAATCCTGTTAGCCCCACCAGCGAGAAGGCCCCCGGACCATCGGTCCGGGGGTCTTTGACATTTCCGGTTGCCATCGGGAAGGGCGCGGATGGACCAGCAATGGCCTGAAGGGCCGAACGTCGATCCTGAGGCGGCGAGAGACCGCTACCACGCGGACATGCGGGCGTAGCGCGCCGCGATACGAGAACTCTTGGTGTCGGCGCCCTTCACGAGCCGTGACGCCCGTGCGACGAGCCGCGATCTTCGTGCAACCTTCCTCCAGTGTCGCGAGTCTCCACGCTGTACGTCCTCCCGCACAGCGCGAAAGGCCCCCGTGCGCCAGAAGAGTCTCGTCGCCGCCCTGACCGGTGGCGCCCTGTCCGCCGCCGTCCTCGGCAGCCTGCTGGCCGCCGCCCCGCAGGCGGCTGCCGCAGACGTCACCTGCTCGACCAACGTCTACAAGCGGACGTTCTACAGCAACACCTCGTTCTCCGGCACGCCGGTGAAGACCGACTGCGACAACGCCGTCGACCAGTACTGGTCGGGTAGCCCGGTCTCCGGCGTGCCGACGAACAACTTCGGTGTCCGTTGGTCGGTGACCCGCGACTTCGGCTCCGGCGGCCCCTTCACCTTCACCGTCTCCGCCACCGACGGCGTCCGCGTCCACCTGGACGGTGTCCGCAAGATCGACCTGTGGCAGGGCACCGGTGACACCGCCCGCTCCAAGAGCGTCAACCTCACCGTCCCCTCCGGCAAGCACACCCTGCGCGTCGACTACGTGAACTGGTCCGGCGCCGCCAAGGTCAAGTACACGTACACGCCCCGGACGTCGGCCACGTACGACAAGACGAAGCCGCTGGCCCCCACCGGTGTGAAGACCGCCTACAGCACCACCACCCGCAGGACGACCGTCTCCTGGTCCGCCAACAAGGAGATGGACCTGGCGAGTTACTCCCTCTACCGGCGGCCCGTCGGCTCCAGCACCTGGACGAAGGTCACCACGACCACCGCCCGCAGCCACACCGATCCCCTGGTGAACCCCGACGACCGCACGCCCTACTACTACGAGGTCCGCGCCAAGGACAAGGCCGGCAACACCTCGTCGGGCAGCACGGACACCATCGTCCGTCCACTGCCGGTCGTCACCTCCCTGACCGGCACCTACGACAAGGCGACCAGCAAGGTCACCCTGAACTGGCCGCTCAACACCGAGCCGCACTTCGACCACTACACGGTGCTGAGCAACGACAAGGTGGACGGCTCCTATGTCTGGGTCCCGCTCGGCACCACCAAGGGCAACACCTGGACGACCGGCCCCGTCACCGCCGACGGCGAGACCCGTCACTACCGCGTCCTCGTCACCAACGACGGCGGCACCACCACCTACAACCCGGCCTGGCTCGACGCCAACGCCACCAACGAACTCTGGCTCGCCATCCCCGACGGCATCGCTCCCGCCTACGCGCCCGACCTGACCGTGGGCTCGTGCACGAGCGGAATCCGTGCGACCGCGTCCGACAGCACGCCGGCCCCGATCCGTGACTTCATCGGCTTCGAGATCGAGCGCCGTACCGCAGGGACGGAGACCTGGTCGGTCGTCCTCCACCAGGGCTTCGACCCCCGTTTCGACCCCGCCACGGCTTCGGTCTGCGATCCGGTTCCCGCCGACGGGCAGTCCTACCAGTACCGGGCCCGTACCTATGACTCGGCCGGGAACTACTCGCCGTACAGCGAGATCCATGCCATGACCCGGCCGGTCGGCTGACGGGCGCGGACCCGTGGCGAGGAGCCCCTCGGCCGATCCCGGCCGGGGGGCTTCGACGTCGACGTCACCGGAGGAGCCCTGCCGACCGCGCGCCCGATCGCCGTGGCAGCCTGATTGTCAGTGCCGGGTGAGAGTCTGGCGGCATGATCGTCGAGAGGGCGTACGCGCATGTGGCCGACGGTGAACTGGAGGAAGGCAGCCAGTGGCCGTGGTCGGTGCCCTGCGTACGGCAGCTGGTGGAGGACGGCCTGAGGTTCCGCACGCCGGTCACGTTCCTGGTGGGGGAGAACGGCTCGGGCAAGTCGACACTCGTCGAGGCGCTCGCGGAAGGCTTCGGTCTGGACTCCTGGGGCGGGTCCGCGGGCTACCGGTACGCCAGTTGGCGTGCGCCGTCGGCGCTGGGCGGGCGGATACGCTTCGAGGCGACGCCGGCCGGCCGCCGCATGCTGCGCGGGCCTCGTACGCGCCGCAGAGGTTTCTTCCTGCGGGCGGAGACCGCGCTGGACGCGCTGGGCCGGGAGCAGCAGACGGGAAGACTGTCCGGGGCCGTGGACGAGATGAGCCACGGCGAAGGCTTTCTGATGGCCTTCCGTGAGCGGTTCCAGGAGCCTGGGCTGTACGTCCTGGACGAGCCCGAGGCCGCGTTGTCCTTCGCTTCTTGCCTTCAACTGGTCGGTGTGCTGCACGAACTGGGGCGTTCCGGCGCGCAGATCATCTGCGCCACGCACTCACCTGTACTGACGGCGCTGCCGGGCACCGAGATCATCGAGGTGGGCGACCACGGAATGCGTCCCGCGGCTTGGCGGGACCTGGAGCTCGTGGACCACTGGCGGCGTTACCTCGACGATCCGTGGTCCTATCTCCGGCACATCGTCGCAGAGGGGTTCGGAGAGGGGTGAGGTGTCGCGCGGGGCGTCTTCGTACGTCGTGCCGTGCATGAGTCGTACTGCGTCTGATCCGTGTGCCGAGCGGTGTCCTGCTGGGCGGTGTCGTGCCGAGCGGTGCCTGTGCGCAAGCTCGCTGTGACAGTGCGTTCTGGATAACGGCGCGGTAGGCGCAACAAGGGGGTAAGGGTGACGGCTCGGCGTGGAGCCGTCGGGTTCAGCGCTGGTGCGGGACGAGTGGCTGCCCTGGGGCGGCGGCCGAGACGCACTCGCCGGCCGCCGAGGTCGCCGTCGTGGTGGCTTCGTCGTCCGTGAGCGGGCGGTGACGGCAGCCGGGGGTCTTGCCGTGTGCCTCGGCGCGGATGCGCTGCTTCATCGTGGGGGGCAGGGATCTGGCGTAGGACCAGGCCCACTGGGGCATCGCCGGAACCGTCACCTGCGTGTTGCGGTCGGTGTCGTCGCTGCCGCTCTTGCGGGTCGTCTCGGTGTGCGGTACGGCCGCGGCCGAGGTGGTCGTGACGAAGCCGAGCGCCGTGAACAGCGCGAGGAAGGCGGTGACGATGGTGGTCCACAGGTTCATGACCTTGTTCCGGGCCATGGCCCCTCACTTTCGGGTTGGGCGATTTGCGTACTTTCCTCATGATGTGTATGGGGGCCGAGAAATCATGTACCGACGCCCGTGGCGCGTCGATCTTCAGATCAACACCACTCGGATGGGTGCAAGGAGCCTGAAAAGTCGAGGAAAGTGCGGGACGCGGGAGGAAGGGGAGCAAAGTCACCGTCCGTCGGGGTGTCATCACCCTCCGATCGGAGCGGTGCCGTCCGCTTCTACTGCGCTGTTCCGGACGGCAGTTGAGCCTCGACGCAGGTCACCGATCGATATCGGTCGGTGTGTATAGTCGGGCGCCAGAGGTCCCCTACGTCAAGGAAAGACGAGGTCGCGCGGTGAAGAAGCTTCTCCTGGTCGCACTGGCCGCCATCGGCGGGCTCCTCGTGTACCGCCAGATCCAGGCGGATCGCGCCGAGCAGGATCTGTGGACGGAGGCGACTGACTCCGTGCCCACGGGTTCGTGAGCCACGACAACGCAATCTGAAACAGACCCCGGCCGCCCTGCGGTCGGGGTTTTGTGTGTTTCGGGGCGCCCGCCCCGCGACGCCGTGTCGTGGATTCGAGTTGCGGGAGGGGACCGGAGGACCTAGAGCCGGGCGTTTCGGACGGTCGTACGGATTGTGCGGGTGAGGCGAGGCCGCGCTGGGCAGGATGGGCGACGGCCATGGTCCGAAGAGAAAAAGGGGGCGGCGCGTGATGGGGCGGCGGCGTACGGCAGGGGGTCGCCGCTGGCGAGCGGCACGGCGCGATCACCGCACGGTACGTGCTGAGGTGGCAGGCGGGCGCGGGGGCTCAGGTGCGCGAGGGGCCGTCGTGGTGGCTCTGCTCGTGTGGACGACGATCGCCCTGCCCGGCCCGTCCGCGCGGGCGGCGGGAACCCCCAGCCCTTATGCCTTCGCACCGGATGCCAGGTCCGTGCGAGGCACGACGGACACCGCGGCCGCCGCACAGCTCGAACCGGGCGCGACCTACAAGAGCTCCCTGCCGCCGACCGACGCGCCGATCGCCTACAGACTCGACCTCGACGCCACCTCCGACACCTACGTCTCCGTGACGGCGATCCCCGCGCCCGGCAGCACCGTCCAGGCGGGCGACGGCATCAAGGTGACCGTAAAGGACCCCGACGGCCGTTCCTGCTCCCTCGACAGGCAGACCTTCGGAGTGGTCCGCAGCCCGCGACCGATCGCGGCCTGGGGCGGACGCGAGATCTCCGCCGACCGGACCCTGTGCAAGAGAGCGGGCACCCACCACGTCATCGTCGAGCGAGTCGGTACGGCGGCTGCCGCTTCGGACGCCTGGGGCCTGGAACTCTTCGTGACCGCGGAACCGCCCCCGCGACGGACCGCTGTGCCGAGCGCCCCCGAAGCGTGGAACTCCGCCTCTCCCACACCCGTCAGCGGCGAGGGCGTGCGCCGTGCGGGAGGCGCGAGCTTCGCCTCGGCGGCATCGGTCGGCCACGGCGTGTGGACCTCCGACATCCAGCCGGGCCGGACACTCTTCTACAAGGTCCCCCTCGACTGGGGACGGCAGCTGTCCGCCACCGCCGAACTGGGCAGCTCGAACAGCGGCGACAACTCCGTCGTGGGAGCTCTCGGCCTGTCCCTCTACAACCCCGCACGCGGCATCGTCGACGACAAGAGCACCAGCTACGACGGAAGGCGGACGGCCGTGGCGCTCCCCCCGTTGCCTCCGGTCGCCTACGAGAACCGGTTCGCCGTCCCGGCCCGGTATCAGGGCATGCGCTTCGCCGGCTCCTACTACCTCGTGGTGCACCTGGCCGACGACGTGGGCGAGAAGCACGGCGACGGGCCCTTCGAGCTGAGGCTGCGCGTGCGCGTGGACGGCGAGGAGCTGGCAGGGCCCGGTTACGCGGGGGAGTCGAAGCCCTCGGGGGTCTTCGAGGTCGCCGCGGGCGAGGAAGAGGCTGCCGCCGAAGGAAGGGGCCTCGGGGTCGGCGGCGGTGGCGAGGACGGCGACACCACGATGACCGTGCTCGCGGTGAGCGGCATCGGGACGGGGACTGCGGTGCTGGTGGTGCTGGGGGTGTGGGCGGTCGTGGCACGGCGGGGGGTGGGGTCGTCCGGTAGAGCCTGAGCCTGGGGCTGGGGCTGGGGCTCTGCTCGTGCAGGGCGCAGGGTGCAGGGTGTGCGGTCCGGCAGGCCGGTTCGTCGATCGCCCTCCGAGCCCGCGGGCGTCCTCGTGAGCCGCGCGTCCTCGCGGGTCGGACGTACTCGTGATTCGGGAGCTCGCGGCCGGCGGGTCTTGGGCTGCTCAGATCTGGGCCAGGGCCCAGAAACCCACGGCGTAGCAGGCCAGCGCCAGCAGCAGAAGGGGAACCGCCACCTTGGCGGGTGGGCCGGGCCGGCGCGTGACGTGGCTGCTGCTCGCTCGGCGTGGGGCACGGTGGCCGCCGCCGCGACGGCGTGGCTGCGCAATCGGTGATGCCGGAGATGGAACCTGCGGGCTCTCAGCGGTGTACGAAGCAGTAGAGGCATCGACGCGCTGGTGTGGCGTCGGCGTCGGGGGCTGAGCCGGATGGCGCGGCCCGAACTGCTGGGGGGAGGACAGGACGTGCGTGTTGTCGTAGGGGGAGACGTGAGCGGGGTACTGCTGTGCGTCCTGGCGTACTTGTGCCTCTGCCTCTGCGTACGCATGACCCTCCTGTCTCGGGCCGCGTGCGTTCGACGACTGCCCGGGCGCGTGTACCGGGTGGGCAGGGGGCGTGTGCGCCTGAGGGGTGGAGCCGGTGGCCTGAGGCGGCGGGAGGGGGAAGCTGCCGGTGTCCGACATGGGGAAAAGCTCGCCGTCGTCGCCGGGCGGCGAGAGGGCGGACGGCTCGTGGGCGGCGGGTGGCTGGTGGGGGGAGGGTGGCTGAGGTCCGTGCCGGGGCGGCTGCGGGGCGGCTGCGGGCCCGGAAGGTGTGACGTCCGACGCCGGTATCGAACCGGTCAGTCCTCGGCGCGGATCGCTCGGCACGGAGCCGGACCCGGAGGCGGAGCCGGCCCCGGTACCGGACGGTACGGGTCCTGCACCCGCTGGTACGGATCCGTCAGCGACGCCTGCGGAGCCGTCCCCGGCCCATCCGGAACCTGCGCGCCCCGAGGATCCGGCAGTGCCTACCTGCGAGCCGCCCGTGCCCGCCTGCCAGACACCGCCTCCGGCCCCTGTCGCGCCGGGCGTCGGCTTGAGCGGCCCGTCAGGCCCGAACCCCTTCGGCAGCGGCCCGAGTTGGTCGAATATCTCGATCACCTCGTCGTCCGGACCCGGCTCCGGCAGCAACTCGACGGCCGAGGCGAGGGCCTTGCGCGCACCCGTGGCCGTACGGAAACGCGCGTGCGGCTCCGGCTGCAGCAGCGAGGCCACCACCTGCCACAGCGGTTCCGGAATGCCCTTGGGCGCACCAGGAGTTCCGTGCTCGGTGAAGTACTGGACGAGCGCTTTGGTGTCCGGCTTGGCCCCCTCCAGCAGATACAGCGCGACCAGCCCCACGGCGAACAGGTCGGCCGGGAAGTCCGGTTCCGCGCCCATCAGCTGCTCGGGGGCGAGATAACCGGGCGTGCCCACCACGAGGTTGGTCTCGGTCAGGCGGGGCTCGCCCAGCCGCATGGCGATGCCGAAGTCGGACAGCCGCAGGCGCGGGCGCGCGGTGCCCGTGGCTTCGAGGAGCACGTTGGCGGGTTTGATGTCACGGTGGACGACGCCCTCGGCGTGCACCGCGGCCAGCCCCGCGAGGAGCTGGTCGAGGAGTGTGCAGACGAAGGAGGGCGGCAAGGGGCCGTAGTCCCCGATGAGATGGACCAGCGAACCGCCGGAGACGAGGTCCATGGTGAACAGGACCTTGTCGTCGTCGGCGGCCCAGCTGGCCGGCGCGAGCACATGGGGGTGATCGATCCGCAGAGCCTGCTCACGGACGAACCGCAGCAGCGAGTGCGCATCGCTCTGCTGGAGCACCTTGGCGGCCACATACCGCCGACGGCGGTGGTCCCAGGCGCGCCAGACGGCGCCGACGCCTCCTCGTCCGATCGGATCGACCAGTTCGTAGCGGGCGGCGAAGACCTCACCCATGGCTGTGCGTCTCTCCTCCCCCTGCGGCTACCCCCTTGCTTCCCCCTCGACGAGCGATACGACTCCCCCTCGTAGCCCTCAATGCCCTCACGGCCCCGTCCAGGCCGACACCCCCGCGCCGATGACTGCTTCCGCCCTGCCCGGGGGCACATGCCCCCGTCGTGCATCCCCCGCGGACGGCCGGACCTCCGGTGACCCGCCGATGAACCGCACGACCCCCTCGTGCCGCTCACGGGCATGGCCCGAAGGCCGGCTGCCGAACCGTCTCGGGCGCACGCGCCCAGAGAGTCAGTTCTGGTGCGACTGGTAGTGCGCGACCGCGTCGGAGGTGCGACCGGCGCCGTACACCCGGAGGAACTCTGCCAGTTCCGGGTGGCTGGGCGCGAGGCTGTCCGCGGCGTCGAGTATGTCTCCCGCCGCTGCCACCGAGCGCAGCAGCGACTGGATCTCGCGGACCACCCGCTTGACCGTGGGCGCCCCCGAACTGCTCGTCGTCTGCGTGGTGTTGCTGAGCACCGAGCCCCCCTGCGACTTCTTGATCTCTTCCATGCGCTCGGTGGCCTCGGCCGCACTCACGCTGCCGTCCGCGACCTGCCCCGCCAGGTCCTGCAGCAGCTGCACCCGCTGGACCACGGCGGGATTACCGATCTTCGCGCGCTGGCCGCTCATCAGCTGCGACAGCATCGGTGCGGACAGTCCCAGTACCCCCGCGAGACGAGCCTGGTTGAGACCAAGATCGTCGATGAGCTTACGGAAGAGCGCCCCCAGCGGCTCCCCGTACCAGTTCCGCTGCAGTTCCCGCGCTCTTGCGGTGGCTTCCTGCTGTGCGGCGTCCATTGCGTCTCCCCATCGCTTCCCCTAAAACCGCGGTTCGCTGTAGCGAACCACGCCGAGCATCTTACGGAGAGTGGTCGTTCATCGGGACCCCCAATCTTTTTGCGAGATACGGGGGCCGACCCGGTACTCTTGTCTGCGGCGCCCGACGGATTGTGGTTCTTCCGGTCGGACGTTCCCTTTCCGGGGCCTTAGCTCAGTTGGTAGAGCGCTGTCTTTGCATGGCAGATGTCAGGGGTTCGACTCCCCTAGGCTCCACATCTCGAACCGGTCAGACGCCCCTGAGGCATCTGGCCGGTTCTCGTATGTCACGGTGGCCTGTGGGGCCCGTGTTGAGTGACGTGCGTCACGTGGTGCGAGGTGCCGCCGTTGCAGTCGTTTGCGCAAATATCCCGTGCGCGGGACGGTTGCGAACGGCTTGCGCAGGTGGCCGACGTGGCGCCAGGGTGGCCCGTCCCCGTGTACAGCCCTTGTGTGAACTGGCGTAAACGTAATCCGGTAATCAGAAGGATGCGCTCCGTTAAGAAAGTCTGTGCGGGACTTGCACACACAGCCCGTTGCAAACGTCATCGTGGGCGGAGGGCGTAAACAGGCGCCGTCCCGAGGCCGCCGGGGGTGCTGAGAGGCCTCGCCTGACATCAGGAAGGCACACCAGCACAGTGACCATGGACATTGCCGGCGAGGTGATCCTGGCAGCCCTCGCCCTACGGGTCTTCGGCCGCGACACGGTCGTACTGCTGCGCCGACTGGCCGCAGCCGGCGTACGCGCGGGCATCAGCGAAATGCGACGCGACCTCCCCGAGACCGCCAAGGACGCACACCACGAGGGGCAGGCGTGAGCCAGGACCTGCCGAGCCAAGCACCCCGCGCACCGCGCATGAAAAAACTGCCGCCGGACTTCGAGGCCTTCCACCAGATGTACCGGCCGCTCTACGTCAACTGGGCCAAGTCCCGCCTGGGCAACTGGCACGACGCCGAGGAAGCGGTCGACGCCGCCTTCGAGCAGCTGCTCAAGGCGTGGACCACCGTCCTGTCCAAGGAGAACCCCGCCGCGTACGCCTGGCGCGTGCTCAAGAACAGCACCATCGACCACTCCCGGACCCGCGACCGCCGCCCGGCCCTCATAGGCGAAGCCTTCGAGACCGTGGCACTGGCCCAAGCCGTGGACCCCATCAGCCAACTCGAGGAAAGCCTCAACCTCTACGCGGAGATCGGCCAACTGCCGCCACGTCAGATGGATGTCGCCCTACTGCATTTCGGGCTCGACTACAGCGCGGTCGAGATAGCGGCCGCCCTCGGCATCACCCCGGCCGGCGTGCGCTCCACGATCCGCCACGCCAAACGTCGCCTCCAGCACGCCTACGGCGTCAGGAAGAACCTCACAGACCCCCAGCCCGACGACACCCCCCACACCGACGAGGACCGACAGGCCGAAGACGGACACGCCGAGGAAGGAAAAGCCGATGACATCGCCCATTGACGACCTGCTCGCCCGGGCCCGCCTCCACCGCCGGCCCTATCCCCAGGCAGCCATAGACGCCGCGGCCGTACGACTGTCCGTGCGAGCCGCCGTCCTCCCCGGCACCCCCGGCACCCCCGGCACCCCCGGCACCTCAAGCCCCGCCCCGACCCGCACCACCCGCCGACAAGTCCCCCCGACCCCACCGAGCCCCACCCCGCCCCCCGACGAACGCTCCGCCGCCGATGACCTGCAAACCCTCTGCGAAACGGTCATCACCCACACCGACGCCCTCACCGACCTCGAAGAATTCCTCGCCCGAGCACTCCCCGAACCCCCAGGCGCCCGGGTCCTCGGCTGCATGCTCCAGCTCTGCGCCCGAGAGGAATCAGCCCGCTTCTGGTGGCAGTACGCCGCAGGCGCCGGTGACTCCGCCGCCAACTACTGCCTCTACCTCCACCACCGAGCCCTCGGCGAGCACGGCGTCGCCGACTGGTGGCAGACCCAACACGCCCGCTACACCCGCAGTGTCCGACCCACCGACGACCACCCCCATAACGACGGCACCGTCCTCATCGACACCACCATCCGCACCGACGACCCCACCCCCGAACCCGACGACGAGATCAGCACCACGCTGCGCGTCCTCCGCGCCCTCAAACCCGACAGCTCACCCGTCCCCGAGCCCGTCAACGCCGTCCTGCACTACGTCCCCGCCGCAGTCGCCTACGTCGACGACGACCTGGACCTCCCCCTGCCCGACCCCGACTTCACCGACCGGATACGCGCCCTCGCCGCACCCACCCCACCGAAAACCCCGCGAGCCGGTCATCAGCCCAGCCCTCTGCCGTCACGCCAGCGCACCCGCGTCCCGGCCCACCACACGATCGACGACCCACCCGAAGGCGCCAGCGAGCCTCAGGGCGAAGACCTCCCCTGAGGAACAACGGCCGATGTTCCACGTGAAACATGGCCGTGGGGCGGGAGACCTCAAGTCTCCCGCCCCACGGCCCAGTTCGACGTACGACCAGCACCGGCCGTCACATCACCGGCCCTCGTCGCGCCGGGCAGCCTCCTCCTCGGCCTCCTTCGCCTGAACCTCCGGATCCAGACCCGACTGGCTCCCGTCCACCGACGCCAGCCGCGTCGACTCCGGCACCTCGGTCGCAGCAGGCGGTTCGACCAGCCAGTCCGGGTTGGCCTGCTTGTCCCACCACTTCCAGGCAGCAAAAGCAGCGCCCGCGAGGGCACCGAACACCGCCAGTCCCTTCACCGCACGACCCGCCTTCGCGCGCCGCTGATGCTTGCGGACCAGCTTCTGAATCTCCTTCGACGAGACCTGGCCGCGCAGTGCGGCCAACGCCGCAGCCCCACGCGCGGCGGCCTCATCCCTGACAGGCCCAGCCGCGGCAACCGCCTGCTCGATCTTCGGCCGGGAATAGACGGCGGCCTGCCGGGCAGCCTTGCGGGTGCGTGCAGCGGCTTCATGAGCGGCGTGGTCGACCTTCGGCGGCACGTGCGCACGGGCCTGCTCCAGACGCGGTGCGACATACGTGCCGTACTGCATGCGCGCCTGCGCACGGGCCTGCTCGGTGGCCTGTGTCACCACTGGCGCGAGCCGTACGCGTGCCTCCTGTGCATAGTGCGCGGCCCTGTCCTTGGCGGTGTCGGCGTAGGGCGCCACCACTTCCGCGGCGTGCAGCACGCTGTCCTTCGCCGAGCCGGTCGCGGCGCGCACGCTGTCGATGCGGGTCACGGGATCCTCCTCCTCGGTGGCGTACGGTATTTCGACTTTCCACCCTTTTACGGATCATGCCTGCAAGAACGCCCCGCGGCATGTGCGGGCAGGCATATGGGTGCCGATGGAACTTGATCGACTGCAATAAAAGGATCATTGCGGGGCAACACGGGCTTGTCGTCGACAATGCCACGGTTCGCCGCATCGCGCTCCCGTCACGGGACTACTCGACCGGTTTTCCGTAAACGATCTACACGGTTGCGGCCCGTTAAACGGGTGCCGGGCGACGTACGCCGCCTTCCATGCGAGGATCAGGGGGTCACAGGAAGACAACGGAAGGCAGATCGTGGCTGAGCAGCTCTACGCCACCCTGAAGACCAACCACGGCGACATCGAGGTCCGGCTCCTCCCGAACCACGCGCCGATCACGGTCAAGAACTTCGTCGAACTCGCCAAGGGCGAGCGTGAGTGGACGAACCCCGCCACCGGTGAAAAGTCCACGGCCAAGCTCTACGACGGCACGGTCTTCCACCGGGTCATCAGCGGCTTCATGATCCAGGGCGGCGACCCCCTGGGCAACGGCACGGGCGGCCCCGGCTACCAGTTCCAGGACGAGTTCCACCCGGACCTCTCCTTCGACAAGCCCTACCTGCTCGCCATGGCCAACGCCGGCCCCGGCACCAACGGCTCGCAGTTCTTCATCACGGTCTCCCCGACGACCTGGCTGAACCGCAAGCACACCATCTTCGGCGAGGTCACCGACGCGGCCAGTCAGAAGGTCATCGACACCATCGCCACCACGCAGACCAACCCCCGCACCGACCGCCCGCTCAACGACGTCGTCATCGAGTCGGTCGTCGTAGAGACCCGCGAGGGCTAGGCACAAACCCACAAGGGCTGGTCCAGCACCCCCACAGGGAACCAAACGCCCCGCTCGTCCGTAAGGATGAGCGGGGTGGTGCATTTCCACACGCACCGCGTACGACAACCGAGGGGACCTCATGGACCAGCCGGCAGGCAGCCCGCAGGACGCCCAGAGCCTGCCCGTCTGCTACCGCCACCCGGACCGCGAGACCGGCATCCGCTGCACCCGCTGCGAACGCCCGATCTGCCCCGAATGCATGGTCAGCGCATCCGTCGGCTTCCAGTGCCCCGACTGCGTCCGCAGCGGCTCCGGCACCGGGCACGCCCCCGACGCAGCCCGCCCCCGGACCATCGCCGGCGGCACCATCACCGCAGACCCCCATCTGATCACCAAGATCCTGATCGGGATCAACGTCGCCGTCTTCATCGCCGTCCAGACCAGCGACACGCTGCTGAACGACCTCGTCCTCCTCGGCGCCTGGCCACCCGCACCCTTCACCCCCACCCAAGGCATCGCCGGAGGCGAGTGGTACCGCCTCGTGACCTCCGTCTTCACCCACGAGGCCATCTGGCACATCGCCTTCAACATGCTCAGCCTCTGGTGGCTCGGCGGCCCCCTCGAAGCAGCCCTCGGCCGCGCCCGCTACCTCACCGTCTACCTCGTCTCAGGACTGGCGGGCAGCGCCCTCGCCTACCTCCTGACCTCACCGGCCACCGCGACGCTCGGCGCCAGCGGCGCCGTCTTCGGACTGTTCGGCGCCACCGCCGTCCTGATGCGACGACTCAACCAGGACATGCGGCCGATCATCGCCCTGCTGGCGATCAACCTGATCCTGACCTTCAGCCCGGGCTTCAACATCTCCTGGCAGGCCCACATCGGCGGCCTCGTCGCCGGTGTCATCACGGGGTACGCGATGGTCCACGCGCCGCGCCGGCACCGCGCCCTCGTGCAGTACGGCACCAGCGCTCTCGTACTGGTCGCCGTGGTCCTGCTGACCCTGCTCAGGACCGCTCAGCTCACCTGACGTACCCGGTTGTCCACAGCGTGTGGCGGATCGTGTGCACATCGCGCGGGAACAACTGTGCCCCCTGTCACTGACCTGTGTTTCCGCAGGTCAGGCAGGGGGCGAACAGGTTTTCGAGACAGGGTGTCGGCCGGTCGTTCCGTCACACCGGCGTCAACGCCCGATGGGTTATCCACAGATCGTCTTTCTTTTTCAACACTGTGGAAAACGGCTGTGGATAACTCATTGGATAGCCCAGGGCAGAGCTGAGTTCACCCCGAAGTCGCCGCTCGTCGGGGCGACCGCTTCGAGGGCTGGTCGAGGGCTACTTCCACTGCGTGGAGACACCGAATCCGGCGGCGATGAAGCCGAAGCCCACGACGATGTTCCAGTTGCCGAGCGCGTCGATGGGCAGGGAACCATCGGTGACGTAGAAGACGACGATCCATGCCAGGCCGATGACGAACATGGCCAGCATCACGGGGGCTACCCATGTGCGGCTGTTCAGTTTGATGGCGGTCGCCTGCTTCGACGGCGGCGGCGTGTAGTCGGCCTTCTTGCGGATACGTGACTTCGGCACGAGGGTCTCTCCTGTCGATGCGCTGCGTGGCCGCGCAGGGAACTGGGGCTGGCTCCGGGGCAGCGTACAAGGGGACTCTGATTGCTCCCCCGGGCGTCCGTTAGCGTAGTGCTTCCGTGGCGTTGAAGGAGATAAGGGTACGTTGAGCAATTCTGCCGACTCCCCCGGGACGGGATCCAGTCCCGTCCGTGGCCGGTTCCGGCCGGTGCGGGTGCTGACCGCGGCCGTCTTCGCTCTCGCGGGGCTCATTTTCTTCACCAGCTTCAATACGGCCAAGGGCACCGATATCCGTACGGACGCCTCGCTGCTGAAGCTTTCGGACCTGATCCATGAGCGCAGCCATGAGAACGGTGAGCTCGATGAGTCCAATGCGGCGTTGCGGGACGATGTCGAGGCGCTGGCGGAGCGGGACGACGGAAGTACCAGGGCCGAGGACGACAAGCTGGCCACGTTGGAGAAGCGGGCGGGTACGCAGAAAGTGACGGGTGAGGCGGTCTCCGTCACGTTGAACGACGCCCCGCCGGACGCGACGGCCAAGTTGCCCGGTTATCCGGAGCCGCAGCCCGACTACCTGGTCATTCACCAGCAGGATCTGCAGGCGGTGGTGAACGCGCTGTGGCAGGGCGGCGCCAAGGGCATCAAGGTCATGGATCAGCGGTTGATCTCGACCAGTGCGGTGCGTTGTGTCGGCAACACGCTGATTCTTCAGGGGCGGGTCTATTCACCGCCGTACAAGATCACTGCGGTGGGTGATCCCGAGAGGCTGCAGAAGGCGTTGGCGGCGTCGCCGTCGATCCAGAACTACATGGTGTACGTCAATGTCTACGGCCTCGGGTGGAAAGTGACCGAGGACGGGACGGTGACTCTGCCGGGTTACTCGGGCACAGTGGATCTGCAGTACGCCAAGCCTGTGGAGTGAGCCTCTCTGGAGCTGCCGGTGCGGGTCGTCGTCAGGACCGTCAGCGAACTGTGCATCACCGTTGGCACCGTGATCGTGCTTTTCGTCGTCTATGTGCTCTTCTGGACGGGTGTGAAGGCCGACAGTGTCATGGACGACCAGATCGACCGGTTACAGGAGCGTTGGGCGCAGGGGGATGTGCGGCCGTCGGTCGCGCCGTCGGGGAGTGAAGCCGGTTCTGGTGAGGGCTCCGGGGCCAGTCCTGCGAGGCCCGCTCCGTATGTCGCGGACGAGCCCTTTGCGATCATGTACATCCCGCGTCTTGGTTTCACGTGGAACAAGCCGGTTCTGGAAGGCACGGCCGCGAGCACGCTCAAGAAGGGCCTCGGGCATTACACGCGCACGGCACAGCTCGGACAGAGGGGCAATTTCGCGGTGGCCGGTCACCGCCGTACGTACGGCGATCCGTTCAAGGACTTCCCGAGGCTGCGAGCCGGTGACGCGGTGGTGCTGACGGACGGGACGACCTGGTTCACCTATCGGATCGACAAAGGCCCCTACAAAACAGTGCCTGCCGACATTGAGGTGATCGACCCTGTGCCGCGTAAGTCGGGGTACACGCGTAAGGGCCGATATCTGACCCTGACCACGTGTGATCCGGAGTGGGGCCACAGTCACCGGCTGATCGTGTGGGCCCATCTGGACTCCACACAGCCTGTGGAGGCCGGGAAACCGGAGGCGTTGCGCCGTTAGTCTGTTGGCTGTACGGCGTGAGTCTGGTGCCGTGGTGCGACGGAAGGGACGGCATGTACGGCTGGATCTGGCGGCATCTGCCGGGGAACGCGTGGGTGAGGGCGCTGCTCTCGCTCGCTCTGATCGTGGCCGTGGTCTACGTGCTGTTCAACTACGTCTTCCCGTGGGCCGAGCCGCTGCTGCCCTTCAACGATGTGACGGTGGACGACCAGTGAGTGCACGCATTCTCGTCGTGGACAACTACGACAGCTTCGTCTTCAACCTGGTCCAGTACCTGTACCAACTGGGCGCCGAGTGCGAGGTGCTGCGCAACGACGAGGTGTCGACGGCGCACGCCCAGGACGGCTTCGACGGGGTGCTGCTGTCGCCGGGCCCGGGAACGCCGGAGGAGGCCGGGGTCTGCATCGACATGGTGCGTCACTGCGCGTCGACCGGGGTGCCCGTGTTCGGAGTGTGCCTGGGGATGCAGTCGATGCAGGTGGCGTACGGCGGGGTGGTGGACCGTGCCCCGGAGCTGCTGCACGGCAAGACTTCGCTCGTCGAGCACGGGGGCAAGGGCGTTTTTGCCGGATTGCCGACTCCGTTCACCGCGACGCGCTATCACTCCCTCGCCGCGGAGCCGGAGACCGTGCCGGCCGAGCTGGAGGTGACGGCGCGTACCCAGGACGGCATCGTCATGGGCCTGCGGCATCGTGAACACCGGGTCGAGGGCGTGCAGTTCCATCCGGAGTCGGTGCTGACCGAGCACGGGCACCGGATGCTCGCGAACTGGTTGGTGGAGTGCGGCGACCAGGGTGCGGTGGCGAGGTCGGCGGGGCTCGCCCCGGTGGTGGGCAGGGCTACGGCGTGACCGCGCTGCGCCCCGAGCGTGAGTCCGGTGCCGCGTACGGGGAGTCCGTGTCGGATTCCTACGGTGGCGTCGGCGACCAGGGCACCTCGTACGGGCAGCAGCCGTACGAGGGGTCGGGTGCGCTCGGGGACTGGTACGAGGGTGAGGGGTACAGCCCTCAGGGCGCCGAGGGTTACGGCGCCGAGGGTTACGGCGCCGGGGGGCCGCCTGTGGTGCGGGAGGGTTACCGGGAGCCGTACGTGCCTCCTGCCGATGACGAGACGGTGGCGCTGCGGATAGCGGATCCGCCGGCCGGAGCGTCCATATCGGCTTCTGCGGCCTCATCGGGCGGGACGACCACGGGAACCCCGACCGGTGGCCGTGCGGCCCGGAGGAAGGCCGCCAAGCGGCGTCATGGGCGTGGTGGAGGCGGTCGGCAGGCGGCGGAGGCCGCTGAGGCGGGTTCGGCGGCGTCCGGGGTTCCGCTGTCGCGCGTGGAGGCGCGTCGGCAGGCGCGGGCGCGCAAGCCCAGTCCGGCGGTGCTGGCCAGCCGGGCGATCGGTGAGGCGTTCATCACGACCGGTGTGCTGATGCTGCTGTTCGTGAGCTATCAGCTGTGGTGGACGAACGTGCGGGCGCATGCGCAGGCGGACAAGGAGGCGAGCAGCCTTCAGGAGGACTGGGCGAGCGGCAAGCGTGCCCCCGGGAGCTTCGAGCCCGGGCAGGGTTTCGCGCTGCTGCACATCCCGAAGCTGGACGTGGTCGTGCCGATCGCGGAGGGCATCAGCAACAAGAAGGTGCTCGACCGGGGGATGGTCGGTCATTACGGCGAGGGCAAGCTGAAGACGGCGATGCCCGATGCCAAGACCGGCAACTTCGGGCTGGCGGGGCATCGGAACACGCATGGTGAACCGTTCCGGTACATCAACCGGCTGACGCAGGGCGATGCGATCGTCGTGGAGACGCAGGACAAGTACTTCGTGTACAAGATGGCGTCGATCCTGCCGGTGACGTCGCCGAGCAACGTGAGTGTGCTGGATCCGGTTCCCCGGGACGCGGGCTTCACCAAGCCGGGGCGCTACATCACGCTCACCACCTGTACGCCGGAGTTCACCAGCAAGTACCGGATGATCGTCTGGGGCAAGATGGTCGAGGAACGGCCGCGCAGCAAGGGCAAGCCGGATGCGCTCGTCAGTTAAGGGCAGATGAAAAGTGGCAGCGACCACAGACGGCACGGAACAGCACACGGCTGCCCCTGCGTCACGGCGTCCTCCGGCACGTCGTCGCATGGGCCGGGTCGCGATGGCGATCAGCGTCTTCGGCGAACTCCTCATCACAGCGGGCTTGGTGCTGGGCCTGTTCGTCGCCTACTCCCTGTGGTGGACGAACGTTCTGGCCGATCGTGCGGCGGACAAGCAGGCCGACAAGGTGCGTGACGTCTGGGCTCACGAGGGCGACGGCTCGCGTGGTCCGGTCGAGTTCGACTCCAAGGACGGCATCGGTTTCCTGCACGTGCCCGCGATGGGAGACGACGAGATCCTGATCGAGAAGGGCACGACGGCGAAGATCCTCAACGACGGCGTGGCCGGCTACTACACCGACCCGGTGAAGGCGACCCTGCCGACGTCGGGCAAGAAGGGCAACTTCTCCCTCGCCGCCCATCGTGACGGGCACGGTGCCGAGTTCCACAACATCCACAAGATCGAGAAGGGTGACCCGATCGTCTTCGAGACGAAGGACAAGTGGTACGTCTACAAGGCCTACGCGGTCCTTCCCGAGACCTCGAAGTACAACGTGAAGGTGCTGTCCAAGATCCCGAAGGAGTCGGGGAAGACGAAGGCGGGCCACTACATCACGTTGACGACGTGCACGCCGGTGTACACGAGTCGGTACCGGTATGTGGTGTGGGGGGAGCTTGAGCGCGTCGAGAAGGTCGACGAGGAGCGGACGCCGCCGGAGGAGCTGCGCGGCTGACGCAGTGGCTCACAGAGGTTCGTCGGGCAGCTCTGCCACCCAGCATGCCGGAGGCCCGAAGTCGCAACTGAAGCTTGCGACTTCGGGCCTTTTTGCGTGCGGGGTTTCCACAGGCTGTGCGGCGGCCGGCAGGAGTGGCTGCAAAGAGCGTGACGGCTGCTGAGTCCCGGCAACGCGTAGGCCCCGGCACCGCATCGGGTGCCGGGGCCTGGGAGCGAGTGCGCGGTCAGTCCTCCGTGCGGGCGGACGTTCCTGTCACGCCGCCGAAGATGCCACCACCGCCGTTGTCACCGCCGCCGTTGTTGCCGCCGCCGTTGTCTCCGCCGAAGCTCACAGTGGTCAGGGTGACCTGCGTGTTCGCAGGATCGTCGACCTCCTGGTTGCCCTTGGGGTCCTGGGCGGCGACGAGGGCGTTGTCGCTGGAGTCGCTGCCGTTGGCGAACTGGATGTTCGTGAAGCCGTTCTGCTGCAGGATCTGCTTGGCCTGGCCCACCGTCTGACCGACGACGGTCGGCACCCGGGTCTTCTGCGGGGCCGCCTTGCCGATCTGGATGTTCACCGAGGAGTTCTTGTCGGCCGGGGTGCCCGCCTCCGGCGAGGTCGCGATGACCTTGCCGACCTGGTTCGGGTCCTGGGTCTCCACCTCGGTGCAGTTGCCGACCAGTTCGTTGGCCGTCATCTGGGCCTTCGCCTCGTCACAGGTCTTGCCGAGGACGTCCGGGACGGTGGACTTCTCCTCCTCCTTGGCGACGGTGAGGGTGATCGTCGAACCCTTCTCCCGCTCGGTGCCCCCCTTGGGGTCCTGGCGAATGACCACGCCCGGGGTCCGTTCGGACTCCTCGGTCTTCTGCTCGACCGTGAAGCCCTTGTCCTCAAGGTCGGCCTTGGCCTCCTTGTACTGCTGGCCCTCGACGTCCGGCACCGACACCTTCGGCGCGCCGGTCGAGACCACGATGTTCACCGTGGACTCCTTGTCGACCTTGATGCCGGCGTCGGGGTCCTGGTCGCAGATCTTGTCCTTGGGCGTGTTCTCACACTCCTTGGGAGTGATCGTGCCCATCTTGAGGTCGCTGTTGGTGAGCAGGCCTCTGGCGGTTTTCTCGCTCTCGCCGACGAGGTTGGGCACCGCCACCTGGGTGTTGCTCGCGCTCTTGCCGTCGAAGATCCACTTGCCGATCAGGACCGCGCCGACCAGGACCAGCACCGCGGCGACGACCAGCAGGATCGTGGACGTGTTGGACTTCTTCTGGCGGCGGCGGTCCATGCGCTCGTCGTAGCCGTAGCCGCCGTCGTCCGGGTTCATGGGCGGCAGCATCGACGTGGCGCCGGCGTCCTGGGCGCGCAGGGCCGTGGTCGGCTGGTCGTCCGGGTAGCCGCCGTATCCCACCGAGCCCATCGCGGCCGTGGCGGCGACGGGCTGGCCGTCGAGGCAGGCCTCGATGTCGGCGCGCATCTCGTCGGCCGACTGGTAGCGGTAGTTGGGGTCCTTGACCAGGGCCTTCAGCACGATCGCGTCCATCTCGGGCGTGATCTCGGGGTCGAAGACCGACGGGGCCTGCGCCTCCTCGCGGACGTGCTGGTAGGCGACCGCGACCGGGGAGTCGCCCACGAAGGGCGGGCGGACGGTCAGGAGCTCGTAGAGCAGGCAGCCGGTGGAGTAGAGGTCGGACCGGGCGTCGACCTGCTCGCCCTTGGCCTGCTCCGGCGAGAGGTACTGGGCGGTGCCGATGACGGCGGCGGTCTGGGTCATCGTCATGCCGGAGTCGCCCATGGCGCGGGCGATGCCGAAGTCCATCACCTTGACCTGGCCGTTGCGCGTCAGCATGACGTTGGCCGGCTTGATGTCACGGTGGACGATGCCGCTGCGGTGGGCGTACTCCAGGCCCTGGAGGATGCCGATCGTCATCTCCATGGCGCGCTCCGGCAGCAGCTTGCGGCCGGAGTGGAGCAGCTCGCGGAGCGTGGAGCCGTCTACGTACTCCATGACGATGTACGGGATCGACACGTTGTCGATGTAGTCCTCGCCCGTGTCGTAGACCGCGACGATCGCGGGATGGTTGAGCGAGGCGGCCGACTGGGCCTCCCGGCGGAACCGGGCCTGGAAGGACGGGTCGCGCGCGAGATCCGCGCGCAGCGTCTTCACCGCCACGGTGCGGCCGAGACGGGTGTCATGCGCGAGGTATACCTCCGCCATGCCACCACGACCGAGCACCTGGCCCAGTTCGTACCGGCCGCCGAGGCGACGCGGCTCTTCCATAGCTACCTACCAGCCCTCTCCGTCGGTCCCGCCCTCACCCTTGTGGGTGTGGCGGTGGTCCGTCCGGGCATACCGTACCCGGCTCATCTTGTGTGACCTGGCCAAGCCCGTAACCCGATACAGGACCGGTATCGCAACGTGCACCGATGTGAAGGGGACGTGAGCGGGGTCACTTCTTGCTGTTGATGACCGCCTCCATGACGCTCTTGGCGATGGGTGCGGCGAGACCACCGCCGGAGATGTCGTCGCGGACGGCGTTCTCGTCCTCGACCACCACGGCCACGGCCACCGGCGCGCTGTTGTCGACCTTGGCGTAGGAGATGAACCACGCGTAGGGGTTCTCGCTGTTGTCCACGCCGTGCTGGGCGGTGCCGGTCTTGCCGCCCACCTTGACGCCGTCGATGCGTGCCCGCTTGCCGGTGCCGTCCTCGACGACGGTCTCCATCATCGACTGCAGGATCTGCGCGTTCTCCGCCGACAGGGGCCTGCTCAGCTCCTCGGGGTCCGTCTTCTCGATGGCGTCGAGGTTGTGGGTCTGGAGTTCGTCGACCATGTACGGCTTCATCAGGACGCCGTTGTTGGCGACGGCCGAGGCGACCATGGCCATCTGCAGCGGGGTGGCCGCGGTGTTGAACTGGCCGATCGATGACAGCGCGGTCTGCGAGGGGTTCATGTCGTCGGAGAAGACCGACGCGCTGGTGCGGACCGGGGTGAACTGCTCCTCGGTGAAGCCGAACTTCTTGGCTTCCTCCAGCATCTTGTCGTTGCCGAGGTCGGAGCCGATCTTTCCGAAGACGGTGTTGCAGGACCACTGCAGGGCGACCCGGAGCGTCGCGTTCTTGCAGGGGATGTCGCCCTCGTTCTTCAGCACGGTCGAGGTTCCCGGCATCGTCCACGGCAGCGGGGTCTTGGTCTTCTGGTCGGCGGCCGTGTACAGGCCGTTCTCCAGCGCCGCGGCCGCGGTGACCACCTTGAAGGTGGAGCCGGGCGGGTAGACCTCGCGCAGCGCCCGGTTGAGCATCGGGTCGTCCGGGTTGTTCTTCTTGTCGAGCTTCTTCCAGGCCTTGGCGTCGGACTCGCCACTGCCGGCGATCGTGGAAGGGTCGTACGACGGGAACGACGCCAGCGCCAGGATCTTGCCGGTGGACGGCTCGATGGCGGCCACGGCGCCCTTGCCGCCCTGCCTCTTCAGGCCCTTGTACGCGGCCTTCTGCGCGGCGGCGTTGAGGGTCGTGACGACGTTGCCGCCCTCCTTCTCCTTGCCCGTGATCATGTCGAGCGTGTTGCGGAAGAAGAGCCGGTCGTCGGTGCCGGTGAGGATGCCGTCGTTGATGGACTCCAGCTGATTGGCTCCGTAGGCCTGCGAGACGAAGCCGGTGACGGGCGCCCACATGGCGCCGTCCTTGTAGGTGCGCTTGTACTTGAAGTCGCCGCTGGTCGTCTCCTTGTGCCCGGTGATCGGGCTGCCGTCGACGACGATCTCGCCGCGTGGCGTGGCGTAGCGGGCGATGAGGACCCGGCGGTTGTCGGGATCCTCGCGCAGGGTGTCGGCCTTGACGTACTGGAGCCAGTTGTCGCGGATGAGCAGGGCGAGGACGAGGAGGCCGCAGAAGACCGCGATCCGGCGCAGGGGCTTGTTCATGACGGACGGACCACCTGGGTCATCTCAGCGTCGGGGTTCGGTGCGGGGGCCGGTGCGGGGCGGCGGGCGGTGTCGCTGATGCGGATCAGGATGCCGATCAGGGCCCAGTTGGCGATGACGGAGGAACCTCCGGACGCCAGGAACGGCATCGTCATACCGGTCAGCGGGATAAGGCCCATGACGCCGCCGGCGACCACGAAGACCTGGAGCGCGAAGGCGCCGGAGAGGCCAATGGCCAGCAGCTTGCCGAACGGGTCGCGGGCGGCGAGGGCGGTGCGCACGCCGCGCTCCACGATCAGGCCGTAGATCAGCAGGATCGCCATGACGCCGGCGAGGCCAAGCTCCTCGCCGAAGGTGGCGAGGATGAAGTCGGAGTTGGCGGCGAACCGAATGAGCTCGGAGTGGCCCTGGCCCCAGCCGGTGCCGAGGGTGCCGCCGGAGCCGAAGGCCCACAGGGCCTGCATGGCCTGCTCGGAGTGACCGCCGATGCCCTGGCGGGAGAGCGTGTACTCGCGCATCGGGTCGAGCCAGGCGTCCACACGCTGCTGGATGTGCGTCTCGAAGCTGGCCACACCGACCGCGCCGACCGCGGACATCAGCAGACCGAACACGATCCAGCTGGTCCGCTCGGTGGCGACGTACAGCATGATCACGAACATGCCGAAGAACAGCAGTGACGTACCGAGGTCGGTTTCGAAGACCAGGATGAGGATCGAGATAACCCAGACCACGATGATCGGTCCGAGGTCCCGGCCGCGCGGCAGGTACAGGCCCATGAAGCGGCGGCTGGCCAGCGCCAGCGCGTCACGCTTGACCATCAGGTAGCCGGCGAAGAAGACCGCGAGGACGATCTTCGCGAACTCGCCGGGCTGGATGGAGAATCCGGCGACCGAGATCCAGATCTTGGCGCCGTAGAGGTTCTTGCCGAGGCCTGGCACAAGGGGCAGCAGCAGCAGGAACAGGGCGCCGACCATGGAGATGTAGGTGTAGCGCTGCAGGACGCGGTGATCCTTGAGGAAGATCAGCACCGCGACGAACAGTGCGATGCCCATCGCCGTGTACATCAGCTGACGAGGCGCGGCGGATCCGCCCTGTCCGATCTGCTGCAGCAGCTTTGACTGGTCCAGCCGCCAGATCGCCACCAGTCCCAGCCCGTTGAGCAGCGTCGCCAACGGCAGCATCAGCGGGTCCGCGTACGGCGCGAACTTCCGTACCACGAGATGGCCGACGCCGGCCAGCAGGCCGAGGCCCAGGCCGTAGCTGAGCAGCCCGGCGGGCACCTCGTCGTTGATGGCCAGGCCCACGTTGGCGTAGGCGAAGACCGGGATGACAACCGCGAACACCAGCAGCGCGAGCTCGGTGTTGCGCCGACTCGGCGCGCCGATCGCGCCGATCGTGGACGTGTGGTGCGTCGGCGAGTTCGTAGTACTGCTCATCGTGTGACGGGGCCTCTCACGGCTTGCCTACTGCGTGCCGCAGTTCGTGACGACCTTCTGCTCTTCCTCCGAGAGAGTGGGTCCGGGGCTTGGCGTCGCGGTCGGTGTCGGGGAGGTGGAGGAGGAGGGCGGGGTCGGGGACTTGGTGGCCGATGGGGTCGGTGTCGCCTTGGACGTGAGGGAGGTACGGGTGGTTCCCGTGGTGCCTCCGGCCTCGCCCTCGCCCGTGCGGGAGTTCTTGTCGCTCTGCGCGGCCTGCTGCTCGGAGCGCTTCTTGCAGGCGGACGCCTGCAGGGCGAGCTCGTCGATCTTCGCCTGGGCGTCCTTGAGGCCGCCTTCGGCGATGGTCTCCTTGACCAGCTTCTGCTGGTAGGGCGGCAGGTACTTGAGTTCGATCTCGGGGTGGTCCTTCTCCACCTCGGACAACGAGACCCAGGCCAGGTCCTGGCTGATCCCGCGGTACAGGGCGACGTGTTCTTCGTTGGCGCCGACGTAGTACTGGGTCTGCGTCCAGCGCCAGCCGCCGTACAGGCCGCCGCCGATGACGGCGAGCGCGAGGGCTGTGTAGAAGGATCTCTTCAGCCACTTGCGGCCCGTGCCGGGCTTGACGAAGTCGTCGTCGGTGTAGTCGCCGAAACTGCCGGCCGGGATGTAACCGGTGGTGTCGCCGGAGCCGGGCGGGCCGAACTCGCCGCCCGCGCCGCCCTGTCCGGGCATCTGGCGGCCGAGACCGGAGGCACGGCCGGCCGGGGTCTGCATGATGCCGTTGTCGTGCAGGTGGTTCTGGTTCTCGGCGACGGCGCCGACCACGACCGGGGTGTCGTGCAGCTGTCCGGCGAGGGTGTCGCCCGTGTCGAGGTCGAGGACATCGGCGACGATGACCGTGATGTTGTCGGGGCCGCCGCCGCGCAACGCGAGCTCGATCAGCTGCTGCACGGTCTCCTGGGGGCCCTGGTAGCTGGCGAGGGTGTCCTCCAGCGTCTGGTGGGACACCACTCCGGACAGGCCGTCGGAGCAGATCAGGTACCGGTCGCCGGCGCGGACCTCGCGGATGGACAGGTCGGGTTCGACGTGGTCGCCGCTGCCCAGCGCGCGCATCAGCAGGGAGCGCTGCGGGTGGGTGGTGGCTTCCTCCTCGGTGATGCGGCCTTCGTCGACGAGGCGCTGCACCCAGGTGTGGTCCTGCGTGATCTGCGTGAGGACGCCGTCGCGCAGCAGGTAGGCGCGGGAGTCGCCGACGTGGACGAGGCCGAGTCGCTGACCGGTCCACAGCAGGGCGGTGAGCGTGGTGCCCATGCCCTCCAGCTGGGGGTCGTCCTCGACCATGGCGCGCAGCTGGTCGTTGGCGCGCTGCACGGCCGTGCCGAGGGACGTGAGGACGTCGGAGCCGGGGATGTCGTCGTCGAGGGCGACGATGGTGGAGATCGCCTCGGAGGAGGCGACCTCGCCCGCGGCCGCGCCGCCCATGCCGTCGGCGATGGCGAGCAGGCGGGGTCCGGCGTATCCGGAGTCCTCGTTGCCCTCGCGGATCATGCCTTTGTGCGATCCGGCGGCGAAGCGCAGTGACAGACTCATGCGCACCTCGCCTGTCGGCTCCGGGTACATCCGCACGGTGCCCACCCTCCGGTCGGGAGCGCGCCGGGGCCCGTGGTGTGGGCCACCGCTGCGTGCTCGCTCCGCTCGCGCCTATTCATGATGTAGCACTACTTCCGCAGCTCGATGACGGTCTTGCCGATGCGGATCGGCGCGCCCAGCGGAATCGGTGTCGGGGTCGTCAGCCGCGTTCGGTCGAGGTACGTGCCGTTGGTGGAGCCCAGGTCCTCGACGATCCACTGGCCGTCGCGGTCCGGGTAGATCCTGGCATGCCGGCTGGAGGCGTAGTCGTCGTCCAGCACGATCGTGCTGTCGTGCGCCCGGCCCAGGGTGATGGTCTGGGACTGGAGCGCGACGGTGGTGCCGGAGAGGGTGCCCTCGGTCACAACCAGCTTGGAGGGTGCGTTACGGCGCTGCCGGCCGCCGCTCTGCTGGCCGCGCTGCTGCGGCGGGGCCGCTTGCCGGGCGGCCTGCTGCGGCCGGGCGGACTCGCGGCGCGAGCCGCGCTGAGTGACGCGCGTACCGAACAGGTCGCTGCGGATGACCTGCACGGCCACGATCACGAACAGCCACAGGACGGCCAGGAAACCCAGCCGCATGACCGTGAGGGTCAGCTCTGACATTGCCCCCGCTTCACCCTTCGGCTTGCCTATAGATAACGGTGGTGCTGCCCACGACGATCCGCGAGCCGTCGCGGAGCGTAGCGCGGGTGGTGTGCTGCCCGTCCACCACGATGCCGTTGGTGGAGCCGAGATCCTGGATCGTCGAGGGCGTTCCGGTCCGGATCTCGCAGTGCCGGCGGGAGACGCCGGGGTCGTCGATCCGCACGTCGGCCTCGGTGCTGCGGCCCAGCACGAGTGTCGCGCGGGAGATCTGGTGGCGGGTGCCGTTGATCTCGATCCAGTAGCGGGTGCGTCCGCCGGCCGCGGGGGCGGCGGGACGCTGGCCGCCCGCGGGTTGCGGGTAGCCGTAACCGCCGGGGCGGCCGCCGGGGGGCGGCGCGGCCGGCATGGGCGGGGCTCCCGCGGGTGCGGCGGCCGGCGGGTAGCCGTAGCCGCCCGGGGCGCCGGGGCGCTGGGGGCCGCCGGGCCGTCCGGCCGGGGCGGCGGGCGCGGGCGCCTGCCGGCCGCCGGCCTGCTGGTCGGTGGAGCCGGCGAGCGTACGGCTGCGCACGCGGTACAGGCCGGTGTCGAGGTCGTCGGCCTTCTCCAGGTTGACCTTGATCGGGCCCATGAAGGTGTAGCGCTGCTGCTTGGCGTAGTCGCGGACCATGCCGGCGAGCTCGTCGCCGAGCTGGCCGGAGTAGGGGCTCAGGCGCTCGAAGTCCGGCGCGCTGAGCTCCACGATGAAGTCGTTGGGGACGACCGTGCGGTCGCGGTTCCAGATGGTCGCGTTGTTGTCGCACTCGCGCTGGAGCGCTCCCGCGATCTCCACGGGCTGGACCTCGGACTTGAACACCTTGGCGAAGGTGCCGTTGACCAGACCTTCGAGACGCTGCTCGAACTTCTTCAGGACTCCCATGGGGCACCTCCTCCGTCGTTGCCTACGTCCTGCATCCCGCCTGGCGGGTACTGCCTTACCTGGTACTGCTTACTGATCGTATCCACGCGCCGGTAAATCGGCTGGTTCCCCCTGTCGGCACGGTCGACGGGTGTCGACGCCCACGAAGTTCCCTTCGGAGCTCCCGTTCGAACTCCTCGGGGACACAGTCTTGCCATGGATCGTAGAGGCGGCCGAAGACCAGTGTCCCGCACCTGACTGTGGAGCCCGACCTGCTCCTGGGGAGACGAGGGGTACCGGTACGAGGTTGATACGTGAACAGGTCGTCGTCGATACGAACGCCGGTGGCCGTCGGCGGACCCGTGCTCGCACACCGGTGCCGACCGCGCTGGTGGGCGGTCGCGGGGGGCGTCTGCCCGCCGATAAGGGATGTGAACCCACCCTGGACGGCGTGCTAATGTTCTGGGTGTCGGAAGGCGCCAAGCCCCAAGGGGCGAGGGGCCGGAGGACACACCCAATGCGCGGGTGGCGGAATAGGCAGACGCGCTGGATTCAGGTTCCAGTGCCCGCAAGGGCGTGGGGGTTCAACTCCCCCCTCGCGCACAGAGAGAACCGATGGAACGGGTCTCTGCAGGTGACGGAAGTCACCGCAGGGGCCCGTTTCTCGTTGTGCTGGTTGCTGTGAGGCATTCCACAGCCTGGTCAGAGTCGCTCAACAGGCCCCGGAGCGTGAGCTATCTCACGGGTGGGAGTGGCTTCGGATGACGCGCATGACGCGATGACGCGCATGACGCGATGACGCGATGACGCGCATGACGCGGATACGACGCGGATACGGCGGGACCCCGTCTGTGGGTAGGAAGAAGCCCCGGCGGGACAGGGGGGGAGTGTCCCGCCGGGGCGGCTCGTGGTGGGTCGGTGCGGTTCGGGCGGCCGGTAAGGGCACGGCTGGTGCCCGTCTAGTCGCGCGGCAGGCCGACCTGCTGTGCGGTGACGAGGACGTCGGACCCGTTGTCCATGCCGTACGCGATGCGGTCGCCGATGGGGCGGGACCGGGCGGCCTCGGTGATGGCGATGATGCAGCGGAGCATGCCGCGCGCCTGGGCGGTGCGGTCGGTGCCGCGGAGGCCGAGGGCCCTGAGGCTGTCCTGAAGGCTGAAATCGCTCAGATCCACAGCGCGCAGTGGCTGGTTCGCGATGCGGGTGAGGGTGTCGTAGCCCGCCTTGCCGAGGAACCAGTCGTCGTGGGTGGCGTCCTCGTCGTGGGGGATGTCGGAGGTGAGGTTCAGAACGAAATCGTGCGGGGTGTCGCTGGAGAAGAACCGCACGACGTGGAAGTCGCCGAGCCGTACGACCGCATGCACCGTCGGGGTGTGGTTGTCGCTGCTGATCACGATGTCGGCGAAGGCCCGGGTTGGCGCGGTGTCGGTGGCGGCGGCGGTCCCCCCGGTGTCGACGCTGGGTGCGACGCGGCGGTCCGCCGAGGTCGCGGCGAGATCGCGCAGCTGGTCGAGCATGGTCAGGTAGGCGCCCGAACCGCGGTTGATGTTCCAGTGGACCTGGGGGAAGCCGATGGGTTCCCCGCCGGCGACGGTCTCGGTGTCGCTCGGCGCATCGTCCGCCGCCGTCGAGGCGGACGTGCCGGTGTCCCCGGACCCCAGCATGATCACCAGTAGTCCGAGGAGGACGGACAAGGCGACCACGAAGAGGACGCTGGTGGGCATGGTGTGCTCCGGTTGTTCGACGTGCGGCGATGTCACGACCGACGCTCACAGCCGGGAGGTTGTTTGGCAGGCCCCCTGTGCCGCCGCATACAACTCCGGAGGATCGCGTCCCGCCTTGATTGTCCCGGTGTTGGAGTTTCGTCGCTTTACGTCTCTACCCAGGGCGCGGGGGCGGACTGGTGCACAGGCGCACCGGTCAGGGGCAGACCCGCCGGTACGGCCGGTCCGGAACGTAGGTGCGCCACTGTGCCCGGGTCAGCTCCGCGTTCCCGGCGCGGGAGCAGACGAGGGACACGGCTCGGTCAGGATCCACGACGTACCGCTGGAGCGGGACGTGCGCGCCGCCCGCGTACAGCGTGGTGCTGTCCGGGCTGAAGGCGAGGGTGTCGATGCTCCCGCCGGGGGTGGGCAGGGGAGGGCCGAGAGGCTGCTGGGTGGCGATGTCCCAGAGTTGGACGGTGCCCGCGTCGCCGCCCACGGCGAGTGTGCTGCCGTCCGGACTGAACGCGAGAGCCCTGATCGCCTCGGCTGAGTCGGAGGACGGATCGACGGGCGCCAGGAAGACGTTCCTCAGGATGCCCGCCCGGTGCCGGAGGTCGCCGTCCCAGATGGCCACCCGCCCTGTCCAGTCGCCCGCCGCGAGGCCGGAGCCGTCGGGAGCGAAGGCGATGGCTCCGATGCCGTCGTGCTGGACGAGGTCATGGGCGTGGGACCGGCCCGCTCGCACGACGCGGTTGTCGGTCACGAGGAGCTTGCCGTCTCGGCTGACGGCCAGATGATTCCCGGCCGGGCCGGGGAGGACGGCCGTCCTCCGCCGCCGCGTGGTGTCCCAGGTCTCGTTGACGATGCCGTCGTCGGTCAGACGTGCGGTGAGGAGCGTACGGCCGCCCGGTCCCAGGGCGATCGCGTCCGCCGGCATGGCGGACGGCGTCGACAGGTCCACAGTGGTCTTCGCGTGTCCGGCGGCCACGTCCCACACGGTCAGACGCTGAGGCACCGTGTCCCAGCCGGGGACGGAGACTCCGTACGCGAACATGCCGCCGTCAGGGCTGAAGGACAGCAACGGCTCGGTGCCGTCCGAGGGAACCGTCGGTATGCCGGTGCGCGAGACGCGACGGGACGGGGTAGGCAGGGTGCGCAGCAGACGGCCGTCGCGCGTGTTCCGCAGCTGGAAGACGTAGCGGTCACCGACACGTTCGGCGGTGGCGAGCGTCCTGCCGTCGGGGCTGAGCCGGACCCCGGCGAGCGGACGCGTGCGCCAGGCGCGGGTGAGCGTCGTGGTGAGGTCGAGGGTGTGGACCGTACCCCCTTCGAGGTACCGCAGCAGCGGCCGCGAGGAGTCCCAGGCGAGACCGGAGAGCGACTCGTTGTCCAGGGAGTGCCGGAAAACGGGGGCGCCGCGCTCGGGCAGACGCCACACCCTGATCTCCTGGCCGCCGCCGGTCGCCAGGAACGAGCCGTCGGCGCTCACGACGGCGCCGAGGGCGCCCGGGTGGGTGACATCGGCGAGCTCTCGTCCCGACGTGGTGTCCCATACACGCACCCGGTCCCCGGTGAGGGTGAGGAGCCGGCCGCCGGTGAGGCCGAGGAAGGTGCGGTCACCATCACAGACGCCGCGAGCGCTCGTCCAGGCACCGGAGCGGACCCTGCGCGCGGAGGTGTCCCAGACCTGCGGGGCACCGCCGCGCGGGCAGACGGCCAGCAGCCGGTCGTCGTCGGCCGCCACGTGGGTGAGCTCCCCGCTGCCGGCCGACGGGGTCCGGAAGACCAGATGGCCGTCGGTGACGGAGTGGAGCCGAGCCCGGTCGTCGAACATGCTCTTCACCAGGTAACTGCGGCCATTCGCCCCGAAGCTCACGGTGTCCGTGAACGGCAGGGGGTCCCCGATCCAGCGCTTCGTCCGGGTGTCCCACAGCCGCTGGGTCTGCCGGTCGGTCCGGACGACGAGCACCCGGCCGTCCGGATCCGCGTCGAGTACCGCACCGCGGGGTACCGACCCCGAGGCGATACGGCGGTGGGTGCCCACATCCCATGTTCGCCACGTGCTGCCGCCGACGCTGAGCAGGGTGCGCCCGGAGGTGTCGAGGATGCGCGTCGGTTCGTCACCGGGCGTCGGGTCGGTGAAGGTGCCCAGTTCGCGCTGGGCCAGCGCACCCAGCAGGGCTCGGCGTGACTCCGGCAGCGGGGATATGCGCCAGGCGGCGACGCCGAGCAGCATCGCGGTGCGCGGGTCCGTGGTACGCAGCGCTTCGGCGACCGCGGCCACCCGGCGGGCCGCCGTGTCGGTGATCTGCTTCTCGCTGTCCTGCCGCAGTCGCACCGCGGCCAGGCCGATGACCAGGGCCACCGCCAGCACGGTGCAGAGCGAGGCCGTGAGCGTGCGGCTCCGGCGCCGGGCCCGGGCGGCGGCCCGCTCCTCCGTGGCCCGCTGCTCCGCCGCGGCGACCAGGAAGGCCGTCTCCTCGGACGTCAGACCGTCGTAGCCGCGGTCGTCGCCCGCGAACAGTTCCTCGGCCCGCGCCAGGCGGGTGCCCCGGTAGAGCGTGCCCGGGTCGCGGTCGTGCTCCAGCCAGGTGCGGGCGGCCTCGGTCAGCTGCCGGTGGTGGCGCAGCCGCTCCCGGTCGGCGTCGATCCATTCGCGCAGCCGCGGCCAGCAGGTGATGAGCGCCTCGTGGGCCAGCTGCACTCCGTCGTCGTCGGTGGTCAGCAGCCGGGCGCGGGTCAGCCGCCCGGCGACGGCTCGCACGTCGGGGTCCTCCCACCCGGCCATTTCCTCCCAGCTGAGCGGGCGGCGGGTGTCGGCGTTGCCCTGGCCGGGCTCGACCATCCGCAGGAGCAGTTGCCGGGCGGCGTGCGCCTGCGCCGGTGAGAGCTCCCCGTACGCCTCCTCGGCGCTGGCCGCGATCGCGCCGCGCACCCCGCCGGCCGCTTCGTACGCGGCCAGGGTCAGCATCCGTCCCTTGCGCCGCCGCCAGGTCTCCAACAGGGCGTGGGACAGCATCGGCAGTCCGCCGGGCTCGTCGAGCACGTCCTCGACGATCCGCGCGGTCAGGGTCCGCTCCACGATGAGCCCGGCCGCCTGCGCGGGTCGGACCACCGCCTCGCGCAGTTCGTCCGCGGTCATGGCCCTGACCAGCAGCCCGCTCCGGTGCAGCGCCTCCGCCAGCCGCGGGTGCTCGGCGCACCGCGCATAGAAGTCCGACCGGACGGCGACGATCACGCGCAGCCGGCTTCCCGGGTCGCGCGCCGCGAGGAGAAGGTCGAGGAAGCGGTCCCGTTCGGCGCGCTCGCGGCAGAGGGTGAAGACCTCCTCGAACTGATCCACCACCACCCAGCTCTCCGGATCGTCGGCCTTCGGCGTCAGCAGATGTCCGTAGGTGGTGGCGGGCCGGGCTCCCGGAGTGAGGATCCGAAGGACGGCCGTACGCCCCTGCTGCGCGATCTTCTCCCGCAGCAGGGGAATCAGACCGGCTCGCAGCAGGGAGGATTTGCCGCTGCCGGACGCCCCGAACACCACGGCGAAGGGGGACCCGCTTCCCAGTTCGCTCAGTTCGCTCAGTTCGTCGATCAGTCGGTCCCGGCCGAAGAACAGCTCACGGTCGTCCGGCTCGAAACGCGCGAGGCCGCGGTAGGGCGGTGCGGCGTCGGCATCCTCCTGCTTCTCCTCCCCGGCCAGCGCCGCGGCCTGCGCCCACCGCGCCTCCCACGGGACGGGGTCGGCACCGCATGCCTGGACGTACGCCTGGAGGACGGCCAACGACGGCAGTCGCTCGCCGCTCGCGGCTTTCGCCAGGGTCGTCACCGAGAAGCCGGCCTGCTTCGCCATGGCCCGGTACGACACGCCACCCGCCGAGCGGCGCAGCTCCCGAAGATCGTGGGCGAGTCGCTGCACCGGACCGGCCGCCGGGTCGACCGGCCGTTCGGGACGCCCCATCGCGAAGCCTCTTTCACATACGGGAAGAAAAAGCTGATCAGCAGCACAAGGTAGTTTTCGCCCCTCTCGGGAGAGAACCCTTTCCGACTGTGACGTGTGCCGTAGAAGTTGTTCGTGGCGGCGATGCTGAGTTCGTTTTCCCTGATGAGAAGGGGGAACGGCCGGCATTCCCGGGGTGCCGGGATCGGTCCCTCGTCGTCACGACGGGCCCAGGTACGGAGGTCTCGTCACGGAAAGCAAACGATCCCCCTTTGCCGGTCGGCGGTGGGGGTGGGGGGCGTTCGAGGTCGCTGATTGCTGATCGCCGGTCGCTGATCACCGGTCGCGGTATGTGCTGGTTGCTGTGAGGTGCCCGACCGGCCGGTCGGAGGTGGCGCCCCGCCCGGCTTGTGACCCGTCTCACGGGCGGGGCCGGCGGCGGGAGTTCAGCCCGCCGCGACGACCGCGGCGAGGGTCACGGCGGCGGGCAGGGCCTGGGCGAAGAGGATGCGGCGGTTGGCGGTGGCGGCGCCGTAGACACCCGCGACGACGATGCAGGACAGGAAGAAGATCTGGACGTCGTGACCCGTCGGGTCGTCGGCGATCAGACCCCAGACCAGGCCCGCGGCCAGGAAGCCGTTGTAGAGGCCCTGGTTGGCGGCCAGTGCCGCGGTCGAACGGGCCATCTCGGCGTCGAAGCCGGAGAAGCGGCGGCCCGGGCCGCGCTGCCACAGGAACATTTCCAGGACCAGGATGTAGGCGTGCAGCAGCGCCATGAGGGCGACGAGGACGACCGAGAGCAGATGCATGCGCTGATTGTGCCGGTGGCGTCTCCGCGGTCGCCTCGCAGGCCCCTCGGTGCCGGGTCGGTGCCTCGCCACCGGGGTCCGGACCCGGCCCCGCGGTGCTGTCCCCGCGCCCGGCTGGACCACAGGCCCTGCGGCCCAGCCGGACCGGTGCGTCCAGCCGGACCGGTGCGTCCCGCCGACCAGTGCGTGCCGCCGGACTGGTGCGTCCCGCCGGGCCCGTGGCGTGCGCCTGGACGTGCTGGCCGGGCTGGGCTGCGCGGCGAGACGCCGAGCCGCGGCGGTGTCAGGCCGCGAGCCGCTGCGCCAGCTGCTTCGCCTTCGCGGCGGCCTCGCCCAGGGCCCGTTCGCGGGAGGCCTCGAAGAGCGGGACCAGGTCGGCCATCTGCGGGTTCGCCGGGGCCATCGTGAGCTCCGGAACGATGAAGTCGAGGTCGGTGCCGAGGAAGTCCCCGAGGACGGCCGACAGGTAGTTCTGCACGTACTCGTAACCCGCACGCAGGGTGCCGGGACCGTACGCGCCGCCGCGGCTGGCGACGACGGTGACCGGGGTGCCCTTGACCGACTGGGCGTCGCCCGCCGTACGGCCGAACAGGACCACGTTGTCCAGCCACGCCTTCAGTGTCGACGGGATCGTCAGGTTGTACATCGGGGCGCCGATCAGCACGGCGTCCGCGCGCTCAAGTTCCTCGATCAGCTTCAGGCGCTCCGCGAAGGCGGCCGCCTGCTCGGGGCTGTGGGTGGCCGGATCGGAGAACCCGGCCGTGTGGGCGTGTGCGGTGATGTGCGGCACGGGATCCGTGGCGAGATCGCGGTGGATCACCGTGCCCTCGGGGTGCTGTTCCTGCCAGGTGCGTCGGAAGGCGTCGGTGACGGCCCGGGAGGAGGAGGCGTCGCCGGTGAAGACCGAGGAGTCGATGTGCAGGAGCGTGGCCATGGCTGTCTCCGGAAGAGGAGGGAGCGGAACGGGCTTTCGCCCGCAGGAACCGCAGGGACTGAAAGTTCGTACTCGACTATGAATAACACAGTCACTTACTTTTTTTCACCCCCCAACGGGAAGGCAGTACGCTGAGGGCATGGCGGGTGAGCGGAGTCACGACCTAGGGGCGTGCCAGCGGGTCGACGAGGGCATCAACCGCGTCTTCCAGCTGCTCGGAAAGCGCTGGACGGGCCCCATCGTGTCCGTGCTCACCGCAGGGCCCGCGTACTTCGTCGCCCTGCGCCGCGCGATCCCCGGGATCAGCGAGCGCATGCTCTCCGACCGGCTCACCGAGCTCTCCGCCGCGGGGCTGGTGGTGCGCGAGGTGTACGAGGGACCGCCGCTGCGGGTGGTGTACCGGCTGACCGAGGCGGGGGCCGCGCTGGAGCCCGCGTTGACCGAGTTGGGCCAGTGGGCCAAGACGTACCTGGCGGACGGGGAGCGGCGTGAGGGGTGTTGAGGTGCGCGGGTTGGCGCGCCGATGAGGACCGACCTGATCACCGGCTACATCGGCCTCATCCCGGGCCTATCGGCTGATCGGCCTATCGCTCCGGTTTTCCACATCCGCGGAGTTGTCCACAGGGTCTGACGAGTTTCGGCCACCGGCTGTAACGTCGGCACGAGTTGATGTTCGTGTTGATGTTCATGTGTGAGCGAGCGGGGGAGGCGGTCGGTGATGGCCCAGGCAGGTGGACAGGACGGGTCGAAGACAGTGGCGGGCCGGCTGCCCCACGTGGGCGGTTTCGCGAAGTGGCCCGGCGGCGGGTCGCCCAAGGAGGACGGCAAGGCTCTGCGTGAGCGGCTCCCGCGCGCCGAGCACGCGGTCCTCGCCCTCGACGCCGACCGCCCCGACGTCGTGGCCGCCGTCGAGGAGTCCAACGTAGGCCGGCTCCCCGAACTCACGCCGATCAGGGTCGGCCGTATGGCGGCCACGCCCTTCGCCTTCCTGCGCGGTTCGGCGGGCCTCATGGCGTACGACCTCGCCCGGACCCCCATGACCCGGATCCGCGCACAGATCTGCGGCGACGCCCACGCGGCGAACTTCGGTCTGTACGGTGACGCGCGCGGTGGCCTCGTCATCGATCTGAACGACTTCGACGAGACGGTGAAGGGTCCCTGGGAGTGGGACCTCAAGCGGCTGGCCACCTCCCTCGTGCTCGCGGGCCGCGAGGCGGGCGCGGACGAGGACGCGTGCCGCAAGGCGGCGCACGACGCGGCCGGTGCCTACCGGCGCACGATGCGGTTGCTGGCCAAGCTGCCCGTGCTGGACGCGTGGAACGCGATCGCGGACGAGGAACTGGTCTCCCACACCGATGCCCATGACCTGCTCGGCACGCTGGAGCGGGTCGCGGAGAAGGCACGGGCCAACACCAGCGGTCGCTTCGCGGCGAAGTCGACGGAGCCGACCGAGGACGGCGGACGCCGGTTCGTCGACGCCCCGCCGGTACTGCGCCGGGTCCCGGACGAGGAGGCCGCGGTGGTCGCGGCGTCGCTGGAGGAGTACCTCACCACGCTCTCCGAGGACCGCCTCCCCCTGCTGGCCCGTCACTCCGTGCACGACGTGGCGTTCCGCGTGGTGGGCACGGGCAGCGTCGGCACCCGCTCGTACGTCGTCCTGCTTCTGGACCACCGGGGCGAGTCCCTGGTCCTCCAGGTGAAGGAGGCCCGCCCCTCGGCCCTCGTCCCGCATCTGTCCACGGCCGGATTCGAGGCTCAGGAGCCGGAGCACGAAGGGCGGCGCGTGGTCCTCGGCCAAAAGCGCATGCAGGTCGTCAGCGACAACCTGCTGGGCTGGACGACGGTCGACGGACTGCCCTTCCAAGTACGCCAGTTCCGCAACCGCAAGGGCAGCGTCGACCCGGCCGCGCTGGCCGCCGACCAGATAGACGACTACGCCCGCATGACCGGCGCCCTGCTCGCCCGCGCCCACTCCCACAGCGCCGACCCCCGCCTGATCTCCGGCTACTGCGGCAAGAACGAGGAGTTGGACGAGGCGATCGCCACCTTCGCCGTCACCTATGCCGACCGTACGGAGGCGGACCACGGGGCCCTCGTGGCAGCGGTGCGGGCGGGGCGGGTCGCGGCGGAGATGGGGGTGTGAGGGGTTGATGGGGTGTGAAGGGCTGACCCTGCGCGGGGCTCGGCGGGGCTCTCCGTCGCGTGAGATGTAGGGGCGCAGGTGCGGCCGGGGCCCCGGGCCGCACTGCTCGCCGGATGCGTCCGGCCACACCGATTCGCAGGAGTCGTCCGGTCGTCCGGTCGTCCGGTTCCCTGGTCGCCGGTCGCCGGTCGCCGGTCGCGCGGTCGGGCAGTCGCAGGAGTCGCCCGGGCCCGGTGAGCTGCGATGTCTTCGGTGGGACGGGGACCGGTGAGCGCAGGCCGGTGCCGTCCGGGCAGGACGTCGTGGTCGGATCGGCTACGAAGGGCGGGGCACGGTGTGGCCTACGCTGGTCGGGTGACGACCCCGGAAGCTGAGCAGTCCCAGGCCGAGCCCACTGGTGCGGAGACCCGCAGTGGTGCCGACGCGCCCGCCGGTGGAACCGAGCAGGACGGTGAGGCGAAGGTGACGGCCGAGGACGGCGCACCGCGGCCCGAGGAGCGGCTGGAGCGGGCCGTGCGGGCCGCCGAGCAGGCGTTGATCGAGTACGAGATCGCGGTGGAGACGTTCCGAGTCGAGGTGGAGAACTTCTCCCGGCTGCACCACCAGAAGCTCGGGCCGATGTACGCCCGCCTCGACGAGCTGGACGCCCGGATCGCCGAGGCCACGGCCGCCCGCACCGGTGACCCCGAGGACATCCGCAAGGCCGACGAGGCCCGCGCCCGGGTGATGCCGATGCCGGGCGTCGAGGAGCTCTTCCACGGCTGGATGGACGACGAGGGACTGTTCCCGGAGGCCGCGGCGATGCTCACGGATCAGCCGGTGCAACCCCCGCAGCGGGTGCGCCCCAGCGAGGAGGCCCGCAAGCTCTACCGCGAGCTGGCCCGCAAAGCCCACCCCGATCTGGCCCAGGAAGAGGCCGAGCGGGCCCGGCGCGAGGAGTTCATCACCCGCGTCAACGCCGCCTACGCCCGCGGTGACGAGGCGCTGCTGCGGGAGCTGGCGGAGGAGTGGGCCGCGGGTCCCGCGCCCAAGGAGCAGGGCCCGACCCCCGCCGAGGAGCTCTACGCCCGCCTCGAATGGCTCGCCCGGCGCAAGGAGATGCTCGCCCTCGTCGCGAAGGACCTGGAGGAGGGCGCGATCGGCGCGATGCTCCGCCTCGCCCCCGAGGACCCCGACCGCCTCCTCGACGAGATCGCCGACCAGCTGCTGGCCCAGGTGGCGCAGAAGGAAGCGGAGCTGGCGGCGCTGCTCGGCTAGGGCGCGGGAGCGGCCCCGGGGGGGGGGCCTGTCGACGCGTGGTTCCGCCGCGACCGTTGCGCGGTTCCGTCCCGCCGGGACGATGCGCCGTTACACCGCGGGGAACTGCTCGGTTTGCGCTGCGGGGTGGTGTGCGGTTTGTCCCGAGAGCTGCTGGGGATGCGCCGCGGGGCGCTGCCCGGTCTGCCCGGAGCGGCTGCGCCGGATGCGCCGCGGGGCGGTGCGCGGTTCGCGGCCGCGGGGGCAGGTCGGGCCTCGGCCGGGCATGCGTTCGCCGGGCGGCCGTCGGGTGTGCCCACGCCGGAGACCGCAGCTGCCCCGCACCCGTCCGGTAGCGTCGGAGTCATGCATTTCGGATCAGGTGTTCCCACGGTCGAGGTCACGGACCTCAAGGACGACGACTTCCTTCTGGACGTCCGTGAGGCCGACGAATGGCAGGCGGGCCACGCCGAAGGCGCCCTGCACATTCCCATCAGCGAGTTCGTCGCCCGCTACGGCGAGCTGACCGAGGCCGCGCCGCAGGACGGCCGCGTCCATGTGATCTGCCGCTCCGGTGGCCGCTCGGCGCAGGCCGCGATGTACCTCGTCCAGCAGGGCGTCGACGCCGTGAACGTCGACGGCGGCATGCAGGTGTGGGCGGCGGTCGGGCGGCCCGTGGTGACCGACGAGGGCCGGCCGGGCTACGTGCTCTGAGCCGTTTCGCGCAACCGTTGCTCTGAGCTGCTCCGCCGAGCCCTCGGCCGCGACCCTCAGGCCAGGGGATGCGCCGCCAGCAGGTCCCCCAGCGCCTCCTCATGTGCCGCCGCCGGGCCGAGCGCCAGCTCCAGGTGCTTGGCCCAGGCGTGGTACCGGTGCAGCGGATACTCGACGTCGGCGCCGAAGCCGCCGTGCAGATGCTGGGCGGTCTGCACGATCCGCCGTACGCCCTCCGAGGCCCAGATCTTGGCCACGGCCACATCCCCGGAGACCGGCAGCGCCCCCGGTGCCCCCGAAGCGATCCGCCACGCGGCCTGCCACAGCGCGGCCTCCATAGCGCGCAGGTCGATGTAGCGGTCGGCGCACTGCACGGCGACCGCCTGGAACGTGGCGATGGGATGCCCGAACTGCTCCCGCTTGCTCGCGTACCCGGAAGTCATCTCCAGCACCCGCTCCCCCAGCCCGAGCGTCAGCGCGCAGATCCCCGTGGTCAGCAGCTCCCGCAGCCACTCCCAGGCGCCCTCGGCGTCCAGGACGTACCGCGCCGCCACCCGCACCGACTCCAGCCGCAGCTCCCCCAGCCGTTCTCCGCTCGTGGAGAACTGCTCGGTGAGCGCGGCCCCCTCGGCGCCGGGCGGCAGCAGCGCGAGGACGCTCCGGTCGGCGGCCGTACGGGCCGGGACGACGACGAGATCGGCCTCGTACGCCCAGGGAACCGCGGTCTGCACCCCGTCCAGCACCCAGGCGGAACCCTCCTGCCGAGCGGTCACCGCCTGCTCGGCCGGATCGTGGCCGGTGCGGCCGTGCGCGGCGACCGTCAGCACGACCTCGCCGCGCCCCGCCGGCGCGAGCAGTTCGTCCTTCAGCTCCGGGCCGCCGTACGCCTGGACGGCTGCCGTCGCCGCGCTGCTCTCCAGCAGCGGCACCCGGGCCAGTACCTTCGCCGACTCGCGCAGCACCAGGCACAGGGCGATGGCGTCCAGTCCGGCCCCGCCGTGCTCCTCGGCCAGCAGCAGGCTCAGCAGGTCAGCGTCCGCGAGCCTGCCCCACAGCGGGCGGTCGAAGTCGTCGGCCACGGCACCCGGCGTGAGCGCGGGGGAGGGCACCGCGTCCGGCGCGACGCCCGCGAACACCCCGCGCGCCGCCTCGGCCGCCGCCTGCTGCTCCTCGGTGAAGGTGAAGTCCACGGTCCCTGCCCTTCCACACGCACGGCGATCTGACGGAGCGTCAAGATAGAACAGGTTCTAGAAGAAGGGAATGCTCCGCGTAGGCCCCCCGTAACCTCCCGTAAGACCCCCGTACGGTCCCGTATGACCCCCGTAAGGTGTGGACAACGGCGGCCCGTCAGGGGGTGTGCCCGGCGGGTGGGCCTGAGTACCGTTCCCGTGCGAGCGCTGAGGGCAGACGAACCGGAATCAGGGAACGGGGCAGCATGGACGCGTACGACGCAGGCTCGGCCGCCTGCCGCGGCCCGGAAGAGGAACCGCGGGACGCCCCTTCCTCCGCCGTGCCCGCGTCCGCCCCGCCGGCCCGTACCGGTGTGGCCGCTCTCTCCCTGCGGTACCAGATCGGCGCCGCCCTCGCGCTCGCGGTCGTGGCGATCACCGTGTGCGTCCACACCGGCATGGTCTTCCTGCACGTCGCTCCGCCGAACACGGTCACCAAGCAGCACGGCAAGGCGATCGACGACTGGATATACCCGGAGTTCGAGCAGAACTGGAAGCTGTTCGCCCCCAACCCGTTGCAGCAGAACATCTCGGTGCAGGTCCGCGCCGAGGTCGTCGGCGGCGACGGCACCCGCACGACCGGCTGGTACGACCTGTCCGCCCAGGACGGCCGGGCCATCGACGGCAATCTGCTGCCCAGCCACACCGAGCAGAACGAGCTGCGTCGCGCCTGGGACTTCTTCGTCGCCACCCACGACGCCCAGAACAGACCGGTGGGGCTGCGCGGTGCGCTGTCCGAGACGTATCTGCGACGCATAGCGGAGCTGCGCCTGGACCGTGAGGACGCGGCCGGTGCCGGGGGCGTCGTCGAACGCGTCCAGTTCCGCTCCCGCACCACCAACGTGCCCCCGCCGAAGTGGAGCGACGAGCGGGTCTCGGACAAGCCGAGCTATCGCGTGCTGCCGTGGTGGTGGGTCGACAACAAGGAGGAGAGCGCCGACGCGGCCGGGGCCGCGAGCGCGCACGGCGTCCAGGGGGGCGCACGGTGAACCGCCTCACCCTCGTGATCTCCTCCGGTATCGCCCGGGTCACCGAGGCCGCCCTCGGCCCGTACCAGACGGCCGTGATCCGCATCGGCTTCGCCGCGACCTGGCTGCTGTTCCTGCTGCGCGAGTTCCCGCACCGCCACGAGCTGTACGGCCCCGACGGTCCCTGGAACATCGACCTGGCCCAGCAGCTGATCGGGTCGAACGGTGCCTTCACCGCCCTGGTGTGGTCGAGCGACGGGACCTGGTTCGAGTCCGTCTACGCATTCGCCGTCCTGACCAGCGTGCTGCTGCTGCTGGGCTGGCGCACCCGCACGATGTCCGTGCTGTTCATGGTCGGTGTGCTCTCGCTGCAGAACCGGTCCATCTTCATGGGCGACGGCGGCGACAACGTCCTGCACCTGATGTGCGTCTACCTCGTGTTCACCCGCTGCGGTCAGTTGTGGTCGCTGGACGAGCGCCGGGCGCGGCGCGCGCGGGCGGCACGCGCGCGCGGCGAGCGCGTCCCGCCGGACCGGGTCGGCCCGGTGCTGTGGAGCGTCCTCGGGCTGGCGCTGGTCGCGGTGACCGCCGTGGGCCGGCTCGACGGCGACCCCACCGTGCCGGTGATCCTGTGGGCCGTCTGGCTGGGCCTGGGCGTGTGGTGGATCGTGGGCCGCCGCGCGCGGACCGACCAGCCCCGCATCCTGCTCGACGTCATCGGCAACGTCGTCCACAACGGGGCCCTGCTCGTGATCATGGCCGAGGCCTGCCTGATCTACGCCACCGCCGGCTGGTACAAGATCCAGGGCTCCCGCTGGCAGGACGGCACCGCCGTCTACTACCCGCTGCACCTCGACTACTTCTCGCCCTGGCCGGCCCTCGCCGAGCTGCTGTCCTCCAGCGGCACCATGGTGATGCTCATCACCTACGGCACGGTGCTCGTGCAGGTGGCCTTCCCGTTCACCCTGTTCCACCGGCGGGTCAAGAACGTCCTGCTGGCAGCCATGATCACGGAGCACGCCGTGATCGCGGTCGTCCTCGGACTGCCGTTCTTCTCGCTGGCGATGATCGCGGCGGACGCGGTGTTCCTGCCGACGTCGTTCCTGCGCCGCCTGGGTGTCGGGGCGGCACACGCGCGCGAACGGCTCGCACGGCTGGCCCGGCGCGGCGGCGCCCCGGGGGCGCTCCCCGACCCGCACACGCCGGAGAACCCCGAGCACGCGCACGTAGGCTTCCCGGCATGACCGTGACCTCCTGGCACCGGCTCGCCGAGACCGCTGTCCTGCTCGACGGCTTCCATGCCCTCAAGCACGCCCTGCGCTTCGGTGCCGAGGTCCCGCTCGCGGTCGCCGTGGACCGGGACGGCACGCTCGCCCTCGCCGAGGAACTGGCGCCGGACGTACGGCAGACGCTGGAGGCGCTCCTGACGGAGGTCTCCGAGCCGACCTACACCTCCCTCGTTCCACGGCCGCACCCCACCGCCGTGGCCGCCCTGGCGGTACGTCCGCCTCGCGCGGCCAACCTGGAGAAGCTGGCGCACGCCCCGCGCACCGCCCCCGTGGTGGTCCTCGACAACCCGCGCAACCTCGGCAACGCGGGCGCCGTGATCCGCCTGGCCGCCGGTTTCGGCGCGACCGGCGTCGTCACCACCGGCACCCTCGACCCCTGGCACCCGACCGTCGTACGCGGCGGGGCCGGCCTGCACTTCGCGACCGCCGTCGAGCGGCTGGACGTGGCCGAGCTGCCGCCCGGGCCGCTCTACGCGCTCGACCCCGAGGGCGACGACATCCGGGCCGTCAAGCTCCCGGACGACGCCGTCCTCGCGTTCGGGTCGGAGCGCAGCGGCCTGTCCGCCGAACTACGCGCGCGTGCCGACCACTTGGTGTCGCTGCCGATGCGCCCGCAGGTCTCCAGCTACAACCTGGCGACGAGCGTGGCCATGACGCTGTACCACTGGAGCCTCGGCAAGGCGTTCTAGGCCTCCCGGCGCACCTCGACGACCCGGAACCGGTTGGCGACGAACGCCCCGTCGCACAGCGCCGAGTTGGCCGCCGGGTTGCCGCCCGACCCGTGGAAGTCGGAGAACGCGGCCGTCTGGTTGACGTACACCCCACCGGTCAGGTTCAAGGACAGCTGGGCCGCCTCCTCCAGGCACACCTCCTGGATCGCCTGCTCGACCTCCTCGTCGGTGGTGTAGGCGCCGACCGTCATCGCGCCCTTCTCGCGGACCGTGCGCCGCAGCAACTCCACCGCGTCGGCCGCCGAGTCGATCGCGACGGCGAAGGAGACAGGGCCGAAGCACTCGCTCATGTACGCGGCCTCGTCGTCCGGCTTGGCGCCGTCCAGCTTCACCATCACGGGCGTACGGACCACCGCGCCCGGGAACTCCGGATTGCCGATCTCCCGCGAGGCGAGGGCGACTTCGCCGAGGCCGGCCGCGGCCTCCAGGCGGGCCTTGACGTCCGGGTTGACGATCGCGCCCAGCAGGGCGTTCGCGCGGGCGTCGTCGCCGAGCAGGCCGTCGACCGAGCGGGCGAGGTCGGCGACGACCTCGTCGTAGGTCTTCGGACCCTGCTCGGTGCGGATACCGTCGCGGGGGATGAGCAGGTTCTGCGGGGTGGTGCACATCTGGCCGCTGTACAGGGACAGCGAGAAGGCCAGGTTGGACAGCATCCCCTTGTAGTCGTCGGTGGAGTGGACGATCACCGTGTTGACGCCGGCCTTCTCGGTGTAGACCTGGGCCTGGCGGGCGTTGGCCTCCAGCCAGTCGCCGAAGGTGGTCGAGCCGGTGTAGTCGATGATCCGGATCTCGGGGCGGGTGGCCAGGGTCTTGGCGATGCCCTCGCCCGGGCGCTCGGCGGCCAGCGCCATCAGGTTCGGGTCGAAACCGGCCTCGGCGAGCACCTGCCGGGCGACCTGCACGGTGAGCGCGAGCGGCAGCACCGCGCGCGGGTGGGGCTTGACCAGGACCGCGTTGCCGGTGGCCAGGGAGGCGAACAGGCCCGGGTAGCCGTTCCAGGTCGGGAAGGTGTTGCAGCCGATGACCAGGGCGATCCCGCGCGGTACCGGCGTGAACTGCTTGGTCAGCGCGAGCGGGTCGCGCTTGCCCTGCGGCTTGGTCCACTCGGCCGTGTCGGGGGTGCGGACCTGCTCCACGTACGCGTACGCCACCGCTTCCAGGCCGCGGTCCTGCGCGTGTGGGCCGCCCGCCTGGAACGCCATCATGAAGGCCTGGCCGGAGGTGTGCATGACCGCGTGGGCGAACTCGTGCGTGCGGTCGCTGATCCGCTTGAGGATCTCCAGACAGACCACCGCGCGCATCTCAGCGCCCGCGTCCCGCCACGCGCGCTGACCGGCCTTCATGGCGGGCAGCAGCACGTCGATGTCGGCGTGCGGGTACTCGACGCCCAGCTCGATGCCGTACGGGGAGACCTCGCCGCCCACCCAGTCGTCGGTGCCGGCCTGGCCGAGGTCGAGGCGGTTGCCGAGCAGGGCGTCGAAGGCCGCCTTGCCCGCCGCCGCGTCCAGGCTGCCGTTCTCCCCGTAGGCCTTGGGGTGCTCCGGGTGCGGAGACCAGTAGGCGCGCGTGCGGATCGCTTCCAGCGCCTGGTCGAGAGTGGGCCGGTGCTTGGCGATCAGCTCGTGGGTGGTCATCTCGGCGGTGGCCATGCGGGACCAACTCCTCGTTTCCAGAGCTCGCCGTCGAGCTCTTGGCCTGGGCAGAAACATGGGCGGGAACAGCCAGTCAGAGCTAGAGTAACCGAACGATCGGTCGGTTCAAGGGGGTCCGCCGCATCTGTGGAAAACCCCGTGCGGGAGGATCGCGCACATGACAGCACTCGACCTCAGCAGCCCCGTGGCCGTCGTCGGCACCGGCACCATGGGCCAGGGCATCGCCCAGGTCGCGTTGGTCGCCGGCCATCCCGTACGGCTGTACGACGCCGTACCCGGGCGGGCCCAGGACGCGGCCGACGCGATCGGCGCGCGCCTGGACCGGCTCGTCGAGAAGGACCGCCTCACCGGCGCCGAGCGCGACGCGGCCCGCGCGCGACTGCGGCCCGCCGGGTCGCTCGCCGACCTCGCCGACTGCGCCCTCGTCGTCGAGGCCGTGCTGGAACGCCTCGATGTCAAGCAGGACCTGTTCCGCGAGCTGGAAGGCGTCGTCGGCGAGGACTGCCTGCTCGCCACCAACACCTCGTCCCTGTCCGTCACGGCCATCGGCGGCGCCCTCGCCAACCCCGGCCGCTTCGTCGGCCTGCACTTCTTCAACCCCGCCCCGCTGCTGCCGCTGGTCGAGGTCGTCTCCGGGTTCGCCACCGACGTCACGTCGGCCACGCGCGCGTACGAGACGGCCCGTGCCTGGGGCAAGACGCCGGTCGCCTGCGCCGACACCCCCGGCTTCATCGTCAACCGCATCGCCCGGCCCTTCTACGCGGAGGCCTTCGCGGTCTACGAGGCGCAAGGGGCGGACCCGGCCACCATCGACGCCGTCCTGCGCGAGTGCGGCGGCTTCAAGATGGGCGCCTTCGAGCTCACCGACCTCATCGGGCAGGACGTCAACGAGTCCGTCACGCACTCGGTGTGGCAGTCGTTCTTCCAGGACGTGCGCTTCACGCCCTCGCTCGCCCAGCGCCGCCTGGTCGAGTCCGGCCGGCTCGGCCGCAAGAGCGGGCGCGGCTGGTACGACTACGCCGCCGAGAGCGGGACCGCCGAGCGCGACGAGCCGCACACCGCGGAGAAGCAGCGGCCGCCCGCCTACGTCGTCGTCGAGGGCGACCTCGGCCCCGCCTCCGAGCTGCTCACGCTGATCCGCGAGGCGGGCATCCAGGTCCGCGAGGAGGAAGAGGACCACGGCACCCGCCTGGTGCTGCCCGGTGGCGGCCAACTCGCGCTCGCCGACGGGCAGACCTCGGTGGAGTTCCGGGACGTCGTGTACTTCGACCTCGCCCTCGACTACCGCCGGGCCACCCGGATCGCCCTGTCCGCCTCCCAGGACACCTCGTCGCAGACCCTCGCCGAGGCCACCGGGCTCTTCCAGGCGCTCGGCAAGGACGTCAGCGTCATCGGTGACGTCCCCGGCATGATCGTCGCCCGCACGGTCGCCCGGATCGTCGACCTCGCGCACGACGCCGTCGCCAAGGGCGTGGCCACCGAGGAGGACGTCGACACCGCGATGCGGCTCGGCGTCAACTACCCGCTCGGCCCCTTCGAATGGAGCCGCAGGCTCGGCCGCAACTGGGCCTACGCCCTCCTCGACGACCTGCACCTGCGCGACCCCTCGGGGCGGTACGCGCCGTCCCTCGCGCTGTACCGCCACGCGTACGCCTCCGACAAGCGCGAGGGCGGCACCTCATGACCCGGGAGGGCAGCACCGTATGACCACCGCCAAGCGCGACACGTACACGCCCGAGACGCTGCTCTCCGTCGCCGTGCGGGTCTTCAACGAGCGCGGCTACGACGGCACCTCCATGGAGCACCTCTCCAAGGCCGCCGGCATCTCCAAGTCGTCGATCTACCACCACGTCACGGGCAAGGAGGAGCTGCTGCGCCGGGCCGTCAGCCGGGCGCTCGACGGGCTCTTCGGGATCCTCGACGAGGAGCACGCGCGCGAGGGGCACGCCGCCGACCGCCTGGAGTACGTCGTGCGGCGCATGGTCGAGGTGCTCATAACCGAGCTGCCCTATGTGACGCTGCTGCTGCGGGTGCGCGGCAACACCGAGACCGAACGGTGGGCGCTGGAGCGTCGCCGCGACTTCGACCACCGGGTCGCCGCACTGCTGAAGGCCGCTGCCGCCGACGGCGAGGTGCGGGCCGACGTGGAGGTGCGGCTGGCGACCCGGCTCGTCTTCGGGATGATCAACTCGATCGTGGAGTGGTACCGGCCGGACGGCCGCGGCGTGAGCGAGCGCGAGGTCGCCGACACCGTGGTGCGGCTGGTCTTCGGGGGACTGCGCCAGGAGGACTGACCGTTGCCGCGGCTCGGCCCGCTGCCGCCTGAGTACGCGCGCGTGGCCGGCTGAGTACGGGGCCCGATGCCCGCGGGCGCCCCGTCCGATGACCTGTGACGCATGAGCGAGAACGATGTGCGGCTCTTTGCCGCCGACCCGGCGTGGTGGAAGGCGCCCTTCGCGGCGACGCTGCTCGGGCTGCCGCTTCTGGCATGGGAGTACGGCGTGTACGGCGCAGACGGCTACGCGGGCGCCCTCGAAGCGCTGCTCTACGGGGGACTCGTCCTGCTCGTGGTCGCCTGGGCGCTGCCGCACCGCCGGTCGGCGCGGATGCTGCGGACCACGGCGGCCTGCGCCGGTGTCGTGTGCGCGGTCCTTCCGCTGCTGCTCCTGATGCTGATGGCCATGGCGATGGCCGCCGGCTGACGGCCGGGGCGCCCGCTCAGCCCTGCGGCTCCAGGTCCTCCTCCTCGAACACCAGCAGCGTGCGCGTGCTGAGCACCTCGGGGATCGCCTGCAGCCGGGTCAGGACCAACTCGCGCAGCGCCCTGTTGTCGGAGGTGTGCACCAGGAGCAGCACATCGAAGTCGCCCCCGACCAGCGCGATGTGCGAGGCGCCCGGGAGCTGGGTGAGCTGCTCGCGCACCGTGCGCCAGGAGTTCTGCACGATCTTCAAGGTGATGTAGGCGGACGTTCCCTGACCGGCGCGTTCATGATTGACGCGGGCCCCGAAACCGCGGATGACGCCGTCCTCGATGAGGCGGTTGATGCGGGCGTAGGCGTTGGCGCGCGAGACATGCACCCGCTCGGCGACCGACCTTATCGACGCGCGGCCGTCCGCCTGGAGCATCTGGAGGATGTCCAGATCGATGGCGTCGAGCGGACGGGGCGGCGACGCGGATGCGCCGTCGCCCGGGCTGTCGGCCATTTGTTCAGGCGCCATGTCCCCCCACCTTCCTCCCGTGGACGTACTGCGTTCATTGGAGGCTGTGGAGAACCGTTTGTCCACAGCCTGAGGGGGCCTGTAGCCAAAATGTGCCGACGACCGAACAATCGGTAGGTGAGGCGCGTCACTGCCGTCGCGCCTCCCGTAGCCGCTCCCACGAGGAGGTGCCGTCATGACGGTCATGGAGCAGCGAGGCGCGTACCGGCCATCGCCGCCGCCCGCCTGGCAGCCCCGCATGGACCCCGTGCCGCTGCTGCCGGACGCGGAGCCTTACCGCGTCCTCGGCACCGAGGCCGCCGCCAAGGCCGACCCGGACCTGCTGCGCAGGCTGTACGCCGAGCTGGTGCGCGGACGGAGGTACAACGCGCAGGCGACCGCGCTGACCAAGCAGGGCCGCCTCGCCGTCTACCCGTCCAGCACCGGCCAGGAGGCATGTGAGGTCGCCGCGGCGCTGGCCCTGGAGGAGCGCGACTGGCTCTTCCCGAGCTACCGCGACACCCTCGCAGCCGTCGCCCGGGGCGTGGACCCCGTGGAGGCGCTGACCCTGCTGCGCGGTGACTGGCACACCGGCTACGACCCCCACGAGCACCGCGTGGCCCCCCTGTGCACGCCGCTCGCCACCCAGTTGCCGCACGCCGTCGGTCTCGCCCACGCCGCCCGCATCAAGGGCGACGACGTGGTCGCGCTGGCCATGGTCGGCGACGGCGGCACCAGCGAGGGCGACTTCCACGAGGCGCTGAACTTCGCCGCCGTGTGGCAGGCCCCGGTCGTCTTCCTGGTCCAGAACAACGGCTTCGCGATCTCCGTGCCGCTCGCCAAGCAGACCGCGGCGCCGTCGCTGGCCCACAAGGCCGTGGGCTACGGGATGCCCGGCCGGCTGGTCGACGGCAACGACGCGGTCGCCGTGCACGAGGTGCTCGGCGACGCCGTACGGCACGCCCGCGCGGGCGGCGGACCGACGCTGATCGAGGCGATCACCTACCGCATCGACGCCCACACCAATGCCGACGACGCGACCCGCTACCGCGGCGACTCCGAGGTCGAGACCTGGCGCGGACACGACCCGATCGCGCTCCTCGAGCACGAACTGACCGACCGGGGCCTGCTCGACGAGGCCGGGACGCAGGCCGCGCGGGACGCCGCCGAGACGATGGCCGCGGATCTGCGCGAACGGATGAACGCGGACCCGGCGCTCGACCCGATGGACCTGTTCGCCCACGTGTACGCCGAGCCCACGCCGCAACTGCGTGAACAGCAGGCCCAGTTGCGGGCGGAGCTCGAAGCCGAGTCGGAAGGGTCGCACCGATGACCACCGTCGCCGTCAAGCCGGCCACCATGGCGCAGGCCCTCACGCGCGCGATGCGCGACGCCATGGCGGCCGACCCCACCGTCCATGTCATGGGCGAGGACGTCGGCACCCTCGGCGGAGTCTTCCGGGTCACCGACGGGCTGGCCAAGGAGTTCGGCGAGCACCGCTGCACGGACACGCCGCTGGCCGAGGCGGGCATCCTGGGCACGGCGGTGGGCATGGCCATGTGCGGGCTGCGTCCTGTGGTGGAGATGCAGTTCGACGCGTTCGCCTACCCGGCGTTCGAGCAGCTCATCTCGCACGTCGCGCGCATGCGCAACCGCACCCGCGGCAAGATGCCGCTCCCGATCACCGTGCGTGTCCCCTACGGCGGCGGCATCGGCGGTGTCGAGCACCACAGCGACTCCTCCGAGGCGTACTACATGGCGACTCCGGGGCTCCATGTCGTCACGCCCGCGACCGTCTCCGACGCCTACGGACTGCTGCGTGCCGCCATCGCCTCCGACGACCCGGTCGTCTTCCTGGAGCCCAAGCGGCTGTACTGGTCGAAGGACACCTGGAACCCGGAGGACCCGCAGAGCGTTGAACCGATCGGCCGCGCGGTGGTGCGGCGCTCGGGGACGAGCGCCACGCTCATCACGTACGGACCGTCCGTGCCCGTCTGCCTCGAAGCCGCCGAGGCGGCGCGCGAGGAGGGGTGGGATCTGGAGGTCGTCGACCTGCGCTCGCTGGTGCCGTTCGACGACGAGACGGTCAGCGCCTCGGTGCGGCGGACCGGACGGGCGGTCGTCGTGCACGAGTCGGGCGGGTTCGGCGGCCCGGGAGGGGAGATCGCGGCCAGGGTCACGGAGCGCTGCTTCCACCACCTGGAGGCACCGGTGCTGCGTGTGGCCGGGTTCGACATCCCCTACCCGCCGCCGATGCTGGAGCGTCACCACCTGCCCGGCGTGGACCGCATCCTGGACGCCGTGGGGCGTCTGCAGTGGGAGGCCGAGAGCTGATGGCACAGGTGCTGGAGTTCAAGCTCCCCGACCTCGGGGAGGGGCTCACCGAGGCGGAGATCGTCCGCTGGCTGGTGGAGGTCGGTGACGTCGTCGCCGTGGACCAGCCGGTCGTCGAGGTCGAGACGGCCAAGGCGATGGTCGAGGTTCCCTGCCCCTACGGCGGGGTGGTCACGGCCCGCTTCGGCGACGAGGGCACGGAACTGCCCGTCGGGGCGCCGCTGATCACGGTGGCGGTGGGTGCACCGGACTCCGGCGGTGCCGGCGGGCGGCAGGCCGAGGAACCGGCTGCCTCCGGCAGCAGGACCGAGGGCTCCGGGAACGTCCTGGTGGGCTACGGCACGTCCGAGGCCCCCTCGCGGCGGCGCAGGGTGCGGCCGGCGCCACCGGAGCGTCGGGAGCAGGCCGTTCGCGGGCCCTCCGCCGCGTCCGTCGGCGCGAAGCCGGCCGCGCCTCACAACGGCGGCCACGAGGGCCCGGTGCCGGTGATCTCCCCGCTCGTCCGCCGCCTCGCCCGTGAGAACGGCCTGGACCTGCGGGAGCTGCACGGTTCCGGACCGGACGGGCTGATCCTGCGGGCCGATGTGGAGTACGCGCTGCGGGCCGCCTCCGCGCAGGGACGCGTGGCGGCACCCACGGCCGCCCCGGCAACGGCATCCGCGGTGACTCCCGCGGCAGCTCCTCCCGCCCGTGCCAAGACCGGCCCGGCCGGCATCCGCACCCCCCTCAAGGGCGTCCGAGGTGCCGTCGCCGACAAGCTGTCGCGCAGCCGGCGGGAGATCCCCGACGCGACCTGCTGGGTGGACGCCGACGCGACCGAGCTGATGCGGGCGCGGACGGCCATGAACGCCGCCGGTGGGCCGAAGATCTCCCTGCTCGCTCTGCTGGCCCGCATCTGCACCGCCGCCCTGGCCCGGTTCCCCGAGCTGAACTCCACGGTCGACATGGAGGCCCGGGAGGTCGTCCAGCTCGACCATGTGCACCTCGGGTTCGCCGCGCAGACCGAGCGGGGCCTCGTCGTCCCGGTCGTGCGCGACGCACACGCGCGGGACGCGGAGTCGCTGACCGCCGAGTTCGCCCGGCTGACCGAGGCGGCACGCGCGGGCACCCTCACACCGGCGGAACTCACCGGCGGAACCTTCACGTTGAACAACTACGGCGTGTTCGGCGTCGACGGCTCCACGCCGATCATCAACCACCCCGAGGCCGCGATGCTCGGCGTCGGCCGCATCATCCCCAAGCCCTGGGTCCACGAGGGCGAGCTGGCCGTCCGGCAGGTCGTCGAGCTGTCGCTCACCTTCGACCACCGTGTCTGCGACGGCGGCACCGCGGGCGGCTTCCTGAGGTACGTGGCGGATTGCGTGGAACAGCCGGCGGTGCTGCTGCGCACCTTGTGAGCGGGCCGTCAGGGGCCGCAACCGCTCGCATCGCGCTCCCGGTGAGCGAGCCGAAACGGCCTCCTGCCGCCCCACCGCGTTCCCTGTGATCGCGGAGACACGCATACTCGGGGGGTGACCGCGTACCAACCGCCCCGCACGCCGGGCGCCGCCGAGGCCGTGCACGACGGCCCGTACGACGCCGTCGTGCTCGCCGGCGGTGCCGCGCGGCGGCTCGGCGGCGCGGACAAACCCGGGCTGCGCGTGGGCGGGCGCGCGCTGCTCGACCGGGTGCTCACCGCCTGCGCCGACGCCGGCACCACGGTCGTCGTCGCCGATCCCCGCTCCACCGCGCGACCGGTCACCTGGGCGCGCGAGGACCCACCCGGCGGCGGTCCCCTCGCCGCGCTCGACGCCGGGCTGCGGCACACCCGGGCGGAGCGGATCGTGGTCCTCTCCGCCGATCTGCCGTTCCTCGACGAGGGCACGGTACGGCGGCTGCTGGCCGCCCTGCGCACGGGCGGCGCCGACGGCGCGCTGCTCACCGACGCCGACGGCCGCGACCAGCCCCTCGTCGCCGCCTACCGAGCGCCCGCGCTGCGCCGCGAACTGGCCGCGCTCGGCCGGCGGCACGACGGCCTCACCGGCCTCCCCCTGCGCCGGCTGACCGGCGCCCTCGACCTCACCCGCGTCCCCGACCCCGTCGCGTCCTTCGACTGCGACACCTGGGACGACATCGCCACCGCCAGGGCACGCATCAGGGAGCATGGGCACGTGTTGGATGAATGGATTTCCGCAGTCAAGGACGAACTGGGTATCGACCTCGACGTCGACACCAAGGTCCTGCTGGACCTCGCTCGTGACGCCGCCCACGGCGTGGCCCGGCCGGCAGCCCCGCTGACCACCTTCCTCGTCGGCTACGCCGCGGCCCGGGCCGCGGGCGCGCAGGGAGGCCCCGAAGCCGTCGCCGAGGCCTCCCGCAAGGCCACCGCCCTCGCCCTGCGCTGGGCCGAGGAAGCGGCCGCCGCGAAGTCCGAGGCCACGTCCGACGCCCGCCCGGACGCCGGATGACCGCCCGTGGCATCCAGGCGGAGGGGGACGCCGAGGACTTCGACGTCGAGGAGGTGCTCGCCCTGGTGAAGGAACGCAACGGCCACCACACCCCCGGTGATCCAGTGCCCGCCCCGGCCTCGCCCGCCCCCGGCTCGCCGGGCCAGCACCGCCATCACCACGCGACTCCCTGGCCCCGCGCCCGTGAGATCGCCGCCCAGGCCGCCCGCGCCGGCACCCGGGCAGCCCGCCGCGCTCCCGTCCAGGTGCCCCTCGACGCAGCCCTCGGCCTCACCCTGGCCGCCCCCCTCACCGCCCTCACCGACCTGCCTTCCTTCGACACCTCGGCGATGGACGGCTGGGCCGTCGCGGGACCAGGCCCCTGGGCCGTGCGGGACGAGGGCGTGCTGGCCGGGCACGGCGAGCCGGAGGCGCTCACCGACGGCGAGGCCGTCCGTATCGCCACCGGCGCCCGCATCCCCCCGGAGACCAACGCCGTGCTGCGCTCCGAGCACGGACGCTCGGACAGCCAGGGGCGTCTGCATGCCACCCGGGAGGTCCAGCCCGGTCAGGACATCCGCCCACGCGGCCAGGAGTGCCGTCGCGGTGACCATCTGCTCGCCGTGGGCACCGTGGTGACCCCGGCCGTGCTCGGCCTCGCCGCGGCCGCCGGATACGACACCCTCACCGTCGTACCCCGCCCGCGCGTCGAAGTCCTCGTCCTCGGCGACGAGTTGCTGACCGAAGGGCTTCCGCACGACGGGCTGATCCGGGACGCGCTCGGCCCGATGCTGCCGCCCTGGCTGCGTGCCCTGGGCGCCGAGGTCACCGCCGTACGCCGGCTCGGCGACGACGCCAAGGCCCTGCACAAGGCCCTCACCGGCTCCGACGCCGACCTCGTCGTCACCACGGGCGGCACCGCGGCAGGGCCCGTCGACCACGTCCACCCCATCCTCGAACGCATCGGCGCCGAACTTCTCGTGGACGGCGTCAAGGTGCGGCCCGGCCACCCCATGCTGCTGGCGCGGATCAAGGAGGACCAGCACCTCGTCGGCCTGCCCGGCAACCCCCTGGCCGCGGTCTCCGGCCTGCTCACCCTGGCCGAGCCGCTGCTGCGCACCCTCGCCGTCCGCCCCGCCCCGGAGTCGTACACGCTGCCCCTGAAGGAGGCGGCGCACGGGCATCCGTACGACACCCGGCTCATCCCCGTGGTGCTGCGCGGTGACCATGCCGTGCCGTTGCACTACCACGGTCCTGCCATGCTGCGAGGGATGGCGGCGGCCGACGCCGTCGCCGTCGTACCGCCGGGTGGTGCGCGCGCGGGCCAGGAGACGGAACTGCTGGATCTGCCCTGGGCGAGTGCCGGTATCGAGGTGTGTTTCACGTGAAACTTCCGGGCCAGGACGCGATCGCCCGCAGGGCCGACGAACGGGTCGAGACCTATCGGGTGAGGCTCCCGAAGAAGATCGTGGAGCATCCGTTCCGTCAGGTCGCCAAGCGGGTCACGCTGGCGCTCGGGCTGCTGGTGCTGGCGGCTTTGATCGTCTACGCCGACAACGGCGGCTACAACGACAACTCCGACGGTTCCGTCGATCTCCTCGACGCCTTCTACTACGCGACCGTCAGTCTCTCCACCACCGGATACGGCGACATCACCCCGGTCAGTGACGCCGCCCGACTCACCAATATCTTCGTCATCACGCCCATGCGGGTGCTGTTCCTGATCATCCTGGTCGGCACCACACTTGAGGTCCTCACCGAACGGACTCGGGAGGAGTGGCGTCTGACCCGCTGGAGGTCCACCTTGCGCGACCACACTGTCGTCATCGGCTTCGGCACGAAGGGGCGTTCGGCCATCCAGACCGTCTGCGCGACCGGCCTGCCCAAGGACCAGGTCGTCGTGGTCGACCCGAGCTCGAAGGTGATCGACGCGGCGGTCGCCGACGGCTATGCGGGGGTCACCGGCGACGCGACGCGCAGCGAGGTGCTGAAGCGGGCCGAGGTGCACAAGGCACGGAAGATCATCATCGCGACCCAGCGGGACGACACCGCCGTCCTGGTGACGCTGACGGCCCGGCAGCTCAATCACGGCGCGAAGATCGTGGCCGCGGTGCGTGAGGAGGAGAACGCCCCGCTGCTGAAGCAGTCCGGCGCCGACGCGGTCATCACCAGCGCCAGCGCGGCCGGACGGCTGCTCGGACTGTCCGTGCTCAGCCCCGCCGCCGGCATGGTCCTGGAGGACCTGATCCAGCAGGGCAGCGGACTGGACATCGTCGAACGGCCCGTCATAAAGGCCGAGGTGGGCAAGAGCCCGCGGCAGACGGAGGACCTGGTGATCAGCGTCGTACGCGGGCACCGGGTGCTCGGATACGACGATCCGGACGTCGGGAGACTGGTGTTGACGGACCGGCTCATCACCATTGTGCGGGCGACCCCGGGCAGCCAGGTCGCACCCGACGAGAGGCGTCTGCCCCCGGGGATGAGGCCCGTCTGAGCCGCCCCGGGGGCCTGTGACGGCCTGTCCGACTACTTGCGGTTGTAGAGCCGCATCGTGATCGGCCCGAAGACCACGACGAACAGCCCTGCCCAGCCCAGCGACCAGGCGATCTCGTCGGCGGGCCAGTCGCCCGCCATGAGGCCGCGCACGGCCGAGGAGAGATGGGTGATCGGGCTGTTGTTGACGAAGGCCTGGAGCCAGCCCGGCATGGTCTTCGGGTCGACGAAGACGTTGGACAGGAAGGTGAGCGGGAAGATCACCATCATGCTGACGCCCATCACGGACTTCTCGGAGCGCAGCATCAGCCCGAACATCGTCCAGATCCACGAGAACGCGAACGAGAAGGCCACCAGCAGCGCGATCCCGGCGAGCACACCGCCGACCCCGCCGTCCGGCCGGTAGCCGAGGATGATGCCGACGGTGAGCATCACCACGGACGCGATCGTGTAGCGCAGGGCGTCGCCCAGCAGGTAGCCGACCATGGTCGACGGCCGCCAGATGGGCAGCGTCCGGAAGCGGTCGAAGACGCCCTTCTCGATGTCGGTGTTCACCGAGACACCGGTGTACATCGTGATCATCACGACCGACATCACCAGGATGCCCGGCAGCAGGAACTGGATGTACTCCTTCGGGGAGCCGGCGAGGGCGCCCCCGAACAGGTACGTGTACATCAGCACCATCATGATCGGGAACGCGGTGACGTCGAAGAGCTGCTCCGGCACGTGCTTGATCTTGAGGATCGCCCGCCAGCCGAACGTCATGGAGGCCGACCAGGCGCTGGGCCGCGGCGGCCGCTCCCCGGAGACCAGCAGCGCGGCGAGCGACTCGGCGCTGACGGGGGCGAGTTCCTGGTTCTCGGTCTGCGTCACCGTGCTCATGCCGCCACCTCGTCCTTGTCGTCCTTGGTCTCTTGGGTGTCGTGTCCGGTGAGGGCGAGGAAGACCTCGTCCAGGCTGGGCTGGCCCAGGGAGAAGTTGTCGACGGTGATGCCGCTGCGGGCCAGTTCGCCGAGCGCGCGGGCGGCCTGCTCCGCCGCGCCCTGTCCGTCGGCCGTTCCGGAGCCGACACGCGCCGTGAGTGCCACCGGGTCGGGTTCCAGCTGTACGTCCGCGTCCAGGGTCAGCCGCAGCACACGCTCGGCCTCCGGCCGCTGTGCGGCGTCCCGCAGCCGCAGATGCACCGAGCCGGCGCCGACGGACGCCTTCAACTCGCCCTTGGTCCCCTCGGCGATGACCTTGCCGTGGTCGATGACGGCGATACGGGACGCCAGTTGGTCGGCCTCGTCCAGGTACTGCGTGGTGAGCAGCACGGTGGTGCCCTGGGCGACGACCGCGCGGACGATGTCCCACACCTGGTTGCGGCTGCGCGGGTCGAGGCCGGTGGTCGGCTCGTCGAGGAAGAGCAGGTCGGGAGTGTTGAGGATGGAGGCGGCGATGTCGATACGGCGTCGCATGCCACCGGAGTAGTTCTTGACCTGCTTCGCGGCCGCGTCCGTCAGCCCGAAGGCCTCCAGGAGCTGTGCGGCACGCACGCGCGCCGAGTGCTTGCCGTGTCCGAGGAGCCGGCCCAGCAGGACCAGGTTCTCGGTGCCGGTGAGGTCCTCGTCCACGGAGGCGTACTGCCCCGTGAGGCTCACCCGGCTGCGTACCTCGTCGGCCTCGCGGACGACGTCATGGCCGAAGACGTGCGCCTCACCGCCGTCCGGTCGCAGCAGGGTGGCGAGCATCTTCACCGTGGTCGTCTTACCCGCGCCGTTGGGGCCGAGGACCCCGTAGACCGTCCCGGCCGGAACCGCGAGGTCCACGCCGTCGACGGCCCGTGTCTCACCGAATGTCTTCACCAGGCCCGCGGTCTCGATGGCGAGACCGGACGTCGTCCGCGTGCTCATGTGTCGGTTCCTTCCGAGTGGCCTTCCGTGTTCTTGGACTACGCATGGGGAGACCTTCACGGTCGCGCAAACTCATCGCTGCCGCACAGGCTTTTTCCGGGGGCCGCCGAACCGAGGGGAGGGGGCCCGCCGAAGACCGAGGGAGAGAGGGCCCGCCGAAGACCGAGGGAGAGAGGGGCTTCCGACCCGGCGACGGAGTACGCGGTCGGCAGGCGAGGGCCGAGGAGTACCGTCCGTCCCATGCATGCGATCACGATTCCCGAACCTGGTGGGCCCGAGGCACTGGTGTGGGACGAGGTCCCCGACCCCACGCCCGGCGAGGGCGAAGTGCTGGTCGAGGTGGTGGCCGGGGCCGTCAACCGTGCCGACATCCTGCAGCGACAGGGCTTCTACGACCCGCCGCCCGGTACCTCCCCGTACCCCGGGCTGGAGTGTTCCGGCCGCATCGCGGAACTCGGTCCCGGTGTCGGCGGCTGGGCCGTCGGCGACGAGGTGTGCGCGCTGCTCGCGGGCGGCGGCTATGCCGAGAAGGCCGTCGTGCCGGCCGGCCAGCTGCTGCCGGTGCCCGAGGGCGTGAGCCTGACGCAGGCCGCCGCCCTGCCCGAAGTGGTCTGCACGGTCTGGTCGAACGTCTTCATGGTCGCCCACCTCCGCCCCGGCGAGACCCTGCTGGTGCACGGCGGCTCCAGCGGCATCGGCACCATGGCGATCCAGCTGGCGAAGGCCGTCGGCGCCAAGGTCGCCGTCACGGCGGGCAGTGCCGAGAAGCTCGACCGGTGTGCCGAGCTGGGTGCGGACACCCTGATCAACTACCGGGAACAGGACTTCGTGGCCGAGGTGAAGAAGGCCACGGACGGCGCCGGGGCCGACGTCATCCTGGACAACATGGGCGCCAAGTACCTCGACCGCAACGTCAAGGCTCTCGCCGTCAACGGCAGGCTCGCGATCATCGGCATGCAGGGCGGGGTCAAGGGCGAGCTCAACATCGGTGCGCTGCTGGCCAAGCGCGGTGCCATCAGCGCGACCTCGCTGCGGGCGCGCCCGCTCACCGAGAAGGCGGCGATCGTCGCCGCCGTACGCGAGCATGTGTGGCCCCTGCTGGACGGCGGCCACGTACGTCCCGTCGTCGACCGTGAGATCCCGATGAACGACGCGGCCGAGGCGCACCGGGTGGTGGAGGAGAGCGGGCATGTCGGGAAGGTGCTCCTCGTGGCGCCGCGGGACTGAGTCCTGAGCGGCCGCCCCGGCAGGGCTGTCACCACTGGTCCCGCCGCAGCCGCAGACCGACGAAGGCGAGCCCCAGACCGAGCCCGATGAGCACCAGCCCGCTGCCGAGGGGCAGGACCTCAAGCACGGGCTCGGCGGGTCCCTCCGCGTGCGAGACGGGCTGCCCGCCGGATCGGCTCGGCGGGGCGGACGGCGCCGCGGAGGCGTCGTCGGCGGCATCAGGGTCCCCGGAATCACTCCCGTCCGCCTCCCCCTCGGCCTCCGTCGAGCCGTCGCCGTCCCCGCCCTCCTCGTCGCGTTCGTCCCGTTCGTCTCGTTCGCGGCCACCGGGCTCGTCGGCCGCCGTCTCCTCGTCCTCCAAGGGACCCCTCGGCCGTCCGGGCCGCTCCCTGCCCTCACCGGGTCGGCTCCCGGCGCGGGAGGGCTTGTCGGTCGGGGCCGGGGGTGAGGTGACGGGGCCGTGCGCGGGCGCAGCGGACGACGCGTCGGACGCCGGGGACTCCTGTCCCCTCTTGGCGTCCCTGGCCCCACCGGCCTCACGGTCCCGACCGTCGGCACCGGCCCGGCTGCTCTCACCGGCCGCACCGACGGCTTCTCCGGTTTCGACGCCGGTGTGACCGGTCTCCCCCACGGGGCCGGGCTCACCGGACCGCCCGGGACCCGCAGCCGCGCTGGAGGACGCGGAGTGGCTCACGGACCCGTCCGCGACGGCGGCGGAGGACGAGGCCGTGGAGCCGGGGGAGTCCGAGGCCGCTTCCGCGGAGGGACCCGTGGGCGATCCTGAGGGAGCGGAGGGCACCCTCGACGCGGCAGCGGAGCCGGAATGCGCGGCGGAACCGGGCGACGTCCCGAGCGCGGCCCCGCCGCGCGGGCCGTCGAGCCCCCATGACGTCCCCGTGCCGCACGTCCCCACGACCAACCCGGCCACCAACCCGACCAGCACCCCCGCCGCCCGCGAGACCCGCGGTGTCGCATGTCCCGCCCGGCGGCGGTCAGCAGCGTCCGGGGCACCGGAACCGGCGCGCGGCCGCTCCTGTCCCACTCCCAGCCATGGAGTCATGGGACAAGCCTCACAGTCACCAATGAACCCGGCATTCCAGACTCCGCCACCCGACCGAATCCCCGAAGCGCGGCCGCGGCGGTGCAACCGGCCCGGAACGGACGGGAACCGACAGGGAGGGACGGCTCCACCGGGGCGGTGAGGAAAGTCCTCCGGTGGAAACGGTGGATCTTGCCCCGGCGGGGGCACCACGATGATGAGCTGTACGGGTGCGAGAGAATGGCGGCATGGAGATGCCGAGGAACGACAGGCCGTCCGAGAACCCCCAGATCCTGGTCGTGGGCCAGGACGGGATGGCGCTCACCGGCGGCAACGCAGACGAGGACTCCCGCGAGATCCCCGTGACGGAGCAGGTGGAACAGCCGGCGAAGGTCATGCGGATCGGCAGCATGATCAAGCAGCTGCTCGAGGAGGTGCGCGTCGCGCCCCTGGACGAGGCGAGCCGGGTCCGGCTGAAGGAGATCCACGCCAGCTCGGTGAAGGAGCTGGAGGACGGCCTGGCGCCGGAACTCGTCGAGGAACTGGAGCGGCTGTCCCTGCCGTTCACGGACGAGGCGACCCCGAGCGACGCGGAACTGCGTATCGCGCAGGCCCAGTTGGTCGGCTGGCTGGAGGGCCTCTTCCACGGCATCCAGACCACGCTCTTCGCTCAGCAGATGGCCGCGCGCGCCCAGTTGGAGCAGATGCGCCGCGCCCTCCCGCCGGGCGTCGGCGGCCACGAGGACGGCGAACACCGCCAGGCCGGCCGCACGGGCGGCCCGTACCTGTAACCACCGGTTCCGGACGGATCGAGGGCCCGGCAGCCGACGCTGCCGGGCCCTTTCACCTGGTGGCCGTCACTCCGGATTGCCCGTGGAGACCTCGAACGTCATCTCCGGCGGATCGTCGGGGTCGAAGTTCGAGCGCACCTCGGGCGTGTGCTTCAGCACGGTGCCATGGCCGAAGGTGTTCTCGTTCTTGTCGATCTTCTCGTAGTCCCACCCGGCGGCCTTGAGGCAGGCTTCGACCGACGGCCAGTACTTGTAGGCGAAGTCCGGCATCTGCGCCTGGTCCGGGTCGGTGTACGACTCCGTCGGCTCGGTGCACACGGTCGTCTCGACCGTCTTCGAGCTGTCCCCTTCCCGGTACCCCGGCGCCTTCGTCACCTCTGCCGTCGCCGTCGCATCGCCGCCCTTGCCCGGGTCGTCCCCGCCCCCGCCGCCCTTCAGCGACAGCGCGACGATCAGGCCGCCCACGACGGCGAGGGACACGATGATCGACCCGATGACGACGGACCGGTTGTTCTTGCCGCCGCCCGAAGGGCCCTGCGGCTGCGGGGAGATGGTGTACGGCGGCGGGGTCGCGTGGCCCGGCTGAGGGGAGTACGAGGCGGGCGGCGGTGTCTGGTAGCCGGGCTGCTGCGGGTAGCCGTACGAGGGCGAGGGCATCGACGGCGGCGGCGTGCCGTACGGGTTCGGGGCCGGGGTCGACTGGTTCGGGGGGTACGGCGTCTGGACGGGGCCCGAGGGCGGGGGCGTCTGCCCGACCGGCGGGAACACCGAGGCGCCGACGCCCTGGCCGCTCTGCGTCTGCGCGCCCGGCACGATGCTCGGCGGGGCCGCCTGGAAGGACGCGGCCACGCGCAGGCACTCGTCGCGCATGGCCTCGGCGCTCGGGAAGCGCTCGTTCGGATTCTTCTTCAGCGCTCGGGCCACCAGCGCGTCCACGGCCGGGGGCAGCGCCCGGTTGATCGAGGACGGAGCCACCGGCTCCTCCTGCACATGCGCGTACGCGATGGCCAGCGGCGAGTCCGCGTCGAACGGCAGCCGCCCGGTGACGAGTTGGAACAGCATGATGCCGACCGAGTACAGGTCCGAGCGGGCATCCACGGCCCGGCCCAGTGCCTGCTCCGGCGAGAGGTACTGCGGGGTGCCGACCACCATGCCGGTCTGGGTCATCGAGGTCACACCGGACTGCATGGCCCGCGCGATGCCGAAGTCCATCACCTTGACGACGCCGCGCTTGTTCATCATCACGTTGCCCGGCTTGATGTCCCGGTGGACCAGGCCCATCTCGTGGCTGATCTCCAGGGCCGCGAGCACGTCCGCGGTGATCTTCAACGCCTTGTCGGCGGGCATCGCGCCGAGCTGCCTCACGTCCTCGTCGAATACCGAGCTGAGCGGCCGGCCCTCGATGTACTCCATGACGATGTACGGCGTCGTCATTCCGTCGACGGTGTCCTCGCCGGTGTCGAAGACGGAGACGATGTTGGTGTGCGTGAGCTTCGCCACGGCCTGGGCCTCGCGGCGGAACCGCTCGCGGAACGCCTGCTCGCGGCCCAGTTCGGTGTGCAGCGTCTTGACCGCGACCTGCCGGTCGAGCACGGAGTCGTACGCGAGGTGCACCGAGGCCATGCCACCCTCGCCGAGCAAGTCGCGCAGCTGGTAGCGGCCGCCCGCGAGTGCCTGCCCCGCGTACCGGCCCTGCGCGCCGTCCTGGCTCATGTTCTGCGTCCCCCGTAGCCTCTCGGGCGCCTGCGATCGCGGTGGATCGGGTGATCCGAGTGATCCAATGTGCTAATCCCCGGCCAAGTCTGCCCCACGGCACTGACAGGTCAAGCACGGTGCCCGTTCCGTGACCGTACGCGAAAGAAGCACCGCGGAAGCGTTACCGGGGCGGTACGGCCAGTACACAGAATTTGCACGAGGAGACGGGGTACCGGTTTGATGGCCGGTCCGTCTCCGTCCGGTCGGGGCGACCGTCTCGGGCAGACGGCTTGCGCGGAGGCTGTAGCGTGGCCGACGGAGACCGTAACAACACCGCGCGCACCGCGGGCAGAAACGACGGCGAGGACCGATGGCACAGCAGCAGCGCGCTCAGGGCCCGTCCGACCCCGAGGCGGCTGGCGGCGGTATGTCAGACGCGCCGGAAATGTGGGGTAATGGCGGACTTGTCGGGGACGGCCGTTATCGGCTGACCCGCAGACTCGGCCGGGGCGGCATGGCCGAGGTGTTCGCGGCCGAGGACGTGCGCCTCGGACGCACCGTGGCGGTGAAGTTGCTGCGTTCCGACCTCGCCGAGGACCCGGTGTCCAAGGCCCGCTTCACGCGCGAGGCCCAGTCGGTGGCCGGCCTCAACCACCACGCGATCGTCGCCGTGTACGACTCCGGCGAGGACCATGTGAACGGCCACTCCGTGCCGTACATCGTCATGGAGATCGTCGAGGGCCGCACCATCCGCGACCTCCTCCTCAACGCCGAGGCGCCGGGCCCCGAGCAGGCCCTGATCATCGTCTCCGGCGTCCTGGAGGCGCTCGCCTACTCGCATCAGCACGGCATCGTGCACCGCGACATCAAGCCGGCCAACGTCATCATCACCCACAACGGCGCCGTGAAGGTGATGGACTTCGGCATCGCCCGCGCCCTGCACGGCGCGCAGTCGACGATGACGCAGACCGGCATGGTCATGGGCACGCCCCAGTACCTGTCGCCCGAGCAGGCGCTCGGCAAGGCGGTCGACCACCGCTCCGACCTGTACGCGACCGGCTGTCTGCTCTACGAACTGCTCGCCCTGCGTCCGCCGTTCACCGGCGAGACCCCGCTGTCGGTGGTCTACCAGCACGTCCAGGACATCCCGACCCCGCCGTCCGAGGTCTCCGACGCCTCGCCGCCGGAGCTCGACGGTCTTGTCATGCGCTCGCTCGCCAAGGAGCCGGACGACCGGTTCCAGACGGCCGAGGAGATGCGCGGCCTCGTCCAGTACGGCCTGCAGATGCTGTACGACCAGGGCGGCCACACCGGCACCTGGAACACCGGTCCGGTGACGATGCACGAGGGCCGGCACACCCCGGCGTCGGGCTTCGCCCACACCGCCGTGATGGGGCACCCCGGGGACCCCGGCTCCGGTACGACGCAGATCCCGCAGCCGATCCTGCCGTCCGGTTACGGCGGCGGGGACGACGGCGGTTTCGAGGGGCACGGCAACAGGGGCAGCGGCCGCGGCAAGCTCTGGATCCTGGCCGTCCTCGCGGTGATCGCGATCGCGGCGGGCGTCGCGCTGGCGATGAACAAGGACAACGGCAAGGACCCCGGCAAGGGGACCACCCAGTCGCCGACCGCCACGCAGACCAAGGACGAGGACAAGGCGACCGAGGACCCGACCGACGATCCGACCCAGGATCCGACCGACGAGTTCACGGACGACGGCGGCGACACGGGCACCGATCCGGAGTACACGGAGTCGTACCCGCCCACCGACACGCCGTCGCAGCCCGAGACGCAGGCGCCGACGGAGGAGCCGACGACGCCCGAGCCGACGGAGGAGCCGACGACGCCCGAGCCGACGGAGGAGCCCACCGAGCAGCCCACCGACCCGGCGACCCTGCCGACGGACCCCACGGGCGGCGGCGCCGGCGGCTGACCCGCCGGGACCCGCGTCCCACCGAGAACACCCCCACGCGCGCGTGTGGGCCCGAACGGGCTCACACGCGCGCGTGTCGTTGGCCGGAATGCATACGGCCGTCCCAGCCGCCACGGCGGCCTCCACCCGACCCCCGGTCGTGGACCCCGCTCCGATCTCGCCCCCCGGCAACTCTTCCCGTGACCTGGGTCACCGATATAACGTGCCGTTGTTCCGGCCCCCTGCAAGGCTGTGACCAGGACTTGTTCCGGACTTTCGCGATTTACTTGGAAATCCAAGCAAAAACGCAGGTCAGGAGGGGTTTCACAGAAATGTGGAGCACTGGGTAACGTGCCTGTTGCAGGGCGCTCGCCGGGGCACCTGTCACGCCTGTCACCCAACGAGCCGCACCCACCCTGTGCGTCCGTAGGGCTTCAGGTGAGCCGCACTGGCACCCGGCGAACCCGGGTAGCCGGACCGACGGAGGAGCACACGTGACCGTGGAGAGCACTGCCGCGCGAAAGCCGCGACGCAGCGCCGGTACCAAGAGCACGGCCGGCAAGCGCACGACCGCAAGGAAATCGCCAGGCACCGACCCCGAGCTCGTTCAGCTGCTGACGCCCGAGGGCGAGCGCGTCAAGAACGCCGAGTTCGACAAGTACGTGGCCGGCATCACCCCCGAAGAGCTCCGCGGCCTCTACCGCGACATGGTGCTCACCCGCCGCTTCGACGCCGAGGCCACCTCCCTGCAGCGTCAGGGCGAGCTGGGCCTGTGGGCGTCGCTGCTCGGCCAGGAGGCCGCCCAGATCGGCTCCGGCCGGGCCACCCGGGAGGACGACTACGTCTTCCCCACCTACCGTGAGCACGGTGTCGCCTGGTGCCGCGGGGTCGACCCCACCAACCTGCTCGGCATGTTCCGCGGCGTGAACAACGGCGGCTGGGACCCGAACAGCAACAACTTCCAGCTCTACACGATCGTCATCGGCTCCCAGACGCTGCATGCCACGGGCTACGCGATGGGCATCGCCAAGGACGGCGCCGACAGCGCGGTGATCGCGTACTTCGGCGACGGCGCCTCCAGCCAGGGCGACGTCGCGGAATCGTTCACCTTCTCCGCGGTCTACAACGCCCCCGTGGTGTTCTTCTGCCAGAACAACCAGTGGGCGATCTCCGAGCCGACCGAGAAGCAGACCCGCGTGCCGCTCTACCAGCGCGCGCAGGGCTTCGGCTTCCCCGGCGTCCGCGTCGACGGCAACGACGTCCTGGCCTGCCTCGCCGTGACGAAGTGGGCGCTGGAGCGCGCCCGCGCCGGCGAGGGCCCGACGCTGGTCGAGGCGTACACGTACCGCATGGGCGCCCACACCACCTCCGACGACCCCACCCGCTACCGGGGCGACGAGGAGCGGGTGGCCTGGGAGGCGAAGGACCCGATCCTGCGCCTGCGCCGCTACCTGGAGGCTTCAAACCACGCGGACGAGGGATTCTTCGCGGAACTGGAGACCGAGAGCGAGGCGTTGGGCAAACGAGTGCGCGAGGCGGTCCGCGCCATGCCGGACCCGGACCACTTCGCGATCTTCGAGAACGTGTACGCGGACGGGCACGCGCTCGTCGACGAGGAGCGCGCCCAGTTCGCCGCCTACCAGGCGTCGTTCGCGACTGATATCGAGAGCGGCTTCGCCGCGGGGTCGGGGGTCTGACATGGCAGCGGACAAGATGGCTCTGGCCAAGGCGATCAACGAGTCGCTGCGGCGTGCCCTGGACTCCGACCCCAAGGTCCTGATCATGGGCGAGGACGTCGGCAAGCTCGGCGGCGTCTTCCGGGTGACGGACGGCCTGCAGAAGGACTTCGGCGAGAGCCGCGTCATCGACACCCCGCTGGCCGAGTCGGGCATCGTGGGCACGGCGATCGGCCTCGCCCTGCGCGGCTACCGCCCGGTGGTGGAGATCCAGTTCGACGGCTTCGTCTTCCCCGCCTACGACCAGATCGTCACCCAGCTCGCGAAGATGCACGCCCGCTCGCTGGGCAAGGTCAAGCTCCCGGTCGTCGTCCGTATCCCCTACGGCGGCGGCATCGGCGCGGTCGAGCACCACTCGGAGTCCCCCGAGGCGCTCTTCGCGCATGTGGCGGGCCTGAAGGTCGTCAGCCCGTCGAACCCGTCGGACGCGTACTGGATGATGCAGCAGGCCATCCAGAGCGACGATCCGGTGATCTTCTTCGAGCCCAAGCGGCGCTACTGGGACAAGGGCGAGGTCAACACCGAGGCCATCCCGGGCCCGCTGCACAAGGCGAAGGTCGTCCGCGAGGGCGGTGACCTCACGCTGGCCGCGTACGGCCCGATGGTGAAGCTCTGCCAGGAGGTCGCCGACGCGGCCGCCGAGGAGGGCCGGAACCTGGAGGTCCTGGACCTGCGCTCGGTCTCCCCGATCGACTTCGACTCCATCCAGGCGTCGGTGGAGAAGACCCGCCGCCTGGTCGTGGTCCACGAGGCGCCGGTGTTCTTCGGTTCGGGCGCGGAGATCGCCGCCCGGATCACGGAGCGCTGCTTCTACCACCTGGAGGCCCCGGTGCTGCGGGTGGGCGGCTACCACGCCCCGTATCCGCCGGCGCGTCTGGAGGAGGAGTACCTGCCGGGACTGGACCGGGTGCTCGACGCCGTCGACCGTGCCCTGGCGTACTGAGGAGAGGGACGTGACGACGATGACTGAAGCGTCCGTGCGTGAGTTCAAGATGCCCGACGTGGGCGAGGGACTCACCGAGGCCGAGATCCTCAAGTGGTACGTCCAGCCGGGCGACACGGTCACCGACGGTCAGGTGGTGTGCGAGGTCGAGACGGCCAAGGCGGCCGTCGAGCTGCCCATCCCGTACGACGGGGTGGTGCGTGCCCTGCACTTCCCCGAGGGCACGACGGTGGACGTCGGTACGGCGATCATCGCGGTGGACGTGGCGGGAGGGGCGGCGCCCGCCGCTCCCGCGCCGGCCGCCTCGGCGCCCGCCCCGCAGCCCGAGGCCCCGCAGGAGGAGCCCAAGCCGGAGGGCCGCCAGCCGGTGCTGGTGGGTTACGGCGTGGCCACGTCCTCGACGAAGCGCCGCCCGCGCAAGGGAGCGGAGCCCGCGCGTCAGGCGGCCCCGGCCGCCGCGCAGGCCCCGCAGCCGGAGCTGAACGGCCACGGCCGCACCGGGGTGGTCACGCCTGACCGGCCGCTGGCCAAGCCGCCGGTGCGCAAGCTGGCGAAGGACCTGGGCGTCGACCTGGCCACGGTCACCCCGACCGGTCCCGACGGCATCATCACCCGCGAGGACGTGCACGCCGCGGTGGCCCCGCAGGCCCCGGCCGCCGAGCCGGTGCCGCAGGCCGCCCCGGCCGCCCCGGTCGCCCCCGCGCCGGTGGTCGGCCACGACACGGCCCGGGAGACCCGTGTCCCCGTCAAGGGCGTCCGCAAGGCCACCGCGGCCGCGATGGTCGGCTCGGCGTTCACGGCGCCGCACGTCACGGAGTTCGTGACGGTGGACGTGACCCGCACCATGAAGCTGGTCGAGGAGCTCAAGGGCGACAAGGAGTTCGCGGGCCTGCGCGTGAACCCCCTGCTGCTGATCGCCAAGGCCCTCCTGGTCGCGATCAAGCGCAATCCGGACGTCAACGCGTCCTGGGACGAGGCCAACCAGGAGATCGTGCAGAAGCACTACGTCAACCTGGGCATCGCCGCGGCGACCCCGCGCGGCCTGATCGTCCCGAACATCAAGGACGCCCACGCCAAGACGCTCCCGCAGCTGGCCGAAGCACTCGGCGAGCTGGTGTCGACGGCCCGGGAAGGCAGGACCAGCCCGGCCGCGATGCAGGGCGGCACGGTGACCATCACCAACGTCGGCGTCTTCGGTGTCGACACCGGCACCCCGATCCTCAACCCCGGGGAGTCCGCGATCCTCGCGGTCGGCGCCATCAAGCTCCAGCCGTGGGTCCACAAGGGCAAGGTGAAGCCGCGTCAGGTGACGACCCTGGCACTCAGCTTCGACCACCGGTTGGTGGACGGAGAGCTGGGCTCCAAGGTGCTGGCCGACGTGGCCGCCATCCTCGAACAGCCCAAACGGCTCATCACCTGGGCGTGAACCGAGGACGGCCCCCGCTTGTGCGGGGGCCGTCGTCGTATCGGGTCGTATCGGGTCAGTCCCGCTGTGCCCCCTGCGGCAGCGTGCGCAGCTGCATCGTGCTCGCCGAGGTCGAGCCGAAGGCGTAGTCCATCAGCTTCGCGGCGTCCGTGAAGCGGTACTGGTCATTGAGCAGAACGCCGATGACCGTCTTGCCGTCGCGGGTTCCGGCGAAGACCAGGCAGGGACCGGCCGGGGTGTTGGTGCCCGTCTTCACGCCGATCGCGCCGCTGTAGGAGCCCAGCAGTTTGTTGGTGTTGTACCAGGTGTAGGTGCGGGTGCCGCCGGTGCTCGTCGTCGCGTAGTGCACCGTCTTCTGCTTCTTCACGATGCCCGCGAAGGTCGTGTACTTCATTGCGCTGCGGGTGAGCTTGGCGAGGTCGCGCGGGGTCGTGTAGTTCGTGTTCTGCGTCGAGTTGCCGTCGAACGAGTCGAAGTGCGTGTTGGTCAGGCCGAGCGTGTCCGCCTTGGCGTTCATCTTGCTGATGAAGGACTTGGTGCGCGCCGAGACGGTCGTACCGGTGCCGAAGGTGTCCGCGAGGGCCATCGCGGCGTCGCAGCCGGACGGCAGCAGCAGGGCGTTCAGCAGCTGGCGGATGGTGACCTTGTCGCCCGTCTTCAGGTCCGCGGTGCTCGCGCCCTTGGCGGCGACGTAGTCCCGGTAGGCCTGCTTGACGGTGATCTTGCGGTCGAGGTTCAGGTCGGGCGTGCTCAGCACGACGCGCGCCGTCATGATCTTGGTCGTGCTCGCCATGGGCCGCTTGGTGTCGGCGTACTTGCTGTACAGGGTGGAGCCTGTCGCACTGTTGAGCATGAAGGCGCCCTTGGCGCTGACCGTCGGGGCGGTCGCTGCCTGGGCGGGCGCGGACAGGGCGCCGCCCGCGACCAGCGCGCCGGTGGTGGCGACGACGGCTGCGGCTCTGCGGAGACGTACGCTCCTGATGCCGGTTATCACTATGAACGCTCCGAAGGTGCTAAATGCCTCTTTTGGCATCTGCGATGTGGAGGGGGGAGGCGCTCAGGAGACTCGCGAGGAGCGCGAAGGGTTGTACGGCGGGCGGAAGTGACCCACGGGTCGAGGGCGACCACTGGAGTGTGGCCGCCCTCGCGCGCGTGCGCCGCGAGCGTCAGCTGATCTTCGCGTAGCCGTAGTTGATGAGCTTCTTCACGTCCTCGGTGCGCTTGATCTCCGAGGGGGCCGTGAGCACGGCGCCCATCACGGACTCGCCGTTCTTGGTCGCGGCGAAGACGAGGCAGTACTGGGCCTCGGTGCCGGAGCCGGTCTTGATGCCGAGCACGCCGTTCCAGCCGATCAACGGCGCGTTGGTGTTCTTCCAGGTCGCCATCGTGCGGATGGAGCCCGTACTGGTGATCGTCTTGGCCGTGTAGGCCTTGGTCTTCACGACGGTCTTGAAGGTGGAGCTCTTCATCGCGCTGCGGGCGAGCTTCGTCAGGTCGCGCGGCGTCGAGTAGTTGGAGCCGTTGCTGATGCCGTCGAACGAGTCGAAGTGCGTGTTCGTCATGCCCAGGTTCTTGGCCGTGGTGTTCATCTTGCCGATGAAGCTCTGCACGCGGGCCTTGACGGTCGAGCCGGTTCCGAACTTGTCGGCGAGGGCCATCGCGGCGTCGCAGCCGGACGGCAGCATCATCCCGTACAGGAGCTGGCGGACGGTGACCTTGTCACCGACGATCAGCCTGGCCGTCGAGGGGTAGCCCTTGGCGACCATGTAGTCACTCACCTCCTTCCTGATGGTGACCTTGGTGTCGAGGTTCAGGTTGGACTGCGAGAGCACGACCTTGGCGGTCATGATCTTGGTCGTGGAAGCCGTCAGCCTCTTGGTGTCGGCGGCCTTGGTGAAGAGGGTCTTGCCGTTCGCGCTGTTCATCACGAAACCGCCCTTGGCGGTGATCGTGGGCGTCGTCACGGCCTGCGCGGGCGCCGCGGTGAGGGCTCCGGTCACGAGCACCGCACCGGTGGTCACGGCGACTGCTGCGGCTCTGCGAACGCGAAAGCCCTTGCTGGCAGTTATCAACTGAAATTACCCCGATTACGTCGAATGCCCCTGAGTGCGGCCGAGTTCGGTGGGGGAAGACAAGTAGGCCGCACATACGTGACACGTAACTAGCACAGAAGGTTGTGCGGCGGATGCGATGGGTCTCTGTCGGCGGGTCCGGCGGCTGACGCAGTGTCGGAGGCTTCGTCCGCATGCTGGACGAGATCCATGATGGGTACCTGTTGTATCTATGCTGTGCGCATGTCTGCCGTCGCGTCCCCGTCCCTCAAGCGGCCCCCCGCGGCCGACCGCGTCTACACCCACGTCAAACAGGGCGTCCTGGAGCGCCGTTACGAGGGCGGCACGCTGCTCACCGAGGGCGAGCTCGCCGAGGCCGTCGGAGTCTCGCGCACCCCGGTGCGGGAGGCGCTGCTGCGGCTGGAGGTCGAAGGGCTGATCAAGCTCTACCCGAAGAAGGGCGCGCTGGTCCTGCCGGTCTCCGCGCAGGAGATCAAGGACGTGGTGGAGACGCGGATGCTCGTCGAGGAACACGCGGCGCGCAAGGCCGTACCCGCTCCGCCCGGACTCATCGAGCGCCTGGAGGAACTGCTCGCCCGGCAGAAGGAGCAGGCCGCCGCCGGCGACCTCGCGGGAGCCGCCGTCACCGACCGGTGCTTCCACGCGGAGATCGTCCGCAGCGGCGGCAACGAGATCCTGTCGCGGCTGTACGACCAACTGCGCGACCGGCAGCTGCGCATGGGCGTCGCCGTGCTGCACTCGCACCCCGACCGGATCGCCAAGACCCTCTCGGAGCACGAGGAGATCCTTCAGGCCCTGCGCTCGGGGGACGCCGAGGCGGCCGTGTCGACGGTCCACCGGCACATCGGCTGGTTCTCGCACCTCGCGCGAGGTGAGGAGCGATGAAGCCCGCCGCACGGCCCGGCGGCCCTCCCTCGAAGGAGGCACCCCTGGGCGGCCGTCGTGCCATGGCCGTCTGGGGCATCGGCGTCTCGGTCTACTTCGTCGCCGTCATCTTCCGTACGTCGCTCGGCGTCGCCGGACTCGACGCCGCGGACCGCTTCGACGTCAACGCCTCGGCCCTGTCGACGTTCTCCATCCTCCAGCTCCTCGTATACGCGGGCATGCAGATACCCGTCGGCCTGCTGGTCGACCGGCTCGGCACCAAGAAGGTGCTGACCCTGGGCGTGGTGCTGTTCACGGCGGGCCAACTGGGCTTCGCCTTCTCACCGTCGTACGGCATGGCCCTCGCCTCGCGGGCACTGCTGGGCTGCGGCGACGCGATGACGTTCATCAGCGTGCTGCGGCTGGGCACGCGGTGGTTCCCCGCGCGGCGCGGTCCGCTGATCGCGCAGCTCGCGGGTCTCGCGGGCATGGCGGGCAACCTCGTCTCCACGCTCCTGTTGGCCCGGCTGCTGCACGGCGTGGGCTGGACGGCGGCGTTCGCGGGCAGCGCGGCGGCGGGCGTCGTCGTCCTCGTCCTGCTGCTGCTGTTCCTGAAGGACCACCCCGAGGGACACGAGCCGGCGCCGCTCCCGCACCTGGGCGCGGCCTACGTACGGCGTCAGATCGCCGCGTCCTGGCGGGAACCCGGCACCCGGCTGGGACTGTGGGTGCACTTCACCACGCAGTTCCCGGCGATGGTGTTCCTGCTGCTGTGGGGGCTGCCCTTCCTGGTGGAGGCGCAGGGGCTGTCGCGCGCCACGGCCGGTCAACTCCTGACCCTCGTCGTCCTGTCGAACATGGTCGTGGGCCTGGTCTACGGCCAGGTCGTCGCCCGGCACCACGAGGCGCGGCTCCCGCTGGCGCTGGGGACCGTGGCGGCGACGGCGGCGGTGTGGGCGACGACGCTGGTCTGGCCCGGCGAGCGGGCGCCGATGGCGCTGCTGATCGTGCTGTGCGCGGTGCTCGGGGCGTGCGGGCCGGCCTCGATGATCGGCTTCGACTTCGCACGGCCGGCGAATCCGCCGGAGCGGCAGGGGACGGCGTCCGGGATCACCAACATGGGTGGGTTCGTCGCCTCGATGACCACGCTGTTCGCGGTCGGGGTGCTGCTGGACGCGACCGGGGACGACTACACCGTCGCCTTCTCGGCCGTGTTCGTCCTCCAGGCGCTCGGGGTCGGGCAGATCCTGAGGCTGCGGAAGCGGGCGGCGCGCAGGGAGCGGGAACGGCTGGTCGCCAGCAGGGTGGAGACGGTGCACGTTCCCGCCTGAACCGGCGGCTGGTACGCGGGTGCGGTCCTACAGGGCGGGGACGAGGGTGAGGTACGCGAGGTTCAGCACCCCGCGGTAGCTCATCCACTGGGCACGATGCCGGTCGAGGCGCTCACGGGTCTCGGCCGCGAGCGGGTGCCCGGGGTGCTCGGCGAGCCAGACCTCGACGTCCGCCTGGTACGCCGACTCGAACTCCTCCCACTCGTCGGCGTTCGCCGTCTCGGTCCACTCGGGCCGGAAACCGGCCTCGACCGCGAGGTCGAGCAGGGTCGCGAGGTCGTAGTGGTCCGTGGCGGCGGCCTCCGGCCACATGCCGGAGAGTTCGGCGGGGGTCGGGGGGCGCTCCCAGAAGCCCTCACCGAGCAGCACGCGGCCGCCGTCGGTGACCAGACGGCGCAGGGCGCGCAGGGCCTCGACGGTGTAGTGCGGGGGCTGGGCCGTGCTCAGGGCCTGGCTCGCTCCCACGCACAGGACGAGGTCGGCGGGGCCGTGCGAGGTGCCGATGGCCGACTCCTCGACGAACTCGACCCGCCGCGCCAGCCCTCTGGCCTCGGCGTTGCGGCGGCCACGGGCGAGGTCCTCGGCCTTGATGTCGATGCCGACGCCGTTCGCGTCGGGCGCGGCCGCCAGGACACGCAGCAGCAACTCGCCCCAGCCGCAGCCGATGTCGAGGACCGTGGCGGGCTTCGTGCGGGTGAGCCGCTCGACGAGTCTGTGCGCGCGGGCCTCGGACAGCGGGCCGTGGAAGGCCAGCCGGGTGAGGCGGGGCGGTCCGTCGGTACGGGGGCCGGAGGCGGCCTCGGTTTCGGTTGTCGTCTCGGTCACGGCACGCACGCTAACCGCGCGCCGCCCGCCTGCGACAACGAATATCGGGCCGCCACCGCTCGGCCTGCGGTGCCCGGACGGTCCTACGGCGTCACCGTGAAGTTGCGCAGGATCGCCGCCGTCAGGTTGGGATCGCCCTCCGCCTTCAACCGGTCCGCCACCGCTTCCGGTGTGACACGGCCGCAGGCCAGGCGGACGTAGGTCTCCCAGTCGAGAGTGAAGGTGGCGGCGGGGCCCAGGGCGGGCGCCGTCTCCAGGGTGCCGCGACCCTGGATGTCGATGCGGATCGTCCGCAGGAACTCGATCGGGCCGTGGACATCGAAGACGATCGCCGAGCTGCGCGGTGCGTCCGCTTTGGTCGCGATGATCTCGGGCAGCTTGCCGAGCAGCACGTCACGAGCCACGTGGGCGCCCGGGGAGTCGAGGTTGCCGGGGCGGCCGAGCGCGGTGCGCAGGTCCTGTTCGTGGACCCAGACGTCGAACGCGTGGGACCGCATGGACTCCTCGAGGGTCAGCTCCGTCCCGAGCGGGCCGCGCACCTTGGTACCGGGGTCGCGGGACTCGTTCCGCAGCTGGCGGTTGCGGCGGATGATCGTGTACTCCAGCTCGGACGTCATCTCCGGCGCCGTGTGGTGGCGGCGGACGTCGACCTGCATCTCCATGTAGCGCTGGTGGTCGTTGGTGACGTGGAAGAGGTCCCGCGGAAGGGTGTGGATGGGGCGGGGGTCGCCGAGCATCTCGCAGTCCAGGCCGATGACATGGGACACGATGTCACGGACCGACCAGCCGGGGCAGGGGGTACGCCGGTTCCACTCGCCCTCCACAAGCGGCGTCACCAGCTCGGATATCGCTTCGATGGAGTGGGTCCAGGCGTCGGCGTAGGGCTGGAGGGTGGGATGCAGACTCACGGAACGGGACCCCTCGGCGGTTGGTACGTCGGTACGCGGGCAGGTTGTGGCGTCGGTGCCAGTGGGAGGCGGCTGCTGTCGGCGGGTGTCTTGAAACGCTAAGTTACGCTGCTGTGAGGCACCCCGGCAGTGCTTTCGTGTGACGATCGTAGGCCCGCTCGGAAGCCCATGTGGACCGCTCGAATGCCAGGACGGTGGTAGTGTGCGCGCCTCTCTGCTCCAGATCGACGTCAAAGAGGACGAATCGGTCGACTCCCGTCGTGTGAGGGTCGCCTCTCTGGTACGCGCGCAGGCAGGTGCGGACCTGGTCGTCCTGCCCGAACTGTGGACCACCGGGGCGTTCGCCTACGAGAAGTTCGGCTCCGAGGCCGAGCCGCTGGACGGGCCGACCTACGACGCGATGGCGAAGGCCGCGAGCGACGCGGGCGTATGGCTGCACGCGGGCTCGATCCCCGAGCGTGACCCGGAGGGACCGCTCTACAACACCTCACTCGTCTTCTCCCCCGCCGGTGACCTGGTCGCCGCCTACCGCAAGATCCACCGGTTCGGCTTCGACAAGGGCGAGGCGGTGCTGATGGGCGCGGGCGAGGAACTGGTGACGTTCCCTCTGCCCGGGCAGCCCGGCACCACCGTCGGTGTGGGCACCTGTTACGACCTCCGTTTCCCCGAACTGTTCCGCGGGCTCGTCGACGCCGGTGCCGAGACCCTGGTCGTCCCGGCGGGCTGGCCGGAACGCCGCCGGGCGCACTGGACGCTGCTGGCTCAGGCGCGGGCGGTGGAGAACCAGGCGTTCGTGCTCGCCTGTGGAACGGCCGGGACGCACGCGGGAGTTCCACAGGCCGGTCACTCGATCGTGGTGGATCCGTGGGGCGAGGTGCTCGCTGAGGCCGGGGCGGGGGAGCAGGTCCTCACGGTGGAGTTCGACCCGGGGAAGGTCGCCGTGACGCGGGACCAGTTCCCGGCACTGAAGGACCGGGTGCTGGGTCTGGCACCACCGCGTCACTGACGGGCGCCTCTCCGCTCCCCCGCGGGCGCTCCTCAGTCCCCCGCGTGCTCCTTCTCCGCCAGGTGGATCACGCACACCGCCACCGCGATCAGCAGCGCGGGGTCCGCGTCGTCCCGGACGACGTCCACCCCGTACGTCTCCCGCACCCGCAGCCACCGCCGGGAGACGACGGCCAGCAGTTCGCCGTCGTACTCGACGGCGAACTCCCGGTCGAGGATCTTGCCGCTGACATCGAGTTCCGTCCGGCCGTCCGCCAGGGACACCCGGTAGTGGTTGCGCAGCAGGGACAGCCGCTTGCGGCGGATCCGCGCCAGCGGCTCGCCGTCCCGCTCGATCACCATCGTGTCGCGCAGGGAGAGCATCTTCTGATGGATGTCGATGAGGACGCGCCCCTGCGGGTCCTTCAGCTCGAAGGTGTCCCGCAGCCGCATCGCCTTGCCGTCGACGAGGAACACCTTGTTGCCCTGGTCGTCCTCGATCCAGTAGTCGTCACCGATGCCGAGGAGCCGGTCGCGTACGAGGAATCTCATGGGACGAGCAGTTCCCCGCCGCCGTCCGCTCCCACACGCCGCCTGTAGGCCGAGGGGCTGACTCCGCCGCCTGTCGGACCCCTGTGATTGGCTGGGCTCATGGCGAAGCGGGTACGTGTCCGCGCCCCCGAGCTGGTCGGCAGGGGCGGCTGGATCAACACAGGTGACCAGGAGCTCGATCTCGCGAAGCTCCGCGGACGCATCGTGATCCTGGACTTCTGGACCTTCTGCTGCGTGAACTGCCTGCACGTCCTCGACGAGCTGCGTGAGCTGGAGGACAAGCACCGGGACACCGTGGTGGTCATCGGCGTGCACTCGCCGAAGTTCGCGCACGAGGCCGAGCACCGGGCGGTCGTCGACGCCGTGGAGCGGTACGACGTCGAGCATCCCGTGCTCGACGACCCCGACCTCGCCACCTGGAAGCAGTACGCGGTGCGCGCCTGGCCGACGCTCGTCGTGATCGACCCCGAGGGCTACGTCGTCGCGCAGCACGCCGGTGAGGGGCATGTGCACGCCATCGAGCGGCTGGTGGCGGAACTGCAGGCCGAGCACGGGGCCAAGGGCACCCTGCGGCGCGGCGACGGCCCGTACGTGGCGCCCGAACCGGAGCCCACGGCGCTGCGTTTCCCGGGCAAGGCGCTGCTGCTGCCGTCCGGCGGCTTCCTGGTCAGTGACACCACCCGGCACCAGCTGGTGGAGCTGGCGGCGGACGGGGAGACGGTGGTACGCCGGATCGGCTCCGGCACGCGCGCGTTGGCCGACGGCACGGCCCACGACGCGGCCTTCAGCGAACCGCAGGGGCTGGCCCTCCTCGACGACAGCGCGGTCGTCGTCGCCGACACGGTCAACCACGCCCTGCGCCGCCTCGACCTCGAAACCGGTGAGGTCACCACACTCGCCGGGACCGGCAGACAGTGGTGGCAGGGATCTGCCACGGCCGGTCCCGCGCGCGAGGTGGACCTGTCGTCACCCTGGGACGTGGCGGTCTTCGCCGGGCGGGTGTGGATCGCGATGGCCGGCGTCCACCAGCTGTGGGTGTACGACCCGGCGGCGGGCACCGTCGCGGTGGCCGCGGGCACGACCAACGAGGGACTGGTCGACGGGCCGGCGGCCGAGGCCTGGTTCGCCCAGCCGTCCGGCCTCGCCGCGACGCCCGAGCGGCTGTGGCTCGCCGACTCCGAGACGTCCGCGCTGCGCTGGGTCGACCTCGACGGCACCGTCCACACCGCCGTCGGCACCGGCCTCTTCGACTTCGGGCACCGCGACGGTGCCGCCGAACAGGCGCTGCTGCAGCACCCGTTGGGTGTCACCGCCCTGCCCGACGGCTCGGTCGCCGTCAGCGACACCTACAACCACGCCCTGCGTCGCTACGACCCCGCCACCGGCGAGGTGACCACCCTGGCCACGGATCTGCGCGAGCCCTCGGACGCGGTGCTCGTCGGGGACGACATCGTGGTCGTGGAGTCGGCCCGGCACCGGCTGACCCGGCTGCGGCTGCCCGAGGAGGCCGTACGCGTCGAGGCGGTGGCCCACCGCACCCGGCGCGCCGCCACCGAAGTGGCCCCCGGCACGGTCCGGCTGGACGTGATCTTCCAGGCCCCGGCGGGCCAGAAGCTCGACACCAGGTACGGCCCCTCGACCCGGCTGCTGGTCTCCGCCACCCCGCCGGAGCTGCTGCGCACGGGTGAGGGTGCGGGCACCGAACTCTCCCGCACCCTCGAACTCGGTCCCTCCGTCGTGGAGGGCGTCCTGCATGTCTCCGCGATGGCCGCGTCCTGCGACGACGACCCGGGCAACCCGTACCCGGCCTGCCATGTCCATCAGCAGGACTGGGGTGTGCCGGTCCGCCTCAGCGAGGCCGGCGCCGACCGTCTTGCGCTGGTGCTCGCCGGGATGGACGGCACGGTCGACGAGGTGACGGGCGTTCAGACGCCGTAACCGTCGCTGTAGCCGTCCCGCCGGTGGTGGTGTGCCTCGTCGCTGACCACGGGCGTCGTGGGTGGCACCACCACGCGCCTGCGCCTGGCGATGCTGCTGAACGTCGTCACGCCGATCAGCCCCACGATCATCAAGATGATCCCGACCAGGTCGAGGTTGACCCCCTCCATGTCCCAGTCGGTCGCGAACGTGAGGATGGCTCCCGCGGCGATGAGGATGATGCATCCGCCGAGGCCCATGAGTGTCGCCTCCCTGTCCGGTCCGGTCGTTCCGGTCCGGACGTCCGGGTACCCCGGCCGGCGCCACCCATGCGACCGCCGTCGCGAACTACCCTTCCAGGAACGCCACCAGCGCGTTCGCCAGCAGATGCGGGTCGTCCACGCCGCACAACTCCCGTGCGCTGTGCATGGACAGGATCGCCACACCGATGTCGACGGTCCTGATGCCGTGCCGGGCGGCGGTGATGGGCCCGATGGTGGTCCCGCAGGGCATGGAGTTGTTGGAGACGAAGGACTGGAAGGGCACGTCCGCCTTCTCGCAGGCCGCCGCCCACACCGCCCGGCCCGAACCGTCGGTCGCATAGCGGTTGTTGACGTTCACCTTCAGGATCGGCCCGCCGTTGACGCGCGGGTGGTGCGTCGGGTCGTGGCGCTCCGCGTAGTTGGGGTGGACCGCGTGGCCCGTGTCGGAGGACAGGCAGACGGTGCCCGCGAAGGCGCGCGCCTTGTCCTCGTACGATCCGCCGCGCGCGAACACCGAACGCTCCAGGACGCCGCCCAGCAGCGGCCCGTCGGCACCCGTGTCGCTCTGCGAACCGTTCTCCTCGTGGTCGAAGGCGGCCAGCACCGGGATGCAGGGCAGTTCGGCGCCGGAGCCCGCGACCGCGGCCAGCGCCGCGGCACCCGCGTGCACCGAGAGCAGGTTGTCCATGCGGGGACCGGCGACCAGCTCCTTGTCCCGGCCCAGGTACGCCGGCGGCTCCACGGAGTGCACCATCAGGTCCCAGCCGGTGACCTCGCCCGCGGCCAGCCCGGCGGTCTCCTCCAGGAAGGAGATGAGGTCGCCGTCACGTACCTCGCCCAGGCCCCAGACGGGCTGGAGGTGGCGCTGCTTGTCGAGCTTGAGCCCTTCCGACGACACCGTCCGGTCCAGGTGGATCGCGAGCTGGGGGACGCGCAGCAGCGGCCGGTCCACGTTCACCAGCCGCGACGAGCCGTCCCGCAGCGTCAGCCGGCCCGCCAGGCCCAGGTCGCGGTCGAGCCAGGAGTTCATCAGCGGTCCGCCGTAGATCTCCACGGCCACCTGCCGCCAGCCGTGCGCCCCGCTGTCGGGCAGCGGCTTCACGCGCAGGTTGGGGGAGTCCGTGTGCGCACCGACGATCCGGAACGGCGTGTGGGGCGCCGCACCCTCGGGGACGTACCAGGCCACGATCGCGCCACCGCGCAGCACGTACCTGCCGCCGCTCCCCGCGGCGGAGCCCGCTGATGTCACCGCGTCCCAGGCGTCCGTCTCCGCGACCTGTCGGAAGCCGGCCTTCTCCAGCCGCTCGGCGGTGTTCGCCACGGCGTGGTACGGCGTCGGGCTCGCCGTCAAAAAGGACATGAGGTCGTCGGTGTGGCCGCGGTCGAAGCGGGGGGGTGCGCTCATGGGTTCACCTTAACGACGGACGAGGGCCCGCTCCCGGTGAAGGGGAGCGGGCCCTCGTGAGGGCGATGTGGATTGTCCGTGAGTGGCCGGGAAGGCGTGGCCGGAACCAGTGCCTAGAAGGCGGCCTCGTCCAGCTCCATCAAGTCCAGCTCGACGTTCTCGGCGAGCTTGCGGGCGCCCGTGACACCCGGCAGGACGTTCGCCGCGAAGAACTTCGCCGCCGCGATCTTGCCCTGGTAGAACGCCTTGTCCTTGCTGGAGGCCGTCGGAAGCTTCTCGGCGGCGACCGCGGCGCCCTTGAGCAGCAGGTAGCCGACGACGACGTCACCGGAGGCCATCAGCAGGCGGGTGGTGTTCAGGCCCACCTTGTAGATGTTCTTGACGTCGGACTCGGTGGCCGCGAGGTCGGTCAGCATCAGACCGACGATGGCCTCCAGCTCCACGGCCGCCTTGGCGAGCTGCTCGCGGGCCGTGCCGAGCTCCTCGCCGCCCTCGCCGAGCGCCAGGAACTTCTTGATGTCCTCGGCGAGCGAGTTCAGCGCGGCGCCCTGGTTGCGGACGATCTTCCGGAAGAAGAAGTCCTGGCCCTGGATGGCCGTGGTGCCCTCGTAGAGGGTGTCGATCTTGGAGTCCCGGATGTACTGCTCGATCGGGTACTCCTGCAGGAAGCCGGAGCCGCCGAAGGTCTGCAGCGACTGGGCGAGCTGCTCGTAGCCCTTCTCGGAGCCGTAGCCCTTGACGATCGGCAGGAGCAGGTCGTTCAGCGCGTGCTCGGCCTTGGCGTCCTCGCCGGCCGCCTCCTTGACCGCGATCGCGTCCTGCACCGACGCCGTGTACAGCACCAGCGCGCGCATGCCCTCCGCGTACGCCTTCTGCGTCATCAGGGAGCGGCGCACGTCGGGGTGGTGGGTGATGGTGACCTTGGGCGCGGTCTTGTCCATGAAGTTCGCCAGGTCCGGACCCTGGACGCGCTCCTTGGCGTACTCCAGCGCGTTCAGGTAACCGGTGGACAGCGTGGAGATCGCCTTCGTGCCGACCATCATGCGGGCGAACTCGATGATGCGGAACATCTGGCGGATGCCGTCGTGCTTGTCGCCGATCAGCCAGCCCTTGGCGGGGTGCTGGTCGCCGAAGGTCATCTCGCAGGTGTTGGAGGCCTTCAGGCCCATCTTGTGCTCGACGTTGGTTGCGTAGACGCCGTTGCGCTCGCCCAGCTCGCCGGTCTCGAAGTCGAAGAGGTACTTCGGGACGAGGAAGAGGGACAGGCCCTTGGTGCCGGGGCCGGCGCCCTCGGGGCGGGCGAGGACGTAGTGGAGGATGTTCTCCTCCATGTCGTGCTCACCGGACGTGATGAAGCGCTTGACGCCCTCGATGTGCCAGGAGCCGTCCTCCTGCTGGATGGCCTTGGTGCGGCCGGCGCCGACGTCCGAACCGGCGTCCGGCTCGGTCAGCACCATGGTGGAGCCCCAGGTCCGCTCGACCGCGATCTGGGCGATCTTCTTCTGGACGTCGTTGCCCTCCTCGTAGAGGACACCGGCGAACGCCGGGCCGGAGGAGTACATCCACACGGCCGGGTTCGAGCCGAGGATCAGCTCCGCGTACGACCAGATCAGGGACGGCGGGGCGACGGTGCCGCCGATCCCCTCGGGCAGCCCCAGCCGCCAGTACTCGGAGTCCATGAAGGCCTTGTAGCTCTTCTTGAAGGACGCCGGGACCGGCGCGGTGTTGGTCTCCGGGTCGAAGACCGGCGGGTTGCGGTCGGCGTCCGCGAAGGACTCCGCCAGCTCGTTCTCCGCGAGCCGCGTCAGCTCCTCAAGGATGCTCTTCGCGGTCTCGACGTCCATCTCCTCGAACGGACCCGTGCCGTACAGCTTGTCGCGTCCGAGTACTTCGAAGAGGTTGAACTCGATGTCGCGGAGATTGGACTTGTAGTGCCCCATGGCGTCGGCTCCGTAGAGGGATCGGCGAGGCACTTGGATCCTCGCGCTCGTTCGCATACCAACAAGTAGCTACGATGATGCTACCCGTCAGTAATAAGACGCAACCCCGATCCGCGATCTGTGACAGGTCACACCGGAACGGTCAGTGTCGCCGTGTAGCCCCGCGTCGCGTCGCCCTTCAGCGTCGCCATCTGCTGCTCGTGGCCGTCGCTGAAGATGTTGTCCGTCTCCAGGGAGAGCTGCCCCAGGTTCCGCACGCTGTCGCCGTAGCCGTCCGTGGCGTAGACGGTGTCGCAGACGTCCTTCGGGAAGGCCAGCTGGGAGGTGTTGGTGATCGAGGTGGCGGCCGTGGCGTCGGCCAGGCTGCCGTACACCTCGAAGTGGATGTGCGGCCAGCGCCCCGGGTAGCAGCCGGGGAAGACGCTTTTGAAGGTGACCTGTCCCCGGTCGTCGGCCTCCTGCACGCCCCGCAGGTAGTTCTCGTCCGTGACGCCCTCGGAGTACAGGGAGTACCTGCCCTCCCGGTCGCAGTGCCAGAGGTAGACGGCGGCGCCCTTCTTCGGGGTGCCGCAGCCGGAGGCGGCGTCGACGACCGTGAGCGTGATGGTCAGGGGTACGCCCTCGGCGGTGCCGCCCGCGGAGCCGCCGAAGCTCCGGGTGATGTCGCCGCGGACGACGCCGCTCTCCTTCAGGACGTTCACGCCGTTCGAGCCGTCACCGGGGTAGGGGCCGGCGGTCTCGTCCGGGATGGTCGCGCACTCGGCGGAAGCGGAGGAGCTGCCGGAGGAGCCGGCCGAGGACGCGGGGGAGGACGAGGAGGACGCCGCCGTGTCCTCCTCGGAACTGCACCCCACCAGGGAGAGCAGGCTCGCCCCCGCCATCAGCCGGATCATGCGGCGGCGGGCGAGGACGGGAAGGTCGTGGGACAGACCCCTGTCGTGCTCGGGTACCTCGTCCTCGTGGTGTCGGTGCATGGCTGTCCCTTCGCTGGTGTGCTGCCGCTTTCCGGCGCTCGCCTCCGCATCGCCGACGCTATGAGCGGTACCTGTCGGAAGCCAGGCAAGTGGCTGTCGGGTCGCTGTCGGTTTCACCAGGACACCCGTCCCGGTCCGGCGCGCAGCCACTCTCGGTACGCTTGCGCTCATGTACGGATACGGCCAGCCCATGGATGGCGGTGCTGCACAGCAGCAGTACGCCCCGCCGCAGCAGCCGGGCGGTGTCGGCGGGTACGGCCAGCAGCCGCCGCTCTATCCCGAGCCGTCCCCGCCCTCGCTGGCGGACGCGGTGCGTGCCTTCACCACCGGGCAGATGTCCGCCGAGGACTTCCAGCAGGTCTTCGCGACGTCGAAGGTCTACTGCCCGCGCGGTGACAACCCCGGCTTCCTCGCCCTGCACAACACCCAGCAGCCGGTGATCCCGATGTTCACCTCGCTGAAGGAGCTGCGACGGTACGCGGGCAAGGAGTCCAAGTACTTCGTCATCACCGGCGCCGAGGTCATCGACCTGCTGCCGACCGGCTACGGCTTCGTCCTGGACATGGAGGGCGAGCACCGGATGGTGTTCGACGCGAAGGCGGTCGAGCAGATGGTCGAGTTCGCGATGCGCCGTATGTACGGCTGACGTCAACGCGTCAGACGCAGTGCCAGTCCGTCGAGGACGATCTCCAGGGCGGAGGCGAACTTGGCGTCCCGCAGCGCGGCCGGATCCGTGGTGGCCGCCCCCTCGGTCTCGGCGTAGCCCCGCGCGAGGTGCTCGTGGTCGGCGACCGCCTGCTGTGCCGCCGGCAGCAGACGCGCGATGAAGTCGGCCTCCGTCTCGCCGGAGCGGGCCACCGTGATGAGCCAGGCGGCTTCCGTGGTGCTCATGCCGATGACGTACGAGAGCACCACGTCGATCGCTCCCGTGGGATCGGGGAATCCCGCGCCGGTGAACAGGGCCGCCAGGCGCTCCGAGTACGACATGAGGTTGGGGCCGAGGTAGGCGAGGCCCGCCTGGCCGAGGACCGAGGACAGCCACGGGTGCCGTAGGGCCGTCCCGCGGAAGGAGTGCGCCGCCTCGCTGACGGCCGCGCGCCAGTCGGGGCCGCCCGCCTGCGGTACGTGGATCTCGGCGGCGACCTCGTCCACGGCGAGTTCCATCAGCTCGTCCTTGGTCGCCACGTGGCGGTAGAGGGAGGCCGCGCCGGCGTTCAGCCGGGTGGCCAGCTTGCGCATGCTCAGCGCCTCCACGCCCTCCGCGTCCAGCATGACGATCGCCTCGCGCACGATCGTGGCCCGGCTGAGCGCGGGCTGGTCGGGCTCGCGCTGAGGGCGGGCCCAGACGGAGGGGATGGGGCTGGGCTTCGTCGTCCTGTCGGCCATCGGCACTCCTTCACCCACTGTGCGTACGTCGTTCGCATCGAGCGTACAGGAATCGGGGCTTGCGAACGCTGTTCCGGTCTGCGTACAGTGTTCGCAACGAAGGAACGGTGTTCGCGAAGTCGGAGGGGAAGCGTCATGGACGTCAAGGGAATGCGTGATCCACGCCGCTGGTGGATCCTGATCGTGCTCTGCCTGAGCACGCTGGTGCTGGTCGTCGACAGCATGGCGCTGACCGTCGCGGTGCCCGTGATGACCGGGGAGCTCGGGGCGAGTGCCCAGCAGACGCAGTGGATCCTGGACTCCTACATCCTCGTCTTCGCCGGTCTTCTGCTCACTTCCGGCAGCCTCGGCGACCGGTTCGGGCGGCGGAGGGTGATGCTGATCGGGCTCCTGCTGTTCGGGGCGGCCTCCCTGGCCGCGACCTGGTGCACGAGCCCCGGTGAGGTGATCGCCGTGCGCGTCGCGATGGGTGTCGGTGGGGCGCTGATCATGCCGTCCACCCTCTCGATCCTCATCACCGTCTTCGACGAGGAGGAGCGCGGCAAGGCGATGGCCGCCTGGAGCTCGGTGTCGATGCTCGGCCTGGTCGGCAGCCCTGTGCTCGGTGGTGTCCTGATCGACCACTTCTCCTGGCAGTCGATCTTCTTCATCAACGTCCCGATCGTGGTGCTCGCGATCGTCGCCGGTCTGACGCTGATGCCGGAGTCCAAGGCGCCCTGGCAGAAGGCCGACCCGCTGGGCGCGGTGCTGTCGGCGGCCGGGATGACGGCCCTGGTCTGGTGGATCATCGAGCTCCCGCAGCACGGTGCGCTGGGCGGCCGCTCCACGGTGACGCTGGTGGTGGCGATCGCGTCCCTGGTCGGCTTCGTGATCTGGGAGAACGTCACCAAGTCGCCGATGGTCCCGCTGGTCCTGTTCAAGCACCGCAACTTCAGCGGCGGTTCGATCTCGCTGGCCCTCGTCCAGATCGGCAACGGCGGTCTGCTGCTGGTTCTCACCCAGTACCTGCAGTTCGTGCTCGGCTACTCGCCCATCAAGGCGGGGCTGGCCTTCCTGCCGCTGGCGATCACGGCCCTGCTCGGCAACGGCGTGGGCGTCAAGCTCGCCGCGAAGTACGGCAACCGGTGGGTGATCCTCGCGGGGATGCTGGTGATGGTGGCCTGCTTCGCCCTGCTGACCACGGTCTCGGCGGACTCCGGCTTCACCGTCCCCGCGGTGGCGCTCGGCCTGCTCGGTCTCGGTGCGGGCCTCGCGATGCCCGCCGCGATCGGCGCGCTGATGGGCACCATCCCCGAGGACAAGGCGGGCGTGGGTTCGGCCCTGAACGACACCGTCCAGCAGGCCGGTACCGCGCTCGGCATCGCGATCCTCGGCTCCCTGCTGTCGAGCGGCTTCGCCGACCGGATGCCCGAGGGGACGCCGGACGAGGCGAAGCACTCGATCGCCGGGGTGGTGGCGGGCGGTGACGCCGGCCTGGTCGCGGCGGCCCGCGAGGCCTTCACCGCCTCGATGTCCACCACCTTCACGGTCAGCGCGATCGGTGTCCTGGCGGCGGCGCTGCTGGCGACGCTGGTGATGCGGGACGACCGGCGGGCGCCGAAGGCGGCGGACGTCACCGCCGGGGCGGATCGCACGCCCGAGGAGCGGCCGGAACTGGTCGTCTGACCCCGCGGGCCCAGTTCCTGCTGGAAGACTGAGCCCTTCCCGACACCGGGTCCTCATGACGAAGGCCGGCGCCCCCTGCGGGTGCCGGCCTTCGGCTGTGCCTGGAGGGAATGCCCTCCGGGTTTCTGGGGTTCCTGGTGGCAGGAAGTTCAATGCTCAACTAAACTGGCCGCACAAGGAGGTACCGACATGCCTGCAGTGACCGTCGAGAACCCGCTGACGCTGGCCCGCGTCGCCGCACCCGCGGAGGCCGTGGCCCGTCCCGTGCTCGCCGTCACGACCGCGCCGAGCGGTTTCGAGGGTGAGGGATTCCCGGTGCGCCGTGCGTTCGCCGGGATCAACTACCGCTATCTGGACCCGTTCATCATGATGGACCAGATGGGCGAGGTGGACTACGCGCCGGGCGAGCCCAAGGGCACTCCCTGGCATCCGCACCGCGGCTTCGAGACCGTCACGTACATCATCGACGGGATCTTCGACCACCAGGACTCCAACGGCGGTGGCGGCACCATCACCAACGGGGACACCCAGTGGATGACCGCCGGCTCCGGGCTGCTGCACATCGAGGCGCCGCCGGAGCACCTGGTGATGTCCGGCGGGCTCTTCCACGGTCTGCAGCTGTGGGTGAACCTTCCGGCCAAGGACAAGATGATGCCTCCGCGCTACCAGGACATCCGCGGCGGCAACGTCCAGCTGCTGACCACGCCCGACGGCGGCGCGCTGCTCCGCGTCATCGCCGGCGAGCTGGACGGGCACGCAGGTCCCGGCATCACGCACACCCCGATCACGATGATCCATGCGACGGTGGCGCCGGGCGCGGAGGTCACACTGCCGTGGCGGGAGGACTTCAACGGCCTCGCGTACGTCCTCGCCGGGCGGGGCTCGGTGGGTGCCGAGCGCCGGCCGATCCAGCTCGGTCAGACGGCGGTCTTCGGCGCCGGCGGCTCGCTGACCGTCCGCGCCGACGACAAGCAGGACTCCCACACGCCGGACCTGGAGGTCGTCCTGCTCGGTGGGCAGCCCATCCGTGAGCCGATGGCGCACTACGGGCCGTTCGTGATGAACACCCGGGAAGAACTCCAGCAGGCGTTCGACGACTTCCAGAAGGGGCGGCTCGGGACGATCCCCGCGGTGCACGGCATGAGCGAGAGCGGGCCCTCCAGGGACTGACCTCGCGTCCGAACGCCCAGGCCCTCGCGTCCGAACGCCCAGGCCCGACGTCGCGGCCCTCGTGGTCGCGGCTTCGGGCCTGCGCTCTTCGTCGCCTTCGTCACCCACCCGGTCCGCCCGCACACGACAGCCCCGCCGGGCTCGTGGTCCGCTGGAGTCGTGCAGGCCCCCACCCCGCTGCTCCCCGAGCCCGTACGACGGTTCGCCGCCTGGTGTGCCGTCGTGCTGCTCGTCGCCGGGGTCGTCTACGTCGGGATCCGGCTCGCCGACGAGTTCCGTACGGCTGTCGTGCCCGTGCTGCTCGCACTGCTGGGGACGGCGTTGCTCCGGCCGCTGCACCGGCGGCTGGTGCAGGCCCGGGTGAACCGGTCCGTGGCCGCGGGGCTCACCTGCGTAGCCGTCGTGGCCCTGGTCGGCGGGGCCGTCTACATCGTCGTCGCCGCGATCGTCGACAGCGGCGAGGAGATCGTCACCTCGCTCAAGCAGGCGGGGCAGGATCTCGCCGGGCACTTCGGGGCCGCGGGTACCTCCTTGGACGATCTCGCCTCCAACTCCAGGGAACTGCTCACCAAGTTCGGGGGGACGGCCGCCTCCGGGGTCATCAGCGGCGTGAGCGTCGTCGGCGAGACCATCGCCATGGCCGTGCTCGCACTGCTGCTCGTCTTCTTCTTCCTGCGGGACTCCCATCGGGCAGTCGACGGCCTGCGGTCCGTCGTCCCGCGTCAGGCCGGGGACACCGCGGAGGCCATGGCCCGACGGGCGTTCCAGGCGGTCGAGGGGTTCATGCGCGGGACCACCCTGATCGCCCTCATCGACGCCGTCTGCATCACCGTGGGGCTGCTCGTCCTCGACGTGCCGGGCGCGGTCGGGCTCGGCGCTCTCGTCTTCATCGGGGCCTACATCCCCTACCTCGGTGCGTTCATCTCGGGAGCGGTCGCCGTGCTGGTGGCGCTCGCCGACCGGGGGTTCGTCATCGCGCTGTGGGTGCTGGGGATCGTCATCGCCGTGCAGCAGTTGGAAGGGCATGTGCTGACGCCGATGATCCAGAGCCGGACGGTGCAGATGCACCCGGCCGTGGTCATGGTGGCGATCACCGCGGGGGCCTCGGTGGCGGGGATCCTGGGCATGCTGCTCGCCGTACCGCTCACCGCCGCCGCGACCGGAGTCGTCCACGAGCTGCGGGAGCGTTACGCGGGCAAGGCGGCCCCCGGTGCGTCCCCGCCCGCGGAACCGTCCGCGCCCTTGGACTCGTAGAACTCGAACCAGGTGCTCTTGCCCTCGCCCCGGGGGTCGACTCCCCACGCCTGCGCCAGCAGCTCGATCAGCACCAGACCCCGCCCCGACGAGGCCAGTTCCCCGGGCCGCCGCTTGTGCGGCAGGTCGTCGCTGGTGTCCGTCACCTCCACACGCAACCGGCGGTCCCCCTCCTCGCCGCGCACCTCGGCGAGCAGCAGGGCGTCGGAGTCGGTGTGGACGAGGACGTTGGTGAGCGTCTCGGACAGGAGCAGGACCGCGGAGTCGACCTGGTCAGCGAACGCCCAGTCGTGCAGCAGCTCCCGCAGTTGCTGACGGGCCGCCGCGACCCGCTCCGGCTCGGCCTGCGCGACGGTGAGCATCGTGCGCCGGATCGTCGGCCGTACGACGGCCGGGGCACCGCAGCCGCACCCCTCCCCCTCCCGGCACAGCAGCAGTACCGCTATGTCGTCCTCGCGCCGGTCGGCGAGCGGGCCGGTGGTGTGGTGGGAGGAGGGACCGTGGACGGCCTGGACGAGGGCGTCGGCGAGGGTCTCCAGGTCGCCCTCGTGGTCCTCCAGGATCGCGCGGATGCGCTTCCAGCCGGTCTCCAGGTCGTGGCCACCGGTCTCGATCAGGCCGTCCGTGCAGATCAGCATCGTCTCGCCGGGTTCCAGGGTGATCCGGGTCGTCGGGTAGTCGGCGTCCGGGTCGATGCCGAGGGGGAGGCCGCCGGCCGTCGGACGGGCCAGCACCGTGCCGTCGGCCATGCGGATCGCCGGGTCCGGGTGCCCGGCACGGGCGATGTCCAGCAGGCCGTTCGCGGGGTCGACCTCGACGTAGAGGCAGGTCGCGAAGCGCAGGTCGGACGGGTCCTCGTCGACGGAACCGAAGGTCATGCCGTGCAGAAAGCGGGAGGCGCGGGAGAGGACCGCGTCGGGGCGGTGGCCCTCGGCGGCGTAGGCCCGCAGCGCTATCCGGAGCTGGCCCATCAGACCCGCCGCCCGGACGTCATGCCCCTGGACGTCGCCGATGACCAGGGCGAAGCGGCTGTTGGGCAACGGGATCATGTCGTACCAGTCGCCGCCGACCTGGAGGCCGCCGCCGGTCGGTACGTAGCGGGCGGCGATGCTCATGCCGGGTATCTCCGGGCCCAGCTTGGGCAGCATCGAGCGCTGGAGGCCGTCGGTCAGCTCGCGTGCCGACTCGGCGGCCTCGGCCCGGGACAGGGCCTGGGCGAGCATGCGGGCCACCGTCGTCAGCACCGACCGCTCGTCCGGTGTGAACGCCACCGGATAGGTGAAAGCGGCCATCCAGGCGCCCATCGTGCGGCCGGCCACGGTCAGCGGCAGGAACGCCCAGGACTGCCGGTTGAAGTGCGCGGCGAGCGGCCAGGTGACCGGGTAGCGGTCCTTGTACTGCTCGGGAGTGGAGAGGTAGACGGCTCGGCCGGTGCGCACCACCTCGGCGGCCGGGTAGTCCGTGTCCAGGGCCATGTGTGTGAAGGGGTTCTCGTCGCCGGGCTGGTGGCCGTGGTGGCCGATGATCGTCAGGCGATCGCCCGTGACGCCGAACACCGCCAGGCCGTCCGGTGAGAATCCCGGCATCGACAGGCCGGCGGCGACCCGCAGCACCTCCGCGGTGGACCGTGCCTCGGCCAGCGCCCGTCCCGCGTCCAGCAAGAACGCCTCCCGTGAGCGCCGCCAGTCGCCGGTGACCGCCGTGCGCCCGGCGGGTGTGCCCGGCGTGGGTTCGGTGACCTCCTGGAGGGAGCCGATGACCTCGTACGCCCGCTTCTCCCGGTCGAAGGCCGCGTGGAAGCGGCTGCGGGCCACCCGGACGACCCTGCCCCGCTCGTCCATGATCCGTACCCGCACCTCGCCGAGCGTGCCCTCGGCGACGGCGAGCTGGATCACTCCCGTGATCTCGTTCCAGTCGACGGGATGCAGCCGGGCGCGCGCCTGGGCCTGGCTGAGCGTGGCCTGTTCGGCGGGCAACCCGAGCAGCCGTGCCGCCTCCGCGTCGACCGTGACCAGGCCGGTGGCGGTGTTCCAGTGCCACAGCCCGGTTGCGAGGGCGGCGAGGACCTCCCCCACGGCGGGCAGGGGCTCACCAGTGCGCATTGCCCTACTTTAAGAACAGGTGATCGCACGCTGCCACCGAAGCTGTATGGGGCATCCGGTCGGGACGGGGCCGGAGGGCGCGGTGAAATGGTGGGGAGGCGATCTTGGGGTCCCCGGTAGGCTTGGGTGAGGTTTCACGGAAAGTTTCACGTGAAACACGCCCCCCGATCCGCGAAGACTGGATGAACGACGATGCATCGGTACAGGTCCCACACCTGCGGCGAGCTCCGCTCCTCTGACGTCGGCACCGACGTCCGGCTGAGTGGCTGGCTGCACAATCGGCGCGACCTGGGCGGCATCCTCTTCATCGATCTGCGCGACCACTACGGCATCACGCAGCTCGTCGCCCGTCCCGGTACGCCCGCGTACGAGGCCCTCGACAAGCTCTCCAAGGAGTCGACCGTCCGCGTGGACGGCAAGGTCGTCTCCCGCGGCACCGAGAACATCAACCCCGACCTGCCGACCGGAGAGGTCGAGGTCGAGGTCGGCGAGGTGGAGCTGCTCGGCGCGGCCGCCCCGCTGCCGTTCACGATCAACACCGAGGACGGGGTCAACGAGGAGCGGCGCCTGGAGTACCGCTTCCTGGACCTGCGCCGCGAGCGCATGCACAAGAACATCATGCTGCGTACGGCGGTCATCTCGGCGATCCGGCACAAGATGACGGCGCTGGGCTTCAACGAGATGGCGACGCCGATCCTGTCGGCGACCTCCCCCGAGGGCGCCCGCGACTTCGTCGTCCCCTCCCGCCTGCACCCGGGCAAGTTCTACGCCCTCCCCCAGGCGCCACAGCAGTTCAAGCAGCTGCTGATGATCTCGGGCTTCGACCGGTACTTCCAGATCGCGCCCTGCTTCCGTGACGAGGACGCGCGCGCCGACCGCTCGCCGGGCGAGTTCTACCAGCTCGACATCGAGATGAGCTTCGTCGAGCAGGAGGACGTCTTCCAGCCCGTCGAGAAGCTGATGACCGAGCTGTTCGAGGAGTTCGGCGGCGGCCGTCACGTCACGTCCCCCTTCCCGCGGATCCCGTTCCGCGAGGCGATGCTGAAGTACGGCAGCGACAAGCCGGACCTGCGCGCCAAGCTGGAGCTCGTCGACATCACCGACGTCTTCGAGGGCTCGGAGTTCAAGGCGTTCGCCGGCAAGCACGTGCGGGCGCTGCCGGTGCCGGACGTCTCCGCGCAGCCCCGCAAGTTCTTCGACCAGCTCGGTGACTTCGCGGTCTCGCAGGGCGCCAAGGGCCTGGCCTGGGTCCGCGTGGCCGAGGACGGCTCGCTGACCGGCCCGATCGCGAAGTTCCTCACCGAGGAGAACATCAAGGTCCTCACCGAGCGTCTCGGCCTGGAGGCCGGTCACGCCGTGTTCTTCGGCGCGGGCGAGTTCGACGAGGTCTCGAAGATCATGGGCGCGGTCCGTGTCGAGGCCGCCAAGCGTGCCGGGCACTTCGAGGAGGGCGTCTTCCGGTTCTGCTGGATCGTCGACTTCCCGATGTACGAGAAGGACGAGGAGACCGGCGCGATCGACTTCTCGCACAACCCGTTCTCCATGCCGCAGGGCGGTCTGGAGGCTCTGGAGACCCAGGACCCGCTGGACATCCTGGGCTGGCAGTACGACATCGTCTGCAACGGCGTCGAGCTGTCCTCCGGCGCGATCCGGAACCACGAGCCGGAGATCATGCTCAAGGCCTTCGAGATCGCGGGCTACGACCGCGAGACCGTCGAGGAGAAGTTCGCCGGCATGCTGCGCGCCTTCCGCTTCGGTGCCCCGCCGCACGGTGGCATCGCGCCGGGCGTGGACCGCATCGTCATGCTCCTCGCCGACGAGCCCAACATCCGCGAGACCATCGCCTTCCCGCTCAACGGCAACGCCCAGGACCTGATGATGGGCGCGCCGACGGAGCTGGAGGAGGCGCGGCTGAAGGAGCTGCACCTGTCGGTGCGCAAGCCGCAGCCGAAGTAGGCGCCAGGCCGAAACGGGCACCAACGGTGAGTGGCTCGGAACCGGGACCGGTTCCGAGCCACTTCCATGTCGTCCTTCGCTAGGACAGGAACTTGTAGCCGCTCCAGCCGCTCGCGATCTGGGCCCGCGAACCGAACGACCCCTTCCCGTCCCCGCTGTTGCGCCACACGTTGCCGCTGGTGTCGCGGGAGACGAGGTCCGGGCGGCCGTCGTCCGTGATGTCGCCGATGCCGACGACGACGTTGTAGCTACCGCCCCAGTCGCCGAACACCTTCACGCGGGCGGCGAACGTGCCGTCGCCCTTGCCGTCGTAGCGCCACAGAGTGTTCGCCGTGTCCTGGGCGAGGAGGTCGGCCCTGCCGTCGCCGGTGATGTCGCCGACGCCGATGATCTTCCGGTAGCCCTTCCAGTTGTCGTACAGCTTCACCCGCGCGGACAGCTTGCCGTCGCTGGTGCCCTTGTAGAGGTAGACCGCTCCGGTGGAGGAGTTGCGCGCGATCAGGTCCGGGCGGCCGTCGCCGCTCAGGTCACCGGGCGAGGTGAGCGCGTTGTACTGGGTCCAGCCGCTGCTCGCCAGCGTGGTGTACGAGGTGGACGGCTTGACCGCCGAACCGCAGCCCGGCTTGTACAGCCGCAGGGCGCCGCTGCTGTAGCGGACCAGGACGTCGTTGCAACGGTCGCCGCTCAGGTCGCCGAAGGGGACGGCCATGATCGTGGTGGCCCAGCCGGTGCCCGTGTACTTCGAGTTGACCTTGCCCGTGCCGGTGCCGCTGTGGAAGGTCAGGCCGCCGGAGGAGTTCAGGGTGAGCAGATCGCCGCGGCCGTCGGGGCCGTCGGGGCTGGTGTGGTCGCGGCGCACGGCGGCCCCCCGGGTGAGGAACCCCTCGCCGGTGGTGACCGTGGCGGCCGTGGAGCTGCCGAGGCCGGTCGCCTTGAGGGTCCAGGTGAACTCGCCGTTCGGGAAGTAGCCGCCGCTGGCCGTCCTGCCGTTCCAGGCCGCCTCCACCAGGCCCGTGCTCGCACCGCCGGTGATCGTGCGGGTCGCTTTGCCGTTCGCACCGCTCTGCACGGAGGTGAAGGTGAGGGACCAGGAGGTCACCGGGCGGGACAGGAACCACAGGCCGTTCCAGGGGTCCGAGCCGGGCGGGTACGCGTGGTCCTCGGCGTCCGAGTGCAGGGCCGTCGGCGCGGACGGGGCGACGCCGGTGGTGGCGACGTGCGTCTGCTCGTACGCGTCGAACCAGGCGACCAGGCCCGTGTACTCGTCGAGCGTCCAGCGGAAGCGGCGGTCCTGGGCGAGGCCCGTGTCGGGCAGCCGGGAGGCGATCACGCGGGTGGTGCCCGTGGCCGCCTCGGTCAGCACCAGCTGGTCGGCGTCGTGGTCGTGGCGGACGGTGAAACCGTCGCCGAGGAGGACATCACCGGGGAGCACCGACCGCGCCGTACCGGCCTTGGTGTCGTACACCCCGGCCGACGCGGTTCCGCACGCCCAGTACAGCCAGCGGCCCGCCGCCTGCAGCTCGCTCGGCACACAGGCGAGACCCGGGACGGTCACCGTGGCGAGGGTCTTGTTCTCGGTGAGGCTGTACGAGGTCAGCTTGCCGGTGGTCGTGGTGGCGCTCCACAGGGTGGGGCCGTTGAGGGCGGCGGCGCGGATGGAGCGCTTCAGCAGCTGCCCCTGACCGAACTCGCCGACGTACTGCGCGGGGGTGGAGCCGCCGGAGTTGTAGACGGCGTAGTCGTCGGAGACGTCGACGACGGCGCCGCCCTCCGTGGGGAACTCCATGCGCTGGCCGCCGATGGAGACCAGCACGTCGGCGTGGGACAGGCCGCTGCCGCCCTCGTCGCCGTCGTAGTACGTGTCGAGGTAGACGTCCCTGGAGCTGTCGCCGTCGTGCATGCCCCACAGTGCCGAGCAGACGGCGCCCGGGTACGGGCACTCAGGGCTGATCGTGGCGCTGTCCGTGGCGGCGGACGCGGTGAGCAGGCTGCCGCCGTCGGTGGTGAGCGTGCGCAGCGAGGTGGTGTCGGAGCCGCTGTTCGGATTGTCCTCGGCGACGCGCAGGGTGCCGCGGCTCAGCGCGAGACCGGTCTTGGCGTTCTCGTACGGCGCGACCTTGAACAGCTTCTCCAGCCGCGGGGCGCCGTCGGCGCCGAGGGAGACCCGCTGGATCCACCAGTCGCTCGCGCCGGTGCCGCCGGTGACGAGCGCGTTGCCGTCGGGGGTGGCCAGCGAGGTGCCGTAGGACCTGGTCAGCAGCGTCTTGTTGGTGCCGTCGGTCAGGGAGTAGGCGGCCACGCGGATGGGGGAGGCGAGCACGAGCCAGTCGCCGACGAGGGTCGGATGGCCGTCGAACGCCGTCCCCGCGGCCACCGGCACCGTCTCCTCGGCGGTGAGGTCGGCGCGCGGCTTCAGGTGCAGGCCGCCGGAGACGGTGTACCAGCCGATGCGGTCGTCGGTGAGGACGAGCTTCGGCTTACTGGGCAGATCCGTGAAGACCGTGGTGAACTGCGCGGTGGCGAAGTCGACATAGCCCACGGAGTACGACTCGACGCCGCCGACCTCGTCGAGGTTCGGGTGGGCGAGGAGCATGCCGGTCTCGTCGCCGGTGCGGGCGTTGTCCTTCCACCAGGACTGCTGGGACGGGTAGCCCGTCACCGGACGCTGGCGCACCTTGCCGTCGACGAGGTCGAACAGGTGCAGCCACGTCCCGTCGAGGGGCTCACCGTTGAACGAGCCCTGGAAGTCGGCCGCGACGACCGTGTCGCCGTACGTCCCGACGTAGGTGTCGGTGGACCCCGTGTCGACGGTCCGCAGCGCGCTGCCGTCCGGACGCCACAGCGACACCGGGTCGGTGTAGGTGATGTGCGGCAGCGCCACGGTGTCGGTGGCCTGCCCGTACATGCCCGAGGCGCAGTCCGCGGAGATGTCCCAGCAGCTGGTCGTGGTCGGCTTGTAGACGCCGGACGGGCCCTCGACGGTGACCGTCGTGCCGTCGTCGTAGTCGGTCCACAGCAGCCCGGCGACCCCGGCCTGGCGGTGCAGGAACCCGGTCTCGCCGGCCGAGAGCAGCCGGTCGGAGCGCGTGGTGTCGTTGCGCGGATCGTCCAGGACGATCTCGGTGGTGCCGGCCGACGTCGTGGTGGCGGCCCGGGCGCCGTTGTCCTGCGTACTGGAGAACAAGGTGATGGATCCGGCCGCCACGGCGACCGTGAGCGCGGAGACGAGGACGGCCCGACCGCCCCGTCTCGGGGCGTGTCTGCCCACGTGAACTTCCCTCCCCTACGAGGGCCCGTGCCCTCGCACAAGTGGCCGGATCTTATCAGTGGCCGGCGCCCGGAAAGGGGCCCTGTTCACGGCGGTGAAGGGGGCCCGCTCACTCCTCCGGCGGTGGCCCGAGCGCCTCCTCCTCCAGGAGGCGTTCGGCGATGTCGTCCGCCCAGGCCCGCACCCAGCGGCGCAGGGCCGGCAGCGCGGACTCGGGCAGGCCACGGGCGGTGAACTCCCTGTCGTCCAGAAGCTCCGTCGCCTCCAGACGCGACTGGAGATCCGCCGGGTCGAACTCGTCCCAGGCATGGCGGCGGCCCAGTTCCTCCAGATCGGGGAAGCTCCAGCCGGGGGCGGCCAGGTGGACGTCGACGACGTCGCGCGCCGAGCCCCGGTCGGTCAGGGCGCGGACCTTGGTGCCGATGAGGTCCTCCAGCGCGAGCGCAGGGCCGAGATCGGTGGTGACCGGTGGCCGCCAGAAGGTCTCCTTGAGGAGGTCGACCGTACGCTCCTCACCGGTGTCGGGGTCCGTCACGAGCAGGCGGGCGGCAAGCGGGTCGGTCTCCAGCACGCGTACCAGCCAGCCCCGTTCCATCAGGCCGGCGCGGATCACCGCCGCGATCCGGTCCATGGGCTGCGGGGTCTGCGTCGCCACTTCCAGCGGTTCGCTGTGCGACGCCCGGCGGCTCCTCGCCACCCGGGCCTCCCCCGGCTCCGCCAGGGGCTCCCCGCCCGGCAGTTCCAGCGGTTCGCCGGCCGGGTCCGGCGCCGGGGCCTCCCGTGACGGCCGCGGGGTCAGACCGTGGGCCCGGACCGCGCACTCGCCTGCCAGGACGAGCGGGTAGCGGGCGCCGAGGCTGAGGACGTCGGTGGGCAGATGGCGGTGGTGCGGGATCATCGTGCGCCGATTATGGCGTGCGGCCGCAGCCGCGGCGCGCAATGACCGCCCTCGGCCGCGCCGGGCGGACGACCCGGGCGCGACCGGCGGGACGCGGGCTACCTGGCCACGAACTGCGTGAGGATCGCCTGCACCTCGTAGATGTCGACACCCTTCGTGAACGTCTTCTCGATGGGCGTCGCCGAACCCGAGAGCCAGATCTTCAGCTCGGCGTCCAGGTCGAAGGTGCCCGCGGTCTCCACCGCGAAGTGCGTGATGCTGCGGTAGGGGATGGAGTGGTACTCCACCTTCTTGCCGGTGATGCCCTGCTTGTCGACCAGGATGAGACGGCGGTCGGTGAACAGGATGGTGTCCCGTATCAGCAGGTAAGCGGCGTGCACCTGCTCACCGTGGCCCAGCAGACGCGCGTAGTCCTGCTGCGCCTGCCCCTGGTCCACGGTGTGCGCGTTCCCGAACAGTGCCATGGATGAAATCCCCCCACGCATCGGCTTCGATGGCTGGTCATGTCCCGGCAGGCCACCGGATTCACATGATCTTCGCCATGTATAGCGCTTCGGAGCCGCACCGCACAGGGGGACAAGCAGGCGCACGGGATCAGGTGTCGTACGAGCCGTCCCAGGGCGCGCCGAAGCCCAGCTGGTCCGGGTAGAGCTCCGCCCAGGGCTCGCCCTCGTCCTCCCCGGTCACCATCCCGAACAGCACGTTCTCGTAAGTGAGTTGGAAGGGGCGTATCGCGATGTCGGTGTACGTGCGCCGCGGGAGGCTGCGCAGCAGCGTCGCGAGGTGGACGCGGGCGCGGGCCAGGACGGAGTCCGGGCTCCCCGGGTCGCGCTGCTGCTCGGCCCAGCTGCCGGCGCACCAGATCTCCGAGTCGCGGTGCCTGCCGTCGGCGTCGAAGGTGTGGAGGACGGCGTAGAGGCGTTTGTGCTCTTCCCAGCCGGCGTCGAGGACGAATCCCTTGGGGAAGGCGTAGGTGACCGAACCCAGGAACTGCCCGTCCGCGTAACGGCCGATCGCCTCGGTACGGCCGTGCGGTTCGTAGGCGATCGGGATGACCTCAGGGACTGCCATGGCGGAAACCATACGTTCGTGGCGGAGGGCATGGTGCCGGTGAGGCGCGATCGATGCCAAGCCAATGGACAACATCCGCGTGATGCACGCGGATCGACCACGATTCGGCCGAAAAATTCACGGCGACCTCTCGGATCTTCGCGACCACCGAAAGCCAGCCGTCGCCGGTCACGGTCGCTCAGTGCTGCTCGCTGCCCTCGACCTGGTAGCGCGGCAGATTCTGCGTCGAGATGGTCCAGTCGGCGATGGTGACGTCCTCGCCGTAGACGAAGTCCTTGCGGGTGGCATAGCGAGGGCCGTCGGGGGTGGGGTGGATGTCCGTGAGGACGGCGCCGGTGCCTGTGCGGGGGTCGAAGATCGCGTAGACGGGGACACCGATCAGGGGGTAGTCGCGCAGCTTGGTGACCCAGTCGTTGTCCGGGTTGGAGTGGGAGACGATCTCGACGGCGGCGATGAGCGTGCGAGGGTCGAAGGCCCCCTCTCCCTCCATGTCCGCCTCGGCGATCACCATGATGTCGGGGCGGCGCATGATGCCTTCCGGCTCCATCTCTACGTCAGGCTCGCCCGTGTGAGCCACGATCTCCTCGGGCATGACCTGCTCCAGGCGCTTGCGAAGACGCAGTGCGGTGAGCTCGTGCGGCCGCACAGGCGACATCGTGTCGAGGACGATTCCTTCTTTGGTGATCTCGAACTTGCCGGGGAGGGTGCCGTCCGTGGACTCCACGAAGTCGCGCATGGCCCGGTACAGATGAGAGGCGCCCTGCCGCGCGTTGTCCGGTGCGATGGTCATGGCGCTCGCTCCTCGTCGTCTGTGCCCAGGGGCAAGGATCGTCGCTCTCATGCTAGGCGGCCTCCGGGAGATCGGTCGGCTCGGCAGTCGCGGCAGCGGCCTGGAGCAGGGGTCCGGAAGGCGCGGTCGCAACCCTCGCAGGTCCGCAGGGGATGGCGGGGCTCGGGCACCGGTGAGGCCGGGGGCCGCAGCGGCGGTGGCGGCGGGAGCTGGGCGCTCAGGCGGTGGGCGAGGAGGGAAGCGGGTCGGATCAAGGGCTCGTCCGGCAGGTTCGCGGTCAGGGCATGGCGTACGGCGGTGGGGGTGAGATCGCGTTCGAGCCAGGCGGCGACGCCCGGGGCGAGGTGTTCGGCGTCGGTGGCGGAGAGGAGGAGGCGGGGGTCGTGGCGGCGGAGGCCGGCGAGGACGTCGACGGCTGTCTGGAGGAGGGCGGGCGAGGTGTATGAGGGCTGGGGTACGGCGGGGAGGCGCTTCTTGCGGGGAGGTGGTTCGTCCGGGGCGGCCGTGCGCCGGGCGGGCCGCTTGGCGGAGGGCTCGGACGGGGCCGCCCGGTGGCCTGGCCTGTTGCAGGAGACCGTGCGGGTGACGATCCGTCCCGTGGGGGCCCGTAAGCGGGTGCGGCGCAGGTAGCCGTGGGTTTCGAGTTCGCGGAGCGCTGCGGCGATACGGGTCGGTCCCTCCGGGAAGCGGGCTGCGAGGGTCTTGATGTCGATCGCCGTGCCCGGTCTCACGGATTGGATGTAGCAACCCAGCCCGATCGCCAGCAATGACAGCTCCTTGTGCTGGGTGAGGTCGTTGCCGATCACCGTGAAGTTCTCGGTGAGGCGGACGTTGTCGTGGACCACGCCGGAGTTCGGGCGCGCGTGGGGGTGGTTTTTGCCCGGGATGCGGGACTGGGCGGGCGACGGCGCGCTAGGGTTTTCGGTGTCCATCAGGAAGCTCCGAACTTCCTCGGTGGTCAGGCCCCCGCACTGGGATCGCTAGTCCCGGCGGGGGCCGTCGCATGTCTGCGGTTGGGCTTGCTGCGGTGAGCGTAAGGCAGGCAACCAGTCCCGAATCCAGCCGAGTTGGGCATATTCACTCGCCGGAGTGAGTTTGCCCGGCGGGAGGGAGGGGTGGGGCTTGGTGGGGTGCTTTCTCCCCAGTGGGTGGTGCATAGGGAGCGCAGGTCGGACCGGAGCGTGGGGCGTCAGGCCTCGGTGACTCATGTGCCGGGACGGTGAGATCGAGTTCGGCGCAGACCGTTTTGCGCGGCGGCAGGCCCCGGTTCACTCCCCAGCGGTCGGCGAGGGCGGCTACGAGGGTCAGGCCGCGGCCGGTTCGGCTGACGGGGGTGACCGGCTGGAGGTGCGGTAGTCGGTCACCGCGCGTGTCGGTGACTTCGATGCGGAGGGTGTCGCCGGCCACGACTCGTGTGTCGAGGTCGCCAACACCCTCGCCGCCATCCACGTCCGCGACTCCAAGCACACTCAGGGTCCCTGCCTGGGCTTCGCCCCGGAGACGTGGTCGGACTTCGTGACGTACGCGTCGGGTAGCTGATCCCCACCCCTGTCCCGGGCTCCTCATGCTGGATCAGGCGGAGTTCTCGGGTGGGCGGTCCGAGTCGCCGGTGCCCGCGTCGAGTTGGCGGGTGCCGTCCTGGTGGGGGAGGACGCGTTCGGCCAGCATCTCGGGAGAGGGTTCGATACCCAGGGCTCGCATCGCGGTGAGGGAGTAGAGGAGGTCCTTCTGCTCCTGTGTGGCGACCCGGTCGATGAAGCTGCTGGCACGCTCCAGCTTGTGATCCTCCTGGATCTGGTCGCTGAGCTGTACACCCATCTCCTTGGCGTCCTCCCGCGTGTGGCGGGCGTGACGCGCGAGGATACCGCCGCCCGAGGTGATGAGGATGCCCGTCAGGCTCGTCACCAGCGGCAGATAGCTGAGGTCCGGGTTACCGGCGTGCACCAGGGCCAGGATGCCGCCCGCCAGCACGATGAGCGCGCCGCCGGCCATGAAGAACACACTGAGTCGGAACGTCGCTTCGGCCTGCCGATGTCCCTGCTTGACCAGGTCGACGTACAGTTCCTGGCGCTGGGCGGCGAGGCTGTCGGCGGTGCCGGCGGCGGGCGGGGCCTCGGTCGGCGGGACGTGGACGGTGACGTTGTCACCGCTCACCGCGACTCGGATGTCGCCTCCGGCAGCGATGGACCCCCTGCCGCTCGAGGTGATCTCACCGGCACCGACTGCGGGCGTCTCGTCCGACGACCGCCACCATCTCCACCGCACAGGGGTCCCCCGATCCGCGACGGCCGGCTGATCCTTCCAGCCGGCCGATCGCTTCAGGGTAGCTGCGATGTGGGTGCCGCAACCGGGAATCGCGTTACGCCGGCTCGCCGCCGAAGCGCTCCTTGTACGTCTCCAGGTCCTCGTCCGTGAGCTTGGCGAAGAGGACCGGCGGGACCGTGAAGGGGGTGCCGGCGGGGACGGAGGTCAGGGAGCGGGCCTCGTCCGCGCTCACCCAGGTCGCCGTGTCGTCCTTGAGCGCGAACGCCTGGCGCATGGCGGCCGCCGTCGTCGGGATGAAGGGCTCCGAGACCACCGCGTAGAGGTGGATCAGGTTCATCGCCGTACGGAGGGTGAGGGCGGCGCCGTCCTTGTCGGTCTTGATCTCCAGCCAGGGGGCCTTCTCCTCCAGGTAGGAGTTGCCCGCGGACCACAGCGCGCGCAGGGCCGCGGCGGCCTTGCGGAACTGGAGGGTCTCCATGTGCTGCTCGTACTCGGCGAGCAGCTCGGCGATCTGCTCGCCCAGCCGCGTCTCCGCCTCGCCGGCCTCGGCGCCCGCCGGGACCTCCTCGCCGAAGCGCTTCTTCGAGAACGACAGGACGCGGTTGACGAAGTTGCCGAGGGTGTCGGCGAGGTCCTTGTTGACCGTGGCCGTGAAGTGCTCCCAGGTGAAGGACGAGTCGTCCGACTCGGGGGCGTTGGCGATCAGGAAGTAGCGCCAGTAGTCGGCGGGGAGGATCTCCAGGGCCTGGTCGGTGAAGACGCCGCGCTTCTGGGAGGTGGAGAACTTGCCGCCGTAGTACGTCAGCCAGTTGAAGGCCTTGACGAAGTCGACCTTCTTCCACGGCTCGCGGATGCCGAGCTCGGTGGCCGGGAACATCACGGTGTGGAAGGGGACGTTGTCCTTCGCCATGAACTGCGTGTAGCGGACGTCGGTGTCGACGTCGTACCACCACGACTTCCAGTCGCGGTTCTCCGGGTCCTGGTCGGACCACTCCTTCGTCGCGCCGAGGTACTCGATCGGGGCGTCGAACCAGACGTAGAAGACCTTGCCCTCGGCCGCCAGCTCCGGCCAGGTGTCCGCGGGGACCGGGACGCCCCAGTCCAGGTCACGGGTGATCGCGCGGTCGTGCAGGCCCTCCGTCAGCCACTTGTGGGCGATGGACGACGCCAGGTGCGGCCAGACGCCGTCGTGCCGGGCGACCCACTCCATGACCTCGCGCTGGAGCTTGGACTGGAGGAGGAAGAGGTGCTTGGTCTCGCGGACCTCCAGGTCCGTGGAGCCGGAGATCGCCGAGCGCGGCTCGATCAGGTCGGTGGGGTCGAGGACGCGGGTGCAGTTCTCGCACTGGTCGCCGCGGGCCTTGTCGTAGCCGCAGTGGGGGCAGGTGCCCTCGACGTAGCGGTCCGGGAGGAAACGGCCGTCGGCGGGCGAGTACACCTGGCGGATGGCGCGCTCTTCGATGAAGCCGTTCTCGTTCAGCTTGCGGGCGAAGTGCTGGGTGATCTCGACGTTCTGCGGGCTGGAGCTGCGGCCGAAGTAGTCGAAGGCCAGCGCGAAGCCGTCGTAGACGGCCTTCTGGGCGTCGTGCGCCTGCGCGCAGAAGTCCGCCACGGGCAGGCCCTGCTCCTTCGCGGCCAGCTCGGCCGGGGTGCCGTGCTCGTCCGTCGCGCAGATGTAGAGGACGTCGTGGCCGCGCTGGCGGAGGTACCTGGAGTACACGTCCGCCGGGAGCATGGACCCCACCATGTTGCCCAGGTGCTTGATTCCGTTGATGTACGGAAGGGCGCTGGTGATGAGGTGTCGAGCCATCGCGGGCTGCTCCCAAGTCGCTACGTGGGGTGACGGGCGCCGGGTCTCGGGGCGTCTGTCGTCGTTTTCGAACCTTGAAATCGTAGCCGACATGGGTGGGCCGCCCGCCTCCCGTTTTGAGGGGTGGGCGGACGGCCGCGGTCGGGGTGGGGGCGGGGGCCCGGTGGGGCTACGGGCGCCAGTTCGCCAGGATGCCCTCGTAGACCTGCTGGTCGGTCAGCTCCAGAGGGGTCTCACCTGCCATGAAGGGGGCGGTGTTGCCGGTCTTGAGCTTGCGGAGGTAGTCGAAGGCCTTCTGCTCGGGGTCCCCGAAGGCGACGAAGGAGAAGAACACGGAGGGGTGGTTCTTCGCGGCCTCGGTGAGCGCCTGGGTGGCGGGGGTCTTGGCGTCGGGGGCGCCGTCGGTCTGGAAGACCACCAGGGCGGGGGTGTCGGGGGCCGTCTTGTGGTGGTGGGTGACGACTTCCTCGACGGCCACGTGGTAGCTGGTACGGCCCATGCGGCCGAGGCCCGCGTGCAGCTCGTCGATCTTGTTCTCGTGCTCGGTGAGGGTGAGCTCGCCGGTGCCGTCGAGTTCGGTGGAGAAGAAGACGACGTGGACCTTGGGGGCGGCGGCCTCCGGGTCGAGGTGGGCGGCGAGGGCGAGGGTCTGGTCGCCGAGGGCCTGGGCGGAGCCGTCCTTGTAGTACGGGCGCATGGAGGCCGAGCGGTCCAGGACGAGGTAGACCTTGGCCCGGGTGCCGGTCAGGCCGTGCTTCTTGAGGGCGGCGGCGGCGGCGCGGTGGGCTGTGCGCAGGGTGCGGGGGATGGGGGGCGTGGCCTCGGCCTCGGCTTCGCCTTCGGCCAGGGTGTTCCCACCCGCACCACCCGTGCGGCTCTCGTCGTCGGCTGCGGGTGACTCCTGTGGGGCGTCCTCGCCGTCGGCGGCCGCGGGTACCTCCGCGGTCGGCTCGGGGGAGGAGGGCTGGGCGGCGGGCGCCTCGGCGGCGGGCTCCTGCGCCACCGGCTCCTCGGCCGCCGGTGCCTCGGCGGTGGGCTCGGCCACCGGCTTCTCGGTGACCGGTGCCTCGGCGGCGGGCTCGGTCTCTGCGGGCTCCTCAGCCACCGGCGTCTCGGCCACCGCCGTCTCCGCAGCCGGCTCGGTCTTCGCGGGCTCCTCCGCGACCGGCTCCTCGGCAGCGGGTTCCTCGGTGGCAGGGGCTTCAGCGGCGGGCTCCTGCGCCACCGGCTCCTCGGTGACCGGTGCCTCGGCCACCGGGGCCTGGGCGGCGGGCTCGGTCTTCGCGGGCTCCTCGGCCACCGGTGCCTCGGCCACCGGCTCCTCGGCCACCGCCGTCTCCGCAGCCGGCTCAGCCTTGGCGGGCTCCTCCGCGGCGGGCTCGGCCTCCGCGGCCGGCGACTCCGCGGCCGGCGGCTCGGCCACCGGCTCCTCCGCGGACGGCGTCGGCTCCTCCGCGGACGGCGTCGGCTTCTCCGTGGCCGGAGCCTCCCCCTGCGTCTGCACCGGCTGTGCCGGCTTGGGGACCGTGATGTTGTCGAAAGCGGCCGAGACCAGCTCGTGCTCCCCGTCCTCCGGGTCATCCGGCGTCGTGGGGGCAGCCGGCTCCGACGTCCGCGGCTCCGGCACCGGGGCGGTGGCCGTGGGCTGGGGTTCCGGGGACGGGGAGGGGACGGTCGGCTGCGGTTCCGGCGAAGGAGTCGCACCCTCTGCTTCGGCGGTCCGCTCCTTGCGTGACCGGCCGAACGCGTTCCGCAGGAGAGTGAGAATGCCCATGTGCGCAACCCTTCGCGTGAGTTGATGCCCGTAGATCCCTGGCCAGGACGGACACGTAAGGTTAGCGGCCCCGGTAGGCGATCTTGGGGAGGGGCGGGCACGGGGACCCCCGTACGTCAAGGACCGCATCGCGCCGAACACGGGTGAGGACTCGGCCGCGGCCCCAACTCCCGTACGGCCACATCTGGTTCACCTGCCGTTCATGCGGCCGCTCCGCTACCGCACAAACGTGCCCCTAGCGTCCCTCACGCTGCACTTCATGGGGAAGCAGGGAGAAAGACACACCATGCGCATTCCGTTGCCGATCATCAGCACGAACAATGACTCGCACCACGGCGGCCGGGCCGCCCTGACCTGCCGGTTCCGGTGTGGTGACGCCTGCTTCCACGAGGTGCCCAATACCACCACGAACCCGTACGTAGGCGACGTCATCGCCGACGCCGTCAGCCGCCGTACGACGCTGCGCGCCGCCGCCGTCGTCACCGCTGCCGCCGCCGTGGGCGCCTCCGCCACCGTCGCCGCGCCGGAGGCGAAGGCCGCCGGGGGCGCCGCCGCCGGGGAGGCGGAGAAGGGGCGTCACGCGCAGGGGGCCCGCGGGCTGCGCTTCACGCCCGTCGCACCCAACACCGCCGATACCGTGACGATTCCGGACGGTTACGCCCAGAACATCGTCATCCGCTGGGGCGAGCCCATCCTGCGCGGCGCGCCCGCCTTCGACCCGGACAACCAGACGGCCGAGGCGCAGTCCAAGCAGTTCGGGTACAACAACGACTTCCTCGCCCTGCTCCCGCTGCCGGGCGAGCGCAACCGGCAGATCCTCGTCGCGAACCACGAGTACACCGACGAGGTGCTCATGTTCCGCGGGTACGACGCCGCCAACCCGACCCGGCAGCAGGTCGAGGTCGCCTGGGCCGCTCACGGCCTGTCCGCCGTCGTCGTCGAGGGCGACCGCCGCAGCGGGAAGCTCACGCCCGTGCCCCGTCATCCGCTCAACCGCCGGGTGACCGCCACGACCGAGTTCAAGGTCACCGGCCCGGCCGCCGGCTCCGAGCTGCTGAAGACCTCCGCCGACCCGACCGGCACCAGGGCCCTCGGCACCCTCAACAACTGCTCCGGCGGCGTCACCCCGTGGGGCACCACGCTGCACGGCGAGGAGAACTTCAACCAGTACTTCGCGAACGCCACCCGGGCGACGGACAAGCGGTACGGGCTCGGGACGGGGGCGAGCGAGCGCAAGTGGGAGAGGTTCGACAAGCGGTTCGACGTGGCCCAGGAGCCGAACGAGCCGCACCGCTTCGGGTACGTCGTCGAGCTCGACCCCTACGACCCGGACTCCAAGCCGCGCAAGCACACCGCGCTCGGCCGCTTCAAGCACGAGGGCGCGACCGTGCGGCTGACGGACGACGGCCGGCCGGTCGTGTACTCCGGTGACGACGAGCGCTTCGACTACTTCTACAAGTTCGTCGGCAGCAAGCGGATGCGGAAGGGGTCGAGCCGGGCCGTGCGCGAGCACAACCTGTCGCTGCTCGACGAGGGGACGCTGTACGTCGCCAAGCTCACCGGTGACTCCCCCGCCATCGAGATCGACGGCACCGGCAAGCTTCCGTCCGACGGCGAGTTCGACGGCAGCGGTGAGTGGATCCCGCTGGCCACGGCGACGGCGAAGGGCGCCGTCTCGCACGTCGAGGGGATGACGGCCGAGGAGGTCTTCGTCTTCACGCGTCTCGCCGGTGACAAGGTGGGCGCCACGAAGATGGACCGGCCCGAGGACATCGAGCCCAACCCGCACACCGGCAAGGTGTACGTCGCCCTCACCAACAACTCCAACCGCGGCAAGACCGGCTTCGCCGCCGCCGACGAGGCCAACCCGCGCAACAGCAACAAGCACGGCCAGGTCCTGGAGCTGACCGAGCGCTGGAACCGGGCCGACAGCAAGAAGTTCGCCTGGAAGCTCTTCCTCGTGGCGGGTGACCCGAACGACCCGGCCACCTACTTCGCCGGGTTCCCGAAGGAGCACGTCTCCCCGATCTCCTGCCCGGACAACGTCGCCTTCGACGCGTACGGCAACCTGTGGATCTCCACCGACGGCAACGCCCTCGGCTTCCACGACGGCCTCTTCGGTGTCGCCACCCGCGGGGACCGGCGCGGTGAGCTCAAGCAGTTCCTGACCATGCCGAAGGGCGCGGAGACCTGTGGCCCGGTCATCCAGGACCGCCGGGTGCTGGTCGCCGTGCAGCACCCGGGCGAGATCGACGGCGCGACGGCCGAGAAGCCGCTGAGCGCCTGGCCCGACGGAGCCGGGAAGCTCAACCGTCCGGCCGTCGTGGCGGTCTGGCGCAAGGACGGCTGCGACATCGGCGTCTGACGGCGACCGGCCCCCTCACGGGAGGGCTGGGACCGGCGGCTGCCGCTCACCGTCGTCTTCCAGCCACTCCCGGTACGCAGGGGACCGCCGGGCCACCTCCCCGTACGCCTCCGCCAGCGCGGGATAGACGCCGTCCAGGTCCGTCTCCGTACGGGCCGCGAGGAGCAGGCGTACCCCGAGCGGGTCGCCGCGCAGTCGCCGTACGGCCATCTCGGCGCTGGAGGCGTGGGTCGGCTGGCAGACGGTGACCACCTCACCGGTGGCGACCAGGGCGCCGGCCGTGTGGTAGTCGCCGTGCAGGACATGGGGGCTGACGCCGGCCGCGCGGAACATCCGCTGCACGGCGTCCCACTCGCCGTCCACCGTGGGGTCGACCATCCAGCGGTCGCCGGCCAGGTCACGCAGGTCGACCTCGGGCTTGGCCGCCGCCGGGTGGTCGGCCGGCAGGGACACGAACTGCGGTTCGCGTTCCATCAGCACCCGAAGGCGCAGCTCCGGCGGGATGCGCAGCGGGCAGCCCTCCACCTCGTGCACGAAGGCGACGTCCAGCTGGCCGTCGGCGACCATGCGCAGCAGGGCGTTGGGTGAGACGTTCATGTGGAGGGTCGGGTCCTGGCCGTGGCCGCGCAGCCTGCGCAGCCAGCCCGCCAGGGCCCTGCTGGCCGTCGAGCCGACGCGCAGCCCGGGGCCGCCCGCCGCGGCGGCCCGCGCCTCGGCGACGAGGGCGCGCATGTCGGCCACCAGCGGCCGGGCGCGGCTGAGGACCAGACGGCCCAGCGGGGTGGGGTGGCAGCCGGCCCGGGTGCGCAGGAACAGCGCGCCGCCGAGCTCCTGCTCGATCCTGCGCAGTTGCGTGCTCAGCGAGGGCTGGGCGACCCCCAGGTGGCGGGCGGCGCGGTGCAGACTGCCGGTGTCGGCTATGGCGCACAGCGCGCGGAGGTGCCTGACCTCAAGGTCCATGCCCTCGGAGACTAAAGCGGAATCGAGGGTTTCACCAGCCGCACAAACCGCCACGGACAGCGGTGAATTGGGCCCGCGATAGGGCGGTGCTATCACCGGTTGCCATCATCACAGCGGGCGCACAGGGGCCGAAACTCACGTGTTGAACGACTCACCCCCCACTCAGGAGTCTTCAATGCGTATGCGTACGTCCCCGTCCGTCCGCGCGGCGGTCGTCCTCACCCTCACTCTCACAACGGCCGGGCTGGGCACCGTGGTTCCCGCCGCCGCCGCTCCCGGGCACGCCGGGTACACCGCCGAGTCGGCGGATGCCGAGGCGAGCCGGGCGTTCTTCCAGGCCGTCGTGGGGTCCGTCGCCGAGAAGCGTGCGGCGAACCCGCGCATCAAGGCCGTCACCGTCGTCTACGACGCCTCCGCGGCGCCGACGTTCCGGACGCAGATAGCCCGCAGCACCCAGATATGGAACAGCGCGGTGTCCAACGTCCGGCTCCAGGAGGGGTCGAACGCCGACTTCACCTACCGCGAGGGCAACGACGCGCGCGGCTCCTACGCCTCGACCGACGGGCGTGGCAACGGCTACATCTTCCTGGACTACCGGCAGAACCAGCAGTACGACTCCACCCGCGTCACCACCCACGAGACGGGCCATGTGCTCGGGCTGCCCGACCACTACGAGGGCCCGTGCAGCGAGCTGATGTCGGGCGGCGGTCCCGGCCCGTCCTGCACGAACGCCAACCCGGACGCGCGCGAGCGCGCCCGTGTCGAGCAGCTGTGGGCCAACGGCCTCGCGGCGGCCATGGACAAGGCCATGGACAAGGCCCTGCACAAGTCCGCGCACTAGTTCCACCGGGACCCACCCCCCACACCCGGCGCGGTCGCCCTCCTGCACAGGGCGGCCGCGCCGACGTGTGCGCTCACCGGCGGGCGTGCAGCGTGACGTCGGTGAGGAGCGCGCGGTGGTCCGTGTCGGGCAGGTCGAGGAAGCGCGTGGTGGCGGCGGAGAAGTCGGCGGACAGGAGCACGTGGTCGATCTGCGCCCCGAGCGTCGGTGCCGTGCGGGCCGGCCAGGTGGGCGTGCGGTCGTGGCCGGTGAGCCGGGCGGCGTCGCGCAGACCGGTGTCGAGGAGACGGCGGAAGGCCGCGTGGTCCTGCGAGGCGTTGAAGTCCCCGGCGAGGATCAGGGGCGCGCGGCCGGCCTCGGCGGCGAAGTCCCGCAGCCCGTCGAGTTCCCGGCGCCACCGGTCGATCCGGCCGGGCAGCGGCGGCATCGGGTGGGCGAGCTGGAGCCGTACGGCGTGACCCTCCACGTCAGCGGTCGCGCCGGGCATGGCCATGGCGCCGTCGACCCCCTCGGCGGGCTCCAGCGGGAAGCGGCTGAGGACGACCGACCCGGCCGAACCGGCGGCGACCCGGGCCACGCGGTGCGGGTACGCGGCACCGAGGGCCTGCCCGAGCGCGGCGTCGCAGGTGTACTCGCACTCCTGGACGAACACGAGGTCCGGCCGCTCGCGGCGTACCGCGGCCACGAGCGCGTCGGTCGCCTGCCCGAACTCGACGTTCGAGGTCAGCACCCGGAACGAGGCGAGCGGGCGGCCGCCCGGCTGATCGCTCGTCCCGTACGGCTCGATGAACCAGGCCAGCAGCCCGAGCACGACCACGCCCCAGAACAGGCCGGTCCACCAGCGTCCGAGCAGGGAGAGCAGCAGCGCGCACCCGGTGGGGACGAGCAGCCAGGGGAGGAAGGCGAGGAGTTGCGGGACCGGGGTGACGCCGTCGGTGTCGGCGACCCGGCACCCCATCACGACGCTCACGCCGACCAGGAGGAGGGCGGCGAGCCACCGCCCGGCCCGTCGTCGGGGCCTGCCGTCGGGGGAGGCGGTCCACTGGGCAGCCGCAGTCTCCAAGTCCGGGCCTTCCACTCGCGGATGGGATGCCCGCATCCTCTCTCACCGGTGACGGCGAACGGGCTCGGGCCGGGTCCGAGGGCGCGGCGTGCGCAGGGGGACGTCGGGTCAGCCGTCGACCCGCGCCAGGAAAGCCCCCAGCGCCTCGTTGAACTCCTCCGGCCGCTCCAGGTTCGGCATGTGCGCCGCGCCCTCGATCACCCGCAGGGTCGAGTCGGGGAGCGCCGCGTGCATCGACTCCGCGTCCGGGACGGGCGTGAACGCGTCGTCCTCGCCCACGACGACCAGGGCGGGGACCCCGACCCGGGTCAGCAGGGTGCGGTAGTCGGGGCGTTCGGCGCGTCCGCGCAGGGCCGCCGCGGCGCCTTCGGGGGAGGTGGCCGTCATCATGCGGTGCACGTGGGCCTTGACCTCGGGGTCCGCGTACGGCGCGACCATCTTCTCCAGCACCTCTTCGGCGTATCCGCGCATCCCTTCGCGCAGCAGCCGGTCCGCCATGGCGCCCCGGTCCCGCTTGCCCTGCGCCGTCTCCGGCGCCGCGAAGGTGTCCGCGAGGACGAGGCCCCGTACCCGGTGGGGGAAGCGGCCGTAGCACTCCATGACGATCTGGCCGCCCATCGACAGGCCCGCCAGGACGCAGGTCTCCACCTCCAGGTCGTCCAGGAGCGCCTCGATGTCCCCGGCGAAGACGGAGAGGGGGGTGACACCGGGGACGACCGGGGAGGCGCCGTAGCCGCGCAGATCGGGGGCGACGACCCGGCGGGCACCGGAGAACGCCTCGATCTGCGGGGCCCACATCGTGTGGTCGAAGGGATGGCCGTGGACGAGAACGAGGGGAACCGAGGAGGTGTCGGCGCCTTTGTCCTCGTATGCGAGGAAGGGGCTCATGTGATCGACCCTAGATCGCCCCAACTCCTCGGTGCAATAAGATCTTTGCCCTCGGTGCAATCGGAACGGCCTGTGCGGGAGGCGGCTCGTGGAGGACTATCGGCGGCTCGCCGACCGGATGGCCGACGAGATCACCTCCGGACGGCTCAAGCCCGGTGAACGGCTGCCGCCGCAGCGGGCGTTCGCACGGCGGCGCGGGATCGCCGCGTCGACCGCGGGGCGGGTGTACGCCGAACTCGTACGCAGAGGGCTCGTCGTCGGCGAGGTCGGCCGCGGCACCTTCGTACGGGCCGCTGCGGCGGGGACCGGGCGATCCCTCGTCGAGGCGGCGACCGCCGCGCCGATCAACCTGGAACTCAACTACCCCTGCGCCCCGGGCCAGTCGGAGCTGATCGCCCGCTCGCTCGCACCGCTGCTGCGCCCCGACGTCCTGGCCGAGAGCCTCCGCCCGGCCCCCGCCACCGGCACACCCGAGGCCCGTGAGGCGGCCGCCGCCCTCCTCACCACGCCCGGCTGGCACCCCGCCCCCGACCGGCTGCTCTTCACCGGCAACGCCCGCCAGGCCGTCGCCGCCACCCTCGCCGCCCTGGTCCGGCCGGGCGGCCGGGTCGGCGCCGAGGCGCTGACGTACCCCGTGGTCAAGGAGATCGCCGCCCGACTCGGCATCACCCTGGTGCCGTTGGCCACGGACGGACAGGGCCCGCTCCCGGAGTCCGTCGCCGCCGCCCACCGCACCGCCCCCCTGTCCGCGCTGTACCTCCAGCCGACCCTGCACAACCCGACGTCGCTGGCCACCGGCCCCGAGCGCCGGCGCGGGCTCGCCCGGCTCGCGGCCGACCTGGACATCCCCGTCGTCGAGGACCGCATCTGGTCCTTCCTCACCGACGACGACCCCTTCGCCGTCCACGCGCCCCACCTCACCCACGTCGTGGACGGCCTCTCCAAGCGCGTCGCCCCCGGCCTCACGGTCGGCTTCGCCGTCGTGCCCGAGGCACGTGTCGAGGCGGTCGCGGCCGCCGTGCGGTCCGGTGGCTGGAGCGCCGGGCGGTTCGCGCTTGAAGCGGCCGTACGGTGGATCGGGGACGGGACGGTGCGGCGGCTGGTGGCCGCCAAGCGGGCCGACGCGGCCCACCGGCAGCGCGTCCTCGGCGAGGAACTGGACGGATTCGCCGTACGGTCCGATCCGCGCGCCCCTTTCGCCTGGTGGGAGCTGCCCGCGCCGTGGCGCGCGGACCCTTTCACGGCCGCCGCGGCCGCGCACGGCATCGCGGTGACGCCGGGTCCCGCCTTCGCCGTCGACCCCGGCCGCACTCCCGATGCCGTCAGGCTCGGGCTCGGGTCGGCTCCTGAGCCGGATCTGCGGTGGGCGCTGCGGACGCTCGCCGGCGTCGCACGAACAGCTCCGTGAGCCGGCAGACGAGGGCGACCGTCAGGCCGGTGGCGATCAGCAGCCAGGACACCGTGCGCAGGGTCTCGGTCAGGGCGTCGTAGACCGCGCCGGCGGCCGGGCGGTGGGCCGCCTCGGGCAGGTCGGCCAGCGTGAGCCGGCGGGCGACGGCCACCGCGAGCAGCAGGAAGGCGCCGCCGAGGGCCGTGCCCAGCGCGGTCGCCGTGATCGCCCGCCTGCGGCACGCGGCGACCGCGATGCCGGCGGCGGCGAGGACGGCGGCCGAGACGGGCAACCAGAAACCGGCGAATTCCAGCACGTCGTAGCCCTTTCTCAGCCGGTCCAGCTCGTGCGCCGGGAGCACCGCGACCTCGGTGTGCTCGACCGGGATGCGATGGGCGAGCGGCACGTTGTCCTCGGTGAGCCGGCGTTTGACCTGGGCGGTGACCGGGGCCAGGTCGACGGTGACCGCGCGCACCCGCCCGTCCTGAAGGGCGCTCAGCACGGCGTCGTGGACCGCTGCGTTGCCCGCCTCCCACGCCGTGCGGAAGGCGTCGGTACGGGTGAAGGAGCGCACCGCGTCGCGCACGAAGGGCCGCACGGCGCCGCGCTCGTCGCGGACGTGGAACTCCTGGTCGAGCCGGGGCGCGACCTCCTGCACGATCCCGTCCCCGACGGTGTCCGCCACCGCGCCCTGCACGGCCGGATCCGCGGCGAGCGGCGCCATCGCGGTGACGTACCGCCCGGTGTCCGCCAGCCCGTACGCCACCCAGGCCGCGGGCGCGCCGAACGGCACGAGGAGGCACGACAGCGCGATCAGCACTGCCGACAGGGCGTTCCGCAGACGGGTGGGCACCTTCCCAGGCAAAGAGCCGCGGGCCGGGGGCGCCAGCGGTGTGACTGCATACGGCCGCACACATCCGCTCTCCGGTGGAGAGTTCACCCGAACGGGTGTCTCATGGATCAGGAGGGCGCAAAGGCCCCGCCGAGTGCACGGGAGTGAGGCGAGCGACCGCGTGGGTGGATGAAGGGGAAACGGTCCGGCCCCGGCGAGCAGCCGGGGCCGAACCGCGCGCCCTCAGCCGATCCGGCGGCCCTGGGCGTCCTCGTGGGTGTAGTAGCGGTAGAACAGCACGGCGAAGCCGGCCGCGGCGATCAGGATCCCCAGAAACACGGGGCCGAGGACGCTCTCGGTGCTCTGGCTGTACAGGAAGCCGGCCGCGCTGCCCGCGAACGCGGCCCACATCAGCGCGTGCAACTCGCGCCTCATGTGGGGTGCCAGCGAATGCACCACGAGGTAGAGCGCCGCGAACACGAACGCGGTGACGAAGCCGAAGAGCAGGTTCCAGCCGGTGATCTCCCCGCCGAAACGGCGGTTCGCCGCGCACCAGTAGCCGTACACGAGGCCGAGGACGATCGCCACGACGACGTTCGCGACACGGTGGGTGCGTGCGCTGAAGACGTCGGGCGGGCGGCCGGTGCCGACCGTGGCGGCCCTACCGGTCGTCGTCGTGGCCGGACCGGACCGTCCGCCGGGCACGGGTGCCGCATGAGCCATGAGAGCACTCCTCTCTCTCCTCGCCCCCGCATCCAGGGCACACCTGCGCCCGCCGCCGGGCAAGTCGTACGGCCTCGCGTACCCGGATGCGGCATGCCGGGCGCCGTGTTTCGCTGAGGCTCATGAGGGCCGTCAGCGACGGTGGAGCCGACTCGCTGGGCGGCGGGCACCGACCGCAGCTGCTGCGCGTGCGCGGCCGCAGCGTCGCCTGGGTGCCGCCGCTGCTGCTGCTCGTCGGCATCGTGCTGGTCGACTTCCACACCAGCAGCGACTTCCGGATCCTGTCCTGGATCGTGCTGGTGCCCGGTATCGCCGCCGCGATCTGCGGGGTGTGGGGCACGGCTGTGTTCGCCGTGCTCGCGCCCGCCACGTACGTCGCCGCGGACGCTGCCCTGCCGCACGAGTACCAGGCCGGCCTCCCCGACCTCGTCCTCGCCGGCATCGGTGGCGTCCTCGCCACGCTGGCCTGCGTGGTCCGGGTGCGCGGCGAGCAGCGCATGCTGCACATGCAGGACGTCGCGGAAACCATCCGCCGTACCGTGCTGCGCCCTCTGCCGCCGGGCTGGGGCGGCCTGGACCACGCGGCCGTCTACCTCGCCGCCGACAGCGAGGCCAGGGTCGGCGGCGACTTCTACGACATCCAGATCGGCCTGCACGGCACGCGCGTCATCCTCGGCGACGTGCAGGGCAAGGGACTCGGCGCCGTGGAGGCGGCCGCCGCGCTGCTCGGCACGTTCCGGGAGGCCGCCTACCACGAGGCCGACCTGGCGACGGTCGCCCTGCGCCTGGAGGTGCGGATGCAGCGCCACATCCGGATGCGCACGGCCCTCGGCGGCGCGGAGGAGGACCGGTTCGCCACCGCCGTCCTGCTGGGCTTCCCCGAGGAGCGGTCGGGCGGGCTGGACGCCGTCGTCCTCGGTCACGAGACCCCGCTCGTCGTCCGCGCCGGGGGCGTACGGCCGCTGCCGCCCGGCCGCGGCCTGCCCCTCGGCTACGGCGGGCTCGCCCCCGCCGACGGCCCGCCGCCGGTGCTGCACGTGCCCCTCGCCCCCGACGACACGCTGCTGCTGACCACGGACGGCGTCACCGAGGCCCGGGACGGCGGCGGCGCCTTCTACCCGCTCGCCGACGAGGTGGCCGCCGCCGTCGCCGCCGATCCGGGCCTCGCACAGCCCCGGCGGCTGGTCGCCTTCGTCCGGGAGAGCACGCTGCGGCACTGCGCCGGTCATCTGGACGACGACACGACCGTGTTCGCCGTCCGGGTCGGGGCCGGTGCGGGGAGTGGCACGGGAGACGGCATGGGGGACGGCACGGGGGCCGGTGCGGGGAATGGGGACGGAATCGGACGTAAACAGTCTTGAGATCCCGCTTTGCAGCCGCACCGGTTACGGTGCTGCCGTACGTGATCGACGGGGGATGGGGAGGGACCGATGCCCGGAACCGTTCTGCTGCTGGCCGCCGCACCGGCGGGCAAGGGCTGTCTGGTGGACGCCGCTTCCGTGCTCCCCGTCCTGGCCGCCGTGCCGCCCGCGGTGCTGTCCGGCGCGGACACCGCCAACGTGGTGGAGCTGGCCGACCCCCTGGAACCGCAGGCCGTCCTCACCCGGCTGCGCGCCGCGGCGGCGGCACCGGGACCGCTGACCGTCTTCGTCACCGGCCAGCTGCAACTCGACCGCCGCCAGCACCTCCCCCACCTCGCGCTGGCGCGGACGACGCCGTCGACCGTCCGCTACACCGGCTTCCCCTGGCACTGGATCCGTGAGGAACTGCGCCTGCGCGCCCCGGGCTCGACGTCCCTCCTCCTCGACCTGCACGCCGACGCCGAGACCTGGGAGTGGCTGCGCGCCAACCCCCTCGACTCCGGCCGCAACAACGTGGTGTACGGCCGTGTCGCACCGCCACCGCATCGCCGTACGGTGGCGGGACCCGTGTACATGAAGGCCGTGGCGACCCTCCTGCGCAGCGGCCACCGCCCACCGCTGGACCAGCTGCACCAAGAGGCACTGTCCCGTATCGCCCCCGAGGCGGGTGTGGGCACCGACATCGTCCTGACCGCCCAGAGCGCCCCCCAACTCCCCCCGCAGCCCCTGCCACAGGCACCGGGCTTCGAGCGGGTCGCTCCGCAGAGCGCACCGCTCGCGACGGGGCCGCAGCAGGAGGCGCCGCCGGGCGGGGGGTTCGAGCAGGGCGGGCCGCAGGGGGCACCGCTGCCGCCGGAAGTGCCGCCGGGCACGGGCCCGCGCCACGTGGTGCCGAGCCCGAGTCCCCGGCAGAACCACCCGGAGAGGGCTGTACCGGGGCTTCCGCAACTCCTTCCGCAGAGCCCGCCGCTCCCGGAGGGCTCCCTCCGGGAACCGGCGCCGAGCATGATGCCGGTTCCGGTTCCGGTTCCGGTTCCGGCTCCGGTTCCGGTGTCGGGTGCTGTGCCGCCGTCTGCGTCGGGTGCTGTGCCGCCTGCGCCGGGTGCTGTGCCGTCTGTGTCGGGTGCTGTGCCGCCGCCTGCGTCGGGTGCCCTGCCGTCTGTGCCGGGTGCCCTGCCGTCTGTGCCGGGTGCCCTGCCGTCTACGACGAGTGCCGTGCCGGATCCGGGGCGTGCCGCCCAGGGCCCCATGGACACAGCGCCGGCCCTCGTGCCGGGTCCGGCTCAGGGCCCCGGTTCGCCGGGGGAGGCCGAGCCGCGGACCACCCGGCTTCCCGCGCTGGATCCGGGGCGTGGCGAGGCGGGTGCAGGGGCGGATTCCGCGCCCGCTGCCGTGCCGGGCGCACCGCACCGCATCCCCCCGGTCCCCACCCGGCCTCCCGCCCCCGCACCGTCGGCGGCCGGCCCCGGGTCCGGTGACCCGCACGCCGCCATCAGCGCCGCTGTGGAGGCGGGGCGGCACGGGGAGGCCGACGCGTTGGCGGCGCATCATGAGCAGGTCGCCCTGCGGGCTCACGGGCATGCCTCCGAGGAGGCGCTGCACTGGATCGAGGTGCGGGCGGATCTGGCGATGCTGGCGGGGGACCCGGTGCGCAGCTGCCGGAGTTGGCTGACCGTCGCCTCGGCCCGGCTCTCCGCAGGGCAGACCCCCGACACGCCCGCCGTGGAGGCCGCCGTGGACCGGGCCCATCATCAGTGGGGGCTGATCCACGACGCCTCGCTCGCGCGGGAGCTGGGCTCCTTCCTGGCGGAGTTGCGCGGCCGGGTGCCGGGGCGTCGGCGGGGCGCCCTGGAGAACGTGCACGAGCGGCTGCGTCAGTTGCAGGTCGGCGCCGGGCGTTGAGGGCGCTGCCGGCCGGCGGCTCCGCAGGGTGTCGTGGGGAACCAGGGCCGGACGGGTGCCTGCCGTCCTTGTGGTGGACGGCCTCGGGTACCCGGGTGGAACTTCTGCCGTGCGGTGGGCGTTGATCAGGATGACCCCGACGAATACCGAGGTGACGTCAATGGCGTTGTTCGACCGGCTCAAGGACCAGGCGAAGAATCTGCAGCAGCAGGTCCAGGGTGGCCACGGAGCGAGTGGTGGGCACGGAGGGCACGGTGGGCATGCCGGGCACGGCGGCTCCGGGTCCGGCGGCTCTCGGGGCGCTTCACGCGCCCAGCTGGTGGGTCTGCTCAAGACGCAGCTCGGCTCCCTCAAGACCGAGCTGAAGAGCGGGGCGTACCGGGACGCCAGCATGGCGATGTGTGCCCTGGTCGCGGCGGCGGACGGGCATGTGGACCCGGCCGAGCAGCAGCAGATGGAGTCGATGATCCTCAGCAACGACGTGTTGCAGAACTTCCCTCCGGACCAGCTGCGCCAGCGTTTCCATAAGCATGTGGACCTGCTCATGCGCAACTTCCCGCAGGGGAAGGCCGAGGCGATGCAGGAGATCGCCAAGGCCGCGAAGAAGCCCACCGAGGCCCGGGCGGTCATCCAGACCGGCATCGTCATCGCGGGGGCCGACGGCTACGTCTCCCAGGCGGAGCAGGCGGTCCTCAGGGAGGCCTGCGCGGCACTGGGCCTCTCACCGGCGGAGTTCCAGCTCTGACCGGGGCGAGGAGGGGCCTTCGGCTCCTGTGCGACAGGTTCTAGCGGTCGGCGGGGGCGGCCGGGTTCGTGGTGGCTGCTGTCTGCCACGCCGGCCGTCCCTCCGCCGGCCGTGCCTCCGCCGGCCGTGCCTCCGTCGCTCGCGCCGGCCCCGCGTTGGCCGCCAGGACCAGCGTCACCACGGCGACCACGGCGGCGGCGACACCTCGGGTGTAACGCTCGGTGGTGCTGGTGCGTTCGAGCACGGCGACCTCTCAGCGGCAATGTATTAAGCACGTTTAATACACGGTTTAACCTAGGGGTCGTCCCAGCCGAACGGCAAGGGTCACAGGGGGAGTTGGGGCCATGGCCGAGCGTGACGACCCGGAGGTCATCGGGCGCCGGGTGCAGCAGCTCCGCGCCGAACGGGGCCTCACCCAGCGCCAGTTGGCAGAGCCCGCCTACACGCCCGCGTACGTCTCCACGCTGGAGGCCGGTCGGGTGCGGCCCTCCGACGACGCGCTCAGGCATCTCGCCGAGCGGCTCGGCGTCGGCTTCGACGAGCTCGCGACCGGACGTCCGGCCCGTCTCGCCACCGATCTGCGCCTCCGGCTCACCGAGGCACAGCGCACGCTGGCCGTCGGAGAGGCCGAGGCGGCGGCGGAGCAGTACACGGCCCTGCTCGCCGAGGCGCGCGAGCACCAACTCGTCGAGGCGGAGGCCGTCGCGCTGCTCGGACTCGGCGAGTGCGGTATCGACACGGGCGAACTGACCGAGGCCCGCCGGTACTTCGAACTGGCCGAGCGGGCCCTCGCGGACGCCCCCCTGCCCGCCCGGGTGCCGGCCCTGCGCGGCCGCGCCGTCTCGCACTACCTGGCCGGTGAACTCCGCTACGCCGTCTATCTGCTGGAGTCCACCCTCGACGAACTGAACCGCGGCGGACTGCACGACCCCGACGCCCTGCTCCTGCTCTACGCCGCGGTCATCGGCCCCTACATGGACATGGGCGCCCACGCCCGCGCCGCCCAGGCCGCCGAGTACGCCCTCGCCCTCGCCCCGCAGGCCGGCGACCCGGCCCTGGTCGCCAGGATGCACCGCTCCGTCGCCCGCACCCTCCTCGCCGAAGGACGGATCGCCGAGGCCGACGCCTCCCTCGCCAAGGCCGCCGAACTGTACCGGCAGCTCCAGATCCGCACCGAGCTGGCCAACTGCCACTGGATGCGCGGCTACGTCTACGCCCAGAACGGCGAGCTGGAGCGCGCCGAGGCCGAACTGCGCGAGGCCCGGACCATGCTCACCGCCCAGCGGGCCGCCCTCTACACCAGCCAGGTCGCCGTCGAACTCGCCGACGTGCTGCACCGGCGCGGCAGCTCCGACGAGGCAGCCGCCCTTCTGCACGAGGTGCTCAGCGACCTCAGCCCCGAGCGCGGCGCCCTGCACTCCGCCGCCGCCCACCGCCTCCTCGGCATCATCGCCGAGGACGCCCGTGACACCGAGGCCGCCGAAGAGCACTACGTACGCGCGCTGAGCCTGCTGGAACGCGCGGGCGCGGCAGGCGACCTGGCCGACCTGTGCCGGCTCCTGGGCGACCTGCTGCGCCGCACCGGCAGGGTGGAGGCGGCCCTGGACGCGTACCGCACGGGCCTCGGCCACCGCACGGCCCCCGGCACCACGACCCTCGGCCCCGCGCCCGCACAGCCTCCGCTGTAAGCCCCCGGGATGGTGCCCGGCCCCGGCCGGGTTAGCCTGCGCGGGAGCTGTGGGAACGATGGGGCGGGCGCGTGGAGAACCAACGAACGGTGGCCGACGGCCTGCGCATGGCCGTACGCGCGCTGGTGTACGCGGTGCTCGGCGGTGCCGCGCTCCTCGTCATCGCCACCGTCGCCTCGGTCCTCGGCCCCGCGCTCGCGCTCGACCTGTACACCCCGCCCGTCGCCGCCTGGTGGACCGTCTTCACCGCGATCGCCGTGCAGGGCGTGCCCTTCCTGCTGCTCGGCACCGTCGTGTCGGCGGCGATCGGGGCCTTAGTCCCGGCGAAGGTCTTCAGCCGGCTGCTGCCCCGCAACCAGGCGCTCGCCGTGCCCGTCGCCGGGGCGGCCGGCGTCGTCCTGCCGGGCTGCGAGTGCGCGTCGGTACCGGTGGCCGGGAGCCTGATGCGGCGCGGCGTGGCCCCGGCCGCCGCTCTCGCCTTCCTGCTGTCCGCACCCGCCATCAACCCGGTCGTCCTGGTGGCCACGTCCGTCGCCTTCCCCGGGCAGCCGGAGATGGTCCTCGGCCGACTGGTCGCCTCGCTGGCCACGGCCGTGGTGATGGGCTGGCTCTGGGTCCGGTTCGGCCGCGATGAGTGGCTGCGGCCACCCGCACGGCACACCGACCCTGCCGCATCCGGCCTGCGCGCCTTCACCGCCGGTCTCCAGCACGACTTCCTGCACGCGGGCGGCTTCCTCGTCGTCGGCGCGGCGGCCGCGGCGACCTTCGACATCGTGGTGCCGCGCTCGGTCCTGGACCTCTTCACCGGTTCGCCCTGGCTGTCGGTGCTGCTGCTGGCGCTGCTGGCGGTCGTGCTGTGCGTGTGCAGCGAGGCGGACGCGTTCGTCGCCGCTTCGCTGAGCGGGTTCTCCCCGACCGCGCGGCTGGCCTTCATGGTCGTCGGGCCGATGGTGGACCTGAAGCTGATGGCCCTGCAGGCGGGGACGTTCGGGCGTTCCTTCGCGCTGCGGTTCTCGTCGGTGACCTGGGTGGTGGCCGTGGTGAGCAGCGTGCTCGTGGGGTGGTGGCTGCTGTGAGGCGCTACGGCCCGGCCGTCCTGCTGCTCCTGACGGGCGCGGCGATCCTGCGGATCTCCCTGTTCGGCGAGCTGTACCTGCGCTACGTCCAGCAGTCGCTGCGGCCGTATCTGGTGCTGTCCGGCCTGGTGCTGGTCGCGCTGGCGGCGGTGGCGGCGGTCGTACGCCTGCGTGAACGGCACGCGGGCCCCGGGTACATCCCGGACGGTGGCCACGAGCAGGACGGTGGCCACGAGCACGAGCACGAGCACCGGCCAGGGCAGGGGGACCGCCACGGGCACGATCACGGTCACAGCCCGCGTATCGCCTGGCTCCTCGCCCTCCCCGCCCTCGCCCTCCTGCTGTTCCCGCCCCCCGCCCTCGGCTCCTACAGTGCCGAACGCGAGGCGGCGCGACGGGCGGCGCAGGGCGTCGGGACGTTCCCCGCGCTCCCGGCCGGGAATCCCGTGGAGCTGACGCTGGCGGAGTTCGGCTCGCGGGCGGTCCACGACAGCGGACGGTCGCTGGCGGGCCGCACGGTACGGCTCACCGGCTTCGTCACCCGCGACAGAGACGGCACCTGGTACGTCACCCGCCTCCAGATCGCCTGCTGCGCCGCCGACGCCACCGCCGACAAGGTCGAGGTCCGGGGCGCCCAGGCGCCCCCGGCCGACACCTGGATCGCCGTCACCGGCACCTGGCGGGCCAAGGGCGCGCTCGGCACGGACGAGGCCTGGCCCCCGGTCCTGGACGCCGCTTCGGTGCGGCGGGTCGAGCCGCCGGCCAACCCGTACGAGAGGCGGTAGAGGCCGGGCTCGCCGAGCCGGCCCGGTGGTTTCACGGGGCAGGGCACGGGTAGTCGGGCGTCGTTCGAGACGAGCGGTCGAGGGCCGGTGGGCCTGCGATCAGGCATGCCGTGCCGCGCTCGGGACGAGGAGGCTGCCATGCAGCCCGAGAACGATCACCGGGGTGAGCGGGGACAGGAGGCGGCCGGCGCCGCGCGGGCGGTCGGCGCGGGCGTGCGGGGCGCGGGGCCCGGAGAGATCCCCGCGCGGCTGTGCCACGTCGCGGTGGAGCTGCTGCCCGTCACGGGCGCGAGCGTGTCGCTGCACAGCGACGGCATGCCCGTCCAGCTGGGCGCGAGCAGTCCGCAGGCCGCCTATGTGACCGAGCTCCAGGCCACCCTGGGGGACGGGCCCTGCCAGTCCGCCGCGCTGAGCGGGGCGCCCGTACTCGCCCGCGACCTGACGGCCGGCGGGGACGTCCTGCGCTGGCCGGTCTTCGCCCAGCAGGCCACTGCCGTCGGAGTGCGGGCGGTGTACTCGATGCCGCTCGGCAACGAGACGGTGTGCGTGGGCACCCTCGACCTCTACCGCGACACCCCCGGCGACCTCACCGACCGGGACCTGCGCACGGCGCGGCTGATGGCCGGGATGATGACCGTGGCGCTGATGGCGCTGCCCCGCGCGGAGGAGGCGGGCGGCGACCCGGAGGACGAGCGGTGGCTGAGCGGACTGGCTGCCGACCAGGACCAGCTCTACCAGGCCACCGGCATGATGATGGCCCAGCTCGGCATCGGCACGGACGAGGCGCTGGCCCGGCTGCGCGGCCACGCCTTCGCGCACGGGCGGACGGCACTGGACGTGGCGCGGGACGTGGTGGCGCACCGGTTGCGGTTCGACACGGATTAGCCGGCGTCCGGCCGGTCCGGCCCGCCCCGCGGCGTGGAGGCCCGGGCCCGGTGCCTAGGATCGACGGTCATGGACACAACGGGGCTGATTTTCGTGGCCGTCGCGCTCGTGATGCTGCTCGGCGTCGAGAGCCGGATCGGCCGTGCCGACAAGCGGGTTGCCAGAGTGGAGCGCAAACTCGACCTGATCATGGACCACTTGGGGTTGCGTGAGGAGGACCCGAGGATGGACGAGGTCGTGGCGCTCGCGCGGGAGGGCAAGAAGATCCCGGCGATCAAGGCCTACCGGGAGATCACCGGGGCGGGACTGAAGGAGGCCAAGGACGCGGTGGAGCGCATCGTCTAGAGGCCGCACGGCCTTGGCCGCGCGCCGCGTTCACACGCTCACCCGGCCCCGCTTGCGCACCTCCGCCAGCCGCTGGACGCCCACCTCGACGGCCGTCCGGGTGGCGTCGGCCGACACCTCGCCGAGGCCCCCGGTGGTGACGACGATCGCGTCGTCGCCCACACGGACCGCGGCCACGTCGAAGGTGAGGGTGGGCGCCTGATCGTCCTCGGAGACGGCGCCGAGGACGATCCGCAGGCCCTGCCGGGCGTCGCCGACCTCCGGCAGCTCGACTCCCCTGACCCATACGGTCATCGGCCCGCCCCGCGCGGTGGCCGTGAACCGCCCGCACCGGCTCGACAGCCCGTCGAGCCAGGCCAGTGCCCGGTCCACGTCCGCCGGCCGGTGCGCGACGACCTGGTAGCGCAACTGTGCCTCGTCCCACTGGTCGTCCAGGCCCACCGACGCGCGGACTCGGGCGTCGGGGCCGAAGAGCTCCTCCGCGTAGAGCCTGTCGAGGAGCCGGCCGCACTCCTCGGACTCGGCGGTCGCCTTCAGCATGGTTTCCCGCCAGGTGGCGAAGCCCTCGGTGGGCACCCAGGGCTCCCCGAGGTCGGCCTCGCCGATGAGGGCCGCCCTGGCCTGGGCCTGGGTGAGCGTCGGATCGGCGGCGGGCACCCGCGGCGCGCCGGTGGTGCCCGCGGGGGAGGCGGGGGCGCGCACGTCATCGGCCGCCCGGTCCAGCCCGACGGCGGAGCAGGCGGACGCGGTCAGCAGGGCGCCCGCGGTGACCGTCGAGGCGATGACTGCGCGGACCGGGGGACGGGGCATCGAGGACCTCCTGCGCTGGGACCGTGGGCGCGCTCAAGATCGGGGTACGTGTTCTCAAGGCACCACCAAGCAAGGGCGGCCACCAGCGCGCCGGTCCGTCCGGGTGACGCGGCCCGCCCGCGCGGGTCCGTACCCCGCCGTTCCCGGCGAGGCGTGTCAGGCGCGGGCGCTCCCGGTGCCCTCCGCGGTGCAGGGACGGCCGGCTGGTCCGCGCCGGGCCGTGGCGCCGGACGGCTCGCGGGTGAACTGCCGGGCCGCCGGAAGCCCTCCCCCGCTTCAGGCGGGCGTCGACGGTGCGGTCGGCGCAGGGCCCGTGCCGCAGGCGTGGACGCCGTGGCCCTCGTCGCCCCCGACGGACAGCATCCGCGAGCCCTGCGGGGAGGGGAACCGAAGGCCCGATCGCCGTGCCGTGCGGGCACGGGTAAATCACCGCGACACCCGCACCCCGCCGCTGTTACGGTCGCCCCATGAAGCGCGCCATGCCGTCTGTGACGACGACGCCGGACCCCGTCCCGGCGCGCTGACAGCTGAGCGAATCCGAAGCCCCGGGGCGAGCCGCCCCGGGGCTTCGTCGTGTGGGTGCTCGCTTCCGGCCCGACCCAGGGAGCCACCGTGCAGGAACCCACCCCGCAGCGACCCCCCGTCCACGACCACCGCCGCCTCGGTCGCGAACTCGGCCTCTTCGACACCGACCCGCTGATGGGCGCCGGCCTCCCTTACTGGCTGCCCGACGGCGCCACCCTCCGGCATGTGCTGGAGGAGTACGTCCGCGAGGCCGAACGCCGGGCCGGCTACCGGCACGTGTACTCACCCGTGCTGGGCAAACGGGAGTTGTACGAGATCTCCGGGCACTGGTCCCACTACAGCGACGACATGTTCCCGCCGATGGACCTGGGCGGCGGGGGAAACCCCGCCGAACAGGTCGTCCTGCGCCCCAGCCTGTGCCCGCACCACGCCCTGATCTACCGTTCCCGCTCCCGCAGCTACCGTGAACTGCCGTACCGCATGGCCGAGTTGGGGGGCATGTACCGCTCGGAGCTGTCCGGAGTGCTCGGCGGCCTCACCCGGGTGCGGGCCATCCACCTCAACGACGCCCACATCTTCTGCACCCTCGACCAGGCCGTCGAGGAGGCCCGCGCCGCGCTCCGGCTCATCGCCCGCGCCTACGCCGACCTCGGCATCCGTGCCGCCCGCCACCGTCTCTCGCTGCCGGGCGGGAGCGGCAAGTACGTGGCCGATCCGGTGCTGTGGCGCCGGGCCACCGCGCTGCTGCGCGAGGTCCTCGACGGCTCCGGCATCCCGTACGAGGCCGTCGAGGGCGAGGCCGCGTTCTACGGGCCCAAGATCGATGTGCAGATCGCCGACGCGGCCGGCCGCGAGGCGACCCTGTCCACCGTGCAGATCGACTTCCACCAGCCCGAACGCTTCGACCTGCACTACATCGGCCCCGACGGCGCCAGGCACCGTCCGGTGATGGTCCACCGCAGCGTCATCGGCAGCGTCGAACGCGTCGTCGCCCACCTCGTCGAGCAGCACGGCGGCGCCTTCCCGGTGTGGCTGGCCCCCGTGCAGCTGGTGATCCTCCCCGTGTCGGACGCCCAGGCCGAGCAGGCGGAGCGACTGCTGCGCGAGGCCCTCGACCGGGGACTGCGCGCCGAGCTCGCCGGCCCCGAGGACGGCACCCTGGGCGCCCGCGTCCGGGCGTCCCGGCTGGTGCCGTACCAGGCGGTCATCGGGGAACGCGAGGTCGCGGCCGACGGCGGCCTCGTGGCCGTACGGCTGCGGGACGGGCGCAGGCCCGGGGTCCTGTCCGGTGCGGAACTGATCGACCGGATCGCCGACCGGGCCGCCGCGCGCGGCCCCGAGCTGTGGGAGTGAGCGAGACACCCATGGCGGCCCGCAGGACGTAAGGTCGCTCCGCAGGGCCGCCGCCCGTGAGAGGAGCCTGTCGTGACGAACGAGGGTCAGCCGGTCCCGGTGATCATCGACTGCGACACCGGCGTCGACGACGCCCTGGCACTGCTGTTCGCCGTCCGTCATCCGGGCCTCGACCTGCGCGCGGTCACCTGCGTGGCCGGCAACACGGACGTGGACGGCGTCGTACGCAACACCCTGACCGTCCTGGAGACGGCCGGCGCCCCCGACGTCCCCGTGGCCCGGGGAGCCGGACGTCCGCTGGTCGAGCCCCCGCGCTCGGCACGGCACGTGCACGGCGAGGACGGCATGGGCGACCTCGGCCTGCCCGGCCCGACCCGCGCCCCCGCCGACGTGGACGCGATCACGCTGCTGCGCCGCGAGATCCTCGCCTCCCCGCGCCCGGTGACCCTGGTCCCCACGGCGCCGCTCACCAACATCGCCCTGCTGCTGCGCACGCACCCCGAGGTCACCGCGAACATCGGGCGGATCGTCTTCATGGGCGGCGCGGTGGCCACCGGGAACGCCACGCCGGTCGCGGAGTTCAACGTGTGGCACGACCCGGAGGCGGCCGCGATCCTGCTCACGGCCGGCGTGCCGATCACCATGTACGGCCTGGACGTCTTCCAGCGGGTCGTGGTCCCCGGGGCGGACGTGCGGCGCCTGCGCGAGAGCGAGGAGCCCGGCGCCCGGCTCGCCGGCGACCTGCTGTCCCACCGCCCGGCCACCCCCGACCTCGCCGCCGACCTGCTGTCCCACGACCCGCCCGCCGCCGGCGTCACCGCCGACCCTGAGGCCGGCGGCATCGGCGACGCCGGTGCGGTCTGCGCGGTCGTGGACCCGGCGGGCATCACCACCCGCCTGCTGCCGGTGGAGGTCTCCCTCGCGCCCGGTCCGACCCGCGGCCAGACCATCGTCGACCGCCGCCCGCGCCCCGGCGAGTCCGAGATCCACGCCGGTCATCGCGAGAAGCCGCTGGTGGACGTGGCCCTGGACGTGGACGTCGACCGGTTCGTGAAGCTGTACCTGGGGACCGTGGCCGGTCTCTGACGGCCGGTCATACCGGCGGGGAGGGCCGGGGCACGTCGTTGGGATCACGCCCGGCGTCCGAACGACAGACCCCAGGGTGACCGGATGCCGCCTTGTCCGTACAAGTGCGGTTCGGTCACAGTCGGGGGGCGCAGGAGGCACCGCCTCGCGCCCACATCCCCCCACCACCCGATGACCGACCACCATCGGAGACCCCATGCTGCGGGTGCACTTCACCGCCGACGACCTCGCGCGCGTGCGCGTCGCCGCCGCCCCCGACCCCCTCTGGGAGATCGCCACCAGCTTCCAGACGCTGATCAGCGCGGACGCCCCGCTGCTCTTCGACGAGTGGCGCAGGCTGGTGCGGCGCCGGGTGGGCTCCATGCACGCCCTGCTCGCCGCGCTGCTGCCGCCGCGGGGCTACTTCCCGGACTTCCTCACACCCGACCCGCGGGGCTCGTTCGACCTGCCGGCCGCGGTCGACGCCGTGCTCGGCACGACCCGGACCCGGCTCCGCCGCGACCTCGCCCTGCTCGCCGCCTCCCCGGCCCGGCCGCCGCGTCCGCTACCACCCGGCGTCCGGGCCCTGGCCGACGGCGACCCCGAGGCGCTGCGCGGCCTGGGCGCCGCCCTGCACGCCTATCACCGGACCGCGCTCGCCCCCTTCTGGCCCCGGATCCGTGCCCAGATCGACGCCGACCGGGCCGCCCGCGCCCGGGCGGTGCTGGAGGGCGGCACCGACGGGCTGCTGGCGGGCTTTTGGCCGGTACTGCGCTGGCGGCCGCCCGTCCTGGAGGCCGACTATCCCGTCGACCGCGAACTGCGGCTGGGTGGCAGGGGTTTGCTGTTGCAGCCGTCCTTCTTCTGTCTGCGCAGACCCCTGACCCTGGCCGTCGACGAAGGGACGCCGGTCCTGGTCCACCCGATCCAGCACACCCTGGGCTGGGCCGGGGCGCCCGGCCCGGACCGGGTCGGCACGGCGGCCGGCGGCGCGGACCTCGGGGCGCTCATCGGCCGGACCCGGGCCGCCCTCCTGGAGGACGTCGTCGCAGGCCGTACGACCGGCGAACTCGCCCTGCGCTTCGGTATCTCCGGCGCGGCGGTGAGCCAGCACACCGCGGTACTGCGCCGGGCCGGTCTGCTGGTGAGCGTCCGCCGCGGCCGGAACGTCCTGCACACCATCACCCCGACGGGCCTCGCCCTGATCACCGGCGCGGCGCACCGCCCGGTCGACGCCTGAGCTCCGGCTTCCGTTTAAGCCAGGGCTTCAAGGTGTGGCAGGGGGAGGACGGGCGCTGACAGCCTGAGGGCGACCAAGCTCCACACCACACAGGGGGAGTTCACTCTCATGCGTCTACGTTCCCTTCTCGGTACGGCCGTCACCGCCGCGGGCATGCTGGCCGTGGGTCTGGCCCCGGGTGCCGGCGCCGCGCCGGCCGCGTCGTCCGCCGGTGACGTGAGCACCCGGGCGAACGCGCCGACGGTGTCGCCGGCCGCGGACTTCTTCTACACGTCGGGCCCCGGCTACGAGTGCCCGACCGGGAACCTGTGCGCCCGCGTCTGGGATCCGACGAGGAACACGTTCAAGGTGTTCAAGTTCTACCGCTGCGCCACGTACTCGCTGTCGTACTGGAACGGCACGGGCGGCTACGCCAACTTCCAGACCGGCAGCCGCGCGACGGCCACTTTCTACGGCTCGTCCGGCAACGTCCTGAGGAACGTCCCGATCGACGAGCAGAACACCAGCTACGACTGGGGACCGGTGTACCGGATCCGCAACTGCTACTGACGTCCCGGCGCCAAGGCGAAGGGCCCGGGGTCGGCACCCCGGGCCCTTCGGCTGTCCACGGTCAGGAACGCGCCGTACGACGCCGCTTCGACGCCACCACGAACGCCGCGCCGCCCGCGACGAGCACCACCGCGCCGATGGCGATCGGGCCGGTCGCGCTGCTGCCGCCGGTCTCGGCGAGGTTGTCGCCGCCGCCGTTGGGCTTCGGGGCCGGGGGACTCGTCGACTCGGAGGCCTCCGGGGTCGGGGTCTCGGTCGACGGGGTCTCGGAGGCCGGCGGCGTGGTCTCCTCCGGCGGCGTCGAGGGCTCCTCGGACTGCGGCTCCGACGGCTCCGCCGGCGGCGTGGTCGGCGGCTCCTCGGTGGCCGGGGGCTCGCTCGTGCAGTCCTTCGTGCCGCCGTTCCAGGCCGCGATCAGCTTGTCCTTGATGACCGGGCGGTCCGGGCCCTTGGGCAGCTCGCCGTGCTCGAAGCCGTCGTTCGCGTCGAGCTTGCCGTCGAACTTCACCGCGCCGCGGTACAGGTCGATCTGCCCGAAGCAGCCCGCGTCCGGGACGGCGATGTCGAGGGTGCCGGTCGCGCCGGGCTTGACCGTGACCGTGTCGAAGTCGACGAAGACCTGCTCACCGGAGGTGGCGAAGGTCGGGCCGTGGGCGAGGTAGGACGCGAGCGAGGCGGTGCAGGTCGTGGCGTCGGCGGCAGCACGCACGGTGAGGTGGACCTTGCCGTCGTCGCTGACCTTCAGGTTCTGGTCGTCGACCTTGACGGAGTCGTAGAAGTTCGTGCCGTCGAGCGAGAACTGGCAGCGGTCGGTGGCCGTTTCCGTGCCGGCGCCGGTACCGGGCTGGTAGGAGCCGCCGGACTTCCAGCCGTCGCCGCCGTGCGGGCCGGTGGCCCAGGCGCCGGAGGCGGAGGCGACGGTGGCCGCGCACAGGGCGAGTGACGCGGCGCCCGTCCCCAGCAGGCGTCGCGCGATGACACGTCTCGCTATGGACATGCGTATCCCATTCTTGGCGTGTGCAGGGTGGGGGGACAGAACACCCCCATGGTCGAAGAAACGCTGGGCTCATTGGTCACCTGCGCCACAGCGTGAGCACATGGTGGGTCCCCCGGCAGAACGCTGTCAACCTGCGGCGATACAAGCCCTGTTCGAGGTGTCATCACAATTTCGCCACACAAGGAAGCAACCACTCCGGGGGGTGCAGAGGTTCACGTTTCCGGCGATATGGACAGAGTTCTGGTTATCGCCCGTACGGACCGCCGCACCGCAGAGGAGTACGCGTGACCGTCCGCACCACCACGCCCGCGACCCCCGACCTCTCCTCCAAGGACCCCGACTGGTGGCGCCAGGCCGTCATCTACCAGATCTACCCCCGCAGCTTCGCCGACGGCGACGGCGACGGGCTCGGGGACCTCAAGGGCGTCACCCAGCGCCTGAACCACCTTGCCGCGCTCGGCGTGGACGCCCTGTGGCTCAGCCCCTTCTACCCCTCCGAACTGGCCGACGGAGGCTACGACGTCGCCGACTACCGCGACGTGGACCCGCGGTTGGGCACCCTCGACGACTTCGACGCCCTGACCGCCGAGGCCCACCGGCTCGGCCTGAAGGTGATCGTCGACCTCGTCCCCAACCACACCTCCCACCAGCACGTCTGGTTCCAGGAGGCGCTGCGCTCCGGTCCCGGCTCCGCCGCCCGCGACCGCTACGTCTTTCGGGACGGCCGCGGCCCGCACGGCGAACTCCCGCCCACCGACTGGCAGTCCGTGTTCGGCGGCAGTGCCTGGCACCGGGTCCCCGACGGCCAGTGGTACCTGCACCTGTTCACCCCGCAGCAGCCCGACCTGAACTGGGAGAACGAGGAGGTCCGCGCCGACTTCCGCACCACCCTGCGCTTCTGGTGCGACCGCGGCGTCGACGGCTTCCGCGTCGACGTGGCGCACGCCCTCGCCAAGGACCTCAGCGAGCCGCTGCGCGACCTCGGCGCCCCGGAGCTCAGCCGCGAGGACGCGCTGCCCGGCTTCCCGCCCGGCACCCACCCCTTCTACGACCGCGACGAGGTCCACGAGATCTACCGCGACTGGCGCAAGATCCTCGACGCCTACCACCCGCCCCGCATGGCGGTCGCCGAAGCCTGGGTCAACCCGAGCGCCCGCCGCGCGCTGTACGCCCGTCCGGACGAACTGGGCCAGGCCTTCAACTTCGAGTACCTCCAGGCCGGCTGGGACGCGGCGGAACTGCGCCGGATCATCACCGACTCCCTGGCCACCGCCCGTGCCGCCGGAGCCTCGGCCACCTGGGTGCTGTCCAACCACGACGTCGTACGCCACGCCTCCCGGCTGATGCTCCCGCCCGGCACCGACGACAACGCCTGGCTGCTGTCCGGCGGTCAGGCGCCGGCCGTCGACGCGTCGGCGGGCCTGCGCCGCGCCCGCGCCGCCACCCTCCTCATGCTGGCCCTGCCCGGTTCGTCATACGTCTACCAGGGCGAGGAACTCGGCCTGCCCGAGGTGGCCGACCTGCCCGTCGAGGTCCTCCAGGACCCCGTCTGGGAACAGACGGGGCGGGTGCGCAAGGGCCGGGACGGCTGCCGGGTGCCGTTGCCGTGGACGACGACGGGACCGTCGTACGGCTTCGGCGCGGGCGGGGCCTGGCTGCCGCAGCCCTCGGCCTTCGCGGCGTACGCCGTCCAGGCCCAGGACGGCGTCGAGGGCTCCACCTTGGAGCTGTACCGCAGGGCCCTGCGCCTGCGGCGCAAGCTCCTGCAGGGCGAGGAACTCCACTGGGCGCCGGACGGCCCGCCCGGAGTGCTGCACTTCGCACGCTCGGACGGCTGGCGGTGCGTGGCCAACCTCTCCGACACGCCGGTGCGGTTGCCGCCCGGTGAGGTGCTGATCGGCAGCGCGCCGCTGGAGGGCGGCCTGCTGGGGCCGGACACGACGGTCTGGCTGGCGTAGCCGGGCGGGCCGCCGACCGGCCGGGCCGCGGGCCCGCCTGGCGGCACCGGTCGACCCCGTCCGGGTGAGAGGCACGGGCCGCGCGCGTGGCGAGAGGGGCGGCGCGGCCCGGCTGCCCAAGGATCCGGACGCGTGGCACGCACCTTCGACGAGCTGGTCGCCATGCAGCGGGCGGCCGACCAGGCGCACACCAGGGTCGAGGAACTACGGGACCGCTACGGGCCGCCCGCCCACACGCCGTGGACCCAGCTCCAGACCGAAACCTACGAGACGGCCTGGCGGGCCTGGCGCGATCTCGCCCGCGACGTGCAGAGCGCGGTGACCGAGTACGCGAAGGAGCAGGGCACCTCGCGCAACGAGGCCGAGGAGGACGTCAAGAAGGCCGTACGGCACGCGGAACCCGAGGGCGAGGGCTGACACGACCGGCCGCGGGCGGCGCCCGGACGGGTGGTGGGCGCCGCGGCCCTGGCCCGTACGGCCGAACTCCGCACGTCGGGGACGGGAGCACGCCGTGAGAATCGCAGACAGAGCTGTTGCCGACGCGTGTGAGGAGCTCCGCCGACGATGAGCAGGTACGCAAGGACCTCGGTGCTCGGGTCGCTCGCCGTCGCGGGCGTGCTGGTGATGTCCGGTACGGCGTACGGGGGAGAGGACGCGGTCGGACTCCTCGGCCGTCGCCTCGGTCCGGTCGTCGACAGCCTCGGTCCGGTCGGCGGCCCCCGCCCCGTCGACCGCGACCTGTGGGCGTCCGCGACCATCGAGCCCGGGCGGGAGGGCATCGTCGAGGTCGGCGGGTACGACGGGGTGGCGCTGAAGGCGGGTTCCACCCTGACGCTGACGGCGCCCGCACGGACCCGGGTGACCGGCGTGCCGTACGCGGCGGGCGCCTACCGGGCCTCCGTGGCGCTGGGCGGGGGCAGTGGGACGTACACCTTCGTGGGAACCCCCTCCTCGGCGGGGGAGCCGGTGCCGGGTTCCGCCGCCGAACCGGACGCGGCGGGCGGGGAGGCGTGGAAGGGCCGCACCTTCCCCTTCGTGCTGTCGGTCCGTCCGGACGCCGAGCCCGGCACCCGGCTGCCGGACTGCACCCTGGTCCTGAGGGACGCCGAGGGCGTGGTGCGCGAGCGGGGCACCTGCACCGTCACGGTCGGGCTGCCCGCGCCGACCCTGTCCCGGCCCCACTCGGGCGTTCCGCTGAGCGCCTCGCCGCAGGCGGCGGGGACGGCCTATCCGGGCGCCCAGGTGACGGTGCGTGACGCGGGCGAGAACGAGGTCTGCGCGACGACCGCCGCCCCCGACGGCACCTGGTCCTGCGTACCCGGCCTCGCCCTCACGCCGGGCCCGGGCCGCCTCCAGGCGACGGCGACCCTGAACGGGGTCAGCGCGACGAGCGAGCAGATCAACATCACCGTGGCCGGGCGGCCGCACACCGTGTCGGACGGCGAGGGCGATCCGCTCCAGCGCCGTCCGCGCCGGTGACCCGCGCTCAGTAGCGCACCGCGCGCGCCACCTCCGCCCGTACCTCGCCGCTGAGATCACGCGTGCTGCGCGCGGTGCCCGTCCCCGATCCGCCGGCGGCCACGTCGGCCACGGTCACCACGGCCGCGTCGAGCAGATTGCCGTCCTCGTCCCGGAAGTCGATCTGCGCCGCGAAGGACCGCGTCGAGTCGGTCGTGTTCCGTACGGTGACCTGCACGGTGGCCCGGCCGTCGGCGTCGGTCGTCGGCTCGCCCAGCTGCACCGCGTCCTTGGCGTCGACACCGCCCTTGATGTCGTCCAGCTTGCGGCCCGCCTCCGCGGTGGCCGAGGCGAAGGCCGACGCCGCCTTGCTGGCCGCCGAGGAGGGGGTCTCGTCCTCGGAGCAGGCGGTCAGGACGGCGGCGGCCACGGCGGCGGTCGTCGCGAGGATCGTGGTCGTCGTCCACCGCGTCCGGTGACCGGGCATGGTGCCTCCAGGGGATGTGGTCCGCTTCGGGTGAGCCGCTCGTACGGGCTCCTCCCCAGTGAAGATCCCCGCGCCCGCGCCCGCACTCCGGTCGTCACCCGATCGGCCTTTCCCCCGTGGTGACCGCGCCCTTGCGGTCCGATGGTCGTACCGACCGCAGAACACGATCGCGGCACACGCGAGAAGTGGGGTACGGCAGCCATGAGCCAGCAGCAGCCGCAGTCGCGAGCGACCGACGCCGCCCACAGCCCCTCGGGAACCTCCGGGCCACCGGAGTCACGCGCCGCCCACCTGGAGCGGCCCTGGGCGGAGGGCGGGCCCGCCCCGGCCCCGAGCCCCGCCCCCGCGCCCGGCTGGGCGACCGGCGGTCTCGTCTTCGCCGGTGTCCTGATGGTGGTGAACGGCCTGCTGGCCGTCCTGCAGGGCATCTCCGCGATCGCCGAGGACGATGTGTACCGCCGTGTCGGCGACTACGTCTTCGAGATGAACCTCACCGGGTGGGGCTGGACCCTGCTCGTCCTCGGTGTCGTGGTGGCGGCGGTGGGCTTCGGCATCCTCCGGGGCGCCTGGTGGGCCCGGGTCACCGGCATCTTCGTGGCGTCCCTCGGGCTGGTGCTGCACTTCCTCTTCCTGCCGTACACGCCCGCCTGGTCGGTGATCATGGTCGGCATCGACTTCTTCGTGATCCTGGCCCTCGCCCTGGCACCGGACGTCCCGGAGGCCGGCGCCGACACCACGGGTTCCGCCGGCTCCGTCGGCGCTTCGAGGCGCGAGCGCGCCTGAGCGGCTCGCCGATCCCGCGGTACGGCAGGCCCCGGGCGGTCAGATGCCGCCGCCTCCGAAGGACCCGCTCTTGCCGGGCTGCCAGCGCCTGCGGTGCTGGTCCTCGCTGCGCCTGCTGCCCGCGTGGTGCAGGTCGTGCGGCAGGAGCCGTTCCTTGCCCTCCGCGTGCGGCACCTCGTCCGGCTCCCTCACCTCGCGGACCTCATGGACCGGCCCGGTGTCGGGCAGGTGCGGCTGCTCCTCGGCCTTGGGCCGGGGCAGCTCTCGATCACGGACCCGCATGCCGAGCTGCACGGCCCAGATCAGTGCGCCTGCGATGAACAGGCCACCCACGAAGGCGGCGATCACGTTGAGTACTTCGCTCGACGTGGCCGCTAGTACAAACGTCGTCGTACTCATGCCCCAATTATCACCGAAACGGACGAATGGGCGCCTTCAGGGACGGCCCTGACCCGCCGCCGGGCCCTCCGCCCCGCCCGTCTCCTCGTCGCCCAGCTCCTGGAACAGGGTCAGCTGGAGCGCGCCGGGAGCCTCAAGGCGGGAGTTGAGGGAGTTCCAGGGGGTGCGGGTCGGCTCCGCGAGGACCTCCGCTCCGGCGGCCGCCAGCCGCGCCGTGGCGGCGGTGGAGTCGTCCACCTGGAAGGCGACCCGGATGTGGCCGGCCACCCTGCGGCCCACCTCGACCTCGTCGATGAACCCGGCGTGGTTCGGATCGGTCAGCTCCAGGGTGGCCCGGCCGGCGTCGAGGATGGTGACCCGGCCGTCCGCCGAGGCGAACGCGGCCTGCTCGGGGAGGCCGAGCACATCCCGGTAGAAGCGCAGCGCCTCGTCGTAGTCGGCCGCGGTGACGACCAGGCGCAGTTCGCGTACGGGGGGTCGGACCGGTGCGCCGGACATGGGGGCTCCTCTTCGCCGCTTCGAAGCCGTCGGTTCCGCGACGGCCGTGCCACGTGAACCGCGGCGCCCGGCGACCTGATTCCCCATGGGGCCTCACAGCGGTGGACCGGGCCCCTTGACGCGGCCCGGGTCCACCGCCCGGCGGGGTGTCAGCCGGCGTTCTTGCCGAGCAGCTTGTTCATCTCCCGGATCTCGGCGGTCTGGGTGGTGACGATGGCGTCCGCCAACTCGCCCGCGGGGCCGTACTCACCCTTCTGCTTCTCGGTGGTGGCCATCTCCACCGCGCCTTCGTGGTGCTCGATCATCATGGTCAGGAACATGGTGTCGAAGTCCTTGCCGGACGCCTTCATCAGCCGGTTCATGGCCTTGTCGTCCATCATCCCGGCCATCCCGGAACCACCGGAGTGACCGCCGGAGTGGTCCATGCCGGGAGTCGCCGAGGGCACGTCGTCGCCCCAGGACCGCAGCCACCCCGACATCGTGGCGATCTCCGGGGCCTGGGCCTTCTCGATGCGTGCGGCGAGGTCCTTGACCTGGGCCGAGGAGGCGCGGTCGGCGGCCATCCCGGCCATCTGCACGGCCTGCTGGTGGTGCGGGATCATGCCCTGCGCGAACGTGACGTCCTGGGCGTTGTGGGCACCGGCCTCCGCGCTCGACGAGGAGGGCTTGCCGGACGGAGCGGCCGAGCCGGAACCGCCGTCGCCACCGCAGGCGGCGAGGACAAGGGCGGCGGTGGCGGCCGTCGCGGTCAGGGCGGCGCGGCGAACGAGGGTACGTGTGCTGTTCATGCTGAGAACTCCTGCGGGGTACGTGAGTCGCCGCGCTCGCCCTGGGGGCGTCGAGGCGCGGCACGGGCATGGCTGACTGCCGTGCGCCCGTGGGGCACGGGGACGGCTGGGCCTTGTCCTAGGTCCGCAGGATCTGCAGTTCGGCCAGGGAGGGCGGTGCGCGCCCGCCCTTCGGGGTCGCGGTCACGGAACGACCGTCGAGGTCCACGCCGGCGGCCGACCCGGACGGATCGGGCACCAGGGCCGGCAGCACCGGGCCCGCCCCGACGGCACCGGAGGCGCAGGTCGGATCGGCGTGCTGGGCGTGGCCGCCGCCGGCATCGCCGCCGTGGCAGACGGATTCGTCGGTCGGGGCCTGCGCAGGGGCGCTCGCGGCGGGTGCGTGGGGGTGCGCGGCGGCCGCGACCGCGTCGCCGGGGGCGAGTCCGTGCATGGCGAACAGCCCGGCGAGCAGCCCGAGCAGCACGAGCAGGCGCCACGGTCCCGTGATGGGGAGCCGTGGCGCATGGTGGTGCTGCGCGCGGGCCGTCACGCCCTCATCGTACGTATGTGGTCCGCGCCCGGTTCACCCGTACCGCGTCACGGCGCGACCCGGGTGCCCCCATAGGTCACGACGAGCCGCCCGTCGGAGGCGAAGGACCACCTCAGGGCACCGGCGTAGGACGAGCACCGGGAGCCGTTCGACCCGGTCCACCACTGGTTGGTGCTGTCGGAGGTACCGATGATCCGGTCGTTGGACCCGCCGTCGCACGAGGTGTTGCTCTTGAAGACCGACGTGCTGCCGGCGTCGAAGTTGAAATTGCGCTGGGCGTTGCCGGTGCTGACGTTCTCCGAGATCTGCATCGTGCCGGTGTTGCTGTTGAAGGTGAAGCCGTGCTTGCCGTTCTGGTGGGCGATGCTGCGCCGGACGATGTGATCGACGCCGATGTCGTCGCCGCCGAGCTTGTAGCCGTTGCGGTCGCCGTTGCCGGCCTGGCCGCCGTTGCTGAGGGTGCCGTTGCCGTAGGCGAGGGAGTCCTCGATGGTCACCGCGCCGATGGGGCCGGTGTCCGGCTTGGTGTAGAGGTCGTAGCCGTCGTCGATGTTGTTGTGGGCGACGGTGTGGCGGAAGACGTTCCCGGGGCCGACGGTGAGCTTCGGGGCGAAGCCGTCGGCGTCCTCGCCGTCGGAGTCGACGTTGTCGTGCGACTCGGCGCTCAGGATGAGGTTGTGGGACGGCCACCGGTCCTTGGGGGTGCTGGAGAGGGTCCGCGACAGTTGCAGCCCCGAGTCACGGTTGTGGCGCGTCACCGTGCGCTCGACGATGTTGTGGCTGCCGCTCAGGAAGATGCCGTTGTCCCCGGCCCGTTCGACGACGAGGCCCTTGACGTGCCAGTGGTCGGCGTTGAGGGCGAGACCCCGGTTGGCCGGGTCCTCGCTCTGCGCGGAGAAGTTCAGTACGGGGGTCTCGCCCGGGTGGGCGAACAGTTCCGTGCGGTCGCCCGAGGTGCCGTTCCGGCCCGTCGGGATGGTGACCGTCCGGGAGTGGTGGTAGGTGCCGCCGCGCAGGTAGATCGTGCCGCCGGGCGTGATGCGGTTGATGGCCGACGTGAGCGTCGTGGGGGCGGACTCGGTCCCGGCGGCGCCGTCGGTGCCGTTCGGCGCGACGTACAGGACGGGACCGGTCGGCTGCGGGTCGGTGCCGCCGCTCGTCTCGACGTCGGCGTGGTCGATGTTGGGCAGGCCGGCGGCGGTGGTCGGAGTGAGCCGGACCGTGTTGCTGCCCGCCCTCAGGGAGACGGTCAGGGTCTTCGTGACCCACGTCGACCAGGCGCCCGTGCCCTCGAAGGACGGTGTCTGGACCGTGCTTCCGTTGACGATCAGGGAGGCCGGGCGGGCGGTCGTGGTGCCGTTGGCGAAGCGGACGCCGATCGTGGCGGTCCCGGCGGCGGGGGCGTTCACGGTGAACTGGGCGTGGGCGCCGGTGGCGTTGTCGCCGTTGCAGAAACCGGTGCCGGTGTACCCCGACCAGTCGGAGTCGATGGTGCCGGTGCAGATCGCGGGGGAGGTCTCCGCCTGGTACCGGGTGGTCGCGGCCTCGGCGGAGGTGCCGGTGACCGCGACGAGAGCGGCGGCCAGGAGAGCGGTGGTGGCCAGGGCGGCGGGGACGGTGCGGGCTGATCTCGCGGGCATGGGGGCTGAGCCCTTTCTGTGCGGCTTCGGGTGTGCAGCGTGGGGGCGCGTTCGGGTGCGTGAACGGGCTGTACGGGCCGGACACCTCTTCAGAGAGGGAAAGCGCTTTCTGGGGAAGGTAGGAGACCCTCGCGGGCGCGTCAATAGATGTGTACGTGATTGCCGTTCATGACCATGAACCGACAGGTCGCATGGAGGAACCCAAGCGCCGCCCCTTCACCGCCGCCGCGTCGGCGACGGACTTTGCCTTCTCTTTACAACCCGTCCACCGCCCGCCTCGTCTCTTCGCTCGACCCATCGCCCAGGCCCGCCGCAGACCGGGCGAACGACGAAAGAGAGCGACCCATGCGCCGCACCCTCCTCAGTGCCGCGGCACTGACCTGCACCGCCCTGCTGGCGAGCACCGCCCCCGCCTTCGCCACCACGGGAACGCCCACCCCGGCCCCCGCCACACCGACCACCGCCCCCTCGGCCACCGCCGCACCGACGCCCACCGCCGAACCGAGCGCCCGGCCGACCAGCGCGTCCCCCGTCCCCACGGCACCGCCCTCCGCCGAACCGACCCGGGCCCCGGGCGGCGGCCAGGTCTCCCGTGTACCGTCCGGCGCGCCCGACACCGGGGTGACCGCGTCGACCTCGGGATCCGCCACCCCGGGCGGCGGGCTGGTCGCCGGGGGTGCGGCCGCCCTCCTGCTGGCCGGCGGCGCGACCACGTTCGTCGTCCGGCGTCGGCGGGCCACCGGGGCATGACCTCCCTGTCCAGGCGCGCGTTCGGCACGGCCGCGCTGGCCTCGGTCCTGGTGGGCTGCGGTGGCGAGGCGGCGGAGCGGGGCACGCAGGCGGGCTCCCGCAGGAGGAGGGGCGCGGAGCAGTCCGGGAAGGACGCCTCCCCCTCGTCCGGCGCGAACTCCGCGCGGATCCTCGGCCGTTCGGACCCGGTCCGCCTGCGGATCCCGGCGATCGCGGTCGACACCCCGGTCATACGGCTGGGGTTGGCGCCGGACGGCACCGTGGAGGTGCCGCCGATCACCGCCGACGACCGCGCGGGCTGGTACCGGCACTCACCGACGCCGGGCCAGATCGGTCCGTGCGTCGTGCTCGGCCATGTCACGGTCGGCAGGTACGGGGACGGGGTCTTCCGGCGGCTGGACCGCCTGCATCGCGGCGACCGCATCGTCGTGGCCCGCGAGGACGGCGCCGCGGCCGAGTTCGCCGTCAGCGCCGTACGGACCGTGGCCAAGGCGGACTTCCCTGCGCGGGACGTCTACGGGGACGTGGCCCGCCCCGAGCTGCGGCTGATCACGTGCGGGGGCCCGCGCAAGGGCGACGAGTACCGCGACAACGTGATCGTCTTCGCCGAGCTGAACGCCACGTCCCCCTGACATCTCCCGCCAGGCCGGCACGGACGGGGTGCCGGGGCCGCGGAACGTACGCCGACGGCCCGGCATCTCATCCGGCGCAGGCTTCCTCACGACCATGGAGCGCGTTGAAACGGTCCCGCGACACGGCAGCGTCCGAGCTGTTCGCCGCCCTGTACCCACGCCTCGCAGGCTGGTGCCGCCGTCTCGTCGACGACGACGAGACGGCCCACGAGATCGCCTCCGAGGCGTTCACCAGGCTGTGGGCGCGGTGGAGCCGGGTGGACGAGCCGCGCGGCTTCCTCTACGTCACCGCGGCCAACCTGGTGCGGGACCACTGGCGCAAGCTGGAGCGTGAGCGCAGGGCGATGCGGCGGGTCTCCTCGGAAGCGGCCGTCAACTCCCATACGGAACAGGCGGATCCGTCCGTACGCCTGCTGGTCCAGTCCCTGCCGGAGCGACTGCGCGTCCCGATCCTCCTCCACTACTACGCTGACATGCCGATCCGGGAGGTGTCCGTGCTGACCGGACGCAAGGAAGGAACCGTCAAGGCCGACCTCCACGCGGCCCGCGAACTGCTCCGCGTCCACCTGAGGAGAAGCCTTGACCACACGCTTTGACGACGAGGAGGAGGGCCTTGAGTTCGCCGCGGACGACCCCTTGGCGGTGATCCTGCGGCCCCCCTCGCCCGAGCACCTCGCGCCGCCCCCCGGCCGCTACGAGACGATCCGCCGGACGGCCTCCCGGCGCCGTCTGCTGCGTACGGCGGCGGGTCTGGGCGCGGCCTGCGCGGTCACCGCCCTGCTCGCGGTGCCGCTGTACCTCGCCGGGCCCGACACCTCCACGTCCCCGACGCCCCCGCTGGCCCCGGCGCCCACGAGCACACCGACGACCACTTCCGAACCGTCACCGCACCCCACCCCTGCGCCGCCCTCCCGCACGGGCACACCCACCCCGATGGTGCCGCCGAGGCCGGCCGACTCCGCCACGCCCACGAGCGAAGGGGCCGACGGGTCCCGGACCCCGAGCGGCTCGTTCCCCACCACCTCCGAGCCGTCGACCTCCGCGCCGACACCGACCTCACCGGACACCCGGACACCGCCGACGACACGGGCCGAAAGGTCGGCGGACCCGGCCGCGGCCACGCCGGACGTCAGTACCGGAAGCCGATGACCCCGAAGCCCGGGCGCTCCGCCGCGTGCCTCATCCAGCCGAGGCACTGCATGACGGCCTCCACGACCTCGGGCTCCAGCGGCGGCGCCTGACCCGAGGCGTCGACCGCGCGCTTGGTCGCCTCGAACTGCTCCAGCGCCCGCGCGATGTCCTCGGGCCCCCACTGGCCGCAGCCCGGTATGTAGGTGTACGGCAGGGGAGCGGGCAGGCCGCTGTAGCCGAACTCCTCGACGGACACCGCGGTGATGCCCAGCGCCTTCAGCCCCTGGTCGACCTGCGTCAGCCAGTCCCCCCGATGCGGTGTGAAGCAACTGTTGTCCAGGAACGATCCGGTGAGCGAGCACAGCCGCTCATAGGCGTAGCCGTACTGGAACGCGTGGTCCTCGTCCTCGCTGAAGGGACCGCCGTGGACGACCGCGCGCAGCGCCTCGTACGCCGTGGGCGCGCCCTGGTCGATCTCATGGCTGAAGTCGCGGTCGGACCGCTCCAGCCGGTCCCCGAAGCTGTCCTGGATCACGTGCAGCAACTGGTCGTCGCGGGATCCGACCAGGGCACGCGTGGCGGCCACGTCCAGCAGATAGACACTGAGAGAAGAACTCATACGACGAACCTAAAGCACGCCACTGACAGTCGGTGCGCGGCGAACTGAGCCCCCGTCGGCTGCGGGGCGCCCCTCGCCGGGGGTGAAAAGGTCGCCCGTGCAGCACCTCCCCGCGCCGCCCGGTCCCGGAGGTCATGACCGCGCTGCCCCTCCAGCCACTGGTCACCGGTCCCGACGCACCGCCCGGCACCGGGCACTGAGCGGGGTCCGACGGGGGTCGGCCCGGGCCGAAAGCCCTGACCTTGCGAAATCCGTGGGCAGTGCGGCACCGGGGTAACGTGAGAAAGCCATAAATGGCGTAACTCCGAAGAAACCCGGAGTGTGATGCCATGCCCCACCGCCGCCCCGCCCCGCCCGGCGGTACCGGAGATCTCCTCCAGACGCTCGGGGACCTGACCGGCCGGATCCTGGACCGGATCAAGTTCCAGCAGGCCCGGGTGGAGCTCGCCGCCGCGCTGCAACGCCAGGTGCTCGCCGCCGAGCTGCCGGTGTTGCCCCGGCTGCGGGCGGCGGGACGGTACGCACCCGCCCGGACCGGCCTGGACATCGGAGGGGACTGGTACGACGGCTTCCTCATGCCGGACGGTTCCGTGGGCTTCGCGATCGGGGACGTACAGGGGCACGACGTCGAGGCCGCGGCCCTCATGGGTCAGGTGCGCACCTGCCTGCGGGCGGTCGCGACCGCCACGACGGACCCGGCGGAGGTGCTGCGGCGCACCAACGACCTGCTCGTCGCGATGGACTCCGGCCGCTTCGTGACGTGCTCCTTCCTGCGCTACGACCCCGTGACCCGCGAGCTCGCCGACGCCCGCGCCGGGCACGTGCCCGCCGTCTGGGCCACCGTAGGCGGCCGCTGCGACGTCGTGCTGAACGAAGGTGGCCTGCCGCTGGGCATCCAGGCCGACGAGAGCTACCCGTCGACGGTCCGGTCGCTGACGGAGGTGGGCGCGTTCGTGCTGCTCACCGACGGGCTGGTGGAAGGCCCGAGCTACCCGATCGAGGAAGGGCTCGACCGGGTGGCAGCGGTGCTGGCGGGCGGCGCCTGCGAGGCCGCCCCGGACGAGCTGGCCGCCCGGATCATCCAGGTGGCGGACTCCACGGGCCACAACGACGACGCAGCCGTTCTCGTCCTCCGCCACGGAGGGCCTGTGCAGCACCGGCCGGTCGAGGAGTGAGCGGTATGCGCGATCCGGTCGGCCCGGACAGCGGGCTGCCGCGTCCGGTCCGGCTGTCGGGGCGGGCGGGGCGCCGGAGCACCATCGGCGGCCCGGCGCGCCGGGCGTACGCCGTCGAGGGTGTGCGGCTGGCCGCGGTCGTGGCCGCGTACTACGTCAGCGCCAGGATCGGACTCCAGCAGGAACTGGTGCGCGAGCAGGTCACACCGTTCTGGCCGCCCACCGGCATCGCCCTGGTCGCCCTGCTGCTGTGGGGCTTGCGCATGTGGCCGGCGGTGGCGCTCGGCGCGTTCCTGATCAACATGACGCTCGGGCCGTCGGTTCTCGCGGTGCTCGCCATCGCGGCCGGCAACACACTGGCGCCGGTGTGCGCCTGCCTCCTGCTGCGGCGGGTGGGATTCCGGGCCGAGCTCGACCGGCTCCAGGACGCGCTGTCACTGGTCTTCCTCGGGGCCCTGATCGGGATGGTGCTCAGCGCGACGGTCGGCACCGCCGTCCTCATGGGCTCCGACGCGCTGGGCACCGACGACTTCTGGCCCACCTGGGCGGTGTGGTGGACGGGCGACGCCATGGGGGTGCTCGTCATCGCGCCGCTGCTGCTGGCGGCGCGCGGCGCGCGGTGGCCACGCGGCGTGCCCGCCCTGCGCTGGGCCGAGGCGGTGGCCCTGGTCACCGGTACGGCGGCGGTGTCGTGGCTGGCGACGCACAGCGCGATCAACCTGCTCTACCTCGTCATTCCCTGCGTGATCTGGGCGGCCTTCCGCTTCCGGCTGGCCGGCGCCGCCCCCTGTGTGCTGATCGCGTCGGTGATCGCCATCCAGGCGGGCGCCGCGGGGGCGGGTCCGTTCGACGGCCGCGACCTCCTCGCCCAGATGGTCATCCTCCAGGCCTTCAACGGCACCGTGTCCCTGACCGCCCTGCTGCTCTCGGCGGTCATCGCCGAGCGCGGCCGCACCCTCCAGGAGATCGAGAACGTCTGCGAACGCCTGAGGGAGGCGCTGTCCCGGCTCGCGCCGGACGAGGCACGCGACGAGTGGTCGACGCCCGGGCCGCGGGAACGCGATCGCCGACGCGGCGAGTCCCGGGCCGACGGCCGGTCACACGGTGCGCGGACCGGCGATGTCCCGGACCGACGTGCACGCGGATCCTGACGCCACCGGGACGGCGCGCGGTGCCGGGGAGCCGAAGCACCTCGGCGCGCCCGTGCCGGGGAGCCGAAGCACCACCGGCCCCGGGGCCGCCGAAGAAGCGGCGCCCGGCGCCTGTCCCCCGGCGCGGTTGCGCCGCCCGCCCGCGACCCCAAGCATGGGCTCGGGGGGAACGAGGCAGGGGCGGCCCGGGAGGACGACCGGCATGACGACCGGCATGACAGACGACGACCGGCCGCTGCGCTGCCTGGTCACCGGCGCCACCGGGTATCTGGGCGGCCGGCTCGTACCCGAACTGCTCGCGGCCGGGCACTCCGTGCGCTGTCTGGCCCGCTCGCCCGGCAAGCTGCGGGACCATCCGTGGGCCGGGCAGGCGGAGGCGGTCCGCGGGGACGTCACGGACGAGGAGTCCGTACGCGCGGCGATGGAGGGCATGGACGTCGCGTACTACCTGGTCCACGCCCTGGGCACCGGGCGCGGCTTCGAGGAGACGGACCGGCGCGCGGCCCGGGTCTTCGGCGAGCAGGCGCGCGCCGCCGGGGTCCGGCGGATCGTCTACCTGGGCGGGCTGGCCCCCGCAGGGGTCCCCGAGCAGGCGCTCTCGCCCCACCTGCGGTCCCGCACCGAGGTCGGCCGGATCCTCCTGGCCTCGGGGGTCCCGACCGCCGTCCTGCGGGCCGCGGTGATCATCGGATCGGGTTCGGCCTCGTTCGAGATGCTGCGGTATCTGACCGAGCGGCTTCCCGTGATGGTGACCCCGAGCTGGGTGCGCACCCGCATCCAGCCGATCGCCGTCCGCGACGTGCTCCGCCTCCTGGTGGGGTGCGCGCGGCTGCCGTACGACGTGAACCGTGCCTTCGACATCGGCGGGCCGGACGTCCTCACCTACGAGCAGATGATGCGCCGGTACGCCGTCGCCGCCGGACTGCGCAGGCGTGTCATCCTGCCCGTCCCGCTGCTCACCCCGCGGCTGTCCAGCCTCTGGGTCGGCCTGGTCACGCCGGTGCCGGGCGGCCTCGCGCGCCCGCTGGTGGAGTCGCTCAGGCACGAAGTGGTGTGCGCGGAACGGGACATCGTCCGGTACGTGCCGGACCCGCCGGAGGGCCCGGTCGGCCTCGACCAGGCGATCCGGCTGGCCCTGCGCCGTGTGCAGGACGCGGACGTGGCCACCCGGTGGTCCTCGGCGTCGACCCCGTACGCCCCCAGCGACCCGCTGCCGACGGACCCCGACTGGGCGGGCGGCAGCCTCTACACGGACCACCGTGAGCGCACGGTCGCGGCGTCCCCGCAGGCGCTGTGGCGGGTGGTCGAGGCGATCGGCGGCGAGAACGGCTGGTACTCCTCGCCGCTGGCCTGGTCCCTGCGCGGATGGCTGGACACGCTGGTGGGCGGGGTGGGGCTGCGCCGGGGCCGCCGCGACGCGACCCGGCTGCGGATCGGCGACAGCCTGGACTTCTGGCGGGTGGAGGAGATCGAGCGGGGCAGGCTGCTGCGGCTGCGCGCGGAGATGCGGCTGCCGGGTCTGGCCTGGCTGGAGATGTCCGTCGAGGAGGATCCGCGAGGGCGTACGGTCTACCGGCAGCGGGCGCTGTTCCACCCGCACGGCCTGGCCGGGCACGCGTACTGGTGGGGCGTGGCGCCCTTCCACGCCGCCATCTTCGGCGGGATGGCCCGCAACATCGCCGCCGCGGCGGAGTCGACCGCGTTGCGCTGAGGGCCACGGGGCCCGAAGGATCGGCGGCACGGCCGTCGGGGACTCCCACCGACCGGTGCCGCGTCCGGGGCGAGCCGCCTGGCCGGGCGTGCTGCTCGAAGAGCCGGTGGGGGCCTGGTCGCCGTTCCTCGTCGGCCGTCATCGAGGTGAGGTTTCCTGAGCCGTCGCCGTGGTCGGGTCGGTGGCTCTGCGGCTCGTCCGTTGCCGTCGCCGTGGTCGGGTCGGTGGCTCTGCGGCTCGTCCGATGCCGTTGCCGTGGTCGGGTCGGTGGCTCTGCGGCCCGTCCGCGCCGAGGGCCCGCGTGGTCTGGCGCGTCCGGGGCGACCTGCCTGGCCGGGTGTGCTGCTGGAAAGGCCGGTGGACGCGTGGTTCGGGGGCTCGTCGCCGGCGCGCCGGCAGGCACCGGCGTGCGGCCCCCTCAGTCGGCCCCGTGGGGAGCCCGCCGTGCCGTGCTCTCGCGCACGACGAGCCGGGTGGGGACGAGCGTCGTGCCGTGCGCGGAACCGTCGCGCCGCATCTTGCTCAGGACGCCCTCGACGCAGAGGCGGCCCACCTCGGCGAAGTCCTGGTGGATCGTGGTCAGCGGCGGCAGGAAGGACGCGGCCTCGGGGATGTCGTCGAAGCCGATCACGCTGACGTCGTCGGGCACCCTGCGGCCGCGCTCGTGCAGGGCGCGCAGCAGCCCGAGCGCCATCTGGTCGTTGGCGGCGAACACCGCCGTGCACTCCCGCTCCTGAGCGAGCCGCAGACCGGCCCGGTAGCCGGACTCGGCCGACCAGTCACCGCGCACCAGGGGCGGTGGGACCGCGCCCGCCGCCACGAGGGTGCCGTGCCAGGCGTTGGCGCGGCGCTGGGCGGCGAAGGAGCCCTCCGGCCCGGCCAGGTGCCACACCGTGTCGTGCCCGAGGTCCAGCAGATGCCGTACGGCCTCGCGGGCGCCGCCCGCCTGGTCGGTGTCGACAACGGTGTAGCGGTCGCCGGCGTCCGAGTCGGCGACTACGACCTGGACGCCGGGCGGCAGCGAGATGGTCGCCGCGTCGAGCAGATGGATCTCCATGATGACGATGACCGCGTCCACGGCGAGTTCCCCGAGGCGGGAGAAGGCGCCGTTGACCTCGTCCTGGGTGGGCACGGCGACGGGCAGCAGCGTGACGGCGTACCCGTGCTCGGCGGCGGAGGTGGCGATCGCCTCCAGGGTGCGGATGTTGCCCATGGTGGACAGCGAGAAGGTGATCACGCCGAGCGTGCGGAACTCCCCCCGGCGCAGCGCCCGTGCGGCGCTGTTGGGCCGGTAGCCCAGCTCGCGCATGGCGTCCAGGACCTGTCGGCGGGTCTCCTCGGTCACCCCGGGAAAGCCGTTGGAGACGCGGGAGACCGTCTGGGAGGAGACGCCGGCGAGCTGCGCGACATCGGCCATGGAGGCGCCCTGGCGGGGACGGGCGGCGCGTTTTCTCGTACGGCCTCCGGCCCGGCCCGTGCCCGTCGGGGCCTTGTCACCGTCCACTGCACCCACCTGCCCTCACCCCTCTCGCCCCACGACCGGCGTGAACTTTCGGTCCGGAACGACTCCTTGACCCCTGAGATTCGGACAGTGTAGACATCCGGCCAGTGGATGTTTACGTAAACATCGCCCAGTCGGAATCGTACGAGAAGGCGCCAAACCCGCACCAGTCGCACCACGTGGATCCGTTCTCTGCGTCCCCGGACCCCGGCACGCAGAAGAGGTGGAGTACTCGACATGGCACACCGCACCCGCAAGAGAAGGCTCCTCGGGGCCATCGGCGTCACCCTGGCGACCGGCACCGTCCTGGCCACGACCACCCTGCCCGCCGCGCACGCCGAGACCACGTCTCGGGCGGCCGCCGCGGTGACGGTCCGGCCCGACCCCTCCTACAAGCAGGAGAGGTTCGAGGGCTGGGGCACCAGCCTGGTCTGGTTCGCCAACGCCACCGGTGACTACCCGCCCGCGATACGCGAGAAGCTGTACAAGCTGCTCTTCGGCGACGAGGGCCTCGCCCTGAACATCGCCCGCTACAACATCGGCGGCGGCAACGCCCCGGACGTCAAGGACTACCTGCGCGCGGGCGGCGCGGTCGAGGGCTGGTGGAAGGCACCGGCGGGCACCACCCGCGAGGACGTCGACTGGTGGGACGCCGAGGACCCGGGCGACTGGAACAGGAACGCCGACAAGACACAGCGCTGGTGGGTCGACCGCATCAAGAAGGACATCACCCACTGGGAGACCTTCAGCAACTCGCCGCCCTGGTTCATGACCGAGAGCGGCTACGTCTCCGGCAACTTCGACGCGGGCAAGGACCAGTTGAAGCCGGAGTCCGTCGAGGACTTCGCCAAGTACCTGGTGGGTGCCACCGAGCGGCTGGAGAAGGCGCACGGCATCAAGGTCGACACGCTCGACCCGTTCAACGAGCCGAACACCGACTACTGGGGCACCAGGCTCGGCCCGGACGGCGAGCCCACCGGCGGCCGCCAGGAGGGCGCCCACATGGGGCCCGAGCTCCAGCAGAAGGTGCTGCGCGCGCTCGCCCCGGTCCTGGAGAAGTCCAGGAGCAACGCGGAGATATCCGCGATGGACGAGACCAACCCCGGCACGTTCGCCACCAACTGGAACTCCTACCCCCAGGAGGTCCGTGACCTGGTCGCCCAGATGAACGTCCACACCTACGGCACCGGCCAGCGCACCACCGTCCGCGACCTCGCGAAGGCCGCCGACAAGCCGCTGTGGATGAGCGAGGTGGAGGGCGACTGGGGCGACGGCCAGAGCTTCACCGACATGCGGCCGGGCCTCGGCCTCGCCCAGCGCATCGTCGACGACCTGCGTGAACTGGAGCCCCGTGCCTGGGTGTTCTGGCAGCCCGTCGAGGACTACGACAACATGAAGCCGGGCGGCGAGTCGGCGAAGGGCGGCAACTGGGGCGAGATCCAGCTGCCGTTCAGCTGCACCTCCGAGGACACCCTGGAGACCTGCCCGGTCTACACGAACACCAAGTTCGACACCGCGCGCAACTTCACGCACTACATCAAGCCCGGCGACCGGCTGATCAAGACGAACGACACCTCCAGCACCGCGGCCGTCTCCCGCAAGGGCGACGCGGCGACCGTCGTCCACGTCAACAGCACCGCCGAGGCGCGTGACGTCACGCTCGACCTGTCGAAGTTCGGCCGGGTCTCCTCCCGCGCCACCGTCACCCCGGTGGTGACCAGCGCCGACGGCAAGCTGGAGAAGCAGAAGCCGGTCCGGGTCAGCGGCAAGCAGGCCACGGTGGCCGTGCCGGCCCAGTCGGTGACGTCCTTCCTCGTCAAGGGTGTCTCGGGTGTCGCCGGGGACGCGGCCGAGCTGCGCGAGGGCCACACCTACCGGCTGACCGGCGTCCAGAGCGGCAAGGACCTCAGCCTCGCCGACAACGGCACCGGACTGGTCATCAAGAGCGCGAACGCCTCCGACCCGAGCGGCCGGCGGTGGCGGGTGGAGAAGATCACCGGCAGCGACAACCGCAAGCGGTACGTCCTGTCCGAGGCGACCGAGGACAAGCGCCTGGCGGTGCGTGACGGTGCGCTGGTGGCCGAGCCCGACGAGGGCCGTCGCGACAGCGCCGCCCAGTGGATCATGTCCACCACCGGCGACGGCACCTGGACCCTCGTCAACGCCGGCACCGGCCGCCTCGTGGACGTGGGCGGCCAGTCCACCAGCGAGGGCGCCGCGGTGGGCGTCTGGCTGCCCAACTCCGGCACGAACCAGCGCTGGAAGGTCACCGACGTCACCGGAGGGTGACGACAGCGCTCCCGCCTGTGTGACACCCCCGCCCGCCGCCGTGTCGACATCCCTCGGCGGTGGTGGCGGGGGTGTCGTGTCCTCATCGGGAGGCGGGGCCCGGAGTCTCGCGGAGCTGTCACGCGTCCGGTGCGGTCCGGGCGTCCACGGGACGTCCGAGCAACCCGGCCATCGTCTCGGCGGCCCGTACGGCCGCGTCCCCGCAGCAGTTGTTGAACAGCACGTGGAGCCGCTCGACCCGCTCGGCGAGTACGCGCAGGCGCGGCAGCCATTCGGCGAGCTCGTCGCCGCCGTAGGTGTGCCGGAACCGTTCCTCCTTGCTTCCGGTGCCCCAGGCCGCACTGCGTCCGTGGAACCGGACGACCGACAGCCGGGAGGAGGTGACGGGCGTCACTGGCGGTATGGAGGACGGGAGCGTCCGGTTCATGTCGACGGCGACGGCGGCCATGTCGTAGCGGGTGAGCAGCGCGCGGGTGTCCCGCTCCTGTCCCTCCCGCCACCACGCCGGATGCCGGAACTCCACGGCGAGGGGCCAGCCTCGGGTACGCCGGGCGGTGGCCGCGAGAAACGCCTCGGCCTCGGGCCCCGGGCGGAACCACGGGGGGAACTGGAACAGCACGCACCCCAGCCGGCCGGCCTGCCGCAGCGGCGCGATCCCGGCGGCGAACCGCGCCCACACCGCGTCGAGCACCCCCGGATCCCGGGCGTTCGGGGGCAGGCCGTCCGGCATCACCGCACTGCGCGTGGGGTGCCCGGTCAGCAGGGAGAAGGCCTTCACGTCGAAGACGAACCCGTCCGGTGTCCGCTCCACCCACAGCCGGCTGTTTTGTTCACCGGGCAGGGCGTAGTACGACGCGTCGACCTCCACGACGGCGAAGCGCTCCGCGTAGTGCCGTAACCGCCCTTCGGCGTCCCGCCGCCCCGCCGGGTACCAGCCGCTGCTCACCAGCGCCCGGTCGGTCCACGAGCACGTGCCCACGAGGATCTCGCCCATGGCGTGCGGTTACCCCGTCCGCTTACCGGCAGACAACCCTTTCGCCCGCCTTCGCGTCAGTCCAACAGGACCGACCGGAACGCCCGTTCACATCCTTCTCATGACCGATGAAACCCGCCCGCCCTGTTCGATAACATGATCGACCTTACGATGATCGTTCTAATTTACTAACAAATCGGCTGATGAATTGATATCCAGAGCATCGCGGTCTTTCTCGCGCATCAACGTCAAAACCCTGTCCGTCGCGTGGCGTCGGCCGAGGGTGCTGCTGTGGACCGCGGCGACCGTGGTGGCGGTCGGATTCCTCGTCGCACTGGAGATGGCCGCGCGGGGCTACGGAGTTCCGGGGCCGGTCACCAATCAGGCACGGGAGGCGATATTCGCCCCCAAGTCAGGTTTCCTGCTGTATGCCGGCATGGCCCTGATGATGGTGGTTCTCACCTGGCGGCAGCGGTTCATCGCCCTGGGCGCCGCGATCGGCGTCGATGTCGTCTTCCTGCTGGTGCGTTGGGCGGCCGACCTGAAGACGACCGACGGCCATCCCTTCGGCAACGGCGCGCTGTGGGTGATCCTCGGCGCCGCGGTGGTCGCCGTCACCCGCCGCACCGGCCGGGAACGCCTCCTGCTGCTCAAGGGCGTCGGGCTGGGCCTGTTGCTGGTGGCCGGCCGCAAGACCGGCGACACCTGGCTGCTCATCACCTCCAAGACCCGCCCCACCGTGCTCGACCAGTACGTGGCCACCGCCGACCACGCCCTGGGCAACCCGTCCTGGCTGGTGGGCCGGATGGTCCGGGCGACCGGCCCGGTCGGCGCCCATGTCCTCGACTGGGTCTATGTGCAGCTCGCGGTCGCCGCCGTCGTCGTCGCGCTGTACCAGCTGCGCCACGTGGCGGCCGAACGCCGTTTCCCGCGCCACCATCTGGTGCGTACGTTCCTGGTGATCGGCCTGCTCGGGCCGGGCATCTACATGATCTTCCCGGTCGTCGGACCGATCTTCGCCTACGGCCCCGGCGCGATGGGCACCGGCGGCGGGCAGTGGGCACTGGCCAACCTGTGGCCGGACGTGCCGCCGCCGGCCGGGGGACCGCAGCCGATGCCGTACGACGGGATCACCCCGCGCAACTGCATGCCCAGCCTGCACACCGCGTGGGCCACGGCGATCTTCATCCACTCCCGCAAGGGCCCGCGCGCCCTGCGTTTCGCGGGAACCTTCTGGCTCGTGGCCACACTCGGCGCGACGCTGGGATTCGGCTACCACTACGGCGTGGATCTCGTGGCCGGGGTGGTCTTCGTGATCACGATCGAGGCGGCACTGCGCGCACTCGACCGCGGCTGGGGCCGGGCGGGAATACAGCTGGTCGCCTACGGGGCGACCGTGTTCGCCGCGCTTTTGCTGTCGTACCGCTTTCTGCCGCGGGAAATGGCCGCCCACCCGTGGTTTTTCGGCCCGCTTCTCATCCTGGCCATGTCCTCGGTGGTGTACGGCTATCTGCGGACCACCAGGCAGTGGGAGCCGAATGCCGCACCGGTGCGGCAGCCCGCGCCACAGCCCGAATTGGTGTGAGAGTCCGCGCTACAACAGAACATTGGTGAGGAAGATGTTCCAGTCGTCGCTTCCGACCCGGCCGGGGCCTTCCAGGGCGGCGGACAGCACCAGTGCGGTCATGGCAACGGCCAGGGCGGCGACGACACGACGCTTCACGGTTCCTCCTCGGTGGCGGCAGTACGGACCACCCTGCGCCGCCCCGGCCGCCCCGCCCGCCGGACACGCTGCTCGGTACGTCCACGTCCCACGGTCGGCGGGCCCGTGTCACTCGGTGAGCCCGGCCCTCACGCGGCCCGGACACCCGCCGGGCGGGCGTCCGGGCCGCGTCGGTCGGGATCCCGCGTACCGCCCGCCCGGTGTGCGAGGTGGCCGACGGATTCCTAGCCGCCCACGTACCAGCTGAAGCCGCCGTTGCTGGCGGCGACGGCCAGGAGCACGAGCCACAGGACCACGTCGATGACGCCGAGGACGATGCCGGCCTTCGCCATTCCGGCGCCGTTCCTGACCGCTGCCTGACGGAGGGCGACGGCGCCGAGGACGATGGCCACGGGGCCCAGAACGATGTTCAGGATGAACAGGCCGACGATGCCGCAGCACAGGCTCGCGATCGCCAGGCCGTTGGTGCGCGATCCGGAGGACGCGGCAGACGAACCACCGTAACTCGCCATGGGGTACTCCCGGTTGTCGGTTGAACGGACTGAACGGACTGAGCGGGCCGCACGCTCCTTGCTGTTGGCTTGCCCGTCCCGAGTGCCCCTTCGAGGCGCCCTCATGTCCGCGGCCCCCTCGCACCCCCTCACTTTCCACACCGGAAAAACTTCACTTGCGCCCTTGGAAAGTCGGCCCTACTCTTTCCGTCATGGAAACTGATGCGGGCCTCCCCGACCGTCACTCCCGTCCCACCTCGCAGGAGGCGCTGGCCACCCTGGCCGAAGCCGCTCGCATCCGGGCCTCGGCCACCGCTCTGTCGGCCACACCATGGCCGACCTGGTTCGCCACCGCCCTCACCGCGTACATCGCGGCGTTCCCCCTCGCCTACGGAGGGATGCTCGCCGAGGAGCGGTGGCTGCTGCCGAGGGCCGCCTGGGCGACGGTGCTGCCGGTCATCACCGCGGCGTTCCTGACGCTGTACGTCATCGCCGCCCGGTCCTGGAAGCAGCGCACCGGCGTGGCCCTGCGGTTCGACGTGCTGCCCAAGCGCGCGACCCTTCCCCTGACGATCGGCATGCCGGTGCTGCTGGTGGGGTCGGCCTGGGCGTTCCGTGCCACCGGCCAGGCATGGTGGCTCGTCACCGCCTCGGTGATCGCGGCCACGGTGTCCGTGGGCTTCCACCTCGCTTTCGTACGGCTGCACCGGAAGACGTCATGACCGGCAGGCCCACCGACCCGATGGACGGCTTCGACAACCTCGTCCACTCACCCAACCGGCTGCGGGTCTGCGCCCTGCTCGACACCGTCGGCGAGGCCGAGTTCGCCGTGATCCAGGAGCAACTCGACCTGTCCGCGTCCGTGTTGAGCAAGCACGCCGGGGCCCTGATCGAGGCCGGTTACGTCGAGCAGCGCAAGGCCGTCCGCGACACCCGGCAACGCGTCTGGCTGCGCCTGACCCCGCGGGGACGCACGGCGTACCACGGGCACCTCGCCGCTCTCCGGGCGATCGTCGGACCGTAGGCACCCTCCCGGCAGGGCTCCGGGCCGCCGCCCTCCCGGCAGGGCTCCGGGCCGCCGCCCGATGCCGACCCGGGCCCGCCCCGCACCTCTCACCGCAGCGCACTCCTGCCCTGCCACTCGCTCCACGAGAGGTTCCATGCGCCGAAGCCGTTGCCGGGCGCGACCACGCCCTTGGTGTCCTTGCCGGTGATCTCGAACGGGTCGCCCGCCCGCACCTGCCCGTAGAACCAGGCCGCGTCCGCGTCGCTCATCCCTATGCACCCGGAACTGCGGTTGGCGTTGCCGAGCCAGCGGGCGTTCCACGGGGCGGCGTGCGCGTACATGCCCGACCAGGTCAGCCGCATCGAGTAGTCGACCATCTTGTCGTAGGCGTCGGCGAGGCCCACCGTCTCGGAGTTCATGTTGATCGTGCCCTCCTTGGCCATCAGCACGGCGGTTCCGCGCCAGGAGCGCTTGTCACCGCCCGGGGTGCCGCCGGAGACGGGTATGCGCCGGACCGTCTTGCCGTCGCGGACGAGGGTGAGCCGATGCCTGTCGAGGTCGACTTCGACGATCTGCCGGGCGCCGACGGTGAAGCGGGCCGTGTAGTCGCGTACGAACCAGCCGCCGTCCGCGCCCGAGTCGGTGCCGTTCAGTTCGGCGTTCAGGGTGACCTTCGTCCCGGGCTTCCAGTACGTCCTGGGCCGCCAGTCCACCCGGTCCCGGCCCGACCAGTCACGTATCCAGCCCCAGGAACCCTCGGTCCCGTTCGAAGTGGTGATCTTCAGCTGCCTCTCGACCTCGGCCCGGTTCCTGACCGGATGGTCGAAGACCAGCGAGACCGGCTGGGCGACCCCCACCGTGGAGCCGGTGCCCGGACGCCAGTCGACCTTGTTGACCTTGTCCGCCGCAGCCGTGGTGAAAGCGGACTTGGTGCTCTTGGCGGTGCCGCCCTCGGTCCGGGTCGCCACCGTCACCTCGTACGCGGTGCCGGGCACCGCCTTGCGGTCGGACACCCATGACCGGCCGTCGGCGGCGACTTTCCCGACGAGTCCGCGGCCCTGGGCGTCGGTGACGGTCACCGAGGTGAGTCTGCCGCCCGAGGCCGTGACCTTCACGGGTTCACCCGCCGGGACCCGTTCTCCCTGGGGCGTGACGGTGACCGTGACCGGGCGGTCGCCGGCGCTCGGCCTCTCCTTGTCGTGCGGACCACCGGGCGCTCCGCTCGACGAGCAGGCGGCGAGCGGCGCCAGCAGAGCGGCCACGACGGCGGCCCGGACGCGGACATGGGCGAGTGCACGGGAGCGCGGCAGGACGCGTGGGCGCGACAACGGGACCTCCGGAAAGGAAGGGAACGGGGTGGGTGAGTCGGCGATGTCGTGACTGTAGAGCCGAAAAACCCGAGGTCAGCCGCTACCGGGCACTGTGACGGCGACTGGTGAGGAACGGTCATGGTCCGGTCACATTCGCCGGACGGAGCGGTCATCGACCGCTGTGAGCCTCCTGTGTGTGTCCCCGCGACGGCCACGGGGAGAAGGAGAGGCTCAGACCGTGTCAGCACTGCTCGTGCCGCCCAGCCGCGTGTGCCCAGCACAAAACCGCGGTTTCGCCCTGCGCACCATCACCGCGCAGACGTACCGCGCCTTCCTCGCCTCCCCCGAAGGCGCCGCCCTCGGTGCCGGGTTCCTGCAGTGCCCGTCCTGGGCCGACGTCAAGGAGGGCTGGCGGGCCCACCTGCTCGGCTGGGGGCCGGATCCCGAGGCGGGCGCCCTGTCGGGCGTGGCCCTGGTGCTGCTGCGGCAGTTCCCCGGCACCCGCAAGTACTTCGCCTACCTCCCCGAAGGGCCTGTCGCCGACTGGACCGACCCCGGCATCGACGGCTGGCTCGGCCCGCTCCTCGAACACCTGCGCGGCGTGGGCGCCTTCGCCGTGCGCATCGGCCCGTCGCCCGCCTACCGGCGCTGGGACGCCGCCCTGCTCAAGCCGCTCACCGGACCGGGCCGGCGCCTGGGCGACGTCCTCGCCAGCGAGGTCGACCCGCTCGGCGCCGCCGTCGCCGACCGGCTGCGGGCCCGGGGCTGGCGCCGCTGCGGCGGCGACGGGGCCGGGGAGGACGGGGACGCCCAGCCCCGGCACGTCTTCCAAGTGCCGCTCGCCGGACGCAGCACCGAGGACCTGTGGCGCGGGCTCAACCAGGAGTGGCGACGCAACGTCCGCCGAGCGCAGAAGGAGGGCGTGGAGGTGGTGGTGGGCAGTGCGGCCGAACTCCCCGAGTTCTACCGGCTGCTCGGCATCACCGAGCGCCGCGACGGCTTCCGGCTCGGCCGCTCGCTCGCCTACTACGAGCGTCAGTACGCGGCGCTCAACGCCGAGGAACCGGGCCGGATGAGGCTGTACCTCGCCCGGCACCGCGGGGAGATCCTGGCCGCCCACACGCTGATCTCGGTGGGCCGCCGGGCCTGGTACCAGACCGGCGCCTCCGCCGACCACCGCCGCGAGGTCCGCCCCTCCAACGCCCTTCAGTGGCGGATGATGCAGGACGCCCACGCCCTCGGCGCCGACGTGTACGACATGCGCGGGGTACCCTCCACTCTCGATCCTGAGGAACGTGCGTACGGACTGCTGCGGTGGAAGCTCGGCACCGGAGGACAGGTCGTCGAGACGTTGGGGGAATGGGAGAGACCCTTGGGCGGCAGCGCCAACCACACGCTTCACCGCGCCTTCCGGGCGTACCTGAACCGCCGATGAGGCAGCCGACGGCGGATAGGCCGACGACCACGCCGGCCGGCACGGACAGCACGGGGGAGGCGGCGAAGGCGGTCTCCGCGGCACGCGGCAGCGCCGTCATGGCCGCCGGATCCGTGGTCGGCCGGGCCACCGGCTTCGCCCGGTCCGCGGTGGTCGCGGCGGCGATCGGCACCATCGGGCCGGTCGCCGACGGCTACGCGGTCGGCAACGCCCTGCCCACCATCGTCTACATGCTGCTCCTGGGCGGCGCGTTGAACGCCGTCTTCGTGCCCGAACTGGTCAAGGCCGCCAAGGAGCACGACGACGGGGGCGCCGCGTACACCGACCGGCTCGTCACGGTCTGCGTCGTCGCCCTGCTGGCGATCACCGCGACCGCCGTGTGGGCGGCTCCCGCGATCGTCGACGCGTACACCGACTACACCGGCGAACAGGCGGCCATGACGACCGCGTTCGCCCGTTACTGCCTGCCGCAGATCTTCTTCCTCGGACTGTTCACGCTGCTCGGGCAGGTACTCAACGCACGTGGCCGGTTCGGCGCCATGATGTGGGCGCCGGTCCTGAACAACATCGTCGTCATGACCGTGTTCGGTCTGTACCTCGCCCTGGCCGTGGCCGGCGGGGACGGCGAGGACCTGCTCACCCCCACCGAGACCGCCGTGCTCGGCTGGGGCACGACCGCCGGTATCGCCGTCCAGGCCCTCGCCCTCGTCCCCGCGCTGCGCGCGGCCCGCTTCCGCTGGCGGCCCCGCTTCGACTGGCGCGGCAGCGGACTGACCCGCCCCCTGCGCGCGGCCGGCTGGCTGGTGCTGCTGGTTCTGGCCAACCAGGCCGCCTACTGGGTCACCACCCGGCTCGCCACCACCGCGGGCCTCGACGGCGGCCCCGGATACGGCGCCTACAACAACGCCTACGTCCTGTGGGTCGTCCCGCACGGCGTCATCACGGTCTCCGTGGTGACCGCGCTGATGCCCCGGATGAGCGCGGCCGCCGCCGACGGGGACACCGCCGCCGTGCGGCGCGACGTCTCCCACGCCCTGCGCGTCAGCGCCTCGGCCGTCGTACCCGCCGCCTGCGCGCTGTTCGCCCTCGCCCATCCGGTGATGGCCCTCGTCTTCGGGTACGGCAGGACCAGCGCCGACGACACGGCCGCCATGGCCGGGATCCTGATGGCCTTCGCGCCGGGGCTCGTCGCCCTGTCGGGGCAGTACGTCCTGTCCCGCGCGTTCTACGCGCTCCGCGACACCCGTACGCCGTTCCTGCTCAACCTCGTGATCGTCGTCCTCAACGCGGGAGGGTCCCTGGCCGCCGCCCACCTGCTGCCGGCGCGCTGGGCCGTGACGGGCATGGCGGCGGCGTACACGCTGGCCCTGTGCGCGGGTTGGGCGGTGACCGGCCGGGTGCTGAGCCGCCGGCTCGGCGTCGTACGCCCCCTGCGTTCGTCCGCCGTCGGCGCGCACGCGCGGCTGCTCCTCGTCGCCGTGCCCGCCACCGCGCTGGGCCGGCTCGCGGCCCTGGGCGCCGCCCCGGCGGGGGCCCTGGCCGCCTCCGCCGCCGGCGCGGCCGTCGTCGTGCTCGTCTTCGCCCTGCTCGCCCGCCCGTTGCGCCTCACCGAACTCGCCGCGCTGCTCTCCGGCGTACGCCGGCGCATGTCCCGGTCCTGACCACCACCGAGGGAGAACCGCAGATGCCCCGCGTGCTCCTCATCGAGGACGACCCTTCCGTACGCGAGGGGGTCGAACTCGGGCTGCGCCGCCGCGGCCACGAGGTACGGGCGGCCGCGACCGGCGAGGCCGGCCTCGCCGCACTGGCCGAGTTCCGCCCCGACCTGCTGCTGCTGGACCTGATGCTGCCCGGAATGAACGGCGTCCAGGTCTGCCGTCGGGTCCGCGAGCGCAGCCAGTTGCCGATCATCATGCTCACCGCACGCGGCGACGACTTCGACGTGGTCATCGGCCTGGAGGCCGGTGCCGACGACTACATCGTCAAGCCCGCCCGCACCGAGGTGATCGAGGCCCGGATCCGTGCCGTGCTGCGCCGCCTGGACGACGCCGCCCCGGGCCGCCAGGCCATCGAGGTCCACGGCGAACTCGCCATCGACCGGGTCGGACTGCACGTCACCAAAGCCGGCCTGCCGCTCGCGCTCGCCCCCTCGGAGCTCCGGCTCCTGCTGCACCTGAGCGCCGCGCCCGAGCAGGTGTTCAGCAGGCAGCAGCTGCTGGAGCACGTCTGGGAGCACAGCTACCACGCCGACGCCCGTCTGGTCGACGCGTGCGTGGCCCGTCTGCGCGGCAAGATCGAGGACGAGGCCGGCAGCCCCCGCTACGTCCAGACACTGCGGGGCTTCGGTTACCGCTTCGGCCCGCTGTGACCACCGGCTCCGCCCCCGGCCGGTCGCGGGTCAGGGCGTTCGGGCTGCGTACCCGGCTGCTGCTGGCGTTCCTGCTGGTCGCCGCCGTCAGCGCGGGCACCACGGCAGCGCTGACCTACCGTGAGGCCCGCAACGCCATGCTGCAGACCGCTCAGGACACGGCGGTCACGTCGTTCCGCGACCAGGTGCAGCAGACGGCCTTCGGCCTGCCCGTGCAGGGAGGGGAGGATTTGGAGGCGGTGCTGCGGGACATCGCCCGCAAGGGCAAGCCGCACCCCTGGGTGGTGTTCGCCGAATACGGTTCGGTCCGCGCCTCCTCGGGCGAGAACCCCGTCTCCACCGTCATCACCCCCGAACTGCGGCGCGCCGCACACGCCAACCCCCACGGCAGCTTCGAACGGGTCGTCAAGGACGGCGTTCCCTACCTGACCATCGCCATGCCCATGGTCTTCAAGACGGGCCCGTACGACGTGCTGCCCAGCGGACTCGTCCTGTACGCCGTCATGCGGATGACCGACGAGCAGGTCAACGTCGACGCCCTCCTGATGGCCGCCCGGGACGGCGCCCTGCCCGGCCTCGCCGTCGCGCTGGTCCCCGCCCTGATCGCCGCGCGCAGCGTGCTGCGCCCGGTACGGGAACTGCGCGGCGCGGCCCTGAGCATGGGCAGCGGACGGCTCGACACCAGGATCCCCGTGCGCGGCAGCGACGAACTGGCCGACCTGGCACGCACCTTCAACGAGTCCGCGGCCCAACTCGAACACTCCGTACGGGAACTGCGCGAGGCCGAGGCCCGTGCCCGCCGTTTCGCCTCCGACGTCTCGCACGAACTGCGCACCCCCCTCGCCGGGATGCTCGCCGTCACCGAGGTCCTCGACGAGGACGCGGACCACCTGGACGCCGACACCGCCCGCGCGGTCCGGCTGGTCAGCGCGGAGACCGGCAAGCTCGCCGTGCTCGTCGAGGACCTGATGGAGATCTCCCGCTTCGACGCGCGCGCCGCCGAACTGAACACCGACGAGGTCGACGTCGCCGAGGCCATCCGCAAGACCCTCCTGAACCGGCACTGGACCGACGACCGCGTGCGCACCGACCTCCCCGACGGCGTCCGCGCCCGGCTCGACCCGCGCCGCTTCGACATCGTGATCGCCAACCTCGTGGGCAACGCCCTGCGGCACGGCAGCGCGCCGGTCACGGTACGACTGCGCACCGAGACCCGCTCCCCGGGTACACCGGTGCTGATCACCGAGGTCACCGACAGCGGCCCCGGCATCCGCTCCGAGTCGCTCCCGCACATCTTCGACCGCTTCTACAAGGCCGACGCGGCCCGCACCCGCTCGGCGGGCAGCGGCCTGGGGCTGGCGATCACCCAGGAGAACGTGAAGCTGCACGGCGGAACGATCCACGCCGGGAACCTGCCCGAGAAAGGCGCCGTCTTCACCGTGGAGATACCGCTCCACACGGAGGAGGCCGGCGGATGAGGCGTGCGCGGACGCGCCGAGGTGCGGCGGCCGCCGTCGCCGTCGCGGCGGCCGTACCGCTGCTCGGCGGCTGCGGCATCCCCGAGACCGACGTCATCGAGGCCGGCGGTCCCGCCAGCTTCCAGGCGTTCCTCGACCGCGACCAGGACATGCTGCTCTTCTTCCGGTCCCCGGACGGGCGAGTGACACCCGTGATCCGGTCGACCGAGCCCGAGGGCGGGTTCGGCGAGGTGTACGACCTGCCGGGCTCCGCGGACCGCGACCGAGGCGAGACAGCCGGCCCGGTGTCGACGGAGAAGGTCGTCATGGCACTGCTGGCCGGTCCGCGGAAGGAGGACCGGACCGCCGGTCTGAGCACCTCCCTGCCCGCCGCCCGCCCCGGCGGCACCGTCGAGGTCGAGCCCTTCCCGGGCGGCCGGGTCACGGCCCGTCTGCCGCTCGCCCTGAAGGGCCTGGACACCACCGCTCTGCACCAGCTGACCTGCACGATCGCCTACAGCCGGAGCGCCGACGGGCGGGCCGTCGTCGAGCTGACGGGACAGGACGGGACCAGGAGGTCCGGGACCTGCGAGCTCACCCCCGCCGGCACCGCCGAGCCGGGCCGCGGGGACGGCCGATGAGTGAGCGGGGTGTACGGGGCCCCGGTGGGGACCCCGCCCGCCCGGCCGGGTCCGGGGCTCAGCGCACCGGGAAGCCGAAGGAGTAGCCCTGCTCCTTGAGCGAGGGGAGGACCCGGCGCAGCGCCTCCACGGTCTGCGAGCGGTCACCGCCCGCGTCGTGGAAGAGGATCGTCGGCCCGTTGGGCAGCTCCCGTTCGACGGTGGCGACCATCGCGTCCGCACCCGGCCGCTCGAAGTCCTTGGAGTCCACGTTCCAGCCCAGCGGGCGCATGCCCCGGGAGGCGGCCAGCTTGCGGCTGTAGGGGGTGAAGGCCCCGCCGGGCGCCCTGTAGTACATGGGCCGTACGCCCCCGGACGCCTCGGTGATCATGCGTTCGGCATCGAGGATCTGCTGCGACTGGTACGCCTCGGACTTCCTGTCCATGGTGGTGTCGTGCGACACCGAGTGGTCGCACAGCCGGTGCCCCGCCGCGACGACCTTCTTCACCAGGTCCGGGTGGGCCTGCGCCTGCGTCCCCACCATGCAGAACGTGGCCTTCGCCCCGTTCTGACGCAGTACGTCGAGCATCTGCGGGGTCCACACGGGGTCGGGGCCGTCGTCGATGGTGATGTTGACGCCGCGCGGCCCCTTGTCCGAGGCGTGCGCGATGCTCACCGCGACCGGCTTGACGCCACCGCCCGGCCCGGCCGACGCGGTCGCCTGCGGCGACGAGCCGCCCGCGGCTCCGGCCTGGGCGGTCCACGCCGCCGCCCCCGCCGCGAGCACCGTCACTCCGAGCGCCGCCCCGAGCACCTTGCCGTACCAGCCCCGCCCACCGCCGTGCCGTGCCATGTCCGCCCCCGCCCTCGCGCAGTTCCTCACCGACCCTCGGCCGACTTGCGGCCACCTGGCAGGACGAGGGAATGCGGCCACGGGATGCGTCCGTTACCGATCACGGACAATCCCGGAGGAGTTCACGGACAACTCGGCGGGCGGCGGGGAACCACAGCGCCCGCAGCGCGGCACCGGGGCACGCGGGCCCGGCGCGGTTGGGGACCCGTCTCGGGGCAGGCCCGAAGGGGCCGGCCGTCTCACGGAAGCCCCGAAGGCGCACATACCCCCGGCGCGGTGCACTACTGCGGGGGCGAGGCGCGTTCCGCCGTCAGCGGCACCCGGCGGCGACAACCGGGCGGTGCGGGCCGTACCGGTCCAGGGCGGTGCGGGCCGTACCGCCCACGTACCGGTCGCGGCTCCTTGCCGAACCGCCCCCCGGGACGTGGTGCGGGTACGGCCCGCCCGTGTACCGGGTGCCACATCCTCCGGCCCTCACACGGAGAACCGCGCCTCACACGGCGCCGCCCTCGAACCGGCCTCGGCGAGCGCCGGCACGTGGGCGGCCGTCAGCGGGTTGCGCGGACCCGCGGCGGTGGCCGGCGACCGGAGGGCCGCCGCGACCGACGCACCGGGTGGGACGACGCGCGGCCCCCGGGCATCCGGTGGGTGTGTGCCCCGTCCGGGGAGCCGTCGCCGGCCGAGGCGCCGGTGACGTCCGTTCCCCGGTCCCGTCCCGAGCGGCTCCTGGCCGTTCGCTTCCGTGGCGCCCGAGGACGCCCGCGGGCCTCACTGGTCCGAGTAGCCGATGTCCCCGACGGTCCACGCGCTCACGTCCTCCAGCGCGACGCGGTACATGCCTCCCGTGTCGGGGATGCCGAAGCTTCCCTGGAGGATCCGGGCCATGTGGAAGTGGAGGTGGGTGGGGCCGTCGTCGTGCTCCGGGCGGCGGTCGCCGCCGCCTTCGGGCGGGGTGAAGGCGGCGGCGAACCGTCCCAGGTGCTCGGAGTCCCGCAGGACTTCGGCCACACGTTCCTTCCAGAGGGCTTCCGGGGCCAGCCGTCCCGTGATGACGGCTCCCGGAATCACCACGGTCAGGGACATCCGACTGGTGTGCTGCGACTCCACCATCGCGGCGATCGTGGCGAGCAGGTGGTCAGGGCGCTTCATGCCTCAGGAGCCTAGTCCGACGAGGGGTGTCGGCGCAGCGGCAGCAATCGAGCCGTCACCAGCCCAGTGCACCCTCGTCAGGCCGTACCTGCGCGGCCGGTGCGACGGGAGGCGCGTCGTGGCAGGTGAAGCCGAGTCGGGTCAGTGCCCGGCGCATCTCGCCCGAGGTGAAGTCGCGACGGTCCTGCCGGGTGATCACTTCCCCGACCTGCATCACGGGATAGACCCGGCGTCCGATGGTGACGGACACACCGGTGACCGGTTCGGGCTCGACGCCGCTCATCGACTGCTCGACCTCACCCTTGACCAGGTCGAAGGGGAAACTCGCGATGACACAACGCATGGCTGCCTCCACGGGGTTGGGGGGTAACACGGATGGGATCGACTGTGCTGCGGCCGGTCGGCGACCGGCGCGAGGGTCTCTCCTCTTCGTCGGGTCCGTCGGGTCGGTGAGGACGAACGGCGGTACGTGCCGACCGCGGAGAGCGGATCTCGCGTACGGGCTAGGCGTTGTTCCTCGGCGCGGAGCGCCGGGTCCTGGAGGCGCCCCGCCCGGCCCCGCCGCCGGCGGCTCGGCCCCGCCTGCCGCGACCCGAACCCCGCCCCCGCCGGTTCGCGTCGGGGGAGTCCGTGCGCGCGCCCTGTGCGGCGGTGGCCGGTGGGGTGAGGGTGACGGGCACACCGGAGGGAGTCCGGGCGCCGGTGATGCGCTGCAGTTCGGCCTCGCCGGGACGGATCCGGGCGGTACGCGGGGTGATGCCGGCGTCGGCCATCAGACGGTCCATCGCGCGGCGCTGGTGGGGCAGGACGAGGGTGACGACGGTGCCGGACTCGCCGGCGCGGGCGGTACGGCCGCCGCGGTGCAGGTAGTCCTTGTGGTCGCCGGGAGGGTCGACGTTCACGACGAGGTCGAGGTCGTCGACGTGGATCCCGCGGGCGGCGACGTTGGTGGCCACCAGGGCCGTCACATGGCCGTCCTTGAACTGGGCGAGCGTCCGGTTGCGCTGGGGCTGGGACTTGCCGCCGTGCAGGGCCGAGGCGCGTACGCCGACGGACAGCAGATGCTTGGCGAGCCGGTCTGCCGCGTGCTTGGTGTCCAGGAACATGATCACCCGCCCGTCACGGGCGGCGATCTCGGTCGCGGTGGCGTGCTTGTCGTCGTCGTGCACGTGCAGCAGATGGTGCTCCATGGTGCTGACGGCACCCGCGGACGGGTCGACCGAGTGCACCACGGGGTCGTGGAGGTAGCGGCGCACCAGGAGGTCGATGTTGCGGTCCAGGGTGGCCGAGAACAGCAACCGCTGGCCGTCGGGGCCCACTTGGTCGAGCAGCGCGGTCACCTGCGGCATGAAGCCCATGTCGGCCATCTGGTCGGCTTCGTCCAGGACGGTGACGGCGACCTGGTCCAGTCGGCAGTCGCCCCGCTCTATGAGGTCCTTGAGGCGGCCGGGTGTCGCCACGACGACCTCGGCGCCGCCGCGCAGCGCGCTCGCCTGACGGCCGATCGCCATGCCGCCCACGACGGTGGCGAGGCGCAGGCCCAGGGCGCGGGCGTAGGGGGCGAGCGCGTCGGTGACCTGCTGCGCCAGTTCCCGGGTGGGTACGAGGACGAGGGCGAGCGGCTGCCGGGGCTGGGCCCGCTGCCCGTCCAGCCGCGCCAGCACGGGCAGGCCGAAGGCGAGGGTCTTGCCGGAGCCGGTGCGCCCGCGGCCCAGCACGTCCCGACCGGTCAGGGCGTTCGGCAGCGTGGCCGCCTGGATCGGGAAGGGCTCGGTCACGCCCTCGGCGCCCAGCGCGGTCAGCAGACGTGCGGGCATGTCCAGCTCGGCGAACGTGGCGACCGGTGGGAGCGGCTCGGTGAGCGTGACAGGGAGGGCGAACTCCTGTGGGCGTGTCGCGGCCCGTGCCTTGGGGCCGCTGTTGCGCCCGGTGTCCGAACGCCGGCTCTGTCGGCCCTTCTCCTGGGCGCGGACGTGGCCGGAGCCGCGGCCGGTACGGCGGGGGGTGCGGTTCATGGAGGGAACCTTCCTCGATGCGGCGTATCGAGGAATTCCTTCCGGCGGTGCGAGCCGCACGAGGATTCACGCGAATGGGCCGACAGACATGCGAAGCAAGCCCGCACGGCGCTGTGGCCGGGGCTTTTCGCAAGAGTGAAAAATCCGGGAATCCGGAGGTCTATGGAAAGCAATGAGCTGGGGCCCGCACCCCTAGAGTGCGGGCCCCAGTCACGTGGTGCGCGTCAGCGTCAGGCGGGAACGATGTTCTCGGCCTGCGGGCCCTTCTGGCCCTGCGTGACGTCGAAGGTAACCTTCTGGCCTTCCTGAAGCTCGCGGAAGCCGCTGGTGGCGATGTTCGAGTAGTGGGCGAACACGTCAGCGCCGCCACCGTCCTGCTCGATGAAGCCGAAGCCCTTTTCCGCGTTGAACCACTTCACGGTGCCAGATGCCATATTGAATCTCCCTTGGGGGGCAGTGCCGGATTCCGCACTTTACGGATCCGAGTCGCCGCGATGATCACCCCTCCGGAAGAATCCGGAAAGCTCTGCAAAGAATCAAATCTCTGGCAACCAAAACTGCAACTGCTATCACGCTAACACACGTCGGGTTGAATCCGGCGAGTGGTTTTCGTGATCGATCAGGAATTCTCATCCCGCCGGACCAGGTAATTCTGCAGCGGCGGGACTAGATATCCGTGCCGCGCTCGTCCAGCTCCCGGCGCATGTCCCGGTTCTGGCGCAGGGCGTCCTCCAGCTGGTCCTCCAGCCAGACGATGCGGCACGCGGCCTCCACGGGAGTCCCCCGGTCGACGAGCTCACGGGCGCGGGCGGCGATACGCAACTGGCGGCGGGAGTAGCGGCGGTGGCCGCCTTCCGAGCGCAGGGGAGTGATCAGGTCGGCTTCTCCGACGGCCCGGAGGAAGGCGGGAGTGGTGCCGAGAACATCGGCGGCCCGCCCCATGGTGAACGCGGGGTAGTCGTCGTCGTCGAGGTTCCCGTTGACCGGGGCGTTGTCAGCCGGCATGGCACCTTCGTTCGGGGGCACGGCCACAGACCGGGCGTCCACGGCACCCGTGCTCCCAAGGAGCCGGCACCACCCACCCGGTGCGACAACCCTAACTCCGGCAGGCACGAGGATGTGGTCCCGCCATGGCAGACTTTCCCCTGCCGCGCGGGTAGGAGCGCGCACCGGAGCAGGACAGCGGCGAACGCCCGAGGACCGTGACGTCAGCCGGTCGGCGATCACCTCCGCGAGGGTGATCGGCCGCGCGAGTCGGCGATCACCTCAGCCGGGGATCTCGGGGGCGTACTCGTTGCGCCCCCACTCGGAGGAACCGAGCGGATAGGTGTACGCGGGCCGTCCCACGTTGCCGCTCGTGCGGAACGGCTTGCCGTGGTCGTCGATGCGTACGGTGCCCTGCTGGTCACCGCTGGACCAGTCCAGCTCCAGGTACCAACTCACGTTGTAGGCACGGGCGTCGGCGAAGATGTGGAAGACCTCGGGGTCGGACTCGCTCACCTGGTACGGGAAGTCGCGTTGACCGGCCTTGGGGGAGAGCGCGGGCCGCCCGGCATCGAGGTCCACCTCGAACGCCGTCGTCTCCACGCCGCCACCGCATCCGACGCCCATCTCGAAGTCGTTCCAGGCCAGCGGCTCGCTCTTCTCCACCACCCGCACATGCAGATCGTCCAGGACGACGGTGGCGGCCCCGGTGCCCTGCACGTTGACCGCGAGCATCTGCTGCCCGGCGGCGACCCCGCCGAGGGCGTGGACCCACCCGCGCGCGTCCGGCTCACCCGGCGGCGGAGGCACCTGCTCGGGCTTCCGGTCGACCAGGTAGTGCTGACTGCAGGGGTCCTCCCACTTGTACGGGTTGACGGTGACGGCCGGTGCGGTGGCCCTGTCCTCGGAACCCCCGCCCCGGGCCGCCCCGCCCCCACCGCCGCGCGAGGCGGACACCGAACCGGCGGCCGTGGGGCTGCCGCTGCGCGAGGCGGACGGCGAGGCCGATCCGCCCTTCGCGTCGGCCGACTCGGAGGCATCGGGCTCGGTGACGCCGGAGTCGACGGACCGGGAGGCAGCTCCCACGGTCCGCTTCCCACCCTGGTCGTCCTCGCCCCCGCCGGGCACGAGGCTCACCGCGAGCGCCGCCGAGACGAGGACGGCGGCCGCGGCGGCCCCGGTCAGGGCGACGGTACGCCGCCGCGCCACGGGGGCCTCCGCCCGTGGCCTCGGCCCGTCCTCGGGAACGGCCTCGGCGGCCGCTTCGGGCCCGTCCGCCCCGGACCCGCCCTTCGCCGACTCGGTCCCGGCCCGAACCGCTTCCCGCGGTCCGTCCTCCGCAGGGGCCCCGCCGGCTTTCTGCCCCCGCCGGGCGTCCGCCAGAACCCACCGCCGATGCAGTTCCACCAGTTCCTCGGGCGTCGCCCTGCACACCCGCGCGAACCGTTCCACGGGCGCGTAGTCCGTCGGTACGGCATCCCCGTTGACGTACCGGTGCAGCGTGGACGCACTCGTGTGCAGCCGCTTCCCGAGCACCCCGTAACTGAGTCCGGACCGCTCCTTCAACCGGCCCAACAACTCCGTGAACTCGTCCCCCGCCACCGTTCCTCCCTCTGCCCACGTTCCGGGCCCCCGTTCCAGGGGCAGGTCATTCCCCCAGGTCAGAGCTGTCACAGGCATTCCAGCGTCCCTGATGCCCCGGCAGCCGTGGCGGTCGGGACGGATCGCTGCACAAGCTTGGGCCATCCAAGCACGCCGCTTTCGGCACCCGGTCGAGCGGCCTGCGTCAACACCCTTACCGCATCTGGGGATTCACATGTCCACACGCACCCACCGCACCCGTACGCTCCTCGCCGCCGCGCTCACGGCCGCCACGCTGACACTGACGGCGTGCGGCGGCGGAGCAGGCGTCCGGGACGAGGGCCCCTCGACGGGATCCGCGTCCACGGCTTCCGGCACACCCTCCGCCGAGGCGAGCGGGGGAGCCTCCGCCGGGGGTTCGGCCGACGGTGCTGCGGGTTCGGGCGGTGCGACGGGTTCGGGCGGTGCGACGGGTTCCGCGGGTTCGTCGGGATCCACGGGCTCGTCGGGATCCGCGGGGTCGTCGGGTGCCGAGGGCTCCGAGGACCCGGAGCCCGTCTCGGGCCCGTGCACGAGCGCCGCCACCCGGACGACCGCCACGGAGGTCACCCGCCCCCTGAACCACCTTCTCCTCACCGTCACCAACACCGGCTCGAAGAACTGCGACCTCACCGGCTACCCGGCGGTCAAGTTCGGCGGGGCCCAGTCCGTCCCGCCGGCCTTCGAGGACTCCAAGCCGCAGGCGGTGGTCACGCTGGCCCCCGGCGAGTCGGGCTACGCGAGCGTCCTTCTCTCGGCGGCGGACGGCAGCGGCTCCAACGGCTACACCGCCAAGTCCCTCACGGTCCACTTCGGCAAGGGCACGAGCTCCGCCGCCCGTCCGTCGCTCCCCGCGAAGGGCGTGTACGTCGACGACTCGATCCGTGTCTCGCACTGGCAGTCCACCATGGCCGACGCCCTGGCCTGGTGACGCACCGGCCGAGGCCCCGGGGGGCGGTCGCGCCGCGGCCGGATGCGTGCTGTCCTGGAATCAGCCAGGAGTACACGCCGATGCGCCACAGCCGGACCGCCGCCTTCGCCTCCGCCCGGTCCCCCGCGCCGACCGGAGCGGGCGGAGGACTGCTGCCGGCCAGGGATCTCGCCGGAGCCTGGTTCCTGATCGTCCTGATCGCGGTGCCCGCCTGGGCGCTGACGCTCGGGCAGGCCCGGGACATGGGCGTCGAACCGGGCACGATGGGGGTCGCCCTGCCGCTGTTCCTGCTGCTGTGGGTGACGATGACGGCGGCCATGATGCTGCCGTCCATGGCGCCGGTGGCCCTCACCTGGGTGCGCGGGATCGGCCGGCAGTCCTCCGGCTGGACGCGGACCGCGCGCACCATCGAGTTCGTGGGCGGGTACCTGCTGGTGTGGACCGCCTTCGGCCTGCTCGTCCACGCGGCCCTGGCCCTCACGGGCGGGCTGGTGGACGACCATCCGTCCGCCGGGCGCTGGATCGGCGCGGTGGCCTTCCTGCTCGCGGGCCTCTACCAGCTCGGCCCGCTGAAGTACGTCTGTCTGCGGCACTGCCGCGACCCCATGGGTCACCTGGTGCGGTACGCCGGATTCCGGCGGCCGGCCCGTGACCTGCGGGTGGGAGTCCACCACGGCGCCTACTGCGTCGGCTGCTGCGCGGGACTGATGGTCGTCCTGATCCCGCTCGGCGTGATGAACGTGGCGGCGATGGCCGCACTCGCCGTGGTGATCTTCGTGGAGAAGCTGTGGTCCCGTGGTCCGCTGCTCGCCCGGGTCGTCGGCGTCACGTTCCTCGTGCTCGCCGTGCTCGCCCCGTTCCAGGACTGGTTGCTGCCGGGACTGCGGGCGTCGATGCCGTCGATGGCAGGTGCGTGACCCAGCCGGCCGGCCTCCCGGCCCGTGTCCGCGAAGTCCCGCCTACTCCGGACCGCTCCACTCGAAGGGGAAGTGCTTGCTGGACTTCCCCGAGCGTTCCCAGGAGAAGCCGAACGCGTCGACGCGGTCGGCGGTGGCCCGGCCCCAGGTGGCGACCTGACCCGGCCCGACCTCGGCACCCGGGGCGTTGTGCACCTGGACGCGTGCGCCGTCCGGTGTCGTCGGGCCGGTGAGTGCCTCGGCCGTGGCGGTCACCCGGCCGGGGACCTCGGCCCGCCAGGTGGCGAGGTCCTCGTCGATCTCGACATGGACGGGGGCGAAGTCCATGCCGCGCATCTCGGGGTGGAACATCTCCCCGAACTGCGCCGGCCACCCGCCCGCCTCACCGCCGAAGATCGCCCCCAGCGCACGCCGCTGCTGCTCGTCGGCCCGCTCGTCGAGGAAGACCGCGGCGTAGGGGTCGGTGTGCGTACCGGCCCAGGGGTTGCCGACGAACGAGCCGAGCATCAGGACGTTGAGGTCGTCGAGCCGCACGTCACCGAAGCTGCCTTCCCGGATGTGCCACACGAGCACGCCTTCGCAGTCGCCGTAGGTCGGGGGCTGGGCGAACGTACAGGGGCACGGTATGGCGCACTTGCACACGTCGAACCAGTCACCGAGCAGGTGCCAGCGTGTACCGGTGCTGACTTGATCCGTCATCTCGCTTCCCTCCTGCCGAGCCCGAGGGAGCTCCATCGAAGCGGCGGGACCGCGCGTCCCGAGTGCGCGACCGGGACGACCGGGCGGCCCCCCTTCCAGCTTGCACCCGCTCCCCGTCAGCAGCCCACCCTGTCCTCGACGAGCTGTCCCTCGATGACGTTCGCGGCCCTGCGGGTGCCGCCCTCGGCGCGCACCTCGGACCACAGCCACGCCGAACGGGCGGCGACCTGCGGGTCGCCGATGAGTTCCAGGAGGGCGCAACGCAACGCCGCCGCCGTGAGGTCCGCGGCGTCGACCCGGCGGGCGACTCCCAGGTCGACGAGCCGGTCGGCGTGGAGGCCCTGGTCGGGCCCGTCCGGTACGGCGATCATCGGCACCCCGGCGTACAGGCCCGCACCGCAGCTGCCCACAGCGGTGTGCGTCACCCACACATCGGCCTGCTCAAGGATCGTCGACGGCGTCCCCCACGGCCGCACCTCGAAGTTGCGGGGAACGCGCTCGACCACCTCGCCGCCACCGCCCGTCTGCAGCACCACATGCCAGCCCGGAAGATCCGCGAACGCCGCCACACACCGGTGGTGGACCTCCCGCGCCCCGAGGCCCCCGGAGTCGGCCAGTGAAACCAGCAGCACCTTCCGCACCTCGGCCGGCCGCATCCAGCCGTCCTGCTCCTGACCGGCGCCGAAGCACGGGCCGACGAACGTCACCGCCTCGCTGTCGACCCGGTCCGCATGCGGCTGCATGGCACGCGGGATCAGGGCCAGCACGCGCCGCGGGCGGCCGGTGAACTCCTCCACGTTCGTGGTCGTCGCACCGCACCGCATCAGCCAGGCAGCGAACCGCGCGCGGTGGGCGAGCCCTCCGGGCAACCGGGCGAGAGCCGCGCCGATCTCCTCCTGGGCCCCCTCCCAGGCCACGTGCGCCGAGGAGAGCTGGACGCAGCCGCGGCCCTGCGCCTCGGCCAGCGCGCGACCCGCGTGCGCGCCGGCGTCGTAGAGGTACAGGTCGGCGGGATCGCCGTCGTACGCGGCGCGCAGCTGGGGGAGTACGGCGATCGCCTCGTCGAGGAAGAGGGAGGCGGAGGCGATGGGATCCTGCGGCCAGTCGCGCTCGGCGACCGGAAGGATGGACGTGATGCCGACCAGCTCGGCGCCGGTGGGGGCGATCAGCTCGGCGACGGAGGCGGCGGTGGCGTACGTGACGCGATGACCGCGGGCCACCAGCTCACGGATGATCTCCAGGCTGGGCAGCACATGGCCGACCAGAGGCGTGCCGATCATGGCGATATGAGCAGGACGGGGCATATCCGGACTTCCTTGGATAGAGGTCTACGTCAGGGAAACGCCGAGGAGCCCGACGGGGAAACGCGGCCCTCGGACCCAACCGTCCGCACGCCGCGCCGGCCGGCTTCTACGCCGGCTCGGTCGACTGCCCGGCCGCCTCGTGCTCGCCGGCGCTGACCAGCCCTGTCTCGTAGGCGACGACGACGGCCTGGACACGGTCACGGAGCCCGAGCTTGGCGAGGATGCGGGCGACGTGCGTCTTGACGGTCGTCTCGGCCAGGTGGAGGCGCGCGGCGAGTTCGGCGTTGCTCAGCCCGCGGGCCAGGAGGCCGAAGACCTCCAGTTCGCGCGGGGTGAGCGAGGCGAGGTCGCGGTGGAGGGCCACGTCGCCGCTGCCGCGCCGGGTGCTGTGTCGGTGTTCAGCTGCGGCAAACCGCTCCACGAGACGGCGGGTGATGGCGGGCGCGAGGAGAGCGTCGCCGGTACGGACCGTGCGGACGGCCGCGGTCAGCTGCTCAGGAGTGACGTCCTTGAGGAGGAAGCCACTGGCCCCGGCGGACAGTGCCGCGTAGACGTACCGGTCGAGGTCGAAGGTGGTCAGGATGATGACGCGGGGCTCGCCGGGGGCGCCGCCGAGGATGCGGCGGGTGGCCTCCAGACCGTCCATCTCGGGCATCCGGACGTCCATCAGGACCACGTCGGGACGGGTGCGGCGGACCGCTTCGACCGCTTCGATTCCGTTGGTCGCCTCGGCCACGACGTCGATGCCGTCGGCGCCGAGGATCAGTCGGAAGCCGGTGCGGACCAGGGTCTGGTCGTCGGCGAGGAGCACCCGCAGCGGCTCGGTCACGGTGTCTCCAAGGGGATCAGGGCCTCCACACGGAAGCCACCGGTCAGGCGTCGGCCGGTGTTCAGGGTTCCGTCGTGGACGGCGAGGCGCTCCCGCAGACCGATCAGGCCCCTACCGCTTCCGGCGGTCCCGACCGGGTGCCCACCGGTGTCGGTGACCTCCACCCGGAGCCGCTGCGGGCCGTACTCGACGGTCACGGCGGCGGTGGCGCCGGACGCGTGCTTCACCGTGTTGGTCAGGGCTTCCTGGACCACGCGATACGCGGCGAGTTCCAGGCCGGGCGGGAGCGGACGGGGCTCGCCGGTCACCGTCAGGCCGACGGGCAGTCCGGTGGCCCGGACCCGTCCGACCAGCCGTTCCAGTTGGTCCAGGCCGGGTTGCGGGGCCAACTCGGCGGCCGGGTCGGCCAGGTCCGCACCGGTGTCCGTCCCCTCGCCCTCGTCGGCCGGGGTGAGCAGTCCCATGACGTGGCGCAACTCGGTCATCGCCGCCCGCCCGCCGGCCTCGACGGCGAGCAGCGCCTCGCCGGCCTGCTCCGGGGAGGTCTTCATGATCTTGCGGGCGGCGCCCGCCTGAATGATCATCACGCTGACGTTGTGTGTGACGACGTCGTGCAGTTCGCGGGCGATCCTGGCCCGCTCGTGCTCGACGGCCCGGCGCAGCGCCTCGGCCTGTTCACGTTCCAGGGCGGAGAGCCGGGCGCGGCCCTCGTCGGTTCGGAGCCTCCAGGTACGCAGGCCGACGGCGGCCACGGACATCGGGATCAGGATCAGCAGCGCGATGTATGCGGTGGGGACGATCGGGGTCACCGAGTTCCCCGAGGTGCCGACCAGGACGACCGACACCGGCAGCGCCGCCAGGGTCGCCACCCGGTACGGGCTGTACACGGCGGCGCTGTAGACGGCGATGACGAACGCGTAGAAGGTCAGCCGCATCACGCTCTGCGGCGTCGCGAGTGTCGCGGCCGTCACGACGCACAGCACCGCGAGCGGGTAGCGGCGGCGCAGCGCCAGGGCACCCGAGGCGATGACCGCGAGGGTCACCATGAAGGCCGCCCCGCCCGGGCCGGACGGTCGCGGCATCACGTACTGCACGCCGGGCGCGATCTCCCGCACCACGACGACGTCGACGTTGTCGATGCCGTAGTAGACGGTGGCGGCTCCGAGTACCAGTGCCACCACCGCGTCGAACTGACAGGCGCGCCGGGTGGGCCGCGGCGGCGGACCGCTCGGGAGGCCGGCGTCGCGGACCGCCCGGCGGGCGGCTTCCCGCAGCCGGCGCAGCGTCGCACGTGAGTCCGTCACCGGCTCATTGTCGCCGCCGCGCCGATCCGCGGAGTCCGTCCCGGCGGTCATTTCCGCCGCACCGGATACTCCACCCGCCTACATCGCAGGGATGACGTTCCCGGGGCTCGTCCGGGCGCGGTACCGCGATGGGTCCGGGCGGGGGACGCGCGCGGGCCGGGCCCGCTCCTAGCGTTCATGCAGCCAACTGCCCGTGATCGAGGAGCCTTTCATGACCATGCCGGTGCTCGAACTGCGCGAGGTGAGCCGTCGGTACGACGACTCTCCGCCCGCTCTGCACGAGGTGTCGCTGACCGTGCAGCCCGGCGAAGCCGTCGCGATCCTCGGCCCCTCCGGCAGCGGCAAGTCCACCCTGCTCAATCTGATCGCGGGCCTCGACCGGCCCGACGCGGGGACCGTCACCGTGGACGGCGTGCGGGTGGACCGGCTGGGCGAAGCCGGATCGGCGCTCCACCGGCGGTCGAGGATCGGCATGGTCTTCCAGTTCTTCAACCTGCTCGACGATCTGACCGTCACCGACAACGTCGTCCTGCCCGCACGTCTCGCGGGCACGGCACGTGGCGAGGCGGACCGCCGCGCGGCGGAACTCCTGGAACTGCTGGGCATCGACCGGCATGCCCGTGCCTACCCGGGGCGGCTGTCCGGCGGCGAGCGGCAGCGCGTCGCGGTGGCCCGGGCGCTGATGAACCGGCCGGCACTGCTGCTGGCCGACGAGCCGACCGGGGCCCTGGACACGGCCGCAGGGCAGGACGTCAGCAGGTTGCTCGCCGGCCTCAACGGTGAGGGCCAGACCGTCGTCGTGGTCACCCACGACCTGGCTCTGGCCCGGTCCTGCACGAACCGTACGATCCGGATCGCCGACGGCCGGATCACCGAAGACGTCCGGTCGCATGACGTCGGGCCGCAGGACGTCGGGCCACAGGGCCTCCGGACGCGCAACGAGGGCTCACAGGCCCTCGGTTCACAGACCGTCACCCCCAAGGCCGTCCGATGAGCGCGCTCGGCAGGGTGGTGCGCTCGGGGGTGGGGCGACGCCGGGTGCAGACGCTGGTGATCGGGCTCGCCACGATGATGGCGGTGGCCGCCTCCGTCCTCGGCGGAACGCTGCTCGTGGTGTCCGGCGCGCCCTTCGACGACGCCTTCGCCGAGCAGCACGGCGCGCATCTGTCCCTGCGGTTCGACGCGGGCAAGGTGAGTGCCGGGCAGCTGTCGAAGTCCAGGGACGCCGAGGGGGTGAGCAGCGCGGCCGGGCCGTTCCGCGCGGTGACGGTCACCCCGCGGTCGGGTGAGACGGGCCCCGGGTGGCCGATGACCGTGGTCGGCCGGGGCGATCCCGGCCGGGACGTGGACGAGGTGGCACTGCTCGACGGGCGGTGGCCCATGCGCTCCGGCGAGATCGTGCTGTCCGCCGACTCCTCGCTCATCCCGACCATGGGCACGAAGGTCGCCTTCACCGGTCTGCCCGGCCGTCCGGCGCTGACGGTGGTCGGTGTGGCCCGCTCGGTCACGCGGACCGCCGACGCCTGGGTGGTGCCGTCCCAGATGCCGGCGCTCACCGCACCCGGCAGCGGCGGCTACCAGATGCTCTACCGCTTCACCGACGCGGGCACGGCCGCGCGGATCACCGCGGGCGGCAGGGCCGTGACGCGGTCCCTGCCGCCGGGATCGGCGGTCGGCGAGCAGTCATGGCTCACCGTGCGGAAGTCCGCCGAGCGGGACACCGCCCTGTACGTTCCGTTCCTCGCCGCGTTCGGCGCCCTGGGCCTGGTCATGTCGGTGCTCATCGTCGGCAACGTCGTCGCGTCGGCCGTCGGCACGGGAACGCGCCGCATCGGCATCCTCAAGGCCGTCGGCTTCACCCCGGTCCAGGTCGTGCGGGCCTACGTGGGCCAGGCGCTGATCCCGGCCGCCGTCGGCACGGTCCTCGGTGTCCTCGCCGGCCACCTGCTCGCCGTTCCGGTACTGGCCGAGGCCCAGGAGGTCTACGGCACCTCGTCCCTGGCCGTCACCCCCTGGGTCGACCTGGCGGTGATCGCCGGGGTGCTCGGCCTCGTGGCGGCGACCGCGTGGGCGAGTGCCTGGCGGGCCGGCAGGCTGCGTACGGTCGACGCGCTCGCCGTCGGGCGCACCGCTTCGGCGAGGCGCGGCCGGTGGGCGGTCCGCCTGGCCGGACGGCTGCCGTTGCCGCAGCCGGTCGCGCTGGGCCTGGCCCGACCCTTCGCGCGGCCCGTTCGCGCGCTGGCCATGGGCACGGCGATCCTGTTCGGCACCGTCGCCGTCACGTTCACCGTGGGGATGGGCGCCTCGCTCGACCAGGTGATGGAAGCCAGAGCTCACGACACCGCCGATGTCGTCGTCCCTGCGCCCCCGCCGGACTTCGGACCCGGGGGCCTTGCCCCCGGGAAGCGGCCCGAGGCCGATCCCGCCGCGGTCGTCGCGCACATCGAGGCCGCCGCCGGAACCGGGAAGTACTACAGCGCCTCGACGGTACGGGCGGCCGTGTCCGGCCTGACCGGCGTCGTCGACGTGATCGCCTTCACCGGCGACGCTTCCTGGGGCGGCTACACGATGGTCTCGGGCCGCTGGATCGACAAGCCGGGCGAGGCCGTGGTCCCGACCCCCTTCCTGACCGCCACCGGCACCCGCGTCGGTGACACCGTCACCCTGAACGGCCTGGCCGAACCGGTCACGGCCCGGATCGTCGGCGAGGTCCTCGACCCCCGCAACGACGGCATGCAGGTCTTCACCGACGCCTCGACCCTCACGGCCGCCCATCCCGACCTGACGGAGACGAGTCATCACATCGCGCTCACGGCAGGCACCGACGTGACCGGCTATGTCGACGCGCTGAACAGGGAGTTGGCCCCGCTGGGGGCCACCGCTCGGGCCGGCGGCCTCGACACCGGCGGCGACATGGTCGTCACGCTCAACACGCTGTCCCTGATCCTCACGCTGATGCTCGTCGCCGTCGCCGCGCTCGGCGTGCTGAACGGTGTGCTGCTCGACACCCGTGAACGGGTCCGGGAGATCGGTGTCCACAAGGCGCTCGGCATGACCCCCCGGCAGACCGTCACGATGGTCCTCACCTCGGTCATCGTGACCGGACTGGTCGCGGGCACCGCGGGTGTGCCGCTCGGCGTGACCCTGCACGGCTGGGTCGTGCCCGCGATGGGCGACAGTGTGGGACTGCGCCTACCCGGTTCCGTCATCGCCGTCTACGGCGTGGCCGAACTGCTCCCCCTCGCACTCGGCGGCCTGCTCATCGCCACCCTGGGCGCACTCCCGCCCGCCGGCTGGGCCGCCGGTGCCCGCACCGCGACGGCCCTGCGCACCGAATAGCGGCCCTCCGCGTCCTCCCCGCGAGCCTTCGCGTGTCCTCAGACCACGGCGCCTGAGTCCCGCGCCCGTCCGCCTCGCTCCAGGGGACCGCGCGCCCCCCTGTCCTGGCCGCGCCCAGGGCGCACCGGCGGTGCGGGATGGCTGCCCTCCAGCTGCACGGCGATCGGCACGGCGGTGAACACCGTCGACGCCATGCCGATCACCACGCCCGCGATCAACGCCACCGAGAAGTCCGCGAGCGAGTCACCGCCGAGTACGGCCAGGGCCGCCAGGATGAACAGCGCGCCCATACCGGTGTTCACCGTGCGTGGCAGCGTCTGGACGACGGCCTTGTTCGCGGTGGTCTCCAGGTCCGCCGCCGGTTCGCGGCGGCGCGCCTCGCGCACCCGGTCGAAGACCACGACGGTGTCGTTGACGGAGTACCCGATGACCGTGAGGAGGGCCGCCAGGAAGACGCTGTCGACGGGTTTGCCGAGCCAGGCGAACAGGCCCACCACCAGCAGCACGTCGTGCACCATGGCCGAGACCGCCGCGGCGGCGAACGTCCACCGGAACCGCACGCTGAGGTAGATCAGCTGAGCCGCGACGGCGATGCCGAGCGCGATGAGCGCGTGCCGGCGCAGTTCGTCGCCGAGGCTCGGGCCGATCAACTCGTCCCGCTCGACGGTGACCTCGCCGCCCTCCTTCGCCAGTGCCGTTCTGATCGTGTGCTGCTCGTCGTTGCTCAGCTCACCGGTGCGTACCGAGATGTCCCCGTCGCCTGACTCCTGCACCACCGCCCGCGGGAACCCGGCGTCGGTGACCGCCGCCCGCGCCGCGTCCACGTCCACGGGCCTGCTGGTGCTGTACTCCACCAGGCGCCCGCCGGTGAACTCCACCCCGAAGTCCAGTCCGCGCAGGCCGATTCCGGCGACGGCGACCACGATCAGCAGCGCGCTGCCGCCGAGCCACCGGCGCCGGTGGTGCACCAGGCGGGGGTTGCGGTGCGCGAGCCAGGTACGCACGCGGCCGGTGGAGGTGATCCCGGTCAGGCCGGGCCGGTCGCGCACGAAGCGGCGCCGGATCGCGAAGTCGGCGAGGACCCGGGTGATCACCAGGGCCGAGATCATCGAGACGAGGACACCGATGGAGAGCGTGACGCCGAAGCCCTTGACGGGTCCGGTGGCGAAGAAGAAGAGCAGCCCGGCCGCGAGCAGCGTGGTCACATTCGAGTCGACCACCGCGCTGAAGGTCTTGGCGAAGCCGGTGCGCAGCGGCTTGTCCAGATGCGCCGAGGACGACTTCAGAGCGCGGACTCCCAGATACTCCTCACGGGCACGTTCGAAGACCAGCACGTTCGCGTCCACCGCCATGCCGATCGCCAGGACGAAACCGGCGAGTCCGGGCAGTGTCAGGGTCGCACCCAGGGCGACCAGCGCGGCGTAGGAGATCAGCGCGTACAGCGCGAGCGCGAGGGTGGCCAGGGCGCCGAGCAGCCGGTAGACGACGAGGATGAACAGCCCCGTCAGGGCCAGCCCGATGATCGCGGCCTGGGCGCTGGCGGCGATGGCGTCGGCACCGAGCGTGGGGCCGACGGTGCGCTGCTCCACGATCTCCACGGGCAACGGCAGCGCACCGCCCTTGACGAGCGCGGCCAGCTCGCGAGCCTCGTCCCGGCCGAAGTCGCCGGTGATCTGCGTGGAGCCGCCGGAGATGCCGACCTTGCACGCTACGTCCGCGTTGACGCCGGGTGCCGAGAGGACCTTGCCGTCCAGGACGATGGCGACGCGCCGCTCCGGGGCGCCCTGCGGGGCACAGGCCGCCGCTCCGGTGATCCGTGCCCAGTCCTCGCCTGCCTGCCCGCGGAAGGTCAGGTTGACCATCCAGCCCGACATGGTCTGCTGGTCGAGCACCGCTTCGGCGTCCTTGACGCCCTCGCCGGTGAGGGCGGTGGGCCCGAGTTCGAGGTACGCCCCCTTCTGGTCGGGGTCGGCCAGGGTGCGCGAGCCGTCCTCGGCCGGCTTCCCCTTCTTCTCCCCCTGCTCGTCCGTCACGCCCCGCACCGGGTGGACGGTCAACTGCGCGGTGCGGCCGATGACGTCGGCGGCCTCGCGCGGGTCCTGCAGGCCGGGCAGCTCGACGAAGATCCGCTGCTGTCCGGACCGGTACAGGCTCGGCTCGGACACGCCGAGCGCGTCGACCCGCTGGCGGAGCACCTCCAGGGCCCGCTGGGTCGATTCGGGATCGGCGTCGACGTCGGGTGAGTCCTTGGTCTCCAAAACGATCTGGGTGCCGCCGCGCAGGTCGAGGCCGAGGCGGGCGGACTGGGTGAGAGCGAAGAAGAGCGACGCGGCGATCACACCTAGGGCGACGATCGCCCGCCACATGGGCGCGCGGGACATGGGTTCTCCACGATGGGCAGGCAGACGGAACCGACGTCTGCGCCGGGCGCGGAGGCGAGCGGTCAGGCGTCGGTACGGACTTCGGTGCTCCATCGGGACGGCGGTCCGCGCGGCCGGCACACGTGCCCGCCCCGGCTCGCTCCCGCGGCCGCGACCACCACGGCCACCCCGGGGCCGCCGACAGCGCGGTGCGGGGCTGCCTCCCCGGTGCCGGGGCCCAGGAAGCCATGGGCCGGGTACGGCACGGCGGGGGTTTGGGCATGGGCGTGGGCGAGCGCGAGGTGCGCCACGGTGACGGGTCGCTGCGCGTCGGCGGTCGCGGATGCCTGCGCGGTCGCCGTCGTGGCCGTGCCCGTCGAGGACAGGCGGGACGCCGACTTGGCCGACACCGGCAGCAGGAAGGTCAGGACCGCGAGCAGCGCGGAGAGCACGACGGCGGCCGGACGCGTGCGGTGTGCGCGGTGCTGCTGCACGCCCCTTGCCACCCCCCGGTCAAGTCGCCGTACGGAATCAGCAGTTGGGTACTGCGAGCCGACGCTCGGCTCTTCCGGCCATCAGTGACACGAACGCCGTGGGGCGCCGGGAGGTTCCCGACTCACCGCAGGAATGCTCGGCGCCGGACCCGGGCACGGCCGGTGTCCGCTCCCGGGTTCAGGTGGGCCGGCGTCACGACGCCCGTCCGTACCGGCTGAACATCTCAGCTCGTCCGGCGCTCCTGCGGGCCGTCCGTGCCGTACAGCCTCGCCGAGGCGGTGGCATGGGCCAGCCTGCGCAGTGCGCTGAACACCGCCTCGCCCAGTACGGTCCCGATCACCACACTCTCCACCATGTCCTCGACCGCCACGCACCGGTCCACGTAGGCGAGGTCGGCGCGGGCGACCTGCTCGGCGGCGTCGGCGTAGTCGTCGAGCACCTCGACGAACGCGCCGTGCCCCAACCGGGCCATGGCGGCGAGGGCCTTGGAAACGTCGGCCGCGGCGGGGTTCGACGCGTCCGCCTGCCAGCCGCGCCGGGAGATGAGGTCGGCGACGACGGTCTGCGCGGACGCCGCCTCGGGGTCGTCGTGCTCGTCGGGTGCGTTGCCCAGGCCGTCCGCGGCGACGCCGAGCACTTTGTGCAGCGGACGCGCTGGATCGTCGATGGCCGCCAGCACGTTCGCGATCTGGGCCACCTTCATGCCGCCCACGTCGAGCAGAGCGCGCACGAGTCGCAGCCGGCGTTCGTGCGCCTCGCCGTAGGTCGCCTGATTGGGGCTGGTCAGCTCGCCCGGAGGCAGCAGCCCTTCACGGACGTAGTACTTGATCGTCGGCACCGGCACGCCGGTCTTTCGGCTCAACTCTCCGATACGCACTGCCGGTTCACTCCTCGGCCTTCGCCCTGTTCGCCGAGCCGGCTCTTGCCGACCTGTCACCCATGATAGATAGTGGAGCTATCAGACAGCGGCGAGTGCCGCTATCTATTATTAGGGGGGTAATCATGGTCTCCTTACGCACGTCCTCAGGGCTCGCGTCCTCAGGGCTCGCGTCCTCGTGGCCCGCGTCGTCGTGGCTGTCTTCGGCGCCATGGCGGTCATGGCATCGACCGCTGGTGCTGTTCTCGGCGCTGATGGCGGTGTCGGCGGTCGTGTCCGCAGTAGGACTCGTCGTCGACGACCGCGTCCTGGCGGGCGCGCCGATCTGGTTCAAACCGTTCAAGTTCTCGGTCTCGTTCGTGGCGTACTGCCTGTCTCTCGCCTGGATGCTGTCGCTCCTTCCCCGTGGGCGACGTCTGGGCTGGTGGGCGGGGACCGTCGTCGCGCTCGCGAGCCTCGTCGAGATGGTGATCATCACCGGACAGGCGGTACGCGGGAAGCGCAGCCACTTCAACCACGAAAGACCGTTCGACGAGGCGCTGTTCAACGCGATGGCTGTCACGGTCGTCATCCTGTGGATCGGCACGCTCGTCGTCGCCCTGCTGCTGCTCCGGGCCCGGATCGCCGACCTCGCGTCCGCCTGGGCGATGCGCTGCGGCATCGTGCTGGCCCTGGCCGGGGCTGCCGTCGGATTCCTGATGACGCAGCCCGCCCCGGGACAGCGGCGCGGCGTCTCCAAGGTGGTCGGCGCGCACAGTGTCGGTGTGCCGGACGGCGGTCCCTCGATGCCGTTGACCGGATGGTCGACGACCGGCGGCGATCTGCGGATCCCGCACTTCGTCGGCATGCACGCGCTGCAACTCCTGCCGCTGCTGGTCATGGTGCTGACCGCCCTCGCGCCGCGCTTCACCCGCCTCGCCGACGACCGGGTACGGCTGCGCCTGGTGCTGCTCGCCTCAGCGGGCTACGCCGCCGCCTTCGCCCTGGTGCTCTGGCAGGCGCTGCGGGGCCAGTCCCTGATCCATCCGGACGAAGCAACGCTGGCCGGTGCCGGCCTGATCCTGGTGGCGGTCGCTCTCGGGACGTACGGGTGCCTGCGGCCTTCGATTCCCGCTGCGGGCGCGGCAACTGCCGCTGAGCAGGCCGGTGCCTCGAAGGAGCTCGTGCCATGACCGGTTTTCTCTTCGAGCTCTCCTTCTGGCTGGCAGCACCCGTCTGGCTGCTCATGATCTTCGCGCCGGCCTGGGGCCCGACTGCGCGCATCGCCGGGTCGCCATGGACCGTGGTGCCCGTGCTGCTCGTCTATCTCGCGCTCGCGGCCGCTGTCTTCCCTGAACTCTGGACCGCGGTCCGCAGCCCGGACCTCGACGCCTTCCGCGACCTGACGGCGCTGGCGGACGGCGCGGGAGCCATATGGGCGCAGGTCATCGCCTGGGATCTGCTGATCGGGCAGTGGATGTACGGGGAGGCCAGGAGGCTCGGGATCCCCGCCCTGCTGATGGGGCCGCTGCTGGTCCTCACGATCCTGCTGTCACCGTTCGGGCTGCTGGTGTTCCTGTGCCTGCGCGCGGCCTGGTCGCGGCGTGCGCCGGCCGGACCGCGTCCGCGTGGCGAGGCATCGGGGGTGCGCTCCTGACCCGGACGACACCGGCTCGTCGGCGTGGCCTTCCGTGCGGCGGCACGTAGAGGGGGACCGGCGTCGGCCGAACAACCCCGGCTCAGGCGGTGCGGAACGTTTCCGGGCGGTCATCCGGAGCCGAGATGCGTACCGAGACCGGCATCGCCGCCCTCATCGTCTTCGCCGTCCTGATCGTCTTCGCCGTCCCCATCGTCTTCGTCTTCTTCGTCTTCTTCGTCGTCTTCCCCGAAGGGGTCGGCGAAGATCGAGAGGAGGGTGTCATCGACCTTGTCGCCGACTTCGTCCTCCGTGAGGAGGATCCTCCGCAGTGCGTTGAGCGGGTACACGTAGCTGTCCGGGTCGCCGGGGGCACCGACGCAGGGGTGATCGAGGGCGGAGGTCTCCGCGCCCGCGCCGAAGAACGGCTCGAGCTGTCCGCTGACGAGGTCCGGGATGTACTTCCACACCATGCCCTTGTGGCGGCGGAACACTTCCCCTACGTACCAGATCGCGCCCTGGACGAAGGGTGTCATGCGCCGGTCGGTGATCTCCTCCATGCTGCTCGCGCTTTCCCGGACCAGGTCGTCCAGGACCGCCAGGGAGGCCGGTGAGAAGTCGAGGACGCCGGCGAAGGATGTCTGGGCGGCCCACGCGGGGTGAGCGCCCTCGCGTTCGGCGAGCCACCCGAGCAGGTCGGGGTGCCGGGTCGGGTCGTACGTCTCGTCAGCTTCGGTCATGCAGGCGAAGGTAACAGCCCCCACAGTGCGCCCCAACAGCCTTGTGTCTACACAGAGTTCACACAGGACGAGCCCACAGCCCCATGCATCTGACGGGGCGTCAGTGGCTAGGCTGACCGGCGGACGGGCGGCGCAAAACGGGGGCCCTGCCTCGCCCGCGTCCCTTTCATGTCCCATGGCCCCCACCAAGGGACACGGCTTTGAGTACACCGATACGAATCCGCCTGCGACGGCGTCTGGGCTCGTGCCTGGCGGTCGTCGCCTCGGCGGGGATGATGCTCGTCGGGCTACCCGCGAGCCCGGCCGCGGCGGCGCCGGGCGACTACGCGAAGGTGACCAGCGGCGGCCGGTGCGACAAGATGCACCTCGGCAGAACCTTCCCGCGGACCCCGGCGAATTCCGGAGCGCCGAGCGGACCGCACCACTGGACGAGGTCCGGGCCGGACGAAGAGTATTACTTCAACCTGGAGTTCAAGGGCTTCGAGAACGTCCCCGCCCCCACCCGCGCCGACCTGAACAGTGTCGGCAACACCGACGCCGACATCCGCAAGTGGGACAACGCCTACCGTGCGTCGAAGAGCGCCGAGGACATGAAGCGGGCCATCTGGGCTCGCTACGCCCGTTACATCCAGGGCAAGCCGTCCCCGAAGCCCTTCGCCAAGTGGGTGCCGCAGAACCTGATCGGCGCGCAGCACTCCCGGGAGAAGGGAAACGTCTTCGAGCGCAAGACCGTCCAGGACTACCGTCTCGTCGGCCCCGACTGGCTGTGTGAGGTGACCGTCGAGATCTTCGACAAGGACGGCAACAAGATCGCCTCCCGCCGGTATGACGCGTACAACCAGCGCACCGGTGACCTCGGTGAGTTCAAGGCCGACGGCAAGCGCAAGCCGGGCCAGTTCACGAGCGACAAGATCATCCTGCGGCACAAGGACGCGAAGTACGACTTCACGAAGTCGCGGTTCACCATGTTCGCCGGGGAGAAGCCCAACGGGGCCACCATCCGCGAGTACAAGTCGGAGAACGCCAAGCTCCGGGGCGAGCGCGGCACCGGCAACAACCCGATCCGGATCGCTGAGCGTCGCGCCACGGCGAAGGGGCTGTGGCCGCAGACGACGTACACGAAGTCCTACCCGGTGTTCAACCCCAGGCCGAACACCGGCACGCAGGGGCCGATCAACTCCCTCGCCTACGGGTCGGGGAAGAATGCGGCCGAGGCGAAGCAGATCCAGCAGCAGCACAACCAGGCCAACACGCGCGGCGTCCTCGGCCGCGGCCCGGGCGGCGTCGACTTCTCCACCCTTGAACTCCAGTACGTCGGCAACCCCGTCAAGGGCAAGGGGCTCGACTACAGCATGAAGGCCGACTTCATGCCCGACGAGGACACCGAACCCGGCTGGGGCGGTCAGGCGAAGCTGGAACTCGCCTCCGATGCCCTGTTCACGTGGCTGGCGCTCACCCCGGACCGCATGTGGGTGAACCTGAACCCGGACCAGCCCGACACGATCATGGACAAGAACTTCGGGGAGACCGACACCGGCCGCGTCCTCCTCGAAGCCGACATGGAGATGAAGCGGGACTTCTCCCGCGCCATGAACCCCGAGGTCTCGCCCGGCAAGGAGTTCATGAACGCCGCGCCGAAGGTCGACGGGGTTCCGTGCTGGGGATCCGGCCGCAACTGGATCGTGCCCGGCCGGGCGAAGGTCCGCGAGCAGGACGGCGGCATCTACATCCTGGACGCGCCGCTGAAGGTCAACCACGCGGCGATGGACTTCGACACCCCCGTCCAGGGTGAGGACTGCTCGAAGAAGCTGACCGAGGAGGAGAAGGCGTACAGCCACCGGCTGATCGACCGCTACCTCGTCCCCCACGTCCAGAACCAGATCAACACCGAGAAGAAGTACGCCGACCTGCGCCGCGTCTACAAGTCCCGTGTCGCGGCCGAGTGGATCCGCGTCCAGGACGCGAGGAAGGCGACCGACTTCCGGCCCATCATCGACAGCAACAACCTGAAGCGGTGGCCGCTGCGCGGCGAGAACGCCGACTGGGACAAGCGGACCGTGTGGCAGGAGATGCGCAAGTCGTTCACCGAGGGCGACTTCACGTATGAGTGGCCTCTCGCCGACGGCCGCATCTACACCTTCTTCGTCGGTGGTGTCGACTTCGCGAAGGCGCCGAAGCGCAACGTCTCCGGTGTGGAGTTCCAGCTCCAGCACCGCGAGCTGCCTCGTACGACCAAGGACTCCGTGCGCGCGGAGACCTCGGCCCGCGACACCGATACCGCGTTCCTCGGCGGGAACGGGGCCGCCGACACCAGCGACGGCAAGCCGGATCCCACGCCGACGCCGACGCCGACCGGCTCCGGGAAGCCGGACCCGACACCGACGCCGACCGGCCCGGACCCGGATCCCACGCCGACCGGGACCGTTCCGGGTAAGCCCGACGACAACGCCCCGGACCCCGACGGTGACCTCGCCGACACCGGATCGGACACCCCCGTGGGGCTGATCTCCGCCCTCGCCGCCGCCGCGGTGGCGGCCGGTGCCGCACTCGTCTGGTGGCGCCGGCGCAGGACTCGCGCCGGAAGCTGACCCACACGACGGCGCCCCACCCCCGCACGCTCGGGGGTGGGGCGCCGTCGTGTGCGGGTGGCAGACCCTCTACGTCGTCTGCCGCACTTCTGACGTCGACGGAGAGCGAGGGGCGGACCGCGGGCCGAGCCGGGTGGGAGCCCTTGCGAGACGGCTGTGGTGGCCGTGGCGGCCACTGACGTCGACGGCCCGGCGCCGCGGTGTTTGCCCAGGCGCCTGCCGGCTTCGGCTGTCCTCTTGTGTTCGACGCATTCGACTCCTAGTGTCATCTGCGTCCCGTACCTGTGCTCTGATCTGCGACGTTGAGCGCGGAAGCGCTTCGACAACGTGCGTCGGGACGGCTACGCCGACCGCATCGCGCGTTCCCGCCGGTCGCTCCCCGATGGCCCCCAGAAGCGTGGAGATGTCATGCAAATGTCACGTCGTGGCGTTCTGATCCTCGGCGCCGTCGGCGCGGCCGTCGCCGGAGGCCTTCCCGCGGGCTCGGCCCGGGCCGCCGAGGCCGACGGAACGGACGCCTCCACGCGCACCGAGCGCCTGTATCTGTCCGGAGAGGACGCCGACCACCCGGTCGACTGGGACTTCCTGTGCACCAGCGGGCGGCGCAGCGGCAGTTGGGACAGCATCCCGGTGCCGTCCAACTGGGAGTTCCACGGATACGGCACCTACAACTACGGGTGGAACCTGCGCCCGGAGGAGAAGGGCCGCTACCGGCACACCTTCACGCCGCCCGCCCACTGGCGTGACAGACGCGTCTTCCTCGTCTTCGAGGGGTCGATGACCGAGACCGAGGCGTGGATCAACGGGGAGTCGGCCGGGCCCGTCCACCGCGGTGGCTTCTACCGGTTCCGGCACGAGGTGACCGGCAAGCTGCGTCCGGGCCAGGACAACCTCCTGGAGGTGACCGTCAGCAAGGAGTCCACCGACGACTCCGTCAACCGGGCCGAACGCCTGGGCGACTACTGGAACTTCGGCGGCATCTACCGCCCCGTCCACCTGGAGGCGTTCCCGCTCCAGCACATCGAGCGCATCGCCGTCGACGCCCGCGCCGACGGCACGCTGCGGATCGACGCCCATCTGTCGGGCACCGGCTCCGCCGACCGTCTCGTCGCCCGGGTCACCGACCTGTCCGGGCGCCCGGTGGGGGCCCCGTTCACCGCCGCCGTCGCGCCCGGCGACACGACGGTGACCCTCAGGACCGCCGTCGACTCCCCTCGGCAGTGGACGGCGGAGACCCCGCACCTCTACCGCGTCGAGGTCGCGCTGCGCGCCGGCGACCGCCGTACCGTCCACCGCGTCGACGAGAGATTCGGCTTCCGCACCGTCGAGGTGCGCCCCGGCGACGGCGTGTACGTCAACGGCGTCAAGGTCATCCTCAAGGGAGCCAACCGGCACACCATCTGGCCCACGTCCGGCCGGGCGACCAGCGCGCGCATCAGCCGCAAGGACATCCTCCTGATGCAGGAGATGAACATGAACGCGGTCCGGATGTCCCACTACCCGCCGGACACGCACTTCCTCGACCTCGCCGACGAACTCGGGCTGTACGTGCTCGACGAACTGGCCGGCTGGCAGAAGTCCTACGACGAGGAGGCGGGCAGGCCCCTCGTCGCCTCGATGGTCACCCGTGACGTCAACCACCCGTCGATCCTGTTCTGGTGCAACGGCAACGAGGGCGGCTGGAACACCGCCCTCGACGCCGACTACGCCCGCCACGACCCCCAGCGGCGCGCCGTTCTCCACCCCTGGGCGAACTTCGGCGGCATCAACACCGACCACTACGAGACGTACGACAGCACGCGCCGCATCCTCCAGGAACAGGGCGACGTCTTCATGCCCACCGAGTTCCTCCACGGCCTCTACGACGGCGGCGCCGGCGCGGGGCTCGACGACTACTGGAAGCTGATGGGCCGTGAACGGCTCTCCGCCGGAGGCTTCCTGTGGGCCCTGGTCGACGAGGGCATCGTGCGGGACGACCTCGGCGGCGCCATCGATGTGGCGGGCAACGCCGCACCCGACGGCATCCTCGGCCCCTTCCGCGAGAAGGAGGCCAGCTTCTACACGATCAAGGACATTTGGTCACCCGTACAACTCGCCGAACCGCAGCGGTTCACGTCCGCCCTGCTGGACGACTTCGACGGCCTGATCGCCCTCACCAACCACTACGCCTTCACCAACACCCGCGCGTGCAGGTTCACTTGGCGACTGCTGGACTTCCGCACCCCGGCGCAGCGGCGGGACGGCCACACGGTGCGTGCCCGAGGCACCGCGTCCGCTCCGGACATCGAGCCCGGCGCGCAAGGAGTGCTGCGCCTGCCCCTGCCGTCCGGCTGGCGACGCGCCGATGCCCTGGCACTCACCGTCACCGATGCCGACGGCCGCGAGATCCGCAGCTGGACATGGACCATCGCCCCCGCCGCCGACCAGGCCCGACGGCTGGTACGCACGGGCCCGGGACCGGCCGTACGCGGCTCCCTCACGGACAACACGCTCCCGCTCGCATCCCGCCACACCACCGTCACGCTCGACGCCACGACGGGCATGCTGGCCGGCGCCACCCACCGAGGCAGGGACTTCGCGCTGTCCCGCGGCCCGCTGCCCACCACCGGAACGGCCGACCTCACCCGCCTGACGCACGGGCCCGACGGCCACGGCTACACGGTGGAGGCCGAGTACTCCGGCGTCCTGCGCCACGTCCGGTGGCACCTGCACCCCAGTGGCTGGCTGCGGTTGGACTACCGCTATCACCTCACCGGCGAGCACGACTTCTTCGGCGTCGGCTTCGACCATCCCGAAAAGCAGGTGACCGGCGTGACATGGCTCGGCCACGGACCCCACAGGGTGTGGAAGAACAGGCTGCGCGGCGTCGCGACGGACGTCTGGACGAAGCAGTACAACGACACCGCGACCGGTGCCGACGGCTGGGTGTACCCGGAGTTCAAGGGCTACCACGCGGACGTCCGCTGGGCGTCCCTGCACACCACCGCCGGACGTCTCACCGTGGTCGCCGAGGACGAGAACCTCTACCTGCGCCTCTTCACACCCCGGTTCGGACCCGACCCCCGCCACACCGCGCCGCCCTTCCCGAAGGGAGACCTGTCGTTCCTCGACGCGATCCCGGCGATCGGCACCAAGTTCGACGCGCCGGCCGCGCTCGGCCCCAGCGGCGCCCCCACCACGGCGAGGGGCGACTACGGCCGAACCCTGTACTTCTCGTTCTCCCAGTAGCACGCCCACCCACGCACCGACACCGCACCATGCGGCCGCCCCCATCAGGGACAGGGTGGTCGGGGTGCAGCGGCGTACCCGGTCCCGCCGGTCACCCCCCGGCGGCACCGGCTCGTGCCCCGGGCGGAGGGACCTGCCGCCCAGCCCCGGGATCAGCACCGCCGCCACCGCCAGGTGCATCAGAGCGAGGCAGATCCACAACTACGGCTGGAGTCGATGCGCGCCGTCGTTGAACGATCAAGGACCACCACTGCCGTATCTGTTCCGCCCGGCGTTCCGGGAGTAGCTTGGTGGACAAGGCCCCATGAGGAGGGCGATGCGATGCCGTGGTTCGTCTGGCTGTTGGCCGCCGCGGCGCTGGGTGCCGCGGAGTTCTTCACTCTGACGCTGGTCTTCGGGTTGCTGGCGGGTGCCGCGTTGGTCGCAGCCGTGGTCGCCGGTGTGGGTGTCGGCCTTCTCGGCCAGCTCCTGGCCCTGGGCGCGGCAGCGGCAGCGGGCTTCCTCATCGTCCGTCCTGTCGCGCTGCGCCACATGGCACAGCAACCCCTCACCTACGAGGGCAGCGACGCGCTGATCGGCAAGCGGGCCGAGGTCATGCAGGAAGTCACCGCTACCCGCGGCCTGATCAAACTCTCCGGCGAGGAGTGGTCCGCCCGCGCCTTCGACGAATGCCTGGTGATCCCCGTGGGAGCGCTGGTGGACGTCATGGAGATCGAAGGCGCCACGGCCATCGTCTACCCCCGCGAACTCCTTCCGTGAAACGGCTGCGCACCCAGCAACGGAGGCACTGTGGATCCAGTGGTCATCCTCACTCTCGTGGCGGCCATCGTCGTCGTCTTCCTCTTGGCCGCCAGCGTGCGGATCGTCCCTCAGGCGCGCCGCTACAACGTCGAACGGTTCGGCCGGTACCGCCGGACGCTGCAGCCCGGCCTGAACCTGGTCGTGCCGGTGGCGGACCGCATCAACACCAAACTCGACGTCCGGGAGCAGGTCTATTCGTCCGACCCCAGGCCGGTGATCACCGAGGACAACCTCGTGGTGAACATCGACACCGTGCTCTACTACCAGATCACCGACCCGCGGGCGGCGGCCTATGAGGTCGCCGACTACCTGCAGGCGATCGATCAGCTCACGGTGACCACGCTCCGGAACGTCATCGGCAGCATGGACCTGGAGGAGACGCTCACCTCGCGTGAGGAGATCAACTCCCGGCTCCGCGCCGTCCTCGACGACGCCACCGGCAAGTGGGGCATCCGGGTCAACCGTGTCGAGATCAAGGCCATCGATCCACCGCACACGATCAAGGAAGCGATGGAGAAGCAGATGCGGGCCGAACGTGACAAGCGCGCGGCCATCCTGCACGCCGAAGGGGAGCGGCAGGCCAAGATCCTCACCGCGGAGGGCACGAAGCAGAAGGACATCCTGGAGGCGCAGGGTGCGCAGCAGGCCATGATCCTGCGGGCGGACGGTGAGGCGAAGGCGGTGGAACTGGTCTTCCAGGCCGTCCATCGCAACAACGCCGACCCGAAGATCCTGGCCTACAAATACCTGGAGACGCTGCCGCACCTGGCGAGCAGCGACAACAACACGTTCTGGGTGATCCCAGGGGAGCTGACCGAGGCCGTCCGGACCGTCACCCGCGCGTTCGGTGACCAGTCGACGGCGGGTGCGCACACCACTGCGCGACCCGAGGAAGCGGGCACAGCCGACGGCGACGACGCGTCGGACGAAGGCCACCCCCCGGAGCTCGCCGCAGGCTGGACGGCTTCGCGCGACGCTGCGGCCGCTGCTGACGAGGCCGGAAAACAGGCCGCCGCCGCGGTGAGCGACGCCAAGGCGGAGGCCGAGGCCGCGAAGTCGCCACAGATGCCGCGCCGGGGGCAGACGTCCGGCGGTTGAGCCCGAATCGGTTGTCGCCAGGGGCCGTTGCGAGGCACCCACCCCTCACCTTGCGGTACGTCAGAGGTCCTTGGCCGGCCAGTCCAGCAGCCGGGCACCGATCACCGCGGTCTGAAGCATGTAACGGTGCGCCGGATCAGCCGGATTCGCGCCGGTGAGCTTGTGGATGCGTTCCAGCCGGTAGGTCAGGGCGCGCACGCTGAGTGAGAGACGGCGGGCGGCCTCGGCGGCCACGCAGCCCGAATCGAAGTAGGCGGTGAGAGTGTCGAGCAGGGGCCCGGCGCCACCGCGAGCCGTCGTCAGCGGACCGAGGCTGCTCACCACGAGATCCGCCATGGCCTGCCGGTCGCGGGTCAGGACGGGGTACACGAGCAGGTCGGCGGCGCGCAGGACCGGGTCCTCCAGTTCCAGGCGCTCGGCCAGTTCCAAGGCGTTCAGCGCCTCTTCGTAGGAGTGGACGACTCCGCCGGGGCCCGACTGGGCTCGCCCGATGGCGACGCGGCCGCCTTCCGTAGCGGCGTGGGCCCGTTTGGCGAAGAACGCCAGAACCTCCTCCTGGTGGCCGGGGGCGATGCAAAGCAGCCGGCCGTCCTTGGTGGTGAGCAGGATGCTGCGGTCGCCGAAGCGGGAGATGAGAGCGCGTTCCACCTGGCGGGGGACCGGGTCGCCTTCGTCGTAGGCGGTGGGACCTTCGGCGACGGCCACGGCGTGGGCGTGTGAGAGGCGCAGGCCGAAGCGTTCGGCGCGTTCGGCGAGGCGCCCCAGGTTGCTGCGGCCGTAGAGAAGGTCGTCGATGAATTCCCGGCGGGCGGCCTCCTCCTGACGCACGGCTTGGCGTTGGGCGCGTTCGTAGCCCTCCGAGAAGGCGTCTATGACCTGGTGCAGGGCGGCCAAGGCCGAGTCGGCCGTGCCGGGAGCGGTCGGCCATGCCGCGCGAGCGGCGGTCAGATGGGCGCTGACGAGGGCGCGCAGCCCGTGGCCGGCGTCCGCGGCCTGCTCACCGAGCTCCCGGCGGGAGTTGAGCTCCTCCCGAGTGAGGCGCCGCCCCGTGGCCGAGACCTCGGCCAGAATCTGGGCACAGCCTTCCAGATACTGCTCAGGAATCTCCCGCTCCGTCATGTCGCCCCCGCATTCTTGACGCGCCGATGACGGTTTCTTGGCGGTGCACCGGCATGCAGACCCTAATGAACGCTGCCGGGAACCGGCAATGCGCGGACGCGGGAGTGCCGTGCACCATGACCTGCGGGGAGCACTGCGGGGGATTCCGGTGCCGGACACCGGCAGGTGTCCGGCACCGGAGCCCGGAGCACGCGATGCGTCACCGACACACGGCGGACGAGCACTGCGGCCGGGAAGGGGGACCAGCTGATGCGGACGTTTCTGGCGGTCGCCACCGGTCTGCCCACGCTCGCGCTGACCGCCGCCCTCGTCGTGGTGCTGTGCTTCTGGATCCTGGTCGCCGCGCGCCTCACCAGCACCCACAGCTTCGATGCGGACCTCGATCTTCGCGCGTGGGGCATGGGCGGCGTACCGGTGGCGATCGCCCTCTCCTCGCTGACCGTTCTGGCCTGGTCCCTGAGCGTCGGCGGGACTCTCCTCCTGGTCGTGTTCACCTCGCCGGGACCCCTCACCGGACTGCTGCGCATGGCCGTGCCGGTCCTCGCGCTGCTCGCCGCATGGCGGACGACTCGCCTGTTCGTACGGCGCCTGCACCGTCTCTTCCCCGATGAACCCGGTCTGTCCGGCCTCGGCCGGGCAGAGGACCGGGACCGCAGCCGAGGCCGGGCTCACATGGACCACGCGGCCTGACGCAGGATGCCACGGGCCGCGGCCCCGCCCGCCTTCTTCACCCTGGGCCTGCTGGGGGCTTCAGCTACTGAGCGGCGGTCTTGAGAAGGTGTCTGTACCAGTGCACCCCTTTGCCAACGCGCTTCGGCCGCTGTGTATCCGTTGCGAAGGAGACAGTCGCGTGGACACCCTCTCGGTAACGCTGGTCTCGGCGTTGACCTCGGGCGCCGTCTCAGTAGGTCTCGTGTGGCTGACCAGTCGGCAGCAACGGCGGGATAGCCATCGGGCTCAGCGTGAGATCCACAACATGTCGTACCTCAACCCTCTCAGATGGCACGCAGCTGAAGCACACCACCGGCTCTCCCTCTACGCCGCGTCCATCGACCGGCATGGCTGCTATCAACCTGCGCAGACCCTAAACGAACCGCGGGAAATTGATGACCAAAGCGATGCCTGGTTCGCTGGCACGGGCATCGCGCTGGTTTCCAGTATCTGGATAACTTCCTGCCTGTTCGCCCAGATGACTCGCACCCGGCACGACATACCGTTCCTGCGCTTGCCGGGGAAAGACGACACAAGACTGGCTGCCTTGATCCTCAAAGTCCATGTAGCTTTCGCCGCCTGTGACGTCTACTACGCGACACAGTCCAGCATCGGAACTGACGTCATCCTCGAACCCGAGGGACGACTCAGGAGCTACAGAGAATTTTGCGATCTCCTTTCGCAGCCGGATCGCCGGGTGTGGGCCGATCCCCTCATCTGGTTTCATCTGGCCATTGCCAACGGCGAGCGCCGCCACAACCTCCAGCGCGTCTTGGATGCCATTCAAGAGCTGTCCGGGTTCCTCGACGCGAGTCTTGCCGGCGGCGCGTCACTCCGCGCGCGCTGGGATGCCGAGCGCTAGAGCAGAGTGCGACGGGGGCCGCGATAACGGCTGCAGGCTCTGAGCTTGGGAAGCTCAGGACGTCTGGCGTCTTGCACGAGTCAATTTGCCTTCGCCCTGTTCAAGCAAGGGCGGCTTCTACGTCACGCCCGCGCCACATCAGCCCCATCGTTGTCGCCGTCCACACCCTACTCACCTGTACAAACTCAAAATGAAAGACACTCAGCGAGCAAGGGCGTTGCGTAGCAGGAACCTAACGATTCGGACTCAACCGGAAGCCACGGTGTCTTTTAGCAACCGCGACTAACGATCTCCGCGGCGTGGGACCATGCACACATGGGGGCACGCAATCTGAAGATCATCGGTTCAATAGCGGCAGTCACTGGGGTCGGTCTCGTCATCTACTTTCGGAGTATTGGGCTTCAGAGATCGGGTGACATAGCCAACATAATCGGACTGTTCATCGCCCTGGCTGGCCTTGCTCTTGCCATATACGGAGTGACGGTTGAACGTCGCCAACCTCCTGAAGGTGGGCAGGCGGCAAATGATCGGGCGGGGCGCCGCGGGGTGCAAGGAATGCGAGGAATCGGTGGCTACCGGACCATTTCTGGCGGCGTGAATGTCGAGGGTGATCACAATGTGATTCAGGATGGTGATACAAATGTGAACTTCGGCCGTGCTGCCGATGTCCACTATTACAGCTCGGACGGCGAACGGCAGCAAAACGGGGGGCGGCATGGGCGCGGGGTGGGACGCCAGAATCGCGGAAATCCTGGACAGGGTGGCCAGTAACTCTGCGACGGCCTCTGACATGAAATTCCTGAATCGCAATCTGAGGCGCACCGCAAATGGCGTCTACCAGATTGGCGAGCATAATATCTATATCGAGGAGGCGGGAACTGTATTAATTGACGGCAGGCGATTCTATGGTCCGAGTGCCGACGCAGTCAAGAGGATTGTCGAGCGCTCTCTGTCCGATCGGTTCGATGAAATCCCAGAGGGGTCCATTCGAACATTCGGTGGGGCGGTCAGCGCAATTGGCTATATCGTATCTGTGGGTAGTGCAGTACTTTACTTCGCTACCGTCGGGTTCTCTCCCGAGAAACTTAGCTCGACCAGCTTCACCAACGCTGCCACTGGCGCGTTAGTGGGGAGCGCAATTACCGTTTGCGGATCGATGATCAAAGATTGGCGCGGTGTCGACTTCAGGTCGCCTGCGCACATCCTTTCAATGATCTTCTTTACGGCGGGGTGGGCGCTGATAGTCGTTGGCGCCTTCAAATTCTTCACCCCTATTCTTGAAAAGTTGCAGGAAATTCGGCCGCCTGGCAACCCGCCAACCTCTGGTTCTGATCATGAAACGGATGGGATGCCCCCAGGGATGGCGGCAGGATTCGGAACCATGGCAGTGGGGATTGGCCTGACTTGGGTCTCCTCCGCCGTCATGGGACTGCGCAGGGACAGGCGCGACGAGTAGCCGCGGGCCTGGGCGCGTCCTCCGGACCAGCGAAAATTTATCTTGGCCGGCGACCATGAAGCCCCGCTACAGGGCGAGGCAGTCAGGTTCGCCGGGTCAATGAGTGGCGGCGGCTTGCTCATCGCCGACGACGAGGAGAACGAGCGCTAGCCGGATCGGTCAGAAGGGGTCTTTCCAATCGGGTACTGGGGGGCGAACAACCCGGCTTTTCCTCGATTGGTTGTCTACTCAGGTTCGGCGCCGACCGCCACGGTTCGCCCTTGTTCGTGTCAGGTACTGATGCCAGAAACAGGAGTCGACAAGCCCATGCAAGAAGAGCTGTCCAGTGAGCCACCTGACCCGTCCTCCTGCGCAACTTCTGGCTGCTGACGACCCTGACGGCAACTGACGCCCCCTGCGTCTGGTGGCGATTGTGAGGGCGCCTCCCGATGCGTCCGTGCGCCCTGCACGCTGCAGTGGGCGACTGCGCCTCTCCCTCCCGGTGCCGGCCGATCTCCCACCGGAGGCACTGTTCTGATCGTCGCCCATGCGGTGATCGACTCATGGCCGCCGGCCCTATCCACCAGGGGGCGCGCGTCGGCGCAGCCCGCGCGGAGCGGGCCGAAGGCTGGAGCGGAGCCGGGGCTCGCGACGCCGAGCACAGGGATTCCGCCTGGGGTCTGCAGGCGAGCGTGACGGCGTTGTGCCGGCCCCCCGAACGGCCCGCCAAGGCGCGACAGGTGCCGGGGACGGGATTTCCATGGAAGACATGGCCCGACTCGACAGTGCATGCCCCCGCCCCCTTCGCTCCGCCGCGGTACTGGGCCTGATAGCGGCGCTGGCCGTCGGCTGTACCGGGTCCGACGCCGACACCACCGTCGCCGGGCCGGCCGTCGCGACGTCGCCGCTGCCCACCGTTCCACCCGCCCAGCCACCGGCACAGCTCACCCGGGCCGAGGTCGAGACCGCGGTGGGCAAGCTGGACGACGTCGTACGGGATGCCATGCGCCGCACCGGCGTGCCCGGTGTCGCCGTGGGCGTGGTTCACGACGACGAGGTGCTGTACGTGAAGGGGTTCGGCGTGCGGAAGGCCGGCACGAAGGACGAGGTCGGAGGGGACACCGTCTTCCAGCTCGCCTCGGTCTCCAAGCCCCTTGCGTCCACCGTGGTCGCCGCGGCCGTGGGCGAGAAGACCGTCGGCTGGGACGACCCGGTCGTCGACCACAGCTCCGGTTTCGCCCTGAAGGACCCGTGGGTCACCCGCCATGTCACGCTGGCCGACCTGTTCGCGCATCGCAGCGGACTGCCCGACCACGCCGGAGACCTCCTGGAGGACCTCGGCTACGACCGCTCGTACATCCTGGACCACCTCCGCTACGAACCGTCGGCCCCCTTCCGCGCCGACTACGCGTACACCAACTTCGGTCTGACCGAAGCCGGCGTCGCGGCCGCGCGGGCAGCGGGGACCAGCTGGGAGAAGCTGTCCGCCGACAAGCTGTACCGGCCGCTCGGCATGGACTCCACCAGCTCCTCTTACGCCGACTACGAGAAGGCGGACAACAAGGCCGCCCTGCATGTGAAGACCGGGGACACCTGGCGTGCCGAGCACGTGCGCAACGCGGACGCCCAGAGCCCGGCCGGCGGGGCCAGCTCCACAGCGCAGGACATGACGAAGTGGCTGCGCCTGCAACTGGCCAACGGCAAGTTCGAGGGACGGCAAGTCGTCGACGCCGACGCGCTGGAGCAGACCCACCTGCCGAGCATGGTCTCCGAGCCGCCGCACGGGCCCGCGGGCAGGTCCGGGTTCTACGGGCTCGGCTGGAACGTGAGCTACGACGACCAGGGCAGGCTGAAGCTCGGCCACTCCGGCGGCTTCGCGCTGGGGGCGGCCACCAACGTCGCGTTGCTGCCCTCGGAGAAGCTCGGCATCGTCGTCCTGACCAACGGCGAGCCCATCGGCGTGCCGGAGGCGATCGCCAGCACCTTCCTCGACACCGCGCAGACGGGCGGGCCGACCGTCGACTGGCTGACGTTCCTCGGGCCGATCTTCCAGCAGTCCCTGCATGGGGAACGCTCGGAGGTCGACTACAGCAAGCCTCCGGCCTCTCCCAAACCCGCCAAGGCGAACAGCGCCTACACAGGAACGTACGCCAATGATTACTACGGCCCGATGACCGTCAGCGCCCAGGGGGACGAACTCACCATGCAACTCGGTCCCAAGAAGCAACGGTTCACCTTGCGCCACTACGACGGTGACACCTTCAGCTACCGCACCACCGGCGAAATGGCCGTCGGCCTGTCCGGCGTGACCTTCACCGTCGGGCCCGGCGGACGCGCCGACAAGGTCCGGGTCGAGAACCTCGACACGACCGGTCTCGGCACCTTCACGAGGAACGACTAGGGCCTGCCGGCAGGGACGGCCGGACACGGCGCAGGAGACTCGCGTTGCCGAGCGTCGCCTGCATCAGCTCCAGCATGACCTGGACAACAAACAAACCCCAGGCCGCCGACCTGGGGTTTCACAATGGAGCGGGTGACGAGAATCAAACTCGCGCTCAAGCTCTCTTCCTGCTGTGGCGGTCGGGAGGGGATGGGGGGGCTCAGGGGAGCCGCGGGTCGACGACGTCGGCGAAGGCAATCGAGGCCTCAGCGTTCACGGTGAACAGGTCGAAGCGGCGATACTCCCGCTGGGTTTCCTCGTCCCTGATGAGCCCCTTCCCCTTGAACGTCGAAATGGAGGCACCCCAGGTGGAGTCCTCCGGATCGAGGCCCCCACGAGGTTACATAACGGGGCTTTCGCGTCACAGGATTCCCCGTGGGCGTCGGCCGGAACGGCCGGCCGTTCCGGCCGCAAGGGCTGCCGGAGCCGGGGCAGGCCATGTAGGCCGACCGCCCCGGCTGGGCCGCCTCACCGGACGTACTTCGCCGGCTTGGTTGCCGCGTTGAGCAGATACTCCAGGGGACCGCGGCGGAAGAAGCGGGACCAGATCGCGGCGAAGACGATCGCCACCAGGATGTACGTGAGCACGGGCACCCAGGACTTCGCGGTGCCGGCGCCGGAAGCGGGCCACGCGGACTGTGCGAGGAAGTGGCCGACGTAGGCCGTCAGGGACATGGTGCCCACGGCGATGACCGGTTTCGCCAGGCGGCGCAGTTGCGGCAGGCGGTCCAACAGCACCGTCGCGCCCACGATCACGAGGATCGCGAAGCCCACGCTGCCGATGATGTCGAACGTGGTGCCGGTGTGCGGCCCGGCACCCAGCAAATCCGAGGCCGACGATACGAGTTGTCCGCCGGACCCGCTGCCACTCGACCCCGCCCCGGAGCCACCGGACCACGACCCGGAACCGCCGGACCACGAACCGGAGCCGCTGGACGACCCCCCGATCCCGCCGAACACCGCGTCCTTGCCCGCCAGCAGCAGGGACAGGCCGTACGCAGCCACGGTGAGGGCGGCGCCGAGCGCGGCCAGGCGCCGCTGGACGGCGGGGGCGGACAGGTCGAGGCGGGCCAGCGCCATCCCGGCGATCAGGAACGGCATCCATGTGATCGTCGGGTAGAGGCCCGTGAGCAGCAGATCGACGACTCCCACATCGTTGAACTTCTCGAGCGGGTCGTGGGCGTTGATGCTCTGCAGAACGGACCCGCTCAGCCACATCTTCAGGACGAACGCCAGCTGCGGCGTGACGAGCGCGAGCCCTGCAGCGATGATCGCCAGAGTCCTGGCGGACAGCCGCAGCAGGGGCAGGGCGAGGAGGAAGTAGACGCCGTAGAAGCCGAGGATGATGACGTCCCCGTACTCGATCGCCAGCACGCTGCCGAGCGCCAGCAGGATCACGGCGCGGATCGCGATCCGGGCCTTCGCCTGGCGGCCGGCGAGGCCGGTCTTCGGCTCACGGCGGCCGGCGATCAGCATCAGTGAGAACCCGGCGAGGGTGGCGAACAGGACCGACGAGTGGCCGTCGGCCAGGAACCGGACCCACGTACCGACGCCGCTCGTGTTCCCCAGCATCGGGCCGATGTGCACGATGTACATGCCGAACACAGCCAGCGCGCGGGCCAGATCCACCCCGACCAGACGTCCCATCGAGGGACTGCTCGAGACCTTCCCGTCGGGCCCGGGCGAGGCCGCGGGCCGTGGAGGCGAGTTCTCCTGCGGAGCCGAAGTCTCCTGCGGGGGCTGTATCTGTGTCATACGGACAATCTCGCCGTGCCGTCAGGAGGCGGACCATCCGGCAGGCTTCGGTGACGCCCCCGCCGACCGGCCGGGGCCACCCCGCCGACCGGCGGACCAGCACCCCGGCCGGTCAGCGGGCCCGGACGGACCACCGCCCTACTTGATGACGGCGTTGGCCACCACGACGACAAGCCCGAGCAGCGCGTCCACCATGCCGATCCGCAAAGCGGAGAGCCACGTACGACCGGCGGCGCGGGCCGCGAGCACGCCCCAGGCGAACAGCAGAACCACGTTCACGGCGAAAACCACGTACTCGACGCCCGCCGAGGGCCACCACCCCCAGGCCGCGCCGAGCAGCAGGACCAGCGTCGGCACCGTCGCCACCACCAGCGGCCACTCGGACAGCAACAGCCGCACCCCGGCGCGCACACCATGGTGGGTCCGGTCGCCGCGCAGGGCGATCAGATGCGCGTAGCCGTGCGCCAGGGCCGAGGCGACGGCCGTGACCAGGAGCCACTGGGCGCTGCTGAACCGGTCTGCGGGCGCCGTCTCGCCCTGCTCCGTCAGGGCGGCTACCAAGGAACTGGCCAGCACCGCCCCGTACACACCTCCGAACAGCACATGGGGCCGCGCCGCACAGCGGCGCAGAGCACGGACGGACTGACGCAGGTACGAGCGGGGCATGGGTGGGCGGTCCTCGAACGGTACGGAAATCGGCTGCGGCCCCGCAGACTCGGCGCGGACCCACGTACCGATCCCATCGGACGAGCACCACGGGCACCATCCGCCGGACCTCGCCCGCCGCCCTGCCGATGGGCCGGAGCGCACCCCCCGAACGGCTGGAGCCGGCCCGCCAGGTGTCCACAGTCCACGGTGATCGCGCCACCGCGTACCCTGCCGGACGTACCGTCGGCGGCAGGCAAACACCGTACGCGAACGTACGAGAACCCGGACGCCCCGACGCGGGGTGTACGGGCCGCCGAGAAGCAGGACAGAGCAGACGAGTGTGAGGCGGAACGCCGGTGATCCGGGTAGTGGTGGTGGACGACGAAGCCCTGGTGCGGTCCGGATTCCAGATGATCCTGAACGCGTCCGACGGCATCGAGGTCGTGGCGACCGCGGAAGGGGCGCACGCGGCCGACGTGATCCGGCGCGAGCAGCCGGACGTCGTACTCCTCGACATCCGCATGCCGGACGTGGACGGCCTGACCGTCCTGCGGCAGATCCAGACACTGCCCGCACCACCGCACGTGGCCATGCTGACCACCTTCGACACCGACGAGTACATCCTGACCGCACTGCGCTCGGGAGCCGCCGGCTTCCTGCTCAAGGACACCGAGCCCGAACAACTCGCCCACCTCGTACGCACCCTGGCCGCAGGCGGGGTGGTGATGTCCCCGAAAGCCTCACGCGCACTGCTGCGCAGTCACCCGGGGGCGGGAGCACCCCTGGACGCGGACACGGCACGCGTCGGCCTGCTCAGCGACCGGGAGCGCGACGTCCTCGTCCTGATCGCGGAAGGACTGTCCAACGCCGACATCGGCACCCGCATCCATCTGAGCGCGGGCACCGTCAAGGACCACGTCAGCTCGATCCTGACCAAGCTGCGGGTCACCAGCCGTGTCCAGGCCGCACTGCTCGCCGAGCGGGCCGGACTGCTCAATGAGAACGGCGACAACACCGCACGGGACAACGGACGATGAGCACAGGCCGGGCACTGTGGCGGCGGGTGCCGCCCTGGGCGGTCGACGGGGGCCTCGTCGCACTCGCCGTGCTCGACGCCTGGGTCAACCTCTACGGCGAGGGAACCACCCCCCTCGTCTGGTCCTGCGTCGCTCTCGGCAGCGCAGCGCTGTTCCTGCGCAGGCGCTTTCCGCTGGCCGTCTTCCTACTGACACTGCCCATGACCCTGTTCATGGACGTGGCGGCCGCGCAGATCACCGCCCTGTACACGCTGGCCGCGTCCACCCGCAACCGCCCGCTGCTGGCCGGCTGCGCCCTGCTGAACGCGACGGCGGGCACCCTCGCCTGGTCCCTGTCCGACGGATTCGCCGACGACCGGACCTGGACGCTCATTCAGTTCGTCTACACGCTGGCCACCGCCACCGCCCCCGTGCTGTTCGGCCAACTCGTCCAGGCCAGACACGACGTGGCCCTCCAGCTCGTCGAGGTCGAAGAGGCCCGGGAACACGAACGCGCCCTGCACGCCCAGACCGTCCTCGCCCGCGAACGCGCCCAGCTCGCCCGCGAGATGCACGACGTCGTCTCCCACCAGGTCAGCCTCATCGCCGTACAGGCCGGAGCCCTCCAGGTCGCCGCCAAGGACCCCGACGCCCGCGAGGCCGCCCGCACCATCCGCACCCTGAGCGTCGACACCCTCGACGAACTCCGCCACATGGTCACCCTGCTCCGAGCCTCCGGCGGCAAGGACACCGAACTCACCCCCCAGCCCACCCTCGCCGACCTCCAGCAGCTCATCGCCAACAGCGGCATCGAGACCACCCTGACCGGCGGGCTCCCGCCCGGCATCAGCACGACCGCCCAGCGCACTGTCTACCGCACGGTCCAGGAAGCCCTCACGAACGTGCGCAAGCACGCCCCCGGCGCCCGCGCCGAAGTACGCCTGTGGCACGACGCCCACCACTTCGGCGTCACCGTCACCAACACCGCCCCCACCCGCCCGTCCGTCGCCCTGCCCAGCGCCCGCCATGGCCTCATCGGCCTGAAGGAGCGCGCCGAACTACTCCACGGCACCCTCACCGCCCAACCCACCCCACAAGGCGGGTACGAGGTCGAACTACGAGCTCCCGCCCAGCCCGACTGAAACCGACGAGCACCCTGCCGTACCCTCGACCGCCGGGAATCACACCGCCACGAACCGGCCGCGATCGCTGCTGAGCACGTGGCTCTGCGCCCCCAGCCCGTGCCCTGCGCCAAACCGAAGCCAGCCGGCCCATCCTGGGCCCGTCAGCCCACGCCCCCTGGCCGTATGCCGACGCGCTGGATCGTGCCGTGCGTCCTACACCAGGCACCCCGACTTCCCCCTCGTAAGCCTCAGGCAGCACAACACACGAGCAGCCCTCATGGGCTACAGCTGGACCGAGGCCGCTCACTGGAGATCATTTACGGGATAGTCCTTATACGACAAACAAACCCCAGGCCACTGACCTGGGGTTTCATCATGGAGCGGGTGACGAGAATCGAACTCGCGCTCTCAGCTTGGGAAGCGACGGCGCTTGGGTCGCTATGTCGCTTCTGGCCTGCGAATATGCCGCTTCCGGTGCAGCTTCGAGGGCTGGTTTTGCACCGCTGTTTTCCGTGGTTGTCCGGTCTTATGGGCACGCTTGGGCACGAGCCCACGCCTGGATGCCGTGTAGGGCTCGACTCGTCCGCTGCGGCGCTGCTTCACCGGGTGCGGGTATGTCGCCTACGCGCAGCCTTACAGATGCAAACTCGGAGCCTCTGTTCGGTCATCCGCCCGGACTTGACGGCGGATGCGCGGGAAGGCCAGCGCCCTCGTGCCACAGGAGCTTGGACGGCATGTCGCCGACCCAGCCGGGTGCGCGCGGGCCCGGGCCGCCAGGTTCGCCCAACGATCCGTCACCATGTCCAAGAGCAGCCACTTGCCCCGAACCCCCGTGTTCCCCGCACAGGTTCCCGAGGCGGGTGGCCAGTTGCAACGACTCGGGCGGCAGCTTGCACGCTTGCGTGTACTCACCCAAGCGTCCCGGTCATCGTCTGGGCAGCACACTCCATCGCATTCAGGTCCAGACGCGTCCCTGCTGTTGCGAAAACACCTATCCCGGGCGGGCAGTTCGGCATCGCACATCGGCATCCAGTCGGGCCCCGGCGCCGCTGGGTCGGCTCACCAGGTTTTCGCGGCGGCCAGCAGGTGATCGCGGACGAGTGTCACGTGTGGGTTGGTGGAGCTGCCCGGGCGCTGGACGAGGTAGGAGGTGTTGATCGGCGGGTCCTCCGGCTGGTGCAGCAGACGGAGGACGCCGGAGGCGAGTTCGGTGCGGCACAGATAGCTGGGCAGGACACTCCAGCCGGCGCCGACGGTGACGGCGGTGAGGACGCTGCGCAGGTCGGGGACGGTGATCGCGGCCTGGGCGTGCAGACGGCGGTCGAAGACGTGGCGCCAGTAGCGGCGGGCGATGGGCAGATCCTCGGCGTAGGCGATCAGTGGAAGGCTCTCCAGGGCGGTGGGCAGCTCCTGCCCCGTGAGCCGTTCTGCCCATACCGGTGCGGCGACCAGGACGAACTCCTCGTCGCCGAGGAGTTCGGCGTGCAGCGTCCGGCCACGGGGCCGCCGGGTGGCGACGACGAGGTCGTGGCGCCCGGCCCGCAGTTCTTCGAGAAGTGATTCGGTCAGCCCGGTGGCCACCCGCAGCCGGACGCCCTGCGTGACCAACTCGGCCAGCACCGTGAGGCCGAGAGTGCCCAGGAACTCCCCGGGTCCCGCCAGATGGACCGGCCCCACGGTGCTGCTCGGTTCCTCGCCGGTGATGACAGCCAACTGGTCGAGGGGCCCCGACAGCCGGGTGGCGAGTTCGTCCGCCTGGGGCAGCGGAGTGACGCCTTGCGCCCGGCGTTCGAACAGCTCGCGGCCCAGGCGCCTCTCCAGTGCCCGGATATGCGTGGTGACGGTGGACTGCGACAGGCTCAGCCAGCGCGCCGCCGCGGTGAAGGAGCCCAGGCGGTGCACCGCGAGGAAGGTGCGCAGCAGGTTCAGGTCCAGCGGACCGGACCCATGAAGGTCGTGATCGCTCACGGCTCCGAGCCTACGAGATGGGCAGGCCGGCCAGGTGCCGTATGTCCCCGGCTCAGGCATCGGTTCTTCGATACCCGCCATCGGTCTCTTCATTGGCGCCGATACATCAACAGCTTTAGCTTCGAAACCAGGGGCCGGCCGCCCAGGAGACGAGGGAAAAGTGAGACGGAAAAAGATTCTTGCGGTCGTGACCAATCAGGCCACCTATGGGGCGAGCGAGCACCGGACCGGACTGTGGCTGGGCGAGCTCGTCCATTTCTACGACAAGGCCGTGAAGGCCGGTCACACGGTGGACGTGGTGAGCCCGGCGGGCGGCGAGGTGCCGCTCGACCCTCGTAGCCTCGGTCGCTTGTTCGTCGACCGGACGGTCCGCGGCTATCTCGACGACCAAGCCTTCATGGACGCCCTGAAAGCCGCCCCTTCCGTTGCCGACACAGATCCGGACGACTACTCCACGATCTTCTTCACGGGTGGTCACGGCACCATGTGGGACTTCCCCGACAGCGTCGGCCTGCAGCGAACGGCCCAGGCCATCTACGCCGACGGCGGCATCGTCTCCTCGGTGTGCCACGGCGCCTGCGCGCTCATCAACCTCCGCGACACCGACGGAAACCCCCTGGTACGGAACCGCACCGTCACCGGCTTCGCGACGGTCGAGGAACGGCTGGCCGGCGTGAAGAGCAGGGTGCCGTTCCTCCTGGAGGACGAGCTGCGCGCGAAGGGAGCCAAGTATGTGCGCGCCACCGTCCCGATGACGCCGCACGCCGTGCGCGACGGCCGCCTGATCACCGGACAGAACCCGGTGTCCACCAAGGCCGTCAGCGACCTGATCCTCGCTGCCTTGGCCGGCACCGAATAACGACCCAGCCAAACCCGGCTCTAGGAGACTGCACCATGTCGAAGATCCTTTTCGTGATGACCGGCGCCGACCACTGGACGCTCGCCGACGGCACCAAGCACCCGACCGGCTTCTGGGCCGAGGAGCTCGTTGCCCCGTACGAGGCGTTCACCGCCGCCGGCCACGAGATCGTCGTGGCCACGCCGGGCGGCGTCGTGCCGCCCCTGGACCAGGGAAGCCTGGCGCCGCAGTTCAACGGCGGGGAGGAGGGCGCGAAGAAGATGGCGGCCGCCCTCGCCTCGATCAGCGAGCTCCAGCACCCCGTCAGGCTGCAGGACGTCGACCTCGACGACTACGCCGCGGTCTTCTACCCCGGTGGCCACGGCCCGATGGAGGACCTGGCCGTCGACGCCACCTCCGGCAAGCTCCTCATCGACACCCTGGCCTCAGGTAAGCCGCTCGGCGTGGTCTGCCACGCCCCGGCCGCGCTGCTGGCAGCCACCGAGGCCGACGGTGGCAATGCCTTCGTCGGCTACCGGCTGACCGGCTTCAGCAACGCCGAGGAGATCCAGAGCGGTCTGGCGGCGGGCGCCAAGTGGCTGCTCCAGGACCGCTTGGTCGAGATCGGCGCGGATTACCAAGAGGGCGAACCGTGGGCCCCGAACGTGGTCGTCGACCGCAACCTGGTCACCGGTCAGAACCCCGCCTCCGCCGGACCCGCCGCAGCCGAACTGCTCAAGAAGCTGGCGTGACCCACGGCTTCGGGATGACCATCCCCGGCGCGTCCTGAGCGGGCGGCGCGCCGAACAGGCGGGTGTGTCTGAGGGGTCTTCCTCGGTTTAGGGCATGCAGAGGGCACGGCCCTCGTAAATGGGACTAGACAACAAACAAACCCCAGGCCGCTTACCTGGGGTTTCATTCTGGAGTGGGTGACGAGAATCGAACTCGCTCTCAGCTTGGGAAGCTTGGGTTTCTTGGCGGTAATTACCTGCGCTGACTTGCGACGAAGTGACGAGGGGGCATGCCTTACGGTCACCCGGATCAGGTGGGCGCACTCGGACGTCGAGGACGGCACCAGGCGTCATGACCTGGCCTGCTTCAGCAGTCCATGGACGGACACCTCACGGTTGACGCTGGCCCACCAGATGCCGTACCTCCGCCTCTCCGTGATCAAATCCTTCGGATCCAGATTTTCATAGGCGTCGAAGATCGACGTCCCTTTCTTCTTGAAGTCATAAGAGGAAACGAAGATGTCCGCTGCCTCTTCCGGTGACCAGTAAGCCAGGACATATCGTGGCTTGCGCGTCACGTTGATCAAATTGTTGTTGTAGCTCACCCTGCTGTGATACAGTAGACGTTCTCCACATTCCTCGGGCTGGCAGTGATATCTACCCTCGTCTTCCTGCCAGGAGGGCCTTGGGAAAAACGAATACTCATTGATCCTGCCTCTGTCCTGTCTCAGTACGGCGAATTGCAGCTTGGCATCAAGTGTCTCGAATTTGGTGTCCTTGGGTAGCGTGATCACCCTCTCCATCTTGAATTCTTCCCCCTCGTCAAGTATGGTGCCCGGCCCTTGGAACTGCCCGGACCCGACTATCCCGAATTCGAGTTCACTCTCATAGCTTTCCGCCTCTGCGGGCTCGGAGTACTCCCCATCATGCTTCCATTCCTGGAGCGCCTGACCATTACGGGCGAATTTAGACGAGTAGCCGTAAACGGTGCAGTCGTCGACGACGATGTAAACCGGAACCTGCCCGTCATTTTTGGCATAAAGTGCCAGCGGAACATGGATGTAGGGCTGGTCCCAGCTCGTTCGTGGGGTACCGAAATCGGCCCTCAGTTTGAAATGCATGGGAGCGGCCGTGGGTGCGTAAAGGGTCGAATATCCGAGACTAACGGCTGACAGGAGAGCCGTTGCGGCGACCCCGGCGGCGAATTTTTTCGGGTAAGGTATTCCCCGCCACGCCTTCTGGTGGATGACGACGAAGGTGGCCCATATCGACCACCCCCACAGGGAAACGAAGAACGGGAGGGCGGGTATGAATTCCTGCTCCTCAAGCCACAAGAAGAGCAGAAGGCTCGTGGTGGCCAGCGCGATGAGCACGCCGAGAAAGACAAAAGCGCCTGATATCCTGAGCTGCCGTCTGCCCCAGTAGTCGATGACCGCGAGCGCCGCTAGGCCCTCCGCCGCGGCTGCCACCAGAAACAGGACGCCGATCAGACGCTGCGCGAAGGTGAGTGCTCCGAGGGCGTCCGGCCAGCCGATGACAACGTGCAGTCCCAGCGAGGCGAGCAACCCCAGGACCATGAGAACCATGACCGCATACCGCCTCCAGCCCTTGCCCGGCCATGTGCTGCTGCCGCCGCCACGCCAGAGGACACAGGAGGGGTCATCTAGGTCCATGTCTTCCGGGTAGCCGAGGCGACGGAGCACCTTTCGCAGTTCGCGAAGGGACCAGGCACTGTCGACCTTCTCGCCGTGGATGGTGATGGCGCGAAGACCGCGACTGTCAGGCGACTCCACGATCACCCAGGGCCGTATGCTCATGGGTCCACGCTCGGTCCCGCTCCGGTCATGCGCACGCCGAGTTGCTCCGTTCAGCGGACCGGTACATGTAAAAAGGCCCCTGCCTCGAACCCACTGGGGGCCTCGCCGATCAGGGCAGGAAGTTCTTCTGCCACTGGAGCGGGTTCAGCGTTGGGCAGATGGAAGCGGGCGGTTTCATCTGATGCTTGACATCGCGTGTCTCGGCTTGGCTGCATGTGGCCCGGCGTAGATCCCTTGGCCTACGCTTCGGTTCATGGGGGCGATGAACTGGAAAGGTGTCCGAGAGCGGGTGGAGGCCCTGGCCCGTGCCGACAAGGCGCGGAAGGTCTTCGGCGCGTGGGACAAGTACGGCGCCACTGGGCACCACTTCCGACTTGCTGATCCCCTGTCAGAGGCGGATGTCGCCGAGGCGGAGGCTCAGTGGGATGTCTCGCTGCCTGCGGACTACCGGGCCTTCCTCCTCGAAGTCGGCGCCGGCGGTGCCGGACCCTTCTATGGGCTCACGACCCTGGCCCGAGCAGATGCCGGGTGGCTGTGGAGTGACCCTGGCGGCGGTACCGTCCACGAGCGACTGCGCGTCCCCTTCCCGGATGTGGAAGAGAGTGCACGTGCTCAGGCTGAGCATGAGCGCAAGGAGCCCGTCGAGACCGACTTCGAGGACGAAGCAGTCTTCGACGCGGCGTACCGAGCCTGGCTGGAGGAGGACGAGAGGCTGTCCGACTGGTTCTTGTCCGGCGCTGTGTGCCTGAGCCACGAGGGGTGCGGCTACTTCGACTGGCTGGTCGTGTCTGGCCCACAGCGCGGGCAAGTGTGGGTCGATGAGCGTCCAGGGGACGGGCGGTTCAGTCCCCTTGAGCAGGTCGGATTCGCGGAGTGGTACCTCGACTGGGTCGAGAAGACTGAGGCTGTTGCACGACTTGGCCGTTAGGGCGGGCAGTCAGGTGCTCCAGGCCGAAGGCGTATGCGCTTGCCAACAGCCAGGGCAGGCGACGCCGCTTCGGTGCGATCAGACGGCTCCCGTCCGGCCAAGCGCGCTACCCGGGGCCTGACGGCGTGGTGCGTCCGGCCCGGTCACCTTCGAGACGACGGCGGATGCGGACGACTGGCTTGCTGAGAAGCAGACGGAGATCCGCCATGATGACGGGAGTTGGCTCCACTGTCTCGGGACCTCTACCGCTATCACCGCACCGCGCGTCCGCGAGTAGCAGGGCCGAACGTCTACGGATCACGGGCGCCAAGACGATCACAGCCAAGGCGTACCGGCTGCTGAAAGCCATCATGGAAGCCGCCCTGGATGACGAGCTGATCACGCGCAATCCGTATCAAGGTGGCCGGTAAGGAGAAGGCAGCTGAGCGGCGCATCGCCACCGTCGCCCAGGTCGACGCGCTCGCCAACGCCAGCGGGATGCGGTGGCGCCTGATGGTCTATCTCGGCGCCTACGGTCCGATGCGCCCGGAAGACGTGGCCGGCCTCCGTCGCCGGGACGTCGACCTCGACAACCTTCGTATCCGTGTCCGCATCGCCGAGCCGGAGCGGATGAACGGGCGGCGGGTCCAGGGCGACACCAAGTCCGAGGCCAGTACCCGGACTGTGATTCTTCCCGCGTTCCTCCGCCGGGAGCTCCGCTGGCACCTGGAGAACTACGCCGAGTCGGGCCCCGACGGGCTGCTCTTCGTCGGCGAGAAGGGGGCTCCGCGAAGTGGCGCAAGGCGCGTGAGATCGTCCGCATGCCCGAGGGTTTCCGGTTCTACGACCTTCGCCACACCGGGCACACTCTGTCGACGCGCTCCGGCGCCACCCTCAAGGACACGATGGTCCGCGCCGGCCAGTCCTCCGAGAAGGCCGCCCTGATCTATCAGCACTCCGACGACGACCGACAGCAGGATGTCGCTGCCGGACTCGACGCGACCGTACGCAAGGAACGCCAGAAAGCTGCAGCCGTGCCAGAAGCAGACCCCGCTGATCCAAACGATCAGCCATCTGGCACGAATCTGGCACGCGACCGCTGATCACCACGGACAGCAAAAAGGCCCGGGTCTCTGACCTGGGCCTTAGTCGTGGAGCGGGTGACGAGAATCGAACTCGCGCTCTCAGCTTGGGAAGCTGATGTTCTACCATTAAACTACACCCGCGTAAGACGCCCGCCCCGAGATCATCCGGAGCCGGTGTCCGATTGCCTCGTCACTCTACCTCATCCTCGGTCCCCGGCGCTGAAGCCGTGGGGCCTGAGTGGGTTTCAGGGGGTGGATGTGGGTACGCGGGGCCGGAGTTGGGGCGTACGGTGGTGGGGTCGGAGAGGGTCCGGGCGGGGTCGGAGTGCCGCCTGGAGAGCCGTTCCTTTGATCCCGTAATGTGGCCTTTCGTCGTCAGGCAGGTGAGCAGCCGACGCGGCTCTTGGGGAAGGGACTCTTGGACTTGATGGAGCGCACCGTCGTCCGTTGTGCCGATGGGCACGTGTTCAGCACCGCTTCGTTCCCGATGCAGCAGGCCGAGCGACTCGGCCCCGGGCGGCTTCTCCGGTGTCCCCGGTGTGCCCGGCTCCGCAGTGTGGTGCCAGTGGCGCTGCAGAAGCAGTAGCGGGAGTAGTCGGGGCAAGCGGTAGCTGGGTAGCTGAGACAGCAGTAACCGCAGGGACAGCAGAGGCACCAGGAAAAGCAGTGACCGCAGGGGCAGCAGGACAGCAGTAGGTGTCGTAAGTGCTGTGACAGCAGGTGTGGTGCCGGGCGCGCGGGAGGCTTGATTGTGGCCGTTCCGCGCGCCTTGCGTATCCTCGGGGCGTGCTTCTCTCAGACAAGGACATCCGGGCCGAGATCGACGCCGGGCGGGTACGGATCGATCCCTACGACGAATCCATGGTGCAGCCGTCGAGCATCGACGTGCGGCTGGACCGCTACTTCCGGGTGTTCGAGAACCACCGGTACCCGCACATCGACCCCTCCGTGGAGCAGACGGATCTGACCCGGCTCGTGGAGCCCGAGGGCGACGAGCCGTTCATCCTGCACCCCGGTGAGTTCGTTCTCGCCTCCACCTACGAGGTCATCACCCTTCCCGATGATCTTGCCTCACGGCTCGAAGGGAAGAGTTCCCTCGGCAGGCTCGGGCTGGTCACCCACTCCACCGCCGGGTTCATCGACCCGGGCTTCAGTGGGCATGTCACGCTTGAGCTGTCCAATCTCGCGACGCTCCCCATCAAGCTCTGGCCCGGCATGAAGATCGGCCAGCTGTGCATGTTCCGGCTCAGTTCGCCCGCCGAGTTCCCGTACGGCAGCGAGCGCTACGGGTCCCGGTACCAGGGGCAGCGCGGGCCCACCGCCTCCCGGTCCTACCTCAACTTCCACCGGACCCAGGTGTGAGCGCGGGAGTGAGCGGCGGCATGAGTGAGTCGGGCGTGCGGGAGAACCTGACCTACGAGGGGTTCGGCGCGGCTGTCCGCGAGCTCGCGCAGAGCATCGCCGACGACGGGTACGAACCGGACATCGTGCTCAGCATCGCCCGCGGCGGGGTCTTCGTCGCCGGTGGCCTCGCCTACGCCCTGGACTGCAAGAACCTCCACCTGGTGAACGTGGAGTTCTACACGGGCGTCGGCACCACCCTGGAGATGCCCGTCATGCTCGCGCCCGTTCCGAACGCGATCGACTTCACCGACAAGAAGGTCCTGATCGCCGACGACGTCGCCGACACCGGCAAGACGCTGAAGCTCGTGCACGACTTCTGCGTCGAGCATGTCGCCGAGGTGCGGTCCGCCGTGATCTACGAGAAGTCGCACTCCCTCGTGAAATGCGAGTACGTGTGGAAGCGCACCGATGAGTGGATCAACTTCCCGTGGAGCGTCGAGCCGCCCGTCGTCCGGCGGGCCGGGCAGGTGCTCGACGCCTGAGTGGGCGCGGTCCTGTGCGGACGTACGTCGAGAAGCGTGACGAAAGGGCCCCCGGCGAGCAGCGCCGGGGGCCCTTTCGGGTGTCCGCGGGGTTCTAGAACGTACCCAGCTTCACGATCGACAGCAGCGCGACCAGCTGGATCGCACTCGCGCCCAGGGCCTTCGGCCACGGCAGGTCGTGGGACTTGGAGACCATCAGGGTGAGGAGGGCGCCCGCGGCCACCCAGGTCGCCCAGCCGAGGACCTGGACGAAGGTCGCGTCGCCACCGGCGAACATGGCGAAGACCAGGCGGGGTGCGTCCGTGAGGGACATGATCAGCATGGAGAGGCCGACCGTGGGCTGCCAGGCGCCGTCGCCGCCCAGCTGGCGGGCCAGGGTGTGCGTGACCACGCCCAGGACGAAGGACGACAGGACCATGGCGACGGCGGTCGTCAGGACGATCGGGACCGCGTTGGACAGGGTCGCGTTGATCGCGTCGTTGCGGGCGCCGTCGAAGCCGAAGACCGCCAGCAGGCCGTAGAGGAAGGTGACGACGAGGGCGGGGCCCCACATCGAGTAGTCCCGCATCTGGAGGTACGTCTGGCCGGGGGAGAGGACGATGCCCCGCAGCAGGTCCTTCCAGTGCAGACGGGGGCCCACCGGGGCGGCCGGGGCCGCGCCCGCGTGGTAGGTCTCGCCCTGGGTGTAGGGGTCCTCGCCGACCGAGAACGCCTGTGTGTGACCGGGGTTGTTCGCCGCGTACGGGTCGGGGGTGCCGCCGCCGGGTCCGTGCGGGTAGCCGGCGTCGCCGAAGTACTCCGGCTCGCCGTGGCCGCCGGGGCCGCCGTGGCCACCGTGACCCCCGGGGCCGTAACCCCCGTGTCCTGCACCCCTGTTCGCCTGCGGCCAGCCGCCACCGCCCGCCGAGCCGCCGTACGGCTGCTGTGACGGCGGGGGATAGCCGTACGACGGCCCCTGGGGCGCCTGCTGCCCGTACGGAGGTTGTTGCGGTCGCGTTTGCGGGGTGCCGTTGTTCCGGCTGCCGCGTCCGATCCTGAATCCAGCCACGTCTTCGAACGTACCTGGTCCGGGCGGCTCGCGTGCCGGGCCCTGCGGTCAGGGCCCGGCTTTGCTGCCGAGCTGTGACATCCCCTAAGGGTGCGGCGGTGCGGTTCCCGGTGGCCGGTCAGGGTTGTGCCGTACGGAACCGGGGGTCGCACCGCCGCTCAGGCGGGTCAGCCCGACAGGACGTCGCCGAAGTACGCCAGGCCCGAGGGGCCGCCCACCGTCGTGCTGCCGAAGGACTTGGCGCCGGTGGCCGTGATGCCGGTGGAGGTGCCGCGCAGCACCCAGACGGATCCCGCGCCGTCGTTCTCGCCGCGGGCGCCGCTGATCAGCTCGGCGCGGCCGTCCTTGTTGGCGTCGGTGAGGAAGACGGAGTGGCCGAAGTAGTCGTACGACTCGGCGGTGCCCGGGACCCCGCTGGTGTCCTGGGAGAACGACTTGGCGCCGCTGCCCGTCAGGCCGGAGGCCGAGCCGCGCAGGACCACGACCGAGCCGGCGTCCGTCTTGCCGCTCAGGTCCTCGTTCGCCACGCCGGCCGCGATGTCGGCGTAGCCGTCGCCGTTGGTGTCACCGGCGGCGAGGCTCCAGCCGAAGGCGTCGTTCCTCTCGGATGCGCCGGGCACGCCGGTGGTGTCCTGGGTGATACGGACCGGGGTGCGGCTGGACAGGCCCGTGGCGGCGCCGTACGTGACCGTGATCGCGCCGCCGTAGCCGCCGTTGGGCTCGTCGGTCGATTTCTCCATGAAGTTGCCGGTGACGATGTCGCCGTAGCCGTCCTTGTCGACGTCGGCGATGACCGCCGCGTAACCGCCGGCGACCTTGGCGCCCGCCGTCAGGCCGGAGGCCGAGCCCTTGTAGAGGACGCCGCGGGTGCGGAAGCCGCCGGTGATCTCCTCCTGGCCCAGCACGAGCAGGTCCGACCTGCCGTCGCCGGTGACGTCGCCCGCCGTGATCTGCTCGGTGCCGACGCCGGTCTGGTCCTGGGTGTCGATGCCGCTGAGGCCCGCGGCCACGCCGGTACGGGAGATCGGGCCCTTGAAGACGTTGAGGCCCGGAGCGGCGATGTTCACCGCGGCCAGGTCGGTGGCGCCGTCGCCGTCGAAGTCGCCGGCGGCGACGGACCAGCCGAGCTCGTAGCGGTTCTCGGGGAGCGGCGAGCTGATGTCGGTGCCGCTCTTGATGCCGGTGGCCCCGCCCCACAGCACGGTCAGGACGCCGGAGTCGCCGGTCGAGCCGATCTGCTCGGCGTGCACGCCGACGACGATGTCGGTGTAGCCGTCGCCGTCCAGGTCGCCGGTGGTGACGCGGTCGCCGAAGTAGTCGCCGCTCTCGGGGACGCCGGGGATGCCGGTGGTGTCCTGGCTGATGATCTGCCGCTTGGTGGTGTCCAGGCCGCTCGCGGTGCCGTAGACGACGGCGATGTTGCCGGCGTTGCTGCGGCCGGCGACCTTGGCGAGCGGGGCGGTGATGACGGCGTCGCGGTAGCCGTCGCCGTTGAAGTCGCCGGACAGGCCGGAGGGGGCGGCGGCCGCCGTGGTGGCGGGCAGGGCGGTGAGGAGGCCGGTGGTGAGGGTCGCGGCCAGGAGAAGTGTTCGCTTGCGCATGGAGATTCCCGTGAGTCCGTTTCCTGGATCAGCAGTTGAGTGGTGTCGCGTCGCCGGTCGGCGTGGTGGCCGGGCGGGTCACTGGGCGATCGCCGAGCCGAAGTAGTAGCCGCCCCTGAGGGAGACGTCGGCCGCGGTCAGTCCCTTGGCGCCGGTCGTGGTCAGGCCGGTGGAGGTGCCGCGCAGGGTCCAGACGCCGCCGGTGGAGTTCTCGTTGTCGACGCCGATGACGAGGTCGGCCTTGCCGTCCTTGGTCAGGTCGGTGAGGTCGACCGCGGCACCGAGGCGGTCCGAGGTCTCGGCGGTGCCGGGCACGCCGGTGGTGTTCTGGGTGTAGGACTTGGCGCCCTTGGTGGTCAGTCCGGAGGCCGAGCCGAACAGCACGGTCACCGACCCTGCCTCCGCCGCCGAGCCGACGCCCTCGCCGGGGGCGCCGACCACGACGTCGGCGTAGCCGTCGCCGTTGATGTCGCCGGTGCTCAGAGCCGAGCCGAACCGGTCGTCGGTCTCTCCCGAGCCGGGCACGTCGGTGCTGTCCTGGTGGACGACGGTCGGCGTCTGCGCGGGGTCGGGGCCGTCGGGGCCGCCGTACCAGACGGTGATCTGGCCGCCCTTGTGGCCGCCGGGCTTGTGCTCGGAGGGGTCGGTGGGGTCGCCGAGGACGAGGTCGCCGTATCCGTCGCCGTCGATGTCGGCGATCGAGCCGTCGGAGCCGTCGGCGTTCGGCAGCTCGGTCAGGACGGTGCCCGTGCTCGTCTTGCGGTAGTAGAGGATCTGGCCGCCGGGGTCGCCGTCCACGGCGTGCGGGTGGACGCGCTCGGCCGCGCCGTCGCCGGTCATGTCCCCGGCGATCGCCTCGTAGGTGGTGCCGATCTCACCGACGCGGTAGTGGCTCAGCGGGCCGCCGGTGCGGGTGAAGGGGCCCAGGTACATGCGGGTGTGGGTGCGGCCGGCGAGGGTGACGTCGGTGTCGCCGTCACCGTCGAAGTCGCCGGTCGCGGCGCCCTGGGAGAAGTTGCTGTACTCGACGAGCGTCGACGGCTGCGGCAGCCCCTTGCCGCCGGACAGCCCGGTGCCGGAGCCCCACAGCACGGTGCCGGAGCCGACGCCCTCACGGTCGCCGATGGCCTCGTTCGAGGCGCCGACGACGAGGTCGGAGTAGCCGTCGCGGTCCAGGTCGGCGGCGGCGAGGCTCGCGCCGAACAGGTCGCCCGACTCGGCGGTGCCCGGAACCCCGGTGGAGTTCTGGGTGATCACGGCCTTACGTGTGGCGGAGATCCCGGACGACGAGCCGTACAGCACGACCACGGCGCCGGCGCAGGACGCCGAGCCGACGGTGGCGCACGGGGCGCCGACCGCGCTGTCACGGTAGCCGTCGCCGTTGAAGTCGCCGGACAGACCGGAGGGCGCGGCGGCGGCGGGGCCGGCCAGCAGGGCGGTGAGCAGGCCGGTGGTGAGGCCGGCGACGAGGAGGAGGGTGCGCTTGCGCAAGGTCGGGTGCTCCTGGGAGGAAAGGGGGGCCGGGCCCGTGGGGACGGGCGGGCCCGGCCGGGATGCGGGCCGGGTACGGCTGCGCTGCGGGGTGCGGCGCAGCCGTACGGCTCGCTGGTCGGTCCGTCGATCCGGTCGGTCCGGTCGGTCCGTCGATCCGGTCGGTCCGTCGATCCGGTCGGTCCGGTCGGTCCGGGGGGCTGCGTCGGCCCCTTCGGTCCGTTCGTTCCCTCGGCCGGTCAGTCGGTCCGGTCGGTCCGGTCGGTCGGGTCGGTCGGGTCGGTCCGGTCGGTCGGGTCGATCAAGTCGATCCGGTCGGCCGTCAGTCCGCGAAGACCGCGCCGAACTGCGGTGAACCGGTCGTCGAGAGGCCGGAGTCGCTCGGGGCGACGCTGCGCGAGCCGGACGTCGTGATCTTCGTGCCGTTGGAGGGCAGGTAGGTCAGGCCGCCGTTGCCGGAGTTCTCGTACGAGCCGATGACCAGGTCGGCCTTGCCGTCGCCGGTGACGTCGTCGAGCTTGAGGTCGGCGCCGAACAGGTCGGTCTTCTCGTCGTTGCCGGGGACGCCCGCGGTGCTCTGGGCGAAGCCCTGGACGCCGGTGGTGGTGTCGATGCCGCCCGCCGAGCCGTACAGGACGGTGACCTGGCCGGTGTCGGCGACGCCGCCGATGTCCTCGGTCGGGGAGGCGATCACCAGGTCCTGGTAGCCGTCCCCGTTGATGTCACCGAGGTCCAGGTCCCAGCCGAAGCCGTCGCCCTTCTCGGAGCTACCGGGGACGTTGCCGCTGTTCTGGGTGACGCCGGTGGTGGCAGCGGGTCCGGAGGCGGAACCGTACGTGATGTTCACCTTGCCGCCGTCGGCGGCGTCCGGGACGGGCGTGCCGTCGTCGAGGGTGGCGTCCCAGCCGGCGCCGCTGACGATGTCGCCGTAGCCGTCGCCGTTGATGTCGCCGACGGCGGTGATGATGCCGGGCTTGAGGGCCTTGGCGGAGGCGGTGCTCAGGCCGCTCGCGGTGCCGGGCACGTAGTAGTTGGTGTTCCAGCCGTAGTCGGTCTGGGTCTCGTAGCCGTCGACGATCAGGTCGGTCCGCTTGTCGCCGTTGACGTCGCCGGCGGTGAGGCTCAGCGGGCCGTGCGGGAAGTCGTTGGAGCCGTTCTGGATGGGCGGCTTGACGGTGTAGCGGCCGCCGGGGGTGCCGGAGGTGCTGAAGCCGCTCTTGAAGACGTGGATGGTGCTGGAGGAGTTGCCGACGGCCAGGTCGGCCTTGCCGTCGCCGTCGAAGTCGCCTGCGGCGAGGTCCTTGCCCCAGTAGTCGTGCGAGGAGGGGGCGGGGTCGGCGACGGTGACGCCCTTGCCGGTGAGGCCGCTCGTGGAGCCCCACAGGATGGCGACGCCGCCGCCGTTGGTGTCGGTGCCGACCTTCTCCCACGGGGAGGAGACGGCGAGGTCGTCGTAGCCGTCGCCGTTGAAGTCGGCGTACGCGGTCTCGGCGCCGAAGCCGTCGCCGGTCTCGGCGGTGCCGGGGGAGCCGGTGGTGTTCTGGCTGATCGTCGTGCGCTTGGCGGACGATACGCCGGTGGCGGTGCCGTACAGCGCGACGACCTGGCCGGCGCGCTCGCGGCCGCTCACGTAGGCGCCGTGCGCGGAGGCGACGACGTCACCGCGTCCGTCGCCGTTGAAGTCGGCCTGCGGGACGTGGGCGGAGTCGGCGGCGGTCGCCGTGGTGGCGGTGAGCGTGAGCAGTCCGCCCGTCAGTGCGGCCGCGGTGGCCGTCGCGAGGGCGATGCGCAGGCGGGGGTGCCTGTGCGGGTGCGCGTGCGCGTGGTGCATGCGGGGTTCTCCTGCGGCATGCGGGATGCCCGGCGGGGCATCGGCAGTCGTTGGGTGCCGGGGTCCGCCCGTGTTGGCCGGAAGTTGTCCTCGGATTCACGGGTGGTTGGCGATCAGGAGACTCGCGGTGGGGCGTAAGGGTTGTACGTGCGTTCGGTAATTCTTCGAGGCGGGGGGAGCGGCGTGGTTCGTGGGGTGTTTTCAGCCAGGTGCAGTGCAGTGCAGGTGCAGGCGTAGGTGCGGCGTTCGGCACTCGGGGCCGGTGCCCTGACACGGCACCGGCCCCGTCCTCGTGTTCAACCGGCTGCGGCGGCCCCGAACCACTCGGGCAGCCGACCGAGCAGGTCGTGCTGGTCGTCACCGACCCACGCCACATGGCCGTCCGGCCGCAGCAGCACGGCGGGTGCGTCCAGTTCCTCGCTGACGTCGACGACGTGGTCGACCCGGTCCGCCCAGCCCGCCACCGAGAGCCGGCCGGTCTGGTCGAGGAGCAGTCCGCGGCCGCCGTGCATCAGGGAGTAGAGACGCCCGCGCTTCAGCTCCACGTCCCGCAGCCGCCGGCCGAGCAACTCGTGCCCCTCGCCGAAGTCGTAGCGGATCCCGATCGCGGTGATCTTCTCGGTGAGGTACCGGCTCACGTCGTCGAAGTCCATCAGCTCGGACAGCAGCCGACGCACCGCCAGGGGGCCGGGCTCGGTGGACAGCAGCAGCATCTGCGCACGGGTGTTGCCGAGCACGTCCGCGGCCACCGGGTGCCGTTCGCGCTCGTAGCTGTCCAGCAGCCCTTCCGGAGCCCAGCCGTTGACGGTGGCGGCCAGTTTCCAGCCGAGGTTGAAAGCGTCCTGGATGCCGAGGTTGAGCCCCTGCCCGCCGGTCGGCGGATGGATGTGCGCGGAGTCGCCGGCCAGCAGCACCCGGCCGACCCGGTAGCGCTCGGCCTGCCGGGTCGCGTCGCCGAAGCGGGACAGCCAACGCGGTGAGTGCACGCCGAAGTCGGTGCCGGCGATCGCCCGCAGCTGTTGCCTGAACTCCTCGAAGTCCGGCGGTGTCCTGCGGTCCTCGGCCACGTCCTTGGCGGGTACGACGACGCGGTACACCCCGTCCCCGAGCGGCATGAAGCCGAACCGCTTCTGAGTCCTGCGGACTTCGGTCATCACCGCGACGAGTTCCTCGTGCGGCACGCCCGCCTTCATCTCGCCCAGCAGGGTGTCGACCGAGCTGGGCTCGCCGGGGAAGGCGACTTCGAGGAGCTTGCGCACCGTGCTGCGGCCGCCGTCACAGCCGACGAGGTGGCGAGAGCGCAGTCGCGTGCCGTCGGCGAGGTCGACGCTCACCCCGTCCTCGTCCTGACTCAGCCCGACCAGTTCGTGGCCGCGCCGGATCTCGGCGCCGAGTTCGGTGGCGTGTTCGGCCAGCAGGCGGTCGGTCGTGGTCTGCGGGATGCCGAGGGTGTAGGCGTGGGCGGTGTCCAGCCGTTCGGGCCACGGCTTCTCGATCCCCGCGAAGAAGCCGCCGACCCGGTACTGCTTCCCGTGCTCCAGGAACCTCCCGAGCAGGCCGCGTTGGTCCATCACTTCGATGCTGCGCGCGTGCAGTCCGAGTGCACGGACCACCTTGGTCGGCTCCGGGTCCTTCTCCAGCACCACCACACGCACCCCGTGCAGCCGGAGTTCGGCGGCCAGCATCAGGCCGGTCGGGCCACCGCCGGCGATGATCACGTCGATCATGAATCCCCCAAAGTGCGCATACCTCGCGCATCACTTATTTTCCGCAGGTTCTGGCTCAGGCGGGAGATTCTGCTGCACCAGGGGGGTCTTGCCGCAAGGCCCCCCGTGCGCTATAGGTTGAGAGTGGCAAGGAGCAGCGGACTCCTTGCCTTCTCTGTTTCCGGTCGGCTTCCGGATGACCGACTGCCGGGACCGACGTCCGGGGCCGTATCTCCTGATCAGCGACTGATGAAGGCGTCCGCGTGCTCGGCGGCCCACTGGGCGAAGGTGCGGGCCGGGCGGCCCGTGACCTTCTCGACGGTGTCGACGACCGTGCGGCCCACCTCGGGGGTGTTCCCGTACGCCTCCAGCAGGAAGGCGATCACGTCCTCCGGCTGCCCCGCCGCCCGCCACTGCTCGACCGCCTGTTCCTCGGTCAGCTCGACCAGGGCGATCTCCCGGCCGCGGGCGGCGGCGATCGCCGCGACCTTGTCGCCCACGGTGAGCAGTTCGGGCCCGGTGATCACGTACTCCTGACCGCCGTGGCCCTCCTCGGTGAGCGCGACCGCGGCGACGGCGCCGATGTCGCCCTCGTGCACCATGGCGCTCAGCCGGGCGACGAACGGCTCGCGCACCTCGTCCGAACCCTGGATCCCGTCCGCCCACTCCAGGGCGTTCGCCATGAACTCGACCGGCATCAGTACGGTCCACCCCACGCCCTCGTCGGCACGTACGGCGTCCTCCAGCGGGCTGGGGCCGCCGCCGTGCAGCACGGTGACCCGGTGGACGCCGGCCGCGCGGGCCAGCTCCAGGATCCGGGGGCCCGTCTCCAGCGGGGCGAAGTAGGGCCCGCCGAAGGTGATCAGGTGGAGGCCGGTGACGCCCTCCAGGGCCGGGATCAGGGTGTCGGGCTCGGTCAGGTCTCCCCGGACGACCTCGACGCCGGCCGGGAAGGCGGCCTTGGCGGGGTCCCGGGTGAGGGCGCGGACCTCGTGCCCGCGGGCCAGCAGCTCGGCGACGATCCGGCGGCCGACCGTGCCGGTTGCTCCACCGACGAGGATCTTCTGGGCCGGGGCCTGGGCCTGGGGCTGAGCCAGAGCCTGGGTCTGCTTCTGCTTCTGCTTCTGCGGCTGCGTCTGCGTCATGAAAGGAACGTAGAAGGACTTGCGGTCAGCTTCGGTCCGCAAGTCCGGTCGCCCCGGACGACGGCCCGGCCCGGGGCGTCGGCGCGCGGGTCGGTGACCGACGGGCGGGGTCGGTGACCGACGGGCGGTGCCTACGGCGTGAGGAACTCCGACGTGGAGAAGGAGACCGACGGCTCCGTCGCCACCAGCCCCTTCTTCATCCCCGGATACACGGCCACCGTGTCCTTGGTCTCGTCGGAATACGTCCGCACCACCAGCTCGTCCCGCCCGTCGCCGTCGAAGTCGCCGACCGTGACGACACGCGTGGTACCCCGGGCGGGCGGCTGCACGGTCACCATGCCCGCCGCCGTGAGGCCGGCCGCACGGCCCCGGAAGACGCGGACCTGCGAGCCGCTGGAGACGAGTTCGCTCAGACCGTCGCCGTCGAAGTCGGCGGCGTCGAGCACGGAGCCGGGGACGTCGAGGGTGCCGCGTACGGCCGCTGCCGTGAGGTCGTAGCGCAGGGACGTTTCGCCCATGGTGCCGACCGCCGCGTCGAGGCCGTCCTCGCCCTTGCCGAAGGCGCCGAGGGCGACGTCGATGCCGGCCGGCAGCGCCGCTGCGGTGCGGGTGGGGCCGGCCGGGCCGCCGAGGACGAGGGCCGAACGGCCCGCGCCCTGTGCCGTACGGACCACCAGGTCGTCGTATCCGTCGTCGTCGACGTCGGCGGACGGGCCCGTCGGGGCGTTGCCGGGCGCCTGGATCGGGGCTCCCGCCGCCCTCGGGCCGCCCTTGCGGGTGAACGGGCCGCGCAGGAAGGACAGTCGGCCGCCCGACGCGTGGACGACCAGGTCCTGCGTGCCGTCGCCGTCGAAGTCGCCGCACACCGGCTGGTCGGGCCAGTCGTTGCCCACGCGGGCGGCATCGGGGATGGCGAGCTTGACCGCCTTGCCCGTGAGGCCCTGCGGGGAGCCGAAGAGGAGCTGGAGGGGGACCGGGGGCCTGCCCTGGCCGTCGAAGGGCGGGTCGGTGGAGACGACGAGGTCCGTGAAGCCGTCCTTGTCCAGATCGCAGGTGGCCTCCGCGTCGAACACCGCCGGCAGCCGACCCTTGGTCGGGGCGGCCTGCCGCCCGGGGCTGAGCAACTGCCGGGCGCCCGGGGTGAGTCCGTGCTCGCTGCCGTAGACGATGCCGATGCCCGCGTCGTCGGCGTGGGCATCGGCCTTGGCCAGGTCGTTGAGGACCAGGTCACGATGACCGTCGCCGTTGAAGTCGTCCGGTGTCCTGCTGCCCTTGCCCCGGGGCACGGGCAACTGCGCGGGGGCGTCGGCGATCTGGACGGGGGTGGGCCGGGCCGGCGCGGCCTCCTTGTCCGGGGTGGGGCCGCAGGCCGCGGCGAGCAGGAGGGTGGTGCTCATGACCGCCGTACACATCCCGGCTCTTCGCGTGCGCACCGCTCACCTCGTCAGCACCAGGGGAAACAACCGGGTAATCATGCACGTGTGCGAGTGAGGGCGACAGTCCTGTGCCGGGATTCCGGGCCGCCGCCGGGCGGCCGGGCGCGCTTTTCGGACAGGACGCCCATCCGGAGGCCGTGCGTGTTCGTTTTCCGGCCTGTGGCGGCGGCACGTTTCGTTTCCCGCGCCACTGCGGCCGTGTGACCGGGGCAGATGACCGTCACGGGACACGACCATCCGATCGGAGAGCAGGACCCGCGGCATGACAGAGCAAGAGGATCAGCTCAGGAGGGTTGCCGCCCTGGAGGAAGAGCTGGCGCAGATGCGGCACGCCGTCGTCTCGCACGCCGTCGTCGACCAGGCCATCGGGGTGGTGCTCGTCTACGGGGGCCTGCCGCCCGAGGAGGGCTGGGAGATCCTCAGGGATATCTCCCAGCGCACGAACACCAAGCTGCGTGAGGTGGCCGAGCATCTGGTGCGGTGGCCGCAGTACGGGTGGCTGCCGCCCGAGATCCGCCATGAGTTGGACGCCGCGCTGGGGCGCCGTAGACCGCCCTCCCCCGAGTTCCGGACGGCCGCCGTGTGACCGCCGTCCGACTTCGCGCCCCGTCCGCCCCCGGCCGCTCAGCCGTGCAGGGTGCGGGAGGGGCTGGTGCCGTAGGCGTCTCGGTACAGCGCTGCGAAACGGCCGGGATGCGCGAAGCCCCAGCGCGCGGCGATGTCGCCGACGGTGACGTCACCGGACGGCTGGGCTGCCCGCAGTTCGCGGTGGGCGTGCGCGAGCCGGGCCCGGCGCAGATAGGCGAGCGGGGTGGTGTCGAGGTGCCGTCGGAAGGCGTACTGCAGGGCTCGTACGGTGACGTGGGCCGCCGCCGCGATGTCGGCGACGGTGAGGGGCTGGTCGGCGTGGTCGTCGATGAAGGCGACGGCCCGCCGCAGGGTGGTGGAGCGGGCGTCGGTGCGGTCCTGCGCGCTGTCGTCCGTGTCCGCCGTGTTGGGGAAGGCCGCCAGGACCGAGGCGGCCAGCATCTGACTGCTCGTCGACGCGACCAGCGGCTGCTCGCGGACCGCCGGGTCGGCGAGCACGTGGTCGCGCAGATAGACGATGGTCTGTCGCAGGTGCTCGGCCGCGGCGGGGGAGTGCGGGCGGTGCCCGGTCAGGCGTACCGGCTCCTGGGGGGCCTCGGCGCCGGTGGCGGCCACCTGGTCCAGCAGACGGGGGTCCAGCATCGTGATGTTGTAGCGGGCGGAACAGATGCGGCCCGCGTACGACAGATGGGGCGGCGCGAACATCACCAGGTCGCCGGGCCCGAAGTTGTCCCGGACACCTGGCAGGACGTGGTCCTGGATCGTCCCCTCGTGGACCATGCACAGGCAGATCTTCCCGAGCGGTGTGACCGAGTAGCTCATCTCGAAGTTCAGGTCGAGCTCGTCGACGCTGACCGACGGCATGGTGTCGCGCTGGATACGGGCCCTGCTGGCGCCGGGGGAGCCGCTGCCGATGCGCATCCGCGCGTAGGCACGACTGAGGAAGTCCTCCGTCACCTGGAGGTCGTCGCTGTCGAAGACCAGCGATTCCATAGCATCACCGCCCTGGCCGGCTTCTTTCCCACGCTGCCGCTCGCCCCGAAGGGCACGGGCCGACCCGTCCGCACGGTGGACGGCCGTGGGTACTCCTCCTGCTGCGCCTTCCCGCACAGCCGCGACCGACACCCGCCCGGTGCGCCTGCCCCGCCCGGTGCGCCGGCCCCGCCCTGCGCATCGGCGCCGTCGAGCCCGGGAAGTCCCCCCGCCCGCGGGCGTGAAGTCCCGCGCCGGGAAAGCCCGTTGAGAAGAAGGTCGGCCTTGGGCAGGGTCTGGGGCCATGGAGTTCTTCTGCTACCACCGTGACCGCCCCGCCTCGCTCGCCCTGCGCGAGGAGCTGCAGGAAGCCCACTGGACCTACATGGACGGGTACGCGAAGGAGCTGATCGCCCGCGGCCCGACCTTCGCCGCCGACGGCGAGACGCCCACGGGCAGTGTGCACGTCGTCGACCTGTCGGGTCCGGCCGCCGCCCGCGCGTTCGCCTTCGACGAGCCCAACCAGCGGGCCGGGGTGTACCGGGACGTGCTGCTGCGCAGGTGGCGCAACCTGCTGGGGCGCACGATGTGGGACTTCCCCGGCGGCCCGACCGGCGGCGACCGCTATCTGGTGCTCGGCCTCGGCGCGGGACGGGCCGTCGACCTCACCGTGCCGGCCGACCGTGACGAGCTGATCGCGTACGGGCCGCTGCTGTCCGACGACGGCACCGCCTGGCTGGGCACGGCCGTGCTGCTCAGGGCCCCGGATCCGAAGACGGCGCGCGCGGTCCTGAGCGCGGACGGGTACGCGGACGTGGAGGTCCACGCGTGGGAGTTCGGCGGTCGGCGGTGACGACCGGCTTCCCCGGTGCCCGGCGCCGGCACCACCGGCCGGGTCGGCCGGCGTGATGCCGTCCCGCTGGGAACGCCACGGTTCGCGCGAATGATTCGACGGGTCACGCGCCCGGTCACGCAGGGAGCGAGGTGTGCCCAGCGGTACGGTCCACACATATTCGGAATTTCATTGGGAAGTCGACGGCATTGGATATTCCTGATAATCACCGTTGACGGATATTCCCCCGAATGCCAGATGTCCTGCGCCGTCCGGTGCTCGTTAGGTGGACGTGACTTGGCAGGAAAGATATGCGGCTGAGGACGGCTCGCTCCGCCTCTGGCAGGCAGCTGATCAGACCACTGCGGAAAGCATCACACACTGCTCGGATCTGCTTGACGACTTCCTGAGAACCATCAGTCGGATGGAGAGTGAATATCTCAGGGAGTCAAGGGAAGTGGAGAACTTTTAAAATGAGGTCCGATTATGACGCGCTAGACGGACAGCCGCTCACTCAACAGGTCGACACGCAGCACTTCTGGCAGGTCCCCGATCCGACGATCACGTCCGAGGGCTGGGATCCGGACGCCGAACTGGCGCAGATGCTGAACACCACGCACGGGGTCGACCTGAACCCCGCTCCACCCCTGCCGACCCCCGCCTCGCCGCTGTCGGACGGCGCTCGCCGCCCCCGCCGCCCGGTCAACCGGCGACGGCACCAGGCGAGCTCGCACTTCCTTGCCGGCAACCCCAAGGTCATCACTGTCGCGGTCCTGGTCGCGGCCATCACGGTGTGCGCGGTGACGATGCTGACCTGGTCCATCTCGTACTCGTACGATCAGCTCCGCGCCATCGCGCTGCTCGTGGTGTCGCCGAAGCTGGCGCAATGGTGGCCGCTCACGGTGTACGGGCCGTGGATGTTAGCGGGACTGTCCATCCTGCGAGCCGCGGTTCAGCGGAGAACCGCCCGGCGTTCCTGGGCCGTCATGCTGGTTTCCTCCGGCACGGCGGTGGCGCTCTGCATCGGCCAGTCCCCGCATTCCCTGCTCGCGATGGTGATCGTCGGAATTCCACCGATCACCGCCCTGATCTGCTTTCGGGAACTCGTCGGTCAGTTCTCGTCACGGCCGGGTCCGAAACACGCCGCCGACGCGCTGGGCGGGTCCAAGCAGAACCGGTCCTGAGATCAGTACCGGTAGGGCTGCTGCGGCGACTGCCCGTACGGCTGCCGGCCGTCGTGGGCACCGCCGGGGACGGCCTGTGCCTGGAGCTGCTCGGCCTGCTCCGCGGTCACCTTCTGCTCGGCGCCGCAGAAGGTGCACTGCGTGGCGTACTTGGTCGAGAACGGGAACAGCGGCACGAAGAACAGCGTGAACTTCGTGACGCGCTTGCGGAGCGTGTGCGCGGCGGGGTTGCCGCACTGGCCGCACACCAGCGTCAGTATCGCCAGCTGGTAGAGGTAGCCCTTGGTGCCGAAGATGATCACGCGGTCGGTCCTTTCGATCAGTTCCTGCCCTCAAGCCTGCCGCACCACGACGCCCCCTGTCCCGCGTGGGAACAGGGGGCGTCGCGCTGTGCCGCGTGGGCCCGGTCACTTCACCGGCGTCGGCTCCGGCTCGCTCTCCGCCTCGGCCTCGCCCGCCGGGGGCTCGTCGTCCGGGACGGGGGTCTTGACGGACTCCAGCAGCAGCTGGGCGACGTCGACGACCTGGATCGACTCCTTGGCCTTGCCGTCGTTCTTCTTGCCGTTGACCGAGTCGGTCAGCATGACCAGGCAGAACGGGCAGGCCGTGGACACGATGTCCGGGTTGACGGAGAGGGCCTCGTCGACGCGCTCGTTGTTGATGCGCTTGCCGATCCGCTCCTCCATCCACATCCGCGCACCACCGGCGCCACAGCAGAAGCCGCGCTCCTTGTGACGGTGCATCTCCTCGTTGCGGACGCCCGGGACGCTGGCGATGATCTCGCGCGGCGGCGTGTAGATCTTGTTGTGGCGGCCCAGGTAGCACGGGTCGTGGTAGGTGATGATGCCCTCGACCGGCGTGACCGGGACCAGCTTGCCCTCGTCCACCAGGTGCTGGAGCAGCTGGGTGTGGTGGATGACCTCGTAGTCGCCGCCGATCTGCGGGTACTCGTTGCCGATCGTGTTGAGGCAGTGCGGGCAGGTGGCGACGATCTTCTTCGCCGACTTCGGCTTCTTCGACTCGGGCACGACGTTGCCCTCGTCGTCCATCTCCTCGCCGAACGCCATGTTCAAAGCCATGACGTTCTCCATGCCGAGCTCCTGGAACAGGGGCTCGTTGCCGAGGCGGCGGGCGGAGTCACCGGTGCACTTCTCGTCGCCGCCCATGATCGCGAACTTCACGCCCGCCATGTGCAGCAGCTCGGCGAAGGCCTTGGTGGTCTTCTTCGCCCGGTCCTCCAGGGCGCCGGCGCAGCCCACCCAGTACAGGTACTCGACCTCGGTGAGGTCCTCGATGTCCTTGCCGACGACCGGCACCTCGAAGTCGACTTCCTTCAGCCACTCCAGGCGCTGCTTCTTCGCCAGACCCCAGGGGTTGCCCTTCTTCTCCAGGTTCTTGAGCATCGTGCCCGCCTCGGACGGGAAGGCGCTCTCGATCATCACCTGGTAGCGGCGCATGTCGACGATGTGGTCGATGTGCTCGATGTCCACCGGGCACTGCTCGACGCAGGCGCCGCAGGTGGTGCAGGACCACAGGACGTCCGGGTCGATGACGCCGTTCTCTTCCACGGTGCCGATCAGCGGGCGCTCGGCCTCCGCGAGGGCGGCCGCGGGGACGTCCTTGAGCTGCTCCTCGGACGCCTTCTCCTCGCCCTCCATGGTCTTGCCGCCGCCGGCCAGCAGGTACGGCGCCTTGGCGTGCGCGTGGTCGCGCAGCGACATGATCAGCAGCTTCGGGGAGAGCGGCTTGCCCGTGTTCCAGGCGGGGCACTGCGACTGGCAGCGGCCGCACTCGGTGCAGGTGGAGAAGTCCAGCAGGCCCTTCCAGGAGAACTGCTCGACCTGGGAGACACCGAAGACGTCGTCGTCACCGGGGTCGGTGAAGTCGATCGGCTTGCCGCCGGACGTCATGGGCTGCAGGGCGCCGAGGGCCGTCTCACCGGTGGCGTTGCGCTTGAACCAGATGTTCGGGAAGGCCAGGAAGCGGTGCCAGGCCACACCCATGTTGGTGTTCAGCGAGACCACGATCATCCAGATGAACGAGGTGCTGATCTTCACCATCGCGGTGAGGTAGATCAGGTTCTGCAGCGCGGTCACGCTCAGGCCCTTGAAGGCCAGGACCAGCGGGTACGAGGCGAAGTACGCGGCCTCGTAGTGCTCCACGTGGTGGATCGCACCCTCCAGGCCGCGCAGCACGTAGATCGCGAGGCCGATGGTGAGGATGACGTACTCGACGAAGTACGCCTGGCCGGACTTGGAGCCGGCGAAGCGGGACTTGCGCCCGGCGCGGGACGGCAGGCTCAGTAGCCGGATGACCATCAGCACGGCGATGCCCAGGATCGTCATCACGCCGATGAACTCGATGTAGAGCTCGAACGGCAGGAACCCGCCGATGACCGGCAGCGTCCAGTCCGCCTGGAAGAGCTGCCCGAACGCCTGCGCGAGGGTCGGCGGCAGAGTCAGGAAGCCGACCGCCACGAACCAGTGGGCGATGCCGACGACGCCCCACCGGTTCATCCGGGTGTGGCCGAGGAACTCCCGTACCAGCGTCACACTGCGCGCGTAGGGGTTGTCGGTCCGGCTGCCGGCCGGTACCGGCTGGCCGAGCTTGAAGTACCGGACGAACTGGCCGATGGCGCGTGCGAGCAGCGCAACGCCGACCACGGTCAGGACCAGCGACACGATGATCGCGGCGAGTTGCATTTCGGGGCTCCTCGGGCCTGCGAGGGGTTCTTCGGGAGGGGTTCTACGAGGGGATCTTCGAGATTACTAAGCGGTAACTTATGCAGTCCGTCTGAGACTACCCCCATCTTCCGTCGCACTGTAGCCAGGTGCGGGGTGATCTGAATCGCTGAGGGTTGCCTTAAGATCCGATCGTGTTATTCATCACGAATTGGGGCATATCGCACTAACCTAGCGCCGTGCTGTACGGGATTGCCGCTGCCACGAGCGCCCTACTCCTCGCCGCCTTCCTCGCGGCGCTGTTCCGGCTGCCCGCTCTGCGCCTCGGCATCGTCGACCGTCGACGTCAGCGGCCCCTGCCGCTGCTCGGCGGTGCGGGTGTCGCCCTCACCACCTGCCTGGTCGTCGCCGCCTGGGAGTGGGCGGGGGTCGCCCCGCTGGGCTCCGAGATCAGACGGCTGCTGATCGCCGCGGGCGCCGTCGCCCTCCTCGGGCTGGTCGCCGACGTACGGCGGGTGAAGGCGCGGTTCCTGCTCGGCGGTACGGCCGTGGCGGCGGCCTGCGTGGTGCCGTACGGCGAGACGGGCTTCCTGTTCGGGGTGCCGGCCATCGGCTGGATCGTCGTCGTCAGCCTCGGTTTCAAGGCGCTCGACCACGCGGACGCGCTCGCCGGGACCGTCGGGGTCGTCACCGCCTTCGGTGTCGGTGTCTGCGCGGCGGCCGAGATGATGGACGAACTCGCCGTACTGCTGAGCGTGCTGGCCGCCGCCCTGACCGGTTTCCTCATGCACAACTGGCCGCCCGCGCGCATCGGTCTCGGATCGTGCGGGTCGCTGTTCATCGGGTTCGTGCTGGCCTCGTCGGCCGTGATGACCCGCGCCGGGCACCCTCCGGCCGCGAGCGCGGGTGTCCTCTACGCCCTCACCGCCCTGGTCACCGCCGACGTCCTGCTCGTGGTGGTGTCCCGCAGGCTGGCCGGACGGCCGCTGCTGCGCGGCGGACCGGACCATCTCGCCCATCGCCTGCGCCGGCTCGGCCTCACCCCGCCGGGGGCCGCCGTGCTGCTGGGGGTGCTGGCCTTCTCCGGGGTACTCGTCGGCGTCCTGGTGCACATGGGATGGGTGTCGCGGTCGAGCGCGTACTGGGTGGGGGTCGGGGCCCTGATCGTCGTACTCGCATCGCTGCGGATCAAGGTCTACGGGCCTCGGCGTCAACCCTCCTTCCCCCGGAGGGGGCCCGTGGGGACCTCCACTCGACTGGCATCCACGCAGGTCAGAGGCTAGTTGCGTGTAAGGAACAGATAAGACTTGAGTGGGGTGGACTCAGCTCTGTTGACCGGGGGGAGGCCGTCATGCACACTTGAGTCCGTTCCACTCAAGTCAGCTGGAGGAATCAACCATGGCACGTGCGGTCGGCATCGACCTGGGCACGACTAACTCCGTCGTCAGCGTTCTGGAGGGCGGCGAGCCCACCGTCATCACCAACGCCGAGGGCGCCAGGACCACGCCGTCCGTCGTCGCCTTCGCCAAGAACGGCGAGGTGCTGGTCGGCGAGGTGGCCAAGCGCCAGGCGGTCACCAACGTGGACCGGACCATCCGTTCCGTGAAGCGCCACATGGGCACCGACTGGAAGATGGAGCTCGACGGGAAGCCCTTCAACCCGCAGCAGATCTCCGCCTTCATCCTCCAGAAGCTGAAGCGGGACGCCGAGTCCTACCTGGGCGAGAAGGTCACGGACGCGGTCATCACCGTCCCGGCCTACTTCAACGACTCCGAGCGCCAGGCGACGAAGGAGGCCGGCGAGATCGCCGGTCTGAACGTCCTGCGCATCGTCAACGAGCCCACCGCGGCGGCGCTCGCGTACGGCCTCGACAAGGACGACCAGACGATCCTCGTCTTCGACCTCGGCGGCGGCACCTTCGACGTGTCCCTGCTGGAGATCGGCGACGGCGTCGTCGAGGTGAAGGCCACCAACGGTGACAACCACCTCGGTGGTGACGACTGGGACCAGCGCGTCGTCGACTACCTGGTGCAGCAGTTCAAGTCCGGTCACGGCGTGGACCTCGCCAAGGACAAGATGGCGCTGCAGCGTCTGCGTGAGGCCGCCGAGAAGGCCAAGATCGAGCTGTCCTCGTCCACCGAGACCTCGATCAACCTGCCTTACATCACCGCCTCCGCCGAGGGCCCGCTGCACCTGGACGAGAAGCTCACCCGGGCTCAGTTCCAGCAGCTGACGGCCGACCTGCTGGAGCGCTGCAAGACCCCGTTCTTCAACGTCATGAAGGACGCCGGCGTCTCCATCAACGAGATCGACCACGTCGTCCTCGTCGGTGGCTCGACCCGTATGCCCGCCGTCGCCGAGCTCGTCAAGGAGCTGACCGGCGGCAAGGAGGCCAACAAGGGCGTGAACCCGGACGAGGTCGTCGCCATCGGCGCCTCGCTCCAGGCCGGTGTCCTCAAGGGTGAGGTCAAGGACGTCCTGCTCCTCGACGTGACCCCGCTGTCCCTCGGTATCGAGACCAAGGGCGGCATCATGACCAAGCTCATCGAGCGCAACACCACGATCCCGACCAAGCGGTCCGAGATCTTCACCACGGCCGAGGACAACCAGCCGTCCGTGCAGATCCAGGTCTACCAGGGCGAGCGCGAGATCGCGGCGTACAACAAGAAGCTCGGGATGTTCGAGCTGACCGGTCTGCCGCCGGCGCCGCGCGGTGTCCCGCAGATCGAGGTCTCCTTCGACATCGACGCCAACGGCATCATGCACGTGACCGCCAAGGACCTGGGCACGGGCAAGGAGCAGAAGATGACCGTCACCGGCGGCTCCTCGCTGCCGAAGGACGAGGTCGACCGGATGCGCCAGGAGGCCGAGCAGTACGCGGAGGAGGACCACCGCCGCCGCGAGGCCGCCGAGACCCGCAACCAGGGCGAGCAGCTCGTCTACCAGACGGAGAAGTTCCTCAAGGACAACGAGGACAAGGTCCCCGCCGAGGTCAAGACCGAGGTCGAGTCGGCCGTCGAGGAGCTGAAGACCGCGCTCAAGGGCGAGGACACCGCCGAGATCCGCACGGCCACCGAGAAGGTCGCCGCGGTCTCCCAGAAGGTCGGCCAGGCCATGTACGCCGACGCCCAGGGCGCTCAGGCCGCGGGTGGTCCGGAGGGCGCCGCCCAGGGTGGCAAGCCCGCCGACGACGACGTCGTGGACGCCGAGATCGTGGACGACGAGCGCAAGGACGGTGCCGCGTAATGACGGAGGAGACCCCGGGCTTCGAGGAGAAGCCCGACGTCCCCTCCGGCGCGACCCCTGACGACGCCGAGTCGAAGGCCGCTCCTCAGGAGGGAGCGGCCCCGGCCGGGGACGGAGCAGCAGACGCGGGCCTGGTGGCCCAGCTGGACCAGGTGCGCACCGCGCTCGGTGAGCGCACCGCGGACCTCCAGCGGCTCCAGGCCGAGTACCAGAACTACCGCCGCCGGGTCGAGCGGGACCGGATCACGGTCAAGGAGATCGCCATCGCGAACCTCCTGACCGAGCTCCTGCCCGTGCTCGACGACATCGGCCGCGCGCGGGAGCACGGCGAGCTCGTCGGCGGATTCAAGTCCGTCGCGGAGTCGCTGGAGACCGTCGCGGCGAAGATGGGCCTGCAGCAGTTCGGCAAGGAGGGCGAGCCCTTCGACCCGACGATCCACGAGGCCCTGATGCACTCCTACGCGCCGGACGTCACCGAGACGACCTGCGTGGCGATCCTGCAGCCCGGGTACCGCATCGGCGAGCGCACCATCCGCCCCGCGCGGGTGGCCGTCGCCGAGCCCCAGCCGGGCGCGCAGACCGTCAAGACCGAGGAGTCCGAAGAGAACGCGGCGGCCGACGACAAGGAGAGCGGTGGCCCGGACGAGGGCTGACGTTGGACTGACGAACTCGACAGGGAAGGAGGGACGTCGGGGATGAGCACCAAGGACTTCATCGAGAAGGACTACTACAAGGTCCTCGGCGTCCCCAAGGACGCCACCGAGGCCGAGATCAAGAAGGCGTACCGCAAGCTCGCCCGCGAGTACCACCCGGACGCCAACAAGGGCAACGTCAAGGCTGAGGAGCGCTTCAAGGAGATCTCCGAGGCGAACGACGTCCTCGGCGACCCCAAGAAGCGCAAGGAGTACGACGAGGCTCGCGCCCTCTTCGGCAACGGCGGCTTCCGCCCGGGGCCGGGCGGCGCGGGCGGCTCCTTCAACTTCGACCTGGGCGACCTCTTCGGAGGCGGCGCCCAGGGCGGCCAGCAAGGAGCCGGCGGCTTCGGCGGCGGCCTCGGTGACGTCTTCGGGGGCCTGTTCAACCGGGGCGGTACGGGCACGACCCGCACCCAGCCCCGGCGCGGCCAGGACATCGACACCGAGGTCACCCTCAGCTTCACCGAGGCGATCGAGGGGGCGACGGTCCCGCTGCGCATGTCCTCGCAGTCTCCCTGCAAGGCCTGTGCGGGCACCGGTGACAAGAACGGCACGCCGAGGGTGTGCCCGACGTGTGTGGGCACCGGCCAGGTGGCGCGGGGCTCGGGCGGCGGGTTCTCCCTGACCGACCCGTGCCCGGACTGCAAGGGGCGCGGCCTGATCGCCGAGCACCCGTGCCTGGACTGCAAGGGCAGCGGGCGCGCCAAGTCGTCCCGGACCATGCAGGTCCGCATCCCGGCCGGGGTGTCGGACGGCCAGCGCATCCGGCTGCGCGGCAAGGGCGCGCCCGGTGAGCGCGGCGGCCCGGCGGGTGACCTCTACGTGACCGTGCACGTCGGCGAGCACCCGGTGTTCGGGCGCAAGGGCGACAACCTCACGGTGACCGTCCCCGTGACCTTCACGGAGGCGGCCCTCGGCGGCGAGGTCAGGGTCCCCACCCTGGGCGGACCGCCGGTCACGCTGAAACTGCCGCCCGGCACCCCCAACGGCCGCACCATGCGGGCGCGGGGCAAGGGCGCGGTCCGCAAGGACGGCACCCGCGGCGACCTGCTGGTCACCGTCGAGGTGAGTGTCCCGAAGGACCTTTCGGGGAAGGCTCGTGACGCGCTTGAGGCGTATCGCGAGGCAACCGCGGGTGAGGACCCGCGGGCGGAGCTGTTCCAGGCCGCGAAGGGAGCATGAGACAGATGGACGGTCGTCGACGCAACCCGTATGAACTGACCGAGGAGACCCCGGTCTACGTCATTTCGGTGGCGGCCCAGCTGTCCGGCCTGCACCCGCAGACCCTGCGCCAGTACGACCGCCTCGGCCTGGTGTCTCCCGACCGCACGGCCGGGCGGGGCCGCCGCTACTCGGCCCGCGACATCGAACTGCTGCGCACCGTCCAGCAGTTGTCGCAGGACGAGGGCATCAACCTGGCCGGTATCAAGCGCATCATCGAACTGGAGAACCAGGTCGCCGCGCTCCAGTCCCGGGTCGCCGAGATGCAGGCGGCCCTGGACGGCGCGGCGGCGGCGATGCAGCAGCGCGAGGCGGCGGTGCACGCGTCGTACCGCCGCGACCTGGTGCCGTACCAGGAGGTGCAGCAGACCAGCGCGCTGGTGGTGTGGCGGCCGAAGAAGGCCAGGGACTGAGCACGTACGCGGAAGCGAAGGGGCCCGGAGGTACGACCTCCGGGCCCCTTTCCGCGTACGTGGCACGGGCTTCAGGGAATGAGTTGTCCGATGGCGTCCGCGACCAGCATCCACATGGGCTGCGCGCCGGTGCCGAACGCGGCGGCGAGGGCGTACCCGAGAGCCACGTCCAGGGCCTCCGGGGCCGCGTCCGCCCGCCAGTCGGCCACCACCCTGCCGTCGCCCTCGCAGGTGAGAGCGGCCAGCCGCCGCCCGTCCCGCAGCAGGCGGCTGTCCGGCAGGGAGTCGGGCACCAGCCGCCAGACGTGTCCCGCGTACCGGACGTCGACCCGGTACGAACGCCGGGTCAGCCCTCCCTCCGCCGGGTACAGGCCGGCCTCCTCGCCGTCGACGGTGAGCGTGAGCCGGCCGGCGGCCCGGGTGCCGACGGGGATGTGCTCCTCGGCCTCGGTACCGGCGGCGCGGCTCAGTACGATCCGCGGGACCGCCTCGCCCTCGACGACGACATGACCGCGCTCGGTGTCCAGATGGACGGTCAGCGGGCCGAACAGGCTGTCCTCGACGGGGGTTTCGGTGGGAGTCATGAGGATGATCTTCTCAGACGCGGTCGGCCGACCGTTGCGGTGACCGACCGGTCCTCAGGTCCGCACGTCCTTCCCCAAGCCGATCCCGCGGCTGCCGTCGAGGGAAGCCGCCGGTGTCCCGGTCTGGCTGATATCGCCCTTTGAAGCCCATTGCGCGCTGTATGCCGGTGATGGCGCCTTTCCGGGCCGTGGTCGCGGCGATCGCGCGCCTGGCTGAGTTCATTCGTTCCTCTGGTCGAATGCGGTACGGCGGTCGGTAAGCCGCTCCGATCGCGACTCGCGCGGAATGGAGTCGGTTGTGTGGATCTTGCCCTTCCGTGCGATCGCGGTTCGGTGGAGGGGGCGTAAAGGGCGTTTGGAGGGGTTCCGTCATGTCTTCACATGCGCAGCGGAGCGTGGTGTTGCGCACTCGTTAAGTCATTCCGCTTGACGCTGGGGGCCGTCGCCGCGTTGTCTTTTCAGACATCTGGGCGCATTAGCGCCCGTGTCCCGATGGCACCAGAAGTGAGCTCCTCTATGCGTTCCATGCGCCCCACGCGTCGTCTCGCCACCGCCGTGGCCGCCGCGTCCACGATGACCCTTTCGCTGACCGCGTGCGGGACGCTGGGGGTCAGTGGGGACAGCAGCGCGGCGAGCCCGACCAAGGGCAACGACGTCACCGTGGGGCTGCTGCTGCCGGAGACGGCCAACACGCGCTACGACAAGTTCGACTACCCCATCATCAGGAACAAGGTCCAGGAACTCACCGACAAGCAGGGTCGGGTCGTCTACCTGAACGCCGACGCGGACGCGGCCAAGCAGGCCAGCCAGCTGCAGAAGATGATCGACGACCAGGTCGACGTGATCCTGCTGGACGCCGTCGACTCGCACGCCATCGCCGACGGCGTGCAGAAGGCCAAGGACGCCGGCATCCCGGTCATCGCCTACGACCGCCTGGCCGAGGGGCCCATCGACGCGTACGTCTCCTTCGACAACGAACTCGTCGGCGAGGTGCAGGGCCGCTCCCTGCTGGAGGCCATGGGCGGCTCCAGCGTCGACTCGTCCGACAAGATCGTGATGATGAACGGCTCGCCCACCGACCCGAACGCCGCGCAGTTCAAGGCGGGTGCCCTCTCCGAGCTCAAGGGCGCGGTCGACATCGCCAGGACCTACGACACCAAGGACTGGAAGCCGGAGAACGCCCAGACCAACATGGCCCAGGCCATCGCGGCCATCGGCGTGAACAACCTCAAGGGCGTCTACTCCGCCAACGACGGCATGGCCGCCGGAGTCATCAAGGCCCTCAAGGCCGCGGGCGTGACCAAGCTGCCGCCGATCACCGGGCAGGACGCCGAACTGGACGCCGTGCAGCGGATCATCGCCGGTGAGCAGTACATGAGCGTGTACAAGTCGTACCCGCAGGAGGCCGAGAGCGCCGCGGAGATGGCCGTGGCCAAGGTCCAGGGCAAGGACATCCAGTTCGACTCCCTCACCCAGGACCAGGTCGACAGCCCGACCCACAAGGGCATTGCGGCCCTGCTGGTGCCCGTGGTCGCGCTGACCGAGGACAACATCAAGGAGACCGTCGTCGCCGACGGCATCTACGAGCTTTCCGACATCTGCACCGCCAAGTACAAGGCGGCTTGCTCGGAGGTCGGGCTCGGCGGGTGACGTCAGCCGATTCCTTTGCGGGTGCGTGCGGTTGTTCCTTCTCCAGCCGCCGCACCCGCTGCTCTTCTCACACCCTCACGGTCCGGTGTTCGCGACTGTGACGTTCCCTGTCGCGGCCGTCAGGCGGACGTACGGCGATGCGAGGCCCACCCCATCAGCTTGTTGCAACCCGACGTGCGGAGGCCCGGAAATACCGGGACGTACCGGTATCCAACGGCACCCCTCCCGGCGTGAGCCGTGTTGCGGAGCACGGCCTGTCCGCGCATAGTTGCGCTGCGGAAGCGCGAGCGAACCGTAGGGCCGAAGGGCTGCCCACGGTGGCCTTCGACCATGGCCACGCCTCGCAGGGCTGTCCCGGCAAGGGTGTCGACACCGCGCTCCGGAGGTGAGCGAGCCGGCGAAAGAGGCAAGGACCGGGGGTGGACGGGCGATGGCCGGGCACGGGACGGAGGAGCATCCACACGGTGCCGACCGGCTGTGCGAGGCCGGGGATCGCGTGTATTCCCGGGCCGTACGGCGTGGCCGGGTGCCGCGCCGGGATGCGGAGCCGGTGCCCTGCCTGCTGGAACTCGCGTTGCTGCACCCCGACCCCGACGACATGGACTGGCTGGTGCCGACGTCCCCGCAGGAGGTCATGACGCGGCTGTTGCGCGGGGTGTACGACGAGGTCAGCGCGAGTCAGCGGCGGGTGGGTTCGGCGGTGGCGGCCTTCGAGTGGTACGCCGGGCTGGGCCAGCAGCCGCAGGCGGCCGGCGCGGAGGGCACGGCGATCCGGGTGCTGGACGGCCCCTCCCGCATCCAGGCGGCCCTGGACGCGGCGACGGAGGCGTGCACGGCGGAGGTGCTGACCGTGCAGCCCGGCGGTATCCGCCCCGAGCACGAACTGACCGAGGGCCTGCACCGGGCGCTGGCGTTGCGTGGGCGCGGCGTGCGGATGCGCGACCTGTACACGCATGTCGCCCGGCACGGCCAGGGCCTGCTCAACTACCTGGAACTCATGGGCGACGCCGTGGAGGCCCGCACGCTGGACGAGGTGATCGACCGGCTGATCCTCTTCGACCGCACAGTGGCCTTCATCCCCGCGAACGCCGACCGCACGATGGCGCTGGAGCTGCGGCATCCGGGGCTGGTGAACTACCTGGTGACGGTGTTCGAGAGGCTCTGGCGGCTGGCGATCCCGCTGACCGCGCCCCTCCCCGACACCGGCATCGAGGGCATCTCCCACCGTGAGCAGTCCATCGCCACGCTGCTCGCCGAGGGGCATCAGGACGCGGTGATCGCGGAGCGGCTGGGGATAAGCGTCCGGACCTGCAGGGCGCACATCGCGCGGTTGTCGGAGACGCTGGGCGCGGCGAGCCGTACGCAACTCGGGGTGCGGATCGCGCAGGTGGGGCTGGACCGGACGCGCGTGTCGTCGTCCGAGTCCGCGGTGGTCAGCGTGCCCGACGTGGCCGGGGTTCCTCGGGTGCAGGGGATTCCCGGTCAAGAATCCCCGACCGGCCGATGAGGTAGCCGAGCTGGGCCCGGCTCTCACTGCCCAGCGTCGCCGCGAGCTTGGCGATGTGGACGCGGGCGGTGCGGACGTTCATGCCGAGGCGGTCGGCTATGACGGCGTCGGTGTGGCCTTCGACGAGAAGGGCGGCTATGGCGCGCTGGCGCGCGGTGACGCCGTGCAGACTGGGCTGCTGGACCGCCTCGGGGTACATCGGGGTGGCCAGGCGCCACAGACGGTCGAAGGTGGTGGCCAGATAGGTGACCAGGGCCGGGTTGCGGATCTGCAGGGCGAGGGTGCGTTCCTGGTCGGCGGGGATGAACGCGACGGCGCGGTCGATGATGATGAGCCGGTCGGTGACCTCGTCGAGGGTGCGGGCCTCCGCCTCACCGTCGAGTCGTTCGTAGCGCGCGACGATGAACGGCACATGGCGCTGCGTGTGTTGGTAGAGGGTGCGGATACGGCCACCGCGGTCGAGCAGGGCCTGGTCGCGCTCCAGGGAGGCGGCCTGAGCCTCCTGCATCCGCCGGCCCCTGTGGGTGTGGGGCTGGACGGACAGCAGTTCCCGGTGTGCCGCATTCATGGCCTCTGTGATGGCCTGGTTGATCCGCTCGACACCGCTGAGCACCTCGATCCCCGCGGAGTGCGTCATCCCCGGGTCGTGCCCGCCGATCCGCATCAGCGGCTCGAAGATCTCGGCCAGCCGGGCCTCGCGTCGTCGCTCGTCGGCGATGCGGTCCTCGCAGACGCGCAGCAACCGGTGCAGCGCGAGGGCGGGCGCGACCGGCTCCAGGAAGCCGAGGTCGTCCAGGGCGGGGCGCAACAGACCGAGGTCGACGAGGCAGGGGGCGTCTTCACCGCGCTCGACGGGCACGTGGCCCTCACGCAGGGCCTGTTCGTACAGGGTCCTGCCCGCCTCGCACAGCGCCTCCGGTCCGTGGGTGTGCGCCTGGCTCACTCGGGTCTGCCTCCGGCCGGCGTCGACTGGTCCTGTTGCAGGATCCCCGACTGGGCTATGAGGTAGCCGAGTTGAGCGCGGCTGCCGCTGCCCAGGGCCGTGGCCAGTTTCGCGATGTGCGCTCGGCAGGTGCGCACGTTCATGCCCAGCCGGCGCGCTATGGCCTCGTCTACATGTCCTTCCACCAGGAGTTTGGCGATGGAGTGCTGGATCTCCGTGATCCCGTCGGGGGCGGTCTCGTAGGGAGCGCCCGCGCTCAGCGGAACCGCTCGGTCCCACATGAACTCGAAGACCTTGATCAGGTAACCGATCAGCCCCCGGTGACGGAGTTCCAGGGCGACTTTCTGGTCGTCCCGGATGGGGATGAAGGCCGTGGTCTCGTCGCAGATGATGAGCCGCTCGACCACTCCGTCGATGGTCCGGTACTCGACCTTGCCGTCGGAGAGCTGATCGACGTATGCGAGCCTCTCCGGGCTGTAGCGGGCCGTGTGCGGGTAGAGAGTCCTGATGCGCACCCCGCGTTCGATCAGGGGCCGGTCGCGTTCGAGCCCCTGGATGAGGCTGCGCTCGGGCCGGTGGCCGCTCGGCTGCACCGTGAGCATCTCGGTCTGGCACTGGGCGGTGGCGAGGTTGAGCGCCGCGTTGATCCGGTCGCTGCCTTCCAGCACCGTGATCGAGTCACTGGTGGTCGCCTGGGTGCTGAGGGCCATGAACGGCGCGAAAACGTCGGACAGTTCGATGGACAACCGTCGGCGCTCGGTGATCTCGTGCTCCAGCGGGCTGAGCCGCTGGGCGAGCGCGACCGCCGGAGGCACTGGTCGCAGCCAGCTCGGGTCGTCCGGATCCGGGTGCAGAAGGGAGAGTTCCTCCAAGCAGGGAGCCGTTTCCGCGTCCGCTCGGGAGATACGTCCCGCGCGGATGGCGTTTGCGTAAAGTCGGCTGCCTTCCCGACACAACTCGGTCACCGCATGGGGATGTGTCGCTTTAGTCTGATTAGTCCCCAAATCTCCACCCCCCAGGGTCCTGAACATGCAGGAACATGATGCACCGATCGTGTGGCCATGAAGTGCCCGAATGAGCCATCGTCTTACTCGACGGGGGAAGAGGGGACCTTCAAGTGAGGACGAAGCCGACTATGCGTAACAAAATGCTTCGCTCGGTGCTTGTCGCCATCTTCTCCGCCGTCGTGGCCGTCGGAACCGCAAGTGGCCTCTCCGGTACGAAGGGCGACAGTCGGGCGAAGGACAGTGTTTGGCCGGCGAGCGCCGCGACTCACGTCCTGGCGGACAGCGTCTGGCCGGGCGCGGCCGCGTCCGAGGCTCACGTCCTGTCGGACAGTGTGTGGCCGATTACGTCCGAGACCGAGGGAGCGGGGAGCTGACGTGACCACCCCACCCGACGACCGCTCCTTCCGCCGCGAGATGGCCACCGCCTACCGCTCCGGCTGGCACTTCATCGACCTGGTCACCGCGATCCCCCACCCCGGTGACTCGCTGATGGTGACCGTCTTCGGTGAGCCGGTCGTCGTCACGCGGGACGACGAGGAGGACGTACGGGCGTACCGGTGTCTGCGGCGGCCTCGGGGGGCGCCGCAGCCCGTGCGGTGCGCCATCCGGTACGGAATGATCTTCGTGAACCTCGACCAGCGCGACCACCGCCTGGTGGAGGCGGACGCTCCGACCGCTAGGACCATTTCAGCCACCCCCCGCAGTGCCTGACGCGATTCCCCCGTCGTAACAGATCGCTCAGGTGCTTCCCCCCGCAGCGGCGTCACCGTGACCTGAACACGGTGACGCCGCTGCAGTTTTCAGGCGACATGTCCCTGTATCCGACGGTTACGGGGGTGGCCGAAACCGGGCGACCGGTATCCGGCCACGCGGAAGCCGGGTCACCCCTCTCACCCCTTCCCCATCGCCCGTCGCAATGCGATCTCGATCACCACCCGGTCGGGATTGGGGCGCGGCGTCCGCCCGTAGCGTTCCGCGTAGCGCCGCTCCGCCTCGGCGATCAGCTCCGGCTCGTTCCGGACGCGGGCCACTCCCTCCAGCGTCGCCCAGCGCCGGCCGTCCACCTGACAGACCGCGACCCGTGCCCCGTCCTCTCCCGCGGCGAGTACATGGCCCACCTTCGCGCTCGACTTGCTCGCGATCACCCGAGCCAACCGTGCCTCGGGGTCGTATGTGACTCCGACGGGCACCACGTGCGGGGTGCCGTCCCGGCGCAGGGTCGTCAGGGTGCACAGATGCTTTTCCTGCCAGAAGGCGAGGTAGGGCGCGTCGGGTGCGCCGGGGTCCTGGGGGTATGCGGCCATGGGCGGACCCTAAGCCCTGGCGGACCGTCGTACATCTCCCGCTCCTACCTTGAGCGGAATAGACTCAACTTTGTGTACGCTGACTCAGTCAGTACTGGGCAAGCTGACGCCAGGAGGAGAACGGACACGTGGACGCAGAGCTGACCAACAGGAGCCGAGACGCGATCAACGCGGCCAGCAACCGGGCCGTGACCGAGGGGCACCCGGACCTCACCCCGGCCCACCTGCTCCTCGCTCTGCTTCAGGGGCAGGACAACGAGAACATCATCGACCTGCTGGCCGCCGTGGACGCCGACCAGGCGGCCGTGCGCGCGGGCGCGGAGAAGGCGCTCGCCGCCCTGCCCAGCGTGACCGGGTCCACCGTCGCACCCCCGCAACCCAACCGGGAGCTGCTCGCTGTCATCGCGGACGCCCAGGCGCGGGCAAAGGACCTCGGCGACGAGTACCTCTCCACCGAGCACCTCCTCATCGGCATCGCCGCCAAGGGCGGCCCGGCCGGCGAGGTGCTCACCCAGCAGGGGGCCGGCGCGAAGAAGCTGCTGGACGCCTTCCAGAAGGCGCGCGGCGGGCGCCGGGTGACCACGGCCGACCCCGAGGGGCAGTACAAGGCCCTGGAGAAGTTCGGCACCGACTTCACGGCCGCCGCGCGGGAGGGCAAGCTCGACCCCGTCATCGGGCGGGACCAGGAGATCCGGCGGGTGGTGCAGGTGCTGTCCCGCCGCACCAAGAACAACCCCGTCCTCATCGGCGAGCCGGGCGTCGGCAAGACCGCCGTCGTCGAAGGGCTCGCCCAGCGGATCGTCAAGGGCGACGTGCCCGAGTCGCTCAAGGACAAGCGGCTCGTCGCGCTCGACCTCGGGGCGATGGTCGCCGGGGCCAAGTACCGCGGCGAGTTCGAGGAGCGCCTGAAGACGGTCCTGGCCGAGATCAAGGACTCCGACGGGCAGATCATCACCTTCATCGACGAACTGCACACGGTGGTCGGCGCCGGGGCCGGCGGCGACTCCGCCATGGACGCCGGGAACATGCTCAAGCCGATGCTCGCGCGCGGCGAGCTGCGCATGGTGGGCGCCACGACCCTCGACGAGTACCGGGAGCGGATCGAGAAGGACCCCGCCCTGGAGCGCCGGTTCCAGCAGGTGCTGGTCGCCGAGCCGACCGTCGAGGACACCATCGCGATCCTGCGCGGGCTCAAGGGGCGCTACGAGGCCCACCACAAGGTGCAGATCGCGGACAGCGCGCTCGTCGCCGCCGCGACGCTCTCCGACCGGTACATCACCTCCCGCTTCCTGCCCGACAAGGCCATCGACCTGGTCGACGAGGCCGCCTCCCGGCTCCGCATGGAGATCGACTCCTCGCCCGTCGAGATCGACGAACTCCAGCGCTCCGTCGACCGGTTGAAGATGGAGGAGCTGGCGCTGGAGAAGGAGACCGACCCCGCCTCCCGGGAGCGCCTGGAGCGGCTGCGCCGCGACCTCGCCGACAAGGAGGAGGAACTGCGCGGCCTCACCGCCCGCTGGGAGAAGGAGAAGCAGTCCCTCAACCGGGTCGGCGAACTGAAGGAACGCCTCGACGAGGCACGCGGACAGGCCGAACGTGCCCAGCGCGACGGCGACTTCGACACCGCCAGCAAGCTGCTCTACGGCGAGATCCCGGCCCTGGAGCGGGACCTGGAGGCCGCCTCGCAGGCCGAGGAGGAGGCCGCCAAGTCCACGATGGTCAAGGAGGAGGTCGGCTCGGACGACATCGCCGACACCGTCGCCGCCTGGACCGGCATCCCGGCCGGCCGCCTGCTGGAGGGCGAGACGCAGAAGCTGCTGCGCATGGAGGACGAGCTGGGCAAGCGGCTCATCGGGCAGACGGAGGCGGTGCGGGCCGTGTCCGACGCCGTGCGCCGCACCCGCGCCGGCATCGCCGACCCGGACCGCCCGACCGGCTCCTTCCTCTTCCTCGGCCCGACCGGCGTCGGCAAGACCGAACTCGCCAAGGCCCTCGCCGACTTCCTCTTCGACGACGAGCGGGCGATGGTCCGCATCGACATGTCCGAGTACGGCGAGAAGCACACCGTGGCCCGGCTGGTCGGCGCGCCTCCCGGCTACATCGGCTACGAGGAGGGCGGCCAGCTCACGGAGGCGGTGCGCAGGCGGCCGTACAGCGTGGTGCTCCTCGACGAGGTCGAGAAGGCGCACCCGGAGGTCTTCGACATCCTCCTCCAGGTGCTGGACGACGGTCGGCTGACGGACGGTCAGGGCCGTACGGTCGACTTCCGCAACGCGATCCTGGTGCTGACGTCGAACCTGGGCAGCCAGTTCCTCGTCGACCCGATCAGGACCGAGGCGGAGAAGAAGGAGCAGGTCCTGGAGGTGGTCCGCGCCTCCTTCAAGCCGGAGTTCCTCAACCGGCTCGACGACCTGGTGGTCTTCTCCGCCCTGACCAAGGACGAGCTGGGCCGCATCGCCCGCCTCCAGATCGACCGCCTGGCCAAGCGGCTCGCGGAACGCCGCCTCACCCTGGAGGTCACCGACGAGGCCCTGGCCTGGCTCGCCGACGAGGGCATGGACCCGGCCTACGGCGCCCGCCCTCTGCGGCGCCTCGTCCAGACCGCCATCGGCGACCGCCTCGCCAAGGAGATCCTCTCCGGCGAGGTCAAGGACGGCGACACGGTCCGGGTCGACGCCTTCGGGGACGGCCTGATCGTGGGGCCGGAAACCGGCAAGACCCTGTGATGTCCGGGTACCCGGTGCACCGGGTACCCGACTCGATCACCGGATCGAGTCAGCCCACGGCTGACAGGGCCGTCCGGGCTTGCCACCCCCCTCCCCGGATGAGGGAGGATGGCGGGATCCGTACGAAGGGAAAATCACGGTGAGCATCGACCCGTCCTCGATTCCGAACTTCGGGGGCCAGCAGCCGCAGCCCGGGCCTCCGCCCGGCCCCGTAATCCCGGATCAGGACCTCGTGAAGCAGCTCCTCGACCAGATGGAGCTGAAGTACGTCGTCGACGACGAGGGTGACCTCGCGGCGCCGTGGGAGCAGTTCCGTACGTACTTCATGTTCCGCGGCGAGGGTGACCAGCAGGTCTTCTCGGTGCGGACGTTCTACGACCGGCCCCACAAGATCGACGAGAAGCCCCAGCTCCTGGAGTCGATCGACGACTGGAACCGCCGGACCCTGTGGCCCAAGGTCTACAGCCACACCCACGACGACGGCACCGTCCGCCTCATCGGCGAGGCGCAGATGCTGATCGGCACCGGCGTGAGCCTGGAGCACTTCGTCTCGTCGACGGTCAGCTGGGTGCGGGCCGCCATCGAGTTCGACAAGTGGCTCGTCGAGCAGCTCGGTCTGGAGCAGGAGATCAACGACGCGGAGAAGCCCGAGGACGACGAGGAGTAGTCCTCGTAGCGCACGTGCCCACGGCGGCGTACCGGCGATCACGACCGGAGCCGCGCCGCGGGTGAGGGAGAGCCCGGCCCAGGGCGCCCGGTCGGAACGGCCGGACGCCTGGGCCGGGCTCTCGCCGTAGAGGCCCCCGTCCACAGGCTGTGGACGGCTCGGCGGGCCGGCGGACGGTCGGGCCCGCGGGCATCCCGGAGTAGCTAGAACGCCGCCCTGAGCTGCTTCACGGCCTCCTCCAGCACCTCCGTGCGCTTGCAGAACGCGAACCGCACGAACGGCGCCCCTTCCTCCCGGTGGTCGTAGAAGACCGCGTTCGGAATGGCGACCACCCCGGCCCGCTCGGGCAGCGCGCGGCAGAAGGCGACGCCGTCCCGCTCGCCGAGGGGGCGGATGTCGGTGGTGACGAAGTACGTGCCCGCCGGCCTGAACACCCCGAAGCCCGCCTCCGCCAGCCCCGACACCAGCAGGTTCCGCTTGGTCCGCATGTCCTCGCGGAAGTCCGCGAAGTAGCTGTCGGGCAGGGCCAGCGCCTCCGCGACCGCGTACTGGAACGGCCCCGACGAGACGTACGTCAGGTACTGCTTGGCGGAGCGAACGGCGGTGACCAGGCCGGACGGCGCGGTCACCCAGCCGACCTTCCAGCCCGTGAACGAGAACGTCTTGCCCGCCGACCCGATGGTCACCGTCCGCTCCCGCATCCCCGGGAACGTGGCGAGCGGCAGGTGCTCGGCGTCGTCGAAGACCAGGTGCTCGTACACCTCGTCCGTCACCACGAGCAGGTCCCGCTCGACGGCCAGCTCGGCGATCACGGCCAGCTCCGCGCGGGTGAGGACCGTGCCCGTCGGGTTGTGCGGGCTGTTGATCAGCAGCAGGCGGGTGCGGTCCGTGACGGCGGCGCGCAACTCGTCGAGGTCGAGCCGGAAGCGCCGGTCGGTGTCCGAGCCGCCCGGCCGCAGGGTCACCGGCACCCGCGTCCCGCCCGCCATCGCGATGCACGCCGCGTACGAGTCGTAGTACGGCTCCAGGGCGATCACCTCGTCACCCGGCTCCAGCAACGCGAGCAGCGCCGCCGCGATGGCCTCGGTGGCGCCCGCGGTGACCAGGACCTCGCCGTCGGGGTCGTACGACAGGCCGTAGCGCCGCTCCTGGTGGGCGGCGATCGCGGTGCGCAGCTCGGGGACGCCCGGGCCCGGCGGGTACTGGTTGCCGCGGCCGTCGCGCAGCGCCCGCACGGCGGCCTCGCGGACCTCCTCGGGGCCGTCGGTGTCGGGGAAGCCCTGGCCCAGGTTGATGGACCCGGTCCGCAGGGCCAGCGCGGACATCTCCGCGAAGATCGTCGTCCCGAACTCGGCGAGCCGGCGGTTCAGCAGGGGGCGGGGACTGGAGGTCATGCCGGTCATCCTGCGCCCAAGCTCTGGAGTTCCTCAACTCTGCTTTGGGCCGCGAGAGGGCCGGGCATCTCCCTCGCACGCACCGAGCGGGAGGCGCCCACGGGGGACGCCTCGGTCCGCTTCGGGGGATCGGAAGGGGGCTGACGCCATGGTTACAGCCATTGTCGTGGTGCTGGTCGCAGTCGTGTTCACCGTGATCTTCGTGTCCATCGTCCGCAGCGGTGGACGTCCGGCCCAGCGCTCGCACAGCCGCAGGGGCCGCTCGCACGACAGCGGCGGCAGCAGCTGGTGGGCGAGCAGCGGAGGCAGCGGCTCGTCCTGCGGCGGCGGTGGGTCGTCCTGCGGCGGTGGGTCGTCCTGCGGCGGTGGCGGCGGGGGCGGATGCGGTGGGGGAGGCAGCTGACACGGGGCAGCTGAGCTCCCCGGAAGGGGGAACCGCATCCGTACCGAGCGGGGCCGGTGCCCGACCGGCCCCGCTGTGCTGTTCCCCGGGGCTCTCGGTGGGCCTGGTGCGCTCCGGCGCACGCCTCGTTCGGGTCGGCGCACGCCGGAGTTGAACAGGTGAGCTGATAAGCCCTCTGAGGGATGGAAAGCCCACGAACTTGGGTAAAAATGCTGTGGCGGCGCCACAGTTCATGATTCCCTGACACCCACCAACGCAGCCCCTCGGACGTCCCGCGGACACCCATCTGACCGGCCGACTGGGCTGACCGGGCCGATCTCCCGGTGTCGGCCGGGTTCGCCGGGGACCGACACCTCCCCTTTCCTTGTGTGCTTGCGGAGCGGATCCATGCTCACGACCCTGAACACCGCCTACACCGACACGCGCGCGGCCGATCTCGCCTGGGCCCTGGGGCGCGAGCCGCTGCCCGCCCTGGCCACCCTGGACCTCGAACTGACCGGTGCCAAACTCCAGTTGCGCCTGCTCGGCGCGTCCCACCAGGTGCTGCTGGAGGAGGAGCGGGGCGACTGCTCGGAGACGGTGGCCTGCATGCCCGGCAGCAGCACACCGCTGCCGCTCGGCGTGGCCAAGCGGGCGGACGACTGGGAGTACGAGTTCGCGGCCCGGGTGGAGAAGCTGTCGCCGGGTCAGTTCGCCGGTCGTGCACAGGAGTTGCTGGCGCTGGTCGCCGACCACCCGCACGGCCTTGCCGGCGTGTTCCCCGGCAGCCCGCACGCCTTCACCGCGCTGCTGGCCCAGCACCACGAGGGGCAGGTCCACTGGCGGACGTGGCACGCGTACCCGCAGGACGGGCAGTTGGTGGCGACCAGGACGAGGGTGGGGGTGCGCAGACCCGCGGCTCCTCGGCCGGTCAAGGCGTAGGGACGCCCGGACGAGCCGCCGACCGGCGATCGTCCTCGGCCGACTGCAAACGTCCGCCGCCGCAACACCACACGTGTGGGTGACGAAGCGTGCCGCAACCGTAACGTACCGTCGGCAGCGTGATCGAACCGCAGGCCCCCGCCCCACCCGGCACTCCGGCGCACCGGGGCGGTCGCGCGCGGCTTCCGGTCCGCCCGGGCACCGGGCGGTTCCTGGTCCTCGCGGGCGTCTTCGTCTGCGCCGCCTGCGGACTCGTGTACGAACTCGAACTGGTCGCACTCGCCTCGTACTTGATCGGCGACTCGGTCACCCAGGCCTCCGTGGTCCTGTCCGTCATGGTCTTCGCGATGGGCATCGGCTCCCTCGTCGCCAAGCGCCTGCGTCCGCTCGCCGCGGCCGGTTTCGGTGCCATCGAGGCCGTCCTCGCCCTGGTCGGCGGGTGCAGCGCGCTCGCCCTGTACGCCGTCTTCGCGTGGACCGGAGACTGGGGCGGGATGTGGGCCAACGGGCCCCGCTGCCTGCTCGTCGCCTTCTCCCTCATCATCGGCCTGCTGATCGGGGCCGAAGTGCCGCTCCTGATGGAGCTGATCCAGCGCATCCGACGGCAGGACGCCGGCGGCGCCGTGGCGGACCTGTTCGCCGCGGACTACGTCGGCGCGCTCGTCGGCGGCCTCGCCTTCCCCTTCCTCCTGCTGCCCCTGCTGGGCCAGTTGAGCGCGGCCCTGATCACCGGCGCCGTCAACGCCGTCGTGGGCGGCGCGCTCGTCCTCGGCCTCTTCCGCGGGGACCTCACCCGCCGCGCCCGCTGGCTGCTGGTCGCCGCCAACGTCGCCGTGCTCGGCGTCCTCGCCTCGGCCGCCGTACTCGTGGACGACTTCGAACGGGCGGCACGGCACGCGGTGTACGGGTGGGACGTCCGCGTGGCGATCCGGACCGAACTCCAGGAGGTCGTCATCACCGGCGGCACGCACGGCCGCCCCCTCGACCTCTTCCTCGACGGCCGCCTGCGTGTCAGCGGCAGCGACGAACGCCGCTACCACGAGGCGCTGGTCCACCCCGCGATGAGCGGCGAGCGCAGCCGGGTGCTGATCCTCGGCGGTGGTGACGGGCTGGCCGCGCGCGAGGTGCTGCGCCATCCCGGGGTGCACCGGGTGGATGTCGTCGAGGTCGACGCCGAGGTGGTGCGGCTGGCCCGCCGCGACCCCGCGCTGTCCGGGCTCAACGGCCACGCGTACGACGACAACCGCGTCCACGTCATGACGGACGACGCCTTCCACTGGCTGCGGGCGGCGCCGCCGGCGACGTACGACGTCATCGTCTCCGACCTGCCCGACCCCGGCATCACCGCCGGCACGAAGCTGTACTCGCAGGAGTTCTACGGCCTCGTCGGCCGTGCCCTGACCCCGCACGGCCGGCTCGCGGTCCACGCCGGGCCGGTGTCCTCCAGCCCCCGCGTCTTCTGGACGGTCGAGAGGACCCTGCGGGCGGCGGGTCTGGGCACCGTCCCGTACCGCGTCACGGGCGGCGACGCGGGCTTCACCCCCGGCCCCGACCGCTCGACGGTCCGGACCCGAGCCCCGCGCGACTGGGGGTTCGTCCTGGCCGGCCCAGGAGAACGACCGGCACTGCGGCTCCCCGCGGGGGAGGGGGCGCCGCGGTCGGGGACCTTGACGCGGAAGGGGCTTTCGGCGGCGGCGCGGGCGGCGGAGGGGATGCGGATCGCAGGGGCGGGGGTGTCGACGCTGGTGCATCCGCGGTACTGAGGGGCCGGCGAGGATACGCCCGGTGTGGCGGCGGGCGGTGAGAATCGCCGGATGTGGGGGTGCAGTTCACGCCATGCTGGGTAGGCTCGCTCAGCATGGAGCATGACGTGTTCGTTCCGGTTCCGGCCGAGCGGCTCAGGGAGGTGCTGGCCGATCCCGTGCGGGTCGCCCGGGCGGTCCCCGGGCTCCAGCAGGACGCCGGCGCCGAGCCCGTCGCGGGGCGGCTGAAGGTGCGCATCGGCGGTCACACCATCACCTACCGGGGGCTCGTACGGCTCACCGCGCAGGACGACGGAGCGTACGCCATGGAGGGCGACGCGACCGAGGCGCGCGGCACCGGCTCGGTCAAGCTCGCGCTCGTGCTGCGGCTGCTGGACGCGGACGGTGGCACCACGGTGCGGTTCGAGGGGTCGGCCTCCGCGGACGGGCGGGTGTCGGAACTGCCGGGGGATGCGGTCGGGACGGCCGTGACGCGCCTGCTGAACCGTTTCGCGGAGAACCTGGGGGCGGCGGCGGGTGAGCAGGGGCCGTCGGAGCCGGGCCCGGACGAGTCCGGGGACTCGTCGGAGGCCACGGAGGAGGGCCTGGCACCTGGAGAGTTCGAGACTCGGGTGACCAGCGACTTCGAGACGACGCCGGACGCGGACGACGCGCCGGCGCCGGAGTCCGTCTTCGACGCCGGGGTACCGCCGTCGTCGCCGGAGCCGTCGCCGGGGGAGCAGGAACCCAGGACAGACCCCGACAGCGACCCCGAGGAGGAACCGCCCGTCGCCGAGGCGGCCCACGCCCGCCGGACGATGATCGGCCGCAGCGCGGAGGAAGTGGACCACGCGCCCCCACGAGGGCGTTATGCGCCGGTCCCCGCCCCGCAGACGGTCGTCCCCAGCTCCACGCTGCGGTGGGCCGCACCTGCGGCGGCGCTGGTCTTCGCGTCGGCGATCGTGGTGGGGCGCATGCTGCGGCGGAGACGCTGACAGCCCTTCGCCCCGCCGGTGAGCAAATGCTCAGTATGTCCGTGGCTACGGCACCCGTCGTCGCACCGGTCGTCCCTCCAGTGGCGGTGCCGTCACGCCGCCGTGTGTGCGGCACTCGGGGCGTGTGCAGTCCGGCGGCGGGCGCCGGACCGTCGCGAAGGCGAGCAGCGCTCCGGCCACCAGTGCGCCCGCGCACAGGAGCATCGCCCGGCCGAACGCGTCGTCGAAGGCGTCCGGTGAACGGTAGGCCTCCGCGCCCATCCCGGTGAGCAGCGGCAGCGCCGCCACGGCGACCAGACCGGCCGCGCGGGCCGCCGCGTTGTTGATGCCGCTGGCCAGACCCGCCCGCGCGACGTCCACCGAGGCGAGGACGGTGGCGGTCAGCGGAGCGACCAGGGTGACCAGGCCGAGGCCGAGGACGAGCACGGCGGGGAGTACGTCGGTGACGTACGAGGCGTCCGGGCCGACGCGCAGCATCAGCAGCATCCCGGCCGCGCACAACAGGGGCCCGACGGTGAGCGGGATGCGCGGGCCGATCCGGTCGGCGAGGGCGCCGGAGCGGGCGGAGAGCAGCAGCATCAGGACAGTGGTCGGGAGCAGTGCCGTACCGGCGCCGAGGGCCGAGTAGCCCGAGACGACCTGGAGCTGGAGCGCGGCGAGGAAGAAGAAGCCGCCGAGAGCCGCGTACACGCAGAGAGTGACGAGGTTGACCGCCGTGAACTGGCGGGACGCGAAGATGTCGAGCGGCATCATCGGGTCGGGGCGGCGCTTCTCGACGACGACGAAGGCGACGCCCGCGGCCACACCCGCGACCGCGGTGAGGACGACGGCGAGGGAACCGGTGCCCGCCTCGATCAGTGCGTACGTCACCAGGGCGAGGGACAGGGCGCCCAGTGCCGCGCCGAGCACGTCGAAGCGGCCGTGCTTGCGTCCGTCCCCCGACTCGGGGACATGGCGCAGCGCGACGGGGACGCAGAGCAGTGCGAGGGGGACGTTGAGGAGGAAGATCCAGCGCCAGCCCGGGCCGTCCACCAGCCAGCCGCCCAGGAACGGGCCGGCCGCCGCGCCGATGCCCCCGAACCCCGACCACAGGCCGACCGCCCGTCCGCGGTCGTCGGGATGGAAGGACGCCTGGATCAGGGCCAAGGACCCCGGTGTGAGCAGCGCCCCGCCGATGCCCTGGAGCGCCCGGGCGGCGATGAGCACCCCGGCGTTCGGGGCGATGCCGCACAGCAAGGAGGCCCCCGCGAACCAGACGACCCCCACGACGAAGATCCTGCGGCGTCCGTACCGGTCCCCCAGCGACCCGCCCAGCAGGATCAGCCCGGCCAGCGTGAGCATGTACGCGTTGACCGTCCACTGCAGCGCGGCGAGGTCGGCGTCCAGGTCGCGGCCGATGCGCGGGAGGGCGATGTTGACGACGGTCGAGTCCAGCATCGCCATGCTGGAGCCGAGGACGGTGGTGAGCAGGATCCACCTGCCCTGCGGTGAGGCCAGCCGGACGTCGGGCATGCCCCCAGGTATACAGCGAGCCGGGTGCTGTGGCACCCGGCTCGCGGAAGACGGCTGTGGAGCCGTCGGTTACTTGATCTTCGTACCGGCCGAGCGCAGGTTCGAGCAGGCCTCGACGACGCGCGCGGCCATGGACGCCTCGGCGAGCTTGCCCCAGGTGCGCGGGTCGTAGGTCTTCTTGTTGCCGACCTCGCCGTCGACCTTCAGGACGCCGTCGTAGTTCTGGAACATGTGGGCCGCCACCGGACGCGTGAAGGCGTACTGCGTGTCGGTGTCGATGTTCATCTTGACGACGCCGTTGTCCAGCGCGGTCGCGATCTCCTGCTCGGTGGAGCCGGAGCCGCCGTGGAAGACGAAGTCGAACGGGGACGCCTTGCCGAACTTGGCGGCGACGCCCTCGTTGAGCTCCTTCAGCAGCTCCGGACGCAGGACGACGTTGCCCGGCTTGTACACACCGTGCACGTTGCCGAAGGAGGCGGCCAGCAGGTAGCGGCCCTTCTCGCCCAGGCCCAGGGCCTCCGCCGTACGGATGGCGTCGTCGACGGTGGTGTAGAGGGAGTCGTTGATCTCGTGCGTGACACCGTCCTCCTCGCCGCCGGTCGGGGTGATCTCGACCTCAAGGATGATCTTCGCAGCGCGGGCGCGCTCCAGCAGCTCCTGCGCGATGGAGAGGTTGTCGGCGAGGGTCTCGGCCGAGCCGTCCCACATGTGCGACTGGAAGAGCGGGTTCTCGCCGCGGGCGACACGCTCCTCCGACACGGCCAGCAGCGGGCGTACGTACCCGTCGAGCTTGTCCTTCGGGCAGTGGTCCGTGTGCAGGGCGACGGTGACGTCGTACTTCTTGGCGACGATGTGCGCGAACTCGGCCAGGGCGACGGCGCCGGTGACCATGTCCTTGCTGTGCTGACCGCCCAGGAACTCGGCGCCACCCGTGGAGATCTGGATGATGCCGTCGCTCTCCGCCTCCGCGAAACCGCGCAGGGCCGCGTGCAGGGTCTGGGAGGAGGTCACGTTGATGGCCGGGTAGGCGAACTTGCCTGCCTTCGCCCGGTCGAGCATCTCGTTGTAGACCTCGGGGGTTGCGATGGGCATCTGTCCGCTCCTTGAGTGTGCGGGTTGACGTACTGCGTTACTGCGTTTTTCTTACGGCCCTGACCTAGACCTTGGGAGGTGTGACGTCGTCGTCGGCGCCCATCTTTCCAGACGAACCGGGATGCTCCGAGCGCCTGTCACCAGCCGAGACGGATGGCCGCCGGGACCAGGTCAGTCGAGGCCGAGCTCGTCCTTGGAGTAGGCGAACAGGTACGGCACTCCCGCGCCCTCCTGGATCTTCTCGGCGGCGCCGGTGGCCCGGTCGACGATGGTCGCCACGGCGACGACCTCGGCGCCCGCCTCGCGCACGGCCTCGACGGCGGCGAGCGGGGAGCCGCCGGTGGTGGAGGTGTCCTCGACCACCAGCACGCGCCGGCCGGCGATGTCCGGCCCCTCCACCCGGCGCTGCAGCCCGTGCGCCTTGGCGGCCTTGCGGACGACGAAGGCGTCCAGTCGCTTCCCGCGCGCGGCGGCGGCGTGCAGCATGGCGGCGGCGACGGGGTCGGCGCCCATGGTGAGCCCGCCCACCGCGTCGAACTCCAGGTCGGCGGTCAGGTCGAGCAGCACCTGCCCGACCAGCGGGGCGGCCTCCCCGTCCAGGGTGATGCGCCGAAGATCGACGTAGTAGTCGGCTTCCAGACCCGAAGACAGGGTCACCTTGCCGTGCACCACGGCCTTGTCCTTGATCTGCTGCAGCAGCTCGCCGCGTACGTCAGTCATGCCGCCCAGCTTAGAGGCGCCGCCAGCTCCAGACGGTGGTGGCCTCAAGCGGCTCCAGGGGCGTGACCAGGCGGGGCATGCTGTTCAGGCCGTTGGGCGGGCCGGTCTGCGGCTCGACGCACACGGCGGCGTCCTGCTCGTCGTAGATCACGACCCATTCCTCCCGGGCGGCCACCTTCAGCTCCAGCTGCCCCGGCCAGGTGAGGGTGACGTCGACTCCGCCGGGCATGCCGAAGCAGTCGTCCCAGGGGCCGGGCCGTGGGTCGATACGGTTGCCGGTGGGCAGGTGGTCGTCGCCGCGCTCCTCCTGCCAGGCGGGGGTGAAGTCGAGCCGTACGTCCTCTCCGCCGAGGTTGCGGTTGAACCAGGGGTGCCAGCCGATCTGGGCCGGGAAGGACGTCTCGTACGTCTCGACGGACATGGTGAGGGTGAGGCTGTCCCCGGCGAGGCGCACGATCTGGGTGACGCGGCCGGGGTAGGGCCAGGGCTCGACCAGGTCGTACGTGATGACCGCCTCGTCGCCGGTGACCCGGGCGACCTTCCAGGCGCCGTCGCGGGCGGTGCCGTGGATGGCGTGCGGCGGGGCGTTGAGCGGCATCTGCCGCACCACGGCGCCGTCCAGGTACCGGCCGTCCCGGATCCGCCCGCACCAGGGAACCATCGGGAAGCACCCGAACCGCTCGCCCTGCCGCAACAACTCCGTTCCGCCGACGCGCAGCCCCCCGACCCGACCGCCGTTCTGCGGCAGCACGTCCACCTCCGCGTCGCCCGCGGTCAGCGTGATGTGTTCGTTAGGCACGGCACGACCCTACTGGCGTGATCAAGGGGCCCGCTGCCCCATAGGACAGACTGGGAAGCATGGCCATTCACGAAAACCTCCTCGGGGGCCCGCCCCCGACCCACCTCCCCGACGACCCCGAGCCGCGCGAGCTGCTCGCCGGCGGTACCGCCCCGGCCGATGTCGCCGCGAAGTACCCGACGTCCTCGCTGGCCTGGGCCCAGCTGGCCGACGACGCGTTCGAGCGGGGCAGCGTCGTGGAGTCGTACGCCTATGCCCGTACGGGCTACCACCGCGGCCTGGACTCCCTGCGCCGCAACGGCTGGAAGGGCCACGGCCCGGTCCCCTGGGAGCACGAGCCGAACCGCGGCTTCCTGCGCGCGCTGCACGCCCTCGCCCGCGCCGCGGGGGCGATCGGCGAGCAGGAGGAGTACGAGCGCTGCTCGCAGTTCCTGAAGGACTCCTCACCGACGGCGGCCCAGACGCTGGGCTAGCCGGATCGTGACAGCGGCCCGCCCCGGCGGTGTGACCAGGGCGGGCCTTGCGATGTCCGGGGCGATCCCTGAGGATGCCGAGTGGGGACCGGGGCCCCTTTGCCGATAACGGCAGGGCGGACCGCTACCCGGAGTTACACAGGAGACAGCGATGTCCCAGCCGGCTCACCAGGCCAAGGACACGTCCGCGGAGACCCAGGAGCCCGAGACCCCGAATCTCGACTTCGCGGGCACCACGCCGTACGAGGACTACGTCAAGGCAGACGTACTCACCCACCTCCAGCACACCCTCTCCGACGACCCCGGAGAGATGGTCTTCCTGGTCACGACCCAGGTGATGGAGCTGTGGTTCACGGTCATCGTCCATGAGTGGGAGACCGCCGCCCGCGCCCTGCGCGAGGACCGCGTCGGCGTGGCGATCGACGCCCTGAAGCGTTCCGTACGGGAGCTGGAGGCGCTGAACGCCTCCTGGACGCCGCTCGGGCAGCTCACGCCCGCCCAGTTCAACGCCTACCGCAGCGCGCTCGGCGAGGGCTCCGGATTCCAGTCGGCGATGTACCGCCGGATGGAGTTCCTGCTCGGTGAGAAGTCCGCGTCGATGCTGGTCCCGCACCGCGGCGCACCGCGCGTCCACGCGGAACTGGAGAAGGCGCTGCACGAACCGAGCCTGTACGACGAGGTGCTGCGCTTCCTCGCCCGGCGCGGCTGCGCGATCCCCGAGGCCGTCCTCAAGCGCGACGTCGCGCAGCGCTACCAGCCGTCGGAGGCGGTCGAGGCCGCTTGGACCGCGATCTACTCCGGCGACCAGAACGCCGAACTCACGCGCCTGGGAGAGGCGTTGACCGATGTCGCGGAACTGGTGTGGCGCTGGCGCAACGACCATCTGGTCGCCACCCGGCGCGCGATGGGCGCCAAGGCGGGTACCGGCGGTTCGGCCGGGGTGGCCTGGCTGGAGAAGCGGGCGCAGAAGAACGTGTTCCCGGAGCTGTGGACGGCGAGGTCCCATGTCTGAGCTGACCGGACACGACACCGACGGCGCCGCACCCCGCGTCAAGGCCGAACTGGTCACGCGGGCCGAACTGGCCATGAAGGCGGAGAAGTTCGACGCCGCCGACGAACTCGCCGGCAAGCGCGCCGAGTTCGTGCTCGACGAGGTCGTCTACCTCGACGGCAACTCCCTGGGTGCCCTGCCCGCGAACGTGCCGGGCCGGATCGAGGACGTCGTACGGCGGCAGTGGGGCCGGCTGCGCATCCGGTCCTGGGAAGAGAGCGGCTGGTGGACCGCGCCCGAGCGGATCGGCGACCGGATCGCCCCGCTGGTCGGCGCGGCACCCGGCCGGATCGTGGTGGGTGACTCCACGAGTGTCAACGTCTTCAAGGCACTGGTGGGCGCGGTACGGCTGGCAGGGTCCGACCGCGACGAGATCCTCGTCGACGCGACGACGTTCCCCACGGACGGGTACATCGCCGAGTCGGCGGCACGGATGACCGGCCGTACGCTGCGGCCGGTGACGCCCGCAGAGGTGCCGGGCGCGCTCAGCGAGCGTACGGCCGCCGTCCTGCTCAACCACGTCGACTACCGCACCGGCCGGCTGCACGACCTGCCGTCCCTCACCGCAGCCGTGCACGCGGCGGGCGCGGTGGCGGTCTGGGACCTGTGCCACAGCGCGGGCGCGTTGCCGGTGGGTCTGGAGGAGCACGGGGTCGACCTGGCGGTCGGCTGCACGTACAAGTACCTGAACGGCGGCCCGGGTTCACCGGCGTACCTGTATGTGCGCGGTGATCTCCAGGATCGCTTCGACTCGCCGCTGCCCGGCTGGAACTCGCACGCCGACCCCTTCGGCATGCGCGGTGACTTCGAGCCGGCGGCGGGTGCGCTGCGAGGGCGGGTCGGCACGCCGGACATCCTGTCCATGCTCGCCCTGGAGGCCGCGCTGGACGTCTGGGACGGTGTGTCGATCGAGGCGGTACGGGCCAAGTCCCTCGCGTTGACGGACTTCTTCCTGGAGTGCGTCGAGGCGTACGTGGAAGAGGGGCGCGTCGAGTCCGTGACCCCCGCCGCCCACGACCGGCGCGGCAGCCAGGTGGCCCTGCGCTGCGTCGGTGCCGAGGAGGTCATGAAGCGGCTCATCGAACGAGGGGTCGTGGGCGACTTCCGGCATCCCGATGTACTGCGGTTCGGCTTCACACCGCTGTACGTCGGGTTCGCGGACGTGGAGCGGGCGGCGCGGGTGCTCGGGGACGTGCTGCGCCGAGCCTCGTAGGTCCCGGGGCTGGGTGGTGTCTGACAATTCCCGTCGTCCGCCCGGAGGGCGGGCCACGCGGCGAGCGTGCGTGCCAGGCGTCGCGTGGCAGGCAGGAATTGGCAGACACCACCTAGACGGTGTACACCCCCGCCACGGCAGCCGCGTGCGCGGCCCGCGCGGCGCGCTCCGCGGCGGGGGCGTCCGGGATCACGCCCGTCGTCAGCAACTGGTGGTAGAGGGGTGCCGACACCGCACGTACGACCGCCCCGGCGTCGGTCCCGGCGGGCAACTCGCCTCTCGCGACGCCCTGTTCCACGCACGGCGCCCACTCCGCGACCCGCACCTCGTAGAAGCGGCGCAGTGCGGTCGCCGTACGTTCGTCGCAGGTCGCCGCGGCGATGACGGCGCGGAACAGGGCGCCCTGCCGGGGGTCCGCAAGCGTCCGCTGCACCAGCGCGGCGTTGGCCCGCAGGTCCCCCAGCACCGTGCCGGTCTCCTCGCGCGGCAGCGACTGCTCGGCCATGTCGGCGAGCAGGTCGGCCACCAGCCCGGTCACCGAGCCCCACCGCCGGTACACGGTCGTCTTGCCCACCTCCGCGCGCCGGGCGACGTCCGCCAGGTCGAGGCTGTCGAACCCCTGCTCGGCCAGCACGTCTCCGGCCGCCCGCAGTACGGCCGCACGGACACGCGCGGTACGCCCCCCGGGACGCAGGGTGCCGGGCTCGGCGGACATATCAGCCTCCTTGGTGCGCGTACGGTGTGCGCCGCCAGCGTAACGGAACGATGGAACCGTTTAACCCTCACCGAGCGTGACATCCTCGCGTCCGCCCATGTCACCGGCCTGGTACCGTCCCCGCCAACGGCCGAATCCCCACCTGGTCCGCCACCCCCCGCTTCCGTCCAAAACCGTTTCGTCGCTGAGAGGTTGGAGCATGCCGGACGACGTCGCAGCAGCCCGGGCCGCCGCCGAGGAGAAGTCGGCCTTCTCGCACCCGCCCGTCGATCCCGACGCCCTCGCTTCGTACGGTGACCATCCCGACCAGGTGATCGACTTCTACGCCCCGCGCGCCGAGCCGGGTCCGGGCGCCGCGGCCCCGCTGGTCGTCCTCCTGCACGGCGGGGCGTGGCGGGCCCCCTACGACCGCCGGCATGTGACGCCGTTCGCGGAGTTCCTGGCGCGGCGGGGGTTCGCCGTGGCCAACGTGGAGTACCGGCGGGGCGCGGAGGGCTCGGAGGGTGCGGAGAGCGCGCAGGGGTCGGGCGGGAGTGCTTCGGGGCCGGCGGGGTCGGGGGCGGGCGGCGGGCCGGTCGCCGGGCGCTGGCCGGCGACCTTCGACGACGTCGCCGCGGCGCTGGACGCGCTGCCGGCGCTGGTGCGGGAGGCCCTTCCGCAGGCCGATCCGCGACGGACCGTGCTCGTCGGGCACTCCGCGGGCGGACACCTGGCCCTGTGGGGGGCGGCCCGCCACGTCCTTCCCGCGGACGCACCCTGGCGCACCGCCGGCCCGGCGTCCCTGCGCGGTGTGGTCGCCCTCGCCCCGATCGCGGACCTCGCGGTCGCCGACATGCTGGACGTCTGCGGTGGCGCCGCACGCCAACTCCTGGGCGCCGACGTGAAGTTCGCCGAGCGTCGGCCGTACGCCGACCCCGCTCTGCTGCTTCCGACCGGCATCGCGACGACACTCGTGCAGGGCCGCGCGGACATCGTGGTGCCGCAGGCGGTCGCCGAGTCGTACGCGGATGCGGCGGCGAAGGCGGGGGAGGTCGTCGGGCTGACGTTGCTGGAGGACGTCGGGCACTTTCCGCTGATCGACCCGGCGGCCGACGCGTGCGCGGTGGTGGCGGAGGAGATCGGGCAGCTGGCCTGGTGAGGGCGCCGCCCCGCACGAGGGCGCGGGCTCGGGCAGGAAGGCAGGCCGGGCAGCGGTGACGGCAGCCCTTTCATACCCGTAATACCTGAGAGCTACGTCGCAGGTGAGTTCCCTGGCGGGACGCGGACGACGGGTCCGCATCCGTAATTTCCCATCCAGGCAAGCCCGATGGCCGGGCGGACCGGGAGGGAAGCGACCATGGGGCGGACGACGGGGGCCGGCGCGGCGGGCGCGTCGGGCAGGAGGCAGGATCCGGGCAGCAGGCAGGATCCGGGCGGCGGGCAGGATCCGGGCAGCAAGCAGGGGCCGGGCGGCGGGCCGGGCAGGGCGCACGAGCCGGATGACCTGCACAGGGGCCACCGCACCGGCAGATGGCGCCGCGTCCTGCTCGCCTCGCTGATCACCGGAGCCCTTGTCGTCCCGCTGTCCGGTGCCGCACGCCCCGAGATCCCCGCACCGGCCCCGGCCGCCCTCGCACCGGTGACGGCGGTGACGCTGGACGAGGCGTACGCGGCCAACCGGGCCAACGCCGCCGAGGCGGCCCGTATGGCCGCGGCCCACGGCGACCGCGAGCGGGCCGCGGCCGACCGCGCGATGGCCGACCCGTCCCGCCGCTTCCTCTCCTTCGACGGCCGTGGCGCCGGCCTCGCGACGGAGGTCTTCGGCGACCTGGCCGACGCCGACCGCATCGCGGTGCTGGTCCCGGGCTCCGACACCTCGATCGACACCTACGGCCGGTTCCGCACCGCCGCCCGGGCCCTGCACGAGCGGCTCGTCCAGGAGGCCCCGCGGGGCACCCGGGTCGCGGTGGTCGCCTGGCTCGGATACGAGACGCCGGGCACCGTCAGCACCACGGTCACGACGGCGGGCCGCGCCGAGGAGGCGGCGCCGAAGCTGCGGGAGTTCGTACGGCAGCTGCGGGCCCTCCCGGACGGCGGGCCCAAGGGGCGCACCGGCACCCGGCCGCACCCGCCCCGGACATCCCTGCTCTGCCACTCCTACGGCTCGGTGGTCTGCGCCCGTGCCGCCGCCCACCTCGACGTCGACGACATCGCGCTGATCGGCAGCCCCGGTACCGGGTCCGACACCGCCGCGGACCTGCGCACCACGGCGCGCGTCTGGGCGGCTCGGGGCAGCGACGACTGGGTCGCGCAGGTCCCGCACATCCGCATCGACCTGCTCGGCACCACCGTCGGCTTCGGTACCGACCCGATGTCCCCGTCCTTCGGCGCCCGGGTCTTCGCGGCGGGCGAGGGCGGCCACAGCGACTACTTCAGGCCCGGCTCGGCGTCCCTGGCCAACCTGACCCGCATCGTCCTGGGCGAGACCGCGGAGGTGACCCGTGGCTGAGCGTGGCACCTGGCAGGGGATACGCCGGGGCGCCGCCCGCGTCGACGCCGCCACCCCCGCGGAACGCGACCGGGCGGTCGACGCCCTGCGGGCCTTCGCCATCCTCGGCGTCGTGCTCGGCCACTGGCTGGTCACCGCGCTGGTCGCCAAGGGGGCGACCGGCCTGCGCACGGCGAGCCCGCTCCAGCACATGCCCTGGCTGGCCCCGATCTCCTGGGCCTTCCAGACTCTCGCGGTGTTCTTCCTGGTGGGCGGTCATGTGGCGACCCGAGGTCACGCCTCGGCCCGAGCCCGCGGTACGACGTACGGACAGTGGCTGACGTCCCGGCTGTCCCGTCTGTTCAAGCCGGTGGCGGCCGTCCTCACCCTGTGGACGGTGACATCGGGCCTCCTGCTCCTCACGGGCACGGACCTCGCCACCGTCCACACCCTGCTCAAACTCGCCCTGTCCCCCCTGTGGTTCCTCCTGGTCTTCGCGGCGCTCACCGCGGCGACGCCCCTCCTCCTGCGCGTCCACCCCCTCTGGCCCCTGGCCGTCGTCCTCCATGTGGACCTGCTCCGCTTCGGCCTGGGCGCCCCGGCGTGGCTCGGCTGGGTGAACCTGGCGGCCGGCTGGCTGGTGCCGTTCACCCTGGGCGCGGCCTGGACCCGGGGCGAGTTGGAGCGCCGCCGCGCGGGCTGGATCCTGCTGGTCGGGGGCGCCGCGGTGACGGCGGCGCTGGTGGCCGCCGGGGGATACCCGGCGTCGATGGTCGGCGTCCCCGGCGCCGGTGTCTCCAACCTCAACCCGCCGACACTGGCCGCCGTGACCTTCGGTCTGACCCAGTGCGGACTGGCGCTGCTCCTGCGCGGGCCACTGCGCCGTGCGATGCGCAGGCCCCTGCTGTGGGCGGCGGTGGCGCTGCTCAACCTCTCCGCGATGACGATCTTCCTCTGGCACCAGACGGCCCTGATGGCCACCACGGCTGCCGCCCTGACGGCAGGTCACCTCCCGGGGCTGCACACCCTGCCCGACAACGTCGGCTGGGTGGCGGCCCGCCTGGCCTGGCTACCGCTGTTCGCCGCCGCGCTGGCCCTGTGCTGGACGGCGTTCCGCCCCTACGAACAGGGCCCTCGCCGTCCCGTGAACCGTAAGTCCCGGGTGATCCGCTCCCAACCCACGCCACGGAACCGGGAAAAGAAGGCACCGCACCATGCCTAGGGTTGACCACGTGAACGAAGAGGAGGGGTCCCGCACGTCCGACGGCGCCCGGCCCCCGCAGAGGCCACTCCCACCCGCTCCCACGGTCGGACGCCGCCTGGCCCAGCACCTGCGCAAGCCCTTCGGCACGCCCTGGCGCCGCTGGCTGACCATCCTCATCGCCTTCTGGATCGCCCTCGGCGTCTCCCTGGCCGGCGGCAACGAACTGAGCGTCAGCTACCGCCTGACCACCGCCCAGGGCCTGCTCGCCGGCTTCGCTCAGGGCCTCACCCTGGTCCTCGCCCTGTGGCGCCCGGGGCGGGCCTGGGCCCTGAGCCTCGCGGCGACGATCGTCACCGCCCTGGTGGCCCGCCCCCGCCTGCCGGAGGTCGTACCGCCCGACCCCAACTGGCCCTGGAGCACCCCCGCGGTCATCGCCCATGCCGCCGTCTTCCTGCTCCTCGCCCTCCGCGTCCCCACCCGCAACGCCGTCGCGGCCCTCGCGGTGTCGGGCCTGGCGACCTTCGTCCTCCAGGGCGTCATCGGTGCCCGGCACTACTCCGCCACCGGCACCGTCGCGGTCGTCGTGTTCGCCGTGGCCGTGCTGGTGGGCACGGCCCTGCGCGGCCGCAAGGAGGCCCGCACCCAACTCGTCGCACAGGAGACCCTCACCGCGGCGGAACGGGCGCACCGCACCCTCCTGGAGGAGCGCAGCCGTATCGCCCGCGAACTGCACGACGTCGTCGCCCACCACATGTCCGTCATCTCGATCCAGGCCCAGGTGGCTCCCCACCTCGTGGAGAACCCGTCCCACGAGCTGAAGGAGAACCTGGAGGGCATCCGCCAGAACGCCCTGGACGCCCTGACCGAACTGCGCCGCGTCCTCGGCGTCCTGCGCTCGGAACACCCCGACGCCCCGGACCCCAACGACGCGACCGGCACCGCCTCCGCCCCGCACGCTCCCCAACCCACCCTCGACCGGTTGGAGGCGCTCGTGGAGAACATCCGCGCCGCCGGCCTGACCGTGACCGTCGAGATCACCGGGCGGCGCCGCCCGCTCCAGCCCGGCGTGGAACTCTCGGCGTACCGGATCGTGCAGGAGGCGCTGAGCAACATCCTGCGGCACGCTCCCGGCGCCGTCGCCCGCGTCGCCGTCCGCTACGAGTACGACGGGCTGACCATGCGCATCACCAACTCACGGCCGGAGCTCCCCGCCCCACCCTCGCAGGGCGCGGGCCACGGGCTGCTGGGCATGCGGGAGCGGGCCGCGATGCTCGGCGGCGCCCTGTCGGCGTACCCGTCGAAGGACGGCGGTTATGTGGTGAGCGCGTACCTTCCCGCGGCCCAGCGCATCGAGGGCCTCGGCTACGTCCCCGACAATCCCAGTCACGCCAACTACCCGATCGAGGACGGCACCGCATGACGAGCAGCCCCATCCGCGTACTGATCGCCGACGACCAGCAGATGGTCCGGCAGGGATTCACCGTGCTGCTCAACACCAAGCCCGACATCGAGGTCATCGGCCAGGCGGTCGACGGACTCGACGCGGTCGCGAAGGTCGCCGAACTCGCCCCCGACGTCGTCCTGATGGACATCCGCATGCCCGAACTCGGCGGCATCGAGGCCACCCGGCGCATCACCGCCGACACACCGCACATCAAGGTCCTGGTGCTGACCACCTTCGATCTCGACGAGTACGTGTACGAGGCACTGCGCGCGGGAGCCTCGGGCTTCCTGCTGAAGGACGCCTCCGCCGACCAACTCGCCGAGGCGGTACGGGTGGTCGCCGCGGGCGACGCCCTGCTCGCGCCCGGCATCACCCGGCGGCTGATCTCCGAGTTCTCCCGCCTGGACAATCGGCCCCGCGCTCCGCTCAAGGAACGTGTCGGGGACCTGACCGAGCGCGAGACGGAGGTCCTCGCCCTGATCGCCCAGGGCCTGTCGAACGCGGAGATCGCCGAGCGCCTGGTCGTGGCCGAGCAGACCGTGAAGACCCATGTGGGCCGGATCCTGGTGAAACTGGGGCTGCGGGACCGGACGCAGGCGGCGGTGTTCGCGTACGAGTCGGGACTGGTGCGGCCCTCCGGTTACTGAGCGGACCGGGACTGCGGGACCCGGCGCCCCGGCCACCCGGCGCCGCGGCCACCTGGCGTCCCGGCGCCTCGACGCCCCGGCACCCGACGACCTGCGGTGATACCCGTAGTACCTGAGAGGGACCCGAAGGAATCCCTCTCACTGGGGACGACCGCGGCAGCACTGTGCGCCTACCGTTCTGTACGTGACCGAGACGACCCAGATGCCGACCCCGCCGAAGGGCGACGGCGCCAAGCCACGCAGCCCGGAGTTCCGGCTGGCTGCGGATGCCCTGCACGGGCTGCGGCAGGACCTGTTCCATGACGCGTTCGCCTACCGCCCGCTGTCCCGCCTGCCCGTGGACGGCCCGCTGACCCGGCGACTGCCCGGCCGCCTGAGGGAGTACGCGGCCTGGCGGGCGCACGCCCTGGTCACCGCGGCCGCACTGCTCACGCTGGCCATCGGCAGTGTCGACGGCGGCGGGCCGTCCCTGCTGATCGGTCCGCTCTGCGCCCTCCCCGTCCTGCTGACCATGGCGCGCCCCGTCGGGGCCTTCTGGCTGTCCATGGCCGCCACCCCGGTCGTCTCGGTGCTCGGCGGAAGCCTGGGCGACTGGCCGTGGGCTCCCGGTGCCTTCGCCTGCCATCTGGCGGTGCTGACCGTCGTGGCCGTGCGCACCCGGCCGCGTACGGCGGCATGGATGTGGGCGCTGACGGCGGCGTACGGCCTCCTGGCGGAGGCCGGATTCGGCCCCGGCTACTACTACGGCACGAACACCGGACCCATGCTCGTCGTATCGGCGATGATCCTGCTCTGCGTCGCCGTCCGGCACATTCGCCGCGAGGCCAGGCAGGAGGTCACCGCCCAGCAGACGGAGACCGCGCAGGAGCGCTCCCGGCGCACCCTGCTGGAGGAGCGCACCACGATCGCCCGCGAGCTGCACGACGTCGTGGCCCACCACATGTCGGTCGTCGCCATCCAGGCGGAGGCCGCCCCCTACCGGGTGGAGAACCCGCCGCCGGAGCTGGAGCGGGCCTTCGCCACCATCCGGGAGAACGCGGTGGCGGCCCTCACCGAGCTGCGCCGCGTTCTGGGCGTCGTGCGCGCCGAGGACTACGAGGCCCCGGACGCCCCGCAGCCCACGCTGGGCGACCTGGACGCCCTGCTGGCGAACGTGCGGGACGCGGGACTGACCGTGGAGAAGGCGGTGACCGGCGGGGTGCGCGAGCTGCCGCCCGGGGTGGAGCTGTCGGCGTACCGGATCGTCCAGGAGGCCCTGAGCAACAGCCTGAGACACGCGCCGGGTGCGAGCGCCCGCGTCGAGATCGGGTACGTCCTCGGCGGCCTGGGCCTGCGCATAGTCAACGGCCCGCCGCCCGCGCCGGCCCTCCTCAAGCCCTCGCCGGGCGCGGGGCACGGCATCACCGGGATGCGGGAGCGGGTCACCATGCTGAACGGGGAGATGACGGCGGGCCGTACCGAGGACGGCGGCTATGAGGTGACGGTGTTCCTGCCGGTCGCCGTGACGGCAGAGGACGGCTGATGAACATTCGGGTGCTCATCGCGGACGACCAGATGATGGTGCGCGAAGGCTTCTCGGTCCTGCTGAACGCGATGCCGGACATCGAGGTCGTCGGCGAGGCCGTGAACGGCCGCGAGGCGGTGGAGCGGGTACGGGAACTCAACCCCGACGTGGTGCTGATGGACATCCGCATGCCGGAGCTGAACGGCATCGAGGCCACCCGGGAGATCGTCGCGGCCGACGGCGCGGCGAAGGTGCTGGTGCTGACCACCTTCGATCTCGACGAGTACGTGTACCAGGCGCTGCGTGCGGGAGCCTCCGGCTTCCTGCTGAAGGACGCCTCGGCCCGCCGGCTGGCCGACGGGGTGCGGGTGGTGGCGGCCGGGGAGGCGCTGCTCGCGCCTTCGGTGACGAAGCGGCTGATCACGGAATTCTCGAAGCTGTCCGACGCCCCGCGCGCGATGTCCTCCGCGCACGCGGCCTACGGGGACCTGACCGAGCGGGAGACGGAGGTGCTGGTGCTGATCGCCCAGGGCCTGTCGAACGCGGAGATCGCCGAGCGGCTGGTGGTGGCCGAGTCGACGATCAAGACCCACGTCAGCCGGATCCTGGTGAAGCTGGGCCTGCGCGACCGTACGCAGGCGGCGGTGTTCGCCTACGAGGCGCGCTTGGTCACTCCGGGCTGAGCCGCCGGGGCTACGGTGAGGGCATGGAACAGCGCATCACTCTGATCACGCTGGGAGTCTCCGATCTCGCCCGTTCCAAGGCTTTCTACGAGGCCCTGGGCTGGCGCGGGCAGGAGGTCGAGGAGACCGTGTTCTTCCAGGCGGGCGGCCTGGGACTGGTCCTGTGGGGGCGGGAGAAGCTGGCGCGGGACTGCGGTGTGGAGCCAGGACCGGCGGGTGGGTTCGGCGGGATCGCCCTCGCGCACAACGTCCGCTCGCAAGGGGAGGTCGACGCGCTGCTCGCGGCGGTGCAGCGGGCCGGCGGCACCGTGACCAAGCCGGCGGCCGTCAACGCGATCGGGTTCTACTCCGGCGCCTTCGTCGATCCCGACGGGCACGCCTGGGAGGTCGCGTACAACCCCGGGTTCCCGCTCGCCGAGGACGGCTCGGTCACGCTTCCCGACTTCAGCACCCTCTAGACCCCTGGTCACAGAGGGGGACGGCGGACTAACGTCCGTGCATGGCAGCTCGATCCGACCTCGCTTTCGACCCGTGGGACCCGGCGTTCCTGGCCGACCCGTACCCCGCCTACGCCGAACTGCGTGCCCGGGGCCGGGTGCACCGCTTCGAGCCCACGAACCAGTGGCTGGTGCCGCACCACGCGGACGTCTCGGCGCTGCTGCGGGACCGGCGCCTGGGCCGGACGTACCAGCACCGTTTCACCCACGAGGAGTTCGGGCGGACGGCGCCGCCGCCGGAGCACGAGCCGTTCCACGTCCTCAACGACCACGGGATGCTCGACCTGGAGCCGCCGGACCACACCAGGATCCGGCGGCTGGTGTCGAAGGCGTTCACGCCGCGCACGGTGGAGCGACTGAAGCCGTATGTGCGGGGGCTGGCCGGGGATCTGGTGTCGGCGCTGGTCGAGAAGGGCGGCGGCGATCTGCTGGCGGACGTGGCGGAGCCGTTGCCGGTCGCGGTGATCGCCGAGATGCTGGGCATCCCCGAGTCGGACCGGGCGCAGCTGCGGCCGTGGTCGGCGGACATCTGCGGGATGTACGAGCTGAACCCGTCCGAGGAGACGGCGGCGCGGGCGGTGCGTGCGTCGGTCGAGTTCTCGGACTACCTCACGGAGCTGATCGCGGCCCGCCGCAAGGAGCCGGGGGACGACCTGATGTCCGGCCTGATCGAGGCCCACGACGAGGGCGACCGGCTCACCGAGCAGGAGATGATCTCCACGGCGGTCCTCCTCCTCAACGCCGGCCACGAGGCCACGGTGAACGCCACGGTCAACGGCTGGTGGGCGCTGTTCCGCAACCCCGACCAGCTCGCCGCCCTGCGCGCCGACCACTCCCTGATCCCGTCCGCGATCGAGGAGCTGATGCGCTACGACACCCCGCTGCAGCTGTTCGAGCGCTGGGTGCTGGACGAGATCGAGATCGACGGGACGGTGATCCCGCGGGGCTCGGAGATCGCGATGCTGTTCGGCTCCGCGAACCACGATCCGGAGGTCTTCGCCGACCCCGACCGCCTCGACCTCACCCGCAAGGAGAACCCGCACATCTCCTTCAGCGCGGGCATCCACTACTGCATCGGGGCTCCGCTGGCCCGCATCGAGCTGGCGGCGTCGATGGCGGCGCTGCTGGAGCGGGCACCGACCCTGCGGCCGGCGGCGGAGCCGGAGCGGAAGCCGAACTTTGTGATCCGGGGGCTGGAGGGGCTGAGCGTCGAGGTGGGGTGATCACTCGTCCGGCTGATCGCCGAGCGAACCCCGTTCGTGGTCGTCGCTGCCTCGTCAAGCTGGTGCCTGCCTGCGAAGGGAGGCACCATGACGGTTATGGCAGAGCGTGCGTCGTCTCAGTTGTCGGTGGACATGTTCGAGCGGATCGCTGATTTCGCCGAGCGGGAGGACGAGACCGTCAGGTTCGAGTTCATCGACGGACGGATCGGGCTCAGGAAATCGACAAACGGCAACCACGGCGCGATCACCATGTGGCTGATCCGTCAGTGCATGCGTGCTCGGCCAGAGCTGGACCTCAATCCTCTTCAGGGGCTCAAGGTCGAGGCATACCGCAAGGGCCGTGCCCGGCCCGACGGCGTGCTCGCCCCTGTCGATCACTTCGTGGGCCAGGGGGATTGGGCCGACCCCCGGGGCGTGCTGATGGCAGTCGAGATCACGTCCTACGACTCTGACACCCATCGGCGCGACCGGGTCGAGAAGCCTCGGGCGTACGCCGAGGCGGGTATCCCGGTCTATCTGCTGATCGACCGGGACAACCTGTCCATCCTCGTACACAGTGATCCGGACCTGGAGGACGGTTACCGCGACATCCACGTGGTCAGGCTCGGCGGCAAGGTCGCTCTCCCTGACCCCGTCGGAATCGAACTCGACACCGAGGAGCTCAAGCAGTACGTCGACTGAGACCGCTCACGTGGTCACGTCCCGCCGCCGCAACCCCGCCAGCCCCGCGGCGACCAGCACCACCGCCAGCCCCAGCAGGACCAGCACCGGCCGCCACTGCATCTCCCCGCCCGGCAGCTTCGGCAGGTGCCCGAACGGCGACAGATCCAGCACCGCCTGCGGCACATCGAGGGCAGGCCCCACCCACCCGAGCAGCAGCACCGCCCCGGCGACACCCCACGCCGCCATGGCCGCCCGCGGCAGCACCCCGTACAGCAGGACCGCCAGCCCGCCGACGACCCACACCGCCGGGAGCTGCACCAGGCAGGCCCCCAGGATCGGGCCGACCTGCTTGCCGTGACCGGCCGCGAAGCCGAGCCCCGCGAGCAGCATGATCAGCGCCGAGCCGGTGAAGGCGATCACCAGGTGCCCGGCGGCCCAGCGCAGTCGGCCCACGGCGTTCGCGAGGACGGGTTCGGCCCGCATCGAGGTCTCCTCGCCGTGCAGCCGCAGCACCGACGCCACGACGAACAGCGCCGCGACCAGGCCGAGCATGCCGATCATCGATGCCAGGAACGCATCCGTCAGCCCCGCCTGCCCACCCATGCGCGCGAAGATCTCACGCGCCTTCTCGTTGCCGCCGACGATGTCGGCCACGCCGTCGGTCAGCCCGCCGTAGACGACCCCGGCGAGGAAGAACCCGATGCTCCAGCCGAGCACGCCGCCGCGCTGCAACCGCCAGGCCAGGGCGCCCGCCGTGCCGAGGCGGCCCTCGGCGGGGCCCGGCCGGGCGGGCAGGAAGCTCATGCCCACGTCGCGGCGTCCGGCGAGCGCGTACGCGGCCGCGCCCTGCGCCGAGGCCGCCGCCGCGAACAGCAGCAGCACCCACCAGCGTTCGCCCGCGAAGGGCCGCAGGTTCTCCAGCCAGCCCAGCGGTGACACCCACGTCAGCACCGAGGAGCCGTCGTCCGACGCCGAGTCGCCCGCCGCGCGCAGGACGAAAGCGGCGCCCAGCAGACCTGCCGTCAGCCCCCGCGCCAGTCGCGCGCTCTGGGTGAACTGGGCGACGATCGCCGCCAGCGTCGCGAAGACCATGCCGACCCCGGCGAGCCCGAGCCCGAAGGCCAGCGCACCAAAAGCGCCCCGACCGGCGAGTCCGGCCGCCACCAGCAGGGCGAGCACGGCATTGGCGACGCCCGCCGTCAGCAGCGCGGCCGTCAGGGAGGCCCGGCGCCCCACCATCCCGGAGGCCACCAGCTCCTGACGGCCGCTCTCCTCCTCGTCCCGGGTGTGCCGTACGACGAGGAGCAGGCTCGTCACGGCCGCGAGCGCGCCCGCGTACACACCGACCCGCCAGGCGGTCAGGGCGCCGATCGAGTCGCCGAGAACGGGGCCGATCAGCGCGCGGAATGAGGCGTTGGCGGCGGTGTCCCGCACCAGGTCGGCGCGCTCGGCCGGGGTGGCGTACAGGTTCTCCAGCGTGTTCGGCATGGAGAGGATCATCAGCGCGTTCACGGCGACCCAGACCGGGATCATCACCCGGTCGCGGCGCAGCGCGAACCGCAACAGCGTTCCCGTGCCGGCGAGTTGGCGCGAGCCTGACGGCCGTACCCCGGAGGCGGTGGCGGTCATCGGGCCACCTCGCTCGCGTCGTTCTGGTAGTGCCGCAGGAACAGCTCCTCCAGGGTCGGCGGCGTCGACGTCAGCGATCGCACGCCGGACTCGCTGAGCGACCGCAGAACGGCGTCGAGTTTGTCGGTGTCGACCTGGAGGCGGACGCGGTGACCCTGGACGTCGAGGCCGTGGACGCCGGGCAGGCGCGACAACCCGTTGGGCGGGCCCGCCAGTTCGGCCGTCACGCTGGTCCGGGTCAGATGGCGCAGGTCGGCGAGCGAACCGCTCTCGACCGTACGGCCCTTGCGGATGATGCTGACCCGGTCGCACAGTTCCTCGACCTCGCTGAGGATGTGGGAGGACAGCAGGACCGTACGGCCGCGCTCGCGCTCCTGCACCACGCAGTGCTGGAAGACCTCCTCCATCAGCGGGTCCAGGCCCGAGGTCGGCTCGTCGAGGATCAGCAGGTCCACGTCGGAGGCGAACGCGGCGACGAGGGCGACCTTCTGCCGGTTGCCCTTGGAGTAGGTGCGGCCCTTCTTCGTCGGGTCCAGCTCGAACCGCTCGATCAGTTCGGCCCGGCGCCTCTTGTCGAGGCCGCCGCGCAGCCGGCCGTACAGGTCGATGACCTCTCCGCCGGAGAGGTTGCGCCACAGGGTGACGTCGCCGGGGACGTAGGCGATCCGGCGGTGCACCTCCACCGCGTCGGCCCAGGGGTCGCGGCCGAGCACCTGGGCGCTGCCGGAGTCTGCGCGCAGCAGGCCGAGCAGGACGCGGATGGCGGTGGACTTGCCTGCGCCGTTGGGGCCGAGGAAGCCGTGGACCTCGCCGGCCTCGACGTCCAGATCGAGCCCGTCGAGGGCATGGGTCCTGCCGAACGACTTGTGCAGCCCGCAGACCGTGAGTGCCTTCGTCATGCTTCGAAACGTACGCTTACTTCAGAAGTTTGTGAAGTTAAGGAAGTTACTGAATCATCGATAGGATGGGCGCATGACGGAATCAGCCGAGTCCGGGCGGAACGCGGAGGCCGTGTCGAAATTCGTGGAGGGCTTCGCGGCGCAGCTCGTCGAGGCCGGGATGCAGCGCATGGCCGCGCGGGTCTTCGCCGCGCTGCTCGCGTCCGACTCCGGGGCCATGACCTCCGCCGAACTCGGCGAGCAGCTCCAGGTCAGCCCGGCGGCCATCTCAGGGGCCGTGCGCTACCTCGCCCAGGTGCACATGGTCTCGCGCGAGCGCGAGCCGGGCTCACGACGGGAGCGGTACCGGGTGCACAGCGACCAGTGGTACGAGGCGCTGACCAACCGCGACGCCGTGCTCAAGCGCTGGGAGCAGACCCTGCGCGAGGGCGTCGACAGCCTCGGACCCGCGTCCCCGGGCGGGCAGCGCATCGCCGAGACGCTCGCCTTCTTCGAGTACCTGGAGGGCGAACTCGGCAAGCTGATGGAACGGTGGCGGGAGCACCGGGACCAGGCCTTCGGCCGGGGAAGCCCCCGCTAGGAGTTCCGGGGCCGTCGGCCTCCCGCCCGGGACACCCGGCAGCCCACGCTCGCCGCCCCGGCGGCCCGCACCGCTCCCCGCTCACCGCCCCGGCGGCCCGCACCGCTCCCCGCTCGCCGCCCCCGCAGCCCGCACCGCTCCCCGCTCACCGCCCCCGCAGCCCGCACCGCTCCCCGCTCACCGCCCCGGCAGCACCAGCCGCAACCCGCCTTCCCCCACGGTCCAGGTCCGTCTGCGCAGCGGCCCCGAGACCGTCGCGTCGGCCCGGTAGCGGAAGTGGGCGCCCGACACCGTCACCGTGCGCCCTTCGGCCCGCAGCGGGGCGGCCTCCGCGCCCACCGAGGACGGCCGTACCTCCACCTCGGCCACACCGGTGGCCCCCGGCGTCACCGACACCGCCTCCACCGGCTGGTCGAGGTCCACCAGCGTCGCCCCGTCGACCTCGACGCGCAGCCGCGACGGCCCGGACACCGCGGGGAGTGTGCCCCGGGCCGGCACCAGGGTCCGTACCAGCGACTGGCAGGTCCGCAGCCACGGCCGTGAGACACCCGCTCCCACCGCGGTCGCCCCTGCCGGCTCGGCGTCGAGGTCCCGCACCGGCGGGATCCGCAGCGCGCCCAGCACCACGCCGTCGCTGTCGTCCACGAGGAGGTCCAGGCGCCGCTCCGCGCCCTCCAGCACGGCACGGGCCGCCGCCACCGCCCCCGTGGGCACCCCGAGGGAGTCCGCCAGGGACAGCACCCGCCCGACGGGCACCATCGACAGCACGCACTCGGCCAGCTCCCGCTGCCGGTGCAAAAGCGACACGGCCCGCGTCAGCGCATGGTCGTCGCCCACGAGCACCGGCCGTCGCGACCCGCGCCGGGCCAGGGCCCGCGCGAACTCGTCCGGACCGTCCGGCAGGCACACCTTCGTCGCCGCACCCGCGCTGAGCACGTCTTTCGCGATCCTCACGGACTCCCCGTCCGTCCTGTGAGCGAGCGGATCGATCACCACCAGCAGCTGATCGGACGTCGCGAAAGTCGCCACCTCGGCCATGCCTCGCTTCCTCGGGTAGCATCTTTGTGCAAGAGCCCCTTGCGCTATTGCGCCAGGGGCTTCGTCTATTCCGGGGCCATCCGGTCCGACGGCGTGCGGCCAACGACGGTCGCCACCGATCGTGGTGTACACGGCGGAGACCCTCCGTGTACACCCCTGACCTTGGACATGCCCCGCCCGGAAGGGGTGTACGCGCGTGCCCGCACTTGTGCTGCTCGGTGCTCAGTGGGGTGACGAAGGCAAGGGAAAGGCGACGGACCTGCTAGGCGGCTCCGTCGACTACGTGGTGCGTTACCAGGGTGGTAACAACGCCGGCCACACGGTGGTCGTGGGCGATCAGAAGTACGCCCTGCACCTGCTCCCTTCCGGAATCCTGTCGCCGGGGTGCACCCCGGTCATCGGCAACGGTGTCGTCGTCGACCCGTCGGTCCTGCTCTCCGAGCTGAGCGGTCTGAACGAGCGCGGCGTCGACACGTCCAAGCTCCTCATCAGCGGAAACGCGCACATCATCACGCCGTACAACGTGACGGTCGACAAGGTGACGGAGCGCTTCCTCGGCAAGCGGAAGATCGGCACCACCGGTCGCGGCATCGGCCCGACCTACGCCGACAAGATCAACCGCGTCGGTATCCGCGTCCAGGACCTGTACGACGAGTCGATCCTGACCCAGAAGGTCGAGGCGGCCCTCGACGTCAAGAACCAGGTCCTGACCAAGCTCTACAACCGCCGCGCGATCGCCGTCGAGCAGGTCGTCGAGGAGCTGCTGGGCTACGCCGCGAAGATCGAGCCGTACGTCGCCGACACCGTCCTGGTCCTCAACCAGGCGCTGGAGAACGACAAGGTGGTCCTCTTCGAGGGCGGCCAGGGCACGCTCCTCGACATCGACCACGGCACGTACCCCTTCGTCACCTCGTCCAACCCGACCGCGGGCGGCGCCTGCACCGGCGCCGGCGTGGGCCCGACGAAGATCAGCCGCGTGATCGGCATCCTCAAGGCGTACACCACGCGCGTCGGCGCGGGCCCGTTCCCGACCGAGCTGTTCGACGAGGACGGCGAGGCGCTGCGCCGCATCGGTGGCGAGCGGGGCGTGACGACCGGCCGTGACCGCCGCTGCGGCTGGTTCGACGCGGTGATCGCCCGCTACGCGACCCGTGTGAACGGCCTGACCGACTTCTTCCTCACCAAGCTGGACGTGCTGACCGGCTGGGAGCAGATCCCGGTCTGCGTGGCCTACGAGATCGACGGCAAGCGCGTCGAGGAACTGCCCTACTCCCAGACCGACTTCCACCACGCGAAGCCGGTCTACGAGATGCTGCCCGGCTGGTCCGAGGACATCTCGAAGGCCAAGTCGTTCTCCGACCTCCCGAAGAACGCCCAGGCCTACGTCAAGGCGCTGGAGGAGATGTCGGGTGCGCCGATCTCCGCGATCGGTGTGGGCCCGGGCCGGGACGAGACGATCGAGATCAACTCGTTCCTGTGAGCCGATGTCAGGAGAAGGGGCGTCCCGTCGGGGCGCCCCTTCTCCTGATGGAGCAGTGAGTGAGCGAAGCGCGCATACCGCCCATAACGTGATGCCGTACGACTCAGCGGCGAACAGAGGAAGGTGAGCGTCATGCGCGTGCTGCTCCAGGCCCATCTCGACACGGAGAAGTCGAACGCTGTCATTCGCAGCGGCAAGATGCCCCAGGTGGTGAAGGGGCTCATGGACAAGATCAAGCCGGAATCCGCCTACTTCACCACCGACCACGGGGTCCGCACGATGTACATGGTCTTCGACCTCCAGGACCCGTCGGAGATGCCGTCGATCGCCGAGCCGCTCTTCTACGAGCTGGGCGCCGATCTGGACTACACGCCGGTGATGAACGCCGAGGACCTGCAGAAGGGTCTCGCCAAGATGAAGTAGGGCGGCTCCGGACGGGTCAGCTGAAGACGATCATCGACCCCTGCGCCAGGCTTCGCGTCGCCGCCGCGTGCAGCCCCAGCCACACATGCCGTTCGCGGGCGAAGGGGCTCGGGTCGTAGGGAGCGGGGACGGCCGGTTCCTCCAGGGCCGTGGGGCCCTGCGGGGGTTGGGGGGCGGCCGGAGGGTTGGCCGGGTCGATGCCGATCGCCTGGCCCACGAACTCCAGCTCGCGCAGGAGGGACTGGGAGGAGCCGAGCGGGCCGCCGCCCGCCAGGAGTTCATCGCTGGAGAGCGGGTCCGGGAAGTCGACGGGTACGTAGGCGCCCGCGTGGTCGTAGTGCCAGACCAGGTGCGACTGCTTGGCCGTCGACTCGAACATCTCCAGAAGCTGCTCGTAGTCGCCGCCCAGTTCGTCGACCGGGGTGACGGGCAGGCCGCAGACCTGGAGCAGGTAGGCGCGGCGCAGGAAGTGCAGTGCGTCGTAGTCGAATCCGGCGACCGGCGCGACGTCACCGGACAGGCCAGGCATGTACTGGTACACCGGCACCGGCGGCAGTCCGGCCTCGGCGAGCACGGTGTTGTATTGCGCGAGTTCCTCGGCGAACGGGTTGTCGGGCGTGTGGCACAACACGTCGACGAGCGGTACCAGCCACAGGTCACAGGCCAAAAGAGGGCTCCTCACACAGCGGTCGCACGGCGTGGCTCAGGCGTAGCACAGTGGTCAGGGAAGGGTAGTCGGTGCGGCTAGGGGGCGGATCCCCTCGCGCGGGCTCGATGTGCGGGTCCTCGCGCGGACTCCACGCGGGTTTCTCATGCGGGTCCCCCTTCGTGCAGGTCCCATACCCATACTCCGTGGCCCGCCTACCGGGTCCGCCCACCGGCTTTTCCGAGCCGTCCCGCGGGGCGCCGTCGTCCGCTCGCGGGACCGGCACCGGCAGGCCCGCTCGCCGGTACGCCGGGAGGATCCGCGCTCACCCGGACGCCAGCCGCTCGATCAGGGCGAGGGAGTCGGCGTCGTAGGCGGCGATGATCGCGCGGGCCGTCACCAGGTCCCGGCGCATCAGGGCCTCGACCAGTTCGGTGTGCCGGGACCACAGCCGGCCGCGCAGGTCGTCCAGGCCGCGCAGGTGCTGCACCGCGCAGACCCAGGACTCCACGCGCAGCCGGTGCAGGAAGTCGGCGAGGTACGGGTTGCCGAAGAGGGCGCCGAGCTCGCGCCAGAAACGCAGGTCGTAGCCGATCAGCACGGTCAGGTCGCCGGCGAGGGCGGCCCGCTGCGCCTCCTCGGCGCGGCGGCGTACGCCGACGACGGCGGCGTGGACGCGCGGGTCGTCGGGGTCACGGGTGCCCGCGGGGTCGGCGGACAGGACCTGGAAGATGCCGTCGACGACCAGGCCGCGGGCCTCGAGGATGCCGCGGTAGTCCTCGACGGAGTACTCGTGCACCCGGAACCCGCGGTGCTGGTCGGCCTCCAGCAGGCCCTGCGCGGAGAGGTCGACGAGCGCCTCGCGGACCGGTGTCGCGGAGACGCCGTACTGCTCGGCGATCTCCTTCACGGTGAATTCCCGCCCCGCCTGCAGCCGGCCTGCCAGCACCTCGTCCCGCAGCGCGTCCGCGATCTGCTGCCGCAGGGTGCTCCGCGTCACGGAGCCGTTGCTGCCGGTGCCGGGCATGGTCAGGACGTCTCCCGTCGTGGCGATGAGGTGGCGTGTGCGTACATGTCTACGAGCACGCCACCTTACGCGTTCGGCCTTCGCCGGACTTTTCGCGGCGAACGGCGTCCGAGCCGCCCCGGCGCCTACTCGGTGTACTCGTCGGCCACGGACAGCGCGGCGTCCAGCACGGCCAGGCCCTCCTTCAGCTCGGCCTCGCTCACGTTGCACGGCGGGACCACGTGCGTGCGGTTCATGTTCACGAACGGCCACACCCCGCCGGCCTTCATGGCGGAGCCGAACGCGGCCATGGGGGCGTTGGCCTCGCCGCTCGCGTTGTACGGCACGAGCGGTTCGCGGGTCTGTCGGTTCTTCACCAGCTCGACGGCCCAGAACATGCCGACGCCGCGCACCTCGCCGACGCTCGGGTGCCGCTCGGCCAGTTCGCGCAAGGCCGGTCCGACCACGTCGGCGCCGAGCCGGGCGGCGTTCTCGACGATGCCCTCCTCGGCCATCACGTTGATCGTGGCGACGGCGGCGGCACAGGCCAGTGGATGGCCCGAGTAGGTCAGACCGCCGGGGTAGGGCCGCCTGCCGAACGTCTCGGCGATCGCGGCGGAGATGGCGACGCCGCCGAGCGGCACGTATCCGGAGTTCACGCCCTTGGCGAAGGTCATCAGGTCCGGCGTCACGTCGTACAGGTCCGCGGCGAACCACTCACCGGTGCGTCCGAACCCGGCCATGACCTCGTCCAGGACGAAGACGATCCCGTACTTGTCGCAGATCTCGCGCACGCCCGCCAGGTAGCCGGGCGGTGGCAGCATGATCCCGGCCGTTCCGGGGATCGTCTCCAGGATGATCGCGGCGACGGTCGACGGGCCCTCGAAGGCGATCGTCGTCTCCAGGTGTTCGAGCGCCCGCGCGCACTCCTGCTCCTCGGTCTCCGCGTAGAAGCGGGAGCGGTAGTGGAAGGGTGCCCAGAAGTGCACCACACCGGCGGTGGCGCTGTCGGAGGCCCAGCGGCGGGGGTCGCCGGTGATGTTGACGGCCTGCTGCGTACCGCCGTGGTACGAGCGGTACGCCGAGAGCACCTTCGGGCGCCCGGTGTGCAGCCGCGCCATCCGCACGGCGTGCTCCACGGCGTCCGCGCCGCCGTTGGTGAAGAAGATCTTGTCCAGGTCGCCCGGCGTCCGCTCGGCGATCAGCCGGGCCGCCTCGGAGCGGGCCTCGACGGCGAAGGCGGGCGCGAAGGTGGACAGGTGTGCGGCCTGCTCCTGTATCGCGGCGACGACCTTCGGGTGCTGGTAGCCGACGTTCGTGTAGACGAGGCCGCTGGTGAAGTCCAGGTAGCGGTTGCCGTCGTGGTCCCAGAAGTACGACCCCTCGGCGCCGGCGACGGCGAGCGGGTCGATGAGCTCCTGCGCGGACCAGGAGTGGAAGACGTGCGCACGGTCCGCGGCCTTCACGGCGGCGCCGACCTCGGGATTCGGATGAGGGGTCATGCGGGCGAGGGTACGGAGCGCGGGGCCGGCCGCGGTATCGGCGTCCTGTCTGCGGTCGCGGGGTTTCCGCGACAGGGTGTCGACGGCACCGTCCACCCAATTGACAGCAGCCTGTCGAACTGACAGTATGTTGTCATATAGGGACGGCGAAGCCTCCAGGAGGAGTCATGGCCAGCAACACCGGCACCACCCGTAAGCCCGTGTACCTCGCGGTCTACGAAACCCTGGCCGACTGGGAGCCCGGCCACGCCACCGCGCAGCTGGCCCGCGCCGGCTACGAGATCCGCACGGTCGGCCCGACCCGCGAGCCCGTCACCACCGTCGGCGGCCTGCGCATCCAGCCCGACCTGGCCCTGGCCGACGTACGGCCGGCCGACGCGTGCCTGCTGATCCTGCCGGGCGCCGACCTGTGGGACGCGGGCGACGAGCTCGCGCCGTTCGCGCGCACGGCCCGCGCCTTCCTGGAGGCCGGCGTGCCGGTGGCCGCGATCTGCGGGGCGACGGCCGGCGTGGCCCGCGAGGGCCTGCTCGACGACCGGGACCACACCAGCGCGGTCTCCTTCTACCTGGCCGCGACCGGATACGGCGGCGGCGCGCGGTACGTGGAGGCCGACGCCGTCACCGACGGCGGGCTCGTCACCGCCGGTCCGACCGAGCCGGTCGCCTTCGCCAGGGAGATCCTGCGGCTTTTGAAGGTCTACGACGACGAGGCCGTGGACGCCTGGTACGGCCTGTTCCACGACTCCGACGCCGAGGCGTACGCGGTGCTGGAGAAGGCGGGCGTCCTGTGAACCGCGAGAACCAGGACCTGCTCAGCCGCAGCGCGCTCGGTGTCTTCCGGCTGAACGGCCAGTTCCTCGGGGTCGCCGAGGAACTGGCCCGGCCCTCCGGACTGACCGCGGCGTGGTGGCAGGTCCTGGGCGCGGTGCTGGGCGAGCCCCTCCCCGTCTCCGGTATCGCCCGCGCCATGGGCATCACCCGGCAGAGCGTGCAGCGCATCGCCGACCTGCTGGTGGACAAGGGCCTCGCCGAGTACCGGCCCAACCCCGCCCACCGCCGTGCGAAGCTCCTCGCGCCCACGGACGAGGGCCGCGCGGCGATCTCCCGCATCGACCCCGGCCACGCGGCCTTCGCGGACCGGCTGGCGAAGGAGTTCGGCGAGGCGGAACTCGCCGATGCCGTCCTGGTTCTGGAACGGTTGTCGGAGGTCCTCGACCAGATCGCCGTTCCTGTCACGGAACCGTAGACCCGGCCCCGTTCACCTCCCCACGGGCCGCACTATCGTGGGGCCGTCGCGTGGGCGGGGGCTTGCGCAGGCGGGGTTGGGGGGCGCGTGATGGAGAAGCTGGGGCCGGGGGATCCACCGCAGATCGGGGCGTACCGGCTGCTGGCGCGGCTGGGCGCGGGCGGCATGGGGGACGTCTATCTCGCCCGCTCCGACCGCGGCCGTACCGTCGCCGTCAAACTCGTCCGGCGGGAGCTGGCCGCGCAGGAGGAGTTCCGGGCCCGCTTCCGGCAGGAGGTGCAGGCCGCACGGCAGGTCGGCGGGTTCTGGACCGCGCCGGTGCTGGACGCGGACACCGAGGCCGAGGTGCCCTGGGTCGCCACCGGGTACGTGGCCGGGCCCAGCCTCCAGCGGGTCGTCGGACACGACCACGGGGCGCTGCCCGAGCGGTCGGTGCGGATCCTGGCGGCCGGGCTGGCGCACGCACTGGGGGACATCCATGCCGCGGGGATGGTGCACCGGGACCTGAAACCCTCGAACGTCCTGGTCACCATCGACGGACCGCGCGTCATCGACTTCGGGATCGCGCGGGCGCTGGAGACGGTCGGCGAGAGCGGGCTCACCCGCACCGGCGCGCTCATCGGCTCACCCGGGTTCATGGCGCCCGAGCAGGTGCGCGGGGACCGGATCACCCCCGCGTGCGACGTGTTCTGCCTGGGCTCGGTCCTCGCGTACGCCGCGACCGGCAAGCTGCCCTTCGGCTCCGTCGACAGCGGCGCGCACGCCGTGATGTTCCGGATCGCCCAGGAGGAACCCGATCTGGAGGGGATGCCCGAGGGCATCGCCGAGCTGGTCCGCGACTGCCTGCGCAAGGACCCCAGGGCCCGGCCGACGCTGGACCGCATTCTCGCGCGCACGGGCGCCGAGGACACCGTCGCCGACGGACGCTCCCGGGACCCGTGGCTGCCGAGCGCGCTGGTGGCCCAACTCGGGCGGCACGCGGTGCGGTTGCTCGACGCGGAGGACCCGGTGTGCCCGGCTGGTCCGGGTGGGGGCGGGCAGCCCGCGGCGGGCCCGCCGGAGCCGACCCCGGCGGCCTCCCCCGAGCACGCGCCGGCCGGCGAAACACCGCCGGACCGACTCCCCACGGTGTCCGCCCCGCAGAGCGGCCCGCCCGCCCCCGCGCGGTCGGGGCCCCCGCCGCACCCGGCGTACGGCTCCGCGCAGCAGCACCCGCAGCAGCCGGCGTACGGCTACCCGCCGGGGGACGTGAACCGGCCCCAGGGCTCGACGCCGCCGTACGGGCCGAACGAGCCGTTCGGCCCCAACCCGCCCCACGCCCAAGGTCCTTACGCCCAGGGCCCGGGACACGGCCAAGGGCCTTCCCGCCCTGCGGGACCGCCGTACGGCCCCCTCCCGCCGCACGACGCGCCCCTGCCGTACCTCCTGCCCGCCGCCCCACCCGAACCGCCCGCCCGCAGTGGCCGTTCCACGGCGGCGCTCGTCCTGGTCGCACTGGTCGTCGCGCTGGCGGCCGGCGGCTCGGTGTACGCCCTCATGAGCGGCGGGGGAGAGAAGCGAGCCGGTGACGACCCGGCCCCCTCGCCGACCGCCACGGCCACCACCACCGGCTCCTCGCCCTCCGCCCCGACGCCGTCCCCGACCCGGCCGGCGCCGGCGGACGGCGTGATCCCCACGGGGTACCTGGGCACCTGGACGGCCTCGATCGACAACGCCTCCGGCGCGAACAAGCGCCGGCTGACGATCCGGCAGGGCGACGTCGGCGACACGGTCCTCAGCCTCGTCGCCGACGGTCCGGCCGGCACCGGCACCTACCACTGCGTGTTCGAGGCGCGTCTGGCCGGACGGCCGGGCGCGCAGGGCCCGTTGGAGATCGGCCCGTCCACCGTGTCCTCCGGCGCCCCGGCGACCGCCTGCTCACCCGGCGCCGCCACCGAGATCACCCTGCTCCCGGACGGCCGTCTGGAACGCGTGAACACGAGCACCGGGGAGAAGCTCACGTACACCCGCCGGTGACGCCGGGCGCTTGTGCCGAGGAGCGCCCGCGGGCGGGTCCCCCTCGGTCAGCGGGGCTCCGGTGGCCGCTGGCGAGGCATGTTCGGCCGCGTCCCGTTCGACGGCGGCACCGAGAACCGCCCCGTCCCCACACCCGCGTCCTGCCGGGGTCCCCCGGCCAGCGCCGACTGGGTCCCCATGGGCGCGGACCCCGTCCGGAACTCCACCATCCAGTCGGCCGTCTCCGCCCGCACCAGCTCCGCCACGTCCTCCGAGAACCGCCGCAGCACCCCCAGACACCGCTCGGCCGCCTCGCTCGCCGTGCCCTCGGTCGGCCCCAGAACCTCCCGCACGCTCTCCGTCGCCCAGTCGAACTGCAGTACCTGAAGCCGCCGCTGCACCGCCTGAGCCGTGGCGACGTCCCTTATCCACCCGGACGTCACCCCGAAGAACCGGTCGACCGCGACACACGCCACCGCCAGCAGCAACGCCAGATACCCCCATGGCGCCGCCCCGCTCACCACGCCCGTCACATCCAGCAGGGGCAGCGCGGCCCCCACCACCGCCCCCGTCGCGGCCCCGCACCGCAGCGCCCGTGCTCCCCGCCGCTTCCACACCCGATCCGCGAGATACCACGTCGCCGTGTCCAGCGCTCCCCGCTCCACCCATCGGTACAGCTCGTGCAGCCGTACCGCGGGCTCCCCCCAGTCCCCGAGCGGAAACGCCCGCCCTCGAAGATCGCCCGGCCGCAGTCCGGCCGCCCCTTCGCCGCCCCGCCCGTCCCGAGGCGACCTGTCGGGCTGCATCTCCGGCTGACCCACCCGGCACTCCCTACTGATCACGGAGCGTGACCCCACGTACGAGCCGGGTACGACCCCCGCCACGTACACGACGTCACGCCACACCTGAGGCTGACGCGCCGGACCCTTCCTACCGCCCAATGGGTGGCGAAGAGATGCCTTTCGCCTCTTTTCCGCCCGGAAGTGGGGTCTTGGTCAGGTATAGGACTCCAGTTCCTCTCACTCGAAAGAGTGCTGCGGCGACGGCTGCCCGGACCACGTAGGCTCGTGCTGAACGGGAATCCGAGCGGGAAGACCCGTACAGAGCCCCGTTGCAGACCCGTACAGAGGCAAGGAGCTGATCGTGATCCCCGGTGGTGGCCAGCCCAACATGCAGCAGCTGCTCCAGCAGGCCCAGAAGATGCAGCAGGACCTGGCGCGGGCGCAGGAGGAACTGGCGCAGACGGAGGTCGAGGGCCAGGCCGGCGGCGGTCTGGTGCAGGCGACCGTGACGGGCTCCGGCGAGCTCAGGGCGCTGCGGATCGACCCGAAGGCGGTGGACCCGGAGGACACCGAGACCCTCGCCGACCTGGTCGTCGCGGCCGTCCAGGCGGCCAACGAGAACGCGCAGAACCTCCAGCAGCAGAAGCTGGGCCCGCTGGCCCAGGGCCTGGGCGGCGGCAGCGGCATCCCCGGTCTGCCCTTCTGACTCTCCGGGCGTTCCCCGCCTTGTCTTTCTAAGAGGGGCCGCCGCCAACTACCGTACGTACCGTAAGGAACCCCAGGAAGGACGGCAGTCCGTTGTACGAAGGCGTGGTCCAGGACCTCATCGACGAGCTGGGGCGGCTGCCCGGCGTCGGTCCCAAGAGCGCGCAGCGGATCGCCTTCCACATCCTCCAGGCGGAACCGACGGACGTACGGCGCCTCGCCCATGCCCTGCTGGAGGTCAAGGCGAAGGTCCGCTTCTGCGCGACGTGCGGGAACGTCGCACAGGAGGAGCTGTGCAACATCTGCCGGGACACGCGTCGTGACCCGGCGGTCATCTGCGTGGTCGAGGAGCCGAAGGACGTCGTGGCGATCGAGCGGACCCGGGAGTTCCGCGGTCGTTACCACGTCCTCGGCGGGGCGATCAGCCCGATCGAGGGTGTCGGGCCTGACGACCTGCGTATCCGGGAACTTCTCGCGCGGTTGGCCGACGGGACGGTCACGGAGCTCATCCTGGCCACGGACCCGAATCTGGAAGGCGAGGCCACGGCCACGTACCTCGCCCGCATGATCAAGCCCATGGGCCTGAAGGTCACCCGCCTGGCCAGCGGCCTCCCGGTGGGTGGCGACCTGGAATACGCGGACGAGGTGACCCTCGGCCGCGCCTTCGAGGGGAGACGACTCCTAGATGTCTGACGCCACGCTGCACGCGACCGGCCGGAATCCGGACGACTTCGCGGTCCAGATCGCCGACCAGATCGAGAGTTTCCTGGTGGCCGTGACGGAGGTCGCGAAGGGCGACGAGCCTGGCTCGACCGTGCCCTTCCTGCTCCTGGAGGTCTCCCAACTCCTCCTGGCCGGCGGCCGCCTGGGTGCGCACGAGGACATCGTTCCCGATGAGCGCTACGAGCCCGACCTGGGCCCGGAGCCGGACGTCGACGAACTGCGCGAGCACCTCGCCCGGCTGCTGGACCCGGTGGACGTCTACTCGGAGGTCTTCGACCCCTACGAGCCCCGCAAGGCCCCGGTCCCGGCCCGTATCTCCGACGACCTGGCCGACGTCATCACCGACCTCCGCCACGGCATGGCCCACTACCGTGCCGGCCGCACCACGGAGGCCCTGTGGTGGTGGCAGTTCTCGTACTTCTCCAACTGGGGGAGCACCGCGTCGGCGACCCTGCGGGCCCTGCACTCGGTCCTGGCCCATGTCCGCCTGGACCAGCCGCTGGAGGAGCTGGACGGCCTCGACACCGACCAGGCGATGGGCGACGACACCCTGGAGTTCGAGGCCGGCAAGGTGATGGAACAGGAGATCGGCGGCCCGCTGGGCCTGCACTCGGCGCAGTGAACTCGCCTTCTCGGGCGAGCGGTTGACGGCGGCGGGCCCGGCGGCCCGGCACGCCGTGACCTCGACTTCCGTGTGTGATCGGGTCGGTACACGCCGTGAATTGGGTCGGCCTTGTCCCGGGCCTGTACGTCCGCTGCACGGACGCTAACCGGCCGAAAGCGAGTCTGGAGTCACTCCCGCAGAGAACACCGCAGACGAAGCGGAGGGAGTCCACCCCCACCACGACTCGCTCGGAGACGCGATGACCCGTCGTTCCCTACGCAAGCACGCCGCTCTCGCCGCCGTAGCGACCCTGGCCGCCGCCGGCACCCTCGCCGCCGGTGTCGGCGTCGCCGGAGCCTCGCCCGCCGCGAAGCCGCAGACGAGGCACGGCAAGCCGGTCACCGAGGCGCAGGTGCTCGGGCTGTTCGACGAGTGGAACGCGGCTCTGCAGACCGGCGACCCGCAGAAGGTGGCCGCCCGGTACGCGAAGGACGCGGTCCTGCTGCCGACCGTCTCCGACGACGTCCGCTCGGACCGCGCCGAGATCGTCGACTACTTCGAGCACTTCCTGCGGAACAAGCCGGTCGGCACGAAGATCGAGTCGCACGTCGACGTCCTCGACAGGAACACGGTCATCGACGCCGGTACCTACGAGTTCGCGCTCACCGACCCAAGGACGGGCCGGGAGAGCACCGTCGAGGCCCGCTACACGTACGTGTACGAGAAGCAGGCGAACGGGCAGTGGCTGATCGTCAACCACCACTCCTCGAAGATGCCCGAAGGCTGATCGTCACCGACAGCCCGCCCCCGGGCGCGTCCCCGAGGGCGACGGTCCCGCCGTCGTCGGTCACCAACTGCCTGACGACGGCGAGGCCGAGGCCGGAGCCGGCCTTGCCGGTCAGGCCCTGGCCGCGCCAGAAGCGGTCGAAGGCGCGGGACTTCTCGGCGTCGGACATGCCGGGACCCTCGTCCAGGATCGAGACCCCGACCACGTCGCCGTGGGGCTCCACGAGGACGGTGATCGTCCCCCCGTCCGGTGAGACCTCCAGCGCGTTGGAGAGCACGTTGTCCAGTACCTGGTCCAGAGCACCGGGACTGGCCAGCACAGACAGCCGGCCGTCGATACTCCCCCTGAGCGTGATGGTGACTCCACGCTCGTCGGCGGCCGGCCTCCACACCGCGAGCCGTTCCCGCACGACGTCCATCAGCGGGAGCGGCTCGGCCGCCGCCACCTGGGCCTCGGCCCTGGCCAGTACCAGCAGGCCGTTGACCAGCCGGCTCATCCGGACGACCTCCGCGGTCGCCTGCTCCACGTCCTCGCGGACGAACTCGTCGTCCACGCCGTCCGCGATGTTGTCCAGGGACAGCCGCAACGCCGTGAGCGGCGTCCGCAGCTGGTGCGAGGCGTCCGCGACGAAGATGCGCTGGGCCGCGATCAGCGTGTCCAGACGTTCGGCGCCCTGGTTGAGGGTGCGCGCCAGCGTCTGGGTCTCCGGTGGGCCCGTCACGGGGGAACGGGCCGTCAGATCGCCGTCGCTGAACTTGCTTGCCATCTCGTTGAGTTGACGCAGGGGCCGGGTGAGCCGGCGGGCGGCCACGGCACCGATGACAGCGGCCACACCGAGCACCAGCAGCGCGAGGATCGCCCGGAAACCCCAGATCGTCCACAGGCGGCGGGTCATCTCGTCGGTCTGGTAGACGATGCGTACGGCCCCGACCACCGGGCCGTCCTTGCCGCCCGCTCGGGCGGGGACCGTGATCACCAGCTCGGGGCCCCAGATGAAGGACGAGCCCCAGTCGGTCGTGGCACCGCCCCGGTCGAGCGTCTTGGCCAGGGCCGCGTCCCGCCGCGGGCGTTCCAGGTCGGGCGCACAGTCCGCGGAGCCGGACACCTGGACGTCGCCGGGTGTCTCCTTGGCGTAGGCGACGGCCATCTTCTGCAGGGCCTGGCAGGAGGTGGGGTCCCCGTTGGCCAGCAGCAGGGCCATGGTGTTGGCCTCACGCACCACGGACGCCCTGGTGTCGCCCCGCAGCTGGGCGGTGAGCGAGAAGGCCACCGGCACCGTGAACAGGGCGACAGCCACCGCGACGAGCAGGATGTAGCTGCGGACGAGCTGGCGGATCATGAGGCGTCGCTGCCGCTCTCGCCGGCCCTGACGACCTCCAGCCGGAAGCCGACCCCGCGCACCGCCTCGATCGTGATCGCGCCGGCCAGCTTGCGGCGCAGCGCCGCCACATGCACGTCCAGCGTCTTCGTCGGCCCGAACCAGTTGGCGTCCCAGACCGCTTCCATGATCTGTTCACGCGACATCAGGGCCCCTGGCTCCTCGGTGAGGAAGGCCAGCAGGTCGTACTCCTTGGGCGCGAGGGCCACCTCCGTGCCGTCCAGACGGACGCGGGCGGCCTTGCGGTCGATGGTCAGGCGCGGGCCGTAGCGGTCCGGGCCGGCCTCGGCGGCGGCAGCGGGAGTACGGGGCTGCATCCGGCGCATGACCGCCCGTATCCGCGCGATGACCTCGCGGACGCCGAACGGCTTGGACACGTAGTCGTCCGCCCCGATCTCCAGCCCGACCACGCGGTCCGTCTCGTCGCTGCGGGCGCTGATCACGATGATCGGCACATCGCCGCGCTCGCGCAGCGCCTTGCAGACGTCGAGCCCGTCGGTGTCGGGCAGGCCGAGGTCGAGGAGTACGACGTCGTAGGGATCGTCGTGGCTCAGCGCGGCGGCACCCGTGCTGACCCACGCCACCTCGAAGCCGTAGCGCAGCAGCCCTCTTCGCAGGGACTCGGCGACCGGTTCGTCGTCTTCCACCAGCAGTACGCGCACATGCGAACCATAGTGTTTGAACTTTAAAGACGTCCGGCCGCCTGGCCCGGCAGTGATCAATGGGGGGACATCACGCGTCGCGTCCCGCTCACCACATCATCGGCAGCCGTTCCGGGATGCGCTTCATGAACCCGGTCCGCCACACCAGCTGCTCGATCGGCACCGCGAGCCGCAGCCCGGGCATCCGCTCCAGCAGGACCTCCAGGGCGATCTCGGCGTGTTTGCGGCCGAGGGCCGTGGCGGGGCAGTAGTGGCGGCCGCCGCCGAAGGAGAGGTGGGCGGTGGGGTTCTCCCGGCCGAGGTCCACCGTGTGGGGGTCGGGGAAGGCGTCCGGGTCGAAGTTCGCGCCCTCGACCAGCACCAGGACGAGCTCGCCCGCCCTGACCGGCACGTCTCCCAGCCGCACGTCCTCGGTCGCCAGCCGCGGCAGGCCGTCGCCGATGGACAGGTTGATGCGCAGGAGCTCGTCCACGGCGGCGGGGACCAGGGTGCGGTCGGCCAGCAGACGGGCGTGCAGCTCGGGGTGCTGGATCAGTGACACCAGCGCCATGGTCAGGAAGCCCGAGGTGGAGATGACCCCGGCGCCGAACATCGTCACCCCGACCGTCGCGAGCATCTCGTCGGTGAGGTGGCCGTAGTCGGGATCCTCGCGCAGGGCGGCCAGTTCGGCCATCAGGCCCGTCGTCGCCGGGTCGTCGAGCCGCTCGGTCATGTAGGCGATGTCGCGGTCCCAGTTCAGCCGGGCGCCCGCGACCGGGCAGGCCGAGTTCATGAACGCGATGTCCAGGCTCCGCATCAGCCGGGGGGCGTCCGCCGGCGGGACACCGAGGATGCGGCAGTGCATGCCCGCCGAGTACGGGTCGGCGAAACCGCCGCGCAGGTCCGCCGGGGCGCCCTCGCGGACCAGCCCGTCGACGAGTTCCGCGGCGTACGCCCGCATCCACTCCACCAGACCGGGGTTCTTCGGGTTCAGCGCCTTGAGCACGGCCTTGCGCAGCCCGGCCCCGGTGATGTTCCCCATGTTGTTGACGACCTCGGGCGGGATCGTCAGCGCGTACTGACGGGGCACCCCCGGGGCCGAGGTCTCCTTCAGGCTGAACCGCGGGTCCTCCAGGACCTGTTTGCACAGCTCGTACGAGGACACCAGCCAGGCCTGGTCACCGGCGATGGTGCGGACGCGCCGGACCGGGGTGGCGGCGCGCAACTCCTCAACCTCCTGCGGGAGTTGGTCGCCGCGCCAGGAGAACGGGAAGTCGATGAGGGTCTCAGTCGGCATCGGTGGCCCCTTCCGCCGGCGTGACGATGGCGTGGCCCTGGTTGCGGGAGGCGCGCAGGCCGGCGCCGCGGGAGTAGAGGAGCTCGGCCATCGGCAGCAGCTGGTGGTAGCAGTTGAGGGAGGAAGGGACGCCGAGGATGGCGGGGGTGTCCAGGAAGAGGGGGGCCTCGGCGCAGACGTAGGCGAGGCAGACCTCGCGCTGGGCGTCGCCCGAGCTGCCCGCCTTGCCGGCCAGGAAGGAGTCGACGAGCTTCTCGCAGGTCGTGCGGAACTCGTCGTCGGTGGCGAGCCGGGCCTGAAGGTGGTCGTGGATCTCGCGGTACGCCGGGTTGCCCCGGAAGTCGGACATGGCGTGCGCGCGCAACCGGGTGCCGTCGGGGTCGACGGCCCGGACGGCTCCGAGGACCTTGGCCCGTACACCGCGCAGGTTCTTCACCGCCTTGCGGCGCGCGTCGTCCGGCGGATAGCCGGAGGCCGCGTACATCTCGGCCACGTACAGGTCGGTGTGGACGAAGTCCACACGCTCGAAGTGGGCGAGGCCCCAGCGGGCGAGGTCGTGGACGCGGCGGGCGGAGAAGTAGCTGTTGCCCGGGGAGATGCCGATGACGGCGTGGTCGGCGGCGGTGCGGATGACTTCGCAGTGGGGGGTGAAGGGCCGTATCTCGAAGAGGTCCGCCGCGGAATCGGCCGCCGTGTCGGCCCGGGTGACGTGCTGAGAACTGATCGCAGTCGTCAAAGGAGGAGAGTCCTTCGCGTCGCTAGTCCCTGGGGAGCCTTGTGCTCCTGGTGTGGCGACGACGACGCAAAGTTAATCGGCGACTACGGAGAGCGTCAACGGCCTTCCGGTGGCCGACGGGCGCCGGTAGTGACCTGCCCCACTTTCCGGAGTGCTCCGCTCCTCACCGGGCAGAGACCATCCCGGAGCGCCCGAATCTCACCATCTGGGAACCCCAAGGTCATTTTCGGACGCTCGATAGACTGAGCCGACACACACGGACTGAGCGAGGAGCGCACGTGGGCCTTGTCGTGCAGAAGTACGGAGGCTCCTCCGTAGCCGATGCCGAGGGCATCAAGCGCGTCGCCAAGCGGATCGTGGAAGCGAAGAAGAACGGCCACCAGGTGGTCGTCGTCGTTTCCGCGATGGGCGACACGACGGACGAGCTGATCGATCTCGCCGAGCAGGTATCGCCGATGCCTGCGGGGCGTGAGTTCGACATGCTGCTGACCGCCGGGGAGCGTATCTCCATGGCGCTGCTGGCCATGGCGATCAAAAACCTGGGCCACGAGGCCCAGTCCTTCACCGGCAGCCAGGCAGGCGTCATCACCGACTCGGTCCACAACAAAGCCCGGATCATCGACGTCACGCCGGGCCGGATCCGGGAGTCGATCGACCAGGGCAACATCGCCATCGTCGCCGGCTTCCAGGGCGTCAGCCAGGACAAGAAGGACATCACCACGCTGGGCCGTGGCGGTTCCGACACGACCGCGGTGGCGCTCGCGGCGGCGCTGGACGCCGAGGTGTGCGAGATCTACACCGACGTCGACGGTGTGTTCACCGCCGACCCGCGTGTGGTGAAGAAGGCGAAGAAGATCGACTGGATCTCCTTCGAGGACATGCTGGAGCTGGCCGCGTCCGGCTCGAAGGTGCTGCTCCACCGCTGTGTGGAGTACGCCCGCCGCTACAACATCCCGATCCACGTCCGGTCGTCCTTCAGTGGACTTCAGGGCACCTGGGTCAGCAGCGAGCCGATTGAGCAAGGGGACAAGAAGGTGGAGCAGGCCATCATCTCCGGTGTCGCGCACGACACCTCCGAGGCCAAGATCACGGTCGTCGGTGTGCCGGACAAGCCGGGCGAGGCTGCCGCGATCTTCCGCACGATCTCCGACGCCGAGATCAACATCGACATGATCGTGCAGAACGTGTCCGCCGCCTCCACGGGCCTCACGGACATCTCCTTCACCCTGCCCAAGGCCGAGGGCCGCAAGGCCATCGACGCCCTGGAGAAGAACAAGCACGGCATCGGCTTCGACTCGCTGCGCTACGACGACCAGATCGGGAAGATCTCGCTGATCGGCGCGGGGATGAAGACCAACCCGGGCGTCACCGCCGACTTCTTCACCGCGCTGTCCGACGCCGGTGTGAACATCGAGCTGATCTCGACCTCCGAGATCCGTATCTCGGTCGTCACCCGCGCCGACGACGTCAACGAGGCCGTGCGCGCCGTGCACACCGCCTTCGGGCTGGACTCCGACAGCGACGAGGCTGTCGTGTACGGAGGCACCGGACGCTGATGGGCGGGCTCGGATCCCGTCGGCCGACGCTCGCGGTCGTGGGGGCGACCGGAGCCGTCGGCACGGTCATGCTCCAGATCCTGTCCCAGCGAGCGGACATCTGGGGTGAGATCCGCCTGATCGCCTCCCCGCGCTCGGCCGGCCGCAAGCTGGCCGTGCGCGGCGAGGAGGTCGAGGTGGTGGCGCTCACCGAGGAGGCCTTCGCCGGGGTGGACGTCGCGATGTTCGACGTACCCGACGAGGTGGCCGCCCACTGGGCGCCGGTCGCCGCCGCCGCGGGCGCGGTGGTGGTGGACAACTCGGGTGCCTTCCGGATGGACCCGGAGGTGCCCCTCGTCGTCCCCGAGGTCAATCCGCACACCGTGCGGATGCGCCCGCGCGGGATCGTCGCCAACCCCAACTGCACCACCCTCTCCATGATCGTGGCGCTGGGCGCGCTGCACGCCGAGTTCGGGCTGCGCTCCCTGGTGGTGTCGTCGTACCAGGCGGTGAGCGGGGCCGGGCGGGCCGGCGTGGAGACGCTCCGGCAGCAGCTGTCGCTGGTCGCCGGGACGGAACTGGGGACCAGCCCCGGTGACGTGCGGCGGGCCGTCGGCGACAACACCGGGCCGTTCCCGGAGCCGGTCGCGCTGAACGTCGTGCCGTGGGCCGGGTCGCTGCGGGAGGACGGCTGGTCGTCGGAGGAGATGAAGGTGCGGGACGAGTCCCGCAAGATCCTCGGACTGCCGAAGCTGCCGGTCGCCGTGACCTGTGTGCGGGTGCCCGTGCTGACCGGGCACTCGCTGACCGTGCACGCCCGCTTCGAGGGCGAGGTGACGGTCGCCAAGGCGCGCGAGATCCTCGCCACGGCGCCGGGGGTCGTGCTGTGCGACGACCCGGGGGCCGGGGAGTTCCCGACGCCCGCCGATGTGGTGGGGACGGATCCGACCTGGGTCGGTCGGGTGCGACGCGCCCTCGACGACCCCACCGCGCTCGAACTCTTCGTCTGCGGCGACAACTTGCGCAAGGGCGCCGCTCTCAACACCGCGCAGATCGCCGAGCTCGTGGCGGCGGACTTTGCGTGAGGCGGCCTTTGCCACCGGAAAAGCAGTGGGCCTCGGCTGAAACGTTTGTAGGATCTGTGTGAAGAGTGTGAGCCGAACGATGGCCCGGACCACTTGATCCAGACCTCGACGGCAGCAGAAGATTTCCTCCCCGCCCTGCAACCGCTTGCAGGGCGGGGAGCGTCTTTGCGGTCGCCCTTATGGGGCGCGAGGCGCGTTTTCTGGCGTGGGGACGCCATGAGCAGGGCGTGGGGACGCCCGTTCATATGGACATAAGGGAAGAGCGGGTAGGCATGTGGGCGTTTGACGCACTGTCAGCTGTGCTGCCTGGCACGAGAGGGCCGGCCGTGAGAACCGCGGCCGCGGGCACGGCCGCAAAAGTGACGTCAGGCACGTACAACCCTCACGGGGGTAAGCGTGTCCAACTGGCGTGGCAGAGGTACTCGACTTCAGCGCGGCGACCCGCGGTACGGCTCTACGGCCGCCCCGCCGGCCCCGTATGCCCGGGGCGCCCGGCGGCATGCCGGTGATCGCGCCCATGCCCGCAGCGCGGCCCGCCCGCATCCCCAGTCAGCGCGACGGCGCCGAGCATGCCGAGAACACCGCGGCCGCCGGTACGACCGTCGACCACCTCACCGAGACCTACCGGGCGCACTACCGCTCGCTGCTGGGACTCGCGGCGCTCCTCCTCGACGACACCGCCTCCTGCGAGGACGTCGTCCAGGAGGCCTTCATCCGCGTCCACTCCGCGCGCAAGCGCGTCCGGGACCCGGAGAAGACGCTGGCGTACCTGCGCCAGACCGTCGTCAATCTGTCCCGCTCCGCGCTGCGCCGCCGGATACTGGGCCTGAAGCTGCTCTCCAAGCCGATGCCCGACATGGCGAGCGCGGAGGAAGGGGCGTACGACCAGCTGGAGCGCGACTCGCTGATCCGGGCCATGAAGGGTCTGCAGCGGCGTCAGCGCGAGGTGCTGGTCCTGAGGTACTTCGCGGACATGACCGAGGCGCAGGTCGCCGAGACGCTCGGCATCTCGCTGGGTTCGGTCAAGGCGTACGGCTCGCGGGGCATCGCGGCGCTGCGGGTCGCCATGGAGGCGCCGGCATGAGCGGGGACCGCCACGAACACGAGGGGCGGCGTCATCTGCACGTCCCCCACGAGCCCTCCGGGGACCCCCCGACGCCGTTCGGGCAGCGGGGGATACGTGAGCCGACCGGTCGGCCGGACAAGCAAGAGCCGAAGCAATCGCACGCTGGGAACGGAACTGTGAACCACGGCCCCGACGACCAGGGCCCCGAGGGGCTCGACTCGGACGAGCTGGCACTGCGACGCCTGCTGCACACGGCGGTCGAGGAGATCGAACCGCGCGACGGCACCCTGGACCATCTGCGGCGGGCGGTGCCCGCGCGACGGGCGCGCAAGCGGCAGGCGCTCGTCGGCGCGGCGGCCGCGGTGCTCTTCGTCGGCACCGCCGTCCCGGCCCTGGTGCACGTGTCCAACGCCACCGGCGCCAGCGTGAACTCGTCGAACGCCGGACACGGTGAGCAGGCCCAGGGCGGGGCCGGTCAGGGCAAGGAGACCGCGGGCGGCGAGAGCACCGCCGGCGGCTCCTCGGGCAAGAGCCAGGACACGGGCAAGGGCAGCGACAAGGAGAAGGACGAGGACACCGCCGGAACCGGTACGGGTACCGGCCCCGGAAGCTCCGGCGACCCCTTGGCGACCAGCACGGCCGGCGTCCCGGTCTGCACCGCCGAGCAGGTCGGCACCTCCGGTGGGACCGCCGATGTCCCCGACTCGTCCGGCGCGGTGTACGGCACCTTCACCTTCAGCAACGTCTCCACCGCCGAATGCACGGTGGGCGGCCCGGGCACGCTCGGCTACGCCACGGCCGGCGCGGCGGACGCCACGAAGATCGGCGCGGTCAGGCATGTCGCCGGCGACCCGGCGGTCAACCTGCCCGACCCGTCCCAGGAACTCCCCTCGCTCGTCCTGAAGCCGGGCGCCTCGTACCAGGTGAAGTTCGCCTGGGTCCCCACGGACACCTGCCCCACGACGGGCGACAACTCCGGCGGCAGCACGGGCGGCCCCGGCGAGCCCACCTCCGAGCCGACCCCGACCGAGACCACCCCCACCGGGACCGAGGGCACCTCCACGGGCGGCGACACCGGCACGTCGACGCAGTTGCTCACCGCGGAGGGCACGGCGGACGGAAGCGTCACGATCTCCAACACGGCGGAGGCGGGAACGACGGCTTCGGTGACGGTGTCCAACGCGTGCGCGGGCACCATCTACTGGACGGGTCTGCTGGCGGGAGCGTAGGCAGCGGCGAGGCGCAGGGCAGCGGGGGCGCTCACGGAAGGTGCGGCGCCCCGCGGGCCGCGCGCTCGCGGGCCGCGCACGGCACCCGGCCCTCCAGGGGCGCGAGCGGCCACGGGGGCCGTGCGCCCGGCCCGTCGTCCGGACGGACCCTAGGCGTTCGCCCGCTCCTGCGGCTGGTCCTCGGTCGGCGTCCTCGGGTGGTCCTCGTCCGCCACCAGGCCCAGTTCCGCGTCCCGGGCGAACTCCAGGTCGCGGCGCAGCAGCCGGAACCACATGAAGACCACGAAGCCCGCGAAGACGAACCACTCGCCGGTGTAGCCGAGGTTCTGGAACGCCTTCAGGTCGAGGCCGGTGTCGTTGGCGGCGGTCACCGGCACCGGCTTCATGCCGGAGTCGGCCTTGCCGAGCGTGATCCAGGCGTCGTAGACGTCGTACGAGACCAGGTTCACGAGTGATGCCGCGCTGATCGCCGCCGTCTGGCCGGACGGCAGGCCACCGCGGGCCGGAACGCCGTTCTCACCCGGTACCTCGGACGCCTGGAGCGCGCCGGTGACCGTGACCTCGCCGGTGGGCGCGGCGGGGGCCTGCGCCCGCTCGGCGTCACCGGGCAGCCAGCCCCGCACGACCGGTAGCGCCTTGCCGCCGTCGGTGCGCAGCAGCGTCAGCACGTAGAAGCCGCGCTTGCCGTCGAGCTCCCGGTCCGGCACCAGCAGCTGTTCGCCGTACCGGCCGCTCGCGGTGGCCTGCCTGCCCACCGTCGCCTTGTCGACGGGCAGCAGCTCGGCGAGCGGACGAGCCGGCTCCCGCTCGTTCTCCGCGGCCTGCTCACCGGCGTTGCGATGGTCCTCCACGCGCGCCTCGAACCGGCTCAGCTGCCAGGACCCCATGAACACGCAGAAGGGGATGGCGAGCAGCACGAAGACGTTGATCCCCCACCAACGGGGCGTCAGCAGAAACCGGTACACACCCTCCACGGTACGGGGCTCCCGCGCGGGGACCGGCCGCGGGGTCGGTACCGCTGGGTGAGGTGATCGCCCCCCGGCGGCGGCTCGTACGGCTCCGGCCGGAAGTCCGGGACGGTGAGGACGCGGCCGCTCCCTGCCCCTCACGTCCTCGGCCGGCGTGCCGGCGTGACGGCGAACGCGGCGGGCCGCTGTGCGCGGGGAGGTGGCGGGTCCGGGCGCAAGTTATCCACAGGCTGGGGGTCCGGCCAGCGGGTTGTCGGCCGGGCCGGGCACTATGGGGCCATGACTGAGAGCCACGTGTCCGATTCGCGGGATCACCTCAAGCACGACAAGGACATGCCGGACTGGGAGAGACGCTTCAGGGCACCCCGGGTGTCGCTGCCGGACTGGGCGGAGGACGCCCCCGACCGCGCCCTGTTCATCTCGAACGCGACCGGGACCTACGAGCTGTACGCCTGGGACCGCGCGACGGGCGAGCAGCGCCAGGTGACCGACCGGCCGAACGGCACCACGGACGGCGTGCTCTCCCCTGACGGCGCGTGGATCTGGTGGTTCGACGACAAGGACGGCGACGAGTTCGGCGTCTGGCGCCGTCAGCGCTTCGACGGCGGCGAGGACGAGCTCGCGGCGCCGGGCCTGGACCCGTCGTACCCGGCGGGCCTCGCCCTTGGCCGGGACGGCCGCACGGCGGTCGTGGGCCGCTCCACCGACGAGGACGGCACGACGATCCACCTGGTGCGCACCGGCGAGCCCCCGGTGGAGCTGTACCGCCACCGGGAGTCAGCGGGCGTCGGCGACCTCTCGCACGACGGCAGGCTCATCGCCGTCGAGCACACCGAGCACGGCGACGCGATGCACTCGGCCCTGCGCGTGCTTCGGCCCGACGGCTCGACGGTCGCCGAACTCGACGACACCAAGGCAGGCACCGAGGAGCTGGGTCTTGAGGTCCTGGGCTTCGCTCCGGTCGACGGTGACACACGCCTGCTCATCGGTCACCAGCGGCGCGGCCGCTGGGAGCCGCTGGTGTGGGACGTGGCGACGGGCGAGCAGAGCGTTCTCCCGCTGGAGCTGCCCGGCGACGTGAGCGCGGAGTGGTATCCCGACGGCACCGGTCTGCTGATCGTGCACAGCTTCGAGGCGCGCAGCGAGCTGTTCCGGTACGACCTGGCCGCGCGTGAGCTGGAGCGGATCCCGACCCCGGCGGGCTCGGTGTCGGGGGCGACGGCCCGTCCGGACGGCAGCGTGGAGTACCTGTGGTCGTCGGCGGCGGAGCCGTCGGTGGTGCGCTCGACGACGGGACGGGTGGTGCTGGACCCGCCCGGCATGAAGTCCCCCGGCTCGGTGCCGGTGCGGGACGTGTGGGTGCAGGGACCGGGCGGCCGTGTCCACGCGCTGGTGCAGCGGCCGGAGGGCGTGCAGGGCCCGCTGCCGACGGTGTTCGACATCCACGGCGGCCCGACCTGGCACGACAGCGACGCCTTCGCGGCCGGGCCGGCGGCCTGGGTGGACCACGGGTACGCGGTGGTGCGGGTGAACTACCGCGGCTCCACGGGGTACGGGCGCGCGTGGACGGACGCGCTCAAGCACCGGGTCGGCCTGATCGAGCTGGAGGACATCGCGGCGGTGCGCGAGTGGGCGGTGACGTCCGGGCTGGCCGACCCCGAGCGGCTGATCCTGACCGGCGGTTCGTGGGGCGGTTACCTCACCCTCCTCGGCCTCGGCACCCAGCCGGACGCCTGGGCGCTGGGCATCGCGGCGGTCCCGGTCGCCGACTACGTCACGGCCTACCACGACGAGATGGAGTCGCTGAGGGCCCTGGACCGCACGCTGCTGGGCGGCACCCCGCAGGAGGTGCCCGAGCGCTTCGAGGCGTCGTCGCCCCTGACGTACGTCGACCAGGTCAGAGCGCCGGTGTACATCTCGGCGGGGGTGAACGACCCGCGGTGTCCGATCCGGCAGATCGACAACTACGTGCAGCGGCTCCAGGCACGCGGGGCGGTGCACGAGGTGTACCGGTACGACGCGGGGCACGGATCGCTGGTGGTGGACGAGCGGATCAAGCAGGTCCGGCTGGAACTGGACTTCGCCGCACGGCACCTGGCGGGCGGGGCGCCGAAGTAGGACGGCTCGTCCGTGCGGTGACGCGCCCCGTGCGCGTCGCCGCGCGCGGCGGCCCACGCGGCCGCTACGCCCCCGACCGTTGCCGTGACCGCCTGCCCAGCAGGTCCGCCAGTCCTCGCCGCGTCGCGGCCAGCACCACACGGTCCTCCTTCTGCAGGACGTACGTGTCGGGCAGGTCCCACACCCACCCCGATGCGCGGCCGGCCAGGGCGTCCTCGTACGCCTCCTCCACCGCGGTCTCCTCCCGGCGGTCGTCGCGAGCCGTCCGGTCCAGGGCCAGGACCCGCCAGGAGCCCGGCCGGAAGGCCTCGCCCACGGTCTTGTCCTCCAGTTGCGGATGGCCGGCCACCTCGACCGCCGCGAACAGCAGCACGCGCCGCTCGACGGGGATCGCCCCCAGGATCTGGCGGCCCATCATCGCTCCGGCGAAGGCGGGCGCGGCCAGATGGGTCACGCTGCGGCTGCGGGTCAGGGCGTGGGGGTGCGCGGCGCGCAGGGTCCGGTAGACGGCGGTGGCGAAGTCGTCGTCGTACAGGCGCAGGACCACGCGCAGGTCGGGGCGGACCGAGCGGGCGTACAGGGCCGCTTCGAGGTTCGTCGTGTCCTCGCTGGTCACCGCCAGGAGCGCGTGCGCCCGGTGGATCTTGGCGGACTCCAGCACGCCCTCCTGAGTGACGTCCCCGAGCACCACCGGCACCCGCAGCCGCCGTGCCGTCGCCATGCCGCGCGCCTCGGGGTCGGCCTCGACGCACACCACGGGGATGTGCAGTTCCCGCAGCCGGGTCAGCACCCGGGTGCCGATCTTGCCCAGGCCGAGCAGGACCACATGGCCGCCCAGTCCCCGGGGCGGTTTGCGCAGCGCGGACGCGGAACGGAAGGTGCCGAGGGCCTCCAGCACCGCCGCCAGCAGCACCGGAAGCAGCAGCAGGCCGATCAGCCCGGACAGCAGCTGGAGCACCTGACGGGCCGTGGACTGGTGGAGTGCGGGTTCGTTGATGGCGAAGAGGTCGAGGAGGGTCATGTACGTGGCGTACAGGGGGTGTTCGCCGGTCACCACCGTCAGCGCGACGGCCAGCGCCGCCACACAGCCCACGAGTCCCGCCAGCGACCACCTCAGCCGCCGCGAGAACAGCGAGGCGAACGACGGGACGGCGCCGCGCCCCGACGACAGTGAGGGCCCCGCGTACGACACCTGCTCCAGGACGACGGTGCCCCGGCCCCTCGCCGCTCGCACGGCCTGCGGGTCCGGCAGCAGGATCGGCCCCTGCTCGCCGCTGCCCTCCGAACCGTCCGCTCCGGCCGGGTCGTTGCTGGTCGTGGACAGCAGCGCGAGCGTGGCCAGCCCGGACGCGGGGGACTGCCCGGGGCGCAGGGGCGGACGCTCGACGGCGCGCAGCAGCAGGCCGTCCGTCTGCACGACCTTGGTGGTGCCGACGACGGCGGTCGCGGCCAGCGCGGGGGCCGCCGTGTCGGCGTCGGACAGCACCGTCGTGGAGGCGTCCAGGTCGAGGTCTCCGGTACCCGACGCCAACGCGGCCGCCTGGTCGAGAAGTTCCTCGATGTGCTGGCCCAACCGGCGGTTGTACAGGCGCAGCACGAGCCGCAGCCGGGGGTTGAGGCGGCGGGCGGTGAGGGCGGCGCGGATGTTGGTCTCGTCGTCGTCGTACACGAGGGCGAGTGCCGCGGCGCGTTCCACGCCCGCGTCGGCGAGGGCGGCCTCGGTGGCCTCTGCGGCCTCCACCACCCGGACGCTTCCGACGGGTTGGCCGCCGCCCGACGCCGCGCCGTTCGCGCGGGCGACCGCCGCGGTCACCACCCCGAGCAACGCCGCCGACGCCGCCCGGGCCCGGCCCACGACCGGCGTACGTACCGTGCGTTCGGAGGGCGGCACGAGGAGCGTGACCTGTTCGCCGTACACCCCGCGCAGTTCGGCGGCCAGCCGGTGCGCCAGCCCGTCGTCGCCGCACACCACCATGGGCGCGGCGGCGTCAGCGCCTAACCCCTGAGACCCCTGATTCGGAACGCTCCCCACGAAGGGACAGACTGCCTCATGGTGACGGGTGGTTCCAGAAGGGGCCCCCGGAGCCCGTGCAGCACCTGAACACCCGCGCCCCCGCGGCCGTACCGCAGGGGAGGGAAACCGCGCCCTTCCGCACCACCGGAGGTACCTCGCCCGTGGCGATCACCAAGAGCGTCCCGCAGCGGACCGACGACCGCGGGAAACCGGCGGGGCCCAAGGACGAGGGCCGGCACCTCAACTCGTCCCTCCTCCTCACCATGCTCATGGTCGTGCTGGTGCTCCTGCAGGGCCCGATCCGCGGCGCGCTGTCCGCGCCGGTCATGCAGAGCTGGACGACGGTCTTCGTCGCGGTGATGGTCCAGGCGCTGCCCTTCCTGGTGCTCGGGGTGCTGCTCTCGGCGGCGATCGCGGTGTTCGTGCCGCCGTCGTACTTCGCCCGCGCCCTGCCCCACCGCCCCGCCCTCGCCGTGCCGGTGGCCGGTGCGGCCGGCGCGGTTCTGCCCGGCTGCGAGTGCGCGTCCGTCCCGGTGGCCGGGGCGCTGGTCCGACGCGGGGTGACCCCGGCGGCGGCGCTGACGTTCCTGCTGTCCGCCCCCGCGATCAATCCGATCGTGCTGACCGCGACGGCCGTCGCCTTCCCGGGCAACCCGGAGATGGTCCTGGCCCGCCTGGTCGCCAGCCTCCTCGTGGCCTGCGCGATGGGCTGGCTGTGGTTGCGCCTGGGCCGTACCGACTGGCTGCGCCCGCCGGCCCGTACGTCCCACGACGGCCAGAGCAAGGGCGAGGCCTTCTGGGACTCCGTGAGGCATGACGTGATGCACGCGGGTGGCTTCCTGGTCGTCGGCGCGATGGCGGCGGCGACCCTGAAGGCGGTGGCCCCGGAGAGCTGGCTGCGCGCGGCGGCCGACGATCCCGTGCTGTCGGTGCTCGCCCTCGCGGTGCTCGCCGTGGTGCTGTCGATCTGCTCGGAGGCGGACGCGTTCGTCGCGGCGTCGCTGTCGCAGTTCTCGCTCACGGCCCGGCTCACCTTCCTCGTCGTGGGCCCGATGATCGACCTGAAACTGTTCGCGATGCAGGCGGGAACCTTCGGCCGCGCCTTCGCCCTGCGCTTCGCCCCGGCCACCTTCGTGCTGGCCGTGTCCGTGTCCGTGCTCACCGGGTGGGTGATCCTGTGAACCGCCAGGCCCAGTCGGCGGTGCTGTTCCTGCTCGGCGCGTCCCTGCTGCACGCGGGGAGCACCGACCTCTACCTGCGGTACGTCAAGGAGGGCCTGCGCCCGCTGGTGCTGGTGTCAGGCGCGGTGCTGGTCGCGGCGGCGGTGGCGACGGTCTGGTACGAGCGCAAGCGGTCGCGGCGGCACGACCACCGCGCGGAGGACCATGCGCACCCCGAACCCCGGGTCGCCTGGCTCCTCGTCCTCCCCCTCTTCGCCCTGATCCTCGTCGCCCCACCGGCACTCGGCTCCTACAGCGCCACCCGCACCGGAACCGCCCTCCAGGAGCCTGTCGCCTATCCCGGCCTCCCGGCCGCCGACCCGCTGCGCCTCAGCGTGGTCGACTACGCGGGCCGCGCCGTCTACGACCACGGCCGCACCCTGCGGGGCCGCCGCGTCCAGCTCACCGGCTTCGTCGCCCTGGACCGCGACGGCACCCCCTACCTCGTCCGCATGGCCCTCAACTGCTGCGCCGCCGACGCCCAGCCGGTCAAGGTCGCCCTCACCGGCGAGGTCCCGCCGGTCCTGCGGCCGGACACCTGGCTCCGGGTCACCGGCACCTACACCCCGCGCCGTGCGCAGGACCCGGTCAACGGCGGTCCCATCCCGTTCGTGAAGGTCACGGAGGCGGAACCGGTGGAGGCGCCGAAGGATCCGTATGACGAGAGCTGGAACGGCTGAGCCCTTGGCGTGGCTCCGGCGCGAGCACTACCCTGGCCCTAAATCTGATGACCCGTCAGATAAAGCGCTTCAAGGCACCGGCAGGCAGCAGCGCAGCAGCCAGGAGGTAGGCGTGGCCAGTACCGAGAGCGGCACCAGGGACCTGCCCAAGGTCATCAGCGTGGACGATCACGTGATCGAGCCCGCGCACCTCTTCGAGACCTGGCTCCCGGCCAAGTACCGGGACCGCGGCCCGAAGCCCCTCACCGCCGGGATCGGCGACCTCGCCTACGTGGGCGGGAAGTACCGGTTCACCACGGACCCCGACGGCCAGATCACCGACTGGTGGGAGTACGAGGGCGACCTCTTCCCGTACAAGCGCATCATCGCGGCCGTCGGCTTCTCCCGGGACGAGATGACGCTCGACGGCATCACACGCGAGCAGATGCGGCGCGGCTGCTGGGACCCCAAGGCGCGCCTGGCGGACATGGACATCAACCATGTCGAGGCCTCGCTCTGCTTCCCCACCTTCCCCCGCTTCTGCGGCCAGACGTTCGCCGAGGCCAAGGACAAGGAGGTCGGTCTGGCCTGTGTGCGCGCCTACAACGACTGGATGGTCGAGGAGTGGTGCGGCGACAGCGGCGGCCGGCTCATCCCGCTGTGCCTCATCCCGCTGTGGGACATCGACCTCGCGGTCGCCGAGATCCACCGCAACGCGGCGCGCGGGGTGCGCGCGGTGACGTTCAGCGAGATCCCGACGTACCTCGGGCTGCCGTCCATCCACTCCGGCTACTGGGACCCGTTCTTCGCGGCGTGCGAGGAGACCGGCACGGTGGTCAACATGCACATCGGCAGCAGCTCCCAGATGCCGGCCGCCTCCCCGGACGCCCCGCCCGCCGTCCAGGCGTCGCTGTCCTTCAACAACGCCATGGCGTCGATGATGGACTTCCTCTTCTCCGGGGTCCTGGTGAAGTTCCCCCGGCTGAAACTGGCCTACAGCGAGGGGCAGATGGGCTGGATCCCGTACGCCCTGGAGCGCGCGGACGACGTGTGGGAGGAGCACCGGGCCTGGGGCGGCGTGAAGGACCTGATCCCGGAGCCGCCGTCGACGTACTACTACCGCCAGATCTTCTGCTGCTTCTTCCGCGACAAGCACGGCATCGAGGCGATCGAGACGGTCGGTGTCGACAACGCGACCTTCGAGACGGACTATCCGCACGTCGACTCGACCTGGCCGGAGACCAGGCGGGTCGCCGAGGAGCACGTCGGCGGGCTCCCCGAGGAGGTCGCCTACAAGCTGCTGCGCGGAAACGCGATCCGGATGCTCGACCTCCCCTTCGACCGAGGCGATTGAGGCGATCGAGGCGACCTGAGGAGCTCCGGGGAGCTCCGGGGACGACCGGGGGCGACCGGGGGCGACCGGGGAGGACCGGGGAGGACCGGGGACGACTGAGGGCGCCCTGGGCCGACCGGGGAGGGTTGAGGAGGGCCACCCGCGGGGCAGTGCAGTCATGGACGGCCCATGGCGGGAGTGCGTACGACGGGAGCGCGGATGAAGGTCTCCATCGACCCGAACCTCTGTTACGGCTCGGCCGAGTGCGTCCACCGCGCCCCGTCGGTCTTCGCGTTCGTGGACGAGTACGGCGTCGTACGCCCGGGACAGCAGGACAGCGGCGACGACCCGCGGGTGCGGGAGGCCGCCGAACGGTGCCCGTCCCAGGCCATCTCCGTCACCGAGTAGCGGGCGGATACCCCCAGGCGAAGGAGCCCAGCGCCCGCGCCCTGGCCTCCACCACGGCCATCCGCGCCGCCCGCTCGACGGGGTCGACATGCGCCGCCTGCCCTGTGGCCTGCCCCTCCCACTTGCGGTACAGCAGTCCCACCTCGGCCGAGAACCAGCCCCGGCTCACCGCGTCGAGCGCGAGCAGCAGACCCGTGTCCTCCGACGCGGGCAGCGCCATCCAGCCGCCGAGGCCGAGCAGCAGTTCGCGGCGTACGCACAGGGTGGCCGGATGGACCTGGGCGAGGAAGCCGTTCGCCTTCCAGAAGTCGAGCACGGACCCGCGCTCGATCGGCCCCTCCTCGGGGTCGCCGGGGAAACCGGCCGTCGAGCCGTCCGGCAGCAGGTCCAGGGCCCGGGAGGTCGTCCAGCCGACACTGCCGTCGGCCTCCAGGGCGGCCACGTCACGGGTCAGCGCCCCCGGGGTGAGCCGGTCGTCGGCGTCCAGGATCTTCACGTACTCGCCCTCGGCGTGCGCCAGCGCGATGGTGCGGGCCACGCCGGGGCCGCCGGAGCGGCCCTGACGGAAGGTCACCCGCGCGTCGTCGGGGACGTACGGCCGGACCTCGTCCGTCCACCCGTCCTCCTGGATCACCCAGTGCCACTCCCACCCGGCCGGTAACTCCTGTTGCACCAGCGACGTGTGGGCCTCGGGCAGGAACCGTGCCGAGGGGCCATGGACGGCGGTGACGACGATGACGCGCCGGGTCACGGCGGCGTTCACCACCTTTCCAGGTGCTGGGTGAAGACCGTCCCCTCGGCCGCCCGGCGGCCGCCGGGCCGGACCGCCGGTCGGGCGGCGCCGCGCCGGTGGGCTCGCGGACATGCGAAGGCCCGATCGCTGGCGACGGGGGATGCACCAGCGATCGGGCTGTTCCCACAGTAACAAGGCTGCCTGCCCGGTGGGACCCGCCTGATCGGCTGTGACGAGGGGTTGTGATCGGGATCACGGAAACCGCTGTCCGTCCGTGCGGTGTCATACCACTTGCGTTCCCGCCCGGTCACTGTGCGCGCGCAAGCGACGCCGGCGCCGACATCCGCCGTGCTCCGCATCGCTATCACTGTGCGCACGGCGGCTCGTACGACAGCCGAGGCAGGTACTCGTGCCACCGCTCCCGGGTCAGCACGCCCCGCGTGGTCGAGCAGATGCGCCGGACCGCGTGCTCGACGTCCAGGTCCCACAGCCGGACGGTGTCGGTGCCGCTGGAGACGCCGAGCATGGGGCTCGTCGGGCTGAACGACAGGAAGCTGCCCGTCGTGGCGTTGGGGCTCATCGCCTGGCCGACGGGGGAGGCGTCGGACGGGTCGGAGACGTTCCACAGCCGTACGGTGTTGTCGTTGCCGCCGCTGGCCAGATAGTGCCCGCTCCTGCTGAACGTCAGCGACACGACGGCCTCGGTGTGCCCGGTGAGGGGCGAACCCAGCGGGGACGCGCGGCGCGGCTCGGTCACGTCCCACAGCCGTACGGTGTCGTCGTCGCCGCCGCTGGCCAGGGTGCGGCCGTCCCGGCTGTAGGCGAGCGCGTTGACCGGCCCGGTGTGACCGGTGCGCGGGGCGCCGAGCAGGGTGGGACGGCGGGGGTCGGTCACCTTCCACAACCGGATGGTGGCGTCCGCGCTGCCGCTGGCGAGGGTGCTGCCGTCAGGGCTGAAGGCGAGCGCGTTGATGTAGCCGGAGTGCCCGGTGATGGGCGGGCCGAGCGGCACGACATGGGCGGGGTCGCTGACGTTCCACAGCCGGATGGTGCGTTCGTCGTAGGCGGTGGCCAGCGTGCGCCCGTCCGGGCTGTAGGCCAGCGCGTCGGGGCCCATGAACCGGGTGCGCAACACGATGGGGGAGCCGTGGGAGACCGGGCGTGCCGGGTCGCTGACGTCCCACAGGCGCACGCTCTGCTCGCCCGTCGTCACCGCGAGCGTGCGGCCGTCCGGGGAGAACACCTGGGAACGCTGCCCGGTGTCCCCCGGGCGGAACGGCTTGCTCAGCGCCACCGGCCGGGCGGCGTCCCGTACGTCCCACAGCCGGATCCGTCCGTCGCGCGCGGCCGTGGCCAGCACCTTGCCGTCCGGGCGGAACGCCCCGTTGCCGCCGACCATGTCCGCCGTCGGGATCGACCACAGCCGCACCTTGCTGTCGCCGCTGCCGGTGGCGAGCGTACGGCCGTCGGGGCTGAAGCCGAGCGCGTACATCTCCCCGCTGGCTCCCGCGAGGGGCTCGCCGACCTGGGAGGGATACGCCGGGTCGCTGACGTTCCACAGGCTCGCGGTGCTGTCCGCGCTGGCGGCGGCGAGCATGGTGCCCTCCGGGTTGAAGGCCACCGACCAGATGGGGCCGGTGTGCCCGTTGAGCGGGGCGCCGAGCCGGGTGCCGTGGGCTGGATCGGAGACGTCCCACAGCCGGATCGTGTCGTCCGCGCCGCCACTGGCGAGGGTGCGGCCGTCCGGGCTGAAGGCCACGGAGTGCACCAGGTCGGTGTGCCCGGTCAGCTCGGAGCGTTGCCGCGGCCGACCCCGGTCCGCCACGTCCCACAGCCGTACGGTGTCGTCGTCACCCCCGGCCGCCAGCGTCCTGCCGTCCGGGCTGAACGCCACGGACCGCACGGCGGCGCGGGCACCGGTCAGCGTGGCGAGCGCCTCCGGCCGCCCGGGGTCGGCCACGTCCCACAGCCGCACGGTCCGGTCCTCGCTCACGGAGGCGAGCGTCCGGCCGTCCGGGCTGAAGGCGACCAGGTAGATCGTCCCCTCGTGCCCGGTCAGGGGTGCCGCGAGCGGACGCGGCCGGCCCGGGTCGGCCACGTCCCACAGCCGGACGGTGCCGTCGTCGGAGGCGCTGGCGAGGACACGTCCGTCCGGGCTGAACACCGCGCTGCTCACCCAGCTCCGGTGCCCGGTGAGGGGGTGGCCCAGGGCCTTGGGTCGCCCCGGGTCCGCGACGTTCCACAGGCGTACGGTCCGGTCGTAGCTGGCGGTGGCCAGGAGCCGTCCGTTCGGGCTGAACGTGGTGAGGTAGACGGCGCCGGAGTGGCCGCGCAGCGGCGTGGCCAGCGGCGCGTTCACGATCGAGATCAGCCGGCTGTTGGTGTCCGCGTCGTCCGGGCGCAGCCGGTGCGCCACCAGGTCGAGTTGGGCGGACAGCGAGGGGTCCGTGTACTGGAAGCGGTCGGCCTCGGCGAGCACCTGCGCGAACACGGCGTCGTCGCGCTGCTGCCAGGCGACCACCGCCGCGCCGACCGCCAGCATCGCCAGCGCGACCAGCGCCGCCACCGCACCGCGCAGGAACCACACCGTCCGCCTGCGCAGGCGGACCGAGGCGGCCAGGAACTCCACCGCCCCCCGGGTCAGGAAGGTGTCCCCGGCCGACCGCGCCCAGCCATGGGCCTGCTCCAGCCGTGACCCCCGGTACAGCAGCGACGAGTCCCGCCCGGACTCCTCCCAGGCCCGGCCGTCCTCCTCCAGGCGCTGGCGCAGCAGGTTGCCCTGACGGTCGTCGTCGATCCAGTCCCGCAGTCGGGGCCAGGCGTGGAGCAGCGCCTCATGGGTGATCTCCACGGTCTCGGCGTCCAGCGTCACCAGCCGGGCCTGGACCAGCGCCTCCAGCGACTCCTCCGTCTTGCCGGGGTCGGTCGACTCCGCGGCCAGCTGCCGCCGCGTCCCGCGCCGCCGGGTCGCCTGGGTGTCCTCGCCCAGCCGGACCAGCCTGAGCAGCAGCAGCCGGGCGGCCGTACGCGCCGCCGGATCGAGACCCGACCAGGCCCGCTCGGCGGTCGCCGCCACCGCGCCCTGGATCCCGCCGGCCGCCCGGTACCCGGCCACGGTCAGCCGCCCCGCCTTGCGGCGCTGCCAGGTGGCCAGCAGCGCGTGCGACAGCAGTGGTAACGCCCCCGCGTCGTGCGTCCCGCGCGGGCCGTCCGCGCTGACCTCCCGCACGATCAGCTCCGCCAGCCCCGGCTCCAGTTCCAGCCCCACGGCCTTGGCCGGCCCGGTCACCGCCTCCCGCAACTCCGATGCGGTGAGCGGTCCGAGCACCATGTGCCGGTGCTGGAGCGCGTCGGCCAGCTCCGGGTGGCCCAGGCACTGCTCGTAGAAATCGGCACGGACGCCCAGCACGACGAGGGCGGGGGCCGGGCCGCCGGGTTCGGCGGGCGTGCAGGCCGCATGCAGGAGTCGGACGAAGGTACGGCGGTCGGCCTCGTCGGCGCAGAGGGTGAAGGTCTCCTCGAACTGGTCGACGATCAGGACGGGAGGGCCGGGCCCCGTGGAGCCGCCTTCACGCCGGGCCCAGGCACGGACGGCGTCACGGGTGGCACGTACGACATCCTCACGGAGCCCATGGGCGCCGACCGCCGGCAGCCCTCGGGCACCGCCCGCCGCATCACCCGTCCCGGACGGCTCCTGCGGTTCCCCGCCTTCCGGCTGTTTCACGGCGGAGACGACGCCGGCCAGCTCGGGCACCCGCCGGACCAGTTCGTCGAGCGGATCGCTGCCCGGCACGAGGTGCACGACCGGACTGGCCCGGCCGCTCCCGCCGTCCAGGGCGCCGTTCTCCAACGCGGGCACGAGGCCGGCGTGCAGCAGGGAGGACTTCCCGGCCCCCGAGGCGCCGACCAGCATGACCAGACCCCCGGACCGCTCCACCGTACGCAGCTGGGCGACCAGGACGTCCGTACTGCGTTCGCGGCCGAAGAACCACCGTGCGTCCTGCTGCCGGTACGCGGCCAGCCCCCGGTACGGACACACCCCGCCCGCCACCGGAGGGGCCTCGACCGGAGCGGGCTGCTCCTCCTCACCGGCCGTCGCCCGTTCCCACAGGCGCTGCCACTGGGCCAGGTCGTACAGCCCGGGCGAGACCGGCGCGGGACGGTCGCGCCGCGCCAGAGGGATCAGGACATGCAGTACGGCCGACAGGGCGGCGAACTGGGCGGGCACGTTCTTGGCCCGACGCCAGTCACTGATCCGCTGGGCGGACACCCGCACGGGCCGCCCCCGCTCGTCGACCCGCTGCTGCCGGACGACCGCCTCGGCCACGCTCTTGAGGGGTGGGTTGCCCGCCTCCTTGTAGAGCAGCGCGAGCCGTTCCGCGAAGGCGGAGCGTGCCGCCGAGTCGGAACCCAAGCCTCCACTCCCTTGCTTCCGCCGCACCGGACAACCGGACCGGACCTTCGGACACCAGGTCCGGACATCCGGACCGGAAAACTCACTTTATATGGCTGACCTGCGGATAAGGCGGCGTCCGGAGACCGGAACCTCCTCGCGGGCACGCGCGACTGGCAGGATCACGACGCACGTGCGCATCACTCGCGCGTCACCCAGGCAGGCCACCAGCCAAGAGCTTGGAGAGACCACTCATGGCGCCGCATGTTCTCGGACACCTTCCACCGGATCTCCCCCTGCGGGAGCAACGGCTCCCGCAGGAGCCAGGGATGCCGTAGGAGCCACGGGCCCGGCCCGCACCGGAGCCACGGGAGCCATGGGCACCTCGCCCGGCTCTCCCTCCACTCCCCCCCAGCTCTCCTCCCGCTCGATCCACGCCGACCGACCGCGGCAGCCCCGCGCCCGGCAGGTCACGGATCGACACCGCCCCCGCCGTCCGGCACCGGTCCCCACGAGGGGAGGGACCGGTGCCGGACGACGCGGTCCTGCGAGCCGGGTTCCGGTACGCCTTCGTCGGCAACCATCCCCGGCTCAGTGGGCGACGGAGGCGGCGGACACGGGCGTCGCGGCGGCGAGGCTGCCCCACGGGGCGGCCAGTTCCAGCACAGCCCGACGACGGTCCCCGCAAACGCCTCCACGTATGCCCGCTACCCGCCCGCCCCGAACGGCGTGGCCGTCAGTCATCGCAGCCGCGCGTCGCGCCGCCTCGCCGGACCGATCAGGGCCCTTGTCCGACCGTAAGTGCCCAGCGCACACCCGACGGAGCAGTCACACTCACGGTGCCGTGATCGCGGGCGCGCTTCACCCCGAGCTGGTGGAAAGCGCTGCTGACCTCCCCCTCCTCGCATGCGAGGGGAAAGGTCAATCCGTCCGGTTCCACGGAGACGGTGAGTGCGCCCTCGCCCTGGCAGTTCACGAGGACCGACAGCGGCTCGGCTCTGATCCCGCCTCGGATCGCCAGCTCTCGGTTGCCCATGGCGTTGACGGCTTGCGCCACGACTTCTCCCTCCGAGAGGACCGGCGCCTTGGTCACGGACTCCCCCGGAATGCGCTCAGCACGGTCCGAACTCGGCGAACCAGTCGCAGACGTCGTGGGCCGGGACGGCGACGCGTGACCGGAGGACGCGCCCCGCTCGTGGCCGGCGGTGCAGCTCGCCAGCGCCACCAGAGCTGCCATGCAGCACCGACCACATAAGCATGCACACTTCAAAGCCGGCGTCGTTCATCCCCAGCGCAGGAACGGCTGAACCAATTCACCTGGTGGTCCATGCCCGACGGCGTCTACCGCCGCGCCCGAGCCGTGCAGCGCGAGCTCACCGACAAGGGTGAGCTGGTTCAAATCCCGCCACCCCGGCGCTGGTCAGAGGGCCAATCGCGTGATCGCGATTGGCCCTCTGACGTGCTCGGGGGGCCACAGGGGGCCAAACGAAAGGAAGCCATGGATTCCCGTCCGTTGCTGTGTCACGTAGCGGCACAGCAACGGACGGGAATGCCGGAATTCTCGGGCTTCAGCCCGAGGAGCAAGTCAGCGCGGTGCAGTTACGCGGCGCGGGTGAACTGCCACCAGTTGACATTGAACAAGAAGCCGCTGCCGCCGCTGAACGTCAGGTAGAGGTCACGGGTTCCCGTCACGCCGCTCACTGGGCAGTTCACCGTGGTCCAGGACTGCCAGCCACCGGTGTTCGGCACACCGCACCGGCCCACGATCGACCCGCTCGGACTGTCCAGGCGCACTTCGAGGGTGCCGCCGCTGGTGGCCGAGGCGACGCGTGCGGCGAAGGAGGAGGCGCCGGCCCCGAAGGCCACTCCCTTGACCTTGATGTAATCGCCGTTCTCGATCCAGCCGACGTTCATTCCGCCGTCACTGGTCCATTCGGTCTCGATCCCGGAACCCCAGGCCATCGTCTCGGCCTCCTGGCGGACGTACGGATCGAGTGAGCCGACCTGCGGGGCACCCGCGCTCGTCATGTTGATCGTCGGAATGCTGCCGTCGGCGTTGTAGGAGAACTTCTCCACCGCAACCGAGCGGGTGAAGCCGCCTCCGCCCGGGAGGGCGCCGTTGTGGTAGAAGAAGTACGAACCGCCCTTGAAGTCCACGATGCCCGCGTGGTTGGTGAAGCTGTTGCCCTGGGCGGGCATGACTGTTCCACGGTAGGTCCACGGCCCGGTCGGGCTGGGTGCCGTGGAGTAGGCGATGAACTCCTGGCAGCATCTGGCCGCGTACACCAGGTAGTACAGACCGTTCCGCTTGTAGACCCACGGCCCTTCTTCGTACAGCGTGGGACGGTCGGGGTTGTCGGTGCGGGTGCCGAATCCCGCGGTGGTGAGCGGGATCTTGGTGGGGCTGCCCGAGTAGGAGATCATGTCGGCGTTCAGCTTGACGTACCACAGGTTGGGGTTGCCCCAGTAGAGGTAGGCCTGACCGTCGTCGTCGATGAAGACGGTCGGGTCGAACTCGGTGTTCTCCAGCAGCGGGCGGCCGAGGGCGTCCCGGAACGGTCCGGTGGGGCTGTCCGCCACCGCCACGCCGATGGCGAATGCGCCGGTCGCCCGGACCGTCACCGGTACGTACCAGTAGAACTTGCCGTTCCGTTCGATGGCCTGGCCGGCCCACGCGTTGGCGCCCGCCCAGCTGAAGGTGTTCAGGCTGAGCGGTGAGCCGTGGTCGGTCCAGTTGACCATGTCGGCGGAGGAATACACCCGCCAGTCCTTCATCACGAAGGAGGAGGTGGAGCCGTCCTCGTCGTGCCCGGTGTAGAGGTAGACCCGGCCGTTGTGCACCAGCGGGGCCGGGTCGGCGGTGTAGACGTTCTGCACGATCGGGTTGTCGGCCCTGGCCGCCGTGGGATGCACCGCGGCAGGAAGGACGGCGAACGCCAACATGAGGATCAGCACCCAGGTTGCCCGGGCGAGTCTCGTACCGGTGGCGGGTGATCTCACCGCGGTCGGGGGAGCCGTTGGCCTGTGGACGTCGGTACTGGACATGGTGTGGTCCTTCCTGGTGCTGCGGGTCGGGGACTGAGCAGCCGGTCAGATGCGGGGAGAGGGACGTTGCTGCGCTCGGGGTGTGGTCAGCGAACCGAGCGATGCGGACGGAGCCGCCGAGTGTCCGCGTGGCGTGGTCGGTAAGGGCGAAGCGGCAGCCCATGAAGAACTGCCAGGTGTCGCCCACGGTGAACGCGGGCTCCAGGCGGGTGAAGTCGGTGCCATCGGTGCTGTGGAGAAGGTTCCCGGACGGGAGGCGCCGGGGCGGATGTCGGCCGCCGCGCGCAGCCAGATGCGACCGCCCGTGACGTTGGCGCTCGCGACTTCGGTGCTGGTGCCGGTGCCGACGGTGCTCCAACTGCTGTCCATGGTCAAGCCGTTGACCATCACTACCGTGTTGTGCCGCTGTCTCGTTCGATGCCGATCCACGCGGAGAGGCCGCGCAGCAGGGCGAGTCCGGCCCGTTCGCCGTCGCGCATCGTCGCGTAGTCCAGCTGGATGGTCGCGGTGGAGGTGGTGAGGGGAGGAACCCCGGCCGACGCGCGGCTGGGGTTCCTCAAGGTGGTGGGTCGGTCAGCGGGTGGGTTCGCCCACGTCGTGGACAGCTCGTCCACGCGTCGGCGGGTCGACCCGGGTCGCGCTCACCGTTGAGCGGGCGGGGTCAACGCTGCAGGGTGAGCAGGGCCGGCCGGTACGGCAGCGACAGGTAGTCGGTGCCGTCCGATGAGGGAGACCTGCCCTGGTAGAGGAACTGCAGGTTGCAGGGGTCGATGGTCATGGTCTGGTCGGAGTTGACACGGATCATGTCACCGTGGCTGATGTCGTTGGTCCAGGTCTGGTTGGTGTTGACCTTGCCCGCGAAGGGGTTGCTCTCGGTGCCGGCCTGCTCGGTCCACTTGTTGTCCTCCAGGCTGGAGGCGGTGAAGGAGCGGAAGTAGCGCCCGTTGGCACCCCGCGCCTCGACGATCATGAGGTACTGGTTCTGGCCCTGGACCTTGTAGACCTCCGGGGCCTCGAACAGGCGCTCCTCGGTGTCGCTCATGACCGTCTCGTACGACGAGCCGAAGCTGCTGGGGAAGTTCGCGAGCGGCATGGTCGACTTGAAGATGCCGCCCTTGTCGTTGGCGAAGAACAGGTACATGTTCTGGTCGTCGGCGATCAGGGTCGGGTCGATCGGGCCGCCGACAGGGAGGCTGCCGGTGAACAGCGGCTGCGGCGCGGACCAGCTGTTGGGGTTGGTGGGGTCGCTGGACGTGCGGTAGGTGAAGGGCCAGGCGGTGTCCCACCCGTTCGAGGCCATCACCCAGATGTTCTTGGTCGAGAGGTAGAACAGTTCGGGCGCGATCACCGACCCGCTCACCTTGGACTGGGTGGCTGTCCCCATGTCCGACCAGTTCGAGAAGGGACTGAACATCGTCGCGCCCCACCCCTTTCCGTCGGAGGTGGTGGCGTAGACCAGGTTCTGGCCGTTGATCTTCGCGGTGGTGAAGTCCTTCACCGCGAGCGCGCCGTTCTGCGGCTGCGCCAGCGGGCCGGTCGAGGACCACCGGTACGTCGACGGAAGTGCGCACGTGGTGGGCGTCCCGGACAGGCCGGTCCACTTCTGGTTGTTGCCGCCGTTGCAGTCCCACAGCTGCACCGCCGTGCCGTTGGCCGTGGCGCCGCCGCTGACGTCCAGGCACAGGTTCGACTCCACGGCGACGATCGTGCCGTCGGCGTTCGCCCGCCACTGCTGGTTCGTGCCGCCGTTGCAGGACCAGAGCACCGGCCGGGTACCGGCCGTGGTGGCGTGGTTCGGGACGTCCAGGCACTTGTTGCCGTACACGGTCAGCTGGTTGTTGTCCGTCAGCGTCCACTGCTGGTTGGTACCGCCGTTGCAGTCCCAGATCTGCACGTTCGTGCCGTCGGTCTGGCTGGCGCCCGGCACATCGAGGCACCGGTTGGAAGCGACGCCGCGCACGGCGCTGGTGGTGGCCGCCTGAGCGGGGCTGGCGAGGAGCGTCGCCGCCAAGGCGGCCAGGGCCGCAACCGCGGCCGCGAGCACCGCAGACGGGTGTTTGCGGCTGAAACTACGTCTGTGCATGCGAACCTCGTCATCATTGGAGCTGGCGGTACCGGTTCGCCCGTCAGAGGCTGTCCGGAATCCGGCGGGGGTGCGGCCTCGTTTGTTCGAGATAACGAACGATGGTCGAAGTGTCGATCGACTGGATCTTAAGGTTCCGGTGAACTGCGTCAATACTTTTCGCACGATTCGCTAGCCGAAATCGCAGATTGAACCAAGCGGCTTCGGGTTCCGTGGTTATGCGGGTCTCTTGTCGTGAGGGAGAGGTAGCAGCGCGTGCGGGCGCGGGCTTGGTGATCATTACGGGCCGCGACGGCGGGGGCCCGGGCCCCGACCGATCAGGCGCGCGTATGAAGGAAACTCCTGTTGTCAGACCTGCGTCACGAGTTGATCGAAGACCGGGCAGATGTACCCGTGTCGGTTCGGTCATCGAGCTGGAAACGATTCCCTGGTACGCGGTTGTCGACGGTGAGGGCACCGCGCTGATGGCTCAGGCCGACGCTGACGAGGACCTCAACTGGGCTGTCTCGGTGGACTCCACCATCGTGCGCGCTCACCAGCACGCGGCCGGGGCTCGCAAAAAGGGGCCCCGGCCGGCGAACCGACGATCACGCCATCTGCCGGTCCCGCGGCGGACTGACCACGACGATCCACCTGGTGGCCGACGGTCGCTGCCGGCCCCTGGCGTTCGTCGGGCCTCAAGCAGTGGCGCGGCATCGCCATCCGCTACGAGAAGACAGCCACGATCTACCTGGCCGGACTCCACATCGCAGGCATCCTTCTGTGGTCCGCACGGTGATCCAAACGAAAGCCCCTAGATGCTTGATCCGCCGCCGGAGGTGTTGCTCCACCAGGCGCTGTAGGAGTTCAGCGAGTACCGCTTCTGTACGCCGCTGGTCGAGCTGATCTCGAGGCCGAACTGCATCGTGTCGAAGGTGGTGTTGCGCAGGAGGTTCTGCGACGCGGCCCATCGCCAGACCGCCGCGGCGTCGATGGTGCCGGTGTTGCTCTGCTGGGCGGGGATGAACTGCAGGACATTCCAGCCGGGATCGGCCTGCCAGACCGACGCGTACCGGACGCCGCCGATGGTCACGTTGGACGCGACCTGCCTTCCCCAGCCGCCCAGCGGTCCCGGGGTCCAGCTGGTGAAGACCATGATCTCGTCCTGGTTGTTGGTGGACCAGAGGTCGGCCGTCCAGCCCCAGTTGTCACCGCCGGCGGCGGGAGCCGACGACGTGTTGTACCAGAAGCCCGCCGAGTTCAACTGCGACAGCGGCGTCTGGGGCCGGACCGAGGTGTTCGAGTAGGACTTGATCCCGCCGCCGGAGTGGTTCGCATCGATGTACCAGGACTTGATGCTGTCGACGGTCAGGCACTGCCTGCCGTGGTTGTCGCCCCATAGGTTGTTGTGGATCGTCCAGGTGCCCTGGGTGTACTGACCGTACCGCTCGCAGGTGGAGTACACCGCTGCCTGCGCCGGAGACGCGAAGCTCAGGAACCCGGCGATCACGGCGACGATCAGGGCCAGGCGGCCGAACCCGGCCGACTTGCCGCATATGGATTTACGGGCTTGCCATCTCATGTGTCCCTCCAAGGACGGCGATGGGTGGTTTTTCCGGCCCCCCGGTCTGGTGACGGACTCTGGCGCCGCGAGGTGTCGCTCGCAGGCGAGTCCGGGCTCGGGACGGCGCGACTCAGCTCCGTCCGAGGTGCTTGCGAAGTCGGCCGACTGATCGCCTTGATGGCCCGCCCTGGGCGAAGTGGTTCCTTCCACTGCTCGCAGTGGGAGTCCACGCCGAAAGCGAGGCGGCCGAGACGGTCGGTCAGTTGACGTGTTGACACCTTCGCTCCGTTCACATGCGGTGCTGCTCGCGATGGTGAGTGGCTCGTGTCGTCGAAGTGGCGCGCTCAAGAACTGCGGGAACGGTGCTCGGTCCCCTTGCTTCAAGCACCACGCTGGCCAGACGTAGGTGCGAAGTGTCGAAGCGCTTGCGTCTCCGGGGACAGTAATGATGGAGTGTTTGAACAGCAATACTCTGCGCACGAAGACACATTTCTTTCACCTGACGACATCATTGTCGAAGCGCATCGAATGGCATCGATCGCGCCCGCCACCTGGCTTTCGCTGAACCGCTACTGGTCCTGGTGGATGTGGCGGAAGGTGCCGGGGCAGGTGCCGATGAGACGGGTGAAGAACTTCCCGAACCTGGTGGGGTCGGGAAAACTCGGACGGCAGGCGATGGTCGCCATCGGCTCATCCGTGTGCGCCGGCAACCGCTGCACCTCCCACGCTGCACGGGCATTGATAACAGCTTCACCGGCTGTCCGATGGAAGCCATGCACGCACGGGTCAGGGTCTTGACCGTGTAACCCAGACGGTGCGCGTGCCACCGGTCGTACCCGGCCGCACATACCGCCGCACCTGTGCAGATCACCATCATCGGCGCCCGGAACATGGCCTGGGGTATCGCCACACGGGCCCCGGTGGGCGGGCACACAGTGACCGTCACCGCCAAGGTCCCGCCAAAGCCGCGCGACTCGCCGGCGAGTTGGGCGCGCACCCAGGAACCCGCCCCCCAACACCGCCACGGGATACGGCGACGGCATGACCCTGAGTCGTGTCCCGGCCTCGCCCATCTACAGCGCCCTGGTCAACGCGGCCTCCAGCAGTTGCCTGGAGATCTACGGCGGCGGCACGGCCGCGGGCTCGGCCTCGGAGATCCACGCTGACCGGTTGCGGCTGCCTGGGCTCGACCCCGACCGCCGCTACACGGTGCAGGTGCGTAACGACGTCGGCCCACCACGGACCGAGTGGGCGCTCCGAGCTGGCTGAGCGCCACCGCACCACTCGTGCTCTCAGGCCGGTTGCTCGCCGAGGTGGGTCTCCAGCTCCTCACCCTGCTGCCTGTGCAGCAGGCCCTGGTCTTCCACCTCACCGCCGTCGTGTGACGACGGCACCCGGACCTCCTACCAGGTCCGGGGGTCGCCCAGGCCGTTCGCCGATGCCGTCAGCCCGAGGTAGGGCCTGTCCTCCGCATCAGGGCACCACCACTTCGAGGCGAACGTCGGTCAGTTCCTCTCGCAGGTCGCGGGCCGGGCTGAGGTTGAAGACGGGAACTCCGTCCCTGCCGAAGTGGACTCGGTGCATCGCGGACGAGACCACGTCGTGACCCACGGGCGAGGCGACCGCGTGGTAGCAGATCCAGGTGTTGCCGTCGTAGTCGGTGAAGAGGGAGTTGTGCCCGGCACCATAGAGCCCTTCCACCGACTGGTAGTTCAGGACCGGCGTGATCGCCTTGGACCATGCGGAGGCATCCAGGTAGTCACCGCCTCGGGGAACACTCAGCATCCCGATGGAGTAGGTGTAGCCTCTGGCCGCTCCACCGGAGTACGTGATGTACACGGTGTCGTCGGTCAGGAACGGGTACGGGCCTTCGTTGTTGATCGTCCCCTGCACGTTCTCCCAGCCGTACAGCGGGCGCGTCAGCAACACCGGTTCGCTGATGAGACGAGTGGGATCAGCCTCGGTCGTCTCCGCGATGTAGACCATGCTGCCCGAGTCCATCGGCGAGCCCAGACCTGCCCGGAACGACCAGACGAGGAAGCACCTCTCGTCAGCTTTGAAGTAGGTCATGTCCAGCGTGATGCTGCCACTCTCGGCCAAGTAGGAGCCGTCGGCCTTCCGGACCCGTACCGGGGTCTCCCAGCTGTCGGCCTGCATGATGTCGTGACCCTTCTTGAGTCGCATCATGTGGCACTGTGGCCCCCACTCGGTGCCGCTGACAGCGAACAAGATATAGAGGTCGTTGCCGATCTGGTGGAACTCAGGGGCCCAGAAAGTCTGCACGAAGCCCTTGCTCTCGTCCACGTCGAGGATCACCTGCTCGCGAACCCCGTCGCCGAACAAGCCGTTGATCGTCTCGGACTCTCGGACGTAGAGGCCGATCGCGTCCACGTTGTCGTTGGTCGCGATGAAGTAGTACTTCCCATCCCAGGGCAGAACCACCGGGTCCGCGTACCCACGCGCCAATGGGAAGGGGTGAACGGGAGTCTGCACCGTGCCGGAGACTCGGTAGGTTCCCGGCGCCGAGAAGTCCACTGCACTGGTGTCCCAGGCGACAGACTTGTCGGCTGTGGAGCCGTCGGAGTAGACGGCTGTCACCTTCACCGCGGCCAGTTCCGACAGGGAGGACGCGACGACAGTCTTGGGGACGCGGGTTTCCGTATGCGCCAGGGGCGTCCACCGGTCCCGAACGGCTTGCGTGATTGACGGTTCCACCGCGAGCACGTTCCCCGGGTTGATGTCCGTCAGGTTGCAGGGGTCCGCAACCTTCGGGAACCGGGATGCCGGCCGAGGCCCCTTTGATCCTCCTCCTGCGAGGTCGACAACCTGGTTCACGTACACGTTTCCGTCGGCGTCTCGCCACAGAAACTCGTACGCGCCGACCGCCTCGTCGTACTGACACGCGACGGCATCGACATGCAGGGAGTTGTGTAATCGAAGGAGCCCTCGGGATCGGAACTCCGTCAGATCGGTCGACGTCCACACCAGGACACAGCCACGGCTTTCCTCGTCCTGTGCTCCCCGGGCTGCGACACGGACGGCGACCAGCCCGAACCCGCCTTCTCTCGTGCGGAACAGGAAGGGGTTCTTGGCGCCCTTCTCCAGGATCGTGTTGTGCTCGCTCACCGTGGCTTCGGGAAACAAGATCCCGTAGTTCTGGTTGAGAGGCTCAAACGGTGCTCCGTCTTCGCTCAACGCGAGGTGGATGCTGTTGCTCAGCGAGTCCGTGTACTCGTCGAGCGGTGTTCGGGTGTAGACGAGAACTCTGTCTTCCATGAGTACCTGTGCCGTTCAGTGTCTGGCGTTGATGAATGGCCTCTGGATCCGACGACGGTTTTGGGCGAAGGGCGATGTGTAGTCGGTGAGCAACCCTATAAAGCGGGGCCTCCCTGTTGGGGGCCCCGCTTCGTGCTGCGGTGCCTTGCTCCGCCCGCTTTGCGGGTCAGCGCCGACGGCTGGAGTCGTTCACCGCGCTGGTGGCCGGTTGGGTCGTGGGCGCCGGGGACGCGGTGGATGGCGCTGAGGAGGTGGCGGTGTCGCTCGCGCGACCCTGGCGCTGCGTGCGCGGCTCGTCGCTCCTTCCCTCTCCAGCCGGGCCAGCGTTCCAACGGCGATGCCAGCTTCTTTGGCGAGCCGCTCCCGCGTCCACCCACGGGCCTCCCGCAGCGCACGGACCCGCTCGGCGAGTGCTCGGGCGTGGTCGTGGGGACGCGCTGAGTGGCGGCTTGCCATGTGTCGTGGTTCTCATGGCGGTTGAGGCGGGGCGGCATGGTGTTCTTGGCCGACTGCGGGGCTGGATTCGCGTACGGGCAGGTCCGAGTGCCCTCAGCCGCCGCACTCCAGACGGCCTCACCAGTCACCCCCTGGGAGACCCCGACCAAGATCTGCTCCCAGATTTCTCCCAAACGATCTCCAGAAACCCGTCAGGGGCCTGATCCACTTGGTGGATCAGGCCCCTGACCTGGTATTTCTCTGTCGGGGTGGCGGGATTTGAACCCACGACCTCTTCGTCCCGAACGAAGCGCGCTGCCAAGCTGCGCTACACCCCGATGTCACTGCTTGTCGCGGCGACGACGTTTACTTTAGCCCACCGGTGGCTGGAGACGAAATCCGGTTTTCGCGCGGCGGCGGAGGCGGTGGCGGATCGGGTTGGGGCGGACGTGGTCCAGGGTCACGAGGGCGAGGGCCAGGGCGTAGATGGCCAGGCCGATGAGGAGGGCGTTGCCCAGGACGCTCTTGTAGCCGTGCCGGTCCACGTCGAGGAAGGGGTAGAGGTAGTGGGCCGGCGTGCCGGGGAGCAGGAGCTCGCCTCGGATGAAGGTGAACGCCAGGTAGGCGAGGGGATACAGCATCCAGGTCGCCGCCCGGCGCAGACGTAGTTGGCCGGGGGCTGTCAGGAGCAGCCAGTCCAGCAGGGCCGCGAGAGGTGTCACCGTGTGCAGGACCTGGGTGGTGATCGCGTGCCAGCCCGTCGGCGGGGTCGCCTCGCTCGTGAGGACGCCCGGGAGCGCGAAGGGCCCGGCGCCTTTCGCCAGGAGCAGGTGGTAGACGATGCCCGTGACCACTGCGTAGAGCAGCGTGGCGCCCGTCAGGGCTGAGGGGAGGGGGCGCCGCGCGGTCCAGGCGCGGCGGGCCGACGGGACGAAGACGAGGGCCAGCAGGATGTTGCTCTGGATCGCGAAGTGGCTCAGGGTGCGCATGGGGCTGCCGAGGGCCAGCTCGACCGCTACCGCTCCGGCCGCGGCCAGCGCGACCAGCAAGCGGTAGGCGGCGGCCGCGGGGCGACGCACGGGGGCCCGCACCGCGGTGGCCGGGACGTGGGAGGGCATCAGCACGGGTATGCCCGGTATCGCGGGGAGATCCGGGATGTCCCTGGGTATCGGGGCGGTCATACCCTCACGCTAAGCAGGGTGGGCAAAAGGGGCGATACGGGTAGTCCGTGCGGGTTAACCGCACGGCGTCCGCGGCTTGCCGTCCGCCGCTCGCCCCCGGCCCCTGGCGTCCGCCGCTCGCCGTCCGGTGCCCGCCGCTCGCCCCCGCCTCCGCCCCCGGCGTCCGCCGCTCGTCATCCGGCGTCCGCCGCTCGCCCCCGCCCCCGGCGTCCACCGCCCGCCGCCCGCGGGCTCGGCGTCCCCCGCCCAGCGCCCGCCGATCGCCCCCTCAGGCCCCTCGACCCCTCCGAGGACGACCCCTACTCCCGCCCCACCAACGTCAACAACGTCGCCTCCGGCGGACAGGCGAACCGGAACGGGGTGTAGCGGTTCGCGCCGCAGCCCGCCGAGACATGCAGGTACGCCGTACGGCCCCGCGACGTGTGCGTGGACAGGCCCTTCACGCGGTCCGTGTCCAGGTCGCAGTTGGTGACCAGGGCGCCGTAGAAGGGGATGCAGACCTGGCCGCCGTGGGTGTGGCCGGCCAGGATCAGCGGGTAGTCGTCCGCCGTGAAGGAGTCCAGGACGCGCAGATACGGCGCGTGGACGACACCCATGGCGAAGTCGGCGGCGCCGGACGGGCCGCCGGCCACCTGCTCGTAGCGGTCCTTCTTGATGTGCGGGTCGTCCAGGCCGGTCAGCTCCACCGACACGCCTTCGACCTTCAGCGTCCCGCGCGTGTTCGTCAGGTTGAGCCAGCCCGCGGCGTCGAAGCCGTCGCGCAGGTCCTCCCAGGGATTGTGGATCGCCCCGACCACGGGCGGGTTGCCGTTCAGGCCGTGGCGGCCCTGGACCTTCTCCAGCAGGTAGCGGGCGGGGTTGCGGGGCTTGGGCCCGTAGTAGTCGTTCGAGCCGAAGACGTACGCGCCCGGGAACTCCATCAGCGGGCCCAGCGCGTCCAGGACCTCCGGTACGCCCTCCGGGTCGGACAGGTTGTCGCCGGTGTTGATCACGAAGTCCGGGCGCAGGCCGGCCAGGGAGCGCAGCCAGCGCTGCTTCTTGCGCTGACCGCCGACCATGTGGATGTCGGAGACCTGCAGCACACGCAGCGGGCGCATCCCCGCGGGAAGGACGGGAACCGTCACCCGCCGCAGGCGGAAGGAACGGGCCTCGAATCCCGCCGAGTAGATCAGACCGGCGGCACCAACCGCCGTGATTCCCAGGGGTACTCCGTATCGCGCGCGCATACGTCCATCGTGTCAGACCGCTGGAGCGCCCCGTTCCGGGCGCCCGGCCGAGCCCGTCGTCCGCGACGGCACGGGCCTGCCCCCTGCGCACTGCGCCCCCTGCTCTCCCGCCTCCCACCCGCCCGCCCGTTACGCCCCCTTGAAATCAACGGGCGTACGACCCCTCACACCTGCGACAATCAACCCCATGACCACGCTCAAGTCGAAGCTGCAGGAAGACCTCAACGCCGCGATCAAGGAGCGCGACGAGCTCCGCTCCTCGACGCTCCGGCTGACGCTCGCCGCGATCACCAAGGAGGAGGTCGCGGGCAAGGAGAAGCGCGAGCTCTCCGACGACGAGGTGCAGAAGGTGATCACCCGTGAGGCGAAGAAGCGCCGTGAGGCCGCCGAGGCCTTCGCGCAGGGTGGTCGTGCCGAGCAGGCCGAGCGGGAGAAGGCGGAGGGCGAGGTGCTCGCCGAGTACCTGCCGAAGCAGCTCAGCGACGACGAGTTGAACCGGATCGTCGCCCAGGCCGTCGAGGAGGCCAAGGCGGCCGGCGCCGAGGGTCCGCGGGCCATGGGTGCGGTCATGAAGATCGTGAACCCGAAGGTGGCGGGGCAGGCGGAGGGCGGTCGTGTCGCCGCCGTCGTGAAGAAGCTGCTCGCCGGCTGAGTCCCCGCTCGGGCGGGACCGGGACGGAAACACCCTCGTGACGGGCGCCGGTGCGTAGGAACCTACGCACCGCGGCCCTCGTCATGAGGGTGTTCTCATCGAGGGGTTGGGGGCGTTCGGAGGGGGCGGGCACTTCGACGACCTGGTTGCCTCGGGCGGCCTCAGGCCGCCTGAGGCGGCCCGACCCGCCCGCCGACCCGTCCGTCAGCCACGTCCGTCAGTCACGTCCGTCAGCCACGCCCGTCAGTCACGTCCCCCGTTGCCGTTGCCGCTCGTCTGGCCCCGCCACCAGCCCTCCGGGATGGAGAACGAGGGCGTCGGGAAGGCGCCGCCGTCCGTGCCGCCGTCGGTCAGGCCTCCGAGGAGGCCGCCGTTGTTGCCGTTCCCGTTCCCGTTGCCGTCACCGTTGCCGTTGTCCTCGTCGTCGTCCTCGTCGCGGTCCCGGTCCTTGTCGCCGTCGGGGATGTGGACGATGTTGAAGTTCGGTGCCTCCTTGCCCGCGAGGGCGCCCTCCATCATGTCCCGCCAGATCGGGCCGGGGACCTTGCCGCCGAACACCTTGCTGTGCCAGACACCGCCGATGCTGATGGACTGCATCTTGCGCTCGTGCTTGGGGTCGCCGACCCAGACCGCCCCGGCCATGTTCGGCGTGTAGCCCACGAACCAGGCGGCGTAACGCTCGTCCGTCGTACCGGTCTTGCCCGCGCTGGGACGGCTCGCGCCGAGGCCCGCCTCGGTACCCGTACCGTCCTCGACCACGCCTTGGAGAAGCGTGTTGATGGTGTCGGCGGTGGTCTCGGACATCGCGCGACGGCAGGTGGACTTCGGGACCTCCAGGGACTTGGTCTTCCCGCCCGCCTTCTGGGTGATCGACTCGATGGCGATCGGCGTGCAGTACATGCCCCGCGAGGCGAACGACGCGTACCCGGCCGCCATCGTCAGCGGAGACATCTCCATGGTGCCGAGGGCGATGGACGGTGCCTGGGCGAGGTCGCCGCCGTCGGCACGCTCGACGCCCATCTTCTTCGCCATCGTCGTCACCGGGCAGATACCGATGTCCGAGATCATCTCCACGAAGTAGGTGTTGACCGACTTCGCGGTGGCGTCCTTCATGTCGTACGGGCCGACCTCGGACGTGTTCTCGTTCTCGACCGGGACGCCCTTCTCGTTCCAGGTCCTGCCGTCACAGGCGGAGACCGGGCTCGGGTAGTCCATCTTGTACGGCGAGGGGTACACCTGGGTCGGCGGCATGCCGTCCTCCAGGGCCGCCGCGGCCACGATCGGCTTGAACGTCGAACCCGGCTGGTAGCCCGCGCCGCCGTTCATGTTCTGGTCGACGGAGAGGTTGATCGAGGTCTCGTTCTTCTTGACGTCGATGCCGTACGGCCGGGACTGGCCCATCGCCAGGATCTTGCCGGTGCCGGGCTCCACGATGGTGGCGGCGGTGGCGACCTCGTCCTTCTGGTAGACGTGCTTCTTGACGGACCGCTGCACCGACTTCTGCGCCTGTGGGTCCATCGTGGTCCGGACCGTCAGACCGCCCTGGTTCCAGATCTTGGCCCGGTCCTCCTTGGTCTTACCGAAGACCGGGTCCTTCAGGAACACCTGGCGTACGTAATCACAGAAGAAGCCGCCGCCCTTGACCGCGGTGATGCAGCCGTTCTTGGGCTTGCTGACCTTCAGGCCCAGCGGCGTCCGCTTGGCCTTGTCGGCCTCCGCCTGGGAGATGTCGCCGAGGTCGGCCATGCGCTGGAGGACGATGTTGCGCCGCTTGGTGGCCTCGGCCTCGTCGTTGACCGGGTCGTAGCGGCTCGGCGACTGGACGATGCCGGCGAGCAGGGCCGCTTCCTGGACCTTGAGTTTCTTGGCGGACTTGGAGAAGTAGCGCTGGGACGCGGCCTCGACGCCGTACGCCTGCTGGCCGAAGAACGTGATGTTCAGGTAGTTCTCGAGGATCTTCTTCTTGCCGAGCTCCTCCTCGACCTGGATCGCGTACTTCAGCTCCCTGATCTTTCGGCCGAGGGTCTGCTGGGTGGCCTGCGCGACCTTCTCCTGGTCGTCGCCGGCCTCCTCCACGAAGACGTTCTTCACGTACTGCTGGGTCAGCGTGGACGCGCCCTCGGCGACGCCACCGCTCTGGGCGTTGCGGTTGAGGGCGCGCAGCACGCCCTTCAGGTCGATCGCGCCGTGCTGGTAGAAGCGGGCGTCCTCGATCGCGACGATCGCCTTCTGCATGTACGGCGAGATGTCCTTGAGGTCGACCACCGTGCGGTCACGCGAGTAGACCGTGGCGATCTGGCCGCCCTCGGCGTCCAGGATCGTGGTGCGCTGGCTCAGCGGCGGGCGCTTGAGGTTGGCCGGGATCTCGTCGAAGCCCTCGACCGACCCCTTGGCCGCAAGCCCCAGCGCGCCGGCCGCGGGCAGCGCGATGCCTGCCATCACTGCTCCCGCGAGCACACTGACACCGAGGAACTTCGCGGCCTGCTGCGTCGTCGACAGACCACCGCCCGAACGCTTCTTTGGCATGGGTGCAGCCTAATCCGTACGCATGAGCGTTCCGGGAGAGCGGTTGCCTGTCGGGTGGTTCGGAGCGAGATCGTGACGTGCGGCGGAGTACCGCATCCGCGCGGATGGGGACGAGGCGGACTGTGACGTACCTCGCGGTCCTCGGTGGGCAGCGGACCTCAGCCGCCTCCGCGTGGGAACGGAGCCCGCTTCCGTGGCACGGCAAAGTCGGGCACCTGGGTTCTCATTTGCCGGACACACGTCAATGCCTTGGCCTAAGCTGCTCTCAACTGTCACAGCAGTGCGGCCACGTATCAATACGTCCGACGACCCCGAATCGTTTCGGAGGTTGCTCACTTTTTTGGTGAGCGCGTGTCCGAATCCGCCTTGTGTGTCATCCGGCGTCCGTTGTGACGCAACATAACTGTCCCGGTTTGCCGGGAAAGTCACGCATGTCGCCAGCTCACTCCCCCGGGTGATCTGCCGCTTACGCATAGTCCGTTCGGGCCATTCAAGATTGGGCCCGAAGGGGGTGTTGCGCTGTGCCCACCTTCCGTAACGTCCTCAACTGGCGGCGGTGAATATGCCGCTGCCGCCGTGGGGGAGCCTCGATTCGGGAGAGGACGGCGCCGGTATGGGCTGGGTAGTCGACTGGAGTGCGCAGGCGGCCTGCCGCACTACCGATCCGGATGAACTGTTCGTTCAGGGAGCAGCGCAGAACAGGGCCAAGGCGGTGTGCACCGGATGCCCGGTGCGCACGGAGTGCCTGGCGGACGCGCTGGACAATCGCGTCGAGTTCGGCGTGTGGGGAGGCATGACGGAGCGGGAGCGCCGCGCGCTGCTGCGCAGGCGGCCGACCGTCACCTCGTGGCGCCGGCTGTTGGAGACCGCGCGTACGGAGTACGAGCGAGGGGTCGGCCTGGTGCCCCTGGACGACGACCAGGTGTACGAGAACTACGCGGCGGTGAGCTGAGGGGGCCACGAGGTCTCCCCTCGGGCGGGATCCAACGGGCCTTCCGCGGAGGCAGGCCCAGAAGGACTCCCTCAGTCACGCTGGTCACGAGCGCTCGTAGGCGTGGGCCCCGGGTTTCGGTAGACGGACCCGGAGGTTCGCGGAAGAGAAGACGGGCCAGGCGGGTCAGAGGGGCTCAGCGGGTCAGACGGCTCAGCGGGTTCGCACGGGCCCCACGGCCCTCTCTCAGGCGCCGGCCGTGGGATCGGGCAGCTCCGGTCGGTGGGCCGCGAGCCGGTTTCCGATGTCCCGTAGCCCCGCGAGGTCGTGCACGTCGCCGGGCAGCGCGGCCACTTCGGCCACCGCCACCTCGGGGTGGAGTGCGGTGAAGCGGTCACGTGTGCGCTGCTCGCGGGAGAGCAGCTGCATTCGCTCGGCGTGCAGCCTCAGCAGGCCTGCGGTGAGCTGGTCGACGGACCGCTCCAGATGCGGGGCGACGGGTCGGGGTCCGTCCGTGGCCGCGGTGTGCTCCATGTCCGTGACGGCGGGGGAGCCTTCGTCAGGAGCCGGTGCCTCGGAAGCTGCTGATTCTGAACTGTCGTACGTGTCGGGGGAGTTACGAAGTCCAGCTTTCCCGCCCTCCTGATCCACAATGCGGGGCTCTTCAAGATTTTCCGCGGCGGCGAGCGCCCGCTCGGCCGACAACCGGTCGGCGCCGCTGCCGTGGACGCGGTTGAGCACCAGCCCGGCGAGCGGCATGTCCTCGGCGGCCAGTCGCTCCACGAAGTACGCGGCCTCGCGCAACGCGTCCCGCTCCGGCGCCGCCACCACCAGGAACGCCGTCCCGGGCGCCTGCAGCAGCTTGTACGTGGCGTCCGCGCGCGTGCGGAACCCGCCGAACATCGAGTCCATCGCCGCCACGAAGGTCTGGACGTCCTTCAGCAACTGACCGCCGAGCAGCTTGCCCAGCGCGCCCGTCATCATCGACATGCCGACGTTCAGGAACTTCATACCGGCGCGCCCGCCCACCTTCGCCGGCGCCAGCAGGACGCGGATCAGCTTGCCGTCCAGGAACGAGCCGAGCCGCTTGGGCGCGTCCAGGAAATCCAGCGCGGAGCGGGACGGCGGGGTGTCCACGACGATCAGGTCCCATTCGTCCCTCGCCCGCAGCTGCCCCAGCTTCTCCATCGCCATGTACTCCTGCGTGCCCGCGAAGCCCGCCGAGAGCGACTGGTAGAAGGGGTTGCCCAGGATGGCCGCGGCCCGCTGGGGGTCGGCGTGCGCCTCGACGATCTCGTCGAAGGTGCGCTTCATGTCGAGCATCATGGCGTGCAGCTCGCCGTCGCCCTCGACGCCCTTCACCCGGCGTGGGGTGTTGTCCAGCGAGTCGATGCCCATCGACTGGGCGAGCCGACGCGCCGGGTCGATGGTCAGCACCACGACCTTGCGCCCGCGCTCGGCGGCCCGCAGGCCCAGGGCGGCCGCGGTGGTCGTCTTGCCCACGCCGCCCGAGCCGCAGCAGACGACGATCCGGGTCCGCGGATCGTCGAGCAGGGGGTCGAGATCGAGCACGCGGGTGGGGGAGAGGTGCGCGGGATGGCGGGCGGCGTCATGCGCGTGTGCCGGTTCCGGACGACTCATGACATCCCCTGCTTCCGACGTACGGCGGACGGCTTCCGGGCCACCGCGAACGGATCCCGACGTACCGCGAACGGCTCCCGATCTGTGAACGACCTCATGACAGGCCCTGTTCCCGCAGCTCGCCCGCGAGTTCGTACAGGCCCGCCAGGTCCATGCCCTCGGCGAGGTGGGGCAGCTCGTGCACCGGCAGCCCCAACTCCTGCAGGACCGCCCGCTGCTCGTGCTCCAGCGCGTGCCGCTCCGCGTACTCGTCGGCCTGCGTCAGCAGCGGACCGACCAGCCGCTCGGCGTTCCCGCCGCGCCGTGCCCCGCCCAGCCCGGCCGAGGACAGCGCCTTGGCGACGGCGGCGCGCGGAACGCTCCGTACGAGTTCCAGATCGGCCGCGTCCAACACCTCCGGCCGCACCATGTTCACGATGATCCGCCCCACCGGCAGCCGTGCCGCCCGCAGCTCGGCGATGCCGTCCGCCGTCTCCTGGACGGGCATCTCCTCCAGCAGCGTCACCAGGTGCACGGCCGTCTCCGCCGACTTCAGCACCCGCATCACGGCTTGGGCCTGATTGTGTATCGGGCCGATCTTGGCGAGGCCGGCCACCTCGTCGTTGACGTTCAGGAAGCGGGTGATGCGGCCCGTGGGAGGCGCGTCCATCACGACGTAGTCGTAGGCGAACCGCCCGCTCTTGTCCTTCCGCCGCACGGCCTCGCACGCCTTGCCGGTCAGCAGGACGTCTCTGAGGCCCGGCGCGATGGTGGTGGCGAAGTCGATGGCGCCGAGCTTCTTCAGGGCCCGGCCGGCACCGCCCATCTTGTAGAACATCTGGAGGTAGTCCAGAAGGGCCAGTTCGGGGTCGATGGCGAGGGCATACACCTCCCCGCCCCCAGGAGCGACGGCGATCTTCCGCTCCTCATAAGGCAGCGCCTCTGTTTCGAAGAGCTGCGCGATGCCCTGCCTGCCCTCGACCTCGACGAGAAGCGTCCGCTTCCCCTCGGTGGCGAGGGCGAGCGCGAGCGCGGCGGCGACCGTGGTCTTTCCGGTCCCGCCCTTGCCGCTGACGACCTGGAGCCTGCTCACGTCTTCGAGCCTAACCAGTCGGCGCGCCGACTACGCGGCGGCCTGTGGACAACGTGACCGCGGTCGGCCGCTCGGGCCCCGGCGGGCAGCGGATAAAGTCGGCCACATGACCAAGTGGGAATACGCAACCGTGCCGCTGCTCGTCCACGCCACGAAGCAGATTCTGGACACCTGGGGCGAGGACGGCTGGGAGCTCGTCCAGGTCGTGCCCGGGCCGAACAACCCCGAGCAGCTCGTGGCCTACCTGAAGCGGGAGAAGCAGGCGTGAGCGCGGTCGAGGCGAAACTGGCCGAGCTGGGCCTCAGACTCCCGGAGGTGGTCCCTCCGCTGGCCGCTTACCAGCCGGCGGTCCGTTCGGGCGTGTACGTGTACACCGCCGGCCAGCTCCCCATGGTGGAGGGCAAGCTTCCGGTCACCGGGAAGGTGGGCGCCGAGGTCACCCCGGAGGAGGCCAAGGAACTCGCCCGTACCTGTGCCCTGAACGCGCTCGCGGCCGTCAAGTCGGTGGCCGGTGACCTGGACCGGATCGCGCGCGTGGTGAAGGTGGTGGGCTTCGTGGCCTCGGCCTCGGACTTCACCGGCCAGCCGGGCGTTCTCAACGGCGCGAGCGAACTGCTGGGCGAGGTCCTCGGCGACAAGGGCGTCCACGCCCGCAGCGCCGTGGGTGTGGCCGTGCTCCCGCTGGACGCGCCGGTGGAGGTCGAGATCCAGGTGGAGCTGACGGAGGCGTAGGACCTCCGCCGGCGGCGGCCCGCTCCGGGAACGGTCCGGGCCGGCCGCCGTACGCCCGCTGAGCGGTGCCGCAGCGACGCGAGCGGTGCCGTCTCACCGGGATCAGCCACGGGCGCGTGCGGGCGGGCGGGCAGGCGTCGGAAGGCTGACGGTGGCTCTGTGGACGGTTCCGGCGTCGGCTGGACGGTTCCGGGCCGACTGGACGGTTCCTGCGTCGGCTGGACGGTTCCTGCGTCGGCGCGACGGTTCCGGCTAGATGAGGCCGTGCTCCTCCAGGTAGTCCAGCTGGGCCCGCACCGACAGCTCGGCCGCCGGCCACAGGGAGCGGTCCACGTCCGCGTACACATGGGCCACGACCTCGGCCGGTGTGCGATAGCCGTCCTCCACCGCGGTCTCCACCTGGGCGAGCCGGTGGGCGCGATGGGCGAGGTAGAACTCGACGGCCCCCTGCGCGTCCTCCAGGACCGGCCCGTGGCCCGGCAGGACGGTGTGCACGCCGTCGTCGACCGTGAGGGACCTCAGGCGGCGCAGCGAGTCCAGGTAGTCGCCCAGGCGCCCGTCGGGATGCGCCACCATCGTCGTACCGCGGCCCAGGATCGTGTCGCCGGTCAGGACGGCGCGGTCGGCCGGCAGGTGGAAGGAGAGCGAGTCGGCGGTGTGGCCGGGCGTCGCGACGACACGCAGCTCCAGCCCGCCGACACCGACCACGTTCCCGGCCCCCAGCCCCTCGTCGCCGAGCCGCAGCGCCGGATCGAGGGCACGCACGCGCGTACCGGTCAGCTCGGCGAAGCGTGCGGCACCCTCGGCGTGGTCGGGGTGGCCGTGCGTGAGCAGGGTCAGGGCGACGCGCTTGCCGGAGTTCTCGGCCGTGTCGATGACATGGCGCAGGTGCGCCTCGTCCAGCGGGCCGGGGTCGACGACCACGGCCAGATCCGAGTCCGGCTCGGAGAGGATCCAGGTGTTGGTGCCGTCCAGGGTCATCGCGGACGGGTTGGGCGCGAGGACGTTCACGGCGCGCGGGGTGGCGGGGCCGGAGAGGACCCCGCCGCGCGGCTGGCCGGGGAGGGCGGCTGCGTCCGTCATACGAGGGGGCCTTCCGGGGCTTCGGGTGCTGCGGGCGCTTCGGGCACGGTCATGCGGGAGCTCCGCCGGTCGGGATGTGCTTGGTGAACTCGTCGTGGCCCGGCCAGGAGAGCACGATCTCGCCGTCCTCCAGCCGGGCCTGCGCCAGCACGGGCGTGAGGTCGCGTCCGGGGGCGGCGGCGAGGGCCTGGGCGGCGCTGTCGTACGGCGTCAGCTGGCGCAGGGTCGCGATGGTGGGCGGCATCATCAGCAGCTCGCCCTTGTCGTAGGAGGCGGCGGCGTCCGCGGGGCGGATCCACACCGTCCGGTCGGCCTCCGTGGAGGCGTTGCGGGTGCGCTGGCCTTCCGGGAGGGCGGCGACGAAGAACCACGTGTCGTAGCGGCGGGGCTCGAACTCCGGGGTGATCCAGCGGGTCCAGGCGCCCAGCAGGTCCGAACGCAGCACCAGGCGGCGGCGGTCCAGGAACTCGGCGAACGACACGTCCCTGGCGACCAGCGCGGCGCGGTCCGCCTCCCACTCCTCGCCGGTGGTGTCGCCCACGACGGAGTCGTCGGTCGGCCCGGCGAGCAGGACGCCCGCCTCCTCGTACGTCTCCCGCACGGCCGCGCACACGATGGCCTGGGCCGCCGCCTCGTCGACGCCGAGCCGGCGCGCCCACCACGCGCGCGTGGGGCCTGCCCAGCGGATCGGATGCTCGTCGCGCGGATCGACGCCGCCGCCCGGGTAGGCGTAGGCCCCGCCGGCGAAGGCCATGGAGGCGCGGCGGCGCAGCATGTGCACGGCAGGGCCGGCCTCGGTGTCCCTGAGCAGCATGACGGTCGCCGCCCGCCGCGGAGCGACCGGGGTGAGGTCTCCTTCGGCGAGCGCACGGATACGGTCCGGCCACTCCGGTGGGTACCACTGCCCGTTTGCCATGGGCGGAGGCTATCTCCTGGTGCGCGGATGTTCGAGAGGTGGCCGGTCCCGGTGGCTGTACGCACCGGGGCCCCGCCTCGCAGTGAGACGGGGCCCCGGCGTCGTACGGGAAGCGCGGGTCACCGCGACCGCTTGGCCAGCCGTTCCACGTCCAGCAGGATCACCGCGCGGGCCTCCAGGCGGAGCCAGCCGCGTCCGGCGAAGTCCGCCAGAGCCTTGTTGACCGTCTCGCGGGACGCGCCGACGAGTTGGGCCAGCTCCTCCTGCGTCAGGTCGTGGACGACATGGATGCCCTCCTCCGACTGCACGCCGAAACGGCGCGAGAGGTCGAGCAGCGCGCGGGCCACACGGCCGGGGACGTCCGAGAAGACGAGGTCGGACATCGCGTCGTTGGTGCGGCGCAGGCGGCGCGCGACGGCGCGCAGCAGCGCGGTGGCCACCTCGGGGCGGGCGTTCAGCCAGGGCTGGAGGTCACCGTGGCCCAGGCCGAGCAGCTTGACCTCGGTCAGCGCGGTCGCCGTCGCCGTACGGGGACCCGGGTCGAAGAGGGACAGCTCGCCGATGAGCTCGCCGGGACCGACGACGGCCAGCATGTTCTCCCGGCCGTCGGGTGAGGTGCGGTGGAGCTTCACCTTGCCCTCGGTGACGACATAGAGCCGGTCACCGGGGTCGCCCTCGTGGAACAGGGAGTCACCGCGTGCGAGGGTCACCTCACTCATGGAGGCGCGGAGCTCCGCGGACTGCTCGTCATCGAGCGCCGCGAAGAGCGGGTTGCGCCGCAGAACGTCGTCCACGAGTTCTCTCCTTGTCGACCTGCTCAGGGGGTCTTGCTCCCCCGCGTACCAGGGGACCGTGGTGCCCATTTTGCCGGACAGTCCAAACAGTGTGATCTGTCACAAGGATGCCGCACAGGTGTCCCGGGGTAAGCGGCAGGGGTCCAATTGGGGGCCGATCTTCAGGGTCCGGGGCGGATGTCGGTGCCGGGCTTTAGGCTGGCCGGGTGTCCAAATCGCCGGTGAGAGCACAGGCCAAGGGGGCTGGGCGGGTGGTTGTACGTCGCGATTCCGCTGTGGGCGAACAGGACCCTGGTGGCGGAAGGAAGACCGCAAAAGCGGCGAAGAAGACGGCGGGTGAGACGACGGCAGGTGGCGAGAAAGCGGCGGTGAGGAAGACGGCAGCCGCGAAGAAGGCTACGGCTGCCGGGAGGACGCCCGCCGGGAAGGCCGACGCCGGGAAGACATCCGCCGGGAAGGCGCCCGCCAAGAAGGCCCTGGCGAAGAAGGCCCCGGCGAAGAAGGCGCCCGCGGCGAAGGCGACGGCGAGCAAGCCGGCGGCCGGCGCGAAGAAGGCGGCCGGGGTGAAGAAAGCGGCCGGCGCGAAGAAGGCGGTCGCGAAGAAGGCGATCACCAAGAAGCCCGCAGTCCTCCCCGAGAAGGCCACCGCTGCGGTGAAGTCCGCCTCCTCCGTCAGGACGGTCACGCCGAAACCCCCCACCGCCGAGTCCCGCACGGCCCTCGTCCGCCGGGCCCGCCGTATCAACCGCGAGCTCGCCGAGGTCTACCCGTACGCCCACCCCGAGCTGGACTTCGACAACCCCTTCCAGCTCCTGGTCGCCACGGTCCTGTCCGCCCAGACCACCGACCTGCGCGTCAACCAGACGACCCCGGCGCTGTTCGCCAAGTACCCCACCCCCGAGGACCTGGCGGCGGCGAACCCGGAGGAGGTCGAGGAGATCCTCCGTCCCTGCGGTTTCTTCCGGGCCAAGACCAAGTCGGTCATGGGCCTGTCGAAGGCGCTCGTGGACGACCATCGCGGCGAGGTCCCGGGCCGGCTGGAAGACCTGGTCAAACTGCCCGGCGTCGGCCGCAAGACCGCCTTCGTCGTCCTCGGCAACGCCTTCGGACGCCCCGGCATCACCGTGGACACCCACTTCCAGCGGCTGGTGCGGCGCTGGCAGTGGACCGAGCAGACGGATCCGGACAAGATCGAGGCCGAGATCGCCGCGCTGTTCCCCAAGGGCGACTGGACGGACCTCTCCCACCATGTGATCTGGCACGGCCGCCGCATCTGCCACGCCCGCAAGCCGGCCTGCGGTGCCTGCCCCATAGCGCCGCTCTGTCCGGCGTACGGCGAGGGCGAGACGGACCCCGAGAAGGCGAGGAAGCTGCTCAAGTACGAGAAGGGCGGCTTCCCCGGTCAGCGGCTCAAGCCTCCGCAGTCGTACCTGGACGCGGGCGGCAGGCCGGCCCCGCCGCTGGGGGCCGGATGACGGGGCGGACCGGACGGGGCGGGGCGCCGTGGCACGCCCGTCCCGGTGAGGCGGAACGATCCAGGTCGCGTCAGGCGTTGGACTCGGCAGGACGACGGGGGTGGCGATGACGCGGGCGAGCGATACGCAGGACGGGCCGGTGGTGATCAGCAAGGAGGGACTGCCGGCCTGGCTGGACCCGATCGTGCGGGTGGTCGAGACCGTGGAGCCGGTGCAGCTGAGCCGCTTCCTGCCGCCGGAGAACGGCGCGGGACGGCAGTCGGCCGTACTGATCCTCTTCGGGGACGGGGAGCACGGACCCGAACTGCTGCTCATGGAGCGTGCCAGTTCCCTGCGCTCCCATGCCGGCCAGCCGTCCTTCCCGGGCGGCGCCCTCGACCCGGAGGACGGTGACCCCAGGGCCGACGGGCCGCTGCGGGCCGCGCTGCGCGAGGCCGAGGAGGAGACCGGGCTCGATCCGAGCGGCGTGCAGCTCTTCGGTGTGCTGCCCAAGCTGTACATCCCGGTCAGCGGCTTCGTCGTGACGCCCGTCCTGGGCTGGTGGCGCGAGCCCAGCCCGGTCGGCGTCGTCGATCCGAACGAGACGGCGCGGGTCTTCACCGTCCCCGTGGCGGATCTCACGAATCCGGACAACCGAGCCACCGCGGTGCACCCCAGCGGCCACCGAGGCCCGGCATTTACGGTCGAATCGGCCCTTGTCTGGGGCTTCACGGCCGGAATCATCGACCGTCTGCTCCATTTCTCGGGCTGGGAGCGGCCCTGGGACCGGGAGAAGCAGGTCCCGCTCGACTGGCGGTCATGACAGGGTGTCTGCCGTGCTGTGTTGTCCTGGCGTTCTCGCCCCGGCCCCGCGGCCGATGTGTGGTGACCGGAAAGTGATGAGGCGAGGCCTGAAGCAGTGAACGTCGTGGACATCCTGTTGCTGGTCGCCGCCGTGTGGTTCGCCGTCGTGGGCTATCGCCAGGGCTTCGTCGTCGGCATCCTGTCGGTGATCGGATTCCTCGGTGGCGGTCTCGTGGCCGTGTACATCCTCCCGGTCATCTGGGACGCGCTGACCGACAACGCGGAGGTGAGCACGACCGCCGCGATCGTCGCGGTCGTCATCGTCATCGTCTTCGCGTCCATCGGCCAGGCGCTGACCACCCACCTCGGCAACAAGCTGCGCCGGTACATCACCTGGTCACCCGCCCGCGCCCTGGACGCGACCGGCGGCGCCCTGGTCAACGTCGTCGCCATGCTCCTGGTGGCCTGGCTGATCGGCTCCGCCCTCGGCCAGACCACGCTGCCGGGCATGGGCAAGGAGGTCCGCAGCTCCAAGGTGCTGCTGGGCGTCTCCGAGGCGCTGCCCGACCAGGCCGACACCTGGTTCAAGGACTTCACCTCGGTCCTCGCGCAGAACGGCTTCCCCCAGGTCTTCAGCCCGTTCGCCAACGAGCCGATCAAGGAGGTCGCGCCTCCCGACCAGGCTCTCGCCAACAGCCCCGTGGCCACCCGGGCCAAGCGCTCCATCGTCAAGGTCATGGGCACGGCGCCGAGTTGCGGCAAGGTCCTGGAGGGCACCGGCTTCGTCTTCGCCGACCGCCGGGTCATGACCAACGCGCATGTCGTCGGCGGTGTTGACGAACCCACCGTCCAGATAGGCGGCGAGGGCAAGAAGTACGACGCGACGGTCGTCCTCTACGACTGGGAGCGCGACATCGCCGTGCTCGACGTGCCGGACCTGCGCGCGCCCGTGCTGCGGTTCACCTCCACCGACGCCGAGAGCGGTGACGGCGCGATCATCGCGGGCTTCCCGGAGAACGGGGCGTACGACGTGCGCGCCGCGCGCGTGCGCGGGCGCCTGCCGGCCAGCGGCCCGGACATCTACCGCCGCGGCACCGTGAGCCGTGACGTGTACTCGCTGTACGCGACCGTCCGCCAGGGCAACTCCGGCGGACCGCTGCTCACGCCCGAGGGCAAGGTGTACGGCGTGGTCTTCGCCAAGTCCCTCGACGACGCCGAGACCGGCTACGCGCTCACCGCGGACGAGATCCAGGAGGACATCGTCAAGGGCCGTACCGCCAACCAGCAGGTGGACACCGACAGCTGCGCGCTGTAGTGCGTGCCGAAGCGGTGAGACCGGTGGGGTGGGGTGGTCGAACCCCGCGGCGAAGGCCGTTGTCCCCGGCCGCGATCGGTGGCCGGGTCAGCCGCGCGGATGGCGCAGCCGCACCGAGACCCAGCGGGCCCGGCGGCGCAGGATGAGCGGAATGCCCACGCGGGGATCCGAGTCCGGCATCTGCGGGGCGCTGCCTCGCTGGTGGGAGCTCAGCGCAGTGGCCGAGCGGCGGTTGCGTGCTGCGTCACTGTAGTCGTGCGTCCAGCCCATACCCCGACGTCTGCCCCCGCCCCATGGTCGATAACCGCCTCTGGCGCCCTCAATTGGCCTATGCGCCGGGCAATTGGCTGTTCGTAGGACACCTGTTCAGTTCCGGATACCGGGCGCATCGGCGCGGTCACCGATCGGGTTCGGGATCCTTCAGCCAGTTGATCAGTTCGGTGGAGAAGGCGACCGGGTCCTCCTCGTGCGGGAAGTGGCCGAGCCCGTCGAACAGCCGCCATCGGTACGGTGCTTCGACGTACTCGCCCGAGCCGGCCGCGCTTCGCGTGCGCATCACCGGGTCGAGCGAGCCGTGCAGATGCAGTGTCGGTACCCGCACCGGCCGCTTCATGCGCCGGTTGAACTGGATGCCGTCGGGGCGGGCCAGCGAGCGCACCATCCAGCGGTAGGGCTCGATGGAGCAGTGCGCGGTGGACGGGATGCAGATCGCGCGGCGGTACATCTCCACCGCCTCGTCCTCCGGCAGCCGCGGGCCCGACCAGTCCCGGATCAGCCGGGCGACGAGCGCTCCGTCGTCGGCCGTCAGCTGCCGCTCCGGGATCCAGGGCCGCTGAAACCCCCAGATGTAGGAACTCGCACCGGTCTGCTTGACGTCCGAGAGCATCGCCGAGCGCCAGCGCCTTGGGTGCGGCATCGACGCGACCGCGAGCCGCCGTACGAGCTTGGGGCGCATCGCGGCCGCCGTCCACGCCAGATATCCGCCGAGGTCGTGGCCGACCAGCGCGGCGTCGGGCTCGCCCAGGGAGCGGATCACGCCGGTGACGTCGAGGGCGAGGTTGGCCGGGTCGTAGCCGCGCGGCGTACGGTCGCTGCCGCCGACGCCCCTGAGGTCCATCGCGACGGCCCGGAAGCCCGCGTCGGCGAGCGCGACGAGCTGGTGCCGCCAGGTCCACCAGAACTGGGGGAAGCCGTGCAGCAGCAGCACCAGCGGCCCGTCCCCCAGCTCGGCGATGTGGAAGCGCGCACCGTTGGCGGCCACGTCCCTGTGGGTCCAGGGACCGTCGAGTCGTACGACCGAGGCAGGTTGCGCCGAAGGGGTGGCGGGATCCGTCATGAGGACGAGCGTGCCACAGCCTCGATGGCCGCGGGCGCCCGGTCCTCCAGCTCCGGAACCGGGGCGGGGCGCGGGTGCGGCTTGGCCTTCTGCAGGACGCCCGCCGTCTCCTTCATCGAGGCGGCGACCTTCTGCGGGCCCTTGCTCTTCTTGGCCTTCTTCGCCGCGGCGACCCCGATGAGCGCGAGGACCAGGGCGATGAGCACGTTCGCCGCGAAGGAGAGCAGGAAGCAGATCGCGAGGTTCCAGTCGCTCCAGGTCCTAATGCCGTACGCCAGGGCGAAGTTCAGCATCGGCAGGGAGAACAGCAGCACCGCCCCTGCCACCGTGAACGCGCCGCCGCTCGTCGCGCCGCGCTTGACGTCCTGCTTGAGCTGCGCCTTCGCCAGCGCGATCTCGTCGTGCACCAGCGCGGACATCTCGGTCGTCGCCGAGGCGAACAGCTGGCCGATGCTGCGTTCGGCGCCGACCGGGCTGCCGTCGGGTGCGCTCATCGCGATCTCCCTCGTCGTTACGGTTCCGTGTTCTGACTGAGTGCGTACGGTTCCGTCTTTGTACCGTCCCGTCAGATCATGCCCGACGCTGGTCCTCCTCGCCTGCCCCGCCCGGCACTTCGGCAAGCGCGTGGCGAGCGGCGATCTTCTCCTCGGCGATACGGCGGTGCTCGGCGGCCTTGCGGTCGTAGAGGGCGGCCATCCGCAGGTGGTACTCGGGCTCGTCCTGCTCGTAGATGTCCGGGATGCCGCTGGCGTCCTCGTCACGCTCCTCGTCCTCGACCATCTTGCGGTACTTGGCGTTGCGCATCTTCAGCAGCACCGTCGCCACCGTGGCCGCGATGAGGGACCCCATGAGTACGGCGGCCTTGACCTCGTCGGTCAGTGCGGCGTCACCCTCGAACGCGAGCTCGCCGATGAGCAGCGAGACGGTGAAGCCGATGCCGGCGAGGGTCGCGACGGCGAAGACGTCGGCCCACTCCAGGTCGTCGCTCAGCGAGGCCCTGGTGAAACGTGCCGTCAGCCAGGTGCCGCCGAAGATGCCGACGGTCTTGCCGACGACCAGCCCGAGGACCACGCCGAGCGTCTCCGGCTGGGTGAACACCTCGCCGAGCGCGCCCCCGGAGACGGCCACGCCGGCACTGAACAGCGCGAACAACGGCACCGCCAGACCCGCCGACAGGGGGCGTACGACATGCTCGATGTGCTCGCCGGGGGAGTGCGCCTCCCCCTCGCGCCGGGTGCAGCGCAGCATCAGGCCCATCGCGACGCCCGCGATGGTGGCGTGGACGCCGCTGTTGTACATCAGCGCCCAGATGACGAGGGCGAGCGGGACGTACACGTACCACCCGCGCACGCCCTTCCTCAGCAGCAGCCAGAAGACGGCGAGGCTCGCCACGGCCCCGCCGAGCGCGGCGAAGTTGATGTGCGAGGTGAAGAAGACCGCGATGATCAGGATCGCGAAGAGGTCGTCGACGACGGCGAGTGTGAGCAGGAAGGCACGCAGGGCGCTCGGCAGCGAGGTACCGATCACGGCGAGCACGGCGAGCGCGAAGGCGATGTCGGTGGCGGTCGGGACGGCCCAGCCGTCCAGTGAGCCGCCGCCGGTGACGGATGTCAGCGTGTAGACGAGCGCGGGTACGGCCATCCCGCACAGCGCGGCGACGACCGGCAGGACGGCCCTGCTCGGGTCCTTGAGATCTCCGGCGACCAGCTCACGCTTGAGCTCGATCCCGGCGACGAAGAAGAAGATCGCGAGGAGGCCGTCGGCGGCCCAGTGCTCGACGGACAGGTTCAGGCCGAGTGCCTCGGGACCGAAGTGGAAATGGCCGACGCTTTCGTAACTGTCGTGCAGCGCGGGCACGTTCGCCCAGACCAGTGCCGTGATCGCGGCGACGAGCAGCAGCACACCACCGACGGTCTCGGTGCGCAGCGCCTCCGCGACGAAGTTCCGCTCCGGGAGGGACAGCCGTCCGAGGAGCTTGCGAGCGGTGTTGGGGGTGGGGGTGCGGGGCGCGGTCACGGGGGAGACCTCCGGTCGGTGGGCATGACGAAGCACATGCCGACCAGACTTCCCGGCGCACCTGAGGTTGCGATCTTTTTGGTTAGCTTACCTAAGGATGCGCCTCGGTGCATCCGTCGATGTCCACGGTACGTAGTCGAAGGGCACCCGGCGCGGGCTGCGCCGGATGCCCTTCGACGGCCGTGCTCAGTCCTCGCTGGGAGCGGCCGGGAGCTTCGCCTGGATGAGGTCCATGACGGTCGAGTCGGTGAGCGTCGTCACATCACCGAGCTGGCGGTTCTCGGCGACGTCGCGCAGCAGCCGGCGCATGATCTTGCCGGAGCGGGTCTTCGGCAGCTCGGCCACCGGCAGGATCCGCTTCGGCTTGGCGATCGGGCCGAGCGTGGCGCCGACGTGGTTCCGCAGCTCGGCGACCAGGTCCTCGGTCTCGGCCGCCGTACCGCGCAGGATCACGAAGGCGACGATGGCCTGCCCGGTGGTCTCGTCGGCGGCACCGACGACGGCCGCCTCGGCGACGGAGGGGTGGGAGACGAGGGCGGACTCGACCTCCGTGGTGGAGATGTTGTGGCCCGACACGAGCATGACGTCGTCCACGCGGCCGAGGAGCCAGATGTCCCCGTCGTCGTCCTTCTTGGCCCCGTCACCGGCGAAGTACTTGCCCTCGAACCGCGACCAGTACGTGTCGATGAACCGCTGGTCGTCGCCCCAGATGGTGCGCAGCATCGACGGCCACGGCTCGGTCAGCACCAGGTAGCCGCCCCCGCCGTTGGGCACCTCGTTGGCCTCGTCGTCGACGACGGTCGCCGAGATGCCGGGCAGCGCCCGCTGCGCCGACCCGGGCTTGGCCTCGGTGACGCCCGGCAGCGGGGAGATCATCATCGCCCCGGTCTCGGTCTGCCACCAGGTGTCGACCACCGGGGTGCGGTCGGCTCCGATGTTCTTGCGGTACCAGACCCATGCCTCGGGGTTGATCGGCTCGCCCACCGAACCCAGCACCCGCAGGCTGCCGAGGTCGAACTTCGCGGGGATGTCGTCGCCCCACTTCATGAACGTACGGATGGCGGTGGGCGCCGTGTAGAGGATGGTCACCCCGTACTTCTGCACGATCTCCCAGAAACGGCCCTGGTGCGGCGTGTCCGGGGTTCCCTCGTACATCACCTGCGTCGCGCCGTTCGCCAGCGGCCCGTACACGATGTACGAGTGGCCGGTGACCCAGCCGACGTCGGCGGTGCACCAGTAGACGTCGGTCTCCGGCTTGAGGTCGAAGACGGCGTGGTGGGTGTACGCGGCCTGGGTGAGATAGCCGCCGGAGGTGTGCAGGATGCCCTTCGGCTTACCCGTCGTACCGGACGTGTAGAGGATGAAGAGCGGCTGCTCGGCGTTGAACGCCTCGGGGGTGTGCTCGGCGGACTGCCGCTCGACGATCTCGTGCCACCAGACGTCACGGCTGTCGTCCCAGGCGACGTCCTGGCCGGTGCGCCGGACCACGAGCACGTGCTCGACGTTGTCCACCTTGCCGACAGCCTCGTCCACGGCCGGCTTGAGCGCGGACGGCTTGCCGCGCCGGTAGCCGCCGTCGGCGGTGATGACGACCTTGGCGTCCGCGTCCTGGATACGGGTGGCCAGCGCGTCCGCCGAGAAGCCGCCGAAGACGACGGAGTGGGCGGCGCCGATCCGGGCGCAGGCCAGCATCGCGACCGCCGTCTCCGGGATCATCGGCATGTAGACGGCGACCCGGTCGCCCTTCCGCACACCCAGTTCCAGCAGCGCGTTGGCCGCCTTGGAGACTTCGTCCTTGAGCTCGGCGTAGGTGACGGCGCGGCTGTCGCCGGGCTCGCCCTCGAAGTGGATGGCGACCCGGTCGCCGTGCCCGGCCTCGACATGCCGGTCGACGCAGTTGTACGCGACGTTCAGCTCGCCGTCCTGGAACCACTTGGCGAACGGCGGGTTCGACCAGTCCAGCGTCTGAGTCGGCTCCTTGGCCCAGGTCAGCCGACGGGCCTGCTCGGCCCAGAAGCCGAGCCTGTCAGCCTTGGCCTGTTCATACGCCTCCGCCGTGACGTTGGCGTTCGCGGCCAGGTCGGCGGGGGGTGCGAACCTGCGCTCTTCCTTCAGCAGGTTGGCCAGGCTTTCGTTGCTCACGACATCTCCCTTTCCCAGGGTGTCCGTTGTGTCCCAGGCCACAGCTCATCAGACCCGAGGGCCCGATGACAAGGGTCGACGGAAAATTGGTTTAGACCTGTGTGCGGGCGGGTTCCGGAGCCCCTTAGGGCACCCGGGGTCATCCGTTCCCACGGACGTGCAAGGGAGGAGGTTCACGTCTGTAATCCCTTTCACATCCGGGCTGAGGCGCAGCTGAGGCCGACGTCCCTCACCCGCGCCGTCCGAACCGCGGTGCGGCCCCGTGCCGAACGGGACCGCACCGCGCCCGCCCACCTCACGCCGACAGGTCGGCCACTCTCACGTCGTCGAACACTTCGCCACCCTGGTCCTCCATGAGCAGGTAGGCCTGAGCCTCACCCACGTGGAAGTACATGCCGTGCAGTTCCAGCTCACCGGCGCGCAGAGCCCTGGCCACCGACTCGTGGGCGCGCAGATGATCCAACTGCTGGACCACATTGGTCAGACAGAGCTGCTCGACTGCGTCGGCCGGTGCCCGACCGGCGAGTCTGGCCCACGGCCGGCTCTCGTCGGACACCCGCTCCAGGCTGGGTCGCCCGTGCCGCAGCCACCGCCTGAGCGGGGTCTGCGGATCGCCGGGCTCGGACGTGAGCAGCGCCTGCATGGCCCCGCACCCGGAGTGCCCGCACACCGTGATCGACCGCACCCGCAGCACGTCGACCGCGTACTCGATCGCGGCCGCCACCGAGTCGTCCCCGCTGTCCTCACCCGGCAGCGGAACGAGGTTGCCCACGTTGCGCACCACGAACAGGTCACCGGGACCACTGGAGGTGATCATCGAGGTGACCACCCGGGAGTCGGCACAGGTGAGGAACAGCTGGGAAGGCTGCTGGCCCTCACGCGCCAGCCGTGCCAGCTCGCCCCGCACCAGGGGGGCGGTGTTGCGCTGGAACGCGCTGATGCCACGGGCCAGTTGATGCGAGCTCGGGCGGCTGCCGTCGGATCCACCGGAGGCATCGGCTCTGCTCTCCCCCGGGCGGTCGGGGCGGCCCGGCCCGTCGTTCCCGTTCGGCCCGCCGGCCGCGCTCGCCGCACCGGTTCCGCCGAACCCGTCGGCCGTGCCGGACTCGGCCGGGGCGTCGGGAGAACCAGGGGAACCGGAGGCGCGGGAAGTCCCGGAACCGTCGAGATGACCCGCTCTCTGTCCTTGGGCCTGCCCGGAGAGACCCTCGGGCCTGTCGTGGGGCTGGATCGACTCCGGGATCTCGCACTGGTGGTTGCGCCAGGGCGTCCAGGGGTGACAACGGCAGTCCGCGGACCGGGCCACGGCCTTTGCGGGGTCGAGGTGGAGACCGATCGGAGTGGTGGGCTCACCGATCCGGACTCCGGACCTGCGGCCGACCAGCTCGACGGAGCCGCCGTGCGCGGTGTGCGTTTTCTGCCAGTCCTGCAGGGACTCGTACGCCGCGTGGTCCATGAACGACCCGTCCAACTCCACGACGGTGCGGGCGCCCTGCGGCACGAGATGCAGGGCCCGGCTGAGCCGCGGCACGGCGAGGAACGTCAACTGACCGCGTACGTGTACGTGATGGACTCCTTCCTTCTCGTCGTGCGTGATCCGGGTGCGGGTGAGGCGATGCAGGGCGACGGCCACGGCCATGGCGACCCCCAGCGCCACGCCCTCCAGGACGCCGAAGCACACCACGCCGAGGGTGGTGACCGCGTAGACCAGCACCTCACGGTGGCGGGTCACCGTGCGGATGTGGTTCAGGGACACCATCTGGATGCCGACGGCCATCACCAGGGCGGCGAGCGAGGCGAGCGGGATGAGCTCCAGGATCGGGACCATCAGCAGCGTGGCGATCACTACGAGAACGCCGTGCAGCATCGTGGAGTTCCGGCTGACGGCGCCGGATTGGACATTCGCCGAACTCCGCACGGCCACACCGGCGACGGGCAGTCCACCGAGCGTGCCGGAGACGATGTTGGCGGCGCCCTGGCCCAGCAGTTCCCGGTCCAGATCGCAGCGGCCGACGCGGGCGGGCAGCCCGGGACGCGCTGCCACCATCTTGTCCACGGCGACCGCGCCGAGCAGCGACTGCACACTGCACACCAGCGTGGTGGTCAGCACGGCGGCGATCACGCCGAGCACCGGGCCTTCCGGCATTCCGGCCAGGGCGTGACTGCGCCAGGACGGAAGGTCCACCTTGGGCAGGGTCAGGCCGGCGAGCGAGGCGGCCGAGGAAGCACCGGCGACGGCGACCAGGGCCGGTGGGATCTTGCGCAGAACGCGTCCCGCCGGCCCGGGAATCCGCGGCCAGAGCAGCAGTAGGGCCAGGGTCAGCGAGCTCACCGACACGGCGGCGGGTTGCAGCTCGGCCAACTGGGCGGGCAGCACGCGGAGGTTGTCGAGAACGGAGCTGTGGGGCGTGCCGCCGACGACGATGTGCAGCTGGGCGACGGCGATGGTGACGCCGATGCCGGCGAGCATGCCGTGCACGATCGCCGGGCTCACCGCGAGCGCGCCGCGCGCCACCCGCAGAGAGCCCAGGCCGAGCTGGGCGAGTCCGGCGAGGACGGTGATGGCGCAGGTCGTTCGCCAGCCGTACTGCTGGATGAGGTCGGCGGTGACCACGGTGAGACCGGCGGCGGGTCCGCTGACCTGGAGCGGGGCGCCACCGAGCCAGCCGGCGACCAGTCCTCCGACCGCGGCGGCGACCAGGCCGGCCTGCAGGGGGGCGCCGGTGGCGAGGGCGATGCCCAAGGACAAGGGCAGTGCGATCAGGAAGACCGCGATCGAGGCCGACACATCGGCGCCCGCGATGCCGTGGCGGCGGTGTCGGGGTGGCGGCGGGCTGGGGGGTTCGTGGGTGCGTTCCGCTCGACTCGGGTCGTCGGCGCGGGTGGGGACGCAGGCGGACATGTTTCCCGTCTCCTCCGGGGCAGCGCGGTCGCGGATCTGGTGGTCCCCCGCTCGGGGCGAGGGGTCGGGTCGCGGCCGTGTGGTCACGGCATGCAGCGGCGGGATGCATCAACAGTCAGTAAACGGATCGTAATGCAGAGTAAAGGGCTGGAATAGGTTTTCCGAGCAAATGGACTAATAAATCCCCCTGAAGAGTGAAGTGGCCGATTAGTCGGCTTGTCGTATTAATTCCTTCTCTGTCCCATGCGACCTTGGCGGCGCTGTCGCCACCCGAGAGAAGGAAGGTGGACGGAACATGGCCGCCACCCGCAGGATCACCGTCCCCAGCAGGACCACCGCGACGCACCGGACCACTGCGACGCACGGGGCCACTGCGACGCACGGGGCCACTGCGACGCGTAGGACCACCTCGACGCGCAGGATCGCCGCGGGCACCGCGATCGTCGCGGTCTGCGCCGCATCGCTCACCGGTTGCGCGACCGGCGCCGACCCTGCCGTACGGGGAGCCTCAGGACCGCAGAAGGCGAAGCCGGCGGCGCCCGCGCCCAGGAGTGCCGTCCGACTGATCGGCGACGGATCCACCGCCTACACCGGAGCGCAGCCCCACCTGCCGAGACCGGAGCGGTTGCGGCCCGGCCAGAAGCCCCCGCAGTTCGTGGTGTTCAGCTGGGACGGAGCCGGCGAGGACAGTCAGAAGCTGTTCTCTCACTTCCGTGAGGTCGCCAAGGCCAACAACGCGACCATGACGTACTTCCTCAGCGGCGTGTACATGCTGCCGGACCACAAACGTGACCTGTATCGCCCGCCGCAACACTCGCCGGGCCGCAGCGACATCGGCTTCAACGACGAGGAGGGCATCGCCGCCACCGTGAGGCAGCTGCGTCTGGCCTGGCTGGAGGGCAACGAGATCGGCACCCATTTCAACGGCCACTTCTGCGGCGGCGGTGGCGGTGTCGGGCAATGGTCGGTGGAGGAGTGGAAGGACGAGATCGTCCAGGCAAAGAAGTTCGTGAAGTCCTGGAAGACCAACACCGGCATGACCAAGGCGGCGCCGCTGCCCTTCGACTACGACAAGGAACTCATCGGGGCGCGCACGCCCTGCCTGGAAGGCCGCAAGAACTTCGTCAGGGCTGCCCGCCAGATGGGCTTTCGCTATGACTCGAGCGGCGTCAACAACCAGGTCTGGCCCGCCAAGAAGGGGGGCCTGTGGGACCTGTCGATGCAGTTGGTTCCCTTCCCCGGGCATTCCTACGAGCAACTCACCATGGACTACAACTTCATGGTCAACCAGTCGGGCACCACGAGCCAGGGCGACCCCGCCAAGCACGACTTCTGGGGTGACCAGATGCGTGACGGGCTGCTCATGGGATTCCGCCGGGCCTACCACGGCAACCGCGCACCCCTGATCATCGGCAACCACTTCGAGTCCTGGAACGGCGGCACCTACATGCGTGCCGTCGAGGAAGTCGTCGAGGCGGTCTGCAACAAGCCCGATGTGCGGTGCGTCTCTTTCCGGCAGCTCGCCGACTGGCTCGACGCACAGGACCCGCTGACCTTGCAGAAGCTGCGCACGCTGGGCGTCGGCGAGGCGCCCAAGCAGGGTTGGGCGTCCTTCCTGTCGGATCACCCGGCGCCGGCTCCGAAGGGGGTGCCGGGGGCGCCGGCGGTCAAGCAGTAGGTGTCAGAGGCGAGTTGTCCGCGGACAGTGCGGTGGCGCGCTCGCCGAGCACGAAACCGGGGTCGATCTGCTTCGCCAGGTCGGCCCCGGTCCGCTCGTTCCCCCAGGCGCGGGCGTTCTTCAGATGGAAGTGGGCCATCTGGCGCGTGTAGCGCTCCCAGTCCCGCAACTCGTACGTGGCGTCCACGGCCGTGTGCAGCCGGCGCAGCGCGAGCCGGTCGGCGTCCTCCAGGAGCTCGAACCGGGGCGGGCGGCCCTTCTCCATGGCGCGCACCCAGTCCGAGTGCCCGACGGTCACGAGCAGGTCGTCCCCCACCTCTGCGCGAAGGAAGTCCAGGTCGTCCTGCCCCTGCACCTTGTTTCCGACGACCTTCAGGACGACACCGAAGTCCTGGGCGTACTCCTTGTACTGGCGGTAGACGGAGACCCCCTTCCGGGTCGGCTCGGCGACGAGGAACGTGATGTCGAAACGGGTGAACATGCCGGAGGCGAAGGAGTCCGAACCCGCTGTCATGTCGACCACGACATACTCACCGGGGCCGTCCACCAGGTGGTTCAGGAACAGCTCCACCGCTCCCGTCTTGGAGTGGTAGCACGCGACCCCGAGGTCGGAGTCCGTGAATGAGCCGGTGACCATCAAACGGACGGTGCCGCCGTCGAGTTCCACCGGCCGTGCGCAGACGTCGTACACCGGGTTCTGCTCACACACCCGCAGCAGTCGCGAGCCCTCACCGGGCGGTGTGGTCTTGATCATTTCCTGGACGGAGGCGATCCGCGGGTTGGAGCCGCGCAGGTAATCCTTGATCGACGGCAACCGCTCGCCCATCGCGGGCAGCGCGGCGGCCTCCGCCTCGTCGAGACCGAGCGCGACCCCCAGATGCTGGTTGATGTCGGCGTCCACAGCGATTACCGGGGCGCCGGTCGCGGCGAGGTGGCGGACGAACAGCGAGGACAGCGTCGTCTTGCCGCTGCCGCCCTTCCCGACGAAAGCAATTTTCATGTTCACGAAGCGTAGTGCTTCGATCGCTGTATGTGGCAGCCGTGCGTGAAGAAGGCCACTCGATCGTGGGGTGGGAGCCCCGGGTGCGTAGTGTCGTACTCATGAGTACGACAGGTGCGACCGCGGATCCGCTCGCTGCCCTCGGTTCACTGCCCGGTGTGCCCGAGTCCGTGGAGTCCGTGCGCAAGGCCGTGGACCGGGTCTACGGGCACCGGATCATGCGGCGCCGCAGCAACGAGATCACCTCCGAGGCGGCCCTGCGCGGCGCTCGTGGCACCGCGGCGCTGTCGGGGGCCGACTGGGCGCTCGAAGAGGTCCGTCGGCGTACCGACTTCAGCGTGGACGACGAGTCACGCGTCATGGGAGCGGCCCTGCGGCTGACCGCCGAGGCGGGTCAACTGCTGTCCATCTGGCGGCAGTCACCGCTGCGGGTGCTGGCCCGGCTGCACCTGGTGGCGGCGGCCGACCAAGACGACAGGGTCGGACGCCCGCGCCAGGAGGGCGAGCCGGTCGACGAACCGCTGGTCGAGTCGGCGCCGCCGGGTGCGGCGGAGGTGCACGGGCGTCTGGAGGGCCTGGCCGAGCTGATCATCGCCGGCAGTTCGGCTCCCGCCCTGGTGACGGCCGCCGTCGTACACGGCGAGCTGCTCGCGCTGCGTCCCTTCACCTCGCACAACGGCCTGGTCGCGCGAGCGGCCGAGCGTATCGTCCTGGTCGGCAGCGGCCTCGACCCCAAGTCCGTCTGCCCGGCCGAGGTCGGCCACGCCGAACTGGGCCGCGCGGCCTATCTGGCTGCGCTCGACGGCTACGTCTCCGGCACTCCCGAGGGCATGGCCGCCTGGATCGCGCACTGCGGCAAGGCGATCGAACTGGGGGCGCGTGAGTCCACGGCGGTGTGCGAGGCGCTGCAGCGCGGGGCGGCGTGACACACGCGCGCGTGGGGCGCCGTACGGCGCGGACGCCCCGGGTGCGAAAAGAGCCCCGCGAGGGGCTCACATAAGTTGCGGCGGTACGAGGATTCGTACCGCCGCTGGCATGTTCACCGGGTTACCAAGCGTCCTCGATATGTTGCCCATCAGGTCGGGAACTTTGCCCGTCACCTGGTGCGGCTGGCCCGTAATCGACGGGTCGACGTCGCGTGGGTGCCCAATGTCCATGCTCGGTCCGTGGGGCCAAATGCGTATTAAAGGTGATCCTCTCGGATGTCCTTGGTCTCGCGGGCCGTTGAGTCATTTGTACTCCAGGAACCCAACCAAGTGGAAGGCCTGGCTGCACTTCTTTACTTTTGCTCTCAAAGACGCGTCAAACGGTCATCGATGTGTCGAACGAGACACGCGAGACCGGCGAGTACGGGCCACGGGGCCGCGCGAGTACAGGTCGTACGGCCCGCGGGAGTGCAGGTCGTACGGCCCACGGGAGTGCATGGCGTACGGCCCACGGGAGTGCATGGCGTACGGGACCGGCGAGTACGGATCAAGCGAGTGCCGCGCGGCGCCGGCTGGCGTACCAGACGAGACCCGCGGTGGCCGCCGCGGCCCCTATGGCCGCCGCCGCGACCAGGGCGGGGCGCGGCGGCACGGAGAAGGAGGGGATCCGCTGCTTGAGTCGGACCGGGCGGTGGAAGTCGAGAATCGGCCACCCGCGCGCGAGGGCCTCGCGGCGCAGCGGACGGTCGGGATTCACGGCATGCGGATGGCCGACGGACTGCAGCATCGGCAGGTCGGTGGCGGAATCGCTGTACGCGTAGCAGCGGTCGAGGTCGTAGCCCTCGGACTGGGCCAGTTCCCTGATCGCCTCGGCCTTGGTCGGACCGTAGGCGTAGTACTCCACCTCCCCTGTGAAGCAGCCGTCGTCGCCCACGACCATGCGCGTGGCCACCACGCGGTCCGCGCCGAGCAGCTCGCCGATCGGCTCGACCACCTCGGCTCCGGAGGTGGACACGATCACGACGTCACGGCCGGCGGCGTGGTGCTCCTCGATGAGGGAGGCGGCCTCGTCGTAGATGATCGGGTCGATCAGGTCGTGCAGCGTCTCGGCGACGAGCTCCTTGACCTGCTGGACGTTCCAGCCGCGGCACAGCGCGGACAAGTACTCGCGCATGCGCTCCATCTGGTCGTGGTCGGCGCCGCCGGCCAGGAAGACGAACTGGGCGTATGCGGTACGCAAGACGGCCCTGCGGTTGATCAGGCCGCCTTGGTAGAACGACTTGCTGAAGGTGAGCGTGCTCGACTTCGCAATGACCGTCTTGTCCAGGTCAAAGAAGGCGGCTGTGCGGGGCAAGGAGCGGTTTTCCACGCTGCAGAGCATAGGGGCAGCCCATTCGGCGTAAGGTGGGCGCGTGGGTTTGCCTGAGAGGGCTCTCGGGTACACCATGGAAGTCACGGATCGTTCGCGACCGTGCTAACCCGGTCCGACTCCTCCCCCCCCGAGTCGGCCGTGGAGACGACCCCCGCTCTCCCCCCCGGCGGGGGTCGTCGCATGTCCGGGTGGGTTTTCCTCTTCTGAGCGCGGCCGTAGGGCCGAGACCGGGCGACTTCGGTCGCCTCTTCGGCATGCATCCGCTTCGTGACTGTGCGTATCCGTCGCGCTGCTCTGCGGAAGTCGCACAGGGGTTGGTGTGCGGGTCACCGGTATGGGTGACGGCGATATTCACAGCGGTCGAGTTGTCCACAGTTATCGACCAAGATCCACACGATTTCCGGGATCGCTGCACCGTGATTCCAACGCGCTCCGCTCGGACCGACTTCATGGCCGGTTCTGCTTAGTCGGGCGTCTTTGGCCGGTTCCTATCGGCCGTTCATATGGAGACCGGTTGCCGGTTCTTCACATGTTTGGGAATCGCGGGGCCGCAGGGCCGCGCGAGTGATGCAGCGAAGGGGGACGGAAACCGTGACCGCAACCGTCACAGATGATCCGCCGCCCACCGCCTCCGGGCGGCCGGGCAAGCCGTTGATCGTCACGGAAGACGCCGAACTGCTCGACGACCTGCTGCGCCTGTGCGCGGCGGCCGGCGCCACACCCGAGGTCCATCACGGGGTGCCCGAGCCCAGGGGCAGGTGGGAGGCGGCGCCGCTCGTCCTGGTCGGCGACGACGCCGCACGCCGTGTGCGCGGGGCCGGACGCAGAGGCGCGGTGGTGCTGGTCGGCCGGGACCAGGACGACCCGGGGGTCTGGCGCCGCGCCGTCGAGATCGGCGCCGATCACGTCCTGATGCTGCCTGACGGGGAGCAGTGGCTGGTCGACCGCATCGCCGACGTCGCCGAGGGCGTCGGCAGGCCCGCCCTCACGGTCGGGGTGATCGGCGGGCGCGGCGGTGCGGGAGCCTCCACGCTCGCGTGTGCCCTCGCGGTCACCGCCGCGCGTGAAGGGCTGCGCACGCTGCTCGTGGACGCCGATCCACTGGGCGGAGGGCTCGATGTCCTCCTCGGCGGCGAGGCGGCAGACGGACTGCGCTGGCCCGCGTTCGCCGGCTCGCGCGGGCGGCTCGGCAGCGGCGCCCTGGAGGAGTCGCTGCCGGAACTGCATTCCCTGCGGGTGCTGAGTTGGGATCGCGGGGACTGCCTCGGCGTGCCCGCGCAGGCGATGCGGGCGGTGCTCGCCGCCGCCCGGCGCCGGGGTGGCGCGGTCGTCGTCGACCTGCCCCGCCGGATCGACGACGGCGTCGCCGAGGCACTCGTCCAACTCGACGTCGGGATCCTGGTGGTGCCCGCCGAACTGCGCGCCGTCGCCGCGGCCCGACAGATGGCCTCCGCGGTCCGGATGGTGCTGGGGGATCTGCGAGTGGCGGTACGCGGTCCGTACGCGCCGGGACTGGACGACGACGAGGTGGCCCGGTTGCTGGAACTGCCGCTCGTGGGCGAAGTGCCCGTGGAGTCGGGTCTGTTGCGGCCCCAGGAGGGCAAGGCGCCGCCGGGAGCCGCGGGGCGTGGACCGCTGGCGCGGTTCTGCCGCGAGTTCTGGGAGCGCGCTCTGCTGGAGGCGAGGACGGCATGAGCGGGGACGGCGTGAGTACGGCTGTGGGGCTCGACTGGGTGAGCGGGAGCACGGCGGGGTCGGTACGGGCAGCACCCGCGCGGTGGAGGTCGGGCGGGAAGACGGCAGGCAGGGCGCGTAGGGCCGCGCCGCGATGGGCGGTGGGCGACGACGTGGGCGGCGTGGCGAGCGAGGGCGCCGTGCGGGCGGTGCCGGCTCGGGGTGTGCCGGCTGCTGCGGGGCGCGTTTCGGAGGACCGGGGCCGTCCGTCCGCTGTTCGGTCGGGTCCGTCGGCATCGAGGTGGGCGTCGGACACGGAGACGACAAGGCCGCCACGGCCGACAGGGCCGACAGAGCAGGCCGGGGCGGGTATGGCGACCGGGTTGCTCGACGGGGTGCGGCAGTGGCTCGCCGAGAGCGGGGGAGAGCCGACGCCCTCGCGCGTGGCGCAGGCCCTGCGCGAACAGGGCAGGGTGCTCGGAGACGCCGAAATCCTGGGGGCGGCACAGCAGTTGCGATCCGAGCTGGTCGGGAGCGGCCCGCTGGAGCCGCTGCTCACCGACCCCTCGGTGACGGACGTGCTGGTCTCGGCGCCGGACCGGGTCTGGGTGGACCGAGGCGGCGGCCTGGAACTGACCTCCGTCTCCTTCCCGGACGAGGCTGCCGTACGCCGCCTCGCGCAACGTCTCGCCGCGGTCGCCGGGCGGCGGTTGGACGATGCGCGGCCCTGGGTGGACGCCCGGTTGCCCGACGGGACTCGCCTGCACGCCGTGCTGCCACCGGTCGCCGTCGGCTGTGCCTGCCTGTCGCTCAGAGTCGTGCGGCCCCGGGCGTTCAGGCTCGACGAGTTGGTCGCGGCGGGCACAGTGCCACCTGGCGGGGATCGGGTGCTGCGGGCGCTGGTCGACGCGCGGCTGTCCTTCCTGATCAGCGGCGGCACGGGGAGTGGTAAGACCACGCTGCTCAGCGCGTTGCTGGGACTGGTCGGCCCCGATGAGCGGATCGTGCTCGCCGAGGACTCGGCGGAACTCAGGCCGGACCATCCGCATGTCGTACGGCTGGAGAGCAGACCCGCCAACCAGGAAGGCGCCGGACTGGTCACGCTCCAGGACCTGGTGCGGCAGGCGCTGCGCATGCGGCCGGACCGGCTGGTCGTGGGCGAGGTGCGCGGACCCGAAGTGGTCCATCTGCTGGCGGCGCTGAACACGGGCCACGAGGGAGGCTGCGGGACCGTCCACGCGAACGCGGCCGCCGACGTACCGGCGCGCCTCGAGGCGCTCGGCACGGCGGCCGGACTGGACCGGGCCGCGCTGCACAGCCAACTGGCGGCCGCGCTGTCGGTCGTACTGCATCTCGTACGTGACCGGGATGGGCGGCGGCGGATCGCCGAGGTGCATGTGCTGGAGCGGGACCCGTCGGGACTGGTGCGAACCGTGCCGGCGCTGCGGTGGGGCGCGCAGGCTTTCGCGAGCGAGCGGGGGTGGGAGCGGCTGCGGGGATTGCTACGAGGCGTGGGCGATGAGGGGCGCCAGGGCGTGACGTGAGGGTTCGGCGATCGTGAGGGGGCCGGTGGGCCGTATGGGTGAGATGTCGTTGGGCGCGGCGGTGATGTGTCTCGGGGCGGTCGTCTGCCTGCTGGGCGGGCGGGACTCAGGGGCCCGGCGGGCGCGCTTGCTCCTGGCGGGCGGTGGGACGGTGGGCATCGGGCCGCCCGACTGGCGGCGGATGGTCCGGGATCTGGGGCAACTGCGCGGGCGGCTTGGGGCCGAGTGGTGGGCGGCGGTCGTCGGGCTGGCGCTGGGTGTGCTGGGGTCCTCGGTGCTGCCGGTCGTCGCGGGGGCGGTCGGAGTGCCGTTGCTGAGGAGAGCACGGCTGGTGAGGGAGGCGAGGCGGGCACGGGAGCGTCGAGGGGGCGCCGTGATCGACCTGTGCGGGGCGCTCGCCGGAGAGGTGCGGGCAGGGAGGCAACCGGGGGAGGCGTTGCTGCGGGCGGCGCGGGATTGCGAGGGGCTCGGGGAAGCGCAGGCCGCGGTGTTGGCGGCGGCGCGGTTCGGCGGAGATGTGCCGGGCGCGCTCGCCTGTGCGGCACGGCAACCGGGTGCCGAGGGGCTGTCGGGTCTGGCGGCGTGCTGGCGGGTCGCCGTGGACCAGGGCGCGGGACTCGCTGCCGGCCTCGACCGGCTGGAAGGGGCGTTGCGCGCCGAACGGGACCGACGCGCCGACCTGCGCACCCAGTTGGCGGGGGCGCGATCGACCGTGGCGATGCTCGCGGGACTGCCCGCCTTGGGGCTGCTTCTCGGTGCTGCCATGGGGGCCGATCCGCTGCGGGTGCTGTTCCACACCGGAGCCGGACTCGGCTGCCTCGTGGTCGGTGGGGCGCTGGAAGGGCTGGGGATGTGGTGGGCACTGCGGATCGTGCGTGGGGCGGAGGCGGCATGAGGAGTGGAGCCGCGCCGGAGTACCAGGGGGTTCGGCGGCGTGGATGCGGAAGTCGTCCACAGGTTGGGGGTGGTGGTGAACGTGGAGTTTGTCCACAGGCTGGGGGTAGCCGTATGCGTTGCCCTGGCCGTCTGGGGGTTGCTGCGGTGGCCCGTGGCCGCCCGTCATGAAAGAAGAGTCCGGCGGCGGCTGGCCGCGATGCTGACGAGCGCGGACGGGACGTCGAAACGCCGACGGCTCGACGTTCGACGGCGGGTGCGGCAGTGGCTGCCCATGGGTGCCGTCGTAAGCGCCGGCTGGGTGCTGTTCGGCGGTGCCGCCGGGCCGGCGGTGGGGCTGCTCGTCGCGGGCGGGCTGTGGCTGTGGCGGCGTCGACAGGAAGCCGCCGGAAGTGCCGAGGAGGCGCTCGACGCCGGTGAGGTGGCTCGACAACTGCCGCTCGCAGCGGATCTGTTGGGGGCCTGCATCGCGGCGGGTGCCGGGCCGGCGATCGCGGCGCAGGCCGTGGGCGAGGCCTTGGGCGGCCCTGTCGGGGACCGGTTGGCGAAGGGCGCTGCGGAGGTGCGGCTCGGCGGTGCACCGGCGGAGGCGTGGCAGCGGCTGGCTTCGCTGCCGGGGGCCGGGGCTTTGGCGCGGTTGCTGGAGCGGGCCGATGTGTCGGGGCTTCCGGCGGCCGGACCGGTCGCGCGGCTAGCCGCGGATGCTCGCGCCGACTGGGCGCGCAGTGCGACGGAACGGGCCAGGCGGGCGGCCGTGCTGGTCACGGCACCGGTCGGTCTGTGCTTCCTTCCGGCCTTCATCGCGGTCGGTGTGGCGCCGGTGGTGATCGGCCTGGCGGGCGGGGTGTTGGGAGAAGGCGGTGGATGACGAAGGGAGAGGCGGCAACGGCCGCGGATCAGGAGTGGGAGATCGGCGGCGGGCGTACAGCGACAGGTGTTCGTCGGCGTAAGGCGAACGGCAGACGTCCAGCAGCTGCTTTCAGGACAGCTGCGTTCAAGTGGAACCGGACCTCACGGGGGTTGAGATGTGCAAGGCGGTACGGGCGCGGATGCGCGCCCTGGCGTGCGGGATGCGGGCGGCGCGGAGGGACGAGGGGATGGTCACCTCCGAGTACGCGATGGGAATCGTCGCGGCCGTGGCGTTCGCCGTGGTGCTCTACAAGGTCGTGACGAGCGGGCAGGTCAGCGAGGAGTTGCAGGCCATCGTGAAGCAGGCGCTCGATGCGCGGATGTGAGCGGGACATCGAGGAGCGCAGGTCCCGAGCGGCGCCGGGTCGCGGGGTCGACGAGGGGTTCGTGACGGCCGAGTCGGCTGTTGTGCTGCCTGTGCTGGTGATGTTCGCGATGGCACTGGTGTGGGGTCTGCTCGTCGTGGCCGCGCAGATCCAGTGCGTGGACGCGGCCCGGACCGGTGCCCGCGCGGCGGCCCGGCAGGATCCGGCCGAGGCCGTCGTCGAGGTGGCGCGCGAGGCGGCACCGCGCGGTGCGACGGTCACCGTCGGCCGGGAGGGGGACGAGGTTCGGGTCACCGTCGTCGCGAGGCCGCCGTTGTTGCGCGGGCTTCCCTTCGAGGTGCGGGAGGAGGCCGTGGCGTCGGCGGAGGAGATGGTGGGGGCGGGGACGTGAGGAGAGACGTCGGTGACGGCCGCCGAGGGGCCCTCGCGGGGCGACGACCCTGGCGGGCGGTGGCACGGGGAGCGCGCCCCGACCGCGCTTCTGCCGTCGACCGGGTCGGAGACCGCAGCACGGACGGGAGTGCGGGCCTCCGCGCGGACAGTGATGCGGGCATCCGCAGGGCCGGGAGTGAGGGCAGCCGCGCGGACAGTGATGCGGGCATCCGCATGGCCGGGAGTGAGGGCAGCCGCACGGACGGGAGTGCTGGCCTCAGACTCAGCGCGGCCCCGCACCTCGATAGGGGCTCCGCCACGGTCTGGAGCGTGGGCGCCATCGCCGTCCTCTGCGTCCTCTTCGGCGTCCTGCTCGCCCTGGGCCAAGCCGTCGTGACCCGGCATCAGGCGGCCGGCGGTGCGGATCTCGCGGCCCTGGCGGCGGCCGACCACTGGGCGGAGGGACGTGCGGTGGCCTGCGCCCGGGCGGAGCGGGTGGCTCGGGCACAGGGCGTGCGGCTCGTGCGGTGCGCGGTGGTGGGCGAGGTCGCGGACGTGACTGCGGCGTCGGGTCGGGGGCCCTTCGCGGCGGAGGTCAGGGCGCGGGCGGGGCCTGCGGGCCCTGCTCTGCCGACGGAGCACTCCCGGGCGGAGCTTGCGGGGACGGGTCGGTCGCCTGGGCCTCCGTAGGCAGAGGTTGGGTCTGTGCGGACGGGTCGGTCGCCTGGGCTCCTGTAGGCCGAGGTTGGGTCTGTGCGGACGGACCGGTCGCCTGAGCCTCCGTAGACCGAGGCCGGTACTGCGCGGACCCGGACCCACCCTCGGGCGTCGGCGCCAAGGCCGGATCCTCCTTCGGCGCTCCCCGCAACAGCACCGTGAGCAGGCGCACCGCCCCCCGCTTGTGCAGCGGATCGTTCCCGTTGCCGCACTTGGGGGACTGGATGCAGGACGGGCAGCCGGCATCGCACTCACAGGAGGCGATGGCCTCGCGGGTGGCGGTGAGCCAGGCGCGGGCGGTGTGGAAGGCGCGCTCCGCGAAGCCCGCGCCGCCGGGGTGGCCGTCGTAGACGAAGACCGTGGGCAGGAGTGTGTCGGGATGCAGCGGGATCGAGACACCGCCGATGTCCCAGCGGTCGCAGGTCGCGAAGAGGGGCAGCAGGCCGATCGAGGCGTGCTCGGCGGCGTGCAGGGCACCGCCGAGGATCTCCGGGTTGATCCGGGCCTCGTCCAGCTGGTCCTCGGTGACCGTCCACCACACCGCGCGGGTGCGCAGCGTACGAGGAGGGAGGTCGAGTTTCGTCTCGCCCAGTACTTCACCCGTGATGAGACGACGACGCAGGAAGGAGACGACCTGGTTGGTGACCTCGACGGAGCCGTAGCACAGGCGGCCGTCACCCCACGGGATCTCGACGTCCGTCTCCAGGACGGAGATCGACGTCGTGTCCCGGGCGACCGTCGAATACGGCGGTGCGGCCTCCTCGACCAGGGCGACCGAGTCCTCCAGGTCGAGGGACCGGACGAGATAGGTGCGGCCCTGGTGCAGGTGGACGGCGCCCTCGTGCACCGTGCCGTGCGCGGCGCCCGCGTCGACCGTGCCGAGCAGCCGGCCCGTCCCGGTCTCCACCACCTGGACGGGGCGGCCGCCCTCACCGCGGATGTCCGTGAGGTCGGCGGCCCGTTCCCGGCGTGTCCAGTGCCAGGCCCTGGTGCGGCGGCGCAGCAGCTTCGCGGCCTCCAGCTGCGGCAGCAGCCCCTCGGTCTCCGGGCCGAACAGCTCCAGATCCTCGTCGGTCAGGGGGATCTCCGCGGCCGCCGCGCACAGGTGGGGGGCCAGGACGTACGGGTTGTCGGGGTCGAGGACCGTCGACTCCACCGGGCGGTCGAACAGGGCCTCGGGGTGGTGGACGAGATAGGTGTCCAGGGGGTCGTCCCGGGCCACCAGGACGGCCAGCGCCCCCTGGCCCGAGCGGCCTGCCCGGCCCGCCTGCTGCCACAGGGACGCGCGGGTGCCCGGGTAACCGGCGATCAGCACGGCGTCCAGGCCGGAGACGTCGATGCCGAGTTCCAGGGCGGTGGTGGCGGCCAGGCCGAGGAGTTCGCCGGAGTGCAGGGCCTGCTCGAGCGCACGGCGCTCCTCGGGGAGGTAGCCGCCGCGGTAGGCCGCGACACGCCGGGCGAGGGAGCGGTCCACCTCGGCGAGACGTTCCTGGGCGATGACCGAGATCAGCTCGGCGCCGCGCCGGGAGCGTACGAAGGCGACCGTTCGGGTGCCCTGGACGGCGAGGTCGGTCAGCAGGTCCGCCGTCTCGGCGGTGGCGGTACGGCGGACGGGGGCGCCCTTCTCGCCCTGCAGCTCGGTGAGCGGGGGTTCCCAGAGGGCGAAGACCAGTTCGCCGCGTGGCGAGGCGTCGTCGGCGACCTCGACGACCGGGAGGCCGGTGAGGCGGCGTGCGGCGACCGCGGGCTCGGCGGCGGTGGCGGAGGCCAGCAGGAAGACGGGGGAAGAGCCGTAGCGGGCGCAGAGGCGGCGCAGGCGGCGCAGGACCTGGGCGACATGGGAGCCGAACACACCGCGGTAGGTGTGGCACTCGTCGATGACGACGAACTGCAGGGCCTTCAGGAAGGAGGACCAGCGGGGGTGCGAGGGGAGTATGCCGCGATGCAGCATGTCGGGGTTGGTGAGGACGTAGTTGGCGTACTGCCGGATCCACTCTCGTTCCTCGAACGGAGTATCGCCGTCGTACACGGCGGGGCGTACGGAATTGCCCAGCGGATGTGAAAGTTCCTTCACCGAGCGGCACTGATCCGCCGCAAGTGCTTTGGTCGGGGCGAGGTACAACGCGGTCGCGCCGCGGCCGTTCGGGGCCTCCGAGCCGTCCAGAAGGGTGGACAGGACCGGCACGAGATAGGCCAGGGACTTGCCTGACGCCGTGCCCGTGGCGACCACCACGGAGTCGCCGTCCAGGGCGTGCTCGGCGGCCCGTGCCTGGTGGGCCCAGGGGTGTTCGACTCCCGCGTCCTGTACGGCCGCGACGACCTCCGCGCGGATCCGGTCGGGCCAGACGGCATGGCGACCCTCCCTTGGGGGCACATGCTCCGTATGAGTGATGCGCGAAGCCCGGCTCGGCCCCGAGGCGAGTCGGCCCAGCACCGTGCCCGGGTCCACCCGGGATACGGGCCCCGTCGGGGTTCGATCGGATCGGTGATTCTTGGCCATCGGCACCGAGTGTGTCACTGGCGTGACGGACAATGGGACCAAGGCGTCGTGCACGCCTGCCGGTAAGTGATTGAATGCCATCGCGGCTGGCGAACCGTCCTGGGGGCTGTAAGCCGAGGTGTCCCGAGGGACGACCGCTCGATAGCAAGGTGCTGGAGGATCCGTGGACCTGTCCCTGTCGACCCGTACCGTCGGCGATCGTACGGTCGTCGAGGTCGGTGGCGAAATCGACGTATATACCGCGCCCAAGCTGCGCGAGCAGTTGGTCGAGCTGGTGAACGACGGGAGTTTCCACCTCGTCGTCGACATGGAGGGCGTGGACTTCCTCGACTCCACCGGGCTCGGCGTGCTGGTCGGTGGCCTGAAGCGTGTGCGTGCCCATGAGGGCTCTCTGCGCCTGGTCTGCAACCAGGAGCGCATTCTCAAGATCTTCCGCATCACCGGCCTCACCAAGGTGTTCCCGATCCACACCTCGGTCGAGGAAGCGGTGGCGGCGACCGACTGATCACCGTATCGGGCCCGTCGTAGGGGTCCGGCACGGCAGAAGTGGAAAGTGACGGGGGACCGGGCTTTCGGCGGCCCGGTCCTCCGGACAGCACGCCCGTAGTTCGGAGGGGGATGCATGGCCACCGTTGAACTCCGCTTCAGCGCGCTGCCCGAGCACGTCAGGACCGCCCGACTGGTGGCGGCAGCGGTGGCGCGCAGGGCCGGAGTGGACGAGGCCGTACTCGACGAAGTGCGACTTGCCGTCGGCGAGGCCTGCAGCCGCGCCGTCGGACTGCATCAGAGCGTCGGCATCACGGCGCCTGTGAAGGTGGCGTTGATCGAGGAGGAGAAACAGTTCTCCATCGAGGTCGGCGACGAGGCGCCGCACGCCACTCCTGGCGACCGCGGTTCCGGTGCGGGCGGCGAGGGGGACGTGGAGACCGAGGAGGACGAGATGGGTCTCGCGGTCATCAGCGGCCTCGTCGACGACGTCGAGGTCTCCGCCGACGAGCACGGCGGGTTGATCCGCATGACCTGGCCGACCACGCCGCCGGCCGCGGTGCTCGCCTGATCCGACTCATCGCTCGACCCGTTGCTTCACGAAGGGGCCCTGCTCAGCAGGGCCCCTTCGTGTTTATCCCACCGGCCCGGCAGAATTCGTGAAGGAATTCACGATCAGCAGCCCATAATTTGATCAAGTGCAATACGGGCGTCAATGGTTTTGGGGCATTAGCACTTTCGGGTTCCGTGGCGCGACGTCGATCATTTGCTGAACGGCATGTGAAGGCCAATTCCGATTACCGCGCTCTGTTTTGATCAGGTTCCGGTACCTAGAATCCGTCCACATCTTGAGCTCAGCCCAAGCGTCAAGGAGGACGAATGGCGGGGCTTTCTACCCCTCATCAGCTTGACCACCCCACAACCCTCGCAGCCGCAGTGCTGACCGACGACAACCGGATCATCATCACGGTCATCGGGGTCGTCGCGTTGGCCGCGCTCGTGGTCGCCGGCGTCCTGGTGCGCCAGGTGCTCGCGGCCGGCGAGGGCACCGACAGCATGAAGAAGATCGCGGCAGCGGTCCAGGAAGGCGCCAACGCCTATCTGGCCCGCCAGTTGCGCACGCTCGGTGTATTCGCCGTCGTGGTGTTCTTCCTGCTCATGCTGCTACCCGCGGACGACTGGAATCAGCGCATCGGCCGATCCGTCTTCTTCTTGATCGGCGCCGCGTTCTCGGCGGCCACCGGCTATATCGGCATGTGGCTCGCCGTGCGCAGCAATGTGCGCGTCGCCGCGGCCGCACGGGAAGCGACCCCGGCGGAGGGAGAACCGGAAAAGGATCTCACTACCGTCTCGCACAAAGCCATGAAGATCGCTTTCCGTACGGGCGGCGTCGTCGGCATGTTCACGGTGGGGCTCGGCCTGCTGGGCGCCTCCTGTGTGGTGCTGGTGTACGCGGCCGACGCGCCGAAGGTGCTGGAGGGCTTCGGCCTCGGCGCCGCGCTGATCGCGATGTTCATGCGTGTCGGCGGCGGCATCTTCACCAAGGCCGCCGACGTCGGCGCCGACCTGGTCGGCAAGGTCGAGCAGGGCATTCCGGAGGACGACCCGCGCAATGCCGCGACCATCGCCGACAACGTGGGCGACAACGTCGGCGACTGCGCGGGCATGGCCGCCGACCTGTTCGAGTCGTACGCCGTGACCCTGGTCGCCGCGCTGATCCTCGGGTCGGCGGCCTTCGGCGACCTGGGACTGGCCTTCCCGCTGATCGTGCCCGCCATCGGCGTGATCACAGCGATGATCGGCATCTTCGCCGTGGCACCGCGTCGCAGCGACCGCAGCGGCATGACGGCGATCAACCGCGGGTTCTTCATCTCCGCGCTGATCTCGATCGTCCTGGTGGCGATCGCCGTGTTCGCGTACCTGCCGTCGTCGTACGCCGACCTCGACGGCGTCACCGACACCGCGATCGCCGGCAAGGAGGGCGACCCGCGGATCCTCGCGCTCGTCGCCGTGGGCATCGGCATCCTGCTGGCCGCCGTCATCCAGCAGCTGACCGGCTACTTCACCGAGACCAACCGTCGGCCGGTCCGGGACATCGGCAAGACCTCGCTCACGGGGCCCGCCACTGTCGTCCTCGCCGGTATCTCGGTCGGTCTGGAATCGGCCGTCTACACCGCCCTGCTGATCGGCCTGGGCGTGTACGGGGCGTTCCTGCTCGGCGGCACCTCGATCATGCTGGCGCTGTTCGCGGTGGCGCTGGCCGGCACCGGACTGCTCACCACGGTCGGTGTGATCGTCGCCATGGACACCTTCGGCCCGGTCTCCGACAACGCGCAGGGCATCGCCGAGATGTCCGGTGACGTCGAGGGCGCGGGCGCCCAGGTGCTCACCAACCTGGACGCGGTCGGCAACACCACCAAGGCCATCACCAAGGGCATCGCCATCGCCACGGCCGTCCTCGCGGCCGCCGCGCTCTTCGGGTCGTACCGCGACGCCATCACCACCGGCGCGCGTGACGTGGGCGAGAAGCTCAGCGGTGAGGGCGCGCCGATGAACCTGATGATGGACATCTCGCAGCCCAACAACCTCGTCGGTCTGATCGCGGGCGCGGCGGTCGTCTTCCTCTTCTCGGGACTCGCCATCAACGCCGTGTCGCGGTCGGCGGGTGCCGTGGTCTACGAGGTGCGGCGGCAGTTCCGTGAGAAGCCCGGGATCATGGACTACAGCGAGAAGCCGGAGTACGGCAAGGTCGTCGACATCTGCACGAAGGACGCGCTGCGGGAGCTGGCGACTCCCGGGCTGCTCGCCGTGATGGCGCCGATCTTCATCGGATTCACGCTCGGCGTCGGCGCCCTCGGTGCGTTCCTCGCGGGCGCGATCGGCGCCGGCACGCTGATGGCGGTGTTCCTCGCCAACTCCGGAGGCGCCTGGGACAACGCCAAGAAGCTCGTCGAGGACGGCCACCACGGGGGCAAGGGCAGCGAAGCCCACGCCGCCACGGTGATCGGCGACACGGTCGGCGACCCGTTCAAGGACACCGCCGGTCCGGCGATCAACCCGCTGCTGAAGGTGATGAACCTGGTGGCGCTGCTCATCGCGCCCGCGGTCATCCAGTTCAGCTACGGCGAGGACAAGAACGTCGGCGTTCGGGTCGTGATCGCCGTACTGTCGCTGGTCGTGATCGTCGGCTCGGTGTACGTCTCCAAGCGGCGCGGCATCGCCATGGGTGACGAAGGCAACGCCGACCGGGTGGCCAAGCCGGTCGACCCGGCGGTGGTCTCGTAGGCGGCCCGACGACGGCCCAGCTCAAGGGGCGGGCGGGCGGCGCGCGTTGACGTGCCGCCCGCCCGCCCCGTGCGTGTTCACCCCTTGCCGTGACCCTTCTCTCACATGGTGCAAAAAGTAATAAAACATGACGCAAGGGGTGCTCGGAGCCTGGTTCCTTCCGGCCCGCCGTGTAGATTCCGGTGGCCGAGAGCCATGGAAGGGACCAAACCGGTGAACAAGAAGCTCACGGCCGCACTGTCCGGCGGTGCGGCACTGGCACTGGCCTTGACGGGATGCACGGGCGACGAGGGCAACCCTGAGCTGGACGCCTGGGCCAAGAAGGTCTGCGACACGGCGCCGGCGCAGAACGCGAAGATCGCGGCCGCCGACGCCGCGATCACGAAGGCGGCCAAGGACAGCCCGCCCAAGGAGCTCCAGAAGGTCGACGCCCAGGCATTCCAGGACCTCTCCGACGGATTCAAGGCCCGTGCGACCCTGCTCCAGCAGGCCGGACCGCCTCCGGGCGTCGAGGGCGGTGCGAAGAAGCAGCGGGACGCCATCAAGAAGCTCACCGCCGTCTCCGTGAGCTACGCCGAGCTGAAGAAGCAGACGGACGAGCTGAACACCAAGGACCAGGCGAAGTTCGCGTCCGGGCTGCGCAAGGTCGGCGAAGAGATGAAGAGCATGGTGAGCCAGCGCAAGAGCGCGCTCGACGCGCTGAAGCAGCTGGAGTCGAGCGGCGACACCAAGAAGGCGCTGCTGGAGCAGGAGGGCTGCAAGCAGGTCGTCGCGTCCGAGTCCGCGGCGGCCACCGGCAGCTGAGTTTCCGACAGCTGAACCACCGACAGCTGAGCCACCGACAGGTGGACCGCCGTGGGCGGGCGGGGCCGGGCCCGGTCACAATGAGAGCGTGAGTGACTCCAGCCTGTCCGTCCTGCCCGCCTCCGACCGCCCCGAGGCCGCCGCCCGGCTGCGGGATGCCCTGCTCGGGGCCTCCTTCACCCCCGACGGACTCCTCGAACTGCTCGGTGCGCCCGCGTACGCGGCGCTCGCACGGAGCGAAATCGTGCCCGCGCTCCGCGCGACCCGCGGCGATACACCGCTGGAGGCGCTCGTACGGCTCTTCCTGCTGCAGCAGCCCGTGCCGCGGGCCCGCGTGGCGGACGTTCTTCCCGTCGACGCCTGCCTGGAGAGCGGTTGGCTGATTCGCGTCGGTGAGGGCTCGGGTGACGACCTCGCCGCGACCGTGGACGTACGGCCGTACGGCGGGCCCGGCGGCGAGGACTGGTTCATCGTGTCCGACCTGGGCTGCGCGGTCGGCGGGGCGGGCGGCATCGGCGGCACCGGCCGTCAGGCGGACGCAGCCGTCGTGCTCGGCGTCGGCGGCGCCTCCACCACCCTCGCCGGCATCACCGTGCGGGAGCCCGTCGCGTCCGCTCTCGACCTCGGCACCGGCTCCGGCATCCAGGCGCTGCACGCGGCACAGCACGCCACGCGCGTGACGGCGACCGACCTCAACCCGCGCGCGCTGCACATCACCGCCCTGACGCTCGCGCTCTCCGGTGCGCCGGTCGCGGACCTTCGGCAGGGCTCGCTGTTCGAGCCGCTCAAGAACGGTGAGACGTACGACCTGATCGTCTCGAACCCGCCCTTCGTGATCTCGCCGGGCGCCCGGCTGACGTATCGGGACGGTGGGATGGGCGGGGACGATCTGTGCCGGTCGATCGTTCAAGGGGCGGGGGAGCGACTGAACGAAGGCGGGTTCGCGCAGTTCCTCGCCAACTGGCAGCACGTGGAAGGGGAGGACTGGCAGGACCGGCTGCGGTCCTGGGTGCCGCGCGGGTGCGACGCCTGGATCGTGCAGCGCGAGGTCCAGGACGTCATGCAGTACGCCGAGCTGTGGCTCAGGGACGCCGGTGACCATCGGGGGGACGCGGCCGCGTACCAGGCGCGGTACGACGCGTGGCTCGACGAGTTCGAGGCGCGCAAGGTGAAGGGCGTGGGGTTCGGGTGGATCACCCTGCGCAGGACGTCGGCCGCCGTGCCCTCGATCACGGTCGAGGAATGGCCGCATCCGGTCGAGCAGCCGCTCGGAGACACGATCCGCGCGCACTTCGACCGCCTCGACTACCTGCGCTCCCATGACGACGCGGCCCTGCTGGAGGACCACTTCCGGCTCGTCTCCGAGGTCGTGCAGGAGCAGGTCGGGCTGCCCGGCGCCGAGGACCCGGAACACGTGGTGCTGCGCCAGAACCGCGGGATGCGCCGGGCCGCCCAGGTCGACACGGTCGGCGCGGGGTTCGCGGGCGTGTGCGACGGCTCGCTGAGCGCGGGGCGCATTCTCGACGCCATCGCCCAATTGATGGGCGAGGACCCCGTGTTGCTGCGGGACCGCACTCCCGCGCAGATCCGGCTGCTGGTGGAGCAGGGGTTCCTCGAACCGACGCGGTGACCTGGCCCGACCTGACCTGACCTGACCTGACCTGGCCTGAACCGACGCCATGTCTTGATACCGACGCGGTGCCTCCGGCCCGACGCGGTGCCTCCGGCCCGGCGCGGTGACTGGATCCGGCGCTCGCGTCAGCGCGGAGCGCGAGCATCGTTTTCCCGGGCGCCCGTCGGCGGGGTTTCCGACAACCCCGCCGAGCGGAGGGCAACAAATTCGAGTCGATCTCCGGGCGTCCCGCACGGCGTTCCCCGCGGAACCGGATCTGTTGCCGGTGAGGTTCATGAGGCCCAAGACTCGAACGAGTTCACTGGCACCAGTGAGGACAACGGGTCTTCTGAGCCTGAGGTGACCGCCGGTGCGATGGGCCCGCCGCGGTACCACGGCCGCGTCCGCCCTCCGTTCACCTGAGGTTCGCCTGTGCGCCCCACGCGCGTGACAGCCTCGCCGGGCCGAGCACGCGAAGACCGGAGAAAAGGGGCGAGCGGGACCATGGAAAGGGCATCGGCGATCTTCGCCGGGGTGGTTTTCGCCCTGTTCGGAGGGGGGCTGCTGTTGTGGACGGCGGTCCGGGTGCGACAGCACAGGCCCGTCGCCGAAGGTGTGAGCCCCGTCGCATCGGCGACGCTCGCCGGCGTTGTCTCGATGGTCGCGCTGATCTTCGGAACCTGGTGCTTCAGCCGCCTGTGAGAACGCCCTACGAGCTGGGCGGCGGATAATTGGGAGGGCCTCTTCCGGAAAGGCTCGAATAGGACTGCGGGCACTCCGGGCGGCAGGAATGGCGGAAGTCGGGTTACCGTTCGAGTGGCCGTTGCGGGCTTTTACCGTTTGACAACGGGGCGGGATGTACCGTCACACTCCGCAGCGTCACCACGACCCGACCCGGGATCTAGGCCTGGGGAGGCCCCAGCGTCGATCCGGAGAGAAGAGCGAAGTTGTCCCCGACCAGCGAGACCGCACAGGGCGGCCGCCGACTCGTCATCGTCGAGTCGCCTGCCAAGGCGAAGACGATCAAGGGCTACCTGGGCCCCGGCTACGTAGTCGAAGCGAGCGTCGGGCACATCCGCGACCTTCCCAACGGCGCTGCGGAGGTGCCGGAGAAGTACACCGGTGAGGTCCGCCGCCTCGGCGTCGACGTCGAGCACGACTTCGAGCCCATCTATGTCGTCAACGCCGACAAGAAGGCCCAGGTCAAGAAGCTCAAGGATCTGCTGAAGGAATCCGACGAGCTCTTCCTCGCCACCGATGAGGACCGCGAGGGCGAGGCCATCGCGTGGCACCTCCAGGAGGTGCTCAAGCCCAAGGTCCCGGTCAAGCGGATGGTCTTCCACGAGATCACCAAGGCCGCGATCCAGGCCGCCGTCGCCAATCCGCGCGAGCTGAACCAGAAGCTGGTCGACGCCCAGGAGACCCGCCGCATCCTCGACCGCCTCTACGGCTACGAGGTCTCGCCGGTCCTGTGGAAGAAGGTCATGCCGCGCCTGTCGGCGGGCCGTGTCCAGTCCGTCGCCACGCGTCTCGTGGTGGAGCGGGAACGCGAGCGCATCGCGTTTCGTTCTGCTGAGTACTGGGACCTGACGGGCACCTTCGCGACCGGCCGCGCGGGGGATCCGTCGGACCCGTCGTCGCTGGTCGCCCGCCTCCAGACCGTCGACGGCAGGCGGGTCGCGCAGGGCCGCGACTTCGACTCCCTGGGACAACTCAAGAGCGCGAACACCCTCCACCTCGACGAGGCGAACGCCCGCGCCCTCGCCGCCGCCCTGGAGCAGACGCGGTTCGCCGTCCGGTCCGTCGAGTCCAAGCCGTACCGCCGCTCGCCGTACGCCCCGTTCCGTACGACGACGCTGCAGCAGGAAGCGAGCCGCAAGCTCGGCTTCGGCGCGAAGGCCACGATGCAGATCGCGCAGAAGCTGTACGAGAACGGCTACATCACGTACATGCGTACGGACTCCACGACGCTGAGCGACACCGCTGTCGCGGCCGCCCGCGCTCAGGTCACGCAGCTGTACGGCGCCGACTACCTGCCGTCCGCGCCGCGGACGTACGCCGGCAAGGTCAAGAACGCCCAGGAGGCGCACGAGGCGATCCGCCCGTCCGGCGACCGCTTCCGCACCCCGGCCGAGACCGGGCTGACCGGCGACCAGTTCAAGCTCTACGAGCTGATCTGGAAGCGGACCGTCGCGTCCCAGATGAAGGACGCGACCGGCAACTCGGTCACCGTCAAGATCGGCGGCACCGCGGCCGACGGACGCGACGTCGAGTTCAGCGCCTCCGGCAAGACGATCACCTTCCACGGCTTCCTCAAGGCCTACGTCGAAGGCGCCGACGACCCGAACGCCGAGCTGGACGACCGCGAGCGCCGGCTGCCCCAGGTCTCCGAGGGCGACGCCCTGAGCGCCGAGGAGATCACGGTCGACGGACACGCCACCAAGCCCCCGGCCCGCTACACCGAGGCGTCGCTGGTCAAGGAGCTGGAGGAACGGGAGATCGGCCGCCCGTCGACGTACGCGTCGATCATCGGCACGATCCTCGACCGCGGCTATGTGTTCAAGAAGGGCACGGCCCTCGTCCCGTCCTTCCTGTCCTTCGCCGTGGTCAACCTCCTGGAGAAGCACTTCGGGCGGCTCGTCGACTACGACTTCACCGCGAAGATGGAGGACGACCTCGACCGCATCGCGCGCGGCGAGGCCCAGTCCGTGCCATGGCTGAAGCGTTTCTACTTCGGCGAGGGCACCAGCAACGGCGACGCGGCCGACGCCGGCAACGGCGACGGGGACCACCTCGGCGGCCTCAAGGAGCTGGTGACCGACCTGGGCGCCATCGACGCGCGCGAGGTGTCGTCGTTCCCCGTGGGCAACGGCATCGTGCTCCGGGTCGGGCGCTACGGCCCGTACATCGAGCGCGGGGAGAAGGACACCGAGCAGCACCAGCGCGCCGACATCCCGGACGACCTGGCGCCGGACGAGCTGTCCGTGGAGCTGGCCGAGGAACTGCTGGCCAAGCCCAGCGGCGACTTCGAGCTGGGCACCGACCCGGCCACCGGCCACGCGATCGTCGCCAAGGACGGCCGCTACGGCCCGTACGTCACCGAGGTGCTCCCCGAGGGCACGCCGAAGACCGGCAAGAACGCGGTCAAGCCGCGCACCGCCTCCCTCTTCAAGTCGATGTCGCTGGACACCGTGACGCTGGACGACGCGCTCAGGCTGATGTCGCTGCCGAGGGTCGTCGGAACCGACGCCGAGGGCCAGGAGATCACCGCGCAGAACGGCCGCTACGGCCCGTATCTGAAGAAGGGCACGGACTCGCGCTCCCTGCAGTCCGAGGAGCAGCTCTTCACGATCACCCTCGAAGAGGCGCTGCAGATCTACTCCCAGCCCAAGCAGCGTGGTCGTGCCGCCGCCAAGCCGCCGCTGAAGGAGCTGGGCACCGACCCGGTGAGCGAGAAGCCGGTCGTCGTCAAGGACGGTCGCTTCGGGCCGTACGTCACCGACGGGGAGACCAACGCGACCCTGCGCTCCGGCGACAGCGTCGAGACGATCACCCCGGAGCGCGGCTTCGAGCTGCTCGCCGAGAAGCGGGCGAAGGCGCCCGCGAAGAAGACGGCGAAGAAGGCCGCCGCGAAGAAGACCGCCAAGAAGGCCGCCCCGGCCAAGAAGACGGCCGCCAAGAAGACGGCGGCCAAGAAGACGACCACGACCGCGAAGAAGACGGCGGCGAAGAAGACGACCGCGAAGAAGGCGACGGCTTCCAAGACGGCGACGGAGGACTGAGCCGCTCGAACCTCGCGTCCAACCGGGCCCTGACCGGGCCCGGTTGGCGGTGCGGTTCTTCACTCCAGGTTCGCAAAACGAACGCCTCGGCATCAGTTTGGTGTCGGGGCGGGCGTACGTTCGGGCGGGCTCGCCAGGCTGTCAGTGCGTCCCGATAGGCTGAACGCATGACGCGAGCCGAGCAGCCAACGGCCCCCAGCACCGCCCCCGACGACGCCCTCGCGGCGGACTCCCGTGAGCGCGCCATCCGCGCGCTGCTGCGCCGACCCCAGCTCAAGCGGTTGTGGAGCGCGCAGTTGGTGGGCGGTGTCGGCGACATGCTCGCCCTCTTGGTGCTGGTCCTGCTGGCCCTTCAGACGGCGATCGCCGAGACGGCGTTCGGCGGCGGGTACCGGGGCGTGGCGTTCGCAGTGGCGACCGTCTTCGGGGTGCGCATCCTGGCGACGCTGCTCTTCGGCGCCGTGCTCCTCGGCCCGTTGACGTCCCTCACCTCCCACGACGGCCCGCTCGACCGGCGCTGGACGATGGTCGCCGCGGACGGTCTGCGGGCGGCCCTGCTGATCGTGGCGCCCCTGTGGATCGACTGGACGCCGGACAACGCGCTCGCCATGCTCCTGGTCACCGTCTTCGTGACCGGTGTCGCCGAGCGGTTCTGGACGGTGTGCCGGGAGAGCGCGGCGCCCGCCCTGCTGCCGCCCCCGCCGCCGGAGGGCGCGACCGTACGGCCCCTGCCGGACCACATGGACGCCCTGCGCCGTCTGTCGCTGCGCACCGGCTTCGTGGCGATCCCTCTGGCAGCCGCCGTACTCGTGGTCGCGGCGCTGCTCAACAACCTGCTCGGTGCCGGGATCGACTGGTTCGACCAGCACCAGGCGGCACTCGCCTCGTACGTGGCGGCCGGCCTGTTCGCCGCGTCCCTGTCCGTGCTGACCTTCCTGGAACTGCCCGGCACCCGCACCCCCCGCGCGCGGTCCCCGCTGGAGGGGCTGCGCCGGCCCAAGACCGGCACGGGCGTGGACAAGGGCCGCACCGGCGCGATCCCGCTGCTGGTGACGGCGTGCGCGGCCGTCGCCGGGGCGGTGTCCGCCGCGGTCGCCGTGGCCGTGCTGCACGCCAAGGACCTGGGCGGCGGGCCGGTCCTGTACGGCCTGCTGGTGCTCGCGCTGGCCGGGGGAGTGGTCGTCGGCATCCGTACGGCGCCCTCCGTGCTGCCCGCACTGTCGCGGCGCCGGCTGCTGGCGCTGGCGATCGCCCTCACCGGCATCGCGCTGCTGGCCGCGGGACTCGTCCCGGACGTCACCACCGTGCTGCTGATCCTGGCGCTCGCCGGGACCGGCGCGGGCATGGCCGCGAACACCGGCCACACCCTCCTCGACCAGGAGGCCGAGGAGTTCAGGCGGCCCCGGACGACGGAGCACCTGCACGCGGTCGCACGGGTGTGTGTCGCGCTCGGCGCGGTGATCGCGCCGCTGGTGGCCGCGCTCATCGGGCCGCACAGGCTGGAGAGCGGCAGGTTCACCTTCGCGCACGGCGGGGCGGCGTTCACGCTGATGCTGGTCGGCGCGCTGCTGCTGCCGGTGGCCGCGCTGGTGCTCGCCAAGGTCGACGACCGCTCCGGGGTGCCGCTGCGGCAGGACCTGCGGGACGCGCTGCTCGGGGGGGACGACCCGGAGCAGGTACCTGCGGCGTCCGGTTTCTTCATCGCGCTGGAGGGCGGTGACGGCGCCGGGAAGTCCACCCAGGCCGAGGCGCTCGCCGAGTGGATCCGGGCCAAGGGCCACGAGGTCGTCGTCACCCGCGAGCCGGGGGCGACGCCGGTCGGCAAGCGGCTGCGGTCGATCCTGCTGGACGTGTCGAGCGCGGGGCTGTCGCACCGGGCGGAGGCCCTGCTGTACGCCGCGGACCGTGCGGAGCACGTCGACACGGTGGTCCGGCCCGCGCTGGAGCGCGGCGCCGTCGTGATCTCGGACCGCTACATCGACTCCTCGGTCGCCTACCAGGGGGCCGGCCGTGACCTGTCCCCGACGGAGATCGCCCGGATCAACCGGTGGGCGACCCACGGCCTCGCACCGCATCTGACGGTTCTGCTGGACGTCGCTCCGGAAGTCGCCCGCGAGCGGTTCACCGAGGCGCCGGACCGGCTGGAGTCGGAGCCGGCCGAGTTCCATGCGCGCGTGCGGTCCGGTTTTCTGACGCTCGCCGCGGCCGACCCCGGGCGGTACCTGGTGGTGGACGCGGGGCAGGAGGCCGAGGCGGTCACGACCGTCATCCGGCACCGGCTCGACCAGATGCTTCCGCTGTCCGAGGCCGAGATCCGGGCCCAGGAGGAAGCGCGCCGCAAGGCCGAGGAGGAGGCCCGCCGCAAGGCCGAGGAAGAGGCCGCCCGCAAGGCCGAGGAGGAGCGCCTGGAGCGTGAGCGCCAGGAGCAGCTGGCCCGACTGCGTGCCGAGGAGGAGGAGCGCAAGCGGCGCGAGCTGGAGGAGGCGCAGCGGCGCGAGGCCGAACGTCAGGCGGAGGAGGCCCGGCAGCGGGCCGAGGAGGCGCGCCGCAAGGCCGAGGAGGAGCGGCAGCGGCTGCTGGCGGAGGAGAAGGCGCGCGCCGAGGAGGAAGCGCGTCGCAAGGCGGACGAGGAGCGGCGCCGCAAGCAGGCCGAGGAGGAGGCCCGCATCCACGCCGAGGCCGAGGCGCGGCGCCTGGAGAAGCAGCGCAAGGCCGAGGAGGCTCTGCTGCGGGCCGAGGAGGCGCGCCGGCTGGCCGAGCAGGCGACGGCGCAGGCCCAGGCCGGGCCGCGACCGGCGGGGCCCGGAGCCGGGGTTGCCCAGGGGGACGCGGCGACCGTGCCCACGCCGGTGGTGACGCCGGGTAAGGCGCCGGGCGGGGCGTCCGACGAGACGACGGTGCTGCGGCCGGTGCGGGACGAGCGGCGGGAGCCGGACGCCGAGCGGCCCTCCGGTGACCGTGCCGCCGGGGGCTCCGACTCCGAGGTGACGACGCAGCTGCCGCAGCCGCCGGCGCCTGCGGGGGCGGCGGACGAGACGGCGGTGCTGCCTCCGGTGGTGCCTGGCGCCGGCGACGAGACGGCTGTACTGCCGCCCGTGGTGCCGGGCGCGGCCGACGAGACTGCGGTGCTTCCGCCGGTTCCTCCGGGGGCGGCGGACGAGACGGCGGTGCTGCCTCCGGTGTCGGGGCGGGGTCCCGCGGACCGGGTTCCGCCGGACTACTTCCGCGACGAGCGGGCGGCCCAGCCGGACGGGTCCCAGGACCGGACGCGGGAGATGCCGCAGGTCGACGAGTCGGGGACGCCCACGCGCAGGGCCCGGTCCGACTGGGCCGAGGAGACGCCGCTGGACGATCTGCCGACGCTGGCGGACGAGCTGCTCGGACCGCATGAGGACGAGCGCGACGACGAGGGCGGCCGCGGGCGGGGTCGGCGGCGCTGAGGCCGGGTGGCCTTCGGGGCGATCCGTCGGGTTGGGCAGTGACCTGAGCCTGGCTCGGTGGCCCGGCGGCGGCCCGGTGGTTCGGTGGGCCCGGGTGGTGCCCGTGCCGGTACGGGCGTACCGGCGGGTGTTCGTCCCCACGTACCGTCGGGTGTTCGTCGGCAGGTACGGCGGATGTTCGTCGGCAGTGTCACCCGGGTGCCGCTCGTCGGGCATCGGTGCCACCCAGCGGCATCGGCAGTGCTCGTGCAGCCCGCTCGCTCGGGTCCCGTTGTCAGTCCCGCCCCGCACAATGGATCCGGCGACGCGAAGTGTGAGGAAAGGCGGGCGTGACCCATGACCGTGTGGGACGACCTGGTGGGCCAGGAGCGGGTGAGCGAGCAGTTGGGCGCCGCCGCTCGGGACGCCGACGCTTTCGTGACCGCCGCAGCTGCCGGCGCGCCGCCGCCCGAGGCGTCCAAGATGACCCACGCCTGGTTGTTCACGGGACCCCCTGGGGCGGGCCGGAATCAGGCGGCACGGGCCTTCGCCGCCGCATTGCAGTGCGTCAGCCCCGACCGGGCGCTCGGCGGATCCCCCGGCTGCGGCTTCTGCGACGGCTGCCATACGGCGCTCGTCGGCACACACGCCGACGTCACCACCGTCGCCGCCGTCGGCACCCAGATCCTCGCCGACGACATGCGGGACACCGTCCGCAAGTCGTTCACCTCACCGGCGAACGGCCGCTGGCAGATCATCCTCGTCGAGGACGCCGAACGGCTCAACGAGAAATCGGCCAACGCCGTTCTGAAGGCCGTGGAGGAGCCCGCCCCCCGCACGGTCTGGATGCTCTGCGCCCCCTCCATCGAGGACGTCCTGCCCACCATCCGCTCCCGGTGCCGCCACCTGAACCTGAGCACCCCGTCGGTCGACGCCGTCGCCGACATGCTGGTACGCCGGGAAGGCATCGAGCCCGACGTCGCCGCGGCGGTGGCCCGTGCCACGCAGGGGCACGTCGACCGGGCCCGCCGCCTGGCCACGGACCCGGCCGCCCGGGAACGCAGGGCCGCCGTTCTGAAGCTGCCCCTGCGGCTGGGGGATATCGGCGGCTGCCTCAAGGCCGCCCAGGAGCTCGTCGACGCCGCCGCCGAGGACGCCAAGCAGCTCGCCGAGGAGATCGACGGCAAGGAGACCGAGGAGCTGAAGGCGGCGATGGGCGCGGCCCAGGGGGGCCGGATGCCGCGCGGCACGGCGGGTGTGATGAAGGATTTGGAGGACAAGCAGAAGCGGCGCCGTACGCGCACACAGCGCGACAGCCTCGACCTCGCCCTGACCGACCTCACCGCCTTCTACCGCGACGTCCTCGCCCTGCAGCTCGGCTCCCGCGTCGCCCTCGCCAACACCGACGCCGAGGACGCCCTGGAGCGCATCGCTCGCGACAGCGCCCCGGAGTCCACGCTTCGCCGTATCGAGGCGATCGCCGCCTGCCGCGACGCCCTCGACCGGAACGTCGCCCCGCTGCTGGCGGTGGAGGCGATGACCATGGCGCTCAGAGCGGGCTGACAGGACGTTCAGCCCGGCTGCACAGGCCATGAGCGGGCGGGCCCGGCCGCTCGTTCTCCGCGCGGAGGGGTCGTTCCTCGCCGCGGGAGATTGACCATGTAACTCGTACGAGCCACATCGTGCACGCAGCGCATTCAATCCACTGCGCAGAGTTACGCTCGCCTGATGCACACCAGGCGCAGTTCCGCACCCAGCCCCGACCCGAGCCCACGCGCTCGGGGCTCACGCCCCCGCGGCTCGACCCCTCGCCGAGCCGGCGCTGTCGGCACCTTCCTGGCCGTCGCCGCGCTGCTCGTCTCCGCCTGCACCTCGGGTGAGCCGACCAGGTCGACGAAGCCGGGGAACCCGGCGGCCGGGGCGGCGTTGGCCGCGTTGCCGCGGGCCACGCCGGCCGCGCTCGCGCCGTACTACGCCCAGAAGCTGAGGTGGCGGGGCTGCGGTGCGCCCGGCTTCCAGTGCGCCACCATGCGGGCGCCCCTGGACTACGCGAAGCCGGAGGCCGGGAGCATCAAGCTCGCCCTGGCCCGCAAGAAGGCGACGGGCCCGGGCGAGCGGCTCGGCTCACTGCTCCTGAACCCGGGCGGTCCCGGAGGCTCGGCGATCGGCTACCTCCAGCAGTACGCGGGTATCGGCTATCCGGCCGATGTACGTGCGCGCTACGACATGGTGGCCGTGGACCCGCGCGGAGTCGCCCGCAGCGAACCCGTCGAATGCCTCGACGGACGCGCGATGGACCGGTACACGCAGACGGACTTCACGCCCGATGACGAGAAGGAGACCGACCGGCTCGTCGCCGCGTTCAAGAGGTTCGCGGAAGGCTGCGGAGCGGACGCGCCCGGCCTGCTCCGCCATGTCTCCACCGCCGAGGCGGCCCGGGACATGGACATCGCGCGGGCGGCGCTCGGGGACGAGAGGCTGACGTACGTGGGGGCGTCGTACGGAACGTTCCTCGGAGCGACGTACGCCGGACTGTTCCCGGACCGGGTGGGCCGGCTGGTCCTGGACGGGGCGATGGACCCCTCCCTGCCCGCCCGCAGGATGAACCTGGACCAGACGGCGGGCTTTGAGACGGCGTTCCGGGCGTTCGCGCGCGACTGCGTGCGGCAGCCGGACTGCCCGCTGGGCACGAAGGCCGCGGACGTCGGAAAGAACCTGAAGGCGTTCTTCCGCGAGCTCGACGCACGGCCCGTCCCGACCGGTGACGCGGACGGCCGCAAGCTCAGCGAGTCCCTCGCCACCACGGGCGTGATCGCCGCGATGTACGACGAGGGGGCCTGGGCGCAGCTGCGCGACGCCCTGTCCGAGGCGATGCGGGAGAACGACGGCGCGGGCCTGCTCGCCCTCTCCGACAGCTACTACGAGCGCGACGCCGACGGCAGCTACGCGAATCTGATGTTCGCCAACGCGGCCGTGAACTGCCTCGACCTACCGGCCGCCTTCGCCACCCCGGACGACGTCCGCGAGGCGCTGCCCGCCTTCGAGAAGGCGTCGCCGGTGTTCGGCGAGGGCCTGGCCTGGGCCACCCTGAACTGCGCGTACTGGCCGGTGGCCCCGACCGGTGAGCCGCGCCGCATCGTGGCGAAGGGCGCGTCCCCGATCGTCGTGGTCGGCACCACTCGCGACCCGGCGACCCCGTACCGCTGGGCTCGCGCCCTGACCCACCAGCTCTCCTCGGCCCGCCTGCTCACCTACGAGGGTGACGGCCACACGGCCTACGGGCGGGGCAGTGCGTGCGTGGACGACACGATCAACGCGTATCTCCTCCGCGGGACCCCGCCGACGGACGGAAAGCGCTGCTCATCGCGTTGATCGCGGCCCGGGAGGGGGTTGGTACGGAGCGCCTCGGAAACTGTGTAGACTTACCGACGTTGCCGATCGCACCATAGTGCGGACGGCGCGCCGCCTTAGCTCAGATGGCCAGAGCAACGCACTCGTAATGCGTAGGTCTCGGGTTCGAATCCCGAAGGCGGCTCCACTCGAACCCCAGGCCGGTTTAGCTCCGGCCTGGGGTTTTGTCGTTCAGCGGACGCGGCGACGACGCCGGGCGCGCGCCGCACGGGTATCGGCGGTCTCAGTTCTGGTCTCAGTCGGGCCGGGAATCGGGGTCGAGGGCGCGGGTACGGGGAGCTCACCCATGCGCCGCATGGCGTCCTTCGACAGGTGAGATCGGCCCTTCACAGACCGGCGGGTCCGGCTGATCTGGGTGTGCCGCAGGATCTCCGTGATCGTGGCCTCGACCTCCGAAGCGGACCGTGACCCGGTGGAGCGCATGGACGACGTCATCCACGTGAGTACCTTCTGTGTTGCCGGGGAGCGTGGGGCGTAACGCCTCGGGCGTGTGGGAGACGTCCGCAGCAGACGCGTACCGGTCGGCGGAGAGCTTGCGCCGGTCGGAGCTCGTGCTGATCGAGGTGGGCCCCGGCTGCCGCCGCGATCGCCCCGCTGCGATGATGCTCGCCACTGGTGACCGCCGCAGATCGTGCGTAGGAGAGAAGCCTTGCCCCTCACCGAACCCGAGACGTCAGCGTCGCGGGCTGAAGAGCCCGCCGTGGAGACAGTCCGCCAACCGCCTCCGTCGAGACTGTCGGTCGCTGATGTGCTGACGCTCGGCAACGCGGTCTGCGGTTTCTCCTCCGTCTACTTCATCACGACCGCCGTCCTGGTCCCCTACCTCACCGAGGGCCGTGGCGACGGCTCGGTGAGGCAGGGGGCGGCCGCCGCCGTGATGCTGATCCTGGCGGCCTCGCTCTTCGACCTGTGCGACGGGCTGGTGGCGCGGAGGTTCCGCAGCTCCGGGATGGGGGCCGAACTCGACAACCTCTCGGACCTCGTGAGCTTCGGTCTCGCACCCGCGTACTTCGTGCTGGTGTGGGGGCTGGTGAGCCACGACGCCCAGTTGGGGCTCGTCGTCGTGGCAGCCGTCGCCGTGCTGCTGGGCGGCGTGCTGCGCCTGGCGCGTTTCTCCGTCACCACGATGCAGGACGGCATGTTCCAGGGGATGCCGATCCCGTTCGCCGCGCTCACCGTCGTCTCTGTCGTCCTGCTCGAACTGCCCTTCGTGGTCACGCTGGGCGCGGTCCTCGGCGTCGCCTGGCTCATGGTGAGCCGGGTGGAGTACCCCAAGCCCACGGGCGTGATGGCGGCTGCCACGGTCGGGTGGGCGGCGGTCAACATCGGCTGCCTGGTCGCCTGGGCCGGCGATGTCCCCGGGTCCGAGACCCTTCTGGTGACCGGCTGCACGCTCCAGGTCACCCTTGCGGCAGTGCTGCCCCTGTTCGCCGCGGTGCGCCGCATCAACGCGGCACGCAACGGGGCACGCAACGCGCGCTCGGGCGGGGCGCCCTGATCCGGGGCCGGTTCGAACGAAGGCACCCCGGCACGGCGTCGGGTGATCACGGGGATCACATGTCGTGGCGAGTGGCGAGTGGCGAGTGGCGAGTGGCGAGTGGCGAGTGACGAGTGGCGCGTGGCGAGGGGCGAGTGGCCAGGGGCGCGTGGCGCGTGGACGAGTGGACGAGTGAAGGGGTGGGGGATTCGTGAGCGAGTTCGTGCCGGTCGGAGAGGACTTCACGGAGCTGGGGCCCGAACGTGGCGGTGAACTCGCTGCCCGCTGGTGGCAGTGGGCGCTGTCCGCGCCCGAGGACCGCAGCCCCGTCAGGGACCGGACCGGGGAGTTCGCGAACTGGCGCCAGCCCGACGACGTGTGGTTCCTGGCCGGCACCTACGGCGGTCGCGTGGTGCGGCGCTGCTCGATGCCCTCGGGGCGGCCGGTCTTCTTCCCGGTGTTCAACACGCAGCGGTCGCAGACGCTGTCCTCCCGCGAGCCGATGGTGATGGCGGTCGCGCAGGCCGAGGTGTTCCTCAACGGAGTTCCGCTGCCGATGCGGGAGTTCACGTCGAAGCCCTTCCGGGCGGCCCAGCGGCGGCGTATCGCCTGGGGGCTGTGGTGTGCGCTGGATCCGTTGCCCGCCGGCCACTACGTGATCGAGATCAAGGCGCGCACCACCGGCGGGTTCTGGGTGGACACGACGTACCACCTCGCCGTCGTCGACCGCTGAGCGGGCAGCCGAGCGCGGACACCGCGACCGAGCCGGCCCGCTGCCGGGCGTCGCTGAGCCGGCTCGGTGCGCCGGTCGTCCGTACGGTCAGCCCTCGCAGAACCCCAGGCCCTTCAGCGCCTCGTTGATCTGCTTGCCCTGCGCCTCGGTGGTGGTGACGTCCTCGTACGTGAAGCGCTGCGCGGCCGACCGGTCGAGTTTGCGGCCGCCGCCGTTGATCGCCGAGCACTGGTTGCGCGCGGCGTCGACGGCCTCGTCCTCGTGCTTGACGATGTCCTGGTTGGCCGCGGCGAGGGCGCGGAGCAATCCGGCGCGGGCGGCACCGGTGGGCTCGGGCGGGATGCCGGTGACGGCAGAGGCGTAGCCGGTGCCAGGTGTGCGGGCACCGGTGTCCGGGGCGCCGGAGGTGCCGGGCGCGTGGGACGTGGTCTGTGCCGACGGCTTGTCGGCGGTCGTCGCGTCCTCGCTGTTGCAGCCGGCGAGAGCGACGGCTGAGGCGGCGGCAAGAACGGCGACGGTGATGCGGGTGCGCATGGTCCTCCTGGGACGTCGACGCTGAGGGGCCATCAGGCCATCAGGCCATCAGGTCATCGGGCCATCAGGTCATCGGGCCATCGGGCCATCGGGCCATCGGGCCATCGGGCCATCGGGCCATCGGGCCATCGGGCCATCGGGCCATCATGCACCGCCTGATCCGTGCGCCGGTGATCTCCCGGTCGGCGGGCTCTCCGTCCGAGCCGCCATCGCGCTCATACGCCGTTGTGCCCCCTGGCACCGCCACCGTCTCCATCCCCCGACCGCCCCCGACCGCAGTCCCACCGCAATACCCATCCAGTCGTGGCCGTTGACCCACTCCATGCGCACCAGCACAATGAGCGCGAATTGAGAGCGCTCTCAAAACCCGGCGAGGGAGACCCATGAACGGCATGACCCGCAGGACGGACAGACAGAGCGCGGCGCTCAGCCGTCGCACCCTCATCGGTGCCGGCCTCGGCGCCGCCCTGCTCACCGGGGCAGGCACGGGCACCGCACTGGCCGGGACGCGTACATACTCCGGCGGGCCCTCCGCCCCGCGCCGCGGCCAGGTCTTCCTCGCCGCCGCGATGGACGCCTACCCCGACCACGGCCCCATCCGCCTCGCCCAGAGCTACGCCGACCAGGCCGGCCTGTTCAGCACCGCCTTCACCTACGACAACGCCCTGGCGATCCTCGCCCTCCTCGCCACCCGCACCACCGACGGACGGTCCCGTGCCGTCGCACTGGGGGACGCCCTGCTGTACGCCCAGCGGCACGACCCGGTCCACGACGACGGCCGGCTGCGGCAGGCGTACAACGTGGGGCCGTACACCTTCTACGACGGCTCCCGGCAGCCCGACGGGTTCGTGCGGGCGGACGGCACGGCCAACGTGGGGACGCAGTTCGGGTTCACGGGGACGGCCGTCGGGGACATGGCCTGGGCCGGGATCGCGCTCAGCGCGCTCGCGCGGCGGACGGGCAAGGGGCGGTTCCTCGCAGGCGCCGTGCGGATCGGGGAGTGGATCGAGCGGAACGGCCGTACCGACGAGCCTCTCGGCGGGTACAAGTTCGGCGTCGACGGGGCCGGCGCGAAGCTGCCCTTCACCTCCACCGAGCACAACACCGACCTCGTCTGTCTCTTCGGGCGGCTGGCCCGGCTCACCGGGGACCGGGTGTGGTTGGAGCGGCGGGCCCGGGCCCGGGCGTTCCTGGCGAAGATGTGGAACGCGGACGGCGGCTTCTTCCACACCGGCACCAACGACGGGGTCACCGTCAACACCTCGCCGATTCCCGAGGACACCCAGACCTGGACGTACCTCGCCCTCGACTCCGGCGCCCACGCCCGGTCGCTGGACTGGGCCGCGCGCGAGCTGGCCGTCCTCGACCACGCCGGCCGGCGCAACAGCACGGTGCCGGAGGGACAGTCGTACGAGGGGGTCACCTTCAGCTCCGCCAGTCTCCTGGCGAACGAGGACGCCCCGATCGCCGAGGGCCAGCCCCGGCCCGACCGCAACGGCGTCTGGTTCGAGGGGACCGCTCATCTCGCGCTCTGTCTGCGGGAGCGGAACCGGCCGGGCGACGAGGGGCGGGCACGGCGGCTGATGGACTCCCTCGAGCGGGCTCAGGACCTGCTCGGTACCGGCCAGACCGTCGGCGGACGGGCGCTGCCCGAGCGGTCCGGCGTCGTGTCGGCCAGCAGCCCGCTCGACACCGGATTCGGGTTCGGCTACTACCCGTACCGGCATCTGGGGGCGACCGCCTGGTACGTGATGGCGGCGGTCCGCCACAACCCGTTGCGGGTCTGAACCCGCCGTCAGGGTCGCGGCGTCGGGGGAGGACCGATCGGGCCGGAGGTTCGCACGGTGCCGAGTGAACGGTGCGAACCGCCGCCCGGGACGCTCGCACGGTGCCGAGTGAACCGTGCGAACCACCGCCCGTGACGGCCGACTCGCCCTGCGGTTCGGCGTACTGGAGACGTCCTCATCGTGAACGGCTAGCATCCGCCGGTAGTTGCAGCCGGGACGAAGTGAGGGACGGGCATGGCGGAACCGAGGATCGCCGTCGCCGTGGTGACGATGGGCAACCGCCCCGACGACGTCGACGCGCTGCTTCGGTCCGTTGCCGCGCAGGACCTCGCCCCGGTCCGGATCGTCGTCGTCGGCAACGGCTGCCCGCTGCCCGAGTTCGCCGAACGGCTGGGGCTGCCCGGCGAGGTCACCCCGATCGAGCTGGACGAGAACCTGGGCTGCCCGGGTGGACGCAACGCCGCCCTCGCCCGACTGCGGGAGTTCGGGGACGTCGACGTCGTGGTCGAGCTGGACGACGACGGGCTCCTCGTCGACGTCGACGTACTGCGCCGGGTCCGTGATCTGTACGCCGCCGACGACCGGCTCGGCATCGTCGGCTTCCGCATCGCCGACGAGCACGGCGAGACACAGCAGCGGCACGTGCCGAGGATCGGCGGCTCCGATCCGCTGCGGGGCGGGTACGTCACCGGCTTCCTCGGCGGCGGCCACGCGCTGCGGATGTCGATGCTGGCCGAGACCGGGGACTGGCCCGGCGAGTTCTTCTTCGCCCACGAGGAGACGGACCTCGCCTGGCGGGCCGCCGACGCGGGTTGGCGGATCCTCTACGCTCCCCAACTGCTGCTCCAGCACCCGAGGACATCGCCCGCCCGGCACGCCATCTACTACCGCGTGAACGCCCGCAACCGGGTCTGGCTGACCCGCCGCCGACTGCCGCTCGCGCTGATCCCCGTGCATCTCGGGGTGTGGGTGCTCCTGACCGTCGTACGCAATCGCTCGTCGCCCGCGGGTCTGCGCGCCTGGTTCGGGGGCTTCCTGGAGGGCCTGCGGGAGCCGGCCGGTGAGCGGCGGCCCATGCGCTGGCGCACGGTGTGGCGGCTGTGCCGACTGGGGCGGCCGCCGGTCATCTGACCGCCGGGGCGCAAGGAGGGACGCGGGCCCCGGTCGTTCACCTCCGCCGACCGGGGCCCACATGCGTCCCCGGACCCGGCCGCGGCGGCGACACTCCCCCGAGCTGCGCGTTCTACGCGCGCACCGTCGGGCCAGATCCGATGCAGTGATCACATCAGGCCACACCAACGGATCGCTAACATGTGGCCAACGGTGTTCCGCTTCGGCTGCGTTCAGTTGGCGCGAAGTCGACGGACGGTACCGGAGAAGTCCCCGGGAGGGAACGTTTTCCGCCCGACGAGCATCAGAGAAAGGTGGCGGGAAACCGTCGGGCAGGGGCGGATCTCCGCCACGTACGGTGGTTCTCGTCCGCCGGTCGTGGGGGGCGTACAAAGTCGTACGAGCATTCCGCCGGGGAGCTAAGGCGCGGGCGTGGGCCCGCCGCGTGGGAAGGCAGTGGGCGGCGTGAAGCGGTGCGGGCTGCGGTTCGGACTGCTGGGGCCGCCGGTTCTCTACGAGGTCCGTTCCGAAGGGGGCGGCCGGACGGACCGGATTGACCGGGCGGAGCGGACGGACCGTGCGGACCGGATGGACCGTGCGGACCGGATGGACCGTACGGACCGGATGGACCGTGCGGACCGGGCGACGCGGACCGTTGAGCCGGTCCGGGCCGCCGGTAGCGGTTCCCACGACGGCCGGAATCCCCGACCCGACTACGCCGACGTGTCCGAGTACGCCGACGTGTCCGACCACGCCGACGTCTCCGACCACGTCGACGTGTCCGACTGCACCGTCCGGACCATCAGCAGCCCCAAGGTGCGGGCCCTGCTCGCCGCGCTGCTGCTCGAAGGCGGCCGGGTCGTCTCCGTGGAGTCGCTCACGGACGTGCTGTGGGGCGGGGCGCCACCCGCGTCCGCGCGTGCCTCGCTGCACAACCACGTGGCCCGGCTGCGCCGGTTGCTCGACGACCCCGAGCGGCTGCGGGCGGTGCCGCCCGGCTATGTGCTGCGCGTCGACGATGGCGAGCTGGACGTCGACGTCTTCGTGAGCCGTGTCGTCGCCGCCCGTGCCGCGCACGCGGCCCGGGACTGGGAGCGCACGGCGAGCGAGTGCACGGCGGCGCTCGCACTGTGGAGGGGTACGCCCCTGTCCGGCCTGCCCGCCGAGGTGGGCGGTTACGCGCTCGTCCAGCGGCTGGCGGAGGCACGGCTGCAGCTCCTGGAGTGGCTGCATGACGCCGGGCTCGGTGTGGGGGGACCGCGCCTCGACGCCCTCGTGCCGGAACTGGCGGAGCTGGCCGCCGAGCACCCCTTGCGTGAGTCCTTCCACCGCCAGCTGATGCTCGCCCTGCACCGAACCGGCCGCCGCGCGGAGGCCCTGGCCGTCCACCGTGATCTGCGCACCCGCCTGATCGAGGAACTCGGCGTGGAGCCGGGGGCGGGGGTGCGGGAAGCGCATGTGGAGGTGTTGCGAGGGGCGTCGGAGAGTACGGCCGGCGGGGAGGGCGACGGGGTCCGTGACGCCGTCGCCGTCACCGCCGACCGCGAAGGCGTCTTGATCCGCGGTGCCGGGGACGGCGAGGCCACGCGCGATGAGAAGGCCGTCCGCGAGGAAGAAGCCCGCCAGGAGGGGGACGCTCCGGCCGGCCCCGCTGACCGTGGGACGGCCATGTCGGCGGTGCCGCCCCCGACGGAACCGGGCGCGCCCGCCACCCCGCCCCTCGCCGAGCCCGCCGCACTGCCCCAGGGCCCCGTCCCCCGGCCACCCCGGCCGGCCCAGCTGCCTCCGCCGCCCGCCCACTTCACCGGCCGTGCCGCCGTACTCCAGGACCTGCGCCGCCGGCTTGCCCCCGCCTCCGCGCGGCGGCCCACCGTCGCCGTGATCAGCGGTATGGCCGGTGTCGGCAAGAGCGCGCTCGCGCTGCAGGTCGCACACGGGCTGGCGAATCGTTTCTCTGACGGCCAGCTCTACGTCAACCTGCACGGGGCCACCCCCGGCATGCCCCCGCTCACCCCGGGCCAGGCCCTGACCGCACTCCTCCGTGACCTCGGCGCCGACCCCCGCTCCATCCCCGAACACCCGGACGCGGCGGCCGCGTTGCTGCGTTCGTTGCTCGCGCCGACCCGCACGCTCATGGTCCTGGACGACGCCGCGAACGCCGCCCAGGTACGGCCGCTGCTCCCGGCCGGCCCCGGCTGCGCGGTGATCGTCACCAGCCGCTCCCCGCTCACGGCCCTGGACGGCGTCCACCGCTTCCTGCTCACCCCCCTGACCGCCGAGGAGAGCGCGGCCCTGCTGTGCGCGGCTTCCGGGCGGGGCGGCGGTGACCGTGCCCACGGCGACGACCCCGTGGCCGCCCCCGCCGGTGGCTGCTTCGACGCCGTCCACCCCCTCGTCGGACTCACCGGCGGCCTCCCGCTCGCCCTCCGCGTCGTCGCCGCACGCCTGGCCGCCCGCAGTGCCCTCACCCCGGAGGTACTCGCCCGGCAACTGGCCGACGCCGAGAGCAGGTTGCACCACCTGGAGTACGACGACCTGAGCGTCCGCCGCTCCCTCGCCGTCGCCCACGACGCCCTCGCCGCATCCGAGCGCGAGGCCGACCGGGACGCGGCGCTCGCCCTGCGCCGCATCGGCGCCGTCGACCTGCCCGCGTACGGGGCACCCCTGCTGGCCCGACTCACCGGCACCGACGAACGCCGCGCCGAGGCCGCCCTCGACCGCCTCGTCGATGTGGCCCTCCTCGAAGAGACGGCGTACGGCCGCTACACACCCCACGGCCTCGTCCGTGACTTCGCCCGGGAACTGGCCGCGCGGGACGGTGACTTCACCGACACCGCCCTGCGCTGGTACGCGGCCGTGGCCGAGCGCGCCCTCACCGCTATCGTCGAGCCCGGCCTCGACCAGGACGACCGCCGCCGCCCGACCGCCGGCCAATCACCGGACCACGCCGCGGCCGTCGCCACGGTGCCCCCCTTCCCCGACGCCGAACGCGCCTTCGCCTGGGGCGATACGGAGCTGGAGAACATCCTCGCCCTGGCGGAGCGGTACGGCGATGCCGACGGCAGCGAGCACGACGGTGACAGCGAGAACGGCGGTGACAGCGAGAACGGCGGTGACAGCGAGAACGGCGGCGGAGGCGATGCCGACAGCAGCGAGAACGGCGACGGCAGCAGCAGGGACGGCGACGGCGACGACAGTGCCCGCGCCGACGGCGTCACAGGCGTCGCGCACGTCATGGCGGTCGCAGGTGCCGGCAACGGCGCAGGCCTCCCCGACGACAGCGAGGGCACCCGAAGAGCCGCCCTCCTCGCCACCCTCATCCGCCTGTTCTTCCCCTACCTCCAACGCAGCGGCCGCGTCGCCGAGATGGAGGTGCTCGGCCGGACCGCGCTCCGACTCGCGCGGCGGCTCGGGGACGCGGCGGCCGAGGCGTACGCGCTGGGCGACCTCGCCGGCCTGCACTTCCTGACCGGTCGGCAGACCGAGGCCCTCCACCTCAACGACCGGGCACTGACGATCTGGCGGCGGCTCGGCGTGGTCTCCTGGATGCGCCGCTGCCTCAACAACAGGGGCCTGCTGCTCGAAGGGCTCGGCCGGTATGCCGAGTCGGGTCGGGCGCTGCGCCTGAGCCTGGAGTACTCACGGCAGTTGAGCGACCCGTACGGCGAGGCCGTGACCTACAGCCACCTCGGCAACCTGTACGAGCACACCGACCCCCGGGCCGCCATCGAGCAGCACCGCCGCTCCCTCGCCATCGGCGACGAGATCGGCAACGTCATCGTGCAGCACTCCGCCCACTGCAACATCGGCTACGCCCACCTCAGCCTCGGCGAACCGGTGGCGGCGGCCACGCACTTCGAGGAGAGCCTGCGCATCCTCGGTGGCCACGGCGACTGGCACGGCGAGTCCCAGACCCGCCTCGGCCTGGTCCGCGCGCTGCGCCTGCTGGGGGAGACCGAGCGTGCCACCCGGGAGTGCGCCGAACTCCTGGCCCGCGCCGACGGCCGTGCCGACCGCTTCATGGGGGGACTGGCCCGGCACCAGCACGGTCTGCTGCTGCGGGAAGCCGGCCGGGCGCGGGACGCCGAAGCCGCATGGCGTACCGCTCTCGACGCGCTGGACGGTACGGACGAGAGGGCGGTCGTCGAGGAGCTCAGGCAGCTGCTGGACGCGACCGGACCGGGCTGATCACTTCGCGTCGGCGTAGCACTCCACCACCGCCGTGGTGAACGGGAACCGCACCGGCGTCTCCCCGAACGTCAGCCGTCCGGCCAGGTCGGCGGCCTCGCGGATCGCGGTCACGACCGCCTCGGCCTCCTCCTCGGGACAGTGCACGATCACCTCGTCGTGCTGGAAGAAGACCAGTTCCGCCGCCATGTCCGCGCAGGCGCGCCGCAACGCGGCGAGCACCAGCAGGGCCCAGTCGGCGGCGCTGCCCTGGACGACGAAGTTGCGCGCGAAGCGGCCCCGGGCGCGGGCGTTGGTGGAGGCGTACCCGGGCACCCACTCCTGTGGTCCGCCGCTCTCGGCGGGCTCGCTCGGGGTGTCCGCCATGGGGATCCCGGCCTCCTCGGCGGCGTCTTCCGTCGCCCCCGCCGCCGGCGGGCACGTCCGCCCCAGCCACGTCCGCACGAGCCGGCCCTCCTCCCCGGCCCGCGCCGCCTCGTCGACGTACGCCACCGCCCTGGGGAAGCGGCGTCTGAGTGCGGCGAGGTTCTTCAGGCCGTCGCCGGAGGTCTGTCCGTAGACGGCACCGAGCACGGCGATCTTGGCCTGGTCGCGGTCGCCGGAGAAGGCGCGGTCGGAGACGGACTGGTAGAGGTCGCTCTCCCGGCCGGCCACCTCCATCAGCCCCGGGTCGCGGGAGATCGCGGCGAGCACCCGCGGCTCCATCTGGTCGGCGTCGGCCACGACGAGCCGCCAGCCGGGGTCGGCGACCACGGCACGCCGGATGACCTTCGGGATCTGCAGCGCGCCCCCGCCGTTGGTCACCCACCGGCCGGTGACCGTGCCACCGGCGAGGAACTCCGGCCGGAACCGTCCGTCGCGCACCCAGTCCTGCAGCCAGGACCAGCCGTGCGCCACCCAGATCCGGTACAGCTTCTTGTACTCGACCAGTGGCTTCACGGCCGGATGGTCGAGGGACTCGATCTCCCAGCGGCGGGTGGATCTGATCCTGATCCCGGCCTGCGCGAAGGCCTTGATCACGTCGGCCGGCAGATCGGGCCGTACCCGGCGCCCGAACGCGGCGGACACCTCGTCCGCCAGCTCGGCCAGCCGGCGCGGCTCCCCGCCGCCCGCATACCGCTCGCCGAGCAGTTCGTGCAGCACCCGGCGGTGCACCTCGGCGCTCCACGGCAGCCCGGCCCGGTTCATCTCGGCGGCGACCAGCATGCCCGCCGACTCGGCCGCCGTCAGCAGCCGCATGCGCTCCGGATGCGCGGTCGTGTCGTGCCGCCGCTGCTGGTCGGCGTAGACCTCGACGAGGTCGGCGAGCGGCACATGGACCGCCTGCGGCTCGAAGAGCGAGGACTGTGAGCCGGGTTCGGCCGAGCGCTGGGGCGGATCGGGCGGCACGGGGCCGCCGCGCAGCCGGGCGAGGGCCGCGGCGGCCGATCTGGGTTCGCCGTACCGCCCCTCGTGACCCAGCAGGAGGGTCTCGGCGGCCTCGATGTCGTAGCACCGCTCCACTCGCACCCCCGCGGCGAGCAGGCGCGGACCCACCTCGGCGGTGGACCGCCACACCCACCGCGCCACCTCCGGCCGCCCCCGCACGGCCTGCGCCAGATCCGGCTCTTGCCGCACCGGTCCGGCGAGCAGCCCGTCCGGGCCGAGGGGGGCGGTCTCGACGCCGCCTTCCTCGGCCGGAGCGAGTGCCCACCGGTCGGTCATGCCGCGAGTGTGGCACCCGGGTCTGACAACGCCCTCAGCCTTGCGCCTCGCCCGGCTCGCCGGCCGCCTCCTGCCCGGCTTGCTCACGGTCCGTGAGGAACTGGGCGAGTGCCTCGACGACGTACGCCTCCACCGCTTCCTTGGTGAGTCCGAGGCCGGACAGGACGCCCTGGCCGTTCTCGAACTCCAGCAGGGCCAGCAGGATGTGCTCGGTGCCGATGTAGTTGTGGCCGAGGCGCAGGGCTTCGCGGAAGGTGAGTTCCAGGGCCTTCTTGGCGTCGGAGCCGTAGGGGATGAGTTCGGGGACCTCGTCGGAGGCGGGCGGGAGTGCCGCGGTGGCCGCCTGGCGTACGGCGTCCAGGGGGAGGCCCCGGGCCGTGATCGCCTTGGCGGCGAGGGCGTCGGGCTCGGCGAGGAGGCCGAGGACCAGGTGCTCGGGGCGGCCCTCGGGGTTGCGGGCCGCGATGGCCTCGTTGTGGGCGGCCATCACGGCGCTGCGGGCACGCGGCGTGAAGCGGCCGAAGCCCTCCTGCGGGTCGAGGTCGACCGACTCCTTCGGCACGAAGCGCTTCTGCGCGGCCTGCCGGGTGACCCCCATGCTCCTGCCGATGTCGGTCCAGGAGGCGCCCGAGCGCCGGGCCTGGTCCACGAAGTGGCCGATCAGGTGGTCGGCCACCTCGCCGAGGTGATCGGCGGCGATCACCGCGTCCTGAAGCTGTTCGAGGGGCTCGTCGTGGACCTTCTTGATGGCGGCGATGAGTTCGTCGAGGCGTACGGATGACGTGATGCTCGGGTTCGTCGACATGTGTCAACCGTAGGTTGACGCCCTAAGAGTGTCAACTCATGGTTGACATTGCTTCCGGAGCGCCCCGGCGCAGCAGCGGCTGTCGCGAGAGTCGCGGTACGAGCCGAAGTCGGCCTACGGCTCGTACCGCGGCTCGGCCCGGAGCGACCGTGGCCTGCGGCAAGGCGGGTTGCGCCCGTCTCCCGCACCACCCGGAGCCGTCCGGCCTCCGCCCGTGCGCCGTCCTCCCGCGCCCGCAGCACGCGGCGCGGCGGGCGGGCCCCACGCGCGTGGCCTGCCGCAACGCTGGTTGCGCCCGCCTCCGGCACCCTCGGAGCCGTCCGGCCCGCCCGTGCGCCGTCCTCCCGCGCCCTCCGGCCCCCCCCGGCCCCGCCCTCCCGCCGCGCCCTTCGGCGCCGTCCCCCGGCCCAGCCCTCCCGCCGCGCCCCCCGGCCCCGCCCTCCGGCCCCACCCTCTCGTCCCGCCCCCGCCCCGGCCGACCCCGTCGGATCCGCCCCGCTTCGAGCCCCGCAGCTCCGCACTCCACGACCGCCGAAGCCGGGTGCGCTCCTCCGTCTCCCGCGACGGAACTACCATCCCTTGGTGAGCACGCCCAGCACCGTCGAGCGCGCCTTCGAGGCCGCCCTCTACGACACCGAGCACACCACGCTCGACACCGGCGCCTCCCTCCTGGCCGCCGATGCCGGGGCGGACGCCGAACTCGCCCGGCGCGGCGAGGAGTTCCTCGCGGCGGCCTGGCGGCGCGGCTGGCAGCCGGCCGACGTCGTACGGCTAGCGCGCCGGGACCTGGACGACGTGCACGTGCGACTGCTCGCGGCCCTGATCCGCGCACAGCGGCCGCACGACCGCCCCCGTGGCCGCCGCTGGAACGCCCAGCTGGAAGACCTGCCGACCGGAGCACCGCCCCGCGCCGACCGCTTCTCCCACGCGACCGCCGTCCTGGAGCTGTACCGCCTCCTGCTGCGCCTGCCCGCGCTGGAGCCCTTGGACGACCCCGCGGCGTCGCCCGCCGGGCACGCCGGGCCCGAGTCCCGCATGCTCACCCGCATCCGCGCGCTGCTGGCGAAGGCGGAGGCGACCGGATTCCCCGAGGAGGCGGAGGCGCTCAGCGCCAAGGCGCAGGAGCTGATGGCCCGGCACAGCGTCGACGAGGCCCTGCTCGCGGCCCGCGACCACCTGCGCAAGGACGCCCCCGGCGCCTGCCGGATCGGTGTGGAGCCGCCGTACGAGCAGGCGAAGGCCGTCCTGCTGGACGCGGTGGCCACCGCCAACCACTGCCGTGCCGTGTGGAACGAACCGTTCGGGTTCTCCACCGTCGTCGGCTTCGAGAGCGACCTGGACGCGGTCGAGCTGCTCTACACCTCGATACTCGTGCAGGCCCAGACCGCGATGGCCAAGGCGGAGGCCGCCCAGCGCGCGGGCGGCCGGAAGCGGACCAAGACCTTCCGGCAGTCGTTCCTGGCGGCGTACGCCCACCGCGTCGGCACCCGTCTGGCCACGGCGGCACGCACGCCGGTGACGCAGGACCTGCTCCCGGTCCTCGCCTCGCGCGAGGTGGCGGTGACCGACCGCATGGAGCGCATGTTCCCCGAGACGACCACGACCCGCCTGCGCGGCGTCAGCGACGAGGCGGGCTGGGTCGAGGGTTCCGAGGCGGCCGACCGGGCCCAGGTGGACCCCCGCCGCCCGCTGGGCAGCTGAGCCGCGTCAGTCGCCGCTGCGCTGGAACCCGCTCACCGAGGCGTCCGGGGTCTTCCCGTCGCTCTTCAGGGCGACGGCGCCGTACGACCACCTGAAGTCGTGCGTCTCGGCGGACCCGGGCAGGCGGATCACCGCCGTCTCGGCGGCGAGGCTCTTGCCGCCGGCCTCCTCACCGCGGACGTAGGTGAGGGTGAAGGAGGTGGTGGCCCCCTTGGCGAGGGCCGTCTTCCTCGGCACGGCGCCCTCGTCGGGCTTGAGGGCGGTCGAGCTGTCGCCCGCCCGCAGGTCCACGCCGGGCAGCCCGTCCAGGGTGCAGGCGGAGTCGCCGCGGTTGGTGAGGGTGACGGGCACGTTGCCGGTGTCCCCGGCGGCGGGGGCGGCGTTGGCCGGGCCCACCTGCAGGGCCACCTCGCCCACCTGGCAGGCGGAACGGGCCTTGGCGTCCTGGCTGCCGCCGCCGTTCCCACCGCCCCCGTCGCTGTCGCAGGCGGTCAGCAGGAGGGCCGCGGCGAGGGCGGGGACGGCGAGGGACGTGGCGCGCATGGGGACCTCGGAAGTGGTGTCAGCGAACGGGCGGTGTGCACCGGTGACCGGGCGGGGTGCACCGATCCGGCATCACGATCCCAGACCGGCCGTCGGGAGTCCCGTCGGGAGCTTGCCGCCCTCCGACCGGGTGAACGTCTCCTGACCGAGGCCGTTCTCCCAGGTGACCTTCAGCTGCGTCTTCCCTACGGAGTCGACCGTGCCGACCGTCCGGTCCTTGCCGCCGCCGGAGCACTTGAGGCGGATCGTCCGCGTCCCGTCCTCCTCACCGGCGGTCCCGCTGCACACGGTCCCGCCGGTCGCGAACAGCCCGGCCTCCTTGCCGTTGACCATGAGCACCACGGCCTTGCCGCCGGTCGTGGCGAGCCAGCTGCCCCCCAGACCGCCGGCCGCCGGCGCCGGACTCCCGCTGCCGCCGCCGGTGCCGGCACCGCCGGTCGCGGAGGCGCCGGGCGTGGAGGCGCTGGGCGCGGGCTCGTCGCCGGAGCCGGAGTCGCCGCTGCACGCGGTCAGCGCGAGCGCCCCCGCGAAGGACGCGGCGACGGCCGCGACCCGCAGCCGACGGCTCCGAAAGCTGCGCGTGGACGAGGAGTTCACCGAGGTCACTGGAGGCTCCCAAGCTGTAGCGGTCGGCATGCGGCCGAGCCGGCCCACCGGGCCGGAGCGACCGCAGCAAGTTACCAGGCAGTCGGAGCCGGGACCCGGGTCCGTCCACCCTGTGCCGGACGGAGCCGGGACCCGGCCCCGCCCACCCTGTGCCGGACCTACCAGGAGCTCTTGCGCACCCCCGGCAGATGTCCGGCGTGCGCCTGCTCCCGCAGGCTCACCCGGGACAGCCCGAAGGTACGGAAGTAGCCGCGCGGGCGCCCGTCCACCTGGTCGCGGTTGCGTACGCGCGTGGCGCTCGCGTCGCGCGGCTGCCGCCGCAGTTCCCGCTGGGCGGCCAGTCGCTCGGCCTCGGTCGTGGCGGGCCGCCGGATGATCTCCTTCAGCTCGGCCCGCCGCTCGGCGTACCGGGCGACGACCTCCCGTCGCTGCCGGTCCTTGGCGATCTTGCTCTTCTTGGCCATCAGACCTTCACCCCCCGGGCGCGGATACGGGCGACGGCGGCCTCGACACCGATGACGTCGACCGTCTTGATCCCCTTGGCGCTCAGCCGCAGCCGGACGTACCGGCCCTCGCCGGGCAGCCAGTAGCGCTTGGTCTGGATGTTGGGGTCGAAGCGGCGGGAGGTCCGCCGATGGGAGTGGGAAATCGTGTTGCCGAAGCCGGGCCGGGCGCCGGTCAGCATGCAGTGGGCGGACACGGGTGACGTACCTCTCCTCCGTCGCGACTGTAAATGGAATTCATTTTCAGTAAGGTACCAGCATGGCACGCAACGAACTCCGTCCGGTCATCAAGCTCCGGTCCACCGCCGGCACCGGCTACACCTATGTGACCCGGAAGAACCGCCGCAACGACCCGGACCGCATGACCCTGCGCAAGTACGACCCGGTCGTCGGCCGCCACGTCGACTTCCGAGAGGAGCGCTGAAGCACCGATGCGCAAGGACATCCACCCGGCCTACGGTCCCGTGGTCTTCCGCGACCGGGCCGCCGACCACGCGTTCCTCACCCGCTCGACGCTCGCCGCCGTACCCACGGACAAGACGATCGAGTGGGAGGACGGCAACACCTACCCGGTCGTCGACGTCGAGATCTCCTACGTCAGCCACCCCTTCTACACCGGCACCGCCCGCGTCCTGGACACCGCCGGCCGCGTCGAGCGCTTCGAGCGCCGGTACGGGAAGCAGGGCTGACACCATGGCCGTGAAGTCAGGGCTCTGCGTCGTGATCGTCGGCGGCCTGCACGCCGAGGCCCGCAGGGCGACGGTCGACCAGCTGCTCGCGGACGTCCCCGACAGCGTCGTACTCCACCACGACCTGGCGACGGCCACCGCCGGCACGGTCGTGCGCACGATCCGCGACGCCGGCGGGCTCGTCAGCGCCGACGAGACGCCCCTCGTCAACGACTGCGCCTGCTGCGCCCTGCGCGAGGACCTGGTGCCGGAACTGATCCGCGTCCGGGACACCGGCGGCGTGCGGATGGCGATCGTCGAGCTGTGGGACTCGGTCGAGCCGAAGGCCATGGCCGAGGTGGTCACGGCGGGCGGGCTCACGGTCACCGGCGTGATCACCGCGGTCGATCCGGCACTGGTCCTGCCGTACCTGGGCAACGGCGACGACCTGGCCGACCGGGGCCTCGCCGCCGCGGCGACGGACCAGCGCACGGTCGCGGACACGTTCGCACGCCAGCTGGAGTACGCCCCCGTCCTCGCCGTGACCGACTCCCCGGAGGCCGACGAGGAGGACCGCGAGCTGCTCGCCCAGCTCCACCCGACGGCCCGTCAGGTCCCGCTCGGCCACGGCGACCCGGCGGGCGCACCGCCCTCCACCGCGACCGTCCCGGGCGACCTGACGGTGCCGCCCTCGCGCCGGCGCCCCCCGACCCCCCTCGCGCGGGCCGCCCTGGCCGGCTTCGACGTCGAGGCGGCGGACGCGGCCCAGCACCCGGCCTGCGCCCTGCTCCCCGCCGAGGCGGACGCGCACGGCGTCTCCACCCTGGTCTGGCACCACCGCCGCCCCTTCCACCCCGAGCGGCTCTACGCGGCCCTGGAGGACCTGACCTGCGCGGCGGCCCGCAGCCGGGGCCGCTTCTGGCTGGCCGACAAGCCGGACGTCCTGCTGCACTGGGATGCGGCCGGCGGCGCCCTGTGCGTGGAGAGCGTGGGCCCCTGGCTCGCCTCCCTCCCCGACGCCGCCTGGGACATGGTCCCGCCGGTCCGCCGAGCCGCCGCCGCCCTGGACTGGCACCCCGAGCACGGCGACCGCTGCCAGCACCTGGTCTTCACGTCGCCCGGCCTCGACCGCGACGGCCTCGCGCAGCTCCTTGAGTCCTGCCTGCTCACCGATGCCGAGTACGCCGCCGGCCGCGACGCCTGGAAACAACTCCCGCCCGCCTTCGACACCCTCCTGGAGGTCTGACCCCGTGCCCCGCAAGCCCGACCGCAAGCCCGCCAAGAACCGCCCCAACCCCCTGGACCAGGCGGGCATCACCTACATCGACTACAAGGACGTCGACCTGCTCCGTAAGTTCATCTCCGACCGCGGCAAGATCCGCAGCCGCCGGGTCACCCGGGTGACGGTCCAGCAGCAGCGCCGGCTGGCCACGGCCATCAAGAACGCCCGCGAGATGGCACTGCTCCCGTACGGGAACCGCTGACCCGGGACCGCGCACGCCGGTCGGGTGGGACTGCCCGGCTGGCGTCCGTGCGCAAGTCTCCTGGTGCCGCCGTGCGCCGGTGGAACAAGAAGGCCGCGGAACGCGTCTCTTGGAGTACGCGAGGGATTCGGCAGCATGCGACCCGATGCCCCGGGGCGAGCGGTGGAACGCATGCAGGACCGCGTACGTCACACGAGTAACCGCAGGACCACCCCGCGTGCACGTGCATCTGCTCACGCAGATGCACGTGAATCAGAGCTATGATCCGGGACAGTTGACCGGTGCACCACCACTGCACCATCTCTGGCATCAATGGCCTCGAAGCCACCGCACCACCGGGGAGCGACCTGTGGACCACGACGTGTACAACGGCATGGCAGCCACGGATCTGAACGGGGTGGCATGGCAGAAGAGCAGGCACAGCAACTCCCAGGGATCGTGCGTGGAGTTCGCCCGGCTGCCCGGTGGGGACGTGGCGGTACGCAACTCCCGCTTCCCCGACGGCCCGGCCCTCGTCTACACCCGCGCCGAGATAGAGGCGATGCTCCTCGGCATCAAGGACGGCGAGTTCGACCACCTGATCGCGAGCTGACCGGACCGTCTTCTCGCCGGCAAAGGGCCACCGCGACGGCACTTCCGTACCGCACAGGACGGCACGCCCGGCGTGACGCGCGTAGAGTCAGGGCCTGAGCGAACCCCGCGGCGCATCACTCCGCCGACGCCGACGCCGCAACGGCCGCCGGTGAGGGCTGCAACCGGAACAGCGCCCACACCACCTTGCCGCTCAGCGTCCCCGCCATCGGATGCCAGCCCCAGCCGTCACTGAAGGAGTCCACCAGGAACAGGCCGCGTCCGGACTCGGCCGAGAAGTCCTCGGAATCGCGCGCGACCGGGCTGTCATGGCTGGGATCGCGTACCGCGCACACCAGCCGCTCGGTCCAGCGCATCAGATGCAACCGCACCGGCGGCGTCTGCTCCGGAGTCCGCTGCGCACCCGCCGGCAGGGCGTGCCGCAGTGCGTTGGTCACCAACTCCGAGACGACGAGGCACACGTCGTCGAAGCGATCGCCCAACTCCCACTGGTCCAGGGTGCGCCGCGTGAACTTCCGCGCCTCGCGCACCGCTTCGTAGCGCGCGGGCAGCGCGCAGGAGGCGGCGTTGGAGACGTCTGCGGGATCCAGCGGCGGAAGGCCCTGCCGTAACGGCTTGAGCATGGTCGATCCATTCGTCCCCATGCGAGGCACTCCCGGGAGTTCGCGGTCGTTGCGATGCAGCGGTTGCGCGGGACCATGGTTTCGGATGCGCACAGCAGATGCAAGGGCAGATGCACGTGCACGTGACCGAATTGGACGTTCCCGTACCGCTTGTTGGCCATTTTTTCCGCCAACTTCACGCCCTCTCCGTGCCTTACGTTGTCTCCTTCCTGAGTGGAATCCTTGGCTTCTTTCCGTCTCTGTAATCGGACGAGTACTGCTCGAAGTGATTTAGTGGCAGACTGCGGGCCCTGAAGACGGTTGGGGAGGCTGGCGAACGTGAGCGCGGGAGAGCCCGGATCGGTGGTGCGGCGCATGCTGCTCGGCTCGCAACTGAGGCGACTTCGGGAAGCGCGCGGGATCACGCGCGAGGCGGCGGGTTACTCGATCCGCGCCTCCGAGTCGAAGATCAGCCGGATGGAGCTGGGCCGGGTGAGCTTCAAAACACGTGACGTCGAAGACCTGTTGACCCTGTACGGCATCACGGACGAGGTGGAGCGCAACTCCCTGCTCTCCCTCGCGCGCGAGGCCAACGTCGCGGGCTGGTGGCACAGTTACTCCGACGTGCTGCCGAGCTGGTTCCCCACTTACGTCGGCCTGGAGGGCGCCGCCAGCCTCATCCGCGCCTACGAGGTGCAGTTCGTGCACGGGCTGCTGCAGACGGAGCAGTACGCGCGCGCGGTCGTGCGGCGCGGCATGAAGGGCGCCAGCGAGGCGGACGTGGAGCGGCGCGTGGCCCTGCGCCTGGAGCGCCAGAAGTACCTCGTCTCCGAGAACGCCCCCGAGTTCCACATCGTCCTCGACGAGGCCGCCCTGCGCCGCCCCTACGGCGACCGCGAGGTCATGCGCGGGCAGCTCCAGCACCTGATCGAGATCTCCGAGCGCCCGAACGTCCGCCTCCAGGTGATGCCGTTCAGCTTCGGCGGCCACTCCGGGGAGTCCGGCGCCTTCACCATCCTCAGCTTCCCCGAGTCCGACCTGTCTGACGTGGTCTACCTGGAGCAGCTCACCAGCGCCCTGTACCTGGACAAGCGCGAGGACGTCACCCAGTACGAGTCGGCGCTGAAGGAACTCCAGCACGACAGTCCGGGCCCGGACGAGAGCCGGGATGTTCTCCGAGGTCTCCTCCAACTCTCTTGAAACACAAGTACGATGACGTGTGATCAGACCGCGAGGACGATCAAGGGTGATCGAGCCGATCGAGGCTTCCGCGATCAGTCGACCGGGTCTCCGCTAGGGATTGAGGGATCACATGTCGTCGTACTTCACCGACCTGGCTCAGCAGTACATCGACGGTGAGTGGCGTTCGGGCACCGGCTCCTGGGACATCATCGACTTCAACCCGTACGACGGTGAGAAGCTGGCGTCGATCACGATAGCCACGGTCGACGAGGTGGACCAGGCGTACCGGGCGGCGGCCCGCGCCCAGAAGCAGTGGGGCGCCACCAACCCCTACGCCCGCCGCGCGGTCTTCGAGAAGGCGCTGCGGCTGATCGAGGACCGTGAGCAGGAGATCTCCGAGGTGATCATCGCCGAGCTCGGCGGCACCCGGCTGAAGGCGGCCTTCGAACTGCACCTCGCCAAGGAGTTCCTGCGCGAGGCGATCCATCTGGCACTGCGCCCCGAGGGCAAGATCATCCCGTCGCCGACGGACGGCAAGGAGAACCGCGTCTACCGTGTGCCGGTCGGCGTGGTGGGCGTCATCAGCCCCTTCAACTTCCCCTTCCTCCTCTCCGTCAAGTCGGTCGCCCCGGCCCTCGCGCTCGGCAACGGCGTGGTCCTCAAGCCCCACCAGAACACCCCGATCTGCGGCGGCTCCCTGGTCGCGAAGATCTTCGAGGACGCGGGCCTGCCCGCCGGGCTCCTCAACGTCGTCATCACCGACATCGCGGAGATAGGCGACGCCTTCATCGAGCACCCCGTCCCGAAGGTCATCTCCTTCACCGGCTCCGACAAGGTCGGCCGGCACGTCGCCACCGTCTGCGCCTCGCAGTTCAAGCGCTCGGTCCTCGAACTCGGCGGCAACAGCGCGCTGGTGGTCCTCGACGACGCCGACGTCGACTACGCGGTCGACGCCGCGGTCTTCAGCCGGTACGTCCACCAGGGCCAGGTCTGCATGGCCGCGAACCGGGTGCTCGTCGACCGCTCGGTCGTGGCGGAGTTCACCGAGAAGTTCGTGGCCAAGGTGAAGTCGCTGAAAACCGGTGACCCGCGCGACCCGGAGACGGTCATCGGCCCGGTCATCAACTCCTCGCAGGCGGACGCGCTCTCGGCCGTCGTCGAGCAGGCGATCGCCGAGGGCGCGACGGCCCTGGTGCGCGGTACGACGACGGACAACCTGGTGGAGCCGTCGGTCCTCACGGACGTTCCCGCCGACTCCGCCCTGCTCCGGCAGGAGGTCTTCGGCCCGGTCGCCTTCCTCGTCCCGTTCGACGGCGAGGAGGAGGCCGTACGCCTGGTCAACGACACCCCGTACGGCCTCAGCGGCGCCGTCCACACGGGCGACGTCGAGCGGGGCGTCGCCTTCGCCAAGCGGATCGACACGGGCATGTTCCATGTGAACGACGGCACCGTCCACGACGAGCCGATCGTCCCCTTCGGCGGCGAGAAGCACTCCGGCCTCGGCCGCCTCAACGGCGAGACGATGCTGGACGCCTTCACGACGGTCAAGTGGATCTCGGTCCAGCACGGCAGGAGCGGGTTCCCGTTCTGACCGGGGCTGCGGGGCGGGGCTGCCCGGTGCGCCCAGGCGGCCCGGCCCTACTCTGGGCACCATGTCAGCGATCCGTCTCCTGGTGCTCGGCGCGGTCCGTCAGCACGGGCGGGCCCATGGGTACCAGGTGCGCAACGACCTGGAGTACTGGGGCGCGCACGAGTGGTCCAACGCCAAGCCCGGCTCGATCTACCACGCCCTGAAGCAGATGGCGAAGCAGGGGCTGCTGCTCTCGCACGAGGTCGCCCCGTCCACGGTCGGCGGGCCGCCCCGCACGGAGTACGAGATCACCGAGCAGGGCGTCACCGAGTACCTCGGCCTGGTGCGTGAGTACCTCACGGCGTACGACCAGCGTCCCGACGTGCTCACGGCGGCGCTCGGCTTCATGGTCGACCTGGACCGTGAGGAGGTCCTCGCCCTCCTGGAGGAGCGGGTGCGCCGTATCGAGGAGTGGCGCAAGGGTGTCACCGAGTACTACACGCCCGAGGACGGTCCGGGCCAGCTCGGCCACATCGGCGAGATCATGAACTTCTGGGTGCACTCCGCCGACACCGGTGCCGAGTGGACCCGCGGCCTCATCGACCGCATCCGGGGCGGCGCCTACACCTTCTCCGGTGAGGGCGAACCGTTCGTCGGCATCCTCGCCGAGGATCAGGAGAACCCGTACGCGACGGGGGAGCGGCATCCCGAGGATCCTCATTAATCAAGTTTGACTAATGCGGGTCCAGGGTATTAGCTTCGAGCTGTAGTCAAGTTTGACTAGCGAAGGAGTGTCAGTGGCCGACCCCGCGATCATCGTCGAAGGGGCACGCAAGAAGTACGGCGGCAAGAACGGCAGGCACGCACTGGACGGGCTCGACCTCCGGGTCGCCCGCGGCACGGTGCACGCAGTGCTCGGCCCGAACGGCGCGGGCAAGACGACGCTGGTCCGCGTCCTGTCCACGCTGCTGCGGCCGGACAGCGGCCGTGTCGAGGTGGCCGGGCACGACGTGCTCCGCCAGGCGTACGAGGTCCGCCTGCGCATCGGCCTCCTCGGTCAGCACACGGCGCTGGACGAGGAACTGGACGGTCACCAGAACCTGGAGATGTTCGGCCGCCTCTCCCATCTGGGCGCCCGCCGCGCGCGCGTGCGGGCAGGCGAGCTCCTGGAGCGCTTCGGCCTCGCCGACACCGGGCGCAAGCCGGTCAAGCGGTACAGCGGCGGCATGCGCCGGCGTCTGGACCTCGCGACCTCGCTCATCACCGAGCCGCAGGTGCTCTTCCTCGACGAACCCACCACCGGCCTCGACCCGCGCGGTCGTGCGGAGGTCTGGTCCGCCGTCCGCTCGCTGGTCGGCGGCGGCACGACGGTCCTGCTCACCACCCAGTACCTGGAGGAGGCCGACCAACTCGCCGACCGCATCTGTGTCGTCGACGCCGGCCGCGTCATCGCCGACGGCACCGCGGACCAGCTCAAGGCGCTGACCGGCGGTGACCGCATCGATGTCGTCCTGCGTGACGCCGGTCAGCTGGGCGCGGCCGTGGCCGTGCTGCCCGTACCGAAGGACGACGTGCGCGTCGACGCCGACCGCCGCCTGCTCAGCGCCGCGGTCAGCGACCGGATGGCGGCGCTCTCCGGCGTCGTACGGGCCCTGGAGCGGGCCGGAATCGAGGCGGAGGACATCGCACTGCGCCGGCCGACGCTGGACGAGGTGTTCCTGCACCTCACGGGAGACGACCGCCGAGTGAAGGAGCCCGCATGAGCATGAGCGCCCACGCCCTGACCGACTCCTGGACCATGACCCGCCGTGAACTCGCCCACTGGGCGCGGCAGCCCGTGCAGGTCGTGGTCAACCTGGTGTTCCCCGTGATGCTGCTGCTGATGTTCGGCTACCTCATCGGCGGTGGCCGGGGCGTCCAGGGCTCCTACATCGACTACCTGCTGCCCGGCATGCTCGCGCTCACCATGGCCTTCGGCCTCGAAGGCACGATGATCGCGGTCACCCAGGACCTCGACAAGGGCGTCGTCGACCGCTTCCGGTCGATGCCGATGGCCAACGGCGCGGTCCTGGTGGGCCGTTCGACGGCCGACATGCTCCAGTCGGCGCTCGCCGTGTTCGTCCTGATGGGCATCGGCCATGCGCTCGGCTGGCGTCCGGACGGCGGCCCGGGCGCCTTCCTGGGCGCGGTCGGACTGCTGCTGTTGTTCCGATTCGCCATGCTGTGGATCGGTATCCACCTCGCCCTGGTCGCAGGGAAGCCGGAGATGGTGCAGGCGGTGCAGATCCTGGTCTGGCCGATCGGCTTCCTGTCCAACGCCCTCGCCCTGCCCCGGACCATGCCGGACTGGCTGGGAACCGTCGTCGAGTGGAACCCGATGTCCCACACGGCGACGGCCGTACGCGACCTGTTCCGCGGTGCGGGCACCGACCACGTCCCAGCGGCGATCGTGTGGCCGCTGCTGCTCCTGGCGGTGTTCTTCCCGCTCGCGGTACGGCGGTACGCGCGCCTGAGCCGTTAGGGCCGCGGTCGGACCAGGCGCTAGTGGTGGAAGCCGGTGGCCGCGTCCTTGTCCCGGGTCAGGGGCCGCGGCTGCCGGCGCAGCTCCGGCAGCAGCCGGCCCAGGTCCTCCGCGAACAGCTCGGCGAGGTCCTCGGAGAACCCGTTGCGGCAGACGACCCTGAGGACGGACAGGTCCTCCCGGTTCGGCGGGAAGGTGTACGCGGGGACCAGCCAGCCCTTCTCCCGCAGCCGCCGGGAGACGTCGAAGACGTCGTACGCCCGCACCTGAGGCGCCGTCGTGAAGGCGAAGACCGGCAACTCGTCGCCCCTGGTCAGCAGCCGGAAGTCGTCCAACCGGTCCACCGCCCGGGCGACCTTCCGGGCCACGTCCCTGGCCGCCTGCTGCACGGCCCGGTACCCCTCCCGGCCCAGCCGCAGGAACGAGTAGTACTGCGCGACGACCTGCGCGCCCGGGCGGGAGAAGTTCAGCGCGAAGGTCGGCATGTCACCGCCCAGGTAGTTGACGCGGAACACCAGCTCCTCGGGCAGGGCCTCCTGGTCCCGCCACAGCGCCCAGCCGACACCGGGGTAGACCAGCCCGTACTTGTGGCCCGAGGTGTTGATGGAGGCGACTCTCGGCAACCGGAAGTCCCACACCAGCTCTTCGTCGAGGAAGGGCGCGACCATGGCGCCCGACGCCCCGTCCACATGCACCGGGACGTCGAGCCCGGTCCGCTCCTGCAGGGCGTCGAGGGCCGCGCACAGCTCCTCGACGGGCTCGTAGGACCCGTCGAAGGTGGAGCCGAGGATCCCGACCACCCCGATGGTGTTCTCGTCGCACAGCTCGGCCGCCGCCTGCGGATCGAGATGGAACCGCTCGCCCTCCATGGGCACCTGCCGCGCCTCCACCTCCCAGAAGGTGCAGAACTTCTCCCAGCAGACCTGGACGTTGACGCCCATCACGAGGTTGGGGCGGGCACCCGGATACCGGTCGGCGTTGCGCCGCGCCCAGCGCCGCTTGAGCGCCATCCCGGCGAGCATGCACGCCTCGCTGGAACCGGTGGTGGAGCAGCCCACGGCGGCCGAGGGGTCGGGCGCGTGCCACAGGTCGGCGAGCATCGCCACACAGCGCCGTTCCAGCTCGGCGGTGCGCGGGTACTCGTCCTTGTCGATCATGTTCTTGTCCCGGCACTCCGCCATCAGCACCCCGGCCTGCGGCTCCATCCAGGTCGTGACGAAGGTGGCCAGGTTGAGCCGGGAGTTGCCGTCCAGCATCAGTTCGTCGTGGACCAGCTGGTACGCCGTCGACGGCGGCAGGGGAGAGCGCGGCAGCCGGTGCCGGGGCGGGGCCTCGGTCATGGCGACGACCGGGTTCGCCTCACCGTAGAAGGGATTGACGGCGAGTCTGCCCCGGCCGCCCTCCTCGTCCGGTCCCTCGCTGTCCCCACGATGCAGTGGCATGCATACGACGGTAGGTCCGTACCGTCGGGCTTGCACCTCACGCCACGTGAGGGCCCACCGTGGAGTGCGTACCGAGAAGGGAGCGGAAGTGAGCTACTCCGTGGGACAGGTGGCGGGCTTCGCCGGAGTGACCGTGCGCACGCTGCACCACTACGACGCCATCGGCCTGCTCGCGCCCAGCGAGCGCAGCCACGCGGGACACCGGCGCTACAGCGACGGCGACCTCGACCGGCTGCAGCAGATCCTGTTCTACCGCGAGCTCGGCTTCCCGCTCGAAGAGGTCGCCGCCCTGCTCGACGACCCGGACGCGGACCCGCGCGAACACCTGCGCCGGCAGCACGAGCTGCTGACCGCCCGGATCGAGAAGCTGCAGAAGATGGCGGAGGCCGTGGAGCACGCCATGGAGGCACGCACGATGGGGATCAACCTCACACCGCAGGAGAAGTTCGAGGTGTTCGGGGACTTCGACCCCGAACAGTACGAGGAGGAGGTGCAGCAGCGCTGGGGCGACACCGACGCCTACCGGCAGTCCCAGCAGCGCGCCGCCTCCTACACCAAGGAGGACTGGCTGCGCATCCAGCGCGAGGCCGAGGAGCTCACCCGGCGTTTCGTCGCGCTGATGGAGGCCGGTGAGCCGGCGGACTGTGAGGCGGCCATGGACGCCGCCGAGGAGCACCGCCGTGGAATCTCCCGCAACCACTACGACTGCGGGTACGAGATACACACCTGCCTCGGTGAGATGTACGTGGCGGACGAGCGGTTCACGCGCAACATCGACGCGGCCAAGCCGGGCCTCGCGGCCTACATGAAGGACGCCATCCTGGCCAACGCGGCCCGCCACACCTCCTGATCCCTGGCCCGGGACCCCGTACGGGTCACTCCCGGGCCAGGACCACCGCGGTCCCGTAGGCACACACCTCGGTGCCCACGTCGGCGGCCTCGGTCACGTCGAAGCGGAACGCCAGGACGCCGTTGGCGCCCCGCGCGCGTGCCTGCTCCACGAGCCGTTCCATGGCCTGGTTGCGGGTCTCCACGAGCGTCTTGGTGAGCCCTTTGAGTTCACCGCCGACCAGCGACTTCAGCCCGGCGCCGATCTGGCTGCCGACATGCCGGGAGCGCACGGTCAGTCCGAAGACCTCGCCGAGGACCTCGGTGACGCGATGGCCGGGGACGTCGTTCGTGGTCACTACAAGGACGTCGGGCCGGGGTCCCTGCCCGCCGCCGTACTCTTCGATACCCATACAGCACAGCTTTGTCCCAGCGGGGGCACAGTGCATCCTGAGGGGGTCCATGGAACCTGGGCACCCGGTGCGGCGTTGATAATTGAGCAGCCAGCTGCACCCCGCCCGCCCCCACTCAGCAGGAGCCACATCCCGTGACCACGCTTGCGCTCGGCCCCGAGTGGCTCGACCCGCATTATCTGATCGAGACCTTCAGCCTCCCGGGCATCCTGCTGATCGTCTTCGCCGAGTCGGGCCTCTTCGCGTTCCTGCCCGGCGACTCGCTGCTGTTCACGGCGGGCCTCTTCGTGGCGCAGGGTGAGTACATCAGCCAGCCCCTGTGGCTGGTCTGCACGCTCATCGTGCTGGCCGCCGTCATCGGTGACCAGGTCGGTTACATGATCGGCAAGTTCCTCGGACCGAAGCTCTTCAACCGCCCGAACTCCAGGCTCTTCAAACAGGAGAATCTGGACAAAGCCCACGAGTTCATGGAGAAGTACGGCCCCAAGGCGATCGTCCTGGCCCGCTTCGTGCCGATCGTGCGCACCTTCGCCCCCATCGTGGCGGGCGCCGGCCGTATGCAGTACCGCACGTTCCTGACGTACAACGTCATCGGCGGCATCGCCTGGGGCGTCGGCGTCACCGTCGCGGGCTACTGGCTCGGGCAGATCGACTTCATCAACAAGAACGTCGAGGCGATCCTCGTCCTGATCGTCTTCGTCTCCGTGGTCCCGATCATCATCGAGTACCTGCGGGAGCGTGCGAAGAAGAAGCGCGCGGCGGCCGAGGCCCCGGCCGCACAGCCCCAGCAGGCCCCCCGGATGGACGACGCGACGACCCAGCTCCGCCGCATCCCGTCCGACGACCAGCCCCAGCAGCACTACGGCGACCAGGGCGGCCGGCCGTACGGCTACGACGAGCAGTACCACGACCAGCAGCCCCAGCAGCAGCCGTACGCCCAGCAGTACCCGCAGGGCTACGGAAACCAGCAGCCGTACGGCAGCCAGCAGCCGTACGGCAGCCAGCAGCCGTACGGCAACCAGCACAACCAGCAGTACCCGCCCGGACAGGGCTACTGAGACGCCGGTGAGGGGCGCGGGGCCCAGGCGCTACGGCGTCAGAAGCCCCGCGTCCGCTTGGCTGCCTTGCGCCCGGAATCCGCTCCACCCGGAATCCGCAGGAACATCCGCGAGATCTCCGACCCGAGGTTCACCCCGATCGCGATGGCCATGGCCAGGGAAGCCGCCGTGGCCAGCGACACCAGCCCGGCGTCGACCTTGTTCTGCGCGATCGACAGCAGCCCGAAGTACGTGGCGGATCCGGGCAGCAGCGGACCGATCGCGGCAGTCGTGTACGGCAGCGCCGAGGCGAACCGGTACCGAGCCATCAGCTGCCCGAACAACCCGACCACACCGGCCGCCACAGCCGTCGACGCGACCGGTGACAGCTCACCGGCATAGTGCATCGCGCCGTACACCACCCACGCGACACCCCCGTTGAGCGTCACGGCGAGCACGGTGGATCGTTCCTGCTGAAGCAGCACCGCGAACGTCAGCGACAGCAGCATCGACGCGCCGATCTGCCAGTACGGCCGCTCGGAGATGTGCAGCGCCGCGTCCGGGTTGAGCTTGGCGCCCAGGTTCACGCCGAAGTACAGGATCACCAGCACGCCGACGACGATGCCGACGAAGAAGTACATGACCTCCAGCAGGCGCGCGGAGGCGGTGATGTAGAACCCGGTCAGCCCGTCCTGCACCCCCGCCACCAGCGCCCGCCCCGGCAGCAGCGCGAACAGCCCACCGGTGATCACCGCGGACGCCTTCACATCGACGTGCGCGAGCGTCAGCGCGACCCCTATCGCGGCCGGCGGCATCGCGGCCACGGTGAACTGGTAGAACTCCGGCAGCCCGCGCCCCGCGCACAGCCACGCCAGCCGGTCCCCGAGCATCGCGCCCACCATGGCGGCGACGAAGACGACCAGATCACCGCCGACCAGCACGGACGCCGCTCCCGCCAGCAGCCCGCTCGCCCCGGTCAGCACCCAGGTGGGATACGGGTGCCGGTTGCGCCGGATCTCCGCGAGCCGCCGGTAGGCCTCCTCCAGGGAGAAGTGGGTCTCGGGGTCGCTGAGTTCGTCCACGAGCCGGTACACGGCCGCCAGCCGGGTGTAGTCGGTGCCGCGGCGGCGTACCGTACGCGACGCCGACACCGGGTCGTCCACCAGCGACGGCTGGTACGAGATCGACAGCAGGGTGAAGGTGACGTTCGGCTCGCAGCGGTCCAGGCCGTAGGACCGGCAGACCGCGAACATCGCCGCCTCCACGTCCTCCGCGCCCTCGCCGCCCGCCAGCAGCAGCTCGCCGATACGCAGCGTCAGGTCGAGCACGCGCGGGACGGCCGGGCCCTCGTCCTCCTCCGCCTTCGGCATCCGCTCCGGCGCCGGCCGCTCGGCCACCGGCATACGCAGCATCGTGCGCATCCGGTCCTGCCAGGGCAGGTCCTTGGTCAGGCTGACCCGTGGGATGCCGGTGGCGGGGGTGAACGCCGGCGGTGCGTCCTCGACGCTGTAGACCCTCGGTGTGCTGAACGCCGACCTCTCCGGCTCCTGGACCGGCGTCTGCGGGACCCCGAGCCCCTTGGGAAGGGCGAACTCGGAGGTGGTCTCCGACTCGCTGTCCCCCACCTCGACGCCGGCCGGTGGCCTGAAGGCCATCCTCGCCTCGTCCGACTGCGGTTTGCGGTCCTCCACGTCCGTCACGTGCGTAGCGCTCCTCGTACGACACCTCCTGCCGCACTCAGTATGCGCACAGACACACGAACGGGCCGCACGCGCATGCGCGTGCGGCCCGTTCAATATGTCCGAAAGCGGGGGTGCTCAGTGGCCGCCCTGCTCCTTGAACCGCTTGTACGAGCGCTCGATCTCGATCTCGGCGTCGACACGGCCCACCCAGTTGGCGCCCTCGACGGACTTGCCGGGCTCCAGGTCCTTGTAGACCTCGAAGAAGTGCTGGATCTCCAGGCGGTCGAACTCGGACACGTGGTGGATGTCACGCAGGTGCTCCACACGCGGGTCCGTCGCCGGCACGCACAGCAGCTTGTCGTCGCCGCCCGCCTCGTCCGTCATACGGAACATGCCGATCGCGCGGCACTTGATGAGGCAGCCCGGGAACGTCGGCTCGTCCAGGATGACCAGCGCGTCCAGCGGGTCGCCGTCCTCGCCGAGGGTGTTCTCGACGAAGCCGTAGTCGGTCGGGTAGGCGGTCGAAGTGAAGAGTCGACGGTCCAGGCGGATCCGACCGGTCTCGTGGTCCACCTCGTACTTGTTCCGCGAACCCTTCGGAATCTCGATCGTGACGTCGAACTCCACCGGTGGCTCCTCCATGATCAACACATAGTTCTGGTGGTTAAGTGTCCCTCACGCAGGTGTGTGATCGCGAAAGGGGCTGGTGGTCGTGCCCAAGCTGAGGCCTTGGCGGGCCGCGGGGCCGCGGGTGACGCGGGTCGCGAGCGCCGTACGACCGCGTCTGGCACAAGCCGCGGACGCCGTACGCCCCCGTCTCGCACGCGCCGCGACGGCCGCGAAACCGCGGTTCGCACGGATCACGCGAGCCGTCACCCCGCAGGTCACGCGGTCACGAGGGCCGAAGACCTGGCAGTACACCGCGGGCGCCGCCACCGCCGGACTGGCCCTGGCCGCCGGAGTGGTGACCACCGTCGGCCCCTGGGACTCCACCGGTCAGCGTACGGCCGAGCGGGACTGGGCGGCCGCCCGGGAGCGCACGGGTGGCGCAGATCACGGTCGTCCCGAGACGTCCGGCACGACCGCCGAGGGGCCCCGCCCCGCCCCCAGCGCGCCCGCCGTCCTCACCGGCCTGGGCGGCGGCGTCGACACCGTGAAGTCGGCGCCGGACGGCCGAGCCCTCGCCGACGTCCTCGACCCGCTGCTGGACGTGCCCGAACTCGGCACCCGCGCCGCCGCCGCGATCGTGGACGTGGCCACCGGCAAGCGCCTCTACGGCGCGGGAGCCACCGCCTCCCTCACCCCCGCCTCGACGACGAAGATCGCCACCGCCGCGGCGGCGCTGGCCGCGCTGGGCCCCGACCACCGCCTCACCACCCGCACCGCCCTGGAACCCGACACCGGGGAACTGGTCCTCGTCGGCGGCGGCGACCCCACCCTGACGGCCCGCAAGCAGACCAAGGGCTGGGCGAGCCTGCGCGACCTGGCCGACGCGACGGCACGCGCGCTGAAGAAGCGCGACCTGCGCGAGGTCACCCTCTCGTACGACACCACGCTGTACGAGGGCCCCGCACTGCACCCCATCGGAGTGAACGACAACCTCGCCCCGATCACCGCCCTCATGGCCGACGAGGCCCGCACCGACGACTCCACGAGGGGCCCGGCACCACGGGTGGCCGACCCGGCGAAGGACGCGGCGGACAGGTTCGCCTCCTTCCTCGCCGACCACGGCATCAGGACGACGTCCCCCGGCCCGTCCAAGGCGACCGACCGCGCCGAGGCCCTCGCCGAGGTGTCCTCGCCCCCGCTCTCCGCCCTGGTCGAGCGCATGCTCACCAACAGCGACAACGACATCGGCGAGGCCCTGGCCCGCCAGACGGCCGTGGCCGGCGGCGAACGCGCCGACTACGCCGGCGCCGGAGCGGCGATCGAGGCCCAGCTGAAGAAGCTGGGCCTGCCGATGTCCGGCGTCGACGTCAAGGACGGCAGCGGCCTGGACCGCGCCGACAAACTCACCCCGGGCCTCCTGGCGACCCTCCTGGCCAAGGCCGCCGACCCGACCCACCCCGAACTGCGCCCCACCCTCACGGGCCTGCCCGTCGCCGGCTTCACCGGCACCCTGACCAGCCGCTACACGGACGGCCCCGCAGGCGTCGTACGAGCCAAGACCGGCACCCTGACAGGGGTGAACGCCCTGGCCGGCACGGTGGTCGACCAGGACGGCAGGCTGCTGTCCTTCGCCCTCCTGGCCACCAACACGACCGACCCGGCGGCAGCGCAGTCGGCCCTGGACAAGGCCGTGACGGCACTGGCGTCCTGCGGGTGCCGCTGACCGCGGCGCCCCGCCACCGCCACCCCCGACGGCGCGCGCCCTCGGAGGGCACCGCGGCCCCGCCGCCCCGCGTGGCCTGCCCCCAGCGGGAACGCTCACGTACGGTTGACACATGACGAGCATCGGTGGTGCCGAGATGGTCGACTGGAATCTCGCGGTGGCGACCGCGACCCGGCTCGTACGGCCGGGCCCCGAGGTGAGCCGCGACGAGGCCCGGGCCGTCGTCGCCGAGCTGCGCCGACATGCCAAAGCCTCGGAGGAACACGTCCGGGGCTTCACTCGTATGGGCACGGAGGACGTTCACGACACCCCCGTCCTGGTCGTCGACCGGCCCGGCTGGGTGCGGGCGAACGTCGCCGGGTTCCGCGAGATCCTCAAGCCCCTGCTGGAGAAGATGCAGGAGCGGCGCGGCGGCAGCACCGGCGGCGCCGTCCTCGGTGCCGTCGGCGGCAAGGTCACCGGCGTCGAACTCGGCATGCTGCTGTCCTTCCTCGCCTCCCGCGTCCTCGGCCAGTACGAGACCTTCGCCCCCGCCACCCGCGAACTCCCCGCGGGCGAGAACGGCGGCGGCCGACTCCTCCTCGTCGCCCCGAACATCGTGCACGTGGAGCGCGAACTCGACGTGCACCCGCACGACTTCCGCCTGTGGGTCTGCCTGCACGAGGAGACCCACCGCACGCAGTTCAGCGCGGTGCCGTGGCTGCGCGACCACCTGGAGGGCGAAATCCAGTCTTTCTTGGGGGAGACCGACGTCGACCCCATGACCGTCCTCGAACGCATCCGCGAGGCAGCCCAGTCCCTCGCGGGCAGCCGGCCGGAGGCCGAGGAGGACGACGGCGGACGGTCCTTCGTCGAACTGGTGCAGACCCCGGCGCAGCGCGAGATCCTCGGCCGCCTCACCGCCGTGATGTCGCTGCTCGAAGGCCACGCCGACTTCGTGATGGACGGCGTAGGCCCCCAGGTCGTGCCGTCCGTCGCGGAGATCCGCGAGAAATTCCAGCAGCGGCGCGCCAAGGGCGCCTCCCGTCTGGACCTCGCCCTGCGCAAGCTGCTCGGACTGGACGCCAAACTCCGGCAGTACCGCGACGGCGAACGCTTCGTGCGGGCTGTCGTGGACCAGGTCGGCATGGACGGCTTCAACCGCGTGTGGACCTCCCCGAACACCCTCCCGACCAAGGCGGAGATCTCCAAACCGGCGGACTGGATCGCGCGGGTGCACCGCAAGGCCGAGTCGTGAAACCCGCAGGGAGTTGTGCATCTCATACGAAGGTCGTGAACCGGATCCCGCCGTCGGCAGGCGAACGCCCCTTCAATCACCCGTCCGAGGGACCGTGAGCCATGGGTAGGCGTGCAATGCTCGGGGAACGGCCCGGTTCTGTCACCATCTACACACTCTGAGTGACCGAGCTCGGGCTCACCCCCCGACAATTTCATGAAGGGAACCGGACATGGGTCCCCATCCTGCGGTCGCGGCGATACGCCTGGCGGTCCGCCGCGTCCTCCACGACATCCTCGACGAACACAGCCGCATCACCGACACCACCCCGCCCGGCAGTCCGCGCGCGGCGGTCTCGTACGCCACGCCGGCCGGCACCCCGACCGCCCCGGCCGCGTCCGACCTCACACGCGCCGCTGCCACGGACGACACCACGGCGCGCGAGCCGTCGCACGAGCTCCCCCGCGTCACCTCGGCGGAACCCCCGAGCACCGCACCGCACGAGCGACCCCCCTCCCCGCTCGTGCTCGTCGCGTGCTCCGGCGGCGCCGACTCCATGGCCCTCGCCTCCGCGCTCGCCTTCGAAGCCCCCAAGCTCGGCATCCGCGCCGGTGGCGTCACCATCGACCACGGCCTGCAGCCCGGCTCCGACCTGCGCGCCGAGGAAGTGGTCCTGCGTCTGCGCGAACTCGGCCTCGACCCGGTCGAGTCCATCGCCGTCACCGTCGGCCGCGCGGGCGGACCCGAGGCCGCCGCCCGCGACGCCCGCTACGCCGCCCTCGACGAGGCGGCCGTACGCCATGACGCCCGCGCCGTTCTCCTCGGCCACACCCGCGACGACCAGGCCGAGACCGTCCTGCTCGGTCTCGCCCGCGGCTCCGGCATCCGCTCCCTGTCCGGAATGGCCGCGGTCTCGGGGGCCGGCGGCCGTTACCGCCGCCCCTTCCTCGGACTCGACCGGCAGACCGCCCGTAAGGCGTGCATGGTCCAGTCCCTGCCCGTCTGGGACGACCCCCACAACGCGGACCCCGCCTACACCCGCTCCCGCCTGCGCCACGAGGGCCTGCCCGCCCTGGAGAAGGCGCTCGGCAAGGGCGTCGTCGAGGCCCTCGCGCGCACCGCCCAGCTCTCCCGCGACGACGCCGACGCCCTCGACGCCTGGGCCGGCCAGGCCGAGGCCGCCGTACGCGACGCGGCCGGGCTCCTGGAGTGCGCCAAGTTGTACGCGCTGCCGCCCGCCGTCCGCCGCCGCATCCTGCGCCGTGCCGCCATCGAGGCCGGTGCGCCCGCCGGTGCCCTCTTCGCCCGTCACATCGAGGAAGTGGACCGCCTCATCACCGGCTGGCGCGGCCAGGGAGCCATCAATCTCCCCGGCAAAGTCGTCGCCCAGCGCCAGGGTGGCAGACTGGTGATTCGGCAAGGCTGAATCCCGACCCCTCCGCACACCGGACGGAGGGGCGGGGAAGCCGGTGGGACGACCGACCGAAAGTGATGCGGGTGGACGCGAAAGACATGGGTGCCGACCTCAAGCAGGTACTCATCACCAAGGAAGAGATCGACGCGAAGCTGGCCGAGCTGGCCGCGAAGATCGACGCGGAGTACGAGGGCAAGGACCTGCTCATCGTCGGTGTCCTCAAGGGCGCGGTGATGGTCATGGCCGACCTCGCCCGGGCGCTGTCCACCCCTGTCACCATGGACTGGATGGCCGTGTCGTCGTACGGCGCGGGCACCCAGTCCTCCGGGGTCGTGCGGATCCTCAAGGACCTCGACACCGACATCAAGGGCAAGCACGTCCTGATCGTCGAGGACATCATCGACTCCGGCCTGACGCTGTCCTGGCTGCTGTCCAACCTCGGCTCCCGCGAGCCCGAGTCGCTCAAGGTGTGCACCCTGCTGCGCAAGCCGGACGCCGCCAAGGTCGCCATCGACGTCGAGTGGGTCGGCTTCGACATCCCCAACGAGTTCGTCGTCGGCTACGGCCTCGACTACGCCGAGAAGTACCGCAACCTCCCGTTCGTCGGTACGCTCGCGCCCCACGTGTACGGCGGCTGAGTCCGGCGGTCCGGGGAAGCCGGACCCGAAGGGCCCAAGCGCCCACGAAGATCGGGAACCCCGGCGGGCCGCGCCGCGTTGGAGCATGCAGACGGGCTTGCCAGCCGTCCGTGCGGCTATGGGCGCCGAAGCTGGGGTACCGTCAGAAGAACTGTCTTATCAAACTCACTATGGCAGGAGGGACGGGGCGATACCGCTCCGTATGGATGGACGTGAAGCGATACTTCCGTGGGCCGGTCATGTGGATCGTGCTGGCCGTCCTTGCCGTGGTCGTGTTGATGCAGGTCGTCGGCTCGTCCGGCGGCTACAAGACGGTGGACACCGGCCAGGTCGTCCAGGCGATCAATGAGAACAAGGTCGAGTCGGCCAAGCTGACCACTGGCGACGAGAACACCATCAAGGTCCAGCTCAAGGACGGCGTCAAGATCGAGGACGCCACCAAGATCCAGGCCAGCTACATCGGCGACCAGGGCGTGACCATCGCCAGCTCGCTGCAGAACAAGTACCAGGAAAAGCAGATCCCGGACGGCTACACGGTCTCGCCGTCCAAGCAGAACCCGTTCGTCGGCATCCTGCTCTCGCTGCTTCCCTTCGTCCTCATCGTGGTCGTCTTCCTGTTCCTGATGAATCAGATGCAGGGCGGCGGCTCCCGGGTCATGAACTTCGGCAAGTCCAAGGCCAAGCTCATCACCAAGGACACCCCCAAGACGACGTTCGCCGACGTCGCCGGCTCGGACGAGGCCGTCGAGGAGCTCCACGAGATCAAGGAGTTCCTCCAGGAGCCGGCCAAGTTCCAGGCCGTCGGGGCGAAGATCCCCAAGGGCGTACTGCTGTACGGCCCGCCCGGAACCGGTAAGACCCTGCTCGCGCGCGCCGTCGCCGGCGAGGCGGGCGTCCCCTTCTACTCGATCTCCGGTTCCGACTTCGTCGAGATGTTCGTCGGTGTCGGTGCCTCCCGAGTCCGTGACCTGTTCGAGCAGGCCAAGGCGAACGCCCCGGCGATCGTCTTCGTCGACGAGATCGACGCGGTCGGCCGCCACCGCGGCGCCGGCCTCGGCGGTGGTCACGACGAGCGCGAGCAGACCCTGAACCAGCTGCTCGTCGAGATGGACGGCTTCGACGTCAAGGGCGGCGTGATCCTCATCGCCGCGACGAACCGGCCCGACATCCTCGACCCGGCCCTCCTGCGCCCCGGCCGCTTCGACCGCCAGATCGCGGTCGACCGCCCGGACATGCAGGGCCGTCTGGAGATCCTCAAGGTCCACCAGAAGGGCAAGCCGGTCGCCCCCGACGTCGACCTGTCGGCGGTCGCCCGCCGCACCCCCGGCTTCACCGGCGCGGACCTGAGCAACGTCCTCAACGAGGCGGCCCTGCTCACGGCCCGCTCGGACAAGAAGCTGATCGACAACCACATGCTGGACGAGGCCATCGACCGCGTCGTGGCGGGCCCGCAGAAGCGGACCCGGATCATGTCGGACAAGGAGAAGAAGATCACCGCGTACCACGAGGGCGGACACGCCCTGGTCGCGGCGGCCTCACCGAACTCCGACCCGGTCCACAAGATCACGATCCTGTCGAGAGGCCGGGCCCTCGGCTACACGATGGTCCTGCCGGACGAGGACAAGTACTCCACCACGCGCAACGAGATGCTGGACCAGCTGGCCTACATGCTGGGCGGGCGCGCGGCCGAGGAGCTCGTCTTCCACGACCCGACCACGGGCGCGGCGAACGACATCGAAAAGGCCACGGCCACGGCTCGCGCGATGGTCACGCAGTACGGCATGACCGAGCGTCTGGGCGCGATCAAGTTCGGTGGCGACAACACCGAGCCGTTCCTCGGACGTGAGATGGCTCACCAGCGCGACTACTCGGAAGAGGTCGCCGCGCTGGTGGACGAGGAAGTCAAGAAGCTCATCGAGAACGCGCACAACGAAGCCTGGGAGATCCTGGTCGAGAACCGCGACGTGCTCGACAACCTCGTCCTGGCCCTCCTGGAGAAGGAGACCCTGGGCAAGGAGGAGATCGCCGAGATCTTCGCGCCGATCGTCAAGCGCCCGCCGCGGCCCGCCTGGACCGGTTCCTCCCGCCGCACGCCGTCCACCCGTCCGCCGGTGCTCTCCCCCAAGGAGCTCGCACTGACGAACGGAGCGAACGGCGCGACGCCGGCGATCTCCACCGCCAAGTCGACGGTGACGGAGCCCGCCCCGGCGGTCGAGCCTGCTCCTGAGGAGCGCCCGGAGAGCTGATGTCCCGGAGCCGGTGACCCCACCGCCCGGAATGGATGCCGCGCCCCCCTGGTTCTAGCCTGGGGGGCGCGGCATTTTCCGTATGCCCGCAGTTCAGACGCGTGACCCACACGCGCCACCCGCAGAGGAACGAGGCACCACATGACCGACCCCGTGACGCTGGACGGCGAGGGCCGCATCGGTGAGTTCGACGAGAAGCGCGCCGAGAACGCCGTACGCGAACTGCTGATCGCGGTCGGCGAGGACCCTGACCGCGAGGGGCTGAAGGAGACGCCGGCCCGGGTGGCGAGGGCCTACAGGGAGATCTTCGCGGGATTGTGGCAGAAGCCCGAGGACGTGCTGACGACGACGTTCGACATCGGGCACGACGAGATGGTCCTCGTGAAGGACATCGAGGTGTACAGCACCTGTGAGCACCATCTGGTCCCGTTCCGGGGCGTCGCTCACGTCGGGTACATCCCGGCCACGTCGGGCAAGATCACCGGGTTGTCCAAGCTGGCTCGTCTGGTGGACGTGTACGCGCGCCGGCCGCAGGTGCAGGAACGTCTCACCACTCAGATCGCGGACTCCCTGATGGAGATTCTCGAGCCACGTGGCGTGATCGTCGTCATCGAGTGCGAGCACATGTGCATGTCGATGCGCGGCATCCGCAAGCCGGGCGCGCAGACCATAACGTCGGCGGTGCGCGGTCAGCTCCGGGACGCGGCGACGCGCAACGAGGCGATGAGCCTCATCATGGCCCACTGAGACACCGCGCACCGAGCCGCAGCTCGCCCGGGCGGGACGCGCGCTACACCGTCGGCGCCGTCCCCGCCCCGTTGTGTTCGTCGTCCTCCGGGAGTTTGCAGACGCGCTCCAGGAAGATGGCCGCCGCTATGACGGCGATGCCCGCCAGGACCGAGAAACCGGCGTAGATGGCCTGGTCGCGGCGGGCGGGGACCTCCAGGGACTCCAGCAGGAAGACACCCGTGCCGCCGTACATGCCGCAGACCAGGGCGGCCACCAGGGCGCTGGCGTGGCCGAAGACCACCGCCCGGGCGGCCATCAGGGGGTCGACCCCCTTGGCCTCGGGGCGGCGCTCGCGCTGGGCCTTGAGGCGGGCGCGGATCGAGATCGCCGTGGCGAGCAGGACCACGGCGATCAGGGCGAGCACGATGGGGGCGGCCAGGGGGACGCTGGGCAGGGTCCCGACGGAGTTCCACAGGCGGGCGCCCGCCCAGGACAGGACTCCGGCGACGACGAACACGCCGACCAGCATCCTGATGCGCAGCTCTCTCACGGTGTCCCTTCAGCTCCCCGGGTCCTGACGGACGGTGTCGTCTTGACCTTAACGACTATTCGGGCAGCCGGAGTTCCAGGTCCTCGCGCGGCACGACACCCTCGCGCGTGACGGTGCCGAGCAGGTCGGCGACCGCACCGCGACCCGGCAGCCGGGCTTCGGGGTCCAGGTCGTGCCAGGGGGCGAGGACGAAGGCGCGCTCGTGGGCGCGCGGGTGGGGGAGGGTGAGCTGCGGGTCGTCGGAGACGAGGTCGGCGTAGGAAACGATGTCGACGTCGAGGGTGCGCGCGCCCCAGCGCTCGTCCCGTACGCGGTGGAAGGCCTCCTCGACCGCTTGTGCCCGCTCCAGCAGGGAGGACGGGGGGAGGGTGGTCTTCAGGACCACGACCGCGTTGAAGTAGGAGGGCTGGCTGCCCGGCTCGACTCCCCACGGCTCCGTCTCGTAGACGGGGGAGACCCCCTTGATGCGCAGGCCGGGGGTGTCCGCCAGGGCGTCGACGGCGCCCTGGAGGGTCTCCAGGCGGTTGCCCAGGTTGGAGCCGAGGGAGAGCACGGCCCGTTTGGGGTTGTGCAGGGTGGTGTCGGCGGCGTCGACCTTCTCGACGACGGAGGCGGGTACCGGCTGTACGGTCGGGTCGCTGGGGCCCTTGATGAACGGTGCGGTCATACTCGGCTCCGGGTGATGGTGACGGTCACGTCGTCGAAGGGGACCGTGATCGGCGCGTTCGGTTTGTGGACGGTGACCTCGACCTCCTGGACCCCTTCGTGCTTCAGACAGGCCTGGGCGATGCGCGCGGCGAGCGTTTCGATGAGGTCGACCGGCTCGCCTTGCACGACGGCCACGACCTCCTCCGCCACGATGCCGTAGTGCACGGTCTTCGCCAGGTCGTCGTCGGCGGCGGCCGGTCGGGTGTCCAGGCCCAGGACGAGGTCGACGACGAAGGTCTGGCCCTCCTCGCGTTCCTTGGGGAACACCCCGTGGTGCCCGCGGGCCTTGAGGCCGCGCAGCGCGACACGATCCACGCGAATCACTCCTGCAATCGTCGGTGACGGCCGGTCCGTGCCACGTGCGGGCGGCACACCGGCCTCGAACGAATCTACCTGCGGGCACTGACGGGGCCGGGCGACGGGGTGGTGCCCGCACTGTGCCGGAACAGGGTTCGCCGGACGTTTCCCCGCGATGGGCTCGGCATACACCCGCCGTCGACCGAGGTACCCCGCGCAAGCGTCCCGGGGGCAGGGGAGCCGCCACCGTCGCGGTGCGACGTGGGCCGCTCGTACCCGTCCGGGCCGCTGCCTGCTGCTGCGCCGCCCCGCAGGTCCTGCTGGGTGCGGTCGCGCCGGTCGGGGCGGTGGGGGCGGTGGGGGCGGTGGAGGAGGCAGCGCGCTCGCTCAGGCGGGTGTGTCGCCCTCTTCCTCGTCGTTCTCGGCCAGGACCGGGGAGGCGTGGTGGGACCACATCTTCCAGCCGTCGGGTGTGCGCCGGAACACGTTCGTGGCGACCACCAGCTGGCCCACGAGGGGGCCCAGCTCGTCGTCGCCCTCGGGGGCGGGACCGCCGCTGAGGATGTTCTCGGTGCAGGTCACCACCGCGGTGTCGCCGGTCACGGAGACATGCACGTCGGTGAGGAAGAACTGGATGTAGTCGGTGTTCGCCATGATCAGGGCGTACGACCTCAGCACCTCGCCGCGACCGGTGAGCACCGGCCAGCCGGGGTGCACGCAGGAGACCACGCCGGCGTCGGCCGGGTCGTGGTAGGTCTCGTCGATGCCCAGGTCGGACGGGGTGAGCCAGAACGAGGAGAGCTCTTCGAAGTCGCCGCGTTCCATCGCCTCGTAGAAGGCCGTGTTGGCGGCTTCCACTTGCTCGACGTCGGTGTGTGGGGCGCTCACCGGGTTTCCTCGGAGCCGTTCACGCCGCCGCGCCCGGGACCCGCGCCTGGCGCGTGTCCTGCGTCGCGCGCCTCCTCGACAGCGCGTGCGACGCGTACGGCGTCCGCGGTCGCGCGCACCTCGTGCACGCGTACCGCCCACGCCCCGGCGTGTGCCGCGAGCGCCGAGACGGCGGCCGTGGCGGCGTCGCGCTCCCGGGCGGGCGGCGGCGCCGCCTGCGGCCCGGCGAGGACACGGCCCAGGAACCGCTTGCGGGAGGCGGCGACGAGCAGGGGCCGGCCGAGGGCGAGCAGGCGGTCGAGGTGGGCGAGCAGGACGAGGTCGTGCTCGGCGTCCTTGGAGAAGCCGAGGCCCGGGTCGACGACGACGCGGTCGGGGGCGATGCCGCCCTCCAGAACGGCCTCCACGCGCGCGTGGAGCTCCTCGACGACTTCGGCGACGACATCGGCGTAGACGCCCTTGACGTTGCCGCCCTGGAGGAAGCCGCGCCAGTGCATGACGACGAAGGGGGCGCCGGCGTCCGCGACCACCGGGATCATCGCGGGGTCGGCGAGGCCGCCGCTGACGTCGTTGACGAGGGCGGCCCCGGCGGCGAGGGCCTGTTCGGCCACGGAGGCGCGCATGGTGTCGACGGAGACCGCGACGCCCTCGGCGGCCAGGCCGCGGACGACGGGGATGACACGGCGCAGTTCCTCGTCCTCGTCGACCCGGGTGGCGCCGGGCCGGGTGGACTCGCCGCCGACGTCCACGAGGTCGGCGCCCTCCTCCACCAGGGCCAGCCCGTGCTTCACGGCGGACGTGGTGTCGAACCAGCGGCCGCCGTCGGAGAAGGAGTCGGGGGTCACGTTGACGACTCCCATGACCGCGCAGCGGTCCCACTCAGGAAGGCCCGCGACGCGCCCGCGTCCGCTCTGCTTGCTCATACGTTCAGCCTAGGGCCTGTGGTTTGGATCAGGTCGGCCGAGACGATCGGTTCCCCTCGGCCGACCCGAGCGGGGTCAGTGTGGTGTGCCGGGGCCCGCGACGCCGGCACGATCCCGACGACAGGCGCACGGCAGTGCGGTGACGGCCGTGGCCCGAGCGGGAGCCCTGGGGCAGGGGGCGGTGGGGCTCCCGCTCGGGCCGGTACGGGGGTCGCGGTCAGGCGGCGCGCACGTCGCGCTCGGCCACCGTGTGCGGGCAGGGGCGCGGGGCGGTCGAACGGCGGCGCAGGAAGCGCGGCAGCGGCAGGGCCAGGTTCACGAAGCCCTCCGCCTGCATGGCGGCGAAGCCGAGGCGGGGCAGGTCGGCGGAGGCCCGGTAGACCACGAAGCGGGGCTCCCAGCGGGGCTGGAACTTGGCGTTGAACTTGTACAGCGACTCGATCTGGAACCAGCGGGAGAGGAACACCAGCAGGCCGCGCCAGGCGCGCAGCACCGGGCCCGCGCCGATCTTCTCGCCCCGGGCCAGCGCCGAGCGGAACATGGCGAAGTTGAGCGACACGCGCGCGATGCCGAACCTCGGGGCGGCCTGGAGGGCGGCCACGATGAGCAGCTCGTTCATGCCGGGGTCCGCCGAGCGGTCGCGGCGCATCAGGTCCAGGGAGACACCGTCCGTGCCCCACGGCACGAAGTGGAGGATCGCCTTGAGGTCGCCGTACTGCCCCGGCTCCTCGTCGGCCCTGTGGGCGGTGGCGATGAGGCAGTCACCGTCGGCCGGGTCACCGACGCGGCCGAGCGCCATGGAGAAGCCGCGCTCGGTGTCGGTGCCGCGCCAGTCGTCGGCGGCGCGACGGATGCGCTCCAGCTCGGCCTCGCCGAGGTCACGGACACGACGTACCCGGGTCTCGTAACCGGCGCGCTCGATGCGCTTGACCATCTGGCGCACGTTGCGCATCGCGCGGCCGGCGAGCGAGAAATCCGGGACGTCCACCACCGCCTCGTCGCCCAGTTCGAGGGCGTCGAGCCCGGTCTCACGGGTCCACACCTCGGCGCCGGTCTCGGAGCAGCCCATGACGGCCGGGGTCCAGGAGTGGGCCTTGGCCTCGTCCATGAAGCGCTCGATGGCGCCCGGCCAGGCCTCGACGTCGCCGATCGGGTCGCCGCTGGCGAGCATCACGCCGGAGACGACACGGTAGGTCACAGCGGCCTTGCCGCTGGGGGAGAAGACGACGGCCTTGTCGCGGCGCAGCGCGAAGTGGCCGAGGGAGTCACGGCCGCCGTGCTTGTCGAGCAGGGCGCGCAGACGTGCCTCGTCGTCCTCGGTCAGGCGGGCGGCGGGGTGCTCGGGGCGGAACGCGAGGTAGATCGTGGTGACCGCGGTGATCCAGCCGAGGGCGCCCAGGGAGAAGGCGACCGTCCAGGAGGTGTTGCCCTGGTAGTCGACCGGGCCCTCGAAGCCGAACAGGCCGTAGATGACGTGCGCGATGCGGTCGGCCAGGCTCGGGTCGCCGACCAGGGTGCCCGGGTGGGCGCTGACGATGACCAGCCCGAGGGCGAGCGAACCGGCGCCCATGAGGACGAAGTTGGCCAGCGCGCGCCACCTGCTGCGCGGGTCGGGCAGGGCCGCGAACTGGTCGCGGTGGCGCAGCAGCGCCCAGAGCAGGGCGAGCGAGATGATGACGCCCACCACGGAGTGGCGGTACGTGAACTGCGCCACCGCTCCCGCCGGGAGCAGGACGACCGCCGCGCGCCAGGCCCGCCGCTTGCACCGCTTGAGGCCGTGCGCGAGCAGCAGCAACAGCACGCCGGCGCTGAGCGACAACGCGGCCGCGAACGGGCCGAACGCGCCGGGCAGCACCTCGGCGATGGCGTGCATACGGCTGTGCCGGAAGCGCGGGAAGACGCCCGCGGCGATGTTCAGCAGGCCGACCAGGGCGCAGGCGCGGCCGACGAGGACGGGCACGGCCTCGGGGCGCGGGCCCCGGAGCAGGTGCCGCACCCGGCCCGACAGATGCCGTATCCGGCTCACTCGTTGCGGAACCCCGCCCGACATTTCCACATCTGTCCTGACAGACATCGCATCCCATTAGTTCTGCGAGAGACCTTGGATCCGGTGCCGATTCGGGCATCCGGCGACATTGCGCCCTCTAGGACGGTGTCTTGCGGGGAGAGGTTCACTCGGCTTCCCAAAACCGTTTCAAAGGCCAAGGAAAGTCCGGGGCAAGCCCTTGCGAAGCAGTGAGGGAGGCAGCGCGGGGGCGACGTGTCCGCGTGGCCCGGACGGAGAGCGTGGACAGGTAACCATCGATGGGTCTCACGAGCGACAAGGTGCTGGTGGCGGCGGTTCTGACCGCCACAGGGCTGTTCGTCGGCACGGTGTGGCTGTGGCCGCGGCTGGCGCGGCCCGGTTGGCGAGCGGTGAGCGGACGTGTCGGCCTGCTGCTCTCCACGCAGTTGATGCTGTTCGCGGCGGTCGGCCTCGCCGCCAACCAGGCCTTCGGCTTCTACGCCGGCTGGGCCGACCTGTTCGGGCAGGAGAAGGAGCAGGGCGTCGTCGTCGACCACACGCCGAAGGGTGGTCCGCTGCGGGTGGTGGACACCCGGCGGGTGCCGGGGGCGGCGAGCGGCAGCCCTCAGGTGGGCGGTCAGATCCAGAAGGTCGACATCGTGGGCCGTACGTCACGCATCGCGACACCCGCGTTCGTCTACCTGCCGCCCGAATACTTTCAGCCGGAACACCGCAAGCGCACCTTCCCGGCATCCGTCGTCCTGACCGGCTATCCGGGTACGGCTCAGGCGCTGGTCGACAAGCTGAACTACCCCCGGACCGCCGCGAGACTCGCCGCCGACGGCCGCATGGAGCCGATGATCCTGGTGATGATGCGGCCGACCGTGGCGCCGCCGCGGGACACCGAGTGCGTGGACGTTCCCGGCGGCCCGCAGACCGAGACGTTCTTCGCCAAGGACCTGCCCGACGCCGTGAGCGGTCACTACAGGGTGGCGGCTGATCCGGGCGGTTGGGGGATCATCGGCAATTCGACGGGCGGCTACTGCGCGCTGAAGCTCGCCATGCACCACCCCGAGGTGTACGCCGCGGGGGCCGGTCTCTCCGCGTACTACAACGCCCCCATCGACGCCACGACGGGCGATCTCTTCCAGGGCGACGAGGAACTGCGCAATGCCGCGAACCTGGGGTGGTACCTCGACCACAAGCCGGCGCCGGACACCTCACTGCTTGTCAGCAGCAGCAAAGTTGGAGAATCCAACTACAAGGCCACGTTGAAGTTCATCGAGCGCGTCAAGGCCACGAAGCTGACCCGGATCTCGTCGATCATCCTCGAAAGCGGAGGGCACAACTTCAACACCTGGCGGCGGGAGATTCCGGGGACGCTGGAGTGGATGAGCGGGCGCCTGACCGGCGGATGACGTGACCGGCCGATGTTTGTGATCCTGGTTCTCGGTCAATTCGGTGCGTGTGTGATTCCTGATGCCGTGTGAACGACTCGGGATGGCTGTGTTTTTACGGGGCGGGGCACCAAGATTCGCCTACGCGCGGTAAGTTTCTGGCCATGCCACGTGGACGTCACCGTCATTCCCCGCCCTTGCACAGGCTGCTGCCCCCGTCGGCGATCGCAGGCGTCTCCGTCGTCTGTGCCCTTGCCCCTTGGGTGTTCACCGAGCCCATGGTGCTGCGCGGCCTCGCGGCGGTCGCCGCCGCGACGGCGGTGGTCGGCGCGGTCGTCCTGCGCCGCTGGGACACCCAGGCGGGCAAGCGGGTCGCCGACCTCACGCGCGCGCGTGCGAGCGACGAGTGGCGGTACGAGGAGCGGGTCGCCGAACTGGAGACCGACCTGGAGGAGTCGCGCGAGCTGCGCGTCAAGCTGGAGCAGCGGCTGCGGGCCAAGCGCGCGGAACTCGCGGGACTGCGCAACGAGCACGCGGCGCTGCTGCGCCGGTACGCCACGGCGGAGGCCGACCGGGCCACCGTCCTGGAGGAACGCCGGGTGCTGGAGATAGAGGCGACCACGCCCACGCGTGCGCTGCCGCCGGCCGCTTCCGCGGAGGAGGCGGGGGCTGTGGCTGCCCCTGTCGACGCCGAGGGCGCGAAGTCCGACGTCGAGTCCGAGGGGGCCGGGGCCGAGTCCGCCGATGAGGCGCCGGTCGCTCCGGGGGTGTTCTCGCCCGAGGGGTCCCGGCTGTTCCTGCGGGCCCGGGCGGCGTTGGCGCGGTTCGACGCTGAGGCGGGCGCCGGGGTGTCGGAGACGGACGGGTCGGCGGAGGCCGCGGCCGGTTCGGCGGAGGCCGGGGCCGAGGCCGAGGCCGAGGCCGAGATCGAGCCCGGGGAGGTGGACGGCGCGACGGAGGGCGGCGAGTCCCCGAAAGGCGACTTGGGCATGAACGTCTCTGCTGAGCACGGCTCTCGGACGCACGACCCCCTGACGAGTGGCCCCCTGACGAGTGGCCCCCTGAACGACGACACCGCGAAAGCCGACATCGCGGCAGCCGAAACAGCGGAAGCCGACATCGAGGCAGTCGAAACCGCGAAAACCGCAACCGCGAAGACCGACTCCCCCACGGACGAGCCCCCGAAGAACCTGCCCCCCAGGGGTCACGGCCCCGCCAAGGGCGAGGCCGTGAAGGCCGGTTCGGCCGGCACCGACGGCAACGCCGGTGAGGCCGCGGCCGGCGAGTCGCGGGTCGCGGAGGCGTCCGTCACGGGGACGGAAGCCACCGGCGCCGCCAGGACGGAGCCCGCGCAGGAGGACGAGGCGCAGGGGCAGCCCGAGGCGGTCGACGGGCACGAGCACGCGGCCGCCACCACCAGGGCGGGCGCGCTCGCCGAGGCGGCGCACGCGCTGCCTCCGGCCCAGCAGCCCGCGGGGCACTTCATCGCGCCGACCGCCGTGGCCGTCGTACCGGCGACTCCCGTCCGGCGCCCGGCGGTCCAGGGCGGCTTCGACTTCTTCGGCACGAAGAACGGCGCGGAGCCCTCCTCGATCGAGTCCGTGCAGAACGAGGACCTCGCCGACGTCGTCGGCCAGGAGGCCCTCGCGCTTCACAAGGCCGAGTCCGAGGCCGAGTTCAAGCCGGCGGACGAGGAGTCCCGCGGGATCGGTCAGGTCATCGACCTGACGGCGCACGACGAGACCGAGCAGATCGACGTGCAGGGGCTGCGCAGCGCGGTCTCCTGACGGAGCTCTGGGGGCCTGCGCGATCGCCGCGGGCCCTCGGCGAACGGCCTCAGGCCATCCACCGGTCCGGCCGCGCGTCCCTGCGCCCCGTACGTGACCTCTCCGCCTGCGCCCGCAGCAGCTCCGCCGCCTCCCCGGCGTCCCGCAGGCGGGCCGTCACCGTCTTGTCGGCCCCGGTGTCCACGTGCACGTCGGCGACGCCCCACAGCCGCTCCCACGGCCCCTGGGCCAGCCGTACGCTCTGCACCTTCGCATGAGGTACGAGCGCGAGGCTGCGCCGGAGCAGGCCGGTGCGGGCGGCGAACACCGCGTCCGTGACGGCCAGCCCGTAGCCACGCCACCACAGCGGCACGCATCGGCCCGCCCGCCGCGGGGGACGGGACTGGGCGGTGGGCGAGGGCACGGTCACACCGGGCAGCACGCGCGCGACGACCGATTCGGCGACCTCGCGCGGAGCGACCGGCAGCAGAACCGAGTTGGAGGAGCCGGCCACGTCCAGCTCCACCCGGACCCAGCCGCGCCGCCGCCACAGCAGCGGCTCCACGATCCGCACGGTCTGCACCTGCTCGCGCCCGCGGCGCCGAACAGCGGTACCGCCGCGGCGAGGACCGTCCACGCGCTCTCCGTGACCAGCCACAGGACCGTCGGGACCACGACAGCGGCGGCGAGCGTGGCCCAGGTGGCGCCGGTCAGGACGAGGGAGACGGCCAGGACGCCCGGTGGCACGCGCAGCAGCTGCCGCGAGGGCGCCTCACCCACCTCGTGCGCCGTCTCGGGCGCGAATCCGGCGGCGCGGGCGAGGAGTTCCGCGCGGAGCGTGCGCGCCTCGTCCGCGCCCAGGAAGGCGAGTTCGTCCTTCTTGTCCGCGCCTATGACGTCGAGTTTGAGCTTCGCCACGCCCGCCACGCGCGCGAGCAGCGGCTGGGTCACGTCGATGGCCTGGATGCGCTCCAGCCGGATGTGCGCGGTGCGCCGGAACAGCAGGCCGGTACGGATGCGCAGTTCGCTGTCGGTCACCGCGAAGTGGGTGAACCACCAGGTGAGGAAGCCGTACAGGGCGGCTGCGGGGATGATCACGGCGAGCGCGAGCAGCAGGGTCATGGTGGTCAGCCGGGTCAGCTGGCGCTGCGCCTGGTCCGGGTCGTGCACCGCCCACCCGATGAGCACGGCGACCGGAGCCCACGCGCGCCTGAGCGGCGTCACCGGGTGCAGCCGCCGCTCGGACACGGGTCGCCGCTCGGGTACGGCGTCCTCGACGCCGGGCGCCGTCACAGTCCCGCCGATCGGGCCTCGCCCAGCTCGGTGAGCCGGTCGCGCAGCCGTTCCGCCTCGGCCGGGTCGAGGCCGGGGATCGTGGCGTCGGTCGCGGCGGCGGCGGTGTGCAGTTGCACGCTGGCCAGGCCGAAGTGCCGTTCGACCGGCCCCGAGGTGACCTCGACGAGCTGCATCCGGCCGTACGGCACCACCGTCTCCTCACGCCACAGCACACCCCGGCTGATCAGCAGGTCGTCGGCGCGCTCGGCGTAGCGCCAGGAACGCCAGTTTCGGCCGAGCATCACCCAGCCCCAGGCCGTCAGCGCCAGCGGCAACAGCGCGAAGGCGGCCCAGCCGGGCCCGGCCAGCAGGCCGAGCAGCAGGCCGAGGCCGACCGCCAGCAGCCCCAGCCACACCACCAGCAGCAGTCGGCGCATGCGCAGCAGCCCGGGAGGCAGACCCGTCCACGCGGGTTCGGTCCCCGCCGGTTCGGTCCCTGCGGGTTCGCTCCCCGCCCGCTCCGCCTCCCCAGCCGCTGCCTCGGCCCCCGTCCGCTCGTCTCCCGCAGTCCCCGTGTTCTCCGGGCTCCCCGTCTCCATGGGGCCAGCGTACGTAGGAGAGACTGTGTCCATGACTCCTACGACGGAGACCATGGTCGGTATCGGCGGCGCCGCGGAGAGCACCGACATGGTGCTCAACATCGGGCCCCAGCACCCGTCCACCCACGGGGTGCTGCGGCTCAAGCTGGTCCTCGACGGCGAGCGCATCACGAGCGCGGAGCCGGTGATCGGCTATATGCACCGCGGCGCGGAGAAGCTGTTCGAGGCCCGCGACTACCGCCAGATCGTCATGCTCGCCAACCGCCACGACTGGCTGTCGGCCTTCTCCAACGAGCTGGGCGTCGTCCTCGCCGTGGAGCGCATGCTCGGCATGGAGGTACCCGAGCGGGCGGTGTGGACCCGGACGCTCCTCGCCGAGCTCAACCGGGTGCTGAACCACCTGATGTTCCTGGGCTCCTACCCCCTGGAGCTGGGCGGGATCACGCCGATCTTCTACGCCTTCACCGAGCGTGAGGAACTCCAGCACGTCATGGAGGAGGTCTCCGGTGGGCGTATGCACTACATGTTCAACCGGGTGGGAGGCCTGAAGGAGGACCTTCCGGCCGGCTGGGCCACCCGCGCGCGTGCCGCCGTCGCCGACGTGCGCTCGCGCATGGACCGATTCGACGACCTGGTGCTCGGCAACGAGATCTTCCGGGGGCGCACGCGGGGCGTGGGCGTTCTGGCACCGGGAACCGTGCACGCGTACGGCGTGAGCGGGCCGATCGCCCGTGGCTCGGGCGTGGACTTCGATCTGCGCCGGGACGAGCCGTATCTCGCGTACGGCGAGCTGGGGGACGTCCTGAAGGTGGTGACCCGCGAGGAGGGCGACTGCCTCGCCCGGTTCGAGTGCCTGCTGGAGCAGACCCACAACTCCCTGGACCTCGCCGACGCCTGCCTCGACCGTCTCGCGGAGCTGCCGCCCGGGCCGATCAACCAACGGCTGCCGAAGGTGCTCAAGGCCCCCGAGGGCCACACGTACGCGTGGACCGAGAACCCCCTCGGCATCAACGGCTACTACCTGGTCAGCAAGGGCGAGAAGACCCCGTACCGGTTGAAGCTGCGGTCCGCCTCGTACAACAACATCCAGGTGCTGGTCGAGCTGCTGCCGGGCACGCTGGTCGCGGACATGGTGGCGATCCTCGGGTCGATGTTCTTCGTGGTGGGGGACATCGACAAGTAGGGCGGGGCGCCGAGGAGCCCGGCCGCTCAGCTCAGCTCGGTTCGGTCATTCGGTTCGGTTCGGTTCGGTCCGGCGAGTGGGTTGGGAATTCCAACCGGCTGGGTCAGCCATCCGAAGTCCCCGAGTCCACCCGTCGCCGTCAGCTCGGCGGCCTCGCCCGCGCTCGCGAGGGCTCGCACGTAGGCGGCCGGCTGGGTGGAGGCCAGTGCGAGCGGGGGGCGTGCGCCCGTCAGGCCCAGGGCGTGCAGAGCGTCGCGTTGCGACAGCAGCCGCGTGCCGGGCAGCGGGCACGCCGCCGCGCACGCGTCCAGCGCGACATGCGCGGTGATGTCGCACGTACCGTCCGGCACGGGCGTGGTCTCGCGGCCTTCGCGAAAGCCGGTGAGCGTCCCGAACGGCGGCCGGGCCCCCGCGGTGTGCGCGTAGTCCACGGCGACCGCGAGACCCCGCTCCAGCGTCGCGACGGCGGCGGCCCAGGCCTCGTCCCGGGGCAGCCCGATCTCGGCCCGCAGACCCGCCGCCTGCGCGCCCCCGGACGGCCACCACCGCGCCAGCCACCGCGCCTGCGCGCCGGTGACCCGCTCCCCGAGGCGCTCGCTCCCGTCACGTCGTACGAGGACCCGGCGCGGTACGCCCGCGGAGTCCACCTCGGCGACCTCCACGGGCACGTTGTCCAGCCACTCGTTGGCGAACAGCAGGCCCGTGATCGGCCGCGGCGGCTCGGGCAGCCACTCGATCAGGTGACTCAGGGTCGCCGGCCGGTCGGCCTTCTCCACGGCGCACGCGCGCGTGCGGGCCGCCACCTCGGCCGGGAGCGCGGCCAGGACACCGGTGACCAACTCGCCCCGTCCCGCGGCCATGTCGACGAAGTGAAGCGTCCTCGGCCGGCCCAGGGCCTCGTCGACCCGGCACAGCAGCCGGGCCACCGCGTCGGCGAAGAGCGGGGACGCGTGGACGGACGTGCGGAAGTGGCCGACCGGCCCCTCGGGCCGGTGGTAGAAGCCGTCCGGCCCGTAGAGGGCGGCCTCCGCCGCCGCCCGCCAACCGCGCCACTCGCCCGTCGCCTCCGCTGTCACCGGCCCAGGCTAAGTGCACAGGGGAACGCAGCCTCCACCTTGGGGAGTACGCGCACGTGGCGGGGATCGGCCCTCCGGTTGACCCCTGCACGCATCCGGCTTCCCTACGCTGGGTTATGTGCAGCGCCTCTATGACTTCCTCCGCAGGCACCCGACATGGGTCGACGGCTTCTGGGCCGTCCTCCTCTTCGGGATCTCCGTGGTGGGCACGGCCGTCCGCGGGGAGGCCGGTCAGGATCTCCCGGGTACCGAGTCGGTGGCGCTGGTCATCCCGATCGTCCTGCTGCTGTGCCTGGTGATCGCGCTGCGCCGGCGCATGCCGGAGAAGATGCTGCTGCTGGCCATCGGCCTGGGTGTGGCGCAGCTGGTGCTGGACGTCTCGACGACGCCCGCCAACTTCGCCTTCCTGGTGATCACCTACACCGTCGCCGCGACCGGCGCCCGCTGGGCCTCCCGGCTCGCGCTGGCCATGGGGCTGGGGGCGGCCCCGCTGGCGCAGCTGCGCTGGCCCGAGCAGGACTCCAGCGTGCTGGGCACCCTGGCCCTGATGGTCTTCATGACGGTGCCCTTCGCGCTCGCCTGGGTGCTCGGCGACTCGATCCGCACCCGGCGCGCCTACTACGAGCAGCTGGAGGAGCGCGCGACCCGGCTGGAGAAAGAGCGCGAGGCGCAGGCCAAGGTCGCGGTCGCCGCCGAGCGCGCCCGGATCGCGCGCGAGCTGCACGACGTCGTCGCGCACAACGTCTCCGTGATGGTGGTGCAGGCCGACGGCGCGGCCTACGTCCTCGACGCAGCGCCCGACCAGGCCAAGAAGGCCCTGGAGACCATCTCCTCCACCGGCCGCCAGGCGCTCGCCGAGATGCGCCGGCTGCTCGGGGTGCTGCGCACCGGAGAGCACCAGGAGGGCGGCGAGTACGTCCCGCAGCCCGACGTGGAGCAGATCGAGGACCTGGTCGAGCAGTGCCGTGGCTCCGGGCTGCCCGTCGACTTCAAGATCGAGGGCACCCCGCGTCCGCTGCCCAGTGGTGTCGAGCTGACCGCCTACCGCATCGTGCAGGAGGCGCTCACCAACACCCGCAAGCACGGGGGCCCCAACGCGGGAGCGAGCGTGCGCCTGGTCTACTTCGACGACGGGCTCGGCCTGCTCGTCGAGGACGACGGCAAGGGCGCGCCGCACGAGCTGTACGAGGAGGGCGGTGCCGACGGCCGGGGGCACGGTCTGATCGGCATGCGCGAACGGGTGGGCATGGTCGGCGGCACCCTGGACGCGGGGCCGCGCCCGGGCGGAGGATTCCGGATCAGTGCGCTGCTGCCGCTCAAACCCGCACACTGAGGCCGGCCCAGCCCATGGTTGACCCCTGTCACAGCCCTGTAGACGGATACGGAAGACACGGAAGAGGACCTCGATGACGATCCGCGTGATGCTCGTCGACGACCAGGTGCTGCTGCGCACCGGGTTCCGGATGGTGCTCGCCGCCCAGCCGGACATGGAGGTCGTCGCGGAGGCGGGCGACGGCGTCGAGGCCCTCCAGGTGCTGCGCTCGACCCCCGTCGACGTGGTGCTGATGGATGTGCGCATGCCGAAGTTGGACGGTGTGGAGACCACGCGCCGCATCTGCTCGGATCCCGAGCCGCCCAAGGTGCTGATCCTGACCACCTTCGACCTCGACGAGTACGCCTTCTCCGGCCTGAAGGCGGGCGCCTCCGGCTTCATGCTGAAGGACGTGCCGCCCGGCGAACTCCTCGCCGCCATCCGCGCCGTGCACAGCGGCGACGCGGTCGTGGCCCCCTCGACGACCCGGCGCCTGCTGGACCGGTTCGCGCCCATGCTGCCCTCCTCCGGCAAGGAGCCCCAGCACAAGGAGCTGGAACGGCTCACCGACCGCGAGCGCGAGGTCATGGTGCTGGTCGCGCAGGGCCTGTCCAACGGCGAGATCGCGGCCCGGCTGGTGCTGTCCGAGGCCACGGTGAAGACCCACGTCGGCCGCATCCTGACCAAGCTCGGGCTGCGGGACCGGGTGCAGGTCGTGGTCCTGGCCTACGAGACCGGACTGGTCCGGGCGGGCGGGCACGGCTGAGGCCCCGCGAACCGGCGCTCACCGCAGGAGCGCTTCGAGGAAGTCGCTGCCGAGCCGCGCCACCGCGGTGACGTCCAGCTGATGCAGCACGTACCGCCCCCTGCGCCGGGTGGTGATCAGGCCCGCCTTCTTCAGGACGCCGAGGTGCCGGGATATCTCCGGCGCGGTCATGCGGTGGATCTGCACCAGCTCGCTCGTGGTGTACGTGCTGCGGGCGAGGTTGCGGCACAGCTGCATCCGCACCGGGTGGGACAACGCGGTCATCCGCAGCGTCAGTTGGTCGACCGAGGGCGGCGCGACCGGCCCGGACGAGCCGACCGGGTAGTGCAGCACCGGCTGCCAGCCGTGCCGGTGCAACACCATCAGATGCGGCCAGCCCAGGCTCGTCGGCACGAGCAGCAGGCTGCTGTCCCTGATGACGGTGTGGCCCTGGCGCAGCTTGTCGACGGTGATCCTTCCGGCGGTCTCGTCGACGCTCACCGCCGGGGACACCGCGGCCATCGCCTCGGTCAGCCCCTTGTGGCGCAGCAGGTCGGTCTTGTGGCGGGCGTCCGCCGCGAGCTGGTGACTCAGCCGGGACCAGACGTCCGCGAAGAACGTCTCCTCGCAGTCCTCCAGGAACTGCCGCAGCCAGGCCCGGATGCGCGGCGGCTCCGCCAGCAGCCGTCGGCTGAACCGCAGTTGCTGCGGCCCGCGCGCGGCGGCCAGCTCCAGCGCGCGGCGGCGCAGCCCCTCGTCGGCCAGGACGTCGGGTGCCTGCGTGGCGTACGGCAGCGCACAGGTGAATTCCAGTGCCGCGTTCACGAACTGCTCGTCCGAGAGCTTGTCCAGCAGGTCCAGTTCCTCGGCGAGCGTCGCGCCGGGCAGGGCGCCGCCCGGGATGCCCGCGTACGGCAGGAACAGGTCCGAGAACGTCGTCCGCCACAGGAAGTCGGCCTCGCACATCCGGTCGGCCAGGTGCGGGTCCAGACGGGCCGTCACACCCGTCACCCAGCCCTGCACGCCCGGGTGGTGCCCCGGCTCCGACAGCGCGTGCAGCGCCATGCCGAGCTCGGCCAGGGGGGAGGGCACGACGGCCAGCCTCTCCGGCCGAAGCCCCGCGATGTCGATGCTGACGCTCATGGCCTCATGGTGCACCCCGCCACTGACAACGCGGTCGTCGATTGACAGCGGCCGTCAATCGACGCGACGCGACCGCCGCCCCCGACGCAGCCTGGGGCCACCGGGGCAGCCGCGCGGCCCCGCCCGCCCGTCGCTCCACGTCCCGAGAAGGCCGTACGTCATGAGCATCACCCAGCACCACCTCCTCGACGCCTACCGGGCCCGTCTGCTCGGCGAGCCCGCCCCGCCGGTCCCGGGCGTCCACGAGCTGCGGCTCGTGCGCGACCGGCGCGACCGGCGGCGGTTCGCGGCCGCCGTCGCCGGACGGCCCGCCCGCGGGTGGATGCGGCGGGCCCTGCGGCGGTGGCCGTGTGCGAGAGCCGGTTCTAGCCGCTGACCTGCCGGGGCAGCCGGGCCGCGAACTCCGCGGCAGCCGTCCTCACGTCGTCCGCCGTCCATTGCAGAGCAGGGGCCCGTACCGGGACTTCCGTGAACGACAGGCCCGGGCCCTTCGACTCCCAGCCGTAGGCGAAGAGCATGGTCTGCGTCTCCTCGGCCGTCCGTACCGCCGCCTCCGTGACCGCCTCGGCGTCGTACGGCAACCAGACCTGGAAGTCGTGGGTGTGCGGCACCTCGGGGTACACGCGTGCCCAGGGCACGCCGGCCGACGCGAAGCCCTCGCGCAGTGCGGCGGCCACCAGGCGCGCGTGGGCCACGTACTCGGGCAGCCGGGGCAGCTCCTGCTCCAGTCCGACGAGGGCCGACAGCGCCGTGGGGAACTGCTGGTACACCTGACCGCCGTACCGGTGCCGCCAGACCGCCGCCTCCTCGATGAGGGTCTTCGGGCCCACCAGGGCCGCGCCCCCGAAACCGTCGAGCGACTTGTAGAACGACACGTACACGCTGTCCGCCAGGGCCGCGATCTCCGTCAGCGGGCGCCCGAAATGAACGGTGGACTCCCACAGGCGCGCGCCGTCGAAGTGCACCACCGCGTCACGCTCGCGCGCCGCCTCCACCACCTCGGTGAGCTCCTCCCAGGTGGGCAGCAGGAAACCGGCGTCTCTGAGGGGGAGTTCGAGCATCAGCGTCCCGAAGGGTTCCTCGAAGTCGCGTACCTCGGCCGCGGTCGGCAGCCTGGGTTCGCTCGTCACCCGCACCGGGCGCAGCCCGCTGACCTGGCTGAGCGCGTGTCGTTCGTGCACCTCGGGGTGGGCCAGCCCGTGCAGGGCGACGGCCGGGTCGCCGGTGCGGCCCGCCCAGCAGCGCAGGGCCACCTGCTGGGCCATCGTGCCCGTCGGGAAGAACGCGGCGGCCTCCAGGCCGAGCAGCGCGGCCACCTTCTCCTCCAGGGCCGCGACGACGCCGCTGCCGTAGAGATCCGACGGTTCGTCCAGGTCGTACACGTCCTTCGCCGCGTCCAGCACGGCCAGGCGCTCCCTGAGGGTCCTCTGGAAACCGGAGCGCGCGAGCACCCGCCGCGCGCTCCGCTGGGCGGCTATGCGCCGCTCGCGCAGCTGCTTGCGCCGTTCCTCGTCGGATGTCCGGTCCTGCGGCTGTCCGCTCGTGCGCGTCGTCTCGCTCATCGCCGGATCATGCCCCCGCCGACCCGCGCGGGGCGCGCGATTTTTCCGTGCGCCGTCCCACGCCCGCACGCGTCGGACAACCCACAGCCTGTGGACAACCGAACGCCCGTCGAACCGATCGCGTTAACATGACGAGAAATCGTCCGGTACCCAGAGCGGACTGGAACGGGAAGGCCACCGTCGAGTGAGTACAAGCCAACAGCCAGATCCGAAGGACCGCCCCGCACGGCTCGCCGTCGGCGTCGTCGGCGCCGGCCGGGTGGGCCCCGCGCTCGCCGCGTCGCTCCAGCTCGCCGGACACCGCCCGGTGGCCGTCTCCGCGGTCTCCGACGCCTCCCGGCGCCGGGCCGCGCAGCTCCTTGCCGAGGTGCCGGTCGTGCCGCCCGCCGAGGTCCTCCGGCGTGCCGAGCTGGTGCTGCTGACCGTCCCGGACGACGCGCTGCCCAAACTGGTCGAGGGCCTCGCCGACACCGGGGCGGTACGACCGGGGCAGCTGCTGGTCCACACCTCGGGGCGGTACGGCACGAAGGTCCTGGACCCCGCCCTGCGCGCGGGCGCGCTGCCGCTGGCCCTGCACCCGGCGATGACCTTCACCGGCACATCCGTGGACGTCCAGCGCCTGGCCGGCTGCTCCTTCGGCGTCACCGCGCCCGAGGAGCTGCGGCTGGCCGCCGAGGCCCTCGTCATCGAGATGGGCGGCGAACCCGAGTGGATCGCCGAGGAGATGCGCCCGCTCTACCACGCGGCGCTCGCGCTGGGCGCCAACCACCTGGTGACGCTGGTCGCCCAGTCCATGGAGCTGCTGCGCGAGGCAGGCGTGGCCGCCCCCGACCGCATGCTGGGCCCGCTGCTCGGCGCCGCGCTCGACAACGCCCTGCGCTCCGGTGACGCGGCCCTGACCGGCCCCGTCGCGCGTGGGGACGCCGGCACCGTGGCCGCGCACGTCACCGAGCTGCGCCGGCACGCCCCGCAGACCGTCGCCGGCTATCTGGCGATGGCCCGCGCGACCGCCGACCGGGCGCTCGCCCACGGACTGCTCAGGGCGGAGCTCGCCGAGGACCTCCTCGGGGTACTCGCCAACGGGACCGACGGCGCCGAGGGAGACGCTCGATGACCACCACCCTGCTGCGCACCGCCGACGAGCTGCACGCGCGCGTTCGCCGAGGCCGCCGCGCCGTCGTGATGACCATGGGCGCCCTGCACGAGGGCCACGCCACCCTCGTCCGCACCGCCCGCGGGATCGCCGGACCGGACGGCGAGGTCGTCGTCACCGTCTTCGTGAACCCCCTCCAGTTCGGCAAGGGCGAGGACCTCGACCGCTATCCGCGCACCCTGGAGGCCGACCTCAAGCTCGCCGAACAGGCGGGCGCGGACGTCGTGTTCGCCCCCGCCGTGGACGAGGTCTACCCGGGCGGCGAGCCCCAGGTCCGCATCAGCGCCGGTCCCATGGGCGAACGCCTGGAGGGCGCCTCCCGCCCCGGCCACTTCGACGGCATGCTCACCGTCGTCGCCAAGCTGCTGCACCTCACCCGCCCCGACATCGCCCTGTACGGCCAGAAGGACGCCCAGCAGCTCGCCCTGATCCGCCGCATGGTGCGCGACCTGAACTTCGGCGTCGAGATCGTCGGCGTCCCGACCGTGCGCGAGGAGGACGGCCTGGCGCTGTCCAGCCGCAACCGCTACCTCTCACCCAAGGAACGGCGCACCGCGCTCGCGCTCTCCCAGGCCCTGTTCGCCGGCCGCGACCGGCACGCGGCCCAGGAGGCGCTTCGCGCTCGGGCACGCGAAGTGCCCGCCACGCGTGCGCGTGCCGAGGCGCTCAGCGCCATCGGGGAGTCCCGCGCGGCGGCCGACGCGCACGCCGTCGCCAAGGCCGTCCCCGGCGCCGTGGCGGCCGTCCGCGCCGCCGCCCGCCTGGTCCTCGACGAGGCCGCCCGTCTCGACCCGCCGCTCGAACTGGACTACCTGGCGCTCGTCGACCCCTCGGACTTCACGGAGATCACCGAACCGGGGGACGACTTCACCGGCGAGGCCGTCCTCGCCGTCGCCGCCCGGGTCGGGACGACCCGGCTGATCGACAACCTCCCCCTCACCTTCGGAGCCGCCTCGTGACCAGCACAGGCATACGACTGCACGCGCCCGCGCCCGGGTGGTCCATCGCCGCGGACGTCGTGGTCGTCGGCTCCGGTGTCGCCGGCCTCACCGCCGCCCTGCGCTGCGATGCCGCCGGCCTGCGGACGGTCGTGGTCACCAAGGCCCGCCTCGACGACGGCTCGACCCGCTGGGCCCAGGGCGGCATCGCCGCGGCCCTCGGCGAGGGCGACACCCCGGAACAGCACCTCGACGACACCCTGGTCGCGGGCGCGGGCCTGTGCGACGAGCAGGCGGTCCGCATCCTCGTCACCGAGGGCCCCGACGCGGTGCGGCGGCTCATCGAGACGGGCGCGCACTTCGACGAGTCCGAGGAAGGCGGCCTGGAACTCACCCGCGAGGGCGGACACCACCGCCGCCGCATCGCCCACGCCGGTGGCGACGCGACCGGCGCGGAGATCTCCCGAGCCCTCGTGGAGGCAGTACGCGCGCGTGGCCTGCGCACGATCGAGAACGCGCTCGTGCTGGACCTCCTGACGGACGCCGAGCACCGGACGGCCGGCGTCACCCTGCACGTCATGGGTGAAGGCCAGCACGACGGCGTGGGAGCCGTCCACGCCCCCGCGGTGGTCCTCGCGACCGGCGGCATGGGGCAGGTCTACTCGGCGACGACGAACCCCTCGGTGTCGACGGGCGACGGTGTCGCCCTCGCCCTGCGCGCGGGCGCCGAGGTGAGCGACCTGGAGTTCGTCCAGTTCCACCCGACCGTCCTGTTCCGCGGCTCGGACGCGGAGGGCCAGCAGCCCCTGGTCTCCGAGGCCGTACGCGGCGAGGGCGCCCACCTGGTCGACGCCGACGGCGTGCGCTTCATGGTCGGCCGGCACGAGCTCGCCGAACTGGCGCCCCGGGACATCGTCGCCAAGGGGATCATGCGGCGCATGCAGGAACAGGACGCCGAGCACATGTTCCTCGACGCCCGTCACTTCGGCGCCGAGATGTGGCAGCACCGCTTCCCGACGATCCTGGCCGCCTGCCGTGCCAACGGCATCGACCCGGTCACCACCCCCATCCCCATCGCCCCTGCCGCCCACTACGCCTCCGGCGGCGTACGCACCGACTCCCACGGCCGTACGACCGTCCCCGGCCTGTACGCGTGCGGCGAGGTGGCCTGCACGGGCGTGCACGGCGCCAACCGCCTGGCCTCCAACTCCCTCCTGGAGGGCCTGGTCTACGCCGAGCGCATCGCGGCCGACATCGCGGCGGCCCGGACGGCGAACGGCCTCCACGCGCGCGTGCCGCACCCGGTGCCGTACCCCGAGACACCCGAGCACCCCCTGCTCGAACCCGGGGCCCGTTTCGCGATCCAGCGGGTGATGACGGACGGCGCCGGTGTCCTGCGCTCCGCCGACTCCCTCGCCAAGGCCGCCGAGCAGCTCCAGCGGCTGCACACCGACGCCCGCGACGCCCTCGCCGAGAACGGCAAGACGGCCGAGCCCGGCGTCGACACCTGGGAGGCCACCAACCTCCTGTGCGTGGCCCGCGTCCTCGTGGCCGCGGCGGAGATCCGCGACGAGACGCGCGGCTGCCACTGGCGCGAGGACCGCCCCGACCGCGACGACACGACCTGGCGCCGCCACATCGTCGTACGCCTGAACCCCGACCGCACACTGGCCGTGCACACCACCGACACCACGGACTTCCCCCCGACCCGGCCCCAGGAGCAGTGACAGAAGTGACCACCCCCGACCTTCCCCTCGCCCCGACCGGAGGCTGCGGCGACGGCTGCGGCTGCGGCGCGGACCCCGACGGCGAGGCGTACCTGGAGTGCGGGCTGGACCCCGCGCTCGCGCAGCTCCTGGCCGACGCGGGACTCGACCCCGTCGAGGTCGAGGACATCGCCAACGTCGCCGTCCAGGAGGACCTGGCACACGGAGTGGACGTGACGACGGTCGCGACCATCCCCGAAGAAGCAGTGGCCACCGCCGACTTCGTCGCCCGCGAGGCCGGCGTCGTGGCGGGCCTCCGGATCGCCGAAGCGGTCGTCTCTCTCGTCTGCGAGGACGAGTTCGAGGTCGAGCGGCACGTGGAGGACGGCGACCGCGTGTCGGAGGGCCAGAAGCTGCTCTCCATCACCACCCGCACCCGGGACCTCCTGACGGCCGAGCGCAGCGCGCTGAACATCCTGTGCCGCCTGTCGGGCATCGCGACGGCCACGCGCGCGTGGGCGGACGTACTGGACGGCACGACGGCGAAGGTCCGCGACACCCGCAAGACGACGCCGGGCCTGCGCGCGCTGGAGAAGTACGCGGTGCGCTGCGGCGGCGGAGTGAACCACCGCATGTCCCTCTCGGACGCGGCCCTGGTCAAGGACAACCACGTGGTCGCCGCGGGCGGCGTCGCGCAGGCCTTCGAGGCGGTCCGCACGACCTTCCCCGACGTCCCGATCGAGGTCGAGGTGGACACCCTCCACCAACTCCGCGAAGTGGTGGACGCGGGCGCGGACCTGATCCTCCTGGACAACTTCACGCCCGGCGAGTGCGAGGAGGCGGTGGCGCTCGTGGCCGGCCGAGCGACCCTCGAAGCCTCCGGCCGACTCACCCTGGCCAACGCCAAGGCCTACGCCGACACGGGCGTCGACTACCTGGCGGTCGGAGCCCTCACCCACTCCTCGCCGATCCTGGACATCGGCCTGGACCTGCGAGCGGCGGAGTAGGAACGGGCATGCTCCTCACGATCGACGTAGGCAACACGCACACCGTCCTCGGCCTGTTCGACGGCGAGGACATCGTCGAGCACTGGCGCATCTCGACGGACGCCCGCCGCACCGCCGACGAACTCGCGGTCCTCCTCCAGGGCCTGATGGGCATGCACCCGCTCCTCGGCGACGAACTGGGCGACGGCATCGACGGCATCGCCATCTGCGCGACGGTCCCCTCGGTCCTGCACGAACTGCGCGAGGTGACCCGCCGCTACTACGGCGACGTCCCCGCGGTCCTGGTCGAACCGGGCGTGAAGACGGGCGTACCGATCCTCACGGACAACCCCAAGGAGGTCGGCGCCGACCGCATCATCAACGCGGTGGCGGCGGTCGACCTCTACGGCGGCCCGGCCGTCGTCGTCGACTTCGGTACGGCGACGACGTTCGACGCGGTGAGCGCGCGCGGCGAGTACGTCGGAGGTGTCATCGCCCCCGGCATCGAGATCTCGGTCGAGGCCCTGGGCGTACGCGGCGCCCAGCTCCGCAAGATCGAGGTGGCCCGCCCCCGCAGCGTGATCGGCAAGAACACCGTCGAGGCCATGCAGTCCGGCATCATCTACGGCTTCGCCGGCCAGGTCGACGGCGTGGTCAACCGGATGGCCCGCGAACTCGCGGACGACCCCGAGGACGTCACCGTCATCGCGACGGGCGGCCTGGCCCCCATGGTCCTGGGCGAGTCCTCGGTCATCGACGAACACGAACCGTGGCTGACGCTGATCGGCCTCCGCCTGGTGTACGAACGCAACGTCTCCCGCATGTGACGACAGCCGGACCCCACCGGCCCGCGCCCGCCGACGGCGGCAAGGGGCCGTGCCGGGGGGGGGCCCGCCCGCAGTGGCCGGCGTCAAGAAGCAGCACTTCTTGACCCCACCGGCCGCCGGCCCGAGGACGGACACCCCCCGGCCCGGGGGGGGGGGGGCCCCCCCCCCCCCCCCCCCCGCCGCCGCCCGCCCCCCCCCCCCCCCCCCCCCCCCCCCCCGCCCGCCCCCCCCGCCGCGCGCCCCGCCCGCCCCC
>NZ_JBIAEQ010000004.1:726529-764836 GCF_042868655.1 Streptomyces sp. NPDC007808
GGCCGGGCGCCAACACCCACCACTTCTGCCCCCCCCCGCCCCCCGCCCCGCGGCCGCACCCCCCCCGCCACGGCCCCGCCCCACCCACCCCCGCAGGCGCGACGCGCACCCCCACACCCCCGCACAGGCGCCGCAGGCATCAACGCGCACCCCCCACCACCCGCAGGCATCAACGCGCCCCCCACCACCCGCAGGCATCAACGCGCCCCCCACCACCCGCAGGCATCAACGCGCCCCCCGCAGGCATCAACGCGCACCCCCACCGACCGCCCTGCCGCCCCTCCCCCCACCCGAGTGGCTCCCCACGCCACACCAGCCACCCTATGCCGCGTTTGTCTGATTAGCGCGTATCGTCGGCGCATGCCCACGCCACACGGATCCCGCGGCGGCATGGCGTTCGGCACGGAGGAGCTGCGTGTGCTCCGCCGCGCTCTCGCCCTTGCCCTTCACCCCAGCCCCGCCTCACCCGAGGACGTCCAGGACTGTCGCCGCCTCGCCGATTCGCTCGACGAGGCCATGCGCGAGGGAGCCCGGCTGCGCGCATTCCTGGTGGCCGACCTCGCCCGCTACCGCGCCGCCCTCCCCGGCACCGCGGCCGGCTACCTCACCCTCCTTGAGGAGGCCCTCGCCGCCGGGTACACCCCGAACACCGACGACCTGGCCGCCCTGCGGGCCCTGCGTGGCCACCCCACCGCCGCCACCCTCCTCGGCCGCTGCCGGACACTCGCCGAACAGGACGTACGAGCCCGTCTCGCGCCCGGCGCCGCCCGCCCGGCCCCCCGCGCCACGCCGGCCGTCCCCGCGTCCCGTACCCACCTCCACGCGCTCCCTGGGGGCCGCTCCGACGGTGCGCACGGCACCCCGGTGACCCTCCCCGCCCAGGATGCCGGCCAGGACCCCGCGAGGCCGCCCCGCAAGAAGCCGGCGGAGAAACCGGCCGCCCCCAAGCCCGCACCCGACCCCGAGCCCACTCCCGCCGCCCCGAAGCCGGCGCGCCCCATCCCCACCCCCGGCGAGGTCTTCCCGCGCCGCAAACCGACCCCGCCGCCCGCGAACCCTGCGCAGCATCTCGCGGCAGGCTGAGTCGACCCAGGGGCCGGGCGGCGCGCCAAGCGCTCGGTTGCGCCGCCGCCCGAGCCCCCGCCCCGCCGCCTCCCACCCCCTGGCTACCCTGGACGCATGGACTACGTCTCCGCACTCCTCCCGCCGGCCGTCATGGCCGTCTTCTTCATCGGCGTGATCAGGGTGATCGTGAAGACCCAGGGCGGAGCGAACAAGGCCAAGGAGGACGCGGCCGTCGACGCCGCCCTCGCGCGCGTGGAGGGCACTCGCCGGACTCCCGCGGCCCCGGACGCCTGAGGCACCCCCCCAGGCCCCCAGTCACCCGCCCGCACGCGCAGGGCGGCGACGTCTCACCGGAGGGCCGACACTTTCCCCGCCTCGCGCCCCTTTTGCCCGTGTTAGCCAGGGAAAGTGCCCGTCTGGCACGCCAACACCGGGATCTCCCACTATTGTGCTGAACTGTGCCTCGCCCATTGGGAGAACTCGAAGACGCGGTCATGACGCGGGTGTGGAAGTGGAACCGCCCGGTGACCGTTCGAGAAGTCCTGGAAGATCTCCAGCAGGAACGGTCCATCGCGTACACGACGGTGATGACCGTTTTGGACAATCTTCATCAGAAGGGCTGGGTACGCCGCGAGGCGGAAGGCCGGGCCTATCGATATGAGGCGGTCTCCACCCGAGCCGCCTACGCCGCCGCCCTGATGAACGACGCCTGGTCGCAGAGCGACAACCCCGCCGCCGCACTCGTCGCCTTCTTCGGCATGATGAGCGAGGAACAGCGCCACGCCCTGCGGGACGCCGTACGCATCGTCCAGGGCCCGGAAACCCCCGAGCCCGCAGAACCCCCTGATAGCCGCCGTGTAACGGAGGCGGATACCGCGGGCGCCGATGCCGCCGCCGATACCCGGGCAGTCGATAGGCCGACCGATACAGGTGGGGATACCGGGACCGATACCCGTGGCGATACCCGCCCTGAGAACCCCGGCTCCGCACAGCAGCCCGGCGGGCGATAGCGTCCGCTCATGTCAGCAGAGAGCCACTCCGCCGAGAGCTCCTCGGCGGAGAGCCCACAAGTCACCTCGAAAGCCATCACCGTCCGGCGGGCCCGCACCAGCGATGTGCCGGCGGTACGCCGTCTCCTCGACGAGTACGTCCGCGGTCGCATCCTGCTCGACAAAGCCACGGTGACGCTTTACGAGGACATCCAGGAGTTCTGGGTCGCGGAACGCGACGACAACGGCGAGGTCGTGGGCTGCGGCGCCCTGCACGTGATGTGGGAAGACCTCGCGGAAGTCCGCACTCTCGCAGTGAAGCCCGGCCTGAAGGGCGCAGGCGTCGGTCATCAGGTGCTGGAGAAGTTGCTGCACACCGCGCGCTGGCTCGGTGTTCGCCGTGTTTTCTGTCTGACCTTCGAAGTGGACTTCTTCAGCAAGCACGGCTTCGTCGAGATCGGCGAGACGCCGGTTGACACCGATGTCTACGCGGAGCTCCTGCGTTCCTATGACGAGGGCGTGGCGGAGTTCCTCGGTCTCGAACGAGTGAAACCGAACACCTTGGGCAACAGCCGGATGCTTCTGCATCTGTGATCAACAGCGCCCGTATTCCGTTGGACGTCCCTCTCCGGGTGCCCTATGTCCGAAACGCGCATGTTTCCGGGCCAGGGCCGGGCTGTAGGTCTCTCCCGAGGGTTTGTGTTTTTCCGGCAAAAGCGGTTTGCTTTCCGACGTACTGCAGTACTGCATATAACAGGGGACGGCGAAACGGCGGACGCCGCAGACCCCCGGCCCTCAAGTTATCGATGAAAGGAAATCCGGTGGCACAGAAGGTTCAGGTCCTTCTTGTCGACGACCTCGACGGCGGCGAGGCGGACGAGACCGTGACGTTCGCGCTGGACGGCAAGACGTACGAGATCGATCTCACGACTGCCAATGCGGACAAGCTCCGCGGCCTTCTTGAGCCTTACGTGAAGGGCGGCCGTCGTACCGGAGGCCGTGCTTCGGGCGGCCGTGGAAAGGCGCGCGCCGCTTCCGGTGGCAGCCAGGACACCGCGCAGATCCGTGCGTGGGCCAAGGAGAACGGATACGAGGTCAACGACCGCGGCCGCGTCCCGGCGTCCATTCGCGAGGCATACGAGAAGGCCAACGCCTGATCGAGGCACAGGTCGATCCTGTACGTCCGATCCGTACAAGAGCAAGGCCTTGGTCCGAGGTCGACGCCGGTTCCACCCAAGGCCAAAGCCGACCCAAGGCCAAAGCTTTGATCCGCCGGGGCTAATGCCTGGCTCGTGTCAGGCCCAAGCCGGATTAAGGCAAAGCCGGCCACTGCGGACCGGCGCTCAGAGCGACGGCTGGACGCGCGAGCGTCGTAGCCGCAGGCGGTGGCAGTGCGTCGCCACCGTGCCCAGCACCCGTACGAGATCGGGGGCGCCCCCACCGCCCCCCAGAGCCGACAGCGTCGGCAGCGAGGCCTCGACCTCGCCCCCAGGCTCGGGGGGCCGCAGCCACACGGCGGCCCCCTGTACGGCGGCGGTGCGGCCCAGGGGAAGCGGCCGCACCACGCTCAGCCCGGCCGACAGGCCCTGGCCGTGCGGTCCGGGGCCTTTCGGCAGCCGTACGGCCATGAGGGCCCCCTGCCCGGGCGGCAGCGGCGCCTCCATGAGGTCGCCCTCGCCGAGCACCGTCAGATCCAGGGGCAGCGTCCCCCATTCCAGCCAGTCCAGCACCGAGGACACCTCCCGCGCGCTGCCGGGGGCCATGAGCAGCCGCATCCGGTCGCCGTCGAGGGCCACCGGGGAGTCCGGCGCCAGATGGCGCAGGGCCGCACGGCCCGCGGCGGCAGGGACGTCCAGGACGTCGAACAGCATCCCTGTGCGAAGGCGCACCGGGGACCCCGGTGCCCCGGGAACCACCGGCCAGCCCAGTGTGCGCTCGTACCACCGGCGGACCTGATCGCTCGGATCGAGCGGCCGGCGGGGGAGGGGGATCGTGGTGGGATCCGCGACGAGCGCGGGGCGGGGGCCGGCCATGCCAAGTGCAACCGCCGAAAGAGCATGCGGGTTACGCTGAGTGTTTATCCGGGTACGTGGAGTGCCGATGCGGGGGCGTGCGGGGGGTGTGGGGTGGCGCAAGGTTGTTCGCCCGTAGCGGAGGGAACCGGGGGGCGCGGCATGGAGTGTCAGTCCCAGCGGGTAAGACATCCCTAGTGGGAGGGGGCGACACGCAGGGACAGTGGGTCTCACGTTCGCCATCGGCGTACTGATGGTGAGGGTAACCACCTGGCCTGCGGGAACATCGTCTCGCACCATCGGGTTGGAGCAGATGTCGGCGTTCGGGGTCAGGAGGCCATCGACGGTGTCGGCAGTTGGAATGAGCGGTCCCCGCTTGCGGGACTAAGCTGCGGAAGGACAGGGAGGGGAAGTTCCCCCCACTGCCTGACCGCTCTGAGGAGCGATTAACGATGTTCGAGAGGTTCACCGACCGCGCGCGGCGGGTTGTCGTCCTGGCTCAGGAAGAAGCCCGGATGCTCAACCACAACTACATCGGCACCGAGCACATCCTCCTGGGCCTGATCCACGAGGGTGAGGGTGTCGCCGCCAAGGCCCTTGAGAGCCTCGGGATTTCGCTCGAGGCGGTCCGCCAGCAGGTGGAGGAGATCATCGGCCAGGGCCAGCAGGCCCCGTCCGGGCACATCCCCTTCACCCCCCGTGCCAAGAAGGTCCTGGAGCTGTCGCTCCGCGAGGCCCTTCAGCTGGGCCACAACTACATCGGCACGGAGCACATCCTGCTCGGCCTGATCCGCGAGGGCGAGGGCGTCGCCGCCCAGGTCCTGGTCAAGCTGGGCGCAGATCTCAACCGGGTGCGGCAGCAGGTCATCCAGCTGCTCTCCGGCTACCAGGGCAAGGAGACCGCCACCGCCGGCGGGCCTGCCGAGGGCACGCCCTCGACGTCCCTGGTCCTCGACCAGTTCGGCCGGAACCTCACCCAGGCCGCTCGTGAGTCCAAGCTCGACCCGGTCATCGGGCGCGAGAAGGAGATCGAGCGGGTCATGCAGGTGCTGTCCCGCCGTACCAAGAACAACCCGGTCCTGATCGGTGAGCCCGGTGTCGGCAAGACCGCCGTCGTCGAGGGCCTCGCCCAGGCCATCGTCAAGGGCGAGGTGCCCGAGACCCTCAAGGACAAGCACCTCTACACCCTGGACCTCGGCGCGCTGGTCGCCGGCTCCCGCTACCGCGGTGACTTCGAGGAGCGCCTGAAGAAGGTGCTCAAGGAGATCCGCACCCGCGGCGACATCATCCTGTTCATCGACGAGCTCCACACGCTGGTCGGTGCGGGTGCCGCCGAGGGCGCCATCGACGCGGCCTCCATCCTGAAGCCGATGCTGGCCCGCGGTGAGCTGCAGACCATCGGTGCGACCACCCTGGACGAGTACCGCAAGCACCTGGAGAAGGACGCGGCCCTGGAGCGCCGCTTCCAGCCGATCCAGGTCGCGGAGCCGTCCCTGCCGCACACGATCGAGATCCTCAAGGGTCTGCGCGACCGCTACGAGGCCCACCACCGCGTCTCCATCACGGACGAGGCGCTGGTCCAGGCCGCCACCCTGGCCGACCGGTACATCTCGGACCGCTTCCTGCCGGACAAGGCGATCGACCTGATCGACGAGGCCGGTTCCCGGATGCGTATCCGCCGGATGACCGCGCCGCCGGACCTGCGCGAGTTCGACGAGAAGATCGCCGGCGTCCGCCGCGACAAGGAGTCCGCGATCGACTCGCAGGACTTCGAGAAGGCCGCCTCCCTGCGCGACAAGGAGAAGCAGCTCCTCGCCGCCAAGGCCAAGCGGGAGAAGGAGTGGAAGGCCGGCGACATGGACGTCGTCGCCGAGGTCGACGGCGAGCTGATCGCCGAGGTCCTCGCGACCGCCACCGGCATCCCGGTCTTCAAGCTGACCGAGGAGGAGTCCAGCCGCCTGCTCCGCATGGAGGACGAGCTCCACAAGCGGGTCATCGGCCAGGACGACGCCGTCAAGGCGCTGTCGAAGGCGATCCGCCGTACGCGTGCCGGTCTGAAGGACCCGAAGCGCCCCGGTGGTTCGTTCATCTTCGCGGGCCCGTCCGGTGTCGGTAAGACGGAGCTCAGCAAGGCTCTCGCCGAGTTCCTCTTCGGTGACGAGGACGCGCTGATCTCCCTCGACATGTCGGAGTTCAGCGAGAAGCACACGGTCTCGCGGCTGTTCGGTTCGCCTCCCGGCTACGTGGGCTACGAAGAGGGCGGCCAGCTGACCGAGAAGGTCCGCCGCAAGCCGTTCTCCGTCGTCCTCTTCGACGAGGTCGAGAAGGCCCACCCGGACATCTTCAACTCGCTGCTGCAGATCCTGGAGGACGGTCGTCTGACCGACTCCCAGGGCCGGGTCGTGGACTTCAAGAACACGGTCATCATCATGACGACCAACCTCGGCACCCGGGACATCTCCAAGGGCTTCAACCTGGGCTTCGCGGCCTCGGGTGACACGAAGACCAACTACGAGCGCATGAAGAACAAGGTGTCGGACGAGCTCAAGCAGCACTTCCGTCCCGAGTTCCTCAACCGCGTCGACGACGTGGTCGTCTTCCCGCAGCTGACCCAGGGCGACATCCTGCGGATCGTCGACCTGATGATCGGCAAGGTGGACGAGCGCCTGAAGGACCGGGACATGGGCATCGAGCTCTCCCAGTCCGCCAAGGAGCTGCTGTCCAAGAAGGGTTACGACCCGGTGCTGGGCGCCCGGCCGCTGCGCCGGACCATCCAGCGCGAGATCGAGGACTCGCTGTCGGAGAAGATCCTCTTCGGCGAGCTGCGTCCCGGTCACATCGTGGTCGTGGACACCGAGGGCGAGGGTGAGACGAAGACCTTCACCTTCCGCGGCGAGGAGAAGTCGGCGCTGCCGGACGTCCCGCCGATCGAGCAGGCGGCCGGCCCGGGCGGGCCGAACCTGAGCAAGGAGGCCTGACCCCGCAGGGGTTGAGCCGAAGAAAGGGGCCGGTGCTTTCGAGCACCGGCCCCTTTCGCATGCCCAAGTGGCTTACGACAACTGCCCGTCGTAGTCGGGCAGCTTGTACGTCTTCTCGGCGTGGCCGCCCGACAGGTCGGTGGCGCTGTTGCCGATGTTGGCGATGATCGTGTAGCCCTTCTTCTCGATGTCCACGCGCTGGGCCGTCTTGTAGTCGGCGACGTTCTTGAAGAGGTCGAGGAAGCCGCGCACGTACAGTCCGGAGACCTTGTAGCCGGAGTACTTGAGGTTGTGGTCGGTGAACGAGTAGATGATGCCCGGGCGTGCGGTCACGAAGAACAGCGAGACACCGCGCTCCTGGGCGTACTTGGCGACCTCCAGGACCGGCTGGTTGGCCGGCTGCGGGTAGCTGAAGCCGAAGTCCGTCTCCAGGGTGGTGTTGTCGATGTCGAAGACGATCGCCTGCTTCTCGCCCGGCGCCGTGTTCGCGATCCGCTGCTTCAGATAGGGCAGCGCCTGGTCCATCACGGCCCGGCAGTCCCTCTGCCAGGTTCCGTAGTCGACGTCCTGCGCCGTGGCCGTCATGGTGGCCGTGGCGGCGTTCGTCGTACCCGCCGTGGCCGTCGCGGCTTCGGCGGGGATCGCGAGGGCCACGAGAGCGGTCGCGGAGACGGTGCCGGCCGCGCATCTGCGCGCCCAAGGGCGAAGGGTCATGTGGGGGGTCCTCTCACGTCACGTGCGCTGGGTTGTCGCGTGCATGTTCGTGCGCAGGGGTGACCCGCGGGGAACCAGCGGGTTACCGGACGGTAGCTCAACTTGAGGCGTGGGTCACATAGTTGAGCCGGGATTTGTTACCGAGAGGGGGAGCGCGACTGCGTAGCGCCCGTCACATTCCGGGGTCTTTCGATTGCGCTGGGCGGTGACATGCCGCACAGGCGATTTGTCCGTTACTAGCGGGAATAGTGGAAACGAGCCTCGCGGACAAATAGGACGTACAGCTGGAAAACTGGCCGTTGATTTCGGTATCAGTGCTGGTTCGTCCGTATTGGGTGTTCTGTCAAGATGCAGTGATTTTTGGGGCGTAGTACTAGGTTCCGTCGTAGATCTGGGGTTTTGGGGTTGGGGGGAGCGGGGGTTACCAAGGGATGGCCATCCGGCGACCGCCTGTGCGTCGGGTGGTTTCCCTTGTCGTCATCCCCATGAGGTTTCACATGTCCCCGCGCTTCACGTTCCGTTCGTCCCGTACGTCCTCGTTCCGCACCCGTGCCGCTGTGCTGGCCGCCGGCCTGGGGGCCTCGGTCGTGCTGGGCGCCGGAGGCGCGGTCGCCGCCGAGATGACCTCCGCGACCGGAGTGTCCACCGCCGTGCAGGCGCAGAGCGCCGCGGTGAAGAAGGCGGCAGCAAAGAAGGCCGCTGCTTCCTGGGTGAGCCCGGTGAAGAAGTACACGAAGACCGCCAGCTTCGCGCAGAACGGTGCCCGCTGGCAGTCCACCCACAGCGGTCAGGACTTCGCCGTCCCCAGCGGCACCCCGGTCGTGGCCGCGCACGGCGGCACCGTCGTCAAGGCCGGCGGCAACGGCGCCGGTGACGGTCCCGCGTACGGCAACGCCGTCGTCATCAAGCACGGCAACGGCACGTACACCCAGTACGCCCACCTCTCGCGCATCGACGTGAAGGCCGGCCAGGTCGTCAAGACCGGCCAGAACATAGCCCGGTCCGGCAACACCGGTAACTCCAGCGGTCCGCACCTGCACTTCGAGATCCGTACGACCGCCAACTACGGCACCGCCGTCGACCCGGTGGCCTTCCTGCGGGCCAAGGGTCTGAAGATCTGAGCCGCCGAGTCCTCAGGCGCCTTTGTGCGCCTGGGTGATGAGGTCCGTGGCGACTTCGAGGACGGCCCTGCGCTTGTCCTCGGGGTCGCCTTCGAGGTCCTTCAGCACGAACATCCCGGCGTGCATCGTGAACAGGGCGCTGATGCAGCGGACCTGGTCGACGAGGTCGGCGTCCGGGTCGACGACGATGTCCCGCATGCCGAGCATGCGGTTCTTGAACATCTCGCCGATGCTCAGTTCACGGACCGTCGCCTGGTTCTCCTGCATGAACCGGAACAGCGGTTCCGCGTCGGTCAGGACCTGGGCGTAGCGGCGTACGATCTCCTGCTTGGTCTCCAGTGACTGCGGCTGGCGCCGACCCCACTCGATGAGCTCCTCGATCGGCTTCGTCAGGTCCTCGAAGAGGCTGACGATGATCTCTTCCTTGGTCTTGAAGTGGTAGTACAGGGCCGCTTTCGTGACCTCCAGGCGCTCGGCGATCTCGCGCAGGGAGGTCTTCTCGTAGCCCTGCTCGGCGAAGAGTTCTAGGGCCACGTCCTGGATGCGCTGGCGGGTGTTCCCGCGGCGCCGCTGCTTGGTGCCGTCCATGGTGTCACCCATCCTCGTCGCTCCCCCGCTTTCCGAAAAACTTACTTGACGCCCGGCTAGTTAGCCGCCTACCTTCCCCGAGTGTAGGCAACTAGCCGGGCGGCAAGTTAGTGGCCGGGGGAGTGGGAACCGTGGCGGACACGAGGACAGTGGACACAGCGCCGGACGAACAGGCCGGAAAACAACCCAGAAGCGTCAGGGTCGTGCTGCTCGCGCTCATGATCACGATGATGCTCGCGATGCTCGACAACATGATCATCGGCACCGCGATGCCGACGATCGTCGGCGAGCTGGGCGGCCTGGAGCACCTGTCGTGGGTCGTGACGGCGTACACCCTGGCGACCGCGGCCTCCACCCCGCTGTGGGGCAAGCTCGGCGACATGTACGGGCGCAAGGGCGTCTTCATGTCGTCGATCGTGCTCTTCCTGATCGGGTCCGCGCTGAGCGGCATGGCCCAGGACATGGGGCAGCTGATCGCTTTCCGGGCCGTGCAGGGGCTCGGCGCCGGCGGTCTGATGGTCGGCGTCATGGCGATCATCGGTGACCTGATCCCGCCGCGGGAGCGTGGCAAGTACCAGGGCATGATGGCCGGCGTCATGGCCCTCGCGATGATCGGCGGGCCGCTGGTCGGCGGCACCATCACCGACCACTGGGGCTGGCGCTGGGCCTTCTACATCAACCTGCCGCTGGGCGTCGTGGCGCTCGCCGCGATCAGTGCCGTGCTGCATCTGCCGAAGAAGCGGGCGCAGGCGCGCATCGACTATCTCGGGGCCGCGCTGCTGACTGTCGGCATCACCGCGATCGTGCTGGTCACGACCTGGGGCGGCACGGAGTACGCCTGGACGTCCGCGCGCATCATGGAGCTGATCGGCATCGGGGTGGCCGCGCTGGTCGGGTTCGTGTTCTGGCAGACCAGGGCCGCCGAGCCGGTCCTGCCGCTGCACATCTTCCGCAGCCGCAACTTCACCCTGATGTCCCTCATCGGCTTCATCACCGGCTTCGTGATGTTCGGTGCGACGCTCTTCCTGCCGCTCTACCAGCAGTCCGTGCAGGGCGCGTCCGCGACCAACTCCGGACTGCTGCTCCTGCCCATGCTGGGCGCGATGCTCGTCACGTCGATGGTGGCGGGGCGGGTGACCACGAACAGCGGGCGGTACAAGCTGTTCCCGATCGTCGGCAGCGTGCTGATGGTGGTCGGGCTGTACCTGCTGTCGCTCATGGACACCGACACCGGCCGGTTCACCTCCGGGGTGTACATGGCCGTCGTCGGCCTCGGCATGGGCTGTCTGATGCAGATCACGATGCTGGTCGCGCAGAACAGCGTCGAGATGAAGGACATGGGTGTCGCGTCCTCCTCCTCCACCCTCTTCCGCACGCTCGGCTCCTCGTTCGGTGTGGCCGTCATGGGCGCGCTGTTCAACCACCGGGTGCAGGACGTCATGGCCGAGCGGGCCGGGGCGCTGGGGTCGAAGGCGACCGAGCAGTCGGCGCAGTTGGACGCGGCGAGCCTGGCGAAGCTGCCGGAGGCGGCCCGTGAGGCGTACCAGCACGCGGTGTCGGCCGGCACGCACTCGGCGTTCCTGCTGGGAGCCGTGGTGGCGATCCTGTCGCTGGTGGCGGCCGTCTTCGTCAAGGAGGTGCCGCTGAAGGGAGCGGCACCGAAGACGGAGCAGGACGCCCCGGCTCCGGCTCCCGTGGCCGAGACCGTCTGACGTCCCCCGGCGTCCGAGCGGCGCCCGAGCGGCGCCCGAGCGGCGCCCGAGCAGCAGGCCCCCGGCGGTGTCCGCCCCGGGGGCCTTCGCCGTACGTCGGGGCCACGCCGATGTCAGTGCCGCGTGCCACCATCGGCAGCATGGACAGGACGCGGCTGCTGCGGCTGGCGAAGGACGCCATGGACCGTGACTGGGCCGACCCGGAGCTCGACCTGGAGGCGGTGGCCGCCCACGCCGGCTACTCACGCCATCACTTCATCCGGGTCTTCAAGGAGGCCTACGGCGAGACGCCCGGCCAGTACCTGACCCACCGCCGCATCGAGCGCGCCGAGGAACTCCTGCGCAGCGCGGACCTGTCCGTCACCGAGATCTGCCATTTGGTCGGCTTCAGCAGCCTCGGCACCTTCTCCGCCCGCTTCAAAACGCGCACCGGGCTGACACCGAGCGAGTACCGCGGCAAGCACGTCGGGCGCGGGGCCGCCCTCATCCCCGGGTGCTACGCGATGCTGTGGGCCGGCGGCTTCCCCACCGCAACTTCGAAGAAGCGCCCCGGCCCCGGCCCCGCCTACGGTGACGAGCAGGAACCGACACCCTCCGACGGGAGAGCAGAGCCATGATCAAGGGCCTGGGCATCACCACCGTATGGACCTTCGACCAGCAGCGCACGAAGGCCTTCTTCACCGAGAAGCTCGGCTTCGAGGTGCGCACCGACCTGTCCATGGGCGACATGCGCTGGGTGACCGTCGGCGCCAAGGACCAGCCCGACGTGGAGCTGGCCCTGATGAGCCTCGACGGGCCCGGTCTCGACCCCGAGTCGTCCGAGGCGCTGAAGACACTGGTCGGCAAGGGGGTCATCGGGGCGGGCGCGCTGCGCACCGACGACTGCCGCGGGGACTACGAGACCTTCAGGGCGCGCGGGGTGGAGTTCATCCAGGAGCCGCAGGAGCGGCCGTACGGCATCGAGGCGATCTTCCGCGACGACAACGGCAATTGGTACTCGCTGACCGAGCGCAGCGAGGAGCTGGACTTCTCCAAGTCCTTCGGGTGAGCCGCCCGACTGCCGCTACGGCAGCATCGGGTAGCTCCCCGTGTTCGTGGGCGCGTGCTCCGGCAGCCAGAGGACGGCCACCGCGCCCTCCGCGGGCACATGATCCGGGGCACCCGCCGGGCGGATGTTGCGGAAGGTCAGCCGGGCACCCAGGACCCGGGCCTGACCTGCCGCGATGGTCAGTCCGAGGCCGTGGCCGTGGCCCGAGCGGTCGCTGCTTCCGGTGCGGAAGCGGCTGGGGCCCTCCGCGAGCAGGTCCTCGGGGAAGCCGGGACCGTGGTCGCGGACCCGGATGACCCGGCCCTCGACCGTGACCTCGATGGGCGGCCGCCCGTGCCGTGCCGCGTTGGCCAGCAGGTTGAACAGCACCCGCTCCAGGCGCCGGGGATCGGTCGTGACCTCCGACTCATGCACGACGCGCACCTCGATCGCGGGATCCTTCACCGCGACCCGCCGACTGACGAACTCGCCCAGCATGATGTCCTGCAACTCGGCCCGCTCCGAGGCGCTGTCCAGCCGGGCCACCTCCAGGACGTCCTCGACGAGCGTGCGCATGGCCTTCGCCCGGTCCAGCACCAGCTCGGTGGGCCGGCCGGGCGGCAGCAGCTCGGCCGCCGTCAGCAGCCCGGTCACCGGCGTGCGCAGTTCGTGCGCGATGTCCGCCGTGACCCGCCGCTCCGCCTCCAGCCGCTGCTGCAACGCGTCCGCCATGGCGTCCACCGCGCTCGCCAGGTCATCGGTCTCGTCCCGTACGACGCCCCCGATGGCGTCCCGCACCCGCACGTCCGGCTCGCCGCTCGCGACCTGGTTCGCCGCGGCCGCGGCCTTGCGCAGCCGACGCGACAGCTGCCCGCCGATGAGCACGCCGAGCGCGCTGCCGCCGAGGACGACCGAGATCGAACCGATGATCATGGCTTGGTCGAGCCGGTTGAGGATGCGCTCACTGCGGTCGGTCCAGCCGGTGCGCAGCGACAGGACCTGCCCGTTGTTGAGCGGTACGGCCGCCCAGATGTCGGGCGCGCCGCTCGGCGTGTCGGTCACGTACGTGGCCCGCCGGCCCTCCTCGACCTTCTCCCGCAGCGCCATCGGCAGCTCGGGGTCGTTGATCGTGGCGTTCGGGAAGTTCAGCCGCTTGGACTGCTCGTAGCTGCGCTGGGCGATCTGGACGCGCTCATCGGCGAGGTCGCGGGCGCTGTCCAGCATCGAGACCCGGGCCTGGTTGTGCACGACCAGGCTCAGCACGATCGCGACGAGCGCGCCGACCAGCGCGATCGCCGCGCTCAGCTTCCACCTCAGTCCCGTACGGATCGCCACACGGCCGTGGGTACGGCGGCCGGTGCGTCCGCGCACGGCGAGCCCCGCCCGCTCGATCACGCGATCGCCCACGACGTCCGCCGGGTCGGTGAGTCCCGCGCCCACCGCACCGGACGGAGCCGGGCGTCTGAACATCCCCCGCATGGCCGCCCCGCTCAGGCCTTCAACTTGTAGCCGAAGCCACGGACCGTCTCGATGCGGTCCTGGCCGATCTTCTGCCGCAGCCGCTGCACATGGACGTCGACGACCCGGGTGTCCCCGCCCCAGCCGTAGTCCCACACGCGCTCCAGCAGCTTGTCCCGGGACAGCACGGTGCCGGGCGCGGAGGAGAACTCCAGCAGCAGCCGCATCTCGGTCGGTGTGAGCGCCACGGTCTGCCCCGCCCGGCGCACCTCCATGCCCTCGGTGTCGATCTCCAGGTCGCCGAAGGTGAGGATTCCGCCGGTGGCGGCGGGCTCGGCCTCGCTGCCCCGGTCGCCCCCGCTCGCGTGCCCGAAGCGGCGCAGCACGGCACGGATCCGGGCGACCAGGACGGCACCGTCGAACGGCTTGGTCACGTAGTCGTCCGCGCCCGCCTCCAGGCCCAGCACCACGTCGATGGAGTCCGCCCGCGCCGAGAGCATGATCACCGGCACGGTCGACTCGTCGCGGATACGGCGGCACAGGCTGACCCCGTCCAGGCCCGGGACCATCACGTCCAGCAATGCGATGTCGGGCCGGTTCGTCCGGAACGCCTCCAGACCCGACAGCCCGTCGGGCATCGCGGTGACCGCGAAACCGTCCCGCTCCAGGGCGAGCTGGGTGGCCTCGCGGATGACGTCGTCGTCCTCGACGAACAGGACGTGGGTCTGGTCTGCCATCCCGGTGCTCTCAGTCCTCGTATGCCGTGTTGCTTCTGCGGGTGCGTCGTGCCGTCCACTTCAAGGACGCTCGGATCGGGCGGTGCGTTCACCGCCGCCCCCGTGGGACGCCCTCAGCCGTCGGGCGTCGCCGACTCGTCCGGTCCGCCGAGGTTGCCGTAGTCGGTGCGCGTGTGGTGCTTCGCGACGAAGCGGCTGGACACCCACTCGTATGAGACCACGTTCTCGCGCGACGGGTTCGACAGCGCGTCGTCCTTCGCGTACACCTGCTCGGTCACCACCAGGTACCCGCGGTCGATCTCCGCGTACACCGGAGGCTCCTCGGCCTTGAACACGTTGTGGTACGCGCCGCTTTCCTCGCGGTACACGTACGAGGCCACGCTGACCGCGTCGCCGCACGACAGGACGTTGACCACGATGTCGTCCGTCGGACCGCCCGTCAGATCCCCGTACGACACGTCGACGGGATAGCCGTTCGACACACAGGGCTTCAGCTCCCGCTTGACCTGCGCCGAGACCTCGGGGTCCGCCTTGACCAGGCGGACGGCCTGCTTCGGGTCCGGGACGGGCGAGGGGGAGGGCGCCTGCGAGGGCGCGAGGGAGGCCGAGGCCGCGGAGCCGCCCGCCGTGTCGGCGTGCGCCGGGCCCTCGTCGCGGGCTCCGGTGCCGCCCGTGGCGCACCCGGAGACGAAAAGGGCGAGGGCGACGACCACGGCCATCGCCGTGAACGCCGCCTGCAGAGTTCCCCGGACGGGGACGGGTCCGGATGAGCCGGGGCCGGTGCCGTCGGCGCCCGAGTCCGTGTCCCTGTCACCGCTGTCCGTGTGCCCGGTGCCGCCCGCCGTCGTGCCTAGGCCGCGCAACGCTCCCGCTCCTCACGCTCCAGCGCGCGTGCGTCCAGATCGCGGGACTCCAGCTCCTCGCGGAGCCGGGCGAGCGCCCGGTGCAGCGTGCTCTTGACCGTTCCGGCCGACATGCCGAGGGCGGCGGCCGTCTCCTCCGTGGACATCTGCTCCCAGTGTCGCAGCACCACGACGCTGCGCTGCTTGGGAGCGAGCACCTTCATGATGTCCATCAGCAGGGCGCGGTCGGCGTGCTGCTCGGTGGCGTCGTCGACCGAGGCGTCCGGGAGCTGCTCGGTGGGCACCTCCTCCAGCTTGCGGGCCCGCCACCACTCGGTCCGGGTGTTGATCATCACTCGGCGCAGGTAGGCGTCCGCGAGCCGCTTGTCCGCTATGCCGTCCCAGCGGTGGTACGTGCGTACCAGCGCCGTCTGCAGCAGGTCCTGGGCGTCCACCGGGTCCGGGACCAGTCGGCGGGCGCTGCGCAGCAGCGCGTCCTGCCGGGTGCGGACGTACTCCTCGAACTCGAGCACCTCTCCCTGCGCCATGTTGACCGCCTCCCGATTCCCCGTTTCCGACCGGCTCGTCGACCGTCGGTTCCACTGCCTGTGCTTCGTCGTCGTCCCCGTCTGCCGGGTACGGAAATGAAGCTACGGAGGCGTTGTCACGGGGCTGTCCGAACGAGCCTGCGGCTAGCGCTCGGCTGTCCGTCGGTTGTGTAACGGAAGAAGGAAACGGGCAAACCGCCTGAGGGGTTGAGGCGGGTATAGGGCGATTTGACCGTGTGGCGCGGGTGCAGGGGCAGTGTCTGCGGTGTTGCAGAGGCGTGGACGCTGTGATGTGACCGTGCGTCAGGTCAGGGGCAGCCGGTACGTCCCGCCCGGCAGCGGCTCCACCAGCCCGTCCGCCACCAGCCCGTCCAGGGCGCGGGCGCGCTGGACCGGCTCGTGCCACACGCGGTCGAGGGCCGACTGCGGGACCGGCGCATGTGCCTCGCGCAGCACGGCGAGCAGCTTGCCGCGCACCTGGCGGTCCGTTCCGGCGTACGTCTGTCCGCGCCGCGGCGGCCCGTCGTGCTCCGGCTTCCCGGCCAGCCGCCAGGCGCACCGGGCGGCGATCGGGCAGCGGTGGCACGACTCGTTCTTCGCGGTGCACACCAGCGCGCCCAGCTCCATGGAGGCCGCCGCCCAGCGCGCGGCGGTGCGCTCGTCGTCGGGGAGCAGGGCACGGGCGAGCTTGCGCTCGGCGGCCGTGGTGGCGTTCGGCGGGTACTGCACGCCGGTCACGGCACGGGCGAGGACCCGGCGGACGTTGGTGTCCAGGACGGGATGCCGCTGGCCGTAGGCGAAGGAGGCGACCGCGGCCGCGGTGTACTCGCCGATGCCTGGCAGCGCGAGGAGCTGGGCGTGGTCGGTCGGTACGTCCCCGCCGTGCCGTTCCGCTATGGCGACGGCCGCGCCGTGCAGCCGCAGCGCGCGGCGCGGGTAGCCGAGCCTGCCCCAGGCGCGGACGGCCTCGCCGGGGGCGTCCTTGGCGAGGTCGGCGGGGCGGGGCCAGCGGGACAGCCACTGCTCGTAGACGGGCAGGACGCGGTTCACGGGCGTCTGCTGGAGCATGAACTCGCTGACCATCACCCCCCAGGGGCCGGCCTCGGGGCGTCGCCAGGGCAGGTCGCGGGCGTTGTCGTCGAACCAGTCGATGACGGTTTCCTGCAGCGGCTGAGCGTGGGGGGCGTCGGAGCCGGCGTCGGCGGATTGGCTGTGCGGGGGCTTCGTTGGCGCAGTCATGGCTTTCCGATCCTGCCATGCCGGGGGCGGCCGGGTGGGTAGGTGGCCGTGACGGTGAGTTTGTGGCTGGGGGAGCGTGCCGGTCGAGGCGCCCGGACGGCTCTCGAAGCGGGCGGGCGTCCCCGGTGAGCGGCGGCAGTGGCGCCCGGCGCCCGCTCGTGGCGTCGGCCGGACGGAACGTGCACGCGCCTGGCCTTCGGGCATGGGGGACTGCTTGCGGACCACCGTCGACCTCGACGCGAGCGCGCAGGAGGCATCGCGCCTCGCGGAGCGTGACGTGGCCCGGCCGGCCATCGGGCGCACGCCGGTGCCGCCGTCGTGCGTGTCGCCGCCGTCAGCCGGGTCGCCGGGCCCGTTGGCCAGTCGTACGGCCGTCGTCCCGACCCGCGCGCCGAAGACGGGCCGACGAGGACGTCGTGCGGGTGGTGGACGCCCGGTCGTCGGCGAAGACGACAAGGGACAAGGGCATGAAGAGGGCCAGAGAGCCAGGCGGCCAGAGGGCCAGGGGGCCAGGGGGCCAGAGGGTTCGATGGCCAGAGGGCCAGTCGGGCCGAGCAACGCGCGTCAGCTCCAGGTGCCAGGACGACCGCCGCCGCGCCCACGATGGTGGCGTGGCTGCTGGGGAAGGACCAGCCGCCGGGCGGCGGGCAGTTGCCGAGCCGGGCCGTCGCTGTCGGCACCGCCCGGTCCGGACCCCCGTGCGTGACAAGCGACTTGAAGAGCTCACCGCACCCGCACGCCACGGCCATGGCCAGAGGTGCAAGGGCCGCGATCGCGAATACCCGGGGTGTGCCGTGCCCGGCACGTCATCACGTGGTGCCGAACAGCGCTGCTGACAGCGGCAGTCCGGCCTCGGTCCTTGTCTCGGCGGCACGCCTACCCGCTCGGGCGCCGGTGGCGAAGCCGGTGATGTCGCGGCAGAGCCCGACGTCGTCGAAATCCGTGGTCACGGACGGTAGGCGGCGGGTCGATACCGTCACATCCTGCGATCGACAGGTGTCACCCGTGACGGCAGACCGGGGCGACACGGTAGCCGCCGGGCGGTTTCCGGGATGATGATCCGGAAAAGTTGTCGCTCTCGGCGGCGGGTGGCGCCAGCGAACGCACCGATCTCTCGTACAGTTTGCGCCGTGGGATCTCTGCGCAATCCGGTCGGGCCGCTTCCCTCCTCCATCTACTGGCGACGGAGGGCCGTACTGCTGTCCATGGTCGCCCTGTTGGCGCTGCTGATCACCTGGGTGCTGGCGTCGGGCGGCGGAGGCGGCAAGAACGACGCCGGCGGAACCGACGGCAAGAATCCCGCACCCTCGACGATCACGCCCGGACCGTCCGGCTCGGGACCGGCGATCAGTCAGGCGCCCGGCGGCCGGGACGAGTCCACCGGCGGCGCGGGCACGGGCGACGGCTCCGGGGACGGCGACGGATCCGGCTCGGGTTCCGGTGACGCCGGTGGGTCGGACGGCTCGGGCAGCGGATCCGCGGGAGGTGGCTCGGCCGGCGACGTCGGCGTGGACGACACGCTCGCCGCCGGCTCCACACTGCCCAACTGCATCTCGGGGCAGGCGAAGTTGACGGTGAAGAGCCTCCACAACTCCTACGAGCCCGGCCGGACGCCCGCCCTGTTGCTGACCGCCGCCAACTCCTCCGCCTACGACTGCAAGATCGATCTCGGCCCCAAGAACGCGGTGGTGACGATCACTCAGGCCGGAGCCGAAGACGCCTTCTGGTCCTCGGCCGACTGCCCCGAGGTCTCCGGCGGCCTGGTGTACCGGGTGCCCGCCAAGGCGAGCATCACTTACACGGTGAAGTGGGACCGCCACGCGAGCGCCCCGCAGTGCGCGACGCCTTCCGCGAAGTCGGCCGCGGCGGGGACGTACCTGGTGGAGGCGAAGGCACCGGGGTTCGCCACGGCGCAGACGTCCTTCGTGCTGGAGAACGACTAGCGCATCGGCCGGTCCCTCGGCGGCGCCGCGTCCTGCGGCACCGCCGTCCGAGGGCGACGGCTCAGACGTACCGCTCCAGGATCGAGCTCTCCGCCAGCCTCGACAGCCCCTCGCGGACGCTGCGCGCCCGGGCCTCGCCGACGCCGTCCACCGTCTGGAGGTCGTCCACGCTGGCGGCGAGCAGCTTCTGCAGGCCGCCGAAGTGCTCCACCAGGCGGTCGATGATCGCTCCGGGCAGCCGCGGCACCTTGGCCAGCAGACGGAAGCCGCGCGGGGAGACCGCCGAGTCCAGGGCCTCCGGGGAACCGGTGTACCCCAACGCCTTTGCCACCGTGGGGAGTTCCAGGAGCTCGGCGTGGGTGAGGGCGTCCAGTTCGTACAGCGCCTCGTCGACCGTGCGGGACCGCTTGGCCGTCGGCTCGGGGACGTAGTCGCGCACCACGAGCTCGCGCTCGGGCTCCACGCCGGCGATCAACTCGTCCAGCTGGAGCGCCAGGAGGCGGCCGTCCGTACCCAGCTCCACCACGTACTCGGCGATCTCGGTCGCGATCCGGCGCACCATCTCCAGGCGCTGCGCGACCGCCGAGACGTCCCGGACCGTCACCAGGTCCTCGATCTCCAGCGCCGACAGCGTGCCCGCGACCTCGTCCAGGCGGAGCTTGTAGCGCTCCAGCGTGGCCAGGGCCTGGTTGGCGCGGGACAGGATCGCCGCCGAGTCCTCCAGAACGCGGCGCTGACCGTCGACGTAGAGCGCGATCAGCCGCATCGACTGGGAGACCGAGACGACCGGGAAACCGACCTGCTTGCTGACCCGGTCCGCCGTGCGGTGCCGGGTGCCGGTCTCCTCCGTGGGGATCGTCGGGTCCGGGACCAGCTGGACGCCGGCACGGAGGATCTTCGACATGTCGGACGACAGCACGATGCCGCCGTCGAGCTTGCACAGCTCCCGCAGTCGCGTCGCCGTGAACTCGACATCCAGGACGAAACCGCCCGTACACATCGCCTCGACGGTCTTGTCGGAGCCGAGCACGATGAGTCCGCCGGTGTTGCCGCGGAGGATCCGCTCCAAGCCGTCGCGCAGGGCCGTGCCGGGTGCCACGGCGCTCAGTGAGGCGCGCATCAGGCCATCGGCACCGGAGCTCCCACCGGACTTTCCGGGAGCTGCTGCCCGGTCGTTGGCTGCCACTGCACTCCTCCGGTCGCAGGTTCTTCAGGCGCTGCCGTTTCGCACACTCTGTTCGTACGGACGGGCGAGACCAGGGCAAAGTCTACCGGCGGTCCTCCTCGTCCCGTGGGGCCTCTCGCCGACGCGAGCGAGGAAGGACCCGCAGAGCGTCCCCCATGTCGGCCACTTCCAGCACCTTCATGCCGGCAGGGATCTTGCCCGGATCGCTCGGCACCAGGGCGTGCGTGAAGCCCAGCCGGTGCGCCTCGGCCAGTCTGCGCTGCACGCCGGTGACCCGTCTGACCTCGCCCGCCAGGCCCACCTCGCCGATCGCGACGAGGTTCTTGGGGAGAGGTGTGTCACTGGCGGCGGAGGCCAGCGCCAGGGCGATGGCCAGGTCGGCCGCGGGTTCCGAGAGCCGCACTCCGCCGACCGTCGCCGAGTAGATGTCCCGCTTGCCCAGGGCGCTGATCCGCCCGCGCTGCTCCAGCACGGCGAGCATCATCGAGACGCGCGAGGTCTCCAGACCGGACGTGGTGCGGCGGGGGGAGGGGATCTGGGAGTCGACGGTGAGCGCCTGAACCTCGGCGACCAGGGGCCGGCGGCCCTCCAGGGTGACTGTCAGGCAGGTGCCGGGGACCGGTTCGTCACGACGGGTCAGGAAAAGTCCGCTCGGGTCGGCAAGGCCCGTGATGCCCTCGTCGTGCAGTTCGAAGCAGCCGACCTCGTCCGTCGCCCCGTAGCGGTTCTTGACGCCTCGTACGAGACGCAGTCGGGCGTGCCGGTCGCCCTCGAAGTGGAGCACCACGTCCACGAGGTGCTCCAGGAGGCGGGGCCCGGCGATGGCGCCGTCCTTCGTGACGTGTCCCACGAGCAGCGTGGACATGCCGCGCTCCTTGGAGGCCCGGATCAGCGCACCGGCCACCTCGCGGACCTGGGCCATGCCGCCGGGCGCGCCGTCGATCTCCGGGGAGGCCACGGTCTGGACGGAGTCGAGGATGAGGAGCGACGGCTTGACCGCGTCCAAGTGCCCCAGCACGGCGGACAGATCGGTCTCGGCCGCGAGATACAGATGGTCGTCGATGGCGCCGATGCGGTCGGCGCGCAGCCGGACCTGGCTCGCCGACTCCTCACCGGTGACGTAGAGCGTGCGGTGCTCGTCACTCGCCGACTTGGCGGCCACGTCCAGCAGCAGCGTGGACTTGCCGACGCCGGGCTCGCCGGCGAGGAGGACGACGGCGCCGGGCACCAGTCCGCCCCCGAGTACGCGGTCCAGCTCGGGTACGCCGGTGGCGCGCGCGGTCGCCTGCCTGCCGTCCACCTGCCCGATGGGCAGTGCGGACGTCGTCACCCGGCCCGGTGTCGTCGTACGGACCGCGGGCGCGCCGTACTCCTCGACCGTCCCCCATGCCTGGCACTCGGGGCAGCGGCCGAGCCACTTGGCCGTCTGCCAGCCGCACTCCGTGCAGCGGTAGGACGGGCGGTCCTTCGTGGTCTTGGTACGGGCAGCCATGCGAAGAACCGTAACCGAGCCCACTGACAACGCCGTACGACTGCGCGGGCGCTGCCGTTCACTAGTGCCGCGGGGGCCGGCCCCGACATGTCGCGTCGGTATGCCGTTCGTCATGGACAAGCCACGGAATGCGGCGCTCCTGTCCCCTATTGAGGGATCGTTTCACCCGTATGGATTAAATGAGCGCAAGCGGGAGGAAGGCGCCACCCCGGGCCCCCTACGGTCCACCAATGATGAGCAGGAGTCCGGAAACCTCGACCCGCACCGCCGGCGCCCACCGGGCGCACCGGGAGGCGCGTGATCGTGCCGCGGCGCGCACGGTGGCGCAGCGGCCGCCCGCGCGCTACGAGCCGTATCTGGACGGACTGTTCACCTACTGCCTGTCCGTGCTGTGCGACCACGACGACGCGACCGCCGCACTCGGCGACGCCCTCGCGCTCGCCGAGCGGCGGGGGCAGCGGGGCCCGGAGACCCCGGCGGACCGGCGGCCCTGGCTGTACGCGCTGGCTCGCTGGGCCTGCCTGCGCAAGCTGGCCGAGGCCAAGCAGAAACGTCAGAGCAGCCATGCGGCGGGCCGGCACGGCTCCCCTCGGCAGACGGGTCCGCGGACCGCCCCGCCGGCCGTCTCCGAGGAGATCCAGGAGCAGCGGCGCCGCGAGCTCACCCTGCTCGCCTGGCCGGAGGCCGCCGGTACCACCCCGGAGCAGCGCGAGGCGCTCGAACTCGCCGTACGCCACCACCTCGCCGCCCACGAGGTCGCCGCCGTCCTCGGCATGGACCCGGACGCGACCCGCGAACTGCTCGCCTCCGCCGCCTGCGAGGTCGAGCGCACGCGCGCGGCCCTCGCCGTGGTCGAGACCGGCGTCTGCCCGAGCGTCGCCCGGCTGACCGGCGACCATCAGCTCGTGCTCAGCACGGCCCTGCGCCGCGAGCTGGTCCGGCACGTCGACGACTGCCCCCGCTGCCGCCGCACCGCCGAGCGCGCGATCCCCGGCCGTTGGCCCGGCGCGACCGTCACCCCCGCCGAACTGCCGGTCCTGGAGGCGCCCCGCGCGGCCGTGCACATGGCCCTGGCGCACCACTCGCGCGCGCGGGGCGCCGCCCTACCGCGCTTCGACCGGCGCGGCTTCCCCATGGACCCGAAGGATCGCGCCGCCCGCCGGGACCGGCTACGCGCGCGTGCCGTCACCACGACCGTCGTCGCCACCGTCGTCGCCGCCCCGGTCCTCGCGCTGTGGGCCGCCTACCGCGGCTCCTCGACCGGGGAGGTCGACGGGCACTCGGCCAGCGCGAGCGAGGCGCACGGACCCGGCGGCATCGACGGAGAAGCGGCGGACGGCGGCTACGAGAACGCCGGGAACGCGAGCCCCAGGGGGGATCGTTTCGGCAGCCGCGGCGAACCGGATGTCTCCGTGGAGGTCGTCAGTGTCAGCGGCGCGGGCGCGAAGGGCGCAGGGGACCTGGAGGTGGCGGCGGACACCAGCGGCGACACCACGCTGGTCACCCTGACGGCGACGGGGCGCGCGCCGGTGCGCTGGTCCGCCACCACCGGGGCGCACTGGCTCTACCTCAGCAGGTCGGCGGGCACGCTGGCACCCGGCGAGTCGTTGACGATCAAGGTGTACGTCGACCATCTGCGTGAGCCGTCCGGGCACTGGAGCGCCCGGATGGCGATCTCACCCGTCGGCGCGGTCGTCTCCATCGAGGGCTACGGCACCGCCCCCGGCCCCTCCGGACCGGGCAACGGACCCGACCCGCGCCCCACCGAACCCACGCATCCCACCGACCCCACGCACCCCGGCGACCCCACCGCCCCCGGGACGCCCAGCGACCCGCCCCCGTCGTCCTCCGGGCCCGACCCGACACCCACGACCCCGGCGCCGTCCGAGCCCACGCCCAGCGATCCACCGCCCTCGTCGTCCGATCCGTCCCCCTCGGACAGCGACGCGTCGCAGCCCGGGCCGTCCGGCTCGACGGACTCCACGGCGCCGACCAGCGGCAGCGATGACCCGAGCCACTCCGGGCCGTAGCACGACGGTCGAGGGTGGCCCGGGCGATCACGCCCGACGGCCACCCAGGGCCCGTCGCCACCCGTCAGCCGACGGGATCCGCCGGATGCGGTGCCACCAACGGCAGCTGCGACGCCAGCCGCTGCTCGCACAGCTCGACCAGGCGGTCGTAGCCCGCCTTGCCCATCAGTTCGGTCAGCTCGGCCCGGTAGGACACGTACACCGGGTCGCCCGCGCCGTGTGCCGAGGTGGCCGACGTGCACCACCAGTGCAGGTCGTGGCCGCCCGGGCCCCAGCCGCGTCGGTCGTACTCACCGATCGACACCTGGAGCACGCGGGTGTCGTCGGGCCGGTCGATCCAGTCGTACGTCCGCCGGATCGGCAGCTGCCAGCAGACGTCCGGCTTGGTCTCCAGCGGCTCACGGCCCTCCTTCAGGGCCAGGATGTGCAGCGAGCAGCCGGCGCCGCCCGGGAAGCCGGGGCGGTTCTGGAAGATGCACGAGCCGTTGAACGGGCGGGTCTGGCGGTCGCCGTCCTCGTCCTCCGAGACCCAGCCGTTCCGCGTGCCCTCGTCGTGGTGCTGCCAGATCTCCGGCGTGAGTCTCGCCACATGTTCGGCTACCCGCTTCTCGTCGTCCTCGTCCGAGAAGTGCGCGCCCAGCGTGCAGCAGCCGTCGTCCGCGCGGCCCGCCTGGATGCCCTGGCAGCCGCTGCCGAAGATGCAGTTCCAACGGGAGGTCAGCCATGTCAGATCGCAGCGGAACACCTGTTCCTCGTCCGCCGGATCAGGGAACTCCACCCACGCGCGCGCGAAGTCGAGCCCCTTCTCGTCGGGTTCCGGGGAGCCGTTCTTCGCCCTCTTGGGCTTGGTTGCCTTCGCCTGCGAAGAACCCTCGGGCAATTTGGCCGCCTTGTCGCTCTTCGCCTTTTTCGTCTTTGGCACGGGTCCAGGGTACGGCGTCCGTACCTGCGACTTCGAGGGCGGAGGACCGCCCAGGTGGCAGTAGCGTTCCGTACATGAGACTCGGTGTCCTCGACGTGGGTTCGAACACGGTGCATCTGCTGGTCGTGGATGCACACCCCGGCGCGTGCCCGCTGCCCGCGCACTCGTACAAGGTGGAGCTGCGCCTCGCCCAACTCCTCGACGACGGCGGGGCCATCGGCCCCGAGGGTGTCGACAAACTGGTCGGCGTCGTCCAAGAGGCGTTGCGGGCGGCCGAGGACAAGGGTGTCGAGGAAGTGTTGCCGTTCGCCACGTCCGCCGTGCGCGAGGCGACCAACGCCGATGACGTCCTCGCGCGCGTGAAGGGCGAGACCGGCGTCGAGCTCCAGGTCCTCTCCGGTGCGGAGGAGGCCCGGCTGACCTTCCTCGCCGCCCGGCGCTGGTTCGGGTGGTCGGCCGGGAAGCTGCTGGTACTGGACATCGGGGGCGGCTCCCTGGAGATCGCGTACGGCATCGACGAGGACCCGGACACGGCGGTGTCCCTGCCACTGGGCGCGGGGCGCCTCACGGCGGGATGGCTGCCGGGTGATCCACCGGAGCCGGAGGACATACGTGCCCTGCGGCGGCATGTGCGCGCGGAGATCGCCCGTACGGTCGGTGAGTTCAGCCGCTTCGGGGCGCCCGATCACGTGGTCGCCACGTCCAAGACCTTCAAGCAACTGGCCCGCCTGGCCGGCGCGGCCCGCTCCGCGGAGGGCCTCTACGTCCAGCGCGACCTGAAGCGGGAGTCCCTGGAGGGCTGGGTCCCGCGTCTGGCCGGCATGACCGTCGAGCAGCGGGCGGAACTACCGGGGGTCTCGGAGGGCCGCGCGGGCCAGCTGCTCGCCGGGGCGCTGGTGGCCGAGGGGGCGATGGACCTGTTCGGCGTGGAGACCCTGGAGATCTGCCCCTGGGCGCTGCGGGAGGGCGTGATCCTTCGGAAGCTGGACCACATGTCGGTGGACTGAGGGCAGAGGGGCCGGGTGCGCCGGTCGTCCGTCGGCTCCGCCCGGTCTTCGTCCGGTTTCCGTCCCGGTCGTCCGTCCGTTCCGCGTGGTGTTCGTCCGGTGTTCGTGCCGGTCGTCTGTCCGTCGGCTCCGCGTGGTGTTCGTCCGGTCTTCCTCCCGGTCGTCCGTCGGCTCCGCATGGTGTTCGTCCGGTCTTCCTCCCGGTCGTCCGTCGGCTCCGCCCGGTGTTCGTCCGGCCACTGCCCGGTCTCCGTCCGGCCGCCGCCCCGGTCTCCGTCCGTTCCGCCCGACGCCTAGTCCGGGCGTCCCGGCCCACCGTGACCGACCGGCCCCACCCGCGTGAAGCCCACCACACCACGCACCCACCCTCCCGCTCCACGCCCGGGGCATCTGCCCAGTTCGCACCCCTGACCGGTTCCCGCCGTTCCCGGCGGGCCGCCGTCCATCGGTTCCCCGGCCTCCCGCGGTGCCCCGTACGCTGTCCCCGTGGCAGAACCAGTGGTGCGCATCCCGGATGCGAAGGTCGCCCTGTCGACGGCCTCCGTCTACCCGGAGTCGACGGCGACGGCCTTCGAGATCGCCGCGCGCCTCGGGTACGACGGCGTCGAGGTCATGGTGTGGACCGACCCGGTCAGCCAGGACATGGAAGCCCTGCGCCGGCTCAGCGACTACCACGGCATCCCGATCCTCGCCGTGCACGCCCCCTGTCTGCTGATCACCCAGCGCGTGTGGTCCACCGACCCCTGGACCAAGCTCCAGCGCGCCCAGGCCGCGGCCGAGAAGCTCGGGGCCTCCACGGTCGTCGTCCACCCGCCGTTCCGCTGGCAGCGCCAGTACGCCCGTGACTTCGTCGCCGGCATCTGGCGCATGGCGAACGAGACTGATGTGCGATTCGCCGTGGAGAACATGTACCCCTGGCGCTACCGCGACCGCGAGATGCTCGCGTACGCCCCCGACTGGGATGTGACGAAGGACGACTACCGTCACTTCACGATCGATCTCAGCCATACGGCGACCGCCCGGGCCGACGCGCTCCAGATGGTCGACCGCATGGGGGACCGGCTGGGCCATGTGCACCTCGCGGACGGCAGGGGCTCGGCCAAGGACGAGCACCTCGTGCCCGGCCGCGGCACCCAGCCCTGCGCCGAGGTGCTGGAGCGCCTCGCCCTGAGCGGCTTCGACGGCCACGTCGTCATCGAGGTCAACACCCGCCGCGCGATGTCCGGCGCCGAACGCGAGGCCGATCTCGCCGAGGCCCTCGCCTTCACACGACTGCACCTGGCCTCGGCGATGAAGGTCCCCCGGCCGTGACGGACACCACCTCGGGCAAGGGAGGAGTCGGGTCCCGGCGCCGGGGCCGACCCCCTCGTACGGAATCCGCCGACACCCGCGACCGCATCCTGGACGCGGCCCGCGAGGAGTTCTCCGAGCGCGGCTACGAGAAGACGTCCGTGCGCGGCATCGCCAAGGCCGCCGGTGTGGACGCCGCCTTGGTGCACCACTACTTCGGCACCAAGGAGCAGGTCTTCGAGGCGGCGGTCGAGGTCGCCTTCGCGCCCGCCCTGAAGGTGCGGGACGCGGTGCTGGAGGGACCGCTCGACGTCGTCGGCGAGCGCATGACCCGCACGATCTTCGGGCTCTGGGAGAACCCGGTGACCCGCAAGCCGCTGCTCGCGATCGTGCGCTCGGCGGTCACCAACGACGCCGCGGCCGCCGTCTTCCGGCGCCTCGTCTCCGCGCAGCTGCTGCGCCGCATCGCCGGTGAGATCGACGCCCCGGACGCGGAGCTGCGCGCCGAGCTGGCCGCCGCGCAGCTCGTGGGCATCGCGATGATGCGTTACGTCATCAGGATCGAGCCGATCGCGTCGGCGGACGTGGAGCAGATCATCGTCCGGGTGGCGCCGGTGGTACAGGGACACCTCACGGGGCGGCACACCGCCGACGGGTGAGCCGCCCGGCGCGCCGCACGTCTGCTCCACGAGACATACGTCCCGTATTGCGGACACCTCGTCCCGATCCCTGGATGACCGGCGTACGCTCGTCAGCAGTCAGAAGTCTCTCTGATCGCAGTTCTCTGAAGGAGCGAGCGACGATGCCCGAGCTGAGGTCCCGCACAGTCACCCACGGCCGCAACATGGCGGGCGCCCGCGCCCTTATGCGCGCCTCCGGTGTACCCGGTGCGGACATCGGCCGGAAGCCGATCATCGCGGTGGCGAACTCCTTCACCGAGTTCGTCCCGGGCCACACCCACCTGCAGCCCGTCGGCCGGATCGTCAGCGAGGCGATCAGGGAGGCCGGTGGCATCCCGCGCGAGTTCAACACGATCGCCGTCGACGACGGCATCGCGATGGGCCACGGGGGAATGCTCTACTCCCTGCCGTCCCGGGACCTCATCGCGGACAGCGTGGAGTACATGGTGGAGGCGCACTGCGCCGACGCCCTGATCTGCATCTCCAACTGCGACAAGATCACCCCGGGCATGCTGAACGCCGCCCTGCGGCTCAACATCCCCACCGTCTTCGTCTCCGGCGGCCCGATGGAGTCCGGCCGTGCCACGCTGGTCGACGGCACGGTCCGCACCCTCGACCTGGTCGACGCGATCTCCGACGCCGTGAACGACAAGATCTCGGACGAGGACATCCTCCGTATCGAGGAGAACGCCTGTCCGACCTGCGGCTCCTGTTCCGGCATGTTCACCGCCAACTCGATGAACTGCCTGACCGAGGCCATCGGCCTGTCCCTGCCCGGCAACGGCTCGGTGCTGGCCACCCACACGGCACGCAAGCAGCTGTACGTCGCGGCGGCCCGGACCGTCATGGACATCACCCGCCGCTACTACGAGCAGGACGACGACACGGTCCTGCCGCGCAACGTCGCCACCTTCGCCGCCTTCGAGAACGCCATGGCCCTCGACATCGCCATGGGCGGCTCCACCAACACGATCCTGCACCTGCTGGCCGCCGCCCAGGAAGCGGGCGTCCCGTTCGGCCTGGAGCAGATCGACGCGGTCAGCCGCCGGGTGCCGTGCCTGGCGAAGGTCGCGCCCAACGTCGCCAAGGACCGCACGTACTACATGGAGGACGTGCACCGCGCCGGCGGCATCCCGGCCCTGCTGGGCGAGCTGCACCGCGCCGGACTGCTCAACGAGGACGTGCACGCCGTCCACAGCCCGTCCCTGTCGGACTGGCTGAAGACCTGGGACGTGCGCGGCGGCTCGCCCTCACCCGAGGCCGTCGAGCTGTGGCACGCGGCCCCGGGCTGCGTCCGGTCGGCCGAGGCCTTCTCGCAGTCCGAGCGCTGGGAGGCGCTCGACGAGGACGCCGAGGGCGGTTGCATCCGCAGCGTCGAGCACGCCTACTCCAAGGACGGCGGCCTCGCGGTCCTCCGGGGCAACCTCGCCGTCGACGGCTGCGTGGTGAAGACGGCCGGCGTCGACGAGTCGATCTGGACGTTCGAGGGCCCGGCGGTCGTCTGCGAGTCGCAGGAACAGGCCGTGGAGAAGATCCTCAACAAGCAGGTGACCGACGGTGATGTCGTCGTCATCCGCTACGAGGGCCCCAAGGGCGGCCCCGGCATGCAGGAGATGCTCTACCCGACGTCCTTCCTCAAGGGCCGCGGCCTCGGCAAGACCTGCGCCCTGATCACCGACGGCCGCTTCTCCGGCGGCACGTCCGGGCTGTCCATCGGGCACGCGTCCCCCGAGGCGGCGTCCGGCGGCACGATCGCGCTCGTCGAGGACGGCGACCGTATCCGCATCGACATCCCCGCCCGCTCGATCGAATTGCTCGTCGACGAGGCGGAACTCACGCGCCGCGAGCAGGCGTTGAACGGGGTGTACGCCCCGAAGGACCGCGAGCGCAAGGTGTCGGCCGCGCTGCGGGCCTACGCGGCGATGGCGACCAGCGCGGACAAGGGCGCGGTGCGGGACGTGACGAAGCTGGGCTGACGCACCGAAGTGCGCGCGAGGGGCCGTCTCTTCGGGGACGGCCCCTCGCGCGTGTCACCCGCGGACCAGCGGCGCGGGTCACCAGGCGGCCGGGTCGCGCGCCTCCACGCCGAAGACGGTTCCGTCGGGGGCGGTGGCGTAGATGCCGCCGTCGCCGATTACCGGCGCGGGCAACTCCGCGGTGGCCTGAGCGGCGTTCGCACTGAGCCGTGGCGGAGTCTGGCCGAGCATCCTGCCCTCGGCGGCGTCCACGGCGAGCAGCCGTCCGTCGGCGGCGGAGAAGTACACGCGCCGACCGTCCAGGGCCGGCGCGGAGCCCTGGCTCACACTCGTCTCCAGGGACCACAGCCGCTTGCCCGCTCGGGTGTCGACCGCCACCAGCGACCCACCCGCGCCCAGGAGGTAGACGACCCCGGAGCCCACAGTGGCCTGCGCCTGCCTGACCGGCACCGGCAGGGCGACGCGCCGCACGGCCCCGGACCGCGGGTCGTAGCGGACCACGGCCTTCGCCTCGCCGTAGCCACCGCCGCCCGCGAGCAGGAAGACCTCTCCGTCGGCGGCGCCGGCAGGTGTCAGAGCGCCGTCGAGCCGGGCGTCCCAGCGCACGTCCCCCGTCTCCGGGTCGACCGCGACGACACGCGTGCGGGCGCCGTCGGCGGACGCGCTCGCCACGAGGACCCACGGGCTCCCGGGAAACGAGACGACGTACGCCTCGCCCAGACCGGCCACCGGCCGTTCCCAGATCCGCTCGCCCGAACCGCCGTCCACGCCGGTCATCCGGCCGTCCGCACCGATCAGCAGCAGCATGCCGCCCGCGTAACGGAATCCACGGTACGAGGAGACGTCCAGCGTCCACCGTGCCTTGCCCGAGGCGGGATCGAGCGCCTCCAGCCGCCTGCCGCCGTCCGTCAGCACATGCGCCAGCCCTCCCGAGAGAACCGGCGGCTCACCGGGGGAGTCGCCCCGGGCGAGAGCATGCCGCCACAGCACGCGGCCGTCGGCCGGATCGAGCGCGGTGACCAGACCCGGCTGGGTGCACAGCAGCTGCGCCGTGCCGTACGAGCACCGGGGCAGACCACCGCCCTGCGGCGCCGGCTTGACGGCCCACGGACTGAAACGCGCCGACGCGGACAGACCGGCCTCGCCGCTCTTCTCACGCGCCGTGCCGCCGTCGCTCAGGAGCCGTACCGAGGCGACTGCACCGGCCACGGCGAGAACCAGGGCCACGGCCCCGAGTACCGCCCGCTTGGGAAGGCGCCGTCGCGCCGGCGTCGGCGGCGACTGCGCGGAACCTTGCTCCGGCTCGGGTACGTCCACCGTCCGCTGCGCCGGTATGAACGCCTGCGTGTCGTAGGAGGCCGCGACCGACCGCAGTTCCCTCATCAGCTCGTCCGGCGTGGGACGGTTCTCGGGCTCCTTGGCGAGACACCGCCCGATCAGCGGTGCGAGATTCGCGGGTACGTCCGTCAGGTCGGGCTCGTCATGGACGACCTGGTAGGCGACGACGTACGGGCTGTCGGAGTCGAACGGCCCCCGACCCGTGGCCGCGTGCACCATCACGGAGCCCAGCGCGAAGACGTCCGCGGCGGGTCCGACCTCCCGGGGACGCCGGAACTGCTCCGGTGCCATGAACGGCGGCGTACCGATCAACTTCCCGGTCTCGGTCCGCAGTTCGCTGTCCTTTGGCCGAGATATGCCGAAGTCGATGACCTTCGGCCCGTCGTCGGCGAGCAGCACGTTGCTCGGTTTCAGGTCCCGGTGCACCACGCCGACCCGGTGGATGTCGCGCAGCGCCTCCGCCAGCCCGGCCATCAGCCGCCGCAGTTGGGCCGGCTCCATCGGCCCGTTCCGCTTCACATGGTCGGAGAGCGTCGGACCGGGGATGAACAGCGTGGCCATCCAGGGCCGTTCGGCCTCCGGATCGGCATCCACGACCGGTGCCGTGAAAGCCCCGCTCACTCGGCGAGCCGCTCCCACCTCCTGCCGGAAACGCCCCCTGAACTCGGGATCCTTCGCGAACTCGGCATGCACGACCTTCACCGCGAGCTGCATGCCGGACGTGCTCCGCGCCAGATGGACCACACCCATGCCACCGGACCCCAGATGGGATTCCAGACGGTAGTGACCGGCGTACTCGGGAAGTTCCGCTTCCGCGCCCGCCCCGGTGTTCTGCTGCGGCGCCATGGAACCACCCCCGTGCTGTTCGTCCGCGCGCGCGACGCACGGAGCCTAGTCGATGACTCGAACGGGGCAGAGGCGGCTTGCTAGTCTCCGCGTTCTGGTTCAGAACATGTGTTTCATGGCCTGATTCAGGGGAATCAACGGGGCCCCACGACGACCGTGGGGCACAACGGGGGAGGAACTTCATGTCTGTCGACCGCGCCGAAGTGATGGACGGTGGCGAGGAAGCGATCGCCGCGACGGCGGCCACGACCGCGTCCGTGCCCTACTACCCGGTCGCCCCGGGCGTCCGCCTCAACGTCCGCAGCGGTCCCGGCACCAGCTACCCGATCATCAAGGTCCTGCCCGAGGGATCCCGGGTCGCGATCTACTGCCAGCGGCCCGGCACCTGGGTGAGCGGCCCGTACGGCTCGACGAACATCTGGGACAACATCGCCAACGGCGAGTACGTCTCGGACGCCTATGTGAGGACGGGCAGCGACGGCTACATCCGCCCGCGCTGCTCCTCGTGACAGCGGTGTGAGATCGGCGGCGAGGGCGGGGCGGCGGGGCCCGCCCTCGCCCCCGCCCGAACCGCTGCCTGACCAGGGTTCGCCGGAGCCCGTACGGAGCCCGCGGCCTCCCCGGGAGCCATAATCGACTCGTGAGCGAGAAGAACGGCACCCCGGACACCCCCGCGGGCTCCACGGGCCCCCGCCCCGAGCCCCTCCGCTTCTTCGGCACGACCTGGGTCGACCACGACAACGGCTACACCGTTCGCCGCATCGCGGTGTCCGTGGGCTCCCTCGCCACCGCGGCCGTCTCCTGCCTGGTCCTGCGCTTCGCCTACGACGGCATCCAGATCGCCGCCATCGGCGGCCTCGTCACCACCCTGCTGGTCGTGATGTTCGCCGTGTGCAGCGCCCTCGCCTTCCGCCACACCTGGGAGACCTTCTCCAAGCGCCCCGACCCCGACCGCCACGCCTCGCTCCGAGGCCTGCTGGCCATCGGCTTCGTCGGCTCCCTCCTCGCCTACTTCTTCCGCTCCCTCATCGAGGCACCCGGCGAGAAGCTCCACCGCGAGGAATACGAGACGGCCCGCCAACAACACGACTCCCGCAGCACCCGCCGCACCGGCAACCCCGCCAAAAAGCGCCGCCGCACCTGAGGTCCGACGTTCGGATCAGCCCGGCTGAAAGAGGCCGCGTACTCTCAGCCGACCGGAGCGGGTCCCGTGCGTGCCGCAGGACAGGACGGGGAGTCGGCGACCGACGGCAACGCGCCAGATGCGGGTGCCAGGGGCCGCCGAGCCGACGTGATCCGAACGCCGGGCCCCGGCCGCCGCCACCTGGCCGGTACACCTGGTCCGCCCACGCCCAGAGCCGCCCCGCCGGACACTCGTGCGGCGCAGTTGCAGTGCAAGGCCCCGGCCACGTCGGCGCCCTGCTTCCAGCGGGCCCGGTGCACACCCCACCCACCCCCGGTCACCATGGCCGTATGACGGTCCCTTCTCGCACCGACCGAGCCCACTCCTTCAACGCCGCCGCGGCCCAGTACGCCGCGAACCGCCCCTCCTACCCTCCCGCTCTCTTCGACGCGATCGAGGAACTCGCCGGCCGCTCCCTCACCGGCGCGCGCGTCATCGACGTGGGCGCGGGAACGGGCATAGCCACCGCCCTCCTCCACGGGCGCGGCGCCGAGGTCCTCGCCGTGGAACCCGGCGACGCGATGGCGGCCCAGTTCCGCCGCACCCACCACGACATCCCGATCGTCCGAGGCAACGGCAACTCCCTCCCGGTCGCCACCGCCTCCGTCGACCTCGTCACCTACGCCCAGGCCTGGCACTGGACCGACCCCGCCCACTCGGCACCCGAGGCCCTGCGCGTGCTGCGCCCCGGGGGCGCGCTGGCCCTGTGGTGGAACACCACGCCCCTCGACATCCCGTGGCAAGCGGCGCAGGCGGACCGCATCGGGCGCCGCTTCGGCGTCCACCCCGTGGTCGAGCAGAACGGCAGCGGCGCCCGAGCCGCCCAGGACGACCCCACGGGCCGCCTCCGCTTCACCGGGCGCCAGATCCGCTGGAGCCGCCGCGTGCCGCTCGACACCCACCTGGCGAACATCGGCAGCCACTCGATCTTCCTGGTCCACGGCAAGGACGCGAGCACCGCCTTCCTCACCGAGGAGCGGCACCTCCTCCTCACCACGTTCCCGGACGGGATCGTCGAGGAGACCTACGACGTGGACCTCCTCGTCGCCACCACCGAGGAGCCCCGAACGTAGCGGCACCCCCACGCTTGACGCGCCGGCACCTCCGGAGGATTATTCATCACATGATGAATTACTCTTCCGGTCACCCCGACGACCCCCCCGGCGACCCCGCCGTCCGAGCCGAGGCCCTGAACGTCACACGCGGCACCCGCCCGGTACTCCGCGACCTCGACTTCACCGTCCCGCGCGGCCAGATCACCGGCCTCCTCGGCCCGTCGGGCTGCGGCAAGTCGACCCTCATGCGAGCGATCGTCGGCACCCAGGCCAAGGTCACCGGAACCCTCGACGTCCTCGGCCACCCAGCCGGCCACCCCACCCTGCGCACCCGCATCGGCTACGTCACCCAAGCCCCCTCCGTCTATGACGACCTGACCATCCGCCAGAACCTCGCCTACTTCGCCGCGATCCTCGACCCCGGCCACACGGCCGCCGAGCGGCGCCACGAGAACGTCACCCGCGCCATCGCCGACGTCGACCTCACCAGCCACGCCGACGCACTGGCCGGCAACCTCTCCGGCGGCCAGCGCAGCCGCGTCTCCCTTGCGGTCGCCCTCCTCGGCACCCCGGAACTCCTCGTCCTGGACGAGCCGACGGTCGGCCTGGACCCGGTCCTGCGCCGCGACCTGTGGGCCCTCTTCCACGACATCGCCGCCTCCCGCGGCGCCACCCTCCTCATCTCCTCCCACGTCATGGACGAGGCCGAGCGCTGTCACCGCCTCCTCCTCATGCGCGAGGGACGGATCCTCGCCGACGACACCCCGGACGCCCTGCGCACCCGTACGCACTCCGAGACGGTCGAGGCAGCCTTCCTCCACCTGGTCGACGAGGCGACCGCGGCCGCCCGCGCGAAGGAGAGCACCCGATGACCAGCACGGCGAACCCGACCCCGGCTCCGCGGCCCACCCACACGGGCGCCCTGAACCCCGCCCGCACGACCGCCACCGCCGCCCGCGTCCTGCGCCAGCTCCGCCACGACCCGCGCACCATCGCGCTGATGATCCTCATCCCCTGCGTGATGCTGTTCCTGCTGCGCTACGTCTTCGACGGCAGCCCGCGCACCTTCGACAACATCGGCGCCTCCCTCCTCGGGATCTTCCCGCTGATCACGATGTTCCTGGTCACCTCCATCGCCACCCTGCGCGAACGCACCTCGGGCACCCTGGAACGCCTCCTCGCCATGCCCCTCGGCAAGGGCGACCTGATCGCCGGCTACGCCCTCGCCTTCGGCACCCTCGCCGTCATCCAGTCCGCCCTGGCAACCGGACTCGCCCTCTGGTTCCTCGGGCTGGACGTCACCGGAAGCCCCTGGCTCCTGCTGCTCGTCGCCCTGCTCGACGCGCTGCTCGGCACCGCCCTCGGCCTCTTCGTCTCGGCCTTCGCCGCCTCCGAATTCCAGGCCGTCCAGTTCATGCCGGCCGTGATCTTCCCCCAGCTCCTCCTCTGCGGCCTGTTCACTCCCCGCGACAACATGCACCCGGCCCTGGAGGCCATCTCCAACGTCCTCCCCATGTCCTACGCGGTCGACGGCATGAACGAAGTCCTCAAGCACACCGACATGACCGCCGCCTTCGTCCGCGACGCCCTGATCGTGGCGGGCTGCGCCCTCCTCGTCCTCGGCCTGGGCGCGGCGACACTGCGACGCAGGACGGCATGACCGACCCGGTGCCCCATTCGTCCCGCCCACCGGACACGCCACCTCGAAAGGTGCCGCCGGTGCGAGGATGAACCCGGACGACGCAACCCTCGGAGGGCACCCCAGCCATGACTCAGAAAGTCGCAGTCCTCGGCACCGGCAAGATCGGCGAAGCCCTGCTCAGCGGAATGATCCGCGGCGGCTGGGCCCCGGCCGACCTCCTGGTGACGGCCCGCCGCACGGAACGAGCCGAAGAACTCCGCACCCGCTACGGAGTCACCCCGGTCACCAACGCGGAAGCCGCCAAGACCGCCGACACCCTGATCCTCACGGTCAAGCCGCAGGACATGGGCACCCTCCTCGACGAACTCGCCCCGCACGTCCCCGCCGACCGCCTGGTCATCAGCGGAGCCGCCGGCATCCCCACCTCCTTCTTCGAGGCCCGGCTCGCCGCCGGCACCCCGGTCGTCCGTGTCATGACGAACACCCCCGCCCTCGTCGACGAGGCCATGTCGGTCATCTCCGCCGGCAGCCACGCCAGCGAAGCCGACCTCGCCCACGCCGAGGAGATCTTCGGCTCCGTCGGCAAGACGCTCCGCGTCCCCGAGTCCCAGCAGGACGCCTGCACAGCCCTCTCCGGCTCCGGCCCGGCGTACTTCTTCTACCTGGTCGAAGCCATGACCGACGCCGGCATCCTGCTCGGCCTGCCCCGCGACAAGGCCCACGACCTCATCGTCCAGTCCGCGATCGGCGCCGCGACCATGCTCCGCGACAGCGGCGAACACCCCGTCAAGCTCCGCGAGAACGTGACGTCCCCCGCCGGCACCACCATCAACGCCATCCGCGAACTGGAGAACCACGGCGTCCGAGCCGCCCTCATCGCCGCCCTCGAAGCCGCCCGCGACCGCAGCCGCCAACTGGCCTCCGGCAACAACGGCTGACGCCCGGCCGCCCCCACCAAAGGGCGGCCCGGCCCACTCCTCGCGGGCGCCCCTAAGCGGTCACCGCGATATCCGCGATATCCGCGGCGGCAACCGCCGGCAGCAACCCGATCGCCCGATACGCGGCATCGACGGTAGGACGGGCCATCGCCCGAGCCTTCTCCGCACCATCCCGCAGCACCCCCTCCACATGGCCAGGATCCGCGCACAGCTCCCTGTGCCTCTCCTGCACGGGCCTGAGGAGCTCCACCACGGCCTCTGCGGTGTCCTTCTTCAAGGCCCCGTACGATTCATATACACCGCTCAGCTCCGATGGGTTCCCACCCGTGCAGGCCGCCAGGATCTCCAGCAGATTCGCCAGCCCCGGCCGCGCCTCCCGGTCGTACACGACCTCCCGCCCGCTGTCGGTCACGGCCCGCATGACCTTCTTCCGCACCACGTCCGGTTCATCGAGCAGATAGACGATCCCCGGCCCGGTGTCATCGCTCTTGCCCATCTTCGAGGCCGGATCCTGCAGATTCATCACCCGCGCCGCGACCTTCGGCGCCGTGGCCCGCGGCACCACGAACGTATGCCCGTAGCGCTGGTTGAACCGGACGGCGAGATCGCGCGCGAGCTCCACATGCTGGGTCTGATCGTCCCCGACCGGCACCTCGTCGGCCTGATACGCCAGGATGTCCGCCGCCATCAGCACGGGATACGTCAGCAGCGACAACCGCACGCTCCCGCCCCGCACCCGCTCCCGCGCCGCCTTCTCCTTGTACTGGATCATCCGCCGCATCTCGCCGTCCGCGGCCACGCACTCCAGCACGTACGACAGCCGCGCATGCTCATCCACATGACTCTGGACGAAGACGGTGCACAGCTGCGGATCCAGCCCCGACGCCAGCAACAACGTCGCGGCCTGACGAGTGAGCCTGCGCACCCGCGCCGGATCGTGGTCCACGGTCAGCGCGTGCAGATCGACGACGCAGAACAACGCGTCGGCCTGGTGCTGGTCCACGGCAGCCCAGCGCCGCATCGCCCCCAGGTAGTTCCCCAGCGTCAGATGCCCGGTCGGCTTGATCCCGCTGAAAACCCGGCTCATTCCCTCTCCACCTCCTGGTCGAGGCCGCCGTCCCGGCGGGCCGCCCTCAGGAGCTCTGGAGGGAGATACGAAAACGGCCGCCGAGGCGGCGGCCGTTGAGTGCATACGCGAGTACGGCCGCCGTCAGGCGGCCCACCACAGCTGGGTGCACGTACGCGTAGTCATGCGCCCACAGTACGCCCCCAGGGTGTCGTCCGGAGGCAAGTTGACACGCCCAGGACCGATCCGTAGTGTTCTCCGAGTTGTCCGACGTGAGCGCCGACTCCGGTCGGTCCCCGGACAGCCATTCCGCAGGTACCAACCTCTATTCGACGACAGTCGATCTGTCTGCCGTCGTCTCATTGGCATGCGTATTCGCGGAATGAGGAATCCGCGTTCGAAGAGCGCAGCCCCCGATTAGGTCGGGGGCGAGGAATCCGCTAAAGTCTCACTCGTCGGAACGGCCCAACAGCCGCGAAGACAAACCCCGCTGACTGGGGATCAGGCCGAGAAAGGATCTGATAAAGTCGGAAGCGCCGGAAAGGGAAACGCGAGAGCGGGAACCTGGAAAGCACCGAGGAAATCGGGTCGGAAAGATCTGATAGAGTCGGAAACACCGAAGGGAAGCGCCCGGAGGAAAGCCCGAGAGGGTGAGTACGAAGGAAGCGACCGTTCCTTGAGAA
>NZ_JBIAEQ010000005.1:0-700961 GCF_042868655.1 Streptomyces sp. NPDC007808
GAGAAGCAGCGCGAGGAGTGGGAGCGCCAGTACGCCGAGGCGCAGACCCGCTTCGAGCAGCACCAGCAGCAGGTCATCAAGTCCCGCGAGGCCGAGGAAGCCGAGGACGCGGAGTCCGACCCGGTCCCGCACACACACGGTTCCCCGGACACGCACCTATACACGACTTACAGCCTCGGCAGTACGGACAGCCTGCCCAACGTGCGGCACTGACACGTCGGTAGGCGCCCGGCGCCTTGGTCGGCCGCCGCACTGCCGTGTCCTGCTCGCCCGCCCACGGAGCGGTGGTCGGGGCTCCCGTGTCAGCCCCGCTTGGCGCTGCGTCGCAGGAGTTCCGCCGCCATGTGTGCGGCCTGCGTGTCCGCCCTGCCGACGCCGTTGAGGACGGCGTGCGCGCGCAACGCGATGACCCTGTCCTGATGGGGGGCGTTTCCGTACAGGGCGTCGAGACGTTCCAGCGCCGTGGCGAGGAGGCGGCGGGCGTAGTCCTGACGGTGCGCCGCCTGGGCGGCACGCGCTGCCAGCAGGTCCAGGCGCGGCAGGACCGGCGCGTGCTGCCCGTACAGGCCGTCCACGGTGTTGCGGGCCTGCTGCAGGGTCTCCAACGCCATGACCGGGCGACCGGCGATGAGATGCGCGTACGACTCCAGGTGCGCCATCCGGATCTGCAGGTGCGGACGCTCGAAGCGCTGTCGCTCGCCGCGGCGCAGGCGAGCGATGCGATCGAGGAGTTCGACGGCTCGGGAGATCGCGCTGTCGTCCGACGGGTATGACATCCAGGGCCACGGGCCCCCGGTGGCGCTCTGGAAGAGCGCCTCGACGAGCAGTTCGGACGCCGACAGCCACAGGTCGAGACGAGCCGCGGGCGCCGGGCCCGCCGCAATCGCCTCAGGGCTTGTGGGACCGAGCCGGGCAAGCGCGGCGGTCGCGGCCTCGACAGCGCTGCGGGGTGACTGGAATCGGAACGGCAGCAGTTCCACGCGGATCAGTTCCAGCGAGCCGCGCAACAGGTCACCGGCGGCCGCCGCCAGGACGGTGCCGATCGTCTCGGAGTCGAGCGCCTGCATCGACTCCCAGGACGGCGGGTCGCCCAGATGCGCCGCGAGCCGGCCGAGGCCCGCTCGGACCCCGTCCAGGCGCCCCGCGGCCAGGTCGATCCGTGCACGTGCCAGCAGCCGCTCGGCGTATCCCATCCGCTCCCGCGCCGGGACGGTTGCTGCCTGAAGAGCCGCCTGTGCCTGGGTGAAGTCCCCCCTTCCGAGGTGGAGTTCGCACATCAGCAGATCGCTCTGCGCCGCGAGGTCGGTACGGCCGAGCAGCCGGGCGGCGTCTGCGGCCTCACTGCCCAGGCCATGGGCGACGGCGAAATCTCCCACGAGCATGCTGGTCCGCTGGGCGGCGACGAGCAGTTCGCTTCGGTAGGCCCCCAACGAGTGGTCGTCGCGATGCAGGCGTGCGACGTCCACGATGTCGCAGGCTGCGGCCCACATTCCCCTGATGCGGTAGTAGGCGTTCCAGCGCAGGGTGAGTTCGGCAGCGGCAGGCAGCAGGTGGGGGGCCGTGGTGCCCAGAGCGAGGCGATGCACCGCTTCGGACTGGGCTCGCAGGAAGATGTACGGCAGCCAGGAGACCTGGGTGACGTCGGGTTCGCGGCACATTCTCAGCAACAGGCCGAGCAGGGCGCGCCGGTATCCGGGGCCCTCGACGGGCGGCTCCGCCGGGGCGGGGTCCCCGGCGGTCGGCATGGCGACGCCGCGCCGGCGCAGTTCGGCCAGCAAGGCGACGTGGAGGCGGTCGTCGAGGCCGAGCACGTGGAAGACCCACCGCCCGAACTCCCCGTCCGCGAGGATGTCCTGGTCGCTCGGCAGAGGGTCGGGCAGCCGTCGGGTGTGTCCGCTCGGGTCCCAGATCCGTACGGTGCCGTCGCGTCCCCCTGTGGCGAGCCTGGGCCGGCCGTCGGCTGCGGTGAGAACAGCCAGGGCCAGGATCGCCGCCTCGTGGCCCAGGAGCGGCTCACCCAGCGGCGTTCCCGTCTCCGGGTCCCACAGCCGCACGGTCCGGTCGTCGCCCGCTGTCACCAGGCACACGCGGCCGTCGGGGAGCGTGAGCGGGGCGATGGCTCGAACCGGGGCGGTGTGGCCGACCAGGGGCCGCAGGGGTTCCCCTGTCTCGGGATCCCAGATCCACACGACCGCGCCGCTTCCGGCGGCGGCCAGCCGGATGTTCCCGTCGAGCGCCGTGTAGCCGCAGAGCGCCAGGGTCGCCCCTGGGTGCTCCGGCATGGGGAGTCCCACACGTCCGGTCGCGGGAGACCACAGGCTCAGCACGCCGTCCTCGTCGGCGACGGCGAGGAGACTGCGGCCGTCCCGGTCCAGGACGACGGCGGCGGCCTGGGCGGTCTCCGTCCGGGTCACCAGGGTTCGGTCGAACAGCCCAGCCGGTCCGCCGACGCGGACGCCGACCGCGTCCTGCGTGATCAGCAGGATTCCCGTCGGCGGGGTCGGCACGGCGGCCAGGACACGGGCGCGGCTGTGCCGGCCGAGCCGGTGGGGGCTGGCCGGGACGCGGATGCCGATATGGGGGGAGGCGCTCGTGCCCGTGCTGGACAGGACGACGGAGCCCTGCCTGGTGTCGGTGCGCCACACATGCCTGCGAGATTCATCGTCCGTCGCGGCCAGATACGCGTCGGCTCCCGCGTGGAAGGCCGCGAGCGCCACGATCTCCCGACTGCCGGGGACCGGAAGGGGGTCGTTCAGTCGGCCGGTCATCGGATCCCACAAGTGCACCAGACCGCCGTCGCGGCCGATGGCGAGCAGCCCTGGCGGGTCGAGCGCCGCCAGCGCCCGGACCGCTTGCCCACCGAAGGCTGCCAGTACCTGTACCGAGGCGTCCGGCACCGGGGGTCGCGGAAGCTCCGCCTCGGCCGAGGTCACCCGGTCGAGCTCGGCCAGGAGGGGGCGCGCAGACGACGCGGGCAATGCCTGGGCGAGTTCCTTGGCCACGCCGCGATGCCGGACGCCGGCACCGCCCAGCACGGCGACGGCGACTTCGGCGAACGGCAGGCTCTGCGCCGGCAGCCGCCACCGGGAGCCTGTGCTGTCGCCGCTGTCCGGCGCCGTCAGCGCGCGGAAGTCCAAGGTGCCGCCGAAGGTGGCGGCCACGTGGCCCGACACCTTCGCCAGCAGGTCGTGCAGGACGTGCAGGGACTGGCTGCGGGTCAGCTCGGCGAGCAGGAGCTGCCGCACGCCGGGGCGGAAGTCGTAGACCACCTCGTCCGGGTCGGCCGCGAGCCGGCGGCGTTCGAGGAGTCCGGAGACGAACAGTTCCGCCAGCTCCGTCTGACCCGATTCGGGCACCGTGGACGCCTGGATCAGCCGCATGACGGGCAGGCTCAGCGGCGCTGCCGCCAGATGGCAGGCCAGCCGGAAGGCGCCGGCGGAACACCCCGCGCGAAACCGTGTGACACGCTCCTCCGCGGATACGGCGGGCGCCTGGGCAGCTTCGGGACCGGGTTTCAGCGGCCTCGGCCGCGATGTCAGCGGGGATGCCAGCAGCCGCACTCCGCCGGGAGCCCGGCCGGCCAGCAGTTCGGCCCACGGGGCGAGCCAGGCTCCGTCGAGTTCCATCACCGGCAGCCAACGCGCCCCCGGACCGGGCTGGGCAAGGTCGGCGGGCATGCGCACGGCGTCCGGACGGAAGTGCGGGGTCTCGCTGACGGCGTCGGGGATCCGTGCGTCGACCCGCGTCGTGTGCAGGGCGGTGCGATGCCACAGGTGCTGCGGCAGAACCTGTAACGCCGCCGTGGGACGCGTGGCCGCCAGTTCGGCCAGTCCTTCCGGCAAGTCGCTGCCGTACCAGGCGGGGTTGACGCCGTCGGTGAGCAGGAAGAGCAGTCTGCGGCCCACCGGGTGTTCCAGGGGGCGTTGCCAGCGGCCCGACGTGGGCGGGGTGGGCTGCGCCCCCCTGCCCGGGTGCCGGCGGAAGGGGGCGAGGCGGGGCGCGGGGTGATCGGTGGCCAGGGACCAGCATCTGACCTCGGCGAATGCTCCGTGCCGCTCCAGGGCGGTCCACAGTTCGCCCGCGAGGCGGTGCCACACTGCCATGGTCGCGCCGGTATCGATCAGCAGGTCGACGGAGAAGCGCCGTCGGCCGGCCGCGCGCCACAACGGCAGCAGGAAGCCGGCTTCGCTGCTGGCCTGTGCGGTGGCCTCCTCGTCGAGCAGTGCGAGCTGTGCCGAGTCGATGGTCTGGCGTAGCGGACGAAGCGCCCTGGCCAGGGCGAGTTTGCCGGACAGCGCCGCGGGCCGGGGCACATGCACCAGGTCGGCCGGGCGGCCGACTCCTCCGATGGTGCCGTGGCCGATGGGATGGACGGATGCTCGGGCGTGTGAGGGGGGCGGGGGCTGCTTCGGCGCGCTCCGGGAGGCGCCAGGGGAGGCGCCCGAACTCTCGGGGGGAACGGGGTCGTAGGGCGCGATACCTCGTCCAGTGGACGGACCGGGTGGCGTGATGGAGCCCTCCGCGGGGAGGGACGGCTTGGGTCCGGCATGCCGTGGGGCCGCGTCCGGATGGGGGCCCGGGACGGCGCGGCCGGTGTCCGCCGCAGGCGGGTGCGACGGCGGCGCGGCGGCACCGGTGTGCGTCGTGAGTGGTTCTCTTCCGCTACCGGGATCCCGCGGGGGCTCCTGCGTCGTGGTGCCGGTCGGATCGTCCGGGGGCGGTCGCCTGGTTACGGCCGCGGGTGGGTCCCCGATGACGGCTGGCCTTGTCTGCACGCGTGTGGGTGGTGGCGGGGCGGGTCGCCCGGGGCGCCCTGCGGTCCCAGGCGTCGGATCCGTTCGCCTTCCAGCCGTAGCGCTCCCGTCTCGCCGGGCGGGCGCATCGGCGTTCGAGTGCGCTTCCGGCTGAGGGGCGTTCCGTCGCCGGCGACCGCGGCCCCGGCCGGTGTCGGCGTTCGGCCGGATCGGTGAAGGCCCGGTCGGTGGGGGCGGTTCGGTGTCGCCGGTCGAGGTGCTCTGCCCCGGTGCGAGGACCGTCTCCTGGGTGGACCGGTCGGCCAGGGTGGCCAAGCGGGTCGTGGGCACCTCCGGCGGTGCGTCGTCGTAGAGGCCCGCGACGTGGGCGATCCACAACACGTCGACGATCTCCTCGGGGAGCGGCCCGTCCCCGGTGGGATTGAGCAACCCGGCCAGGATGGCCCGCAGTTGTGGATCGGGCATGGCCGGTCAGCCCTGGTTCATGGGTCGCAGCAGGACGTTCTCGACCAGTCGGCGGTTCTGGGGCCACAGTCCTCTGCCCGCCATCAGCAGGGCGCTGAGGAGTTGGTCGTTGGCGAGGTCCGCCCCTTCCTCGTTCTGCCGGCGAGTGAACTCCTCGATGAGTTCGTCCATCGCCTCGTCCATACCGGCCCACGGTGTCGCCCCGTCCTCGCGCAGGTGTGCCTCGACGAGGGCACGCAGACGCTTGGGACTGGCGGCGCTCATCTCCAGCCGCAGACACCGACGAAGGAAGGCGGAGGGAAACTCCCGTTCGGCGTTGCTGGTGAGGATCACGAGGGGGAACTGGGCGCAGCGCACCGTGCCTGCGGTCACGGTGGCCATGCGGTGCGGGTCCGCGGTCATGACCTTCTGCGCTCCGGTGCCCAGCCGCGCCAGTTCGGGGATTTCGAACTCGCCTTCCTCGAAGACGTTCAACAGGTCGTTGGGAAGGTCGATGTCGCCCTTGTCGATCTCGTCGATCAGCAGCACCCTCGGGTAGCGCCACGGCAGCAGCGCCGTGCCCAGCGGACCCAGCCGCAGATAGTGGCCGATGTCAGGAGCGGTCCTCCGGTTGAGACGCTGCTCCACCACGCTCGTGCCGCTGCGGATCCCGGCGTCGTGCAGCCTGCCGATCGCATCGTAGGAGTACAGGCCGTCACGGAGCGTGGAACGGCTGGTGATGGGCCATTTCAGCACCGGGCCGAGCTGCAGTTCATGCGCGACCGCGTACGGCAGCGTGGACTTGCCCACACCGGGCTTGCCCGTCACCAGCAGGGGGCGGCGCAGGTGCAGCGCCAGGTTGACCAGATGGACCTCGTTGTCGTCCGCCGCGGCCGCCGCCTGGCCCGTCCGTCCCAGCCTGCGTGCCGTCGCACCGTCAGCGGGTTCCGGTGGGGGCTCGGGCAGGGCCGCGTGGTCGGCCGAGGTGCGTCGCGCCCCGTCGAACCTCCGCCACGCGGGTGCTTCGGGCAATTCCTCGATGCCCCGGTGAGGCACGCCCACGCCCCGGTAGATCCACCACTGCGGGCCCCGCGCGGGCGCCTGCGGTTCGCTGGTCATGTCATCCCCTCGAAAAGCGAGTCCTGTGCGGTGTGCACGCAGTACGGGTCGTCCCACAGCAGCGTGATGTGGCGGCCGACGTCGTCCTGGGGACGGTGACGGCTTTCTCTGCGGACCCAGAGGACCGCTTCCGGCAGTTCCGGCAGGGAGATCGTGTGGCAGCGGCGCAACGCGCTGACCAGCTCCTGGTGATCACCAGAGGTGCGGCGCCACAACAGGACGGGTACGCCCTCCATGAAGAGGGCGTCCTTGACCGCTGTGCGCGCGTCGGGGTGAAGCTCGTCGTAGGGGGCGATCAGGCCCAGGCAGGCGACGTCAGGGTTCTTCAGCAACCAAGCGGCCAGGTCGGCGGGCGACTGCAGTTCCCGCACCGGCCACTGGATCCCGGCGAGTGCGTCGCAGTCCTTTGCCGGTTCACCCTGCCGTGTCGTGCCGTCGCTCGCCGCTGTGTCCACGACGGTGTTTCCGTCGCGGTCTCCCGTCTGCGGCGCGAGGCTGTCCATCAGGCGGTCCCACCGGTGACGCCACGGTGCCGCGTTCATGTAGCGGCTGCGATAGCGCTCCAGCGAGCGCACGACGACCGGGAAGTGCTGCCCCAATGGGGTCTCGTTCGGGTCCAGTTTCCACAACTCCGCCTCGTAGCCGAGTAGTTCCAGTGGCAGGAGAACCTCGAAGCGGACATTGCCTGCGGCTCGGCCCACGTCCGCGGTCAGCTGCTCCCAGCCGACGAGATCCGCGAGTTCCTTGGCGGTCAACTCCCCGCGGGGCACGACCGCGGGCTGGGCGAGGACTCCGGCGGGTTGCAGGTCGGCCCCGGGCCGCTCCTGCCAGTAGTACGCGGCACGGAGCAGCAGGTGCTCGGCGTCGAGGTGGGCGGGTCCTTGGGGTTCGATACGGATCTGGACGATCAGCCGGCTGCCGGCCGGGGCGCGGGCCCCGTGCTGTGCCCGAGTGACCAGGCGCGCTTCCCCCAGGATCTTCGTCAGCTCGTGGGCCAGGGCCGGGGCGGAGTCGGAGAGTTCGTCCGCGACGCCGGCCAGGAACAGCCCCAGGGTGCTCAATCGGTCGGCTCCGTGCCGGTCCACGAGCCGCAACAGCGTGGTGGACAAGGTCGGCCGCTCACCGGTGGATGTGGTGACGGAGCAACGCGCCGCGCACCGCATCACGCGGCTCGGTGGCATCGATCGTTCGGCGTCCCGCCACAGTAACCGCACGGTGCGCAGCACCAGGTCGGCGACCGGCGTCTCGTCCTCCGTCAGCACCAGCACGACGAGTTCGATCCAGGGCAGGACCCGGGACGGGCCCGCCAACTGACTCAGCGCCGTGCACAGGTTCCGCAGGACGACCGTGGGATCGGGGTGTTCGTTGACCGCGCTCAATATCTTGCCGACGTGCTGGCGCGCCGACTGCCGCGCGGCCACGCCGGCGCCGAACCCCTCGGCCTCCGTGCCCGGGGTGCTCATCAGTTCCAGCAGGTCGTAGCGGAATTCCGGGACAGCGACGTCACTGCAGTCGAGGAGGAGTTCCGTCAGCAGGTGTTGTACCGGCAACGACAGGAACGGTGCCGTCCCATCCGAGCTCCCCCCTCGTTCCGCGCGGTTGGCCGTCCACCCTCGCCCAGTCGCGTACACGCCCTGTCTGCCTCGCCCAGCCGTCCTAGTTGTCCTGCCAGCCGCCGGCGGTCCGTGCCACGAGCTCTCTCAGACGTTCCAGCGCGCGGTCGTACGGTACGAGTTCGGTCATCGAGTTGTACAGCGCGCCGAAGGCCCGGCCCTGGGAGTCGTACCGGCTGCACTTCATGACGATCTGCAGGAGGTGCGGGCGAGTAGAGCTGCGCGATTCCACCTCGAAGGCGGACGGCAGTCGAAGGTGTTGACCCATCAACTGCAGGAGGTCGAAGCGGTAGTCGAGCCGGTGCAGATCGGGAAACGCCAGGAGCGCGTCGAGCCACTCGCTGTGGGTCGGCTCGTCCTCCGCCGCGGCCGGTGCGGCCGGCTGCGCCTCCGCGGGGGGCCGCTGCACTTCCGCGAGGGCCGGCTGCGGCGCAGCGCCGTGCCTCGTACCGGAAGGCCGGTCGTGTTCTGCCTCCTGGGGCTCGGTGACGGGCCTGGCCACTTGGACGAACGCGGCGCAGGCCCGGGCGGCCAGGTGCAGGAACCAACGGTGTTCGGCGGCCCACCTGTCGCGGGTGACGAACATCAAGGCGCCCGCCTGCAGAGCGAGGAGGTACTGCGGGTGCCAGTCGGTGAGGGTGTAGTCCCTGCCCCGGTACGAACGCCATGAGTCCGGGGCGGACATCAGCGACGTCAGCGTCGAGGCGAGCGCTCCGGGCAGCATCCCCATGTCCGGCTTCTTCGCCCAGTCGCTGACGAGCACCTCGATGAGTTCCTGCCGCGACCTTTCGCTGAGGTGCTCCAGGAAGTCGCTGACGAGGCAGAGCATGAGATGTACGGGATCACGAGTCAGTACCCCGGCGGGTGTGAAGCGCGAGAGGTCCACCAGGCGGTGTTCCTCCGGCACCAGTTCAGGTTTCGTCTCCACCAGGATGTTGCCGGGGTGCAGGTCGTAGTGGGCTCGGCCCAGAGAGACCGTGGGGGGCTTCAGACCGTTCAGCACCGAATGTTCCGACAGCAGAAAGGGGTTGGGCAGCCTGTCCTCGTGCCCGGTCACCCTGATCCAGGGACGCCCCGCGTCCCCACCCAGCAGTCGGGCCGCCGCCGCGTTGAGCGCGCCGCTGTCCGCGCGGTGGCCCAGGGCGTTGCGCAGGAAGCCGATGCCCGTCATCCGGTGATCGGCCCGCGGGTCCGGATTCCACTCCGTCAGCACCGACCGGATCACGGCGGCAGCGACTTGTCGCCGTGCGTCGGGCGAGGTCATACGGTCGAGCGGACTCAGCTCGTATCCCCGGCGTCCGTCGATCGCGATACGCAGGAACATCAGCCATGTGTCCCCGATCCGCAAGGGCGGGTATTCCTGACGGACCAGACGACGGTCGGGGAACACGAACGGCTCCGCTCCTCGGGAGTAGGCGGGCCCGCAACTCCAGGCGGCCTCCAAGTCATGGGGCTCGTCGACCGCGCCCTCCTCGGGTGCACAGAGCTTCAAGAGCAGCTTGTGCACGGGGTGCCGGGCGTCCCCGGTGTGATAGCAGAGCGCCAGCCGAGCCCCACTGCCACCGTCCGGCAGGACCTCCGCGAGGGTCAGCACGCATCTGTTGTTCTTCTGCCAGACCTCAAGGGCGGCGAACACCTCTTCGCCGAAGCAGCGGACGCCAGGTTCACTCATCGCACCAGTCTGACCGAGCATCATGCTTTCCGGGCAGGTTGTCACAAGATGCCATCGACCGTGGTGCTCCGCAGACGAGCACTGACGCCACGAGGGGGACGGCCCTGACGCCTTCTTCCGCCGCGCCCCGGGGCGCCCCGCTCGCCGGTCGCGGGGACAGCCGGCACGCGCCCTCGCGTCACGGCCTGGGCCGCAGAGGTGTGCGTTCGCCGGGGGGCGTGCCGGCGATGCCCGTGAGCAGGCGGGTGCAGACGTCGCGGAGCTTGAGGTTGGTCTGCTGGGACAGTCGGCGCAGCAGGTCGAAGGCTTGCTCCGCGGTGCACTGCTGTTGTTGCATGACGCTGCCGATGGCCTGGTCGATCACGCTGCGGGAGGCGAGCGCGGTCTGCAGTTCGCGGGTGAAGTCCTCCGCGTCGGCCAGTCGCTGCGCGAGGGCGATCCCGCCGCCTGCCTGTGCGGCGAACAGGGCCAGTATCCGGCGGTCCTCCTCGCGGAAGGCGTGGGGGCCGCAGGCGTAGAAGTTCAGCGCGCCCGCCGTGTGGCTGCGCACGGGGATCGGTACGGACAGCGAGCAGCGGATGCCCAGGTCGGCCGCGAACCGCGGATAGGTCCCCCACCGGGGCTCCTCCAGCACGTCCGGTACGTGCACGGTCTCGCCGGTCCGCAATGCCTGAAGACAGGGTCCGTCGTCCTGGCCGTACTGCTTCTCGTCCAGCTTGTCCGCGACGCCGCCGGTGCTGACGACGGTCAGCGGGCGCCGGTGTCGCTCGATGGTCACGCCACAGCCGTCGGCGCCCGAAGCGCTGACGGCGTCGTCGACCAGGTGCTGCAGGAACTCTCGCAACGAGGTCATTTCCAGCAGCCAGTCGATCATGTCCAGTGCGTAGTCTCTACGGTCGGGCCGATCCACCGCCCGACACCTCCCTCACATACATCTGACGGAACGGGTCGTTTTTCGCTTACCCGCTAACGCCTGTCGTTCGGCACGAACATTTCTGTGCGGCACGACACAAGGCGCCCGTGCGAGACGTCGATGCGATCGGGATGCCCGGCCTCGGGCCATGAGGCCGAGGCCGGGCGCTGCGGAACCCGGGTGAGGTCAGGCTGCCTGAGTCAGTTCGGCCTTGCCGAAGAGGAGGGCGAAACCCGGGGGGAGTTGGGCGATGACACGGGTGACGAGGTCGGGGCCGGCCAGCTGGGCGACCAGGGTGAGGACGGTGCCGGCGTCCCAGCGGGCGGTGGCCGGGGTGCCGCCGGTGCGCGCGGCGAGGTCCTTCACGAAGGCCCAGCCGGTGAGGTGTTCGGTGGCGGGGATCTGAGCGGTGAGGATGCGGGCCGCTTCGAAGGGCAGCCGGGCGGCGAGTTCGACGCGTTCGTCGCCGGTGACCTGGCGGCCCAGTGCGGACAGGACGTGACGAACGGAGGCCTCGGCCCTTTCACGAGTGGGGTACGCGCCTTCGTACCGCACCTTCTCCAGCAGCTGGTCGTAGGTCATGACCGGCTTGGTGCGGGCGGCTTCGGGCTCGGGGAACATCGGTGGCGGGTTGCCTTTCCGGTGCGGGTGTGTGCGGATCACGGAGTCATGGGCGCCTGATGCTGACGGCTCATGCCTGCTGCGGCGCGCCGAACAGCAGGTCGTAGTCAGGGGGAAGCTGGAGCAGGATGCGGCGCATGAGGTCCTCGCCCGCGGCCTCGGCGGCCACGCTGAGGACGGCGCCGACGTCCCATTTCGCGGTCTCTTCGGTGGCTCCCTCGATCCAGGCGGCGGTGGCGCGCACGAACCGTTCGGGGTCCAGCGGCTCTGCGGCCTGGAGGGGGTTCAGCAGGATGACGGCGTAGGTCTCGGGCAGCCGGGCGGCGAGTTCGGCTCGCTCCCCGCCCACGAGGTGGGCGCCGAGCAGGGCGAGAACGACGCGGGCGGCCCTGTCCGCCTCCTGCTGTGAGGGGTACTCGCCGCGTTCGGCGACTGCGTCGAGGAACGCGTCCCATCGCATGTGCACCATGCCCCCTTTCGACGGCAGGGCGTGCGGGGCCGGCCGAGGCGAAGCGGGGCCGGCCCTGCGCGTACCGGTCGGGATCAGCAGGCGTCGGTCAGCCGCTGATCTCCTTGCGCTCGGTGCCTGTGGCGCTGATCGAGATCTTGCGCGGCTTGGCTCGCTCGGCGATCGGGATCCGCAGCGTCAGGACACCTGCGTCGTAGTCGGCCTTGATGTGATCGACGTCCAGCGTGTCGGCCAGCATGACCTGGCGGGAGAAGACGCCGAGGGGACGCTCGGACAGCTCCATCTGCACGCTGTCGGCCTTCGTGACCGGGCGCCTCTCCGCCTTCACGGTCAGCATGTTCCGTTCGACGTCGATGTCGATGGCGTCCGGTGAGACACCCGGCAGATCGAGGGCGATCACGTACTCGTCGCCCTCTCGGTACGCGTCCATCGGCATCGGGGCGGGCCGTGACCATGTGCCGGACGTACCGAGGAGCTGCTGGGTGAGACGGTCGAGTTCACGGAACGGGTCGGTGCGCATCAACATCGGTGGACACCTCCAGTGCTTCCGGCAGTACCTGCCAATGCGCTTCACGTTGACTCCGTTGTAACATGTCATCGGAACGATGACAAATGGAATGTCGTCGAAAGGATGACGAAGCTCGCCTGGAGGTCTCATGGCAGCAGCCGAACGGTCCGACCGGCCCACCTGCGGCGGCCCGCCCGACGGTAAAGGGCCCGGCCCCGCCTCGTTCCTGGCCGCGGCCGCGGCCCTGAGCGCCATCGACGAGGCCGTCCACGCCGCCCACACCGCGCCCGCCGACGAGCCGCCCGGCACGGAGCCGGGGCCGGACCAGGTCCTGGCCTCCTTGTTGCTGCTGCGCGAGGTGCGCGAACGGCTCGCGGGCTGGGAGACGGGTTTGATCGAAACCGCCCGGGAAGCCGGCGCGAGCTGGGCGGATCTCGCCGGGCCACTGGGCGTGGCCAGCCGCCAGGCGGCGGAGCGCCGCTATCTGCGGTTGCGTCCCGGTGCCGCCGGCACCACCGGCGAGCAGCGCGTCAAAGCCACCCGCGACCGCCGAGCCGCCGACCGCTCGGTCACCAGCTGGGCCCGTGACAACGCCGCCGGTCTGCGCCGACTCGCCGGCGAGATCACGGCGCTCACGGATCTGCCCACCGCGGCCCGCCCCTTGATCCGCCGCATCGACGAGGCTCTCGCCGCCGACGACGCGGCCCATCTCGTCGGCCCCCTGACCGAGGCCCAGCACCACCTGCGCCCCGCCCATCCGGAGCTCGCCGCCCGCATCGACACCATCACCGGCCACACCGAGCGCGTCCGTCAGCACAGCGACGCACGGCGCCGCGAGCCTTGATTCCGCGTCCCCGGGTGTGAGTGCCACGTCGTCCGGATGGCTAGGCGCCACCTGACCGGGCAAGGCAACCCGTACCGCGTCGGGTTCGGCAGGGAGCGGCTCGTCCACCGGAGGCACCGCCGGTCGCTCACGGCCGGGCGACGCCGTCCTTGGGCACTTCGGCGAAGAAGGACTCCTCGTCCCAGCCCCGTCCCGCTTCCTTCTTCCCTTCGTCCCGGCCCAGTGCCTGCGGCGGGACGTCTCGGTCGCATGGTCAGCGCGGGGACCGCCATCATCACCAGCGCGGCATTCGCCAGCCGATGATGATGCGGAAGCCTCGCCTGCGGGGTGGGCCACGCATCGCAGTCATGAACACTTCCTTCCACGAATCGCTCGTACGGTGCGATTCGAGTGTTCTTGATGCCCTGTCAGCCGCCGAGAGTGATCGGTACTCGCCTGGACGGGAGAAGTACCTCAAGCCCCGGCGGCGAGATCGACGGTGGCCGGCTGGCTGCGGTGGTTGATGCCCAACTTGCGGTACGCGGCGGACAAGTGCACTTCCACGGTCTTCGTCGTCACGAACAACTGCTGGGCGATCTGCCGGTTGGTGAGTCCCGTCTTCGCCAGCTGCGCCGCCCGCGCACGCCGCCTGAACACAGCCGAGCTGCCCACGCAGAGCGCCGCGCCCACGCGGCTGAGTGGGTCGAGGACGCGCCGCCCGATTGTTCACTGGACCGAACACTCGTTTACCGACCGGGGACCCGCCTATGGTCAGTCGTCGAGTGTCCGGTAGACGGTGGTCCAGAAGTCCTGGTGGAGTCGGGGGGTGTCCGCGCAGTCCATGGCCGTCTGCGTCAGCAGAATCCCGGTGAGCCCTTCCGCCGGGTCGGTGTACGCCGTCGTGCCCAGGCCGCCGTCCCACCCGAACTGCTTCACGGACGCGAGGTCACGGCGATGAGTGCGCACCGCCATGCCGAAGCCGTAACCCCCGTGCCGTCCGAAGAGGTCGCCGAACTGGTCCTTCTCGACTTTCTGCTCCGGCGTCAGGTGGTCCATGGTCATCAGCTCGACCGAGGCCCGGGAGAGGACGCGCTCGCCTCCGTGCCTCCCCTTGTTCAGCAGCATGCGGTGGAACGCGTGGTAGTCGTCGACGGTGGAGACCAGACCGTCACCACCGGCCTCGAACACCGGCGGCCGGCTGTACTTACCGCCGACGGCCTCGTCCCAGGTCGTGAGCTCGCCGGTCTCCGGGTCGTGGGCATAGCTGGTGGGGAGCCGGTGCATCCGGTCGGCGGGCACGTGGAACCCGGTGTCCACCATCCCCAGTGGCTCGAACAGCCGCTCGCGCAGGAACTCCCCGAAGGATCGGCCCGCCACTCTCGAGACCAGGACCCCGAGCACGTCGGAGCCGACGTGGTACTGCCACCGTTCGCCGGGCTGGTACATCAGCGGAAGGGCGCCCAGCTGCTTGATCCATTCGTCCGGTCCGACCGTCGGCCAGTTCGCGGTCCCGTCACCGATGACGCCCCGCTCCCGGACGGCGACCTGGATCGGGTACGTGTCCGGCGGAGCCGGCACCAGACCGAAACCGAAGGTCAGGGTCAGCAGATCGCGCACGGTGATCGAGCGCCGGGCGGGCACGGTGTCGTCCAACGAGGCGTCGATCCGCGTCAGCACTCGCCGGTTCGCGAGCTCGGGCAACCAGGTCTCGACCGGGTCGTCCAGTCGCAGCCGGCACTCCTCGACCAGGATCATCACCGCCGCGGCCGTGACCGGCTTGGTCAGTGAGGCCATACGGAAGAGGGTGTCCCGACGCATGGGCGCACCACCCGGAGCGCCCCCAGGGCGTCGGTCACCGCGTGCAGGGCCGGCGAGGCCGCCCGCCTCCCTGCCGGCCCCACCGCCGTCCGTGGGTCCGCCCTCCGATCCACCGTGGAGTGCGCCGTCCGATCCGCCGCCCGAAGGGCCATCCGATCGAGCATCCGATCGACCAGCCGCATGCAGGGTGCCCAACGCCTCGACGTGCACCTGGTCGCCCCTGCCGACCAGGGCGACCAGTCCGGGAACCGCCCCGGACTCGACGTAACCGGCAAGCACCTCGCGCATCCGGTGCAGCCCCGCTCGCGAAAGCCCACCGTCCGCGCCGCCGCTCAGAGCCCAGTTCCCCCGCCCATCCCAGCTCACGGTCTGCCTGATGGCCTGTGACATGTCGCCGCCCCCTTGTGTTTACTTTGATCGCCGAGTGGTCGTCCGGCCTGCCCTTCAGCATTTCGCCTGGCTGGAGGGGGATCAACGGGAGATCACGAAAGGCCGGATAACCGGCCGCTTATGGATCGTGGTGCGTCGTCATGGCACCGAGGGGGACGGGACGGGACGGGTGGAGCTGAGGGACATCGAGATCTTCCTGACGCTTGCGGAAGAGCTTCATTTCGGCAGGGCGGCCCAACGGCTGCACGTGTCGCAAGCCCGGGTCAGCCAGGCCCTCAAGAAGCAGGAACGGGGCGTCGGGGCGCGGCTGTTCGAGCGCAACAGCCGAAACGTGCGGCTGACCCCGCTGGGCGAGCAACTGCGCGCGGACCTGCTGCCGGTCTACCGGGGGCTACAGGAGAGCGTGGAGCGGGCGAGGCTCGCCGCGCGGGGCACCACCGAGGTGGTACGCGTGGGCATGCTGCCCAGCAACGCCCACGATCTACGGCCCTACTGGGAGGCGTTCCGCGCCCGCCACCCGCAGTGGGCCCTGCGCATACGGCACAACCCGTTCGTCGACGCGTTCGGCCCGCTGCGGCGGGGAGAAATCGACGTCCTGGTCGCCTGGCTGCCCGTGGAGGAGCCCGACCTCACGGTGGGACCGGTCCTCTACACCGAGCACGCGGTGGCACTCGTCGCCCACGACCACGAACTGGCCGTGCGGCCGTCGGTCTCCCTGGAGGTCTTCGGCGATTTCGGCATTTGGCAGGGCCCGGACGGACCCGATTACTGGGCGGACGCCTTCACGCCCTTCCAAACCCCCAGCGGCCGCCCGATCGAACGCCACAGCCCGGTCATCAAGAGCCTGGACGACGTGTTCACCCAGGTCGGCGCCGGGGACGTCATCCACAGCCTGGGCGCCCACGTCACCCGGTACCACGCCCGCCCCGACATCGTCTATCTGCCCATTCACGACTGGCCAGGCCTGCGCTGGGGCCTGGTCTGGCGCAGCGACACCGAGTTCGCCCCCGTCCGGGCGCTTGCCCAGGTCGTGAGGGACTTGGGTACGGCGAGGCACTGAGAGCTCCCGCAGCGCGCGCCGGGCGGTGGAGCGTCGTGCCCGGGTGCCGGAGGGGCCGGCCGCGGGGGTCTCGGGAACGGAAGAGCCGCCTGCCGCCGGCGACACGTCCGCCGGCGCACCGGTCACCGTTCGGTCGTACTGGCGGGCACTGCCGTCCGGTGGGCTTGTCGTGGGCTGCATGAGGATCCTCGGAACGATCGGGGGTTGCCGGCCGCGGTCCAGTCGCCGCGCAACCGCTCCTGTCGGTCTACGGGCACGCGCCCGCCTCCGCGTCGGGGCCGCACCCCAAGGTTTCCGGCGCAGGTCTGATCGTCGCGGGCCCCTCGACGGGCCGACGAAGGCGAGCGGTCACGGGCGGCCTGTCTCCTGGCGGCGTTCAAAACGCCCTGCACTCGTGGCCCTTGGGTCCTGGCCGTCCGGCGGGAGCGGCGATGCGGCGTCGGCGAACCGCCAGGGCCTCACCGGCACGGGCCGCGCTGACGGGCAGCGGTCCGTCGGCCGGCGCCGCACCGGTTTCAGCTCACCGTCCCGGTGGGCATGCGAGACGTGTTCTGTTCCGTGGTCGACGCTCAGGGGGAGCCTTCGTGTCCGCAACCGGAAGTGATGCCACCGGAAGTGATGCCGCCGCCACCGCGGAGGGACGGGACGACGACACCCCGCTGCGGCGGGCCATCGGTCCCAAGCTGCTGATCCTGTTCGTGATCGGGGACATCCTCGGCACCGGCATCTACGCCACCACCGGCAAGGTCGCCGGCAAGGTCGGCGGGGCGCTGTGGCTGCCGTTCGCCATCGGCTTCGTCGTGGCCGTCCTGACAGCGGCCTCGTACGTCGAACTCGTCGGCAAGTACCCGAAGGCGGCCGGCGCGGCGCTCTACACCCAGAAGGCGTTCCGGGTCCCGTTCCTCACCTTCATCGTCGCCTTCATGGTCATGTGCTCCGGGCTGTCCTCGGCGAGCGCGGCGGCCCGCGCGTTCAGCGGCGACTACCTCGCGGAGTTCACCGGCTTCTTCCCGCCCACCCTCGTCGCCATCCTGTTCATCCTCGCCCTGGCAGCCCTGAACCTACGGGGTGTGTCGGAGTCGGTGAAGACCAACGTGGTCCTCACGGTGGTCGAGTTGACGGGTCTGCTCATCATCCTCACGATCGGCGCCTGGGCCGTCCTGTCCGGTGACGGTGAGCCCTCGCGGCTCGGCGACTTCCAGGCGGAGGGCACCGGCTTCGCGCTGATGACCAGTGTGCTGGGGGCGACGGCCCTCGGCTTCTTCGCCTTCGTGGGCTTCGAGGACTCCGTCAACATGGCCGAGGAGACCAAGGATCCGGTACGGACGTTCCCGCGGGCCATCTTCATCGGCGTCGCCGTCACCGGCACCCTCTACGTCCTGGTCGCCCTCGTCTCCTCGCTGCTCGTCGACCACCGCGTACTGGAAGGCTCCAGTGGCCCGCTGCTGGAGGTCGTCAAGGCCGGCGGACTCGACTTCCCGCCCAAGTTGTTCGCGTTGATCGCCCTGTTCGCGGTCACCAACTCCGCCCTGATCAACATCATGATGGCGTCGCGTCTGTGCTACGGCATGGCCAACGAAAGGATTCTGCCGCGGGCCATGGGCCGGGTGCTCCCCCGGCGCCGCACGCCCGTCGTCGGCATCGTCTTCGTCTCGCTGCTCGCCATCGGGCTGGTGTCCACCGGGGAGATCGAGGGCCTCGGTGACACCACGGCCTTCCTGCTCCTGTGCGTCTTCGCGGTGGTCAACATCGCCGTCCTGGTGCTGCGCCGTGACCGCGTCGAGCACCGGCACTTCCGTACGCCGACCGTACTGCCGGTGCTCGGTGCCCTCACCTCCCTGATCCTGGCCAGCCCGCTGTCCGACCGGCCCGCCGAGGTCTACATCCGGGCCGGTGTGCTGCTGGCGATCGGAATCGCCCTGTGGGGGCTGAACAAGGTGGTGCTGCGGGTGCGCGACGAGGCGTGACCGCGACCCGCTTCGCCGGACGCCCCGGTGGGGACGGCGGGTCAGGCCGCCGTCCATGGGCGCAGCTTCTCCGGGTTGAGCACCGCCCAGATCCGCTGGATCCGGTCGTCCGCGATGTCGAACGCCAGCACGGACACGGCGACGCCGTCCAACTGGGCCACCAGGCCGGGCTGACCGTTGACCGTGCACTCGACGACCACCACGTCGGGCACCGCCTTCGCCCGGTCCGCGAAGAACCGCGCGACCTGCTCGGCTCCCGCGACGGGGTGCAGGGCAGCGGGGACGATGCCACCGCCGTCACCGGTGGCCGTGGCGTCGGGGGCCAGCAGGCCGATGAGCGCGTCGATGTCCTTGGCTTCCCAAGCCTGCTTGAACGCCTTGACGATGCCGGCGCGCCGGGGCGCCGAGACCGCGGACGGCTGGGCCGCGCGGATCCGCCGGCGGGCCGATGAGGCCAGCTGGCGGCAGGCCGCCGGCGTACGGCCGACGATCTCGGCCACCTCGGCGAAGGAGTAGCGGAAGACGTCGTGCAGGACGAACGCCACGCGCTCGGCCGGCGTCATCGATTCGAGCACGACGAGGAAGGCCATGTTGACCGACTCGTCGAGGGTGATGCGGTCGGCCGGGTCGACGGTGGCGCCGGAGGACCTCCCGTTCATCCACTGGGTGCCGTCGGGCAGTGGTTCCGGGATCCATTCGCCCACGTAGTGCTCGCGCCTGGCCCGTGCCGAGCCGAGCAGGTCGAGACAGATGCGGCTGGTGACGGTCGTGAGCCAGGCACCGGGAGAGTCGATGCCTTCCCGTTGCTGCTGGGACATGCCGTACCAGCGGGTGTAGGCCTCCTGTACGACATCCTCGGCTTCGGCCAGGGAGCCCAGGAGCCGGTAGGCGACATTGATCAGCTGCCGCCGCTCCCGCATGATCACGCTCAGGTCGGGATCGTGTGTGCCGTCTCCCGGCCGGGACGGGGAAGGGGATGGGGTGGTCATGGTGGCGTGGGCTCCCTGGTTCGCGTCCGCTCTCCCCGGTTCGACGAGGCAGCCGCGCGGAAAGTGAGGTCGCGGCTTCACCTCACGTTCTGCGGCGCTGCGTCGTCGTACCGCCGAGACCGACACCATCCCGCAGGCGGCTTCCGCCCGCACCTTCCTGGAGCGATCAAGCATGACGACGACCACCCAGCTCAGCGCACTGACCGGCGACTACGTCCTCGACACCACCCGCACCCGCATCGGCTTCACCGCCCGGGCGATGATGATCAGCAAGGTGCGCGGGCAGTTCGACGTGTTCGAAGGGCGCGCGCACCTGGACGGCGCCACCCCCTCGAAGTGCACCGTGCAGCTCACGATCCGGGCCGCAAGCGTCCAGACCCGCAACGCCAAGCGCGACGACCATCTGCGCGGCACCGACTTCCTGGACGCCGTCGGCCACCCCACGATCACCTTCGTCTCGACGCGGGTGGAGCAGGTCGACGAGACCGGTTTCAAGGTCACCGGGGACCTGACCGTGCGGGGCATCACCAAGCCGGTCACCGTGGACTTCCGGCTGACCGACACCGCGAGCGGTGCCGCGAGCACCGGTCGCGTCCGTCTCACGGGCACCGCGACCGTCAACCGCAAGGAGTGGGGTGTCGACGGGGGCACGGGAATGGTCGGCGAGAAGGTGGCGCTGTCGTTCGACGTCACCGCCATCCGGCAGTCGTGACGGACGGGCGGTGAGGGCGCGGCTCCTCGCCCCTGAGCACGCTCGGCCGAGCGGCTCATGCTCCGACGGGCGCGGCCCCTCGTACACCGCTCACTGCTTGGCGCCGAACTTCTGCGTCCACCACGGCCCACCGGGACCGCTGTGGATGCCGATGCCGATGTCCTTGAACGAGCAGTTGAGGATGTTGGCCCGGTGACCGGGGCTGTTCATCCAGGAGTCCATCACCGCCTCCGGCGTCTGCTGCCCCTGGGCGATGTTCTCCCCGTATGTGGACCAGCGGTAGCCGGCCGCGGTGATGCGCTGCCCGGGGTCGGCGCCGTCCGGGTTGGTGTGGTCGAAGAAGTCGCGGGCGTCCATGTCCGCGGAGTGGCCCTGCGCTGCCTTGTTGAGCAGCGCGTCCTGCGCGAGCGGTCCGCACCCGGCGTCCGCCCGTTCCTCGTTCACCAGCGCGACCACCTGCCCGACGGTGTCCGTCGGGGCCGACTGCACCGGGGGCGCGCTGGGTGCGCTCCGGTTCGGACGGGTCGACGGGCGGGAGGTGGGCGTGGACTTCTTGGACGGCCGGGGCGTCTTGGAAGGGGTCGCCTTCTTCGACGGGGAGGCGGACGGAGAGGGCGACTTCGACGCCGACGGGGAGGTCTCGACGGCGCTGGATTCCGAGCTGTCCGCTACAGGGGCGCCCGCCGTCCGCGCGGTGGCGGGCTCCACGGTTCCGGTGCCGGGGTCGGGGTCGGTGTCGAGATACCAGAGTCCGCCGCCCGCCACACAGAGCGCCACCACGGCACCTCCGACGGCCCGGCGCCGGACACGCCGTTGCCGACGGGCCTCTCCACGGGAGACCGGACGACCGTGCGCGGACCCCCGCCCCGCACCCGCACCCGCGCCGGCATCGGCACCCGCACCCGTCCCCGCACCTGAATGACTCACGGACTCGGTCAGCGGGGAGGCCGAGCCGACCGGGGCCATCGGATCGGCGGCACCCAGCACTCCCTCCAGGAGGCCGGGCGTCGCCGCGACCAGCGCGAGACCGGCCAGGAGCCCTTCAGCCGGCATCAGTCCGCTCCACAAACCGGAACAACGGACACAGTCGCGGGCATGCCGGGCTATTCGCTTGCGCCACAGGGCCGACGGCCGGCCGTCCCAGGCCGCCAGCACGCCCCGCAGTTCCTCGCACGGCGGCTGTGCGTCGAGCGCCCGTACCACCACCCGGGCCGCCTCCAGCTGCGCCTTCATCCGCTGCACCCGGACCGCCGTGTGCTGCGGCGACAGCTCCAGAGCGGCCGCGACCTCGGCGCGGGTCAGCTCACCGGCGCACTCCAGCCACCACAGCGACAACAGCCCCCGGTCGTCCGGCTCCAGCCAGCGGGTGGCGCGTGCGGTCTCCTGCCGCTGGCCGGACAGCTGGAGCTGCACCATGGTCAGGTCCACGAAGTCGGCACCCGGATCCGCGAGCTCCGCCGCCTCCTCGACGGCCCCCGGAGCCGACTGGCGGTCCTGCCAGTGCGCCCGGACCTGGTTCATCGCGATCGCCACGAGCCAAGAGCGGAAGCTCTCGGGGGCACGGAGCGAGCCGAGCGCGTCGAGGGCCCGCAGCATGGTCTCCTGCACCACGTCGTCGACGTCGACGGAACCGTTCAGAGCCCTGCCCACGACGTTGTAGACCAACGGGAGGTACGCACCGACCAGGGCGTCCTGAGCCCCCGGCTCGCCGCTGCGGGCAGCGATCACCAGTGCTGTCAGTTCCCTCGTGCGCTCTGCACTCATCAAAAACTTCCCTGTCCTCGACGCCGAACGATGCTGTCCGATACCTGGGAGATCGATCAGGAAGCCGCAGATAACAGTTCTTCGGACGCTTGTTCCACGCGAGACTCACGGGATGAACGGGACGGCGCAATGGAGAACGTCACACCGAAGGGCCCTGGGCACCGGATCGTTGACATATGGGCTGCATGTCCTGATCGACCCACTTACCCCGAAGTGCAATGCCCAGCCCGGCCGGGTCCTTCGACGGCACCGCCCCGTCCACGCGGACCGCTCGCCGTTCAGGCGCGGCAGCGCAGCATCTCCAGCGGTGGGCGGGTGAGGAGGTCCGCCCAGAAGTCCTCACCGAAGTCGCGGACCCCGGCGTCGGACACCCGCAGCGGGACCCACTCCACCTCCCTGAAACCGGCCGCCCGCAAGCTCTCCTCGTACACCTCGCGGCGCGGCACCGTGGAGACGATGGTGATCGGCTCCGGGTCGAGCAGTGCGGTGACCCGCACCCGCGGCCCCGTCCCGCTCTCCTCGCCGGTCGGCTCGCAGCGGAAGCCGTACCGCTCCAGGGAGGGACAGTCGAACCCGTAGTCGGGCTTCTGGCCGAGCACGAAGAACTCCCCGCCGGGCACCAGGCTCCGGTGGATGTTGCGGCACATCCTCTCCATCGCGGCCCGGTCCTCGGCGTAGTTGAGGCACTGCACCCCCACCGCGATGTCGAAGGGCCGCTCCACAGGCCGCAGTTCGGCCACGTCACCGACCTCGTAGCGCACCCCCAGCGGGGCACGCTGCTCGATCCCCCGAGCGGCCGCGATCATCTCCGCGGAGATGTCGACACCGAAGACGTCCCCGGCGCCGCGCCGCTTGAACTCCCGGCTGTAGAAGCCGGTGCCGCAGGCCGCGTCGAGAACCGACTTGCCCCGCACGTCCCCGACCATGCCCAGGAAGCTCGGGACCTCCCCGTAACGTATCAACGGCAGGGACTTGAACCCCTCGAAGGCCTCGCCGATCTCGTCGTACTGCTGCACGCTCATGCTGTTGCCCCTCGTGTGCCTCGTCCGGTACGTGACCACACCGGCCCGGCGAGGGGACGGCTCGTCGGGCCGTGGTCGTGGCAGCGAGTCTGCTCCGCCCCCGACCGGCAGCCGTACTGGCCGATGACACAGAGAAGTCGGCCGGACGACCACCGATCACCCAAGGCCATCGCGCAGCGGTCCCCGGGGCCGGGCACGTTCGAGGCTTGCCGTGACCGCCGGAATAACAGGCTGCCGCGACGCCGTCCCGTGGCTACCATCGAGCGCATGATCACGCCTTCGCCCCAGCAGCCGATGATGCCCCGCCGACGGGGCTGCTGAGCACGGACGCGTACCGAATCCGAGGCCCCGGGACGAGGCTTCGGATCGTGTGCGATCAGGCCTCGCCACCCGGCAGGAGGACCGATGACCGCACGACGCCACTACATCACCACCACCATTCCGTACGTCAACGCCCGTCCCCACCTGGGCTTCGCCCTGGAACTCGTCCAGGCGGACACGTTGGCCCGTCACCACCGTCTGCGAGGCGGGCAGGTCCGGTTGCTCACCGGAACCGACGACAACTCCCTGAAGAACGTCCTCGCCGCCGAAGCGGCCGGCGTCGACGTGCAGTCGTTCGTCGACCGGAACGCCGATGCCTTCGCCGCCCTGCACGGCCCTTTGTCGCTCTCGTTCGACGACTTCATCCGCACCAGCAGCGACCCGCGCCACCGGGTCGGGGTGGAACGGCTGTGGCGCAGGTGCGCCGAGGCGGGCGACCTGTACCGCAAGGAGTACGAAGGTCTGTACTGCGTCGGCTGCGAGCAGTTCTACACGCCCGGTGAACTGGTCGACGGCAGATGCGTCGAGCACGGCACCGAACCCCGACTCGTCGCCGAGGAGAACTGGTTCTTCCGGCTGTCCCGCTACGCCGACCGGCTCCATGAGCTGATCTCCAGCGGCGAACTGCGCATCGAACCCGCCGCCCGCCGCAACGAGGTCCTCGCCCTCATCGAGGGCGGTCTGCACGACTTCTCCGTCTCCCGCTCCCACCGTCGCGCCCGCGGCTGGGGCATCCCCGTGCCCGATGACAGCGGCCAGGTCGTCTACGTGTGGTGGGACGCCCTCGGCAACTACGTCACCAGCCTGGGATACGGCACCGGTGACAGCGCCTACGACCAGTGGTGGGGAGCCGGTGAACGCCGCGTCCATCTGGTCGGCAAGGGAGTGGTGCGCTTCCACGCCGTGTACTGGCCGGCCATGCTGCTGTCGGCCGGACTTCCGCTGCCCACCGACATCCTGGTCCACGACTACCTCACGATCGACGGCCGCAAGATCAGCAAGTCCGCCGGGACCACCGTCGACCCGGCTGCGCTGGCCGCGGCCCACGGCACCGACGCGGTGCGCTGGTGGCTCCTGCGCGAGGTACCCCGGGTCGGCGACGCGGACTTCACCCCCGATCGCCTGATCGACCGTGCGGACGCGGACTTCGCCGGCGGGCTGGGCAACCTCGTCCACCGCGTCGTGACCATGGTGCACCGCTTCCGGGACGGAACAGTCCCCGCCCCTGTCCCGGTGCCGTTCGGCGAACGGGAACTGGTGGACGTCTACGAGAAGGTGCCCGGCCTGGTCGATGCCGCCCTGGCCGACTTCGACTTCCGGCGTGCCACCGGAGCCGTCTGGAGCATCGTGGAGGAAGCGAACCGATGCGTCGACGCCACCCGGCCCTGGGAACTGGCCCGAAAGGCGCGGGAGGGCAGCGGCGAGGCAGCGCGTCGGCTCGACGCCGTCCTCCTCGACCTGATCACCGCGTGCCGTGTGCTGGCCGACGAACTGCGCCCCTTCCTCCCCGATGCAGCCGGGCGGATCGCCGAGCGGCTGACCCCGGTCGGGGGACGTCTGCCCGCGCCCCAGCCGCTCTTCACTCGCCTTCGGCCCTGACCGTCGCGCAGCGGGCGAGCGGAAACCACCTGCGCCGACATCCGACAACGAGGTGTCGGCGCAGGTGGGCACCGGGTTCGCCCCTCAGCCGGGCAGGTCCGAGTCGCCGCCGAGGTTGGCGACCATGCGGCGCAGGACGTTGATCGTGGTCACGAAGTCGGCCGTGTCGATGCCTTCGTGTATCCGCCGGTGCACCCGCGCGTTCCGTTCCCTGGCTCGTACCCGACCGGCCTCACCGGCCTCGGTCAACGTCATGCCCTCGGCGTCCTCCACCAGCCAGCCACGGGCGACGAGGTCGTCGAACACGCCGTTGAAGTCGATCCCGAGGTCCTCCCACCGCGTCAGCCGCTCGATCAGCGTCGCACGCGTCCATCTGCCCGGATCCCCCGCTACATGGTTGAGCGTCCACCAGTGCGGCTGGGTGAGCCCCTCCACCGCCAACTGCTCGCGCAGCGCTCCGACCACGAGCCGGTAGGCCTCACCGCTCCATGCGCCGATGGGCTGCGCGGCCAGTTCCTCCTGCGTGTACTCCTTGACCGACATGTTCGGTACCCCTTTCCGGTCCGATCACCAGGACACGGCCAACCTAGAACCTCAAGTCCACTTGAGATCAAGGGAGTTGAGATGCTCAGCTCACGGCCCCGGCGGAACGAGCCGGCACGCGCGAACCGGCCGGGAGTGATCCCTCACGCATCTGTGTGCCGACCATGGACCGACCGCCTCGCCAGGGGTGAGGGTGAGCGGCATGAACGATCACCGCATGGCGGACCACGACCCCGGCGGTTGCGCCGACGCCGCTCCCGGCCACCCCGCGCACCCGGGCGCGCCACCGGGCGAGGAGGCCGGTGAGGTCCGCCGGTTCTGGGAGCGGCTGGGCCTTCCCGGGCTGGTCGACGTGCACACGCACTTCATGCCCGAACGCGTCCTGCGCAAGGTCTGGGGCTACTTCGATGCACTCGGACCTTTGACCGGTGGCGTTGAGTGGCCGATCACCTACCGCAGGGAGGAGGCGGAACGGACCGCCCTGCTCAGGGAGTTCGGCGTTCGGGCCTTCACCTCGATGCTCTATCCGCACAAGCCCGGCATGGCCCGATGGCTGAACGGCTGGGCGGCCGACTTCGCCCGCCGCACCCCCGACTGCCTCCACACCGCCACCCTCTTTCCCGAGCCCGGCGTCGACGCTTACGTCCGGGAGGCCGTCGAGGCGGGCGCGCGCGTCTTCAAGGCGCATGTGCAGGTGGGGGCCTACGACCCGGCCGACGAGCTGCTCGCGCCGGCCTGGGGACTGCTGGCCGAGGCAGGGATCCCGGTCGTGATCCACTGCGGCTCGGGACCCGCCCCCGGCAAGCACACCGGCCCCGAGCCGATCACCCGGGTGCTGGCCCGCAATCCCCGGCTGCGCCTGGTCGTCGCCCATCTGGGGATGCCCGAGTACGAGGATTTCCTCGGCCTCGCCGAGCGGTACGAGGAGGTGCGGCTGGACACGACGATGGCCTTCACCGACTTCACCGAGGGGCTCATGCCGTTCCCCCGCCGGGCCCTGCCCCGGCTGGCCGGACTGCGCGAACGCGTCCTGCTCGGCTCCGACTTCCCCAACATCCCCTACCCGTATCTGCAGCAGCTGCAGGCCCTGGAACGGCTGGAGCTCGGAGAGGCGTGGCTGCGGGCGGTGTGCCACGACAACGCGGCGAAGCTGTTCGGCCTGTGACGGTCACCCCGCGGCCGTCCACGCCGGCCGCTGCGGCTCGGCCGGGTCCACCAGCAGCTCCTGACCGCGCAGGATCAGCATGTCGGCGAGGAGGCATGTGACCTCGCCGTCGGCGTCCCGGCCGATCCACACCGGGTAGGAGCCGTCTCCCATCCCGCTCGGGTAGACGATGAGGTTGGCTCCGGATTCCGGGTCGTCGAGGACGACGATGCCGTCGGTGTCGTCCTCGTCCGGGAGGGTGTTCTCGCCGCCGGTGAGCGTGTCGGCCGCCACCGCGTCGACGAAGCAGCCGGTGCCTGTGTCCACGCCGAAGCCGTAGAACTCGCCGTCCCTCAGGGTCCGCGGGTCCTCGCCGGGGCGCAGGGCCATCTCCCAGGTGACCGTCGGCTCGCCGGAGACGAGGAGGCGCGCGCCCGTGAAGTCCTCCATGTGCAGCGACTTGCCCCAGTGCTCGGTCGGGTAGGACGCGGTCGCGATCTGCACGGGGTGGGCGCCGGGCGGGACGGTGACGGTGAACGGAACGCCGGGGTCGATCCAGCCCGGGTCGCAGGCCACGACCCGTCCGGTGGGCAGCCGGAGCGTTCCGGCGTCGATGACGCGCTCGACGACGTACGGGCCGGTCGCCTGGGAATCCGGCGGGGTGAACCGGGTGCCGGGCGTGAACATCTCGGCGAGGTGGCGAGGGCGCAGGGGGCCGGGCGGGCACCACGCGGGGGCGGCCGCAGGAGTGTTCTCCCGGTTCTCCGCCGGGCCGTCCTGGTCGGGCGTCTCCACCGGGGCTTCTGCCAGGGTGAGTTCGGGCAGCGGCCCACCGGCGGCAAGGGCGACCGCCCATCCCCAGTCGCCGAATGCGGGGGCCGGCATCCAGCGCTGCTCGTCCGGCACACGGGCGAGGGTGTGCAGGGAAGGGCCCCTGACGCCCTGGGGTTCGGAGATCTTCCCACCCGTGCCGTCCGGGTAGAGGTCGATGAGAACGCGGCCCGCCTCGTCGGCGAACTCCTCCATGTCGGCGGAGTCGTATCGCCATTCGGCGATGTGGCGGCAGAAGAGCCGGTCGGGTTCCAGGCGGCGCAGGTCGAACTCGCGGGTGCGGCGGCCCTGCTCGTCGTACGCCCAGACCCCCAGGTAGTCGTGCGCCCAGGCGATGTTCAGCACGGCGATCGGCTGAGGACGCTCCCGGTCGCGCAGCACCACGGCGTACTGCTCGCCCGCGGCGTCCCGGCTCGCGGCGCGTTCCCGGCTGAGGGGTCCGAGGACCGTACGGGAGGCGGCGTCCCAGTCCTGCCCGTACGTCACGTCAATGATCACGTTGATCTCAGCGCCGACAGGACCGGACCTGTCACAGGGGGCTCCTGTCCCCCTGTTCCCTGTCCCCCTGTTCCCTGCCCCCCCTGTCCCCTGCCCTCCAGTCCCACTCCCCTCCTGTGCTTCCGCCCTTCGGACCGTCCCGTGCCATGGGCCGGTGCGTGTGCCGGACGGTCGGTCGCCGCGGCGGTCCGCTGCTCGTCGACGCTCCGGCAAGTCGTGAGAATCGCAACGTCCGTGCGGTGCAGGGGGGTTTCGGGGTGGGTATCAGCATCGGATCCGGGGGTGCCGGGTAGGGCGGATGCGACGGGGGCGGTACGAGTGGCAAGAGAGGTATGGAGCGGCAGCGCCGGGATAGGGGCGGCTGACGCGGTGTTCGAGTTGACGAGACGTCTCATCGACAACTTCCGGGACAACCCGCCGATGACACCGCTGGTGGTGCTGCAGGCCGCCGAGGAGGACGGCACCGGCACTCTGGACCGGCGGGTCGCGCAGATCGTGGAGTTCGTCCGGCAGGGCCATCAGCCGCGGGGGCTGATCGCCAAACGGCTGGACGGCGCGGGTGGCGCGGACGCGTACTCCTCGGCGATCGACATGGTCCGCCAGTTGTGCGAGCACCCGTGGGACAACCAGAACCAGTCGCAGTACAAGCCGTTCGGCTTTCCGCGCTCACGGCTGCTGCGCGCCATCGAGCAGGCCGCGCCGGAGGTCGGCGGGGACGTGAGCACGGTGTGGTCGGCCGCTCAGCGCCGCGAACGGCTGATGCGGCGGCTGGCCGAGCTGCGCTGGCGGCCGGGGCGTGACGCGGACGGCGCGGACGGGGAGAGCCGTGTGTCGGCGCTGACCGACACCGTCGGCGCGGTGGTGAACCCGTCCGGCTTCGTGGGGGCGATGTTCATCGCCTGCCTGAGTGTGCTGCTCGGTGAGGGCGGCTGGCAGACGGCGGCGTGGGGTGGCGGCCTGGCGCTGGCGGCGTTCGGTGTGGCGCACCTGCTGGCGCGCAGCGCGCCGCCGTTGCTGTGGCTGCGCAGGGCCAGCCGGTGGTTCGCGACGACCACGTTCCTGGCGCCTTCCAGCGACCGGCCGGAGGCCGCCGAGTGGTCCCGGTGGCGGCCGACGAAGTCCTGGGAGACGATCCGCGGCCGGGCCTTCGCCGTGGCGCAGCAGGTCGTCGCCGCGGAGGCGGGCGATGCGATGGCCCGTCAGTTCCACTTGGAGCTGCGGGTGCTGGCGCTGCTGGAGGATCTACGGGAGAACTTCCGGCCGCGGACGCTGGATCTGCGCCGCCGCAAGCGCACGGTCCCGCCCGTGGTGTATCTGCCGTGCGCCACCGAGGACGACGGCGGCCTGCTGTTGCTGCGGGCAGTCAGCAATGTGCGCAGCCGCCGCAGCGAGATGGACCCCTTGCTGGTTTTGGCCGCGATCCCGGCGGCCGAGCGGTTGCGGCCGCCGGGTTCCGAGGGGCCGGGGCGGCTCGCCGCGGCCCGGCCCGGCGGGCCCGAGGGAGACGATCCGGAGCGGGCCTTCGGCGCGGACGCCAGGTACCAGGAGTGGGTGAACCACCTCAACGTCGGCCAGTCCCCCGGGCGGTCGGCCGCGTTGCCGTGGATCCTGTGGATACCGCTGTCCGCCGAGGAGTTGCGCCGTCGGCACTCCGCACAGCACTCCACCGCGCGCATCCGCCGTACGGCCGTCTGGCTGCTGTGGTCCAGGCCCTGTCTTGCGGTGGTCCTCGCCATCGGCCTCGTCCTCGGTTTCCTGGGCAACCGGTGGATGGCCCAGCGCTACTGCGAGGGCCGGCTGGTCGGCTCCAACACGGACTCGGTGCTGGTGGGCGGCGAGTGTGTGGGGGTCGCGACCGGGAACGTACGGCTGGCGGCGGGCAACGGCCTGGAACTCTACGGCGCCGGCAAGGGCATCACCTTCGACGCCGTCGAGCAGGCGATCAGGGCCGAGAACGCGAGGATCGGCCCCCAGGACAAGTACGTGACGATCGTCTACGCCGGCCCGGTCACCGCGGCGGAGGAGTCCGGCACCCGCAAGGGCCTGGAGGAGATCACGGGTGTGTACCTCTACCAGCACTACGCCAACGTCAGCACCCACCAGCCGACCAAGATAAGAGTCCTGCTCGCCAACGCCGGCGAGAACATGCTCCAGGTGCTGCCCATGGCCCGGCACATAGCGGAACTGGCCCGGCGTGACCGGTCGGTCGTCGGGGTCGTCGGACTCGGGCGCGACACCACGGAGAGCGATGACGCCGCGGAGATCCTCAAGGGCGCCGGCCTGCCCGTGGTGAGCACCACCAACTCCGGCAGCCATCTGGCGCGGAAGCTGTCGAACTGGTTCGGTCTGGCCGCCACCGACGAGGAGGAGGCGAACGCACTGCTCGTCGTCGCCCGGCAGCTCGCCCGGCGCGAGGACGGTTCCCGGGCGGTGGTGCTGGCGCGCAAGGTCGGCAGCGAGAAGGACTTCTACACGACCGAACAGGCCAGGGTGGGCAAGCAGATGCTGAACCGGGCCGGGTTCGTCCCGCTGCCCTCCCGCTCGTACCGGCTGAGCCCCAACGGCGAACCGGAACTCACCGAGCCCGTCGAGGACATCTGCGCCGGCGACCCGGTGCCCAGGGCCCTGTACTTCGCGGGCAGAGTGGAGGACGTCCCCAACCTGATGTCCCAACTGGGCTCCACCCCGGGTTGCTCCGGCCGGGACATCACCGTGTTCACCGGCGACGACCTGGCCAAGAGCAACTACGACGAGGGGGAGAGCCTGCGCATTCCGTCCGAGGTCACCCTCTACCACTTCGCGCTGGCCCCGATGGACCTCGTCGGCGCGACCGGCTTCTACCAGGACGCCCACCGCGTGCTCGGCGACCTGCTCCCCTCGGGCGCGGCGGCCCCGCTCGCCGACCCGGCCCGGCCCTGGAACGACGCCCTCTTCTCCAGCGGCCAGACGGTGCTGTCCTACAGCGCGACCGCGGTGCTGTACCGGGCCTCGAAGAACGGCGACGCGCCGCAGACCGCCCCGGAGACCTGGGCCGATCTGCGCTGGCGTCCGAACCCGAACCTGCCGGTCGGCACGGTCAGTTTCGCCGGCAGCCAGCCTTACGCCGACCAGCGGGGGCACGGATACAAGATCGTGCGGGTCACCTACCGCGGCCACAAGGTGCGTTCGGTGACCGTGTGCGGCCGGCCGGCCGGCAGTGAGCAGCCGCTGTCCCCGCCTCCGGGCCGTGCCGGCGCCGACCCGGACACGGTGTGCCGCGAGGAGTGATCCGGCTGTCCGTGGGGGCGGTCCCTGAGTATCGGTGCGTCCGACCCGGGGACCGCCCCGCCCCACCGGTTCAGTGCCCCGGTGAACCGAACTCCTTGCGGGTGTCCACCGGGTCGCCGAACAGCTGCCACCGCTCGCCCTTGAAACGCATCAGCTGCATCGTCTCGATCGGGAAGGCGTCACCGGCACCGGTGGCGAGCGTGACACCGGGCAGCAGCATGCCGACCTCGACGTCCTTCAGGTCGCGCACCGCGTCCCGCAGCCCTTCCCTGGTCGGGCACTTCATGGCGTCCAGCGCTTTGTGGAGGCTGGAGGCCGCGGCCCAGCCGTAGGCGTGGAACTGGTTGGTCGGGTCGGCGTCCGGCGCATACGTGCGCAGCGCTTCCTTGTACGCCTTCATCTCCGCGTCGTCGGCCCACTGCGGGTCGGCGGGATCCTTGAAGTACGTCGCCGAGACCACGCCCTGCACGTTCTTGAAACCGACGGGCTTGAGCACGGCGGCGGACGAGGACACGTTGTTGACGATGTGCAGCGGGTTCCACTCGGTGTTCTTGGCGTCGGCGGCGAGGGCCTGACTGCCGAACTTGGGGGTGGTGACGTCGAGCAGGACGTCCGCCCCTGAGCGGGCGAGGCTCGTCATCTGTGCCGACACGGACGGGTCGGTGACCTCGTAACTCTCCTCGGCGACCACCTTGATGCCGCTGCCCGCGACGGCCTCCTTGAACCCGCCGAGCAGGTCCTTGCCGAAGTCGTCGTTCTGGAAGAGGACCGCGACCTCGGCCTTGGGCTTCTCGTCCTTGAGGTACTTGGCGTACACCCGGGCCTCGGACACGTAGTCGGGCTGCCAGCCGATGGTCCAGGGGTGCTTGTCGTCCGTGCCCCAGACCGAGGCGCCCGTGGCCACGAAGGGCTGCGGCACCTTCTGCTTGTTCAGGTAGTCCCACACGGCCGCGGTGGACGGGGTGCCCAGACTCTGGAACACGGCGAACACCTTCTCCCGCTCGACGAGTCTGCGGGCCTCCTCGACCGCCTTGGGCGGCTGGTAGCCGTCGTCGCGGACGACGAACTCCACCTTGCGGCCGTCTATGCCGCCCTTGGCGTTGACGTGCTTGAAGTAGGTGTCCACGCCCGTGCTGATGGTGCCGTACGCGGAGGCCGGCCCCGACAGCGGGTAGATGCCGCCCAGTTTGACGGTCTTGTCGGTGATGCCGGTGGTCTGCTGCCCCTTGCACGCGCCGTCGGCGGCGGTGCCGTTGTCGTCGTTCCCGCGTCGGCCGCTGCAGGCGGTGGCGAGGAGCAGGGCGGCGGACACGGCCGCGGCCGCCCGCAGGGCTGTCGTCTTGTGCATGTGGCTCATTCCTTTTCCGTGCGGGGCGGGGTGCCCACGGGTTCGGCATCGGCAGGTGCGGGATCCGCGGGAGAGGGAGGCGCGGAGGACTCGGGCGGAGGCTTGACGTCGGCTGCGGGCTCGGGCCCGGCGTTACGGTCGGAGCCGGTCGCGGTGCGTGTCAGCCGGCCGGCCGCGGTGCTGCGGACGCGGCCCGCCAGACCGGCCAGTCCGGTCGGGGCCACGAACATCGCCACGATGATCAGCAGGCCGAACACCACTCCGGGCGCCGCGTCACTGATGTCCTGGGCCACGCTCGGCACGTACATCACGAACGCCGCCCCGAGCAGCGGCCCGTACAGCGAGGCGAGCCCGCCGACCACCAGGCCGGCCAGCAGTGTGATGGACAGGACGAAGCTGAAGGAGTCGGGTGAGACGTAGCCGATGACCCACGTGTACACACAGCCGGAGACCCCGGCGAACAGGGCGCTCCATGCGAAGGCGAGCGTCTTGTGCAGGGACAGCCGTACGCCCATGACCTCCGCCGCGCTCTCGTTGTCGCGTACGGCGAGCAGGGCCCGGCCGACGCGGGAGCGCAGCAGGTTGCGGGCGAGCAGCAGGGCCACCGCGGCGACGGCGAGGGCGACGAAGTACATCCACTGGTCCTCGGCGAGGCCGCTCCACGCGGGCGGCTGGACCTTGTCCACGGTCAGGCCCATGGAGCCCCCCGTCACCACCTCCAGCCGTTTGAGCAGGGGTGGCAGGAAGACGGCGAACGACAGGGTGACCAGGGCCAGGTACAGCCCGCGCAGTCGCAGCGCGGGGATGCCGAATCCGAGGCCCAGCAGGAAGCACCCGGCGGCGGCGACCGGCAGAGTGACCAGGTGGCCGGTGTCGTACCGGTCGAGCATGACCGCCGCGGTGTAGGCCCCGGCCGCGAAGAACGCGCCGTGGCCGAGGGAGATCTGCCCGCCGAAGCCCACCAGCAGGTTCAGTCCGGCCAGGGCCACGGCGTACACCAGCACCATGGTCAGCTGGAAGACCTGGAACGGGGCGAAGTAGAACGGGGCGCCGACGGCGGCCCCCGCCGCGAGCAGGGCGGTGAGCGCGAGGCGCAGGTGCCGGGCGCGGCCGGTTGCGCGGGTGGCGGTGATCGTGCTCATGCGCGTTCCACCGCCGCCCGCCCGAACAGGCCCTGGGGCCGCACCAGCAGCACCGCCAGGATGATCACCAGGGGTACGCCCACCTTCAGGTCGGCGCCGATGACGTCGACGTACGCCCCGGCCAGCGTTTCGGCGACGCCCACGAGCAGGCCGCCGACGACCGCGCCGACCGGGCTGTCGAAGCCTCCGAGGGTGGCCGCGGCGAACGCGTAGATCAGTACGCCGCCCATCATGTTGGGCTCCAGGAACAGCAGCGGGGCGACGAGCACCCCCGACACCGCGCCGACCGTCGCGGCCAGCCCCCAGCCGAGCATCAGGACCCGGCCGACGCGGATGCCCGACAGCCGGGCGGAGACCGGGTTGCACGCGACGGCTCGCATCACCAGGCCGACGGAGGTGTGCTGGAACAGCAGGTACAGCAGGCCCATCACGCCGGCCACGACCGCGATGATCCCGAGCGTCGACCAGTCCATGCGTACTCCGGCCAGCTCGGTCCCTCCGTCGGGGAAGGGCTGCGGGAAGTCCTTCACGGTGAACGACCAGATGAGGCCGGCCATGGCGTTGACGAAGATGAACAGGCCGACCGTGACGATGACGACGGTCAGTTCGGGCGCGCCCTGCACGGGACGGATGACGATCCGTTCGATCAGCATGCCGCCGGCGAAGGACACCGCCAGGGTGAGCGGCAGCGCCAGCCAGAACGGCGTCCCCGAGGCGACGAGTTGCCAGGCGACGTAGGCGGAGATCATGGCGAGCTCGCCCTGCGCGAAGTTGACGATCCCGGTGAACCGGTGGATCAGTACCAGGGCCAGCGCCAGTGAGGCGTACACCGCGCCGGAGCCGACCCCTTCCACCACTTGCTGGAGCACTTCGGTCACGGTGCTCACCCGCCCGTTCCGGTACGGACGGAGACACCGAGGTACACCTCGGCGACCTGCCCGTCCTCGCGGATCCGGTCGGCCGGCCCGGACAGCACCAGACGGCCGGCCTCCAGTACATGGGCCCGGTGCGCGATGTCCAGCGCGAGCTGAGCGTTCTGCTCGACGACGACCACGGTGGTGCGTTCCTCCTCGTTGACGGCACGGACGATCTCGAACAGCTCGCGGGTGACCAGCGGCGCGAGGCCCAGCGACGGCTCGTCCAGGAGCAGCAGCGAGGGCCGCAGCATCAGTGCGCGGCCGATCGCGAGCATCTGCTGCTCGCCGCCGCTGAGGCTGCCCGCGGCCTGCCCGGACCGCTCGCGCAGCTTGGGGAAGTAGCCGTAGATCCGTTCCAGGTCGGCTGCCACGGCGGCGCGCTCGGCACGGCCGCGCCCGACGTGACGGGTGCGCGGATGGGCGCCGACCCTCAGGTTCTCCTCGACGGTCAGCTCGTTGAAGGTGCCCCGGCCCTCGGGCACGTGGGCCACACCGAGGCGGGCGGCCTGCTCCGGCGAGCGCCCCAGCAACTGCGTGCCGGACAGGGTCACCGAGCCACGGCCGCGGAGCATCCCGCACAGGGCCCGAAGCGTCGTCGTCTTGCCCGCTCCGTTGGGTCCGAGGATCGCGCACACCTCGCCGCGTGCGACGCGGAAGTCGAGACCCTGGAGCACCCGGGCCTGGCCGTATCCGGCGTGCAGACCGCTCACGTCCAGGAAGTCCGGCTCCTCGCTCTCGGTGCCGGGCACGGTGGTGGACTCGCTCACGCGGGCACCCCCAGGTAGGCCTCGATGACGGCCGGGTGGCGCTGGATCTCCTCCGGCGGGCCCTCGGCGATCTTGCGGCCGAAGTCGAGGCACACCACCTTGTCGCACAGGCCCATCACGAACCCCATGTGGTGTTCGACCACCACCAGCGTCAGATCGTGGTCCTGGCACACCGCCCGGACCAGATCCGCGAATTGACCGACCTCGCCGTGGCTGAGGCCGTTGACGGGTTCGTCGAGCAGCAGCAGCCTCGGCCGTACCGCGAGCGCACGGGCGAGCTCGACCCGTTTGAGGGTTCCGAACGGCAGCCCGGACGCCGGATGGTCGGCGACCTCCGACAGGTCGAGCCGCCGCAGCAGGTCGTCGGCATGGTCACGCAGTTCCGCCTCCTCCCGCCGGACGCGGGGCAGCCGGAGCGCCGCGGCGACGTGTCCGGACCGCCCCCGGCTGTGGGCGCCGACCATGACGTTGTCCCGGACCGTCAGCCGGGGGAACAGCCCCAGGTTCTGGAAGGTGCGGGCGATGCCGCGACCGGCGACGGCGTGCGGCGGCAGGGCGAGCAGATCCTCACCCTCGAACCGCACCGATCCCGCATCCGGGGTGCAGCGCCTGGTCAGGCAGTTGAACAAGGTGGTCTTGCCGGCTCCGTTCGGCCCGATGAGCCCCACGGCGGTGCCCGGCTCGACGGTGAAAGCGACACCGTCCAGCGCCGTGATCCCGCCGAAGCGCACGGTGATACCGTCGACCGCGAGCATGAGTGACGCCCTTTCCGAGGTCCTGGGGGGGGTGGGCGAGCGTCACAGTAGGTGGGGGCGTTCACCCCACACATTGGGTGCGAGCACCCAACTTCGCCGGCCCCGGCTTGTGCGCCGCGCCCAAAGCCCCGGGAACACCCCGCGCCGAGCCTGTTGACGGGACACGACGGGACGGCGACGATCTGCGACATGCCACGCGGCCCCGCCTTGGGCGCTCCCGCACTGTCCGCACCGCTCCACCGGGAGCGCAGGCGGATCCTGCGCGCTGTCCACGACCGGATCGAGGACGTCGCCGAGACCGCGGTGGCGGTGATGCGCACGGAGATCCCGTCGTACGCGCTGCAGGACGAGCAGTTCTTCGACGACGTACGGGACCAGGTGCTCACCCACTATCGGATGCAGCTGGCCGCGCTGGCCGGCGACCGGGACTTCGCCCCCGAGGACCTGGTCTTCAGCCGCGCGGCGGCCATGCGCAGGGCACGCGCGGGCTTCGCACTGGAGGACTGGATCAGCGCCTTCCGGGTGGGCCGGCAGGTGCTGTGGGACGCGCTGCTGAACTGCGCGGGGACGTCCGCCGAGGCACAGCAGGCCGCCCTGTCCCTCGTCACACCGCTGATGCGGTACGTCGACTACGCCAGCACGCACGCGGCGCAGGCCTATGTCGAGTACCAGCAGCACGTCGTGGCGGACGCGGACCGGGAGCGCCGGGACCTCCTCGACCAGCTGCTCGCCGGTGCGGCTCCGGCACGCGGTCCGCTGCTCGCCGCGGCACAGGCGTACGGCATCGGTCCGCACTCGGCGATGATGGCGGTCGTGGCGGTGTGCGTCGGCGACACCCGCACCGGGGACCTGACCCTGGCCGAGCACGGGTATGCCGCGAGCGCGTCCATCAGTGTCGCCGGGCCCTGGGCCGGCCGCACGCTGGTGGTGGTCCGCCACGGCGAGGTGGTGGCCGTGCCGGTGGTCCGTGTCGGCATGGAGGCGGAGGACATCTGCGCCCACTTCGAGGCCGTGCAGAAACGGCTCGCACGGGAAGGGACCATTCTCTCCATGGGCATCAGCACCGTCGCCCGGGGTGCCGGCGAACTGCCCCGCGCGTACCAGGAGGCGCGGGCCGCTCTGGACCTGGTGCCGCACGGGGGCGGTGTCGCGGCACTGCCTCGGCTGTCCCCGTTCGACTACCTGGCGCTGCGCGCCGACGACCTCGCCCGCCAGTTGGTCGATCCCCGGGTGCGTGCGCTGCTGGAGGAGGACCGCGGGCGCGGCGACACCTGGGTCGCCACCATCCGGGCCTTCGCGGAGGCGGACCTCAACCTGCGGCTGGCCGCCGACCGGTTGCGGATACACCACAACACGGCGCAGTACCGCCTGCGCCGGATCGAGGAACGCACCGGACTCAATCCGCGCCGGATCGCCGACCTGGTGGAACTACTGGTCGCCCTCGCCATCCGTGACGGCGCCGCAGGAAGTGGGGAGCGCCCGTGAGCGCCAGCATCGAGCCCACCGGAACCGGGACGGCGTCACGGCCACCGCAGGACCAGGCGGGGCCGCACGGCTCGGTCCGCCACACCCTGCTGGAGACCGCGCTGGAGGTGTTCACGGAGCGGGGCTACGCCGAGGCCGTGCTCACCGAGATCGTGGTGCGCTCCGGCCTCCCGATGGGCAGCCTCTTCCAGCACTACGGCGGGAAGCAGGGGCTGTACCTCGCCCTGTGGGAGGAGTTCCGCGAGGAGCAGGAGCGTCGGACCGCGGCCACCCTGGCAGCCGCCCGCGAGTGTGGCGTGGACGACCCGGTCGCCCTCTTCGTGGCGGGCGCGAGGGCGTACCTGGAGGGGGCCTGGGCGAACCGGCGGCTCGCCGGGCTCTTCGCCGAAGACGACGGTCCGGCGGGCTTCGACGTCCTGCGCCGCCAGTGGGACCGGGCGTGGGTACGGCGCAACGCCCGGCTCCTCGAAGTCGACGAGGAGCGCCGCGCCGGCCGGGTCCGGGTGCGGGTGCTGACCACCGTCATCGGCGGGGCGGCACGTGAACTGGGCGACTGCGCGGACGAGGGAGAGGCCCGGGAGATCGTGGACGAGGTGTGCGGCATCCTCACCCACCTGTCGACCGCGTCCGGCGGCGGCTCGGCGGGATAACGCGGTGTTCTCGCTGTGTATGCTCGTCGCTGTTCGTGTCGACGGAATCGAGAAGAACCGGGAGGTGGGGTCGATGACCGCGCTCGAGGCCACCGTGCGCAGTGCCCGGGTCTCCCTCACGTCCCGGGCCGTGGCCTGACCACGTCCCGTCCGCTCCGGCTGAGAGCGTGAGCTCGCCGGGCGACCACACGAACACCTCTGCAGAACGGATCTTCATCCATCATGCGCAATTGGATCACGCGCGCTGAGACCAGCGCCGACATCCCCGCCGTCCGTGACATCCTCCTGGCCGCGTTCGAGACACCTGCGGAGGCCGACCTAGTCGACGCGCTGCGCGCCGACTCCTCGTGGATCGAGGGCCTGTCCGTGCTGGCCACGGACGACACCGGCCACCCCGTCGGTCACGCGCTGCTGACCCGCTGCCACATCGGCGACACCCCGGCCCTGTGCCTCGCCCCGTGCGCCGTCCGGCCCGAGCTGCAGAACAGCGGCGCGGGCTCGGCTGCCGTCCGCGCCGCCCTCGCCGCGGCCAGGGCCATGGGCGAGCACCACGTCGTCGTCCTGGGGCACCCGGCGTACTACCCCCGGTTCGGCTTCACCCGCGCCTCCGCCCACGGCATCGGCGTGACCATCGACGTACCCGATGAGGCCCTGATGGCCCTCAGCCTGGACGCCGATCACCCGCTGCCCGCCGGAACCGTCCGGTACGCCGCCCCGTTCGGCATCTGACCCACCGCGGTGCGGGGCGCGGCACAGCGCCCCGCACCGCCACCCGCGTACCGCTGCCCCGGCCGGGCCTGGCCGGTCCCGGACTCGCTACTCCGCCGCAGCAGCTGTCGCGGGAGCTCCACACGTGCCCGACCCAGGCGATGCCGAACCCCGCTGAGTACCTCATATCCCCGCGGACATGCCTGCCGGGCGGCGTTTCTTGGCCCAACCGGAACCTTCGGGCCAGGCTTTTGTTGTCGCACGACAACTGAGTTAACCTTCACGGGATTTTCTCAACCGGCCGGTGCCGTGAACAGCGGAAACGCGGACGGTGAGGGGGCCCTTCGCGGCCCGGCGCGGTTCCGAGTCCCCGGTGCGGGGGCTCTTGGGGAGCGGAACGAGGGTGCGCATGACCAGCAAGATGATCGACGTCGTCGACGTGTCGCCGGGCGAGCAGGAGCTGCGGCAGCTGCTGGCCGGACTGACCGCCGTACGCGACGGCGACTTCGGCACTCGGCTGCCGGCCGATGGCGAAGGCCTGCTCGGTGACATCGCCACGGTCTTCAACGGCATGGTCGACCAGCTGTCCGTGTTCACGTCGGAAGTCACACGGGTGGCGCGCGAGGTCGGGACCGAGGGCACCCTGGGCGGTCAGGCCGAGGTGCCGGGCGTCTCGGGCACCTGGGCCGACCTGACCGACTCGGTCAACGCGATGGCGGGCAACCTCACCACCCAGGTGCGCGACATCGCGCAGGTGGCGACCGCGGTCGCCAAGGGTGACCTGTCGCAGAAGGTCGACGTTCCCGCCCGCGGCGAGATCCTGGAGCTGAAGGAGACCGTCAACACGATGGTCGACCAGCTCTCCGCTTTCGCCGACGAGGTCACCCGCGTCGCCCGCGAGGTCGGCAGCGAAGGCCGCCTCGGCGGACAGGCCCAGGTGCCCGGCGTCGGCGGTGTGTGGCGGGACCTGACGGATTCGGTCAACTTCATGGCGGGCAACCTGACTTCTCAGGTCCGCAACATCGCCCAGGTGACGACCGCGGTCGCGCAGGGCGACCTCTCCCAGAAGATCACCGTGGACGCCCGCGGCGAGATCCTCCAGCTCAAGAACACCATCAACACGATGGTCGACCAGCTCTCCGCCTTCGGCGACGAGGTCACCCGCGTCGCCCGCGAGGTCGGCACCGAGGGCCGCCTCGGCGGACAGGCCGACGTCAAGGGGGTGAAGGGCACCTGGCGGGACCTGACGGACTCCGTGAACTTCATGGCGGGCAACCTCACCGCGCAGGTCCGCAACGTCGCCCAGGTGGCGACGGCCGTCGCGCAGGGCGACCTCTCCCAGAAGATCACCGTGGACGCCCGCGGCGAGATCCTGGAACTGAAGACCACCATCAACACGATGGTCGACCAGCTGTCCGCCTTCGCTGACGAAGTCACCCGCGTCGCCCGCGAGGTCGGCACCGAGGGCAATCTGGGCGGCCAGGCGATCGTCCGGGGCGTCTCGGGGACCTGGAAGGACCTGACGGACAACGTCAACGTGATGGCGTCGAACCTGACCGGTCAGGTCCGCTCGATCGCCAAGGTGGCCACGGCCGTCGCGCGCGGTGACCTGTCCCAGAAGATCACGGTCGAGGCCAAGGGCGAGGTCGCGGCCCTGGCGGACGTCATCAACACGATGGTCGACACGCTGTCCGCGTTCGCGGACGAGGTGACCCGCGTGGCCCGCGAGGTGGGCACGGAAGGGCGCCTCGGAGGCCAGGCCCACGTGCCCAACGTGGCGGGCACCTGGAAGGACCTCACCGACAACGTCAACTCCATGGCCAACAACCTCACCGGACAGGTGCGCAACATCGCCCTGGTGACGACGGCGGTGGCCAACGGCGACCTGTCGAAGAAGATCGACGTCGACGCGCGCGGCGAGATCCTGGAGCTGAAGACCACCATCAACACGATGGTCGACCAGCTGTCGTCGTTCGCCGCCGAGGTCACCCGCGTCGCCCGCGAGGTCGGCAGCGAGGGCCGGCTCGGCGGGCAGGCGGAGGTCGAGGGCGTCGAGGGCACCTGGAAGCGGCTGACCGAGAACGTGAACGAGCTCGCCGGGAACCTCACCCGTCAGGTCCGTGCGATCGCCGAGGTCGCGAGCGCCGTCGCCGAGGGCGACCTGACCCGCTCGATCACCGTGGAGGCGTCGGGCGAGGTCGCCGAACTCAAGGACAACATCAACTCCATGGTGGAGTCCCTGCGGGAGACCACGCGGGCCAACCAGGAGCAGGACTGGCTGAAGACCAACCTCGCCCGGATCTCCGGGCTGATGCAGGGCCACCGGGATCTGCCCGTCGTCGCCGAGCTCGTCATGGACGAACTCGCGCCCCTGGTCTCGGCGCAGTACGGCGCCTTCTACCTCGCCGAGGACTCCGAGCGCGGACCCGAGCTGCGGCTGGTGGGCTCGTACGGCTATCCCGACGACGTCGACCGGCCCGACCGCATCCGCGTCGGGCGCTCCCTGGTCGGGCAGGCCGCGCGCAACCGCCGTCCCATCACCGTGGAGGAGCTGCCGCCGGGCTATGTGACCATCTCCTCCGGTCTCGGCCAGGCCGTGCCCAGCGCCCTGACGGTGCTGCCGATCGTCGTCGAGGACCAGGTGCTCGGTGTCATCGAGCTGGGCTCGGTCACCCGCTTCACCCAGATCCACCAGGACTTCCTCGCCCAGTTGATGCCGACCATCGGCGTCAACCTCAACACCATCGTGGCCAACGCCCGCACGGACGAGCTGCTGGACGAGTCCCAGCGGCTCACCGCCGAGCTCCAGGCCCGGTCCGAGGAGTTGCAGGTCCAGCAGGACGAACTGCAGCGTTCCAACGCCGAGCTGGAGGAGAAGGCCTCCCTGCTGGCCTCGCAGAACCGTGACATCGAGGCCAAGAATCTGCAGATCGAGCAGGCACGGCAGGAACTGGAGACCCGCGCGCAGGAGCTGGCGCTGGCCTCGAAGTACAAGTCGGAGTTCCTGGCGAACATGAGCCACGAACTGCGCACCCCGCTCAACAGCCTGCTGATCCTGGCCCAGTTGCTGGCCCAGAACCCTTCACGCAACCTCACGCCGAAGCAGGTCGAGTACGCGGGCATCATCCACTCGGCGGGCTCGGACCTGCTGCAGCTGATCAACGACATCCTCGACCTGTCGAAGGTCGAGGCCGGCAAGATGGACGTCGCTCCCGAGCGCATCCCGCTGCGCCAGCTGCTGGAGTACGTCGAGGCGACGTTCCGGCCGATGACGACACAGAAGAGCCTGGACTTCACGGTGGCCACCGCGCCGGGCACCCCCGCCGATCTGCTCACCGACGGCTCCCGGCTGCGGCAGATCCTGCGCAACCTGCTGTCGAACGCGGTGAAGTTCACCGAGCAGGGCCGGGTCGAGCTGCGCATCGAACCCGCCGCGGACCAGGAGGTCCCGGTGGGCGTCCTGCGCGGCGGCCCCGTCGTGGCCTTCCGTGTGAAGGACACCGGCATCGGCATCCCCCAGCAGCAACTGGAGACGATCTTCGGGGCGTTCCAGCAGGCGGACGGCACGACCAGCCGCAAGTACGGCGGGACCGGCCTCGGTCTGTCGATCACCCGGGAGATCGCCCATCTGCTCGGCGGCGCCGTCACCGTCGACAGCACCCCGGGCCAGGGCAGCACCTTCACCCTCTACCTCCCGGTGACGCGCGCGGACTTCGAGGACCTGCTCGACGGGGGCGGTGTCCAGACGGAGCAGCCGCACGCCACCGCCCCCGAGCTCCCGTCGAAGGCCTCCGCGGAGACCGCTTCCGTCAGAACTCCCGAGCAGCGCAGGCGCCGCCTGCTCGTCGTGGAGGGCCGCCCCCGTGGGCTGCTCACCCTGGTCGCCGAGCGCGCGGTGGCCGACATCGTCACCGACCCGCACGACCCGCTCGGCGAGATCGACGTGATCACGGCGGTCGGCGCGCAGGAAGCGGCGAGCACACTGGCCGCCGAACCGTGCCACTGCGTGGTCCTGGAACTCGACATGCCCGACGACGAGGGCGCGCGTCTGCTGCAGGCCATGGAGGGCGATTCGGCGCTGGCGAGTGTCCCGGTGCTCGTGCACACCGGGCACCACGCCGACCTGGCGCAGGAGCAGTCGCTGCGCTCCCGCGCGGACGGCCGCCCGCTGGACTTCCTCTCCAGCCTGGACGAGCTGCGCGAGCGCATCACCCTGCACCTGTCCGCCGAGGAACCGGGGGACGTGTTGTCCCTGGTGCGGGGCGAGGAGCCACAGCGCTCGATGACGCAGATCGTCGACGACTCCTTCCGCGGGCGCACGGTGCTCGTGGTCGACGACGACGCGCGCAACCTCTTCGCGTTGAGCGGGGCGCTCGAACTGCACGGCTTCCGTGTGCTGCACGCGGACAACGGCCGCAGGGGCATCGAGACGCTGCTCGCCCACGAGGAGGTCTCGCTGGTCCTGATGGACGTGATGATGCCCGAGATGGACGGCTACGCCGCCACCGCGGAGATCCGCGCTATGCCTCAGTACGCGAACCTGCCGATCATCGCGGTCACCGCCAAGGCCATGCCCGGCGACCAGGAGAAGAGCCTGGCGTCCGGAGCCGACGACTACGTCACCAAGCCCGTCGACACCAACGACCTCATCAGCCGCGTCCAGCACTGGCTGTCCGTATGAGCGGCAGCCGCGCGACCGCGCGCGTCGGGCGACCGCCCGGCGTTCTCGGACGCCCGAGCCGAGAAGCAGGGCAACTGTGAGCAATCCCCATCAGCCGACCGAGCCGGAGAGCCGCGGCGCTGCGGTGTCCGACGACCCGCCTGCCGAGGACCCGGCCACGGGCGGGGAACTCCTGCCCGCCGACCGGCCGACCGCGGTCCCCGCCGCCCGCGGGGGCGACGACCGGGCCGGGGACGGTGTGGCGGCCCACGACAAGGAGGGTCACCCCTCCCCCGTCGGCAGGCTCGCGGCGACCGTGGACCGGTTGCGCCAGGAGGTGCGGGCGGCCCAGGCGGAGGCGGACGGGCGGGCCCTGATCGAGCTGGCCAAGGGCATCCTGGTCGAGCGGCTCGGGTGCGGGCCGGCTCAGGCGGCACGGCAACTGGCCGAGCTGACCGAGCAGGCGGGCATGACACCGCTCGAATTCGCCGTGGATGTCATCAACCAGGCTTCGCGTGACCGGCTCTCCGAGGTGACGACGGCTTTCCTCGCGGCCACGGTGGGTGTCGGCGACGCCGTCGAGGCACCGGCGGGCGTCTCCTCCGCCGTACGGTTGCGGGCCGCCGAGAGCGGGGCTCTGGCCGCCCACGACGCCCAGGCCGTGGCCGACTCCCTGATGGAGCACGCGCTGCGGCCGCTCGGTGCGGAAGCCGTGGCCATCTGGGCGCTGGGCGGTGACGGTTCGCTCACCCTGGCGGGCAGTGCCGGGTTCTCGGCCGCCGAAGCACGGCGCTGGCGCCATGTGCCGCCGGGTGTGGCGACCGTGGCGCGTCGCGGCCTCGGCGAGCGGACGGGCCAGTGGATCGACTGTCTGTCGGCGACCGGGCTGCCCTCCGTCGGCCAGCACCACTACCCGGACGGCGGCCGGGTCGCCGTGCCCGCCGGGACCGGGGGCCGGATCCACGGCGTGCTGGAGATCGTCTGGCCGAAGCCGCTGGAACCGCAGCCCCCGCAGATCGTCCGCCAGGTGGAGGCCCTGGCCGAGCTGTGCGCGCACACGCTGGAGACCTCCGCCGCGCGCCACCCCGACGACGAGGTGCGGCAGGCCGTCCTGCCGGACGTCGCCGAGCTGATGGACCTGGCCGACGGTCTCCACGACCCCGCGCTGGTGCTCGTCCCGCACCTGGACTCCACCGGCGAACTGGTGGACTTCCGCATCCACCACGTCAACAGCCGCTTCCTCGACCCCACCGGGCGGCCGCGAGGCGTGGTCAACGGCTCCCTGCTGCTGGAGGCGTACCCGCTGGTCGCCGGTGAGAGCGAGCTGTTCGAACAGATCGAGCGGGTGTACGCCACGGGTGAGCCGTTCCGCGCCCACCGCATGCGGCTGACGGCACTGGTGGACGACGTCCCGCTGGCGGCGGTCGCCGACATCAACATCAGCCGGCACGGTGGCAGCGTCCTGCTCATCTGGCGCATAGAGGACGAAGCGGCACGGCTGGCGAGCCTGCTGCAGCACGCCCAGCGCCTCGGGCGCATCGGCGGCTTCGAGGAAAACGTCCTCACCGGCGAGATCACCTGGAACGTCCAGCTCTACCACCTCTACGGCAGGCCCACCGCCGACGCACCGATCCCGTTGGAGGACCTGCCCGCCCACGCGCACCCCGATGACGCGGTCGCCATCGGCAAGTTCCTGCGCACGCTGCTGCACCACCGGCGCCCGGCGTCCACGGCTTTCCGGCTGCAGCGGCCCGACGGGGTGACCCGGCACATCCGCGTGGTGGCCGAGCCGGAGCTCGACTCCGACGGCCGGCTGTTCGTCGTACGGGGCGCGTACCAGGACGTCTCCTCCCACCACTGGACGGAGGTCGCGCTCGCCGCCACCCGCGACCAGCTCGCGCACACCGAGCAGCAGGCGATCGAACGGGCGCGGCTCGCCCTCCAGCTGCAGCACGCGATCATGCCCCCGGAGCAGGGCCCCCTGGAGGCCCCCGGCCTGCGCGTGGCCGTCCGCTACCGGCCCGCGGAGACCCAGCAGCTCGTGGGCGGCGACTGGTACGACGCGGTCGTCCTGCCGTCCCGGCTGGTGCTGCTGTGCGTGGGGGACGTCGCCGGACACGGCATCGAGGCGGCCACCAGCATGGTGGTCCTGCGCAACGCGCTGCGCGGCCTCGCGGTGACGGGTGCCGGACCGGCCCAGCTGCTGGCCTGGCTCAACATGGTGGCCCACCATCTGACGGGCGGGGTCACCGCCACCGCGGTCTGCGGCTTGTACGACCCCGACCGCCGCACCCTGCGCTGGGCCAGGGCCGGCCATCTGCCGCCGGTCCTGGTGCGCGACAGCGAGGCGACTCCGCTGCCTTTGGTCAAGGGCCTGCTGCTCGGCGCTCTGCCCGAGGCGACCTACGAGGAGCACGAGGTCCAACTGGCCGTCGACGACACGCTGCTGATGTACACGGACGGTCTGATCGAGCGCCGTGACCGTTCCGTGGAGGAGTCGCTGACCCAGCTGCTGGCGGCTGCCCGCAAGGTCCCGCCCACGCTCGAACAGCAGCTGGACCGTCTGCTCACCTACAGCAGGTCCGACACGGACGACGACACCTGCATCGTGGGTGTGCGGGTGGCATGAGCGCGACGCCGGTGGTGACGCGGGACGGTGGTCCGTTCGGGCGGTGATAGCCACATCACAGGTCTGTGCGGGCGAAAGCAGGGCACCTGAACTCCGACTTCACCTACGGAGAAGGAGTAGCGAACGTGGCGAAGGACCTCACCCCCAAGTACACGGTGCCGGGCATCGAACGCGAGGCGGCCGGTCGGCTCATCGACGTCCTCCGCCTGCGGCTGCACGCCCTCAACGACCTCCACCTGACGCTCAAGCACGTCCATTGGAACGTCGTGGGACCCCACTTCATCGCGGTGCACCAGATGGTCGACCCGCAGGTCGACCGGGTGCGTGACATGGCCGACGACGTGGCCGAGCGCATCGCGGCGCTCGGTGGGGTCGCGCAGGGCACGCCCGGCTCGCTGGTCGCCGAGCGGACCTGGGACGACTACTCGATCGGCCGTGAGGACGCGCTCGCTCACCTCGGTGCCCTCGACATCGTCTACACCGGTCTGATCGAGGACGTCCGTGCCGCGATCAAGGTCGTCGGGGAGATCGACCCGGCGACGGAGGATCTGCTCATCGAACAGCTGCGGGACCTCGAACAGTTCCAGTGGTTCGTCCGGGCCCACCTGGAGAACGCCGGCGGCGCACTGACGACGGCTCGGGCGGACACGGAGCAGGGTGCCGCCAAGGCCGCCAAGGGGTGACCGGCGGAGGGCTTCCCGGCCGGGTGTCGGATATGTTCCCGATCCATGACTCAGTACGTGGGGCCGCTGGAGCTGGTCGACGACCGGTGGGTGATCGGGGATCCGACACGGAAGGAAGGCTTGTACGTGGTGCTCACCCCGGTGGGGCTGGAGCACCGTCGGCGCGGGGAGCCGGCACCCCTGCTGACCGTCCCGTGGTCCCGGTTCCTGGAGCTGAGGGTGCGTGCCGCCTACAGGAGGTGGCAGCTCACCCCCCTCGGGGCGCTCGCGGGAGCGGCTCAGCCGGGCGCCGACATGGGACGTGACGGCTGCTCGCTGCAGGGCATCGTCCGGCATCCGTACGACCTGTGGAAGGTGCGGTACACGCACCACCTGCGCACCTACCGGGCCGGCCACGTCATCGTGCTCAAGGCCCTGTTCGACCAGCTCACCGAGGCGAAGGCGCTGGACCGGCTCGGCGATCCCGGGTGGCTGGGCGAGGCGGTCGCCGAGCTGTCGTCGTACACCTCCTGGTACGCCCCGAGGGGCAACCGTCTGGTGGCGGCGACCCTGCGGCGCCTCGGCACCTGAGCAGTCGTCCGTGACACGGCGACCCGGGGTGGTCCCTGCGGCGGCGCCTCGGGCTCAGGACCGCACACGGTAGGTCAGGTGCGTGACCAGGCTCGCCGCCCGCGATCCCACCTGCTCCAGGTTCAGGGGCGGGACACCCTCGAACAGCCGCGTGCCGGCGCCGAGCGTGAGCGGCACGATGTGCAGCCGCAGCTCGTCGACCAGGCCGGCGGCGAGGTACTGGTTGACGGTGGTCGCGCCGCCCTGGATGCCGACGTCGCCGCCGTCGGCCGCCGCGCGGGCCTGTGCCAGCGCCGACTCGATCCCGTCGGTGACGAAGAAGAACGTGGTGCCGCCGTCCATCGGCTGCGGCTCGCGCGCGTGGTGGGTGAGCACGAACACCGGCGCGTGGAACGGCGGGGAGTCGCCCCACCAGCCGTTCCACCGCCGATCCCACGCGCCGCGCACCGGGCCGAACATGTTGCGCCCCATGATGAAGGCGCCGGCGGCACCGAGCCGTTCCACCTCGGCCCGGTTCTCGTCGGGAGTGTCGAACATCCAGGCGTGCAGCCGCTCGCCCGTGCCGTCACCGCCGTCGTCGCCGAACGGGCGCTCCTCGGTCTGGCCGAGCCCGGCCGAGTACCCGTCGACCGAGATCGTGATGTCGCAGATCACCTTGCCGATGTCTCCGGTCATGGGCCCAGCATGCCGCAGTCCGGCCCCGGTGGCCGGTCACGTCAGGAGCGACGGCCGCTTCCCCCGGGCGTCGTCGGCATCGGCCTTCGCGGCGGCCCGGCCGGTCCGGCTCGGCCACCAGGCCACCCGCCCGAGGTCCCGGGCCAGTGCCGGCACCAGCAGGGAGCGCACCACCAGCGTGTCGAGCAGCACGCCGAACGCGACGATGAAGGCGATCTGGACGAGGAACGCCAGCGGGATGACGCCGAGCGCCGCGAAGGTGGCGGCCAGGACGACCCCGGCGGAGGTGATCACCCCGCCGGTGGCGACCAGGCCGCGCAGCACGCCCTGGCGGGGACCGTGCCGCAGGGTCTCCTCCCGTACGCGGGACATGAGGAAGATGTTGTAGTCGACGCCCAGGGCGACCAGGAACACGAAGCCGTACAGCGGAACGGACGGGTCCGTGCCCGTGAAGCCGAACACGTGGGTGAAGACGAGCGCCGAGATGCCCAGCGTGGCGAGGAAGTTGAGTGCCACGGTGGCCACCAGCAGCACGGGCATGAGCAGCGACCGCAGCAGCACGGTCAGGATCAGCAGGATGATGGCGAGGACGACGGGGACGATGAGGGTCCGGTCCCGTTCGGCGGTGCGCAGCGTGTCGTACTGCTGGGCGGTGTAGCCGCCGACGAGGGCGTCGGCGCCGGGTACCGCGTGCAGGGCGCCGCGCAGCCGCTCGACGGTGTCCTTGGCCGCGTCGCTGTCGGCGGCTGCGCGCAGGGTGACGTCGACGCGGACGCGGCCGTCCACGATCAGCGGGGCGCCGCCGAGGCGTCCGGAGGCGCCCACCGCAGCGGCCGAGGCGACGCCGTCGGTCGTACGGGCCGTGGTGACGACCCGGTCCAGACGGTCGGCGTCGGCGATGACCACGGTCGGGTTGCCGGAGCCGCCCGGGAAGTGCTCGGCGAGGGTGCGCTGGGCGGACACCGAGGGTGCGTCGTTGACGAAGGTCTCGTCGAGCGGGACGCCCCTGGAGGTGAGGGTCGGCGCGAAGGCGGCGCAGGCCAGCAGCCCGGCGAGCGATACCGCCCACACCGTGCGCGGTGCCCGGTCGACGAGGGCCGCGACCCGGCGCCAGACACCGCTGCCGCCGGCACGGCCTTCGGTGGTAGGGGGCTTGGCGGGCCAGTAGGCGGCAGGGCCGAGCAGCACCAGGGCCGCGGGCAGGAAGGTGAGCGAGCCGACCACGGCGGCGGCGATGCCGATGGCCCCCACCGGTCCGAGGGCCCGGTTGTTGGTCAGGTCGCTGAGCAGCAGGGCCAGCAGGCCCGCGGCGACGGTCGCCCCACTGGCCACTATGGCGCCCCAGGACTGCCGCAGCGCGGCCCGGGCGGCGGCGAACCGGTCGTCGTGCCGGGCCAGTTCCTCCCGGAAGCGGGCGCTGAGCAGCAGGGCGTAGTCAGTGGCCGCGCCGATCACCAGGATCGACAGGATCCCCTGCACCTGGCCGTCGACACGGACCACGTCGCGGTCGGCGAGCGCGTAGACGACGGCGCAGGCCAGCCCCAGGGAGAAGACCGCACCGAGGATGATCAGGAAGGGCAGCAGCACGCTGCGGTAGACGAGCAGGAGGATGGCCAGGACCGTCACCAGGGCGACGGTCAGGAGCAGTCCGTCGATGCCGGCGAAGGCGTCGGACAGGTCTGCCTGGCTCGCGGCGGGGCCGGCCAGCACCACCGTGGTGCCGGGAACGCTCTCGGCGGCCGTGCGGATGCTCTCCAGTGCGCCGGGCAGGTCCTCGCCGAGGTTCGGGCGCAGGGGTATGACGCCCTGCAGGGCCTCGCCGTCCTCGGAGGGGATCGCCGGTGAGATCCGGCCCGCCACTGCGGGGGCGTTCGCGAGGGAGGCCAGCGCGCGTGCGGCGGCGTCCCGGCGGTCGGTCACCGCGGCCCCGTTCTCGTCGGTCCAGACGACGACGGCGGGCAGTGTCTCCTTCTGCCGGAACGCCCGCTGTGCCTCGACGACCTCGGTGGACTCGGCGCTGCGCGGCAGGAAGGCGGCCTGGTCGTTGGTGGCGACCTCGCCGAGCCGGCCGGCGAAGGGCCCGAGGGCTCCGCCGATGCCGAGCCAGGCGATGAGCAGGAGGACGGGGACGAGCCGGCGGGCCCGCCGTGCGGTGAGGGACATCGTTCTCCGGTTGCGGTGTGAGGTGCGGGAGGAGGGAACAGGCGTATAGCTCGACAATAAAGTATCTCAATCATCGAGCTAACTGCCTGTCGGCCGGTCCTCGTGGCCACCCATGCTTCCGCCGCGCCGCGACCGGCGGATGCATCCGAACGGCGGTTCGCCGATCAGGGCCTGAGCCGGCCCATCTCCTCGTTCATCGCGGCCAGGAAGCGCAGCACGGTCGCCAGTTCGTCCTCGGTGAAGCCCTCACGCGCCGCCTGGGTCGCCTGTGCCAGCGGGCGGAAGTACGTGCGGGCGGCCGACCTGGCGTCGGCCGCGTACTGCAGGTGCACGACCCTGCGGTCGGCGCTCTCCCGGACCCGGCGGATGTGTCCGGCGCGCTCCAGCCGGTCGACGCACGCGCTGACCGCGCCCGAGGTGAGCCCGAGGTGCTGCCTGAGGCGACTCGGCGTCATGGGCTCCTCGGCGTCCAGGATCGCCGCGAGTGCCTGGACGTCGGTGGCGTGCAGGCCGTGGTCGCCCGCGAAGCCGTGCACGAGGCGGTTGATCTCACCGTTCATACGGCGCAGTTGCACGGCGAAGTCCTGGAGGTCACCGCCCGCGCGCCCCCGCTCGGGCACCGCCCGACCGGCCGCCGTCTCCCCCGCCCTGCGCTCGGGGTCTTCTCTTCCTGCCACGCGAGCAGCCTATAGAAGCCGCCGCATCCGAGACGGCGCGGCCGGTGGAAGTAGTGATCGACCGGTGGAAGCAATGAGCACGGGGAGCGCGGCCCGTCCGCCGGCGCTCCTTCCTGCCGGAACCGCTCGCTTTCTCGTCTCCTCCTGGAGTGCGCGCCATGAACGTCTCAGTCGTCCTGTTCACCTCCGACCTGCGGTTGCACGACCATCCGCCGCTGCGGGCCGCGGGCGACGGCAACGGGCAGATCGTGCCCCTGTTCGTCCGGGACCGTGCCGTGGACACCGCCGGTTTCGCCGTTCCCAACCGGCTGGCGTTTCTCGCCGACTGCCTGCGCGACCTGGACGGGGCACTGCGGGAGCGGGGCGGGCGGCTGATCGTCCGCTCCGGCGATCTCGTCGAGCAGGTGTGCCGGGTGGTGACCGAGGCGGACGCCGACGAGGTGCACATGGCGTCCGAGGCCAGCGCGCACGCCCACCGCCGTGAACGGCGACTGCGGCGGGCCCTCGAAGCACAGGGGTGCCGCCTGCACGTCCACGACACGGTGACCACGGTGGTGGCACCGGGTGGCGTGACGCCGGCCTCCTCCGACCACTTCGCCGTCTTCACGCCGTACTTCCGGCAGTGGTCCGGGCAGCACCTGCGCGGCGTACTCGGCGCGCCGCGCGTGGTGCGGGTCCCGGACGGGGTGACCTCCGAGCCGCTGCCCTCCCGCGCGGACCTGCGGGGTCTGTCGGAGGGCCTGGCCCCGGGCGGCGAGGCGGCGGGCCGCAGGCGGCTGTCGCACTGGCTGCGCGGCGGCGTCGCCGCGTACGAGGACCGGCACGACGACCTGGCCGCGGACGCCACGTCCCGTCTCTCACCCCACCTGCACTTCGGGACCCTCTCCCCCGTCGAGGTGGTGCACCGGGCGCGCGCGGCCGGGGGGCCCGGCGCCGAGGCGTTCGTACGGCAGGTGGCCTGGCGTGACTTCCACCGCCAGGTCCTGGCGGCCCGGCCGGACGCCGCCCACCGCGACTACCGCACGCGGGGCGACCACTGGCGCTCGGAACAGGAGGCCGAGGCGGACGTGGCGGCCTGGAAGGAGGGCCGTACGGGTTACCCCGTGATCGACGCGGCGATGCGTCAACTGCGTCACGAGGGATGGATGCACAACCGTGCCCGTCTGCTGACCGCGAGCTTCCTGACCAAGACCCTGTACGTCGACTGGCGGGTCGGCGCCCGCCACTTCCTGGACCTGCTGGTCGACGGTGATCTGGCGAACAACCAGCTCAACTGGCAGTGGGTCGCGGGAACCGGAACCGACACCCGGCCCAACCGGGTCCTCAACCCGCTCATCCAGGCCAAGCGGTACGACCCCGACGGCGGCTACGTCCGGCGCTGGGTGCCCGAACTCGCGGGTCTGGACGTCCCCGCGGTGCACGAACCGTGGAGGCTGACCGGCCTGGAGCGCGCCGAGATCGACTACCCCGATCCGATCGTCGACCTCGCGGCCGGCCTGCGGCGGTTCCGCGAGGCCCGCGAGCGCGCCTGACCGGCCGTCACCGCGGCTACCGGCCCAGGTCGGGGGCTACCGGCCCAGGTCGCGCAGGACCTCACGTGCCGCCCGGGCCCCGGAGGCCATCGCGCCCTGCACCGAGCCGGTGGCCCGATGGTCCCCGCACACGTAACGCCGGCCCGCGAAGCGGGAGGTGCGGCTCAGCGGCTGGGGCGGCCGCATGACGGGCAGGGCCGCGGCCACGGTACGCACGGCCAGCAGGTCCCAGTCGCCGGTCCCGGCGCGGTATGCCTCGGCCAGCGCCTCGCGCACCGCGTGTTCCCGGCCGTCGGCGTCCGCGCCGAGCACAGAGGTGCAGACGAGCGCCGCGCCGGAAGGTGCGTAGCCGGGGACCACCTCGCTGAGGACACAGGTGTTGAGGAAGCGCAACCGCGCGTCCACGAGGAGCGTCGGCTCGCCGAGCGGGGAGCGCGGGGCGACGTGGTAGTAGCTGGTCACCGCGCGGTAGGCAGGTACTTCCAGTCCGGGCAGGAGAGTGGCCGCCGCTTCGGGACCCGTCGCCACCACCACGGCACGCGCGGCGAGTTCCTGACCGGCCGCCGTGGCCACCGCGTCGTCCGTCAGCGAGGTCACCGGTGTCTCCAGGTCCACGGTGCCGGTGGGCAGCCCTGCGGCGAGGGCCGCGGGCACCGCCCCGATGCCGGCGGCGGGCAGGCAGAGCGTGCCGCGCAGCATGCTGCGCCAGACCAGGTGGAAGAAACGGCTGGACGTCTCCAGTTCGTCCTCCAGGAACACCCCCGACAGGAACGGCCGGAGCACGGCCTCGACGAACTCCTCGGAGAGCCCGGCGTCCGCCAGCGCGGTGCGGGTGGCGCGGTCCTGCGAGCGCTTCACCAGGCGCACCGGAGCAAGCATGTCCCGCGCCGACAGGACGCCGAGGGCCAACAGGTCGCGGGGCCCCGCGAGGCGGCCCGGTACCAGATCGGGCAGGGCACTCGGGCGGCGCGTGGGGTCACTGAAACGCAGACGCCCGCGGTCGCCGTGGACCAGGAAGCCCGGGGTGAACGGACGCAGCCTCAGGTCCCGCAGCCGCAGTCGGCGGCGGAGCTGCGGGTAGGAGGTGTTGAACACCTGAAAGCCGCGGTCGATCACGAAGCCGTCCACGCGGTCGGAACGCATGCGCCCGCCCACGCCGTCGGACGCCTCCAGCACACGCACGTCCAGCCCGGCCGCGAGCAGGTCCTGCGCGCAGGCCAGGCCGGCCACCCCCGCGCCGATCACGATCACGTCGGTGCTCGCCCGGGACCCGGACACGGCGTTCTCCCTCGCTGTCGCACACCGGGCGTGCCGGTGGCCCTCGCTCGTGCGCCGCGGCGCACCCGTCACCGTTCGATTCCCCATCCGCGCGCCCCTTGGATGCGTCCGCGCCCCGGTTCACCCGGCCTGCCCGGTCGCCCCGCCCGGTCGGCGCACCCGCCTACTCGACGGCCCCTCGAAGCCGACCGGCGTCGGCGAGGACGTCCAGCGCGTCACGCAGGCTGGACGGCCTGAGCATCCCGGCGGCGGAACGCCCGGCCCACCCGCTGCCCCCGAGGAGCACCAAGGGCTGGCTGCGAGCCCCTCGAACGCCCCACTGGGCAGCGGCGACATGCCGGGCCAGGGGCAGGCTCGCCGTGGACCGGGCCTGCGCCCACAGGACCACGGCGGCCGGCCCGATGCGCTGCACCGCCGCGGTGAGCGCCTCGACGGGTACGGCCGCGCCGAACATGCGCGTGGAGACGCCCTGTTCGCTCAGCGCCGCGTTCAGGGCCTCCAGGGGAAGCGTGTGCTGCTCACCGGGGACACAGGCCAGGACGACCGGTCCGGAGCCGTCCCCCTGCCGGGCCACCGACCGTGTGCAGCGCCGCAGCACGGACGAGACGTGCCACGACAGCAGGTGCTCGACCTCGACGTAACGGTCCCCGGACGATGCCCACTTGCGGCCCACCGCGTGCAGCGTCGGCACCATCACCTCCTGCCACGCCACCACCACTCCGTGCCGGTCGACGGCGGCGGCGAGCTGGTCATCCACCGCGGGCGCGTCGAGCCGTACGGCGGCGCGTGCCAGCCCCCGGCACTCCTGACGCACGTCCCCCAACGGCAGGGCGCCGGCCGCGTGTGAACGACGTCCTGCCGGGGCGGCGGCGGGCGGGGCCGAGGGGCCCGGCGGCCGGGCCGCGTCCGACGGTCCGGGGCGGTCCTCGGGTGCCTCGGGTGCCTCGGGTGCCTCCGGCGAGGGGGGCTGGGGCGAGGGGGGCCCGGGTGCGACAGCCTCGGGTGCGACAGCCTCGGGTGCGGCAGCCTCGGCCCGGAGGCCGGAGCCGCCCTGCTTGGCCACCCGGGCGGCCTCGGCAGGCGGGACGCCTGCCGAGGTGAGCCGGCACATCGTCTCCAGGACCGCCACGTCCTGCGGGCTCCACCGCCGGTGCCTGCCGCCGCTCTGACCTGCGGGGCCGATGCCGTAGCGGCGGTCCCAGGAGCGCACGGTGGTGGGCGACACCCCGATCCGGCGGGCCACGGCCCCGGTGGCCAGCGGTGCCTCGGGGACCGGGGCGGCGGGCGCGGGGCGGCCGCCCGCGCCCTTGCCGCCGTTCCTGCCGTTCGCGCCCCCGTCGGTCGTGCCGCTGCCGCTGCCGCGAGGAGCGCTTCCCACTGCAGATCCGTCCATGTCTCCAGTATATCGATGCAGAAACGATGCGAGTTGTCCGAGCGCGAGAACCGCACGCACGATGGCAGGACCTGGAAGTCCGAGACGTCCCCATCCGCCCGGCAGCGGGAACCACCGACCGCCGAGCTCCGGGACGGATCCGGTCCGAGCGAGGAGCCGTCCGATGAATCCGCAGCACAGCACTCCTTTGTGGATGCCGGCCGAGGAAACCTACGGCGACGAGGAGCTGGCGCGGGGCCTGGTGGCCGGCGACGAGGCCTGTCTGGCCGCCGCCTACCGCCGCTGGTCGGCGATGGTGCACACGCTCGCCTGGCGTTCCCTCGGGGACGCCAAGGAAGCCGAGGACGTGGCCCAGCAGGTCTTCCTCGGCGTCTGGCGCGGACGCCACGGCTTCCGGCCCGAGCGCGGCACCCTCGGCGGCTGGATCGTGGGCATCACGAAGCGCAAGATCGCCGACGCCCTCGCCGCCAGGACCCGCCGCAGCGACCTGATCGCCTCGGCCGGCTCGACGCCGGAGCTGTCCGACGGCGCCGTCGGCCGGCCGGAGGCGGCCCTGGACCGGGTACTGGTCCGGCACGCGCTGGCCGGACTGCCGGCACCGCAGCAGCGGGTCCTGCGACTGGCGTTCTTCGAGGACCTGACGCAGACACAGATCGCCGAGCGCACCGGGTGGCCGCTGGGCACGGTCAAGAGCCATGCGCGGCGCGGGCTGCACCAGCTGCGTCGATGCCTGCAGCCGGAACTCGTGGGCTGAGACCCCCGGCAACCGGCTCCTCGCTCAGACCGGTGCGTAAACGCTGCACAAACGCTGCACAGAGGAATCGACAGAAGTCGGGCTGCACGGTGGACCCGGAACCCTCACCCTGGAGCAGCGAGGACACCGACCGAAGCGGTGGCTACGGAAGTGGGGCGCAGTGGACGACGAAGAGCGCGAAACGATCCGGGACCGGTTCCGTGAACTGGTGAACATGACGCCGGCCGAGCTGGAGAAGTGGCTGGAGACCGACGAGTCTCGGAGCGCCGGCCAGCACGCGGACGGCGGGGAGTCGACCGGTCATGCCTCCGGTCGCCGCATCGTGGGGATCCTGAGGACCAAGAAGGGCGACCTGTCGGACGACGACTACGCGCACATGCGCAAGGTCGACGGTTACATCGGCCGTCATCTCGCCCAGCGACCCTCGGGTGACGTGACGGACACCCGCTGGCGCCACTCCTTGATGAACTGGGGACACGACCCACTGAAGTGACACCGGCCGCTCCCGGACGGCGCGGTGCGGCCGGTGCGCTCACCCGCTCACCCACCCGGCCATCCCCCTCAGCAGCGCGCTGCGCCCGCGCCGGGGTACCGTCCACAGGGTCTGACCGCGCACCCCCCACCGCTGCAGCAGGGCGTTGGCGGCCAGGAAGCCCGTGGTCGCCGCGCGTTCCATCAGCGCCACGGGCAGGTCGGTACGCACCACGTCCCCGGCGACCACCACGCGCGGGTCCGGCGTGCGGACGGTGGGCCGGTCGCCGTAGCCGCCCACCGGGAACAGCGGGCAGTCGTCGCGCCACTCGTGGCGGACGTCGACGACACGGGCCGGACGCGTCTCCGGGTACACCCACCCCAGGTGCTCGACCAGGCGCTTCTCCTCGACCTCGCGGACCGCTCCCGGCGGCAGCGCATAGGCGTGCAGTTCGACGACGGACCCTCCCGTGCGGTGCGCCCAGCGGGCCGCCTCGTCCTCCCAGCGCTCCAGCACGCTGACGTTGTCGAGGCTTCCGAAGCCGCTGGTGCCATGGAAGCCCGGCCGGTGCGGCGCGACGGGCCGGTCCAGCCACAGCCGGGTCACCAGGAAGGGCGGGGCGTTGCGCAGCCGCGCGATGCGTTCCCGCCACGCCTCGTCCCCCAGCCGGCCGGAACGCGCGACGAGGCGACGCAGACCGGCGGGGTCGAGGGCGAGGACGACGCTGTCGTGGCGCCGCTGGTCCCGCTCGGTGACGACCTCGAAGCCGCCGTCGCCCCGGGGGGTGATCCGCTCGACGGCGGTGCCGACGCGGACGTCGGCGCCGTGCGAGCCCAGGTATGCGGCCAGCGGGTTCCACAGGGCGGCCGGGAAGGGCGCCTTGGGCACGTCGAACAGCAGCCCTTCGGCCGAGCCGAGGAAGTAGATGTGGAACATCAGGGCCATCTCCGCCGCCGACAGCTGCCGCGGGTCCGCGAAGAAGCTGCGGGAGAAGACCTCGAACGCCAGATGGCGGGCCCGTTCGGGGAAGCGGACCGCTTCGAGGAGATCGTGGGCGCTGGTGTCGTCAAGGCGTGCGTACACCTCGGGGACGCGGACGTCGAGCAGCGGCAGGGCCGCGACCGGATCCAGCGCGCGAAGGTCCCGCAGGCCGAAGGAGGGGCTCAGGGCGACGAATCCGAGGGCGCTCAGCGGCGGGGTGCGCGGGACGTGCCGGAAGCTGTCGCGCAGTCCGCTGCCGTGGAGCAGCGGGTAGTCCGGCAGGCCCGTGAGCCGCTCCAGTCCCGGATCGGTCCGGCGCAGCAGGCCCCGCAGGTTGTAGTACTGGCGGAAGAAGGCGTGGAAGCCACGGCTCATGGTGACCGTGGTGCCGTCCCGCAGTGCGGTCGGCCAGCCGCCGACGCGTCCGCCGAGGTAGGGCTGCCGCTCGTAGAGCGTCACGGCGACGCCGCGTTCGGCCAGGGCGGTCGCCGCGGCCAGCCCGGCGATGCCGCCGCCGATGACCGCGGTGCTGGGAGGGGGGCCGTCGACGCGCTTCGTGCCCGCGGGCGCCGGCAGCACACATGCCCGGCGGTCCCGGCCGCGGCGGGCGCCGTCCACGCGGCGTGGGGCGGTCATCGCACGGCCTCCGCGCGACGGGCGACGAAGGTGTGGGTGATACCGGTCTGCCAGCCCGGCAGCGGCAGGGCCCGGACACGCTCGAAGCCGGCCGCTCGCACCCGCCGGGCGAAGCGGTCAGCGGTGTCGAACCCGACCACGCTCCGCCACAGGTGGCGGTACAGCTCGCCGTCGCCGAGCACGGCCGCCGCCGGCTGGACGATCCCGCGGCAGACAGCCGTCCACACCACCCGGTCGACGCGGCGGCCACTGAGGGTGTACTCGTGCACGCCGAGCCGTCCGCCGGGCTTGAGCAGGTCGCGCGCGAGGGCGAGTACGGCGTCGGGGTCGGACACGTTGCGGAAGAGGTACGCGGCGAAGACCGCGTCGAACGGTCCGCCGACGCCTGCCGGGGTGAGGCGTTCGACCGGGCTGTGGACGAAGGTCACCCCGCCCGCCCAGGGCTTGAGCGCGGCCCGTCGCAGCATGCCCGCGGAGGCGTCCACGGCCGTGATGGCCGCGCCCGGCAGGACCGAGCGGAGCGCGGCGGTGGACGCGCCCGTGCCGCACCCGAGGTCCAGCAGGCGCAGCCCTTCGCCCCGGCCGGGCAGGCCGAGCCGGCGCGCCGAGCGCCGCAGGTGCGCGTGGTAGCCGGGGTTGGCGGCCACCAGGGTGTCGTAGCCGCGGGCGGCGTGGTCGAACGCGGCGGCGAGGTCCTCGTCGCGCAGCAGGGTCATGCGGTCTCCAGGTGTCAGAGCCGGGCGGCTCACTCGAAGGGGCGGCGGGGCAGGCGGGGCAGTTCCACGGCGGAGCGGAGCATCGGCGCGATGGGGGTGCGCAGGCCGATCCGGAGGTCCTCGGGCAGGCTGGTGCGTCCGTCGAGGAAGCGCAGGATCCGTTCCATGGGGACCTGGCCGAACAGCCCGCAGAACAGCGCGGGTCCGTCGGCCCGGCCACTGTCGAGGGCGCGCAGCAGGACGGCGTCCATGGCACGGGAGCGCGCCGAGTGGGCGGGCGGCGGCACCGGGCGCCGTCCCTGGCGCAGCGCCGCGGCGACGGCCCGGGTCTGCCGCTGGATGCCGGCGAAGGTGTAGCCGGTGGCGGGCCTGGTGGCGCCGCCCGCGGCTCCGATACGGAAGACCGATGACCCGACTCGTCGCGGGATCGGGGCGTCCGTCATCGGGATGACTCCGGTCTCGGTCGCGGTGATGTGCCGCTCGCCGACCCGCAGGACGTCGTCGGCGTAGTGCCGTACGGCCTCCTCGTAGCCGTCGGCCGTGCGCAGCCTCGTGGAGAACTCGGTGTACTCCACGAGGGCCTCGTGCGTCCCGACGGGCAGGACGTACCCGAAGGACAGGCCGTCGGCGGGCTGCGCGGTACGGAAGTCCATGAGGTCCGCGGTGCCGGGTTCGAAGGCCGGCCGGGCCGTGCGGACGAACCAGCCGTGGAAGTGCTGGAGCAGGGTCGTGCGGGCGGCCGGCAGGCTGCCGAGGGGCCGGGAGTCGAAGACCCAGCGCGCGGCCAGGATCCGGTGTCCGCCGCCGGGGTCGTGCAGATGGACGTGCGCTCCCTGGCGGACCTCCTCCACGGCCTCGACGGTGGCCTGCACGCGCCGCACGTTCGGACTGCTGCGCAGCTGCCGCGCCACGAGCTGCTCGAAGTCGTCCGAGCGGATCATCTTGTACCGCAGGGGCGCGATGTCCCCTTCGATGGGGGCGCCCGTTCGAGGGCGCACCCGCAGCCGGCCCCAGTCGGCCGTCACCGCCGCGTCGAAGCGGCCACGGCCCGGCTCCCAGAAGCACCATGTGCGGCGCGGCGGCCGGAGCGGCCCCGGTGGCGCCTCGACCAGCACCACCGACGGCGTGCGCATCCCGGACACGTGTCCGGACAGGCGGTGGGCGAGGGACAGCCCGGCGGCGCCCGCCCCCACGACGGCCACGTCCGCCTCCAGCACGGCTGCTCCCTTCGTTCTGCGTCCGGGTGTTCGTCTCCGGTCTTCCCGTGTGCGGGCCCCGGCGGATGCAGTCACCCGTACGCGCCGAGACGGTGCCGCCGTCCGGCGGATCCCGCGCAGGCACCAGCCGTTTTCCGGGAAATCGGATCGGGCCGCATCCGTCTGCCGCACACGGGCCGAAGGACGTCGGTGAGGGAGCGATCCGCTGCACGACGACAGGTACGAGAGGAACGGGATGGGCCCCACACCGGCGAAGGATCACCACGCGGCCGTACCGCCGCCCGCCCCGCGTCTGGTCTCCGTGGCGGGAGGCGGCCGGGCGGGTGCCGCCGGGGCGTCGCACGACACGCCGGACGCGACGGCCCTCCTCGTGCCGGTCGGCGCGGGCGACGCACGGGCGGTCGACGCGGACGTGCCGGCCGCCGTCGCCGCGGTCCTCCAGCAGGTCCTGGCCGATCGCGTCGCCCGCGCCGCTGCCCTGGATCCGCTGTTCGCCGAGGATCTGGCCGGCCGGGTCGCACGCTTCACCCAGGCGGGCGGCAAACGCGTCCGTCCGCAACTGCTGTGGTGGTCCCTGCGAGCCTGCGGCGGCGGCAACGGGTCGGCCGCCGCCGCGCTGCGGATCGGCGCGGCCCTGGAACTGCTGCAGACCTGCGCCCTGGCGCACGACGACGTCATGGACGGATCGGCCGTACGCCGGGGCAGGCCCGCCCTGCACACCCAGGTGCGATCGCGGTACGAGGGCCGCGCCCCCGCCGAGCGCGCCGCGCGCTTCGGGGAGGCGGCCGGGATCCTGGCCGGTGACCTGGCGCTCGCGTGGGCGGACGACCTGGTGGCCGAGACGCCGCTCGGGCTCCGGATGGCGACGGTGGTGCGGCGGCTGTGGAGCGACATGCGCACGGAGATGGTGGCCGGTCAGTACCTCGACGTGCAGGCCCAGCTCACCGGGTCGCCCTCGCTGCCGCGGGCGCTGCGCACCGCCTGCCTGAAGAGCGCCCTGTACTCGGTCGCCCGGCCCCTGGCGTTCGGCGCCGCCCTGGCCGGGACGGACGACGCCACGACGCGAGCCCTGTGCTCGGCGGGCCGCTGCGTCGGCATGGCGTTCCAGTTGCGCGACGACCTCAACGACGTCTACGGCGACCCGGGGCAGACCGGCAAGGTGTGCGGCGGGGACGTCCGCGAGGGCAAGCCGACGTATCTGATCGCGTTGGCCCGGGCGCGGGCCGAGGCCGCCGGCGACCGCGGTGCGCTCGCGGTGCTCGAACGGTCGCTCGGGAACCCGGAGTTGACCGAGGCGGATCTCGGTGACGTGCGTGCCGTGCTGGAGCGCACGGGTGCCAGGGCGACGGTCGAGACCAGGATCGACCGTCTGGTGGCGCAAGGGCTGCGGCATCTCGACGGTGCTCTCCTCGACCGGGAGGGCGGAGCGCGTCTGCGCCTGCTGCTGGGCGCGGCGGCCGGCGGGACCGCTGCCGAGGGCAGGGGGGCCGGGAGCCTGTCCACCACCATCGGCGCTGCCAGCGCCGGTGCATCTTCCGAGGGCGCGGAGGCCGGGAGCCGGGCCACCACCGTCGGCGCTGCCGCCGCCACAGCCGAGGAGCGTGTGCGATGAGCGCCGCGGTGCCCGGACGGACCGACCATGTGGTGGTCGTGGGGGCCGGACTCGCCGGTCTTTCGGCCGCTCTGCATCTGCTGGGGGCGGGTCGCCGCGTCACCGTCGTCGAGCGTGATCCGCTCCCCGGCGGCCGCGCCGGACGTCTGGACCTCGGCGGCTACCGGATCGACACCGGCCCGACGGTGCTGACCATGCCCGAACTCGCCGACGAGGCCTTCGCCGCGGTGGGCGACAGTCTCGCCGGACGGGTGGAGCTGATCGCCCTGCATCCGGCCTACCGGGCCTGCTTCGCGGACGGCAGCACACTCGACGTGCACACCGACGCGGAGGCCATGGCCGCGGAGGTCGAGCGCTTCGCCGGACCCGACGAGGCGGCGGGCTACCTGCGGCTGCGCCACTGGCTGCGCCGGCTCTACCAGGTGCAGATGCGCAGCTTCATCGACGCCGACTTCGACTCCCCGCTGAGCCTGCTCCACGGGGACCTCGCCCGTCTGGCCGCACTCGGTGGCTTCGGCCGGCTGGACGCCCGTATCGGCCGCTTCCTGCGCGACGAGCGGCTGCGTCGGGTCTTCTCCTTCCAGGCCCTGTACGCCGGGGTGCCGCCGGCCCGGGCCCTGGCCGCGTACGCCGTCATCGCCTACATGGACACCGTCGCCGGCGTGTACTTCCCGAAGGGCGGCATGCACGCGCTGCCGCGGGCCATGGCGGACGCCGCCGCGGACGCGGGTGCCGAACTGCGGTTCGCGGAGCGTGTGACCCGCCTGGAACGTTCCGGGCAGCGGGTCACCGCCGTGGTCACCGAGCAGGGCCGCATCCCCTGCGACGCGGTGGTCCTCACGCCCGACCTGCCCGTCGCCTACCGGCTCCTGGGCCGGCGCCCGCGCCGACCGCTGCGGCTGCGGCACTCGCCGTCCGCCGTGGTGCTGCACGCGGGGACGGACCGGACCTGGCCTCAACTGGCCCACCACACCCTCTCGTTCGGCGCGGCCTGGGAAGGCACCTTCGACGAGCTCACCCGGCAGGGGCGGCTGATGAGCGATCCCTCGCTGCTCATCACCCGGCCCACCGCCACCGACCCCGCCCTCGCTCCCCCGGGCCACCATCTGCACTACGTCCTGGCGCCCTGCCCCAACACCGACATCGGACCTGCCGCCGCCACCTGGGGTGACCTCGGCCCGCGCTACCGGGCCACGCTCCTGCGGGAGTTGGAGCGGCGCGGTCTCGACGGCTTCGAGGCCGCCATCAACGAGGAGTCCCTCGTCACGCCCGCTTCCTGGCAGGCCGAGGGGCACGCCGCGGGCACCCCGTTCTCCGCGGCCCACACGCTCTCGCAGACCGGGCCGTTCCGCCCCCGCAACGTCGTGCGGGGCACCGACAACGCCGTGCTCGCCGGCTGCGGCACGACACCGGGCGTGGGCGTGCCGACCGTCCTGCTGTCGGGGAAGCTGGCCGCCGCCCGGGTCACCGGCCGCCCCCGACGCCGCTCGGGCCGCGCGGGGCACGCCTCGCCGTACCGGGCGCCCGTGTCCACCTCCCCCTTCCCCGTCAAGGAGACCTCGGCATGACCGACCGCGAACTCGACGCGGCGGGCATCGGTGACCCGGCGCTGCGCCAGGCGTACCACCACTGCCGCACGCTCAACGCACGGCACGGCAAGACGTACTTCCTCGCCACCCGGCTGCTGCCGATCGAGCGCAGGCCGGCCGTGCACGCCCTGTACGGCTTCGCTCGCTGGGCCGACGACATCGTCGACACACTCGACCCCACCTCCTCGGCCGCCCACCGTGTCGCGGCTCTCGCGAAGCTCGAACGCGGCCTGGAGCAGGGGCTGCGGGACGGACACAGCGACGAGCCGGTGGTACGGGCCCTCGCCGACACCGCGCGCCGCTACGCCATCGCCCCCGCGCACTTCCGCGACTTCATGGCGGCGATGCGTTCCGACCTGGTGGTGAGCGACTATCCCACCTATGCCGACCTGCGCCGCTACATGCACGGTTCGGCCGCGGTCATCGGTCTGCAGATGCTGCCGGTGCTCGGCACGGTGGTCCCCCGTGAGGAGGCCGCACCGCACGCCGCCGCGCTGGGCGTGGCCTTCCAGTTGAGCAACTTCCTGCGGGACGTCGGCGAGGACCTCGACCGCGGGCGCGTCTACCTGCCCGGCGATCTGCTCGCCGGCCACGGCGTCGACCGGGGTCTGCTGCGCTGGAGCCGGGACACGGGCCGCGGCGACCGCCGGATCACCGCCGCGCTGCGGGAGTTCGAGACGCTGACGCGCGGTGTGTACCGCGAGGCGGCGCCGGGCATCGGGATGCTCGACCCGGTGGCTCGGCCGTGCATCCGCACCGCCTTCGTGCTCTACGGCGGGATCCTGGACGCGGTCGCCCGCGATGGATACGCGGTCCTGCACCGTCGGGCCGTGGTGCCGCGCCGACGGCGCGCCGTGGTGGCCGCCGACGGGCTCGCCCGGGTGGTCTTCGCGCGGCTGCGCGCGGGCGCGCGGAGCCGCCGCCTTGCGGAAACGGGGCCGGGCCACCCGCGGTTCGCCCCGCCCGGTGTTCCGCACAGGCCCGTCCCCGAGGAGGCCGCGTGACCGCCGCCCCGGGCCGACGCCGTCGGCTCCCGCTCTCCGTACGCCGCCGTCCCGTGCCGTGGGACCGGCAGCGGCCCACGTGGCGTGCCGCCAAGCCGGCCGTGATCGCCGGGGCGCTCAAACGCGCCCAGGCCCGTCCGTCCGGGAACTGGTACGTGGTCGGCGCCTCCCGCGATCTGCGCGCCGACCGTCCGCTGGCCCGCACCGTGGCAGGGCGCGAGGTGGTCGTCTGGCGCGGCGCCGACGGCCGGGCGGTGGGCGGTCCGGGTGTCTGCCCGCATCTGGGAGCCCCTCTGCGGGACAGCCCCGTGCGCTGCGGCACGCTGGTGTGCCACTGGCACGGGCTCGCCCTCGAAGGCACTCCGTACGCGGGCTGGGCCCCCTTCCCGGTGCACGACGACGGCGTCCTCACCTGGGTGCGGCTGGACGAGGCCGGTGGGGAACCGCCGCTGCGGGCGCCGGTGGTGCCGCCGCGACCCGAGGGCACCCGTGCGCTGACGGCCGTCCACGTGGGTACGGGGACGTGCGAGCCCGAGGACGTCGTGGCCAACCGTCTCGATCCCTGGCACGGGTCGTGGTACCACCCGTACTCGTTCGTCGACCTCGACGTGACCGGTGTGCCGGACGGATCCGCGAGCGGGGCCGACGACTGCTTCACCGTCGACGTCTCCTTCAAGCTGGCAGGGCGGCTGGTCGTACCGGTCCGGGCCGTCTTCACCGCTCCCGAGCCGCGTACGGTCGTCATGCGCATCACCGAGGGAGAGGGCGAGGGCTCGGTCGTCGAGACCCATGCGACTCCGCTCGGACCGGACCGGTACGGCCGTCCGCGCACCGCGGTGATCGAAGCCGTGGTGGCGACCTCCGACCGGCGCGGGTTCGCCGTGGCCCGCTCGGCGGCACCGCTCCTGCGCCCGCTGGTGGCGCGGGCGGCGGGCCGCCTGTGGCGCGACGACCTCGCCTACGCCGAACGCCGCTGGCAGCTGCGCTCGACGGGCCGCTTTCCCGGCTGAGGCAGGTGCTCACACGCCGGGCCCGGCCGCCGGGTGGCGTCACTCGGCGGCACGGCCTGCCCGATCTTTGGCTCTTGGGCCGCAGGCGCCCGCGACACGCAGGGCAGTGGGATCACTGCATCGTGCGGATCTGGGAAGGATGACGTCCCGACGCTACTCGGAGGAGCCCAGGGATGCCGTACGTCGTGGCACAGGACGGGACGAAGATCGCGTATCGCTCGCTCGGGCAGGGGCCGCCGCTGGTGTGCCTCGCCGGTGGGCCGGGGACGGACGTGCGGAGCCTGGGGAACCTGGGCGGGCTCGACCGGCACAGGACGCTCGTTCTGGTGGACTCACGCGCGGCGGGTGCCTCGGATGTGCCGGCCGACCGGTCCGGCTGCGCCTACACCGAACAGGTCCACGATCTTCAGGCGCTGCGTCGTCACCTGGGAGCCGGGCCCGTGGACGTACTGGCGCACTCGGCGGGTGCCCTGACCGCCCAGCACTACGCTGCCTCCTTCCCGGACGGGGTGCGCCGTCTGGTGCTGGTCGCGCCCGCCGGCCGCATCGGGCGGGAGGTCGACTCGACCGAGGTCGCCGCCCTTCGGGCACGGCGCGCCGACGAGCCGTGGTATCGCGCCGCCGCCGAGGCCGCGGAGCTGTTGGCCACCGGTGTCTCGGACGTCTCGGCCGAAGAGGCGCAACGGCGATCGGCTCCCTTTCTGTACGGCAGGTGGACGACGAAGACCCGTGCTCACCATGAAGCCGACCGTGTCCAACCGCCCTCCTGGCTCTACGAAGCCTTCTACCGAGGGAACCCCGCCGAGCACGCGGCCGAGGAGCGGTTGAGGTTCCTGCGGTCGGTGGCGGTCCCGGTGCTGGTGCTGGCGGGAGCCGAGGACTGCGTCGCCGGTACCCGGCCGGCCGCGCTGACAGCGGAGCTGTACCGGTACGGCAGGCTCGAGACCGTTTCCGGCGCCGGCCACCATCCGTGGCTCGATGAACCGGACTGCTTCCGCGACTTGATCGAAGGCTTTCTCAGCGACTGACCGCGGGCCCGGGGAGGTCGGCCCGCTCCGCCTGCGGGGCACCGCCCGTGGACCGGGCCGCGTGCTGCACCACCTTCAACGCCCCGTAGGACAGCAGCCCTTGCACGCCGCCTTCATAGCCGTACCCGCTCGCGCCGCGTCCGCCCAGGGGCGCGTCGGGCGCGGCCCCAGGAGAGCAGTTGACTCCCACGCTCCCGGCGTCGAGTCGCCGGGCCAGCTCACGCGCGTGGGCGGTCTCGCCGTAGACGTACGCGGACAGCGCGTACGCGGTGCCGTCGGCCAGCGCGACGGCTTCTGCGTCGTCGCGGTAGGGCAGCACCGGCGCGACCGGCCCGAACGGCTCCTCGTGCAGGATCCTCGCCTGCGGCGGCACGTCACCGAGCACCGTGGCCGGGTAGTGGAAGCCGGCTGTCCCGGGGACGCGCCCTCCGAGCACCAGGCGCGCGCCGCAGCGTACGGCGTCCTCGACCAGGGCGTGCACGGCGGCGCGGCGGCGCGCGCTGTTCAACGGCCCCATCGTGCCGCCCGGCTCGCTGTCCGGTGCGGGTGCGCTGAGCACCAGGCGGCGTACGAAGGCGTCGACGACCCGTTCGTGCACGATGAAGCGGCTCGGGGCGCCGCAACTCTGTCCGGCCGAGCCGAACTTGGCGACCGTGAGGGCGTCCACCGCGGAGTCGACGTCCGCGTCCTCGGTCACGATCACCGGTGCGTGCCCGCCCAGTTCGAGAACACAGGGGGTGAGCTGCTCCGCCGCGGCGGCGGCCACCAGGCGGCCGACGCCGGTGGAGCCGGTGAAGGAGACGCGCCGGAACTCCGGGCGGCGCACCAGCGCCTCGGCCTCGGCCGGAGCCGCGTGCACCACCTGGACCAGACCGTCGGGCAGCCCGGCCTCGGCGGCCGCCCGGGCCACCGCGGCGGGGACGCAAGGGGTCTCCTCGGGACCCTTGACGACGACGGAGCAGCCCATGGCGAGGGCCGGACCGAGCTTGCGGGCGAGTACCACGGCAGGGAAGTTCCACGGCACGATCGCCAGTACCGGGCCGGCCGGGTCCACCATGACCTCACGTACGATCCCGGCGCGTTCGGGCAGCGCGGTGGGCCTGGTGACCTCGACAGCCGCGTCGGCGCTCCACCGCAGGGTCTCCACGGCACGCCGGAGCTCCGTCAGGGCCTCGGCCGGCGTCTTGCCGTGCTCCTGGCTGAACCGGGGCGCGAGTTCGGGCAGTCGGCGGTCCAGGGCGTCGGCGAGGTCCCGGATCTTTTGGGCCCGGTGCTCCACCGCTCGGCCCGCCCAGTCCGGCGACGCCTCCGCGGCCGTGCGCGCGATCCTGGGCACGTCCGCCGCGGACAGCAGCGGGACCTCACCGATGTGGCGTCCCGTGCGGGGGTCGACCACGGCAGCGACCGCGCGGCGTCCCGTCTCGGTGGCCATCAGATCGCCGGCCGGTAGAAGTAGGTACGACGGCCGACGATCAGGCCGTCGCGGACGGTGTAGGTGTCCGCGAACTGCTCGTCCAGGGCCGCACCGGACCGGCTCGTACCGGTGAACCTGCCCCAGCAGGCGGCGGCTTCCAGATCACTGACGATGTGCAGCACATGATGGCGCCCGGAGGCGATGACGCGTTCGAGGCGATAGAAGCGCTCGATCCGCGCCAGGCCCCGCAGCGGCTCGTAGCCGGGGCGGTCGTACACGCAGTCCTCGGCGAAGACACGGCCGAGGTCGTCCCAGCGTGCCGCGTCGATGATGGAGAAGAGCTCGGTCACCAGGCTCTCTGCCGACCGGGTGACCGTCGTCGGTGCAGCCATGTCGTCCTTCCTGCGCAGGGGTTCGTGAACCGGGTCAGGTCAGCAGGGACGCGGCGGGTACCCGGCGGATGCCGTCCGCGTCCTCGAATTCGTAGGTGAGAACCGCCAGGGCCTTCGCGATCACGGCGGTCATCGCGTCGTGGTCGTCGCAGGCGCCCCACAGGATGTCCATCTCGTGGGTCATCACCCCGCCGGGCAGTTCGTCGCCGGGCCGCACGAAGGTGCGGTACCCGCGGATCCCGTCCAACTGCCGCACCTCCCGCCGGCCGTGGACGGCGACGAACCGGCAGGGGTCGATCGGCGCGAGCCCGTGATGCTGGAAGTGCACGCGCTCCGGCCGCAGTTCGCCGGCCTCGACGTCCTCGCCGAGCGCCTGCCGGCCCGCGAGCCGCACCAGGTCGACTCCGCAGGCGCGCCGGGACAGCTCGTTGATGTGCCCGCCGACGCGCCCGTTGACCTCGATGATCCTCGGGCCCGCCGGGGTCAGCTTGATCTCGGTGTGGGTCAGGCCGGTGCGCACGCCCAGGGCGATGAGCGCGCGCGTGGTCAGATCGAGGATCTCCCGCCGTTCCGCGTCGGACACCTGCGCCGGCCAGTACTGGCCCGGTTCCCGGAAGGGGTGTACCAGCGGGAACTTACCCGTCAGCGCCAAGTGGACGACCCCGTCGGGGCCGCACATGCTCTCGACGGACACGTAGTCGCCGGACGGCAGACCGGGCCTGCCCACGAGCAGTTCCTCGACGACCAGCGGCGCTTCGCGGCCGTCGGACGTGCGCATCACGTCGAACAGTTCGGCGAGCAGGGCCGGGGCCGCGGCCGCGTCGTGCACCGCGTGGGTGTTGCGGCTGCCTTCGCCTCTGACGGGCTTCACGATCGCGGGGAGACCGACCGCCGCGACCGCCGAGGCCCAGTCCGCCGGAGTGCGCAGCGGATGGCTGCGCACCTCGTCGACCCCAGCCTCCCTGAGCCGTCGCCGCTGGCGCACCTTGTCGGTGAGCAGGCGGGCGGTGTCCTCGTCGTGGAAGGGCAGCCCGAGATCGGCGGCGAGTCGGGCAGCAGTCCGCAGCATCGGTTCGCTGAAGGTGACCAGCGCCGACGGCCCGTACCCGCGCAGCGCCGCGGCGTCGGCCGCCGGGTCGCCCGTGAGCGGGAGTACGGCGCCCAGGGTGCCCAGTACCTCGGCGAGCCGCGCCACATGATCGGTGGGGGCCACCACGAACACGATGTCCGCGAGGTCACGCAGACCCACGGCGATGTCCCCAGCGGCCACGGCCCCCTTGTCGTAGACGACGGCGATGACCGGCCGACCGCCCGTCATACCCGCACCGCCCGCGAGACGGACGGCCGTCCGGCCGGCGCCGAGGGATCCTCGGCCGCGACGGCCAGCGCCTGCCGGTACAACTCGGTGTAACGCCCCGCGTGCTCCGGATCCACCAGGCCGGGATCGAAGTCCACGACGACGCGGCTGCCGCCCTCCAGTCCCTCGACCTCGAAGTCGACGCGGAACGGGAAACTGGGCTTGCCCGCCACCCACCAGCCGTCGGCCCGCAGGGCGGTCAGGCTCTCCAGGCCGTCGTAGACGTGGAAGTCGGTGTAGTTGAACGTGACGTCGAAGGCCGGACGACCGAGCCGGTTCTCGATCTCGGCGAGGGGAAACGCCCGGTGGGGAAGGGACCGCCGCTCGGCCGTCATGGCGTCCCCGGCGAGGTCCGCCCACGATCGGGCGGTCCGCGTGAACCGCATGGGCAGCGTGTTCAGGTGCAGGCCGACCACCAGGTCGCAGTCCGCGGTCTCCGGGCGGGTGCTGACCACCACGCCGGTGACGATGTCCTGGTCGCGGCCGAGCCAGGCGCTGAGCGTCCATGCGTGCACACCGAGCACGAAGGCCTTCAACGACGCCCCCGACCGCCGTGCCGCGGACCGCAACGCCGCGAGCAGCTCCGGCTCCACGTCGAAGGCGTGCTGGCCGACCGGGTTCGCCGCGGCCGGGCGGGCGCCCGGGTCGATCAGCAGCACCGGCGCGTCCGCCTCGGCCCGCCAGAACTCCGCTGCATCGGGGGAGGCGAGCGCCGCGGCCTCGGCGGCGGCGAAGTCCCGGTGGGCGGTGGCGGGCAGCTCCGGCAGGTCGGGGGTGACGCCGCGCAGCAACGCGTCGTACACCGTGAGCATGTCCATGATCAGCCGTCCCAGGCCCCAGCCGTCGGCGATGGCGTGATGGCAGGAGAGCGCCACCTGGAAGGAGTCCCGATCGGTGACGACATGGCAGCGCAGCAGCGGCGCCGCGCTCCAGTCGAAGGGCCGGTTCACCTGCTCCGCACTCCACTTCCGGGCGAGCTCGGCCGCCGTGTGCGGACCGTCCTCGCCGGCCGGCTCGACGGTGAACCGTGGCTCGGCCTCGGCCCACACCAGTTGGACGGGCACCGAGAACGTGCCGAGTTCGAAGGAGGTGCGCAGCGCCGGGTGGCGGCGGCTCACCTCGGTCAGCGCCGCACCGAACAGCTTCTCGTCGAAGGCCGCCCGGGTCCGCCAGCCCGTCCTGGAGTGGTACAGCTCGCGATCCCCGCTCGCCTCGCACAGGTAGATCATCCCGACCTGCAGTGCCGAGGCCGGGATCGCCTCGGTCACTCCGTCGGGCACCAGGGCCCGGTCGGCAGGGTCGAGCAGACCGGCGGGAGCCGGTCCGGCAGCACCGGACACGGACGCCTCCGCGTCCTTCTGCGCGGTGGCCTGTTCGAGGTGGGCCGCCAGTTCGCGGGCCGTCGGGTAGTACAGAAGGTCCCGCAGGGAGACGGCAAGACCCCGGCTCTGCGCGTCGGTGACGACGCGCAGCGCGGTGAGCGAGTCCCCGCCCATCGCGTAGAAGTCGTCGTCGGGGCCGATGTCCGCATCGCCCAGGTGCGTGCGCACGAGATCCAGCAGCAGGTCGGTGACAGAGGCAGTCATGGGCTCCCCTCAGAGCGGACGGGCCTGGCTCGGGACGCGACGGCGTGCGTCCGCGCTCAGCCGGGTGCGGACGGGCAGTCGGGTGAATCCCGCCACGAAGTTGGACGCGAGCCGACGCGGCGGTCCGGCCGGCTCGAACTCCTCGACCAGGGCGACGATCCGCTCGAAGAGGACGCGCAGGGTCAGTCGGCCCACGGCCGCGCCCAGGCAGTAGTGGGGGCCGTAGCCGAACGCGATGTGCCGGTTGTCGGGCCGGGGCACGAGGAACCGCTCGGGGTCGGCGAAGACCGTCTCGTCGCGGTTGGCCGAGCCCACCCACACCGCCACCGCGTCCCCCGCCGGCACCACGCCGCCGCTGAGTTCGACGTCCTTGACCGCGTACCGCAGGAAGGAGCGGGCGGCGGACGTCCAGCGCAGTCCCTCTTCCACGAGCGCCGGGACGAGTTCCGGGTTCTCCCGCACCGCCCGGTACACCTGCGGGTTCCGGGCGAGGGCGAGCACGGTGCCCGCCGCGGTGTGCGGGGTGGTGGCGTTCGCGCCGAGCAGCACGCTGTAGCAGTTGACGACGACCTCGTCCCGGGTGAGCGCGGTCCCCTCCACGGAGGCGGCCGTCAGGTGGCGGATGAGGTCCTTGCCCTCGGTGCCCGCCCTCGCCCGGGCTTCTCGCGCGAAGTACTCGAACAGCTCGTGGTGCGCGATGGCGAGCGTCGCGGCGCTGCTGCCGGTGCGGTGGACCGGATCCTCGGGCGCCGCCGCCATGCCGGTCCATCGCACGAGGTCCGGCCAGTCCTCCTCGGGCAGGTCCATCAGCGCCGCGGCCGCCGCCATCGGCAGCAGCGCGGCATGCTCGCTCACGTCCCACACCTGGTCGTCGGCGACCGATCGCAGGGCCGCGTCCACGGCCGTGCGGATCCGCTGCTCCGCCGCCGCCAGCGAGGCACCGCTGAACAGGGCCCGCAGCGGTCGGCGCAGTTCGCCGTGGCGGGGCGGGTCCGTGGCGACGAGCATCTTGCCCGCCGCGGCGTCACCGCGCCCGAGCTGCTGGAGGAGGCTGCCCCGCTCGGACGTGAACTCACGGTGCTGACCGAGCACCCGGCAGGCGTCCTGGTAGCGGGTGACCGACCAGAAGGCGCGTCCGTCCGGCAGCTCCTGGCGGTGCAGCGGCGCCCGGCGCCGCATCGCCGCCCACACCAGGTGGGGGTCGCCCTCTGCGTGGAAGCCCGCGTCGAACAGGTCGACGCCGTCCAGGTCGACCGCGTCGAGGTCGGTCACGGACCAGCCGCCCGCCAGGTCCTGCGTCACGACTGCGACCTCGCTTCCGCCACGGCTCGGGCAAGTCCGGCAGGGCTCGGGTCCCGATACAGAGAGCGCGGCGAGATGTCGACGCCGTACGACCGCCGCAGTTCGCCCAGGATCGTGACGGCCAGCAGCGAGTGCCCGCCGATCTCGAAGAAGTCGTCATCCGCGCCGATACCGACGACGCCGATGTGGTCCGTCCACATCTGGACGATCGCCTGTTCCAGCGGCGACTCGGGTGCCCGGTGGGGCGCGCTCAGCTCGGGCCTGTCCTGCACCGACGTGGCGGCCAGGGCCGCGCGGTCCACCTTGCCGTTCGGGGTGAGCGGCAGTGTGTCGACGTTCCGCACGAGGGCGGGCACGCAGTAGTCCGGCAGCACCCGAACGAGGCGCTCCCGCACCTCCAGTGCCGAGAGGGGTCCTGCGTCGTCGGCGACCACGTGGCCGATCAGCCGGCGTTCCCCGGACGGTGCCCGTTGGACGACGACCGCGGCCCGGGCCACGCCGGGCAGCGCGGCCAGCGCCGACTCCACCTCGCCGGTCTCGACCCGGAAGCCCCGGATCTTCACCTGGTCGTCGTCGCGCCCGAGGAACTCCAGCGTGCCGTCGGACAGCCGCCGCACCCGGTCTCCGGTGCGGTACATGCGGGCGCCGGGCACGGGTGCGTACGGGTCGGCCACGAACCGCTCGGCGGTCCGTCCCGGGTCTCCGAGATAGCCGTGGGCCAGGCCGTCACCGGTGACGTACAGTTCGCCTTCCTCGCCGTCCGGCACGGGGCGCAGCCGCTCGTCCAGGACCCGCGCCCCGGTGCCCCTGATGGGCCGGCCGATCGGGACCGTCGCGGTGGCGGGCGCCTCCCGCATGGGGTGGCAGCAGCTGAACGTGGTGTTCTCCGTGGGGCCGTAGCCGTTGACGACGGTGGTGTCGGGCAGGGCGGCGACGGCGCGGGCGACATGCGGCCCGGACAGCACGTCGCCTCCCGCCAGCAGGCAGCGCAGCCCGCGCAGGTCGTCCAGAGCGGTGTCGACGACCTGGTGGAACAGGCCGGCGGTCAGCCACATCACCGTAACGCCCGCGCGGCCCGCGTACGCGGTCAGTTCGGCGGCGGACGGCTGCCCGGGCGGGGCGACGGCGAGCCGTGCCCCGGACAGCAGCGCCCCCCAGACCTCCCAGGTCGACGCGTCGAAGGCGAGGGGCGCGAACTGGAGGAACACGTCGTCCGCGCGGATGTCGGTGATGTCCGTCCCGACCACCAGGCGCAGCACCGCCCGGTGCGGGACGCACACCCCCTTGGGACGGCCGGTGGACCCCGAGGTGTAGGCGACGTAGGCGATGTCCTCCGGTCCGGTCCCGGCGGCCGGCCCCGCGGCGGGCAGACCGTCGTCCGCCTGCTCGCCGTCGTCCGGGGTGAGCACCGTACGGCCGTGGGTCGACATCTCGGCCGCCAGATGGGGTGACGACAGCACCACCTTCACCGAGGCGTCGTCGAGGATCGTCTGCCGCCGTTCGAAGGGCTGTCGGGCGTCCAGCGCCAGGTAGGCGGAACCGGCCTTGAGCACGGCGAGGAGCATCACCACCGCGGCGGCGGAGCGCTCGGCGTGGACGGCGACGACGTCTCCGGGCCGCACTCCGTGCCGCCGCAGCCGCCCTGCCGTCCGGTCGGCTCTGGCGTCGAGCGCGGCGTAGGTCAGCTCGCCGTCGTGGGCGCTGACCGCGACCGCGTCGGGCGTCTGGCGGACCCGCTCGGCGAACACCCCGTGAATGGTCTGCATGATCAGCCGTGACCTCCTGAGTGACCGGTCCCCGCACCACTCGGCTCGGGGCTTTTCGGGTCGGCGAGCAGCGAGGCGAGGAGGTCCGTCAGCTGCTCGGGTGCGGAGAGGAAGGCGTAGTGCCCGCCGTCGAGCACGGAGAACCGGACGTCCGCCGAGTACTCCCGCCACGGCCGGATCTGCTCCGCGGTGATCTCCTCGTCGTCGGCCCAGTGCAGCGCGGTGATGCCGACGGGCAGGGTCAGTGGGCGCTGGCGACGGTAGACACGGTTGGCGTCGAGGTCCTGGTGCAGCACCTCCAGGGTCAGCTCGATCAGGGCGGGATGCGGTTCACCGCCCCGCTCGACGATGATCCGGCCCAGCTCCCGGCCGAGTTGCTCGTCGTCCATGTCCAGGAAGCGGTCCTGCGGGCAGTGGTGCGGGGGCACCTGGGCCGAGACGACCAGCCGGTGCGGCAGGGGCAGGCCCCGCTCGGCCAGCAGGGCCGCCGTCTCGAACGCGGGCAGCGCGCCCGCGCAGTGTCCGAACAGCACGAACGGCCGGTCCAGATAGGGAAGCAGCTGCTCGACCAGGTCGGCGGCCAGTTCCTCGTAGGTGCCGTAGTGCGGCTCCCGCACCCGGTTCTCCCTGGCCGGGAGCTGGATCGGGCACACCTCGGCGGTGCCGATCACACGGGGCCACTGGCTGAACATCGAGCCGCCCACACCGGAGTACGGGAAGCAGAAGACCCGGGCTTCGGCGTCGTCGGACGGCCTGCGCAGCAGCCGGGTGGGGAAAGGGTGCCTGTCGCTCATGTCCACGACACCACGGTGCTGTCGTCGACGAAGCCGAGGATGCCCGCGAGCGTGGTGCGGCGCAGCTGCGGATCGGTGTTGGGCTCGACCGCGTGGACATGGGCGCCGTTGAAGACGTAGACGTCACCGGCGTGCACGTCGACCCACTTCAGCTCGATTCCGTCCAGGGTGTCCAGCGGGTAGGGCGAACCCGTGTAGTGCAGGCCCAGTGCCCGCTTGGACGTCTCGTCGGGCCGGATGTTCCAGTACGCGAGTCGGCCGCCGTCGCCGTTCTCCAGGCAGATGTTCAGTGCCGCGGGCTGGTGGCCGGCCACCTTCTGTATCTCGAAGTCGGCCTGCTGCGGTTCCGTGCACTGGGACAGGTCGTCGTGCGGAGCCAGCGCGTACTCGCCCTGGCCGTGCCAGGAGCGCAGCAGTCCGCGGCAGGCCTCCCGGCCCTCGTGCCGGGCCGGCCGCACCGTGGCGCCGTCCTCGGCCAGCACCCTGTCCAGCCCTTCGTAGAAGATCTTCAGGGGGTCTTCCGGGACGGCCAGCACGTCATCGAGGGCGGCGGCCACCTCCGCGGTCTCGTCCAGGTACGCCGCGGTGGTCTTGTGGTAGTGGAAGGCGCCCAGGAAGTAGCCGGGGGCCTCCGCGCCGCGGGTCCTCCTGGCGGGGCTGGCCCAGAACCGCTCGGCCAGTTCGGCGCAGGTGTCCGGCTTCACCATGCCGCGGAACATGACTCCGGCGATCCGGCCGTGCAGGACGTCGAGGAGCGACCTCGGCTCGAAGGTGTCGTACTCGCGGAAGACGAAGTAGTCGGCGTCGCCGCTCCAGCCGGTCAGCCGGCGGTGGGACGCGGTGCTGTCGGTCGTGGCGAACGTGGTCATGATTCCTCCAAACGGTGATCGCCGCGGGCCGGTTCGCCGCCCGCTTCCGGGCGGTTGCCGGGCGGGCCGGAAGCCGGGACGGAGACCTCGGACGTCGCGCTCGCCGGGGGCTGCCCGTCGTCGACCGCGCGCACCGAGGGCAGCAGCAGGACGAGGGGTCCCGCCAGCACGATCAGCACACCGGCCCCCACCAGTGCGGGACCGACGCCGAGCGCTGCCGACGCGGGACCGGCGAGGGCGAGGCCGAGGGGGACGAACGCGAAGGAGCCCACGGCCTCGTACGACATGACCCGGGCGAGTTTCTCCTCGGGCACGTTCTTCTGCAGGGCGGTGTCCAGCAGCACTTCGTAGACGTCGATGCAGACGCCCGCCGCGAAGGCGAGCACGGCGACGGCGGCGACCGGCGCCTCGGCGGCGAGCAGGAACAGAGGCAGCGGGAAGCCCATGGTGAGCAGGGCGGCCAGCCGGATCGGGTGGCGGGTGCGCAGCCGTACGGCCGTGGTACTGCCGACCACATAGCCGATGGCCTGCGCGGTGAGGATCAGACTCCAGGCGGGCGCCCCGCCCAGGTGGTCCTTGGCGACCACCGGGCCGAGCACGTAGAAGCCGCCGGCCAGCAGCACGTTCACGAAGCACAGCTGGGCCACCATCAGCCACACCCACTGGCGTGCCGTGAACTCCTTCCAGCCGTCCCGCAGTTCCCGGAAAAGGGAAGCGGACCTCTCGGCGGGCGGGGTCGACTTCAGCCGGATCCCCAGCAGGAGCGCGGCGGAGATGAGGAAGGAGGCCGCGTCGATGGCCAGCGTCGGGCCGGCGCCGACCAGGGCGACCAGGATCCCGGCGACGGCCGCACCGATGATGTTGCCGCCGCGCATGGCCAGTTGCAGCAGGCCGTTGGCGGACTGCAGGACGTCCCCGGAGACGAGCTGCGGCATCACGGACCGGGAGGCCGGTTCGAAGAGTGCGGCGGCGGCGCCGTTGACGCAGGCCAGGAGGGCGAGGGAGAGCGTCGATGCGTGCTCGGTGATCACCAGCGCGGCCGCGGCGCCCTGCGCGAGGCCGGCCACCACATCCGCTCCGACCATCACCCGGTACTTGGGCCACCGGTCGGCGACGACGCCGCCCAGCAGGACGAACACCACCTGGCTCGCCAGCCGGGCGGTGAGCACCAGGCCGAGCCCGGTGGCCGACCCGTCGGGCAGTTCGAGAACGGTGAAGGCCAGGGCGACCGGAGCGATCGCGTTGCCGAGCAGGGAGACGGACCGGGCCGACAGCAGGCACAGCACCGAACGGTCCCGCAGGACCCACAGGTTGGACGACAACGGTCACCCACCCGTGCCCGGGTCGGGGCGTCCGGAGACCACGAGGCCGGCCGGGCGCAGGTCGGTCCAGTGCTCCTCCACGTACGCCACGCATTCCGGGCGGGGCCGGTCCGCGAGGACCATGTCCCAGCCCGGCGGGACATCGGCGAAGGACGGCCACAGGGAGTACTGGCCTTCCGCGTTGCGCAGGACCCGGTACAGCGCGTCCGGATCGTCGAAGGGGTTCGTCATCAGTCGTCTCCGTTCGCGGGGGCCGTACCGGCTCCCTGGGGGGACACCGGCCGCTCGAGGGCGGCGCAGAGATGACGGCCGATCTCCGCGAGCGGGGCGGGGTGGTTCATGTTCGTGTGGGTGGTCTCGATCGGGTGCCACATCACCTCGCCGTCCACGAACTCCTTCCAGACGTCGGGCATGGGGGCTCCCTCGGTGCGGCCCTGTGTCGCCATGAAGAACAGCACGTCGCCGGTGATCCGCTTCGGCTCGTACCGGCCCACGATGTGCCGGTTGTGCGCCATCGCCGTCAGCAGGGCGACCAACTGCGCTTCCTGGAGGCTGGCGAGGGCTCCGGTGTCGTTCCGCAGGATCTCCACCGCCTTGGCGATCTCGGGCGAGCCCTCCTGCGGGACGGCCTGCGGCCGGGACGGGTCCAGCAGCGCCGCCAGCATCTCCCGGTCGTCCAGGCGGTAGTGATCGGGCACACCCGGATAGCAGTCGAGCATGGTCAGCAGCGCCACCTCATGCCCCTGCCGCTGGAGTTGTGCGGTCATCTCGAAGGCGACGATGCCGCCGAACGACCAGCCCAGCAGGTGATAGGGGCCGGTGGGCTGGATGGCCCGGATCCGCTCGACATAGTCGGCGGCCATCTCCTCCACGGTGGCGGGCATGGCGTCCGGGTGGAGCAGGCCCCGTGCCTGGATGCCGTAAACCGGGACGTCGCCGGGGATGTGCTTCAGGAAGCCCGCGTAGCTCCAGCTGAGACCGCCGCCGGGGTGGATGCAGAACAGTGGGGGCCGCGTGCCGACCGTACGCAGCGGCAGTTCGACCTCCAGAGCGCTGTCCCCGTTGCCGATGCCGGCGTGTTCGGCCAGCCCGGCCACGGTGGGCGCCTCGAACAGGGTGCGCATGCCGATCCGCAGACCGAGGGTGTCACGCACCCGGCTGATCAGCCGGGCCGCCAGCAGTGAGTGCCCGCCGAGCTGGAAGAAGTCGTCGTCGATGCCGACCGAGGGCAGTCCGAGCACCTCGGCGAACAGTTCGCACAGCACTTCCTCACGCGGTGATCTGGGGCGCCGGGTGCTGACGTGGTCGGTGAGATCGGGCGCCGGCAGCAGGTCCCGGTTGAGCTTGCCGTTGCCCCGCAGCGGAAGGGTCTCCAGGCTCACGAACGCGGCCGGCACCATGTGTTCGGGTACCCGCGCGCCGAGGTGGTCGCGCAGCTCGGCGGGACCGGGGCCGTCCGGCGATCCGGGTACCACGTAGGCGACGAGCCGCTTGTCGCCGGGCCGGTCCTCGCGTACGACGACCGCCGCGCGCGCGATCCCGGGATGTTCGGTCAGGACCGTCTCGATCTCGCCGGGTTCGATGCGGAAACCGCGCACCTTGACCTGGTCGTCGGCCCGGCCCGCGAACTCCAGGGTGCCGTCCCGCCGCCAGCGCGCCAGGTCCCCGCTTCGGTACATCCGCTCGCCGGGCGCCCCGAACGGGTCGGCGACGAACCGCGCGGCGGTCAGCCCGGGCCGGCCCAGATATCCGCGCCCGACGCCGGCGCCGGCCAGGTACAGCTCGCCCGTGACGCCCACGGGTACCGGGTTGAGCCACTGGTCGAGGACGTGGACGCGGGTGTTGGCCAGCGGTCGTCCCACGGGGATGACGCCGTCCAGGTCCTGAGGGCGCACCCGGTGGACGACGCTCATCATCGTGGTCTCGGTGGGGCCGAGCTGGTTGACCACCTCGCAGCCCCAGCGGTCCAGCAGCTCACGCGCCTCGCCCGGGCGCAGCGTCTCCCCCGCGGTGCCGACCAGCCGCAGCGAGGAGAAGTCGGCCGGGTCGGCCCCGTACACGATGACCGACTCCAGCAGCGAGGGCACGACGCAGAGGATGACGGTGGGACGGTTGTCGCGGATCGCGCCGATGACGACGCCGGGGTCCCGGCTGCCCTCCTCCGGCAGCAGGGCGACGGACGCGCCCACCGCCAGCGGCCCGAAGATCTCGCGCACCGGAGGTTCGAAGGCCAGGGAGGTGATCTGCAGACTGATGTCCTGGGCGGTCAGACGGAACCGCCGTGCCATGTCGAGCAGCCGGTTGACCACACCGCCGTGCTCGATCAACACGCATTTGGGCTTGCCGGTGGAACCGGAGGTGTAGATGGCGTACGCCAGATCCCTTCCGCCGGTGTCGCGCTCGGGCCGCAGGACCGGGGCGGCGTCGAGCCGTGCGTCGGAGTCGACCAGGACCACCTCGGTGCCGTCCGGGGCGATGCCGTCGGCGAGGTCGCCCCGGCCGATCAGGAGAGCGGCCCCGCTGTCCGCGGCCATGTACCGCAGCCGTTCCGCGGGCAGCTCCGGGTCCAGGGGCACGTACGCGCCGCCCGCCTTCCACACGCCGAGCATGGCGGCCACGGCCTCCGGGCCGCGCGGCAGGCAGATCCCGGCGATCGTGCCCGGGCCCACGCCCAGGGCCCGCAGCAGGTGGGCGTACTGGTTGGCGCGTTCGTCGAGCCGCCGGTACGTCCACCGGACGTCCTGCTGGATCAGGGCCGTCGCGTCGGGGGTGCGGTCCGTCTGCTCCTCGACGAGGTCCGCGACGGTCTTCCGGTGTGGGTAGGGCGCGTCCGTGTCGTTGCGGTCCACCACCAGCAGCCGGTGTTCGGCCGGATCCAGGACGGCGAGGCGGCCGAGCCGTACGTCGGGCCGGGCCACCGCGTCCCGCAGCAGCCGGACCAGGCAGGCGGCGATGTGCTCGGCGGTCTCCCGGTCGAAGAGGTCGCGGCTGTACTCCAGGTCGCCCAGGATGCGCTGCGGCGCGTGGGGCGCCCCGCCTTCGGCGTCGAACTTGAAGGACAGGTCGAACTTGGCGGTGCCGGTGGTCACCGGCTGGGAGGAGACCTCGAGTCCGGGCAGGGCGAAGTCGTCCGGGATGCCGCTCTGGGCTGCGAACATGACCTGGAAGAGAGGGTGACGAGCGGCTGAGCGGGGCGGGTTCAGCACCTCGACCAGCCGCTCGAAGGGCAGGTCCTGGTGGTCGTAGGCGGCGAGACTGCCCGTCCGTACCCGGCGCAGCAGCTCCGCGAAGCTCGGGTTGCCGGAGGTGTCGGTGCGTGTCACCACCGTGTTGACGAAGAACCCCACGAGAGGGTGCAGCGCCTGATCGCCGCGGCCCGCGACGGCGTTGCCGATCGGGAGGTCGGTGCCCGCTCCCAGTCGGGTCAGCAGTGCGGCCACCGCCGCTTGGAGGACCATGTGGACCGTGCAACCGCTGCGCCGGGCCAGGGCGAACAGGTCGGCGCTCAGCGTCGCGTCGAGGTCGACGGGAACCATGTCGCCGAGGAAGCCGGGATCGGCCGGGCGGGGACGGTCGGCGGGCAGCGCCAGCTCCTCCGGTGCGTCCTCCAGCGCCGCCCGCCAGTAAGCGAGTTGGTCGGCCGCCAGGGTCCCGGGCCGGTCGTCGCCCTCCAGCAGACGCCGCTGCCACAGGGCGTAGTCGGCGTACTGGACGGGCAGGGGCGGCCACGCGGGCGCCGTGCCGGACAGCCGGGCCGTGTACGCCTCGGTCAGGTCCCGCATGAGCGGTTCGAGCGACCAGCCGTCACCGGCGATGTGGTGCAGCACCAGGAGCAGCACGCTGCGTTCGGCGCCGGTCTCGAAGAGCGTGGCACGCAGGGGCAGGTCGGCCGCCAGGTCGAAGCTCCGTCGCGCTTCCTCGGTGAGGAGGGGGTCCACCTGGCCGGGGGTGGCACGGCGGACGACCAGTCGCACAGCGGCGTCCGCCGGGGCGAGGATCCTCTGGTACGGGGTGCCCTCCCGGTCGACGTACAGCGTCCGCAGGATCTCGTGCCGCCGCACCACGTCCCGCAGGGCCGCTTCGAGAGCCGCCACGTCGACGCGGCCGTTCAGGCGCAGGGCGTAGGGGATGTGGTAGGCCGGGTTCTCGCCGTGCACCTGCTGCAGGATCCACAGCCGCTGCTGGGCGAAGGACAGCGGGACGTCACCGGACCGGTCGGTCGGGGTGAGGGCGGGCCGTGCGCGGTCCGGTCCCGTCTGCAGTTGGCGGGCGAGGGCCGCCGGGGTACGGGTGTCGAACAGGTCCTTGAGGGCGACCTCCACGCCCAGCAGTGCCCGGATCCGGTTGACCACGCGGATGGCTGTCAGCGAGTGACCGCCGAGCGCGAAGAAGTCGTCGTCGGGGTCGAGCCTGTCGCGGTCCAGCACCTGGGCGAACAGCTCGCGGATCAGCTCCTCGCGCAGGGAACCGGAGAACGCGCCGCCCGGTGCGGGGGGAGCGTCGGCGGGGCCGCCGGACAGGGGCAGCCCTTGTGCGCCGAGCGCGTCCCGGTCCAGCTTCCCGTTGGCGGTGAGGGGCAGGGCCTCCAGGGTCCGCAGGGCGGCGGGCACCATGTAGTCCGGTAACCGCTGCAGCAGGTGGGCTCGCAGGCCGGGTTCGTCCAGGGGGACCGACGGATCGGGTACGACGTAGGCGACGAGGGTGGGCGTGCCGTCGGCGTCCTCCCGGGCGGCAGCGGCCTGCCGGACGGCGGGATGGGCGGTCAACGCCGCCTCGACCTCGCCCAGTTCGACTCGGAAGCCCCGGATCTTGACCTGTTCGTCGGCCCGGCCCAGATACTCGATGTCGCCGTCGGGCAGGCGGCGTCCCAGGTCTCCGGAGCGGTAGCCGCGCACCGGGCGGCCGTCGGCGCCGGTGACCGTGACGAAGCGCTGGGCCGTCAGTTCCGGACGGCCGAGATAGCCCCTGGCGACGCCTGGTCCGGTCACCACGATCTCGCCCGGCTGCCCATCGGGGACGGGTGTCAGGTCGTCGTCGGTGATGAGCACCCCGAGATCGGGCAACGGGCGGCCGATCAGGCTGCCGCCGCGGTCGAGGTCCTCGCGCAGCACGCGCCGGTATGTGGCGTGCACGGTGATCTCGGTGATGCCGTACATGTTGACGAGCGCAGGAGTGCGGTCCCCGTACTTGTCCGTCCACGGCGCGAGGTCGGTGAAACGCAGCGCCTCTCCGCCGAACACCACCCACTTCAGGGGCAGCCGCTCGTCGTGGCGGGCCTCCTCGGCGACCAACTGGGCGAACGCGGTGGGGGTCTGGCTCAGGACGGTCACCCTCTGCTCGGCCAGCAGCCGGCGGAACGCGGCCGGGTCCCGGGCGGTGTCGCCGGGAACGACCACGATCCGGCCGCCGTGCAGGAGGGCTCCCCACATCTCCCATACGGAGAAGTCGAAGGCGAACGAGTGGAAGAGGGACCACACGTCCTCGTGGTCGAATCCGAACAGGGCCTGGCTGCTGCGGAAGAGCCGCAGAACGTTGTGGTGGGTGACCTCGACGCCCTTGGGACGGCCTGTGGTTCCGGACGTGAAGATGACGTAGGCACGGCTGGAGGGCGCGATGCCCGGCGCGGTGTACGTCCGGTCATCGGGATCGTCGGGCACGTCGTCCACGTAGGCCACGGGCACGCCTGCGGGAACCCGGCCGGACAGCGAGCGTGAGGCCAGGACGAGGGGCGGAGCCGCCTCTTCGAGGATCGCCTGTGTTCTGGCGCGGGGGGAGGCGGGATCGAGGGGGACGTAGAAATTGCCGGTCTTCAGGACGGCGAGTGCGGCGGCCACCATATCGGTGGAACGATTCACCATGAGGGCAATACCCTGATCGCCCGCCGACACGGTCAGCAGAATTCTCTGGGCCAGCGAGTTCGCCCGCGCGTCCAATCGACGATAGCTGAGGCTTTCTTCGCCGCAGCGTACTGCTTCCCTTTCGGGATACTTCTCCACCGTTGCCGAAAATGCCTCAAGGAGGTTTTCCGAGAAGGATGAAGACCGTCCGGAAAGGGCGTCTGGTATCGGCATCTATCCCCCGTACCCTCGCTCCACGCTTGAAAGGGCGGCGCGATTCCGCATATGCGGACCGTGCACACACGAGGACGCTAGCCACCGTCGAGGGAATGATCAACCACCCCTGTCTGTATGACTGAAACAGAACGTCGCCAGAGATACGAGGTGGCGCGTTCCCGCAGATGGAAGAGGTTCCGAGCCACCCTTCGGCGCCCCTGGAAACGTGGCTTGAACCGAGGCGTTTCTCCTCTGAAACGCCGGGTACGCGTAAAAGTATTTTCGACCCCGACCGGACCGCGGTGACGGGGCATTCCGGCGAGGAGTGCGAAGTCCATGGCCGTACGAGGCGGCTTTCACCGGGACGGTGAGCTGGTTGAGGCCGCGTTCGGCGGGTGAGCCATGAGAAGACGTGGTCTCGTTCGCCGAGTCCCCGGTGACAGAGGAGACCGCGGTCGTGCGGATTCGCACCGGAGATCCCGATCGCAAGGGGTGAATCCGTCCGCCCGGTGATCGAGCCCTCGTCGCCGCGCGTCCACCCGTCCCGTGCCCGTACCGGCCGGCCCACGGCGGGTCCGGTGGGCCTTGCACACCTCTGGCCAAGCCGCCCCGGGTGCGGGCAGGGTGCGTCGTGGCGCATTCTTGCTGTGTCGCACGCGTGACGGCGTACGGACGAAGGTAGACCGATGACTGGGAGCGCCGAGGGCGCAGAGCGGACGCCCGGCAGGCTGGCGGCGCTGCTGATCGATGCCTCGGCGGAGGCGATCAGCGCGGCCGGGGGCCACGCCGGAGGGGTCTATCTGCGCTCGCGCACGCCCGGGCTGCTGCGTCTGGCGGTGCTGGAAGGCTTGCCCGGGCCACTGTTCCGGCCGTGGTGGCGGCTGCACGTGGACCGGCCGTTCCCCGTCGCGGACGCCTATCGGCTCGGCGTGGAGGTCGCGCTGCCGAACGCGACGGAGACGATGCGCCGCTATCCGCAGTTCGCGGCCGGTCTGCCGTTCCAGTTCGGGTCGCTGCACATTCCCGTCACGGCCGGTTCGTCCGTCTTCGGTGTCCTGACCGTGCTGCTGCCCCCGGCGGGGGACGCCACGGAGCTGCTGCCGGTGCGCGAGCGCCTCACTCGGCTGGCGGAGGACCTGGGAGGGGCGCTGGAGAAGCTGCGGGACGGGGAGGGTGCGTCCGCGGTCACGTGGGAGGGCGGGCCCCTGTGTGTCCGGCCCCCGGCCAGCCGCCGGCCTTCGGGTCGTCTCGGCCAGTTCGTCTGGGACCCGGTGACGGGCACGGTGACGACGGACGAACGGCTCAACCTCGTCCTGGGACCGGGCGCGGTGCAGGCCGACGGGACCGTCGAGGGGTTCGCTCGGGCGGTCGCTCCGGATGACGCGGAGGGGATCCTGGCGGCGCTGCGGGAGGCGGCGGGAGGCCGTCCTCCCTCCCTGCCGCTGTGCGTGCACGCCCCGGACGGTGCGCTGCGGCTGGTCGAGGTCTGGGGGCCGTACGAGGACGCGGCGCGCCCCGGTGAGCCGGCGCCGGCCGGCACGACGACCGTTCGGGGTGCCGTACTGGAGCCGGGGCCGGGCACGGTGGCGGACTCGGCGGCCGACCTGCTGCCGGAAGGGGTGTTCTGCCTGGACCGGCTGGGTGCGGTCGTCTACGCCAACCCGCGTGCGGCGGCACTGCTGCGCCGCCCCCGCAGCGAGCTGCTGGGCCGCACGCTGTGGGAGGGCGTGCCGTGGCTGAACCAGCCGGCCTTCGAGGATCATCTGCGCGGGGCGCTGCTGTCACCGGAACCGGTGCACTTCCATGTCCGCAGACCGTCCGCGCACAGCGGTGACTCCGCCGCCGACCCGCTCGGCGGGGACCTGCTCTCCATGTCGGTGTATCCCGGCCCGGACCTGCTGACCTGCACGCTCCGCCCCGGGCACCACATGGCGGACAGCCCGTCCGGGCCTGCGGAGGCGCAGGGTACGCCGGAGCCGGTCGGCACGCCCTCGCTGTCTCCCCTGTACCGCCCCATCGTCCTGGCCATCGCGTTGACGGAGGCGGTGACCGCCCGTCAGGTCTCCGCGGTGGTGATGCGGGAGCTGCTGCCCGCGTTCGGCGGCCGCCGGCTGGCCATCTACCTGCTCCAGGAACGGCATCTGTTCCTGGCCTGGGAGACGGGCTTCCCGCAGGGGTTCCTCGCCCCGTTCGAGGGGGTGGGCCTGGACGAGCGGCTGCCCGGTGTGGAGACGCTCACCACCGGTCGACCGCTGTTCTTCGACTCGATGCAGCAGCTCGCCGACGCGTATCCGGGCATCGCCCTGGACGCGACGGAGGGGGCCCGTGCCTTCCTGCCGCTGATCGCCTCCGGGCGGCCCGTCGGCTCCTGCATCCTCGGTTTCGACCGGCCGCGCAGCTTCAGCACCGAGGAACGCACCGTGCTGACGGCCATGGCCGGGCTGATCGCGCATGCCATGGAGAAGGCGCGGCGCTACGAGAGCGAGGCCGCGCTGGCCCGGGGGCTGCAACAGGTGCTGCTCCCCCGGCGGCTGCCGCAGCACCCGCTGATGGAGACCGCGGGCCGGTATCTGCCGGGCACGCAGGGCATGGAGGTGGGCGGGGACTGGTACGACGTCGTCGCCGCCGGGGACGGTCTGGCGCTGGTCATCGGCGACGTGCAGGGGCACGGGGTGCAGGCGGCGGCCACCATGGGGCAGCTGCGCAGCGCCGTCAGGGCGTTCGCCCTCGGGGACCGGCCGCCGGACGAGGTCATGAGCGGTACCAACCGCCTGCTCATCGACCTCGACAGCGGCCTGTTCGCGAGCTGCTGCTACATCCGGCTGGACCCGGCGACCGGGGTGGGCCAGGCCGCCGTGGCCGGGCATCCGCGCCCGCTGCTGCGCCGCCCGGACGGCCGTACGCAGGTGCTCGACCTGCCCGGCGGTGTCGTGCTCGGTGTGGACCCGCAGGCCCAGTACCCCGTGACCGAGCTGCGGATGGAGACCGGGGCCGTGCTCGCGCTGTACACGGACGGGCTGGTGGAGCGGCCCGGTGTCGACATCGACGTCGGCATCAGCGCGCTGCGGGTGGCGCTCGCCCGAGCCGGTGCGCCCGCCGCCGGGGCGGGGGGCCGCTCGCTGGCGGGCGTGGCCGACCGGCTCACCGCGAAGGCCCGGCACACCGTGGACCGGCCCGACGACATCGCGCTGTTGCTCGCGACCCGGCGCTCCTCACCACTGCGCCGGAAGTGAGACCGCACTGCGCCGGAAGTGAGACCGCAGACGAGACCCGGAGTGCGAGACCGGACGCGAACACCCGCAGTGCGACCGGACGCGAACACCCGGAGTGTGACGGGACGCGAACACCCTGAACGCGAGCGGACGCGAAGACCCGAGATGTGACGGGAAGGCGGAACCACGCCGACCGGCCGTGGCAGGTCGCCCGGCACGCGTGCGCCCGGACGTGCGGCGGCTGTCGTAACCCTGGTGCGAGGACGGGAGTTGCTCGGGCGGGGTGTCCCGGACATGTGATCGTGCTGTGGGAGAAGGAGCAGGTCCTGTCACGGTCTGTGGCGTCTCTCGCCTCCTGCGGCCCGGCAGTGTAGACATGGGCACATGGTCCGACTGTGGGGTCGATCCGGGGCCCGGTCGGCCCGTCGTCCCGGCGGTTCGCGCGCCCGGAGTGCGCCCGGCCGCGCGCCAGGTGTGCCCGAGCGGGCGATCCCGTCCGGAGTGCTCGCCGCGGAGCGTCGTACCGGCCGGCTCTCCGGGGTGCGCGCGACGCTGGGCGGGCGCAGCGTCGCGGGGCAGGTGTTCCTGCTCCAGGTGGTGATCGTGCTGCTGCTGGTCGTGGCCGCGGTGGTGGCGCTGGTGCTCCAGGTGCGGTACGACACCACGCGGGAGGCCCGTAACCGCTCGGTGGCGGTCGCCGAGGCGTTCGCGAACGCGCCCGGCACCAGGGAGGCACTGGACAGCCCGGACCCGAGCGCCGTGCTGCAGCCACGGGCCGAGGCGGCGCGCGAGGCGACCGGCGTGGACTTCATCGTGGTCATGAACACCGAGGGCGTCCGGTACTCCCATCCCAAGCCGGACCGCATCGGGAAGAAGTTCGTCGGGACCATCGCACCGGCGCTGAACGGGAAGGTCGTCACCGAGGAGATCACCGGCACGATCGGACCGCTGGTGCAGGCGGTGGTGCCCATCGAGGATCCCGACGGGAAGGTCGTCGGACTGGTGTCCGCCGGGGTCACCAAGGCCACCGTGGGCGGCACCGCGAACCGGCAGATGCCGCTCCTGCTGTCCGCCGCGGCGGCGGCGCTGGCCCTGGCCCTGGGCGGCACGGCCCTGGTCAGCAGGCGTCTGCTGCGGCAGACGCACGGTCTCGGCCCGGACGAGATGACCCGGATGTACGAGCACCACGACGCCGTTCTGCACTCCGTCCGGGAGGGCGTGATCATCGTCGGCGACGAGCGGCGGCTGCTGCTCGCCAACGACGAGGCGCACCGCCTGCTCGACCTGCCCCCGGACGCGGAGGGGCGCCGGGTGCTCGACCTCGGTCTCGCTCCCGACACCGCCGAGCTGCTGGACTCCGGCCGCACGGCCACCGACGAGGTGCACCTGGTCAAGGACCGGCTGCTGGCGGTGAACCAGCGTCCGACCCATCTGCGGGGCCGGCCGTCCGGCAGCGTCGCCACCCTGCGTGACTCCACGGAGCTGCGGGCCCTGTCCGGCCGCGCCGAGGAGGCGCGCGAGCGGCTGAACATGCTGTACGACGCGGGTGTGGGCATCGGCACCAGCCTGGACGTGACCCGTACCGCGGAGGAACTGGCGGAGCTGGCGGTGCCCCGGTTCGCGGACTACGCCACCGTCGACCTCTTCGACGCGGTGCTGGCGGGCGGGCATCCGGAGTCGGTGACCCGGCTGCGGCGCACCGCGTGCAGCGGGATCCGCAAGGACGCGCCGCTGTACCCGGTGGGTGAGCAGATCCGGCTGGTCGACTCCTCCCCGCAGGCCCGCGCGCTGCACGGCGGGCAGGCGGTCATCGAGCCGCGGCTCGCGCAGGCGCCGGGCTGGCAGGCCCAGGATCTGGAGCGTTCCGCGCAGGTCGTGCAGTTCGGCATCCACTCGCTGATCGCCGTGCCGTTGCGGGCGGGGTCCCTGGTGCTGGGCGTGGTCAGTTTCTGGCGGTCGCAGAAGGCCGAGCCGTTCGAGTCCGACGAGGTCGCGCTCGCCGAGGAGCTGGTGGCTCGGGCCGCGGTGTCCATCGACAACGCCCGCAGGTACACCCGCGAGCACAGCATGGCGGTGACCCTGCAGCGCAGCCTGCTGCCCCGCAGCCTGCCCGAGCAGAACGCGCTGGACATCGCGTACCGGTATCTGCCGGCGCAGGCCGGGGTGGGCGGCGACTGGTTCGACGTGCTGCCGCTGTCCGGGGCCCGGGTCGCGCTGGTGGTGGGGGACGTGGTGGGGCACGGGCTGCACGCGGCGGCCACGATGGGCCGGCTGCGCACGGCCGTGCACAACTTCTCCGCCCTGGACCTGCCGCCCGACGAGTTGCTGGGGCTGCTGGACGAGTTGGTGGCCCGGATCGACCAGGACGAGGCCGAGGCGGACGACAGCGCTCCGGTGACCGGCGCGACCTGTCTGTACGCGGTCTACGACCCGGTCGCCCAGCGGTGCACGATCGCCCGCGCCGGCCATCCGCCGCCTGCCCTGATCGAGCCGGACGGGTCGGTGACCTTCCCGGACGTGCCCGCCGGCCCCCCGCTGGGCCTGGGCGGACTGCCGTTCGAGACGGCCGAGTTGGAGCTGACGGAGGACAGCCGGCTCGTGCTCTACACGGACGGGCTCGTGGAGGACCGGGGCCGGGACATCGACGAGGGACTCGAACTGCTGCGCACGGCACTGACCGGGGCCGACCGGTCGCCCGAGGAGACGTGCCAGGCCGTGCTGGACGCCCGGCCGCCGACCCGGTCGAGCGACGACATCGCGCTGATCGTGGCGCGTACCCGGGCGCTCGGGCCCGACCTCGTCGCCGAGTGGGAGGTGCCGTCCGACCCGGCGGCCGTCGCCCGGGTGCGCTCCTGCGTGACGCAGACGCTTCAGAGGTGGGATCTGGAGGACCTGTCGTTCACGACGGAGCTGATCCTGAGCGAGCTGGTCACCAACGCGATCCGCTACGGCGGTGACGCCATCCGCGTGCGCATGCTGCGCGACCGCAGCCTGATCTGCGAGGTCTTCGACAGCAGCAGCACCTCCCCGCATCTGCGCTACGCGACCATGACGGACGAGGGCGGACGCGGCTTGTTCCTGGTCGCGCAGCTGGCCGAGCGCTGGGGCACGCGGTATCTGCCCGCCGGCAAGGTGATCTGGGCGGAGCAGCCCCTGCCGTAACAGGCACCTGTTGTGCATTGGTACGAACCTTCCACGCGACCGGTGTCCTGCACGCCCCGCGTCTGATAGGAAACCTTCCTATCAGTGTCACGTACGGCCAACTCTCCTCCCCCCGCCTCCCTTTGGAGCCGCCGTGAAGCACCCCACGCACGCCTCGCGCCGCACTCTGCTCGCCCTGTTCGGCGCGTCCCTGGCATCGGTCCCCCTCCTCGACGCCCCGCCCGCCGCCGCCCGCTCCGCGGTGGGGCTCGACGACCCGGCGAAGAAGGAGATCGCCATGAAGCTGGTGTCGAGCGCGGAGAACTCCTCGCTCGACTGGAAGGCGCAGTACAAGTACATCGAGGACATCGGGGACGGCCGGGGCTACACCGCCGGGATCATCGGCTTCTGCTCGGGCACGGGCGACATGCTCGACCTCGTCCAGCTGTACGCCGACCGTCGCCCCGGCAACGTCCTCGCCCGGTACCTGCCGGCACTGCGCCGGGTGAACGGCACGGACTCGCACGACGGTCTCGACCCGCACTACCCACGCGACTGGGTCCGGGCGGCACAGGACCAGGCGTTCAGGCGCGCGCAGGACGACGAGCGCGACCGCGTGTACTTCGACCCGGCCGTACGGCAGGGCAAGGCCGACGGCCTGCGCGTACTCGGCCAGTTCGCCTACTACGACGCCATCGTCATGCACGGTGACGGCACCGACCCCACCAGCTTCCGCAACATCCGACGGCGCGCCCTGAACCGGGCCCGGCCGCCGGCGCAGGGCGGCGACGAAGTCACCTACCTGCACGCCTTCCTGGACGCGCGGGTGTGGGCCATGAAGCAGGAGGCGGCCCACGAGGACACCAGCCGGGTCGACACGGCACAGCGGGTCTTCCTGCGCAACGGCAACCTCGACCTCGCCACACCGCTCGACTGGTGGGTGTACGGCGACAGTTACCACCTCGACTGAGCGGCACCCGGCGCCCCGCACGAACCGGGGCGCCGGACCCGCCCGCCCCCCTCCCGGCCCCTCGTGAGACAGTGACCGCACGAGCCGTCGCCTCATAAAGTCGCTTTATGAGCCCATAGACCGGACCCGTGTACCGACTTAGGCTTGCCTTAGTTTAGGATTCCCGTCGAGTCGATCCATCGCCGCTCGAAGGGAACCTGATCATGCCCCGCCCCCTGCGGGTAGCCATCGTCGGAGCCGGCCCGGCCGGAATCTACGCCGCCGACGCCCTGCTCAAGTCCGACGTGGCCGCCGAACCCGGCGTGTCCATCGACCTCTTCGAGCGCATGCCGGCGCCGTTCGGCCTGATCCGCTACGGCGTCGCGCCCGACCACCCCCGCATCAAGGGCATCATCACGGCCCTCCACCAGGTGCTCGACAAGCCGCAGATCCGCCTCTTCGGCAACGTCGACTACCCGAACGACATCAGCCTCGACGACCTGCGCGCCTTCTACGACGCCGTGATCTTCTCCACCGGCGCGACGGCCGACCGGGCGCTGCCGATACCGGGCATCGAGCTCGACGGCTCCTACGGCGCCGCGGACTTCGTCTCCTGGTACGACGGCCACCCGGACGTACCGCGCACCTGGCCGCTTCAGGCGGAGAAGGTCGCGGTGCTCGGCGTCGGCAACGTCGCGCTGGACGTGGCCCGCATCCTCGCCAAGACGGCGGACGAGCTGCTCCCGACGGAGATCCCGCCGAACGTCTACGACGGTCTCAAGGCCAACAAGGCCCTGGAGATCCACGTGTTCGGCCGCCGCGGCCCGGCGCAGGCGAAGTTCAGCCCCATGGAACTGCGCGAGCTGGACCACTCCCCCAACATCGAGGTCATCGTCGACCCCGAGGACATCGACTACGACGAGGGCTCGATCGCCACCCGGCGGGGCAACAAGCAGGCCGACATGGTCGCCAAGACCCTGGAGAACTGGGCGATACGCGACGTCGGCGACCGCCCGCACAAGCTGTTCCTGCACTTCTTCGAGTCGCCGGTCGAGATCCTCGGCGAGGACGGCAAGGTCGTCGGCCTGCGCACCGAGCGCACCGCCCTGGACGGCACCGGCAACGTCAAGGGCACCGGCGAGTTCAAGGACTGGGACGTCACCGCGATCTACCGCGCGGTGGGTTACCTCTCCGACAAACTCCCCAAGCTGCCCTGGGACATCGAGTCGGGCACCGTCCCGGACGAGGGCGGCCGGGTGATCCAGGAGTCCGGAGAGCACCTGCAGTCGACGTACGTCACAGGCTGGATCCGGCGCGGCCCGGTGGGCCTGATCGGCCACACCAAGGGTGACGCCAACGAGACGGTCGCCAACCTGCTGGCCGACTTCGCGGCCGGCCGTCTGCAGACGCCGGGCTCGCCCGAGCCGGAGGCCGTGGACGCGTTCCTCGCCGAGCGCGAGGTCCGGTTCACCACCTGGGAGGGCTGGTACAAGCTGGACGCCGCCGAGAAGGCGCTGGGCGAGCCGCAGGGCCGTGAGCGCGTGAAGATCGTCGAGCGCGAGGACATGCTCCGCGAGAGCGGCGCCTGATTCCCCGACGCAGCGGGGCGGGCCGGGGTCGACCCCGGCCCGCCCCGTTCTCGCACCCCGGCAGGCGCCCGTAGCGAAGAAGCGCCCCTGCCGGCTCCTGTTAACGTCCCCCGGTGTTCACACTTCTGGAGCCCCCCTTCTTCACCCGGCTGCGCCATGCGCGGCGGGTGCTCGTCGCCGGTGCGGGCGGCGGTTTCGACGTGTACGCCGGGTTGCCGACGGCCCTCGCGCTGCGCGCGGCCGGCAAGGAGGTCCACCTGGCCAACCTGTCCTTCTCGGATCTGTACGGGCTGGACTCCGGCGTGTGGGTGGACCGCGACATCGCGGCGATACGTCCGGACACCGCGGCGCGCGGCGGCTACTTCCCCGAGCGGACCCTCGCCCGGTGGCTCGCCCTGCAGGATCTGCCCGACACCGTGTACGCCTTTCCCCTCACGGGCGTACAGCCGCTGAGGACCGCCTACCGCACGCTCCTGGAGCGTCTGGGCGGCGTGGACGCCGTCGTCCTGGTGGACGGCGGCACCGACATCCTGATGCGCGGCGACGAACACGGGCTGGGCACACCGGAGGAGGACATGGCCAGCCTGGCCGCCGTCGCCGGGCTCGACGAGGTTCCCGAACGACTGGTGACGTGCCTCGGCTTCGGAGTGGACGCCCACCACGGGGTCAACCACTCGCTCGTGCTGGAGAACCTGGCCGCCCTGGACCGCGAGGGCGGCTACCTCGGCGCCTTTCCGCTGCCGCGCGAGAGCCGTGAGGGGCGGCTCTACCTCGACGCGGTGGAGCACGCCCAGCGGTGCACGCCGGACCACCCCAGCATCGTCCAGGGCTGCGTCGCCGCCGCCGTGCGCGGCGACTTCGGCGACGTCCGGTTCACCGAGCGGACGGCGAACTCCGAGCTCTTCGTCAATCCGCTCATGGCGCTGCACTTCTGCGTCGACGCGCCCGCCCTCGCCCGGCGCAACCTCTACCTCGACCGCCTGGAGCACACCGTACTCATGCGCCAGATCAGCTCGGCCATCTCGGAGTTCAGGGACGAACTCACCCGTCAGCGTCCGCCCCGCACATACCCGCACTGACGCCCGCCCGTCTCACGATTCGGTGAAGTCGCCCCCCTGACCATGCGATCCGCCTACACTCCTGATCTTCACACAAGCTCCACACTGGGGGGTATTTCTCCATGCGTATACGCATCGTCGCCACAACCGCCGTCGCGGCCGGCACGCTGGCCGCACTGTCCGCCGTGCCGGCCCAGGCCACCGAGTACTCGTCCGCGCTGAAGATCCGCGGCATCCAGTACGACGCTCCGGGCCGCGACTCCAACAGCTGCTCGACCGGCAACACCGACGAGGAATACCTGACGATCAAGAACTACTCGTCCGGCACCACGGTCAACCTCAAGGGCTATGTCGTGAAGGACAAGGCCGGCAATCGCTTCGCCTTCACCGCCAACCACTACCTGCAGCCCGGCGACTACGTGAAGCTCCGGGGCGGCAACGGCTCCGACTCCGACTCCGGGAACGTCGTCTACCGCGACAACTGCAACTTCATGTGGAACAACGACAAGGACTCGATCTACCTCTACAAGCCCTCGGGCGCCGGGGCCGACTCGCACTCCTACACCCAGAGCGGATCCGACCCCGACCGCAACGGCTACATCAGCTACCACGGCTGAACCGGACATCGCCGCATGAGCGGGACCCGCCCCAATGCGGATGGCGGGCGGGTCCCGCTCACCGAGTCATTGTCATGACGGGAGGCGGAGCCGACCACGAGTGAGCGGCAGTCGGACTGTGCGAACCGCGCACACCCCGTGTGCGGATCTGTGCGGACCCCGCTTGATCGGGACCCACCTGGGGCATCGATACTGGTACGCACGTGCCCCCCGCCCACAGATGGACTCATGCCCAGCTCCTCCAGCGCCCGCCCCCCAGCCCCTCCCTCGGTGTGGTCGGCCCGTGGCCGCCACCTCGGACCCGCCGCGCAGGACACCCTCCGGTCCAGCCTGCGGCAGCTCAAGGACGGCGGGACCATAGACGACTTCCTGGAAGTACCCGAGACCGAGGACGCCCAGGAGTGGATCTTCGAGGCCCGCTGGCGGGTCGCCGGGAGCGTGACCGTGCGCGCCCGGATGACGGTCGAGCGCGGCCCCGTCAACGGGCAGATGTGGCAGCTGACCGCGGAGGCGGAGGCGCCGTGGGACCCGCGGTGGCCGTCACCGGCGACCATGTTCTGGCCCCGGGAGCCGGACACGGGCTGGGACAACGACGCCGTCACCGGCCTGCGTCTGACGAACATCAACCCCCTGCCCGAGGACGACAAGGACGTACGGCGCATCCTGCGGGACGCGGCGCGGGACGGCTGGAGCATCCATGTGGTCGTCCATGAGGCCATGACCACGGACGAGCGCGGCCAGGTGCCGCTGGCCGGGATGCTCCCGCCGAGTCTGCGGCACCGGGTGGTCGAGCACCGGGCCGCGCCCAGCCAGCTGCGCGTCGTGAACTGGGCCCTGCGCGACGTCGGCGTCGAAGTCCCGCGCGGCGGCGCCGTCGTCCTGCCGGGGACCGCGTCGGCGTCCTCGTACGACGCCGAGGAGTTCGCCGTACGCAGCGTCTTCCTCGACGGCTCGGAGCCGGCCGAGCTCATGCACGCAGTGACGCGGTTCGCCGCACTGCCCCGCCCGTTGCCGGACGGCGGCGAGGAGGCCGTCGCCGCACTGCGCGAGGACTGGCGGCTGCTGACGCTTGAGGAGGAACTCGCCCGCGAACGCGCCCTGGTGGCGATGTACGCCGAGGCGCTGGAGGCCATGACGAAATCCCGCGACCTGTACCGGGAGGCCGCCGAGCAGGCGCACGCCGCGCTGGCCGCCTACCGCGAGTCCGCGGACGCGGCACCGGTGGCACGGCCCGAGCAGGCCGCCTCCGCACCGTCCCCGCTCCAGCACCTGACCCGGACCTTCGAGCGCCTGAAGGGCTCGGCATGGACCCGCAGGAGCACCTCGGACGGGAACGGGACGCACGAGGAGCCCGCACGGCTCGACGAGGCCGTCGCACAACGGCCGGAGGCGGTCGAGGAGCAGCCGCAGACCTCGGACCGTTAGCGACCGGCGGCCGAAGCGGGAAAGTCACCGCAACCACCCGTCGCCGCGTTCAGCCGGGATGCGTAGGACGGCTGCGCCGGACCCGTCGGCGGGGTGTACCGCGTCGGGCGGGTTCCCTCCGGCGCGCGGCTGGACGGTTCACGCGCCCGCCCAGGCAGGTGGCCGGGCCTCCCGTGCGTCTGTCCTCCTGACGGGTGATGGGGTGCGCCAGGTGACCGCCGTCATGCAATGCGCACGCCCAAGGAGGGAATCCGACCAGCAGTGCGCGCGGTGCGCACCCCGGCAGGAGGAGGCTCCGTGGAGTCGACCACCACTGTGATCTTCGTCGCCGTCGCCCTCGCGGCCGGTGTGCTCGCCGTGGCCCTGTACGTGCTGGTGCGGCTCGTGCGCACGCGGCGTCAGCTGCGCCGGGCGGGGCTGCCCACCGGGCCGCGCTGGGTGTTCTGGGGCGCTCTGCTGTACTTCGTCCTGCCGACCGATCTGGTCCCCGATCCGGTGTATCTGGACGACATCGGAGTGCTCCTGTTGGCACTGCGTACCCTGCACCGCTCCCCCCGAGCCGAACGACCGGCCCCGTTGGTTACAGAAAGTAAGGAAACCAACCACTCGTTCGATTCGTATAAGTAAGTGGAAACCACAAGGCGTCGGCGAACCGTGGGCGCCGCTGGGTGACCAGGCTCGATCGGAGCACCACCTGTGAGGGAGAGACGATGCAACCGTTCGCGCTCAACTATGCACGGCCGGCAGCGGAGTTGGAGGTCACCGCTCCGTACGCGTACGACTCCGGTCTGCAGTTGAACGTGCTCCGGGACGGGCGGATAGCCGCCAGTGACCTCGCCCTGATGCGCGAGTTGGGGACCACGACGTCCACGGCGGGCTCGAAGACACACTTCGACGACTGAACACAGGCCGACGACGATGACGGTCTTGATTCTGACCAACGAAGAGGACGTGACGGCCGACATGGTGGTCGTGCACCTGAACGCCTCCGGCGTCCCGGTGGTTCGGCTCGACCCGGCCGACCTGACCGGTGGGGTCGCCCTGTCGGGCGAGTACGTGCACGGCGCCTTCCGCGGCCATCTGTCGGCCGCGGGACGCCTGGTGGGCATCGGCGGGCTGCGCTCGGTCTGGATGCGCAGGCCCGGCACGGCGGCGACCCGGGGGGCCACACCCTCCGCATGGCTGACGGAGGAGGCGGGCCAGGCGCTCTACGGCATGCTCCGGGGCTGTGACGCCCGCTGGATGAACCACCCCGACGCGGCCCGCCGGGCCCGGTACAAGCCCTGGCAGTTGCGACTGGCCCAGCGCTGCGGCCTGCCCGTGCCGGCCACGCTGATCACGACGTTCCCGCAGGCCGCCCGGGAGTTCGCCGCGCGGTATCCGGATCTGGTGGTCAAGCCGGTGTCCGGGGCGCACCCGCAGGATCCGCCGCGGGCGGTGCCCACCAGCAGGGTGGACCCGGACACCGACTTCTCCGCCGTCGCGTTCGGCCCCACCCTGCTGCAGCGGCGCGTCGCCAAGCGGGCCGACATCCGGCTGACCGTGGTGGGCGAGCGACTGCTGGCGGCGCGCAAACCGGCCGGCGCGGACGGCGAGGTGGACGTCCGCTTCGCCGAGTCCGAGGCGCCCTGGGTCCCCGTCGAGGTGGCACCGCGTGTCGCCGAGGCCGTGCTGGCGTATCTCAGGGACGCCGAACTCGCCTACGGCGCCTTCGACTTCGTGGAGGACGCCGACGGGACGTGGTGGTTTCTGGAGTGCAACCAGTCGGGGCAGTTCGGGTTCGTCGAGGTGGACACGGGCCAGCCCATCGCCCGGACCATAGCCGAGTGGCTCGCCCGCCCCGTCCTCGGGGAGCATCCGCAGATCGACGGGGCGAGCGCGCGGGTGTGCTGACGGGCCGCTCAGATCCCCTGCGGGCCGGGCGGCAGGGCGCTGCGCTGCCAGGTCGGGGCGGGGGGCGCCGGGCGGCCGGGAGGAACCGGCGCCGGGCCGACGGAGGACTGCAGCAGGGGCTGCATGGCGAACTCCACCTCCCTGTTGACGCGTTCGGCCTCCCTGCGCACCTGGGTGGGGATGTCGCCGCGCTCCGCGATGAGCCGGTCGTAAATGGGGGAATCCTGGAACACCCGTCAACGCGCCTTTCAGTCGTGGCCCCGTGTGCATATGGGCACGGCAGTCGAGTCTAGGCGCCGACGCACACTGAAGTACGAATTCTGCCAGAGCGCTTGACGGCCGGGGAACGCGGCACTAATGCTCCGCCGCCCCAGCGCCCTCGCCTCGGGTCGACCTGGTCAGGCGCCCGTCGTCGAGCCGGGCCGGACGATCATCAGGATGGTCACGGTGGCCCACAGCAGGTTGAAGATGCCCGTGAACATGGCGAGCCGCACCGTGGCGGAGCGTTCGACGGACCGCTCGGCGTCCAGGTGCTCCAGGAGTTCCTCCTGCCGGGGCAGGACGAAGGCGATCAGGATGCCGGCGGCGGCTCCGGTCAGGGCGATCGACACGATCAGCCAGGCGCTGCCGAGCACGCCCATGGCCAGGGCGGTGGCCAGGCCGAGGACCGGGACCGAGACCCCGATGCCGGCGTAGACACGGCAGATGCGGTGCAGGAGCCGGACGGTGGCCACCGCCGCCGCCCCGTCCGCGGCCACCGCCCCGTCCACGGTCGGGACGCCGCGCGCCGCCGGCGGGAACATGCTGGCCGCCACGGTGACGGGACCGACGGCCACGATGGCGGCCAGGACGTGAAGGATGAGAAGGATCTTGGTCATCGGGTGGTGTCGGTCTCCGTGTCGGCGCGGGCATGAACGCCCCGGGCCTGCTGGGCCTTCGGGGCGCGACCCACGTTAGGGATCTTCGCGGCGAGCGCACAGAGGCTGGAACGACAGCTGTCAACGGATTCCCGCCAACAGGCTTTTCCTGAGGCGCAGCCGTGTGTGCCCACTCCACCTGGCCTTCTGTCGATGGCGGGAATCCGCCTAAGGTGGCACTCATGCACACCGTGGCGATCCTGGTCCTCGACAACGTGGTGCCGTTCGACATGGCCGCGCCCTTCCAGATGTTCAGCTGGACGCGCCTGCCGGACGGGCGCCGCCCCTACCGGGTCCGGCTGTGCGCCGAGTCGCCCGAGGTGCCCACCGACGGCTTCGCCCTGCGGATCGAGCGCGGGCTCGACGGACTGGCGGACGCGGACACCATCGTCGTGCCCGGTTGCGACGGGACCGGGCCGCCCTCTCCTCGCGTGGTGGCGGCCCTGCGGGACGCGGCGCGGTCCGGCACGCGGATCGCGTCGGTGTGCGTGGGCGCCTTCGTGCTGGCCGAGGCGGGACTGCTGGACGGACTGCGCGCCACCACCCACTGGATGGCCACCGACGAACTGGCCCGCCGCTTCCCGCGGGTCGACGTCCAGCCGGACGTGCTGTACGTCGACAACGGGCGGATCCTCACCTCCGCCGGGGCCGCCGCGGGGCTGGACATGTGCCTGCACATGATCCGGCGGGACCTCGGGTCGGCCGTCGCCGCGCACACCGCGCGCATGTCCGTCGTACCTCTGGAACGGGAGGGCGGGCAGGCACAGTTCATCGTGCACGAGCACCCGCCCGTACCGCGTGGCTCGGCGCTCGAACCGCTGCTGGCGTGGATCGAGGACAATCTGGCCCGGGAGATCACGCTCGGGGAGATGGCGGAGCGCGCGGGTATGAGCGAGCGCACCCTCAGCCGCCGGTTCCGTGCGCAGACCGGCACCACTCCCCTGCAGTGGCTGCTGCGCACGCGGGTGCGGCGGGCCCAGTACCTGCTGGAGAACAGCGACCACCCGATCGAACGGGTCGCGCGGCAGGCGGGGTTCGGCTCTCCGACGGCGTTCCGCGACCGCTTCCGCAGGGTGGTCGGCACCACGCCGCACGCCTACCGGTCCGCGTTCCAGGAGAAGACGACGGTGGGCGCGCGGTCAGGGCCAAAGGGCGATGCCCGTCAGGTCACGGTGGGATAAATCACCCGAGTCCCCGCGGGCCGTTAGCAGTTGGACAAGGTGTGTCGATCCGCCCCAAGGACGGTGTACGCCCATGAACTGCTCCAGCCGCCTTCTGTGTGCCCTTTACATCGCGACGAGCGCGGGGCTCGCCTGGACCACGGTCCTCGAAGTCCGGTACGGCCCCGTGTGGGCCGCCTGTCTGTTCGCCGCCGCCAGTCTCGTGCCGGTCATCGCGGTCGTACGGGAGACCGTGATCGGCGAACAGAGGCGGTGGCTGCTGGAGTTGGTCGCGCGGGCCGGGCGGGGCGACGACGCCGCGGACGCGATCGTCCGGGCCGAGCTGGACTCCGCGTGCTGTGAGCGCTGGTGGACGAGCCTCGGCAGCGAGCACGATGTGACGTGCCGGTACAGGATGCCGCGGAGCAGCAGCGCCGCGTGAGCTCCGCCCCGCCGCCCCGCGGGGTGCGGGGCGGCGGGGCGGAGCACCTGGGGGTCAGCGCCCGAGGGCCCGTTCGACCTCCTCGCGCAGGAGGGCGACGTAGTCGCGGGTCCAGCCCTCGATCGTCGCGCGGTCCCACAGGTCGGCCGAGTACTCCACGAAGCCCTTCAGTTCGTCGCCGGCCGGGACGAGCCCGAACGTGAGCTCCGTGCGGGCCGCGGCGGGGGCGAGGTCCTCGACAGCCGTGGTCAGCCCGGGCAGTTCGACCTCCGCGTCCAGGGAGCTCTGATAGGCGAAGCCGACGTCCAGCCGGTCCGGCACCTCGACGCCCTTGTGCCGCAGGAACGCGGGGGCGATCCGGCGCACCGGCATGGCCAGGTCCATGCACTCCACCGCCGTACGGGCGACCCGGTCCGTCAGCGCCGCGAAGGAACCGTCCGCGCCGTCCCGGACGGGCAGCGCGAAGCCACCGACGGTGCAGGCCAGCAGGGACTCGAACGCACGCCGCTCACGGTTGGCGTAGGAGACGTTGAAGACCACGTCGCCCTGGCCGGACTTCTGCGCGAGCATCCGGCCCAGCGCCGCCGCCGTGACCACGAAGGGCGTCGTGCCCCGCTGCCGGGCCAGTCGTTCGACGTCCGCCCGCGTCTCGGCCGGCACCGTGAACATCACCGCTCCGCCCCGCCCGCTGGCGCTCTTCGGGCGGGGCCGGTCCAGGGGAAGATCGACGGTGAAGGGCACGCCGTCGAGTTCGCGCAGCCAGAACCTCAGCTTGCGTTCGTCGGCGGCCTCGTCGGCCTGCTCCAGCTGCCATCGGGCGTACGCCTCGGGCTGGCACCGCACGGGCGGCAGGGAGTGCGGTTCACCCGTCAGGGCGGAGCCGTAGAGCGCGGCCAGTTCCTTCAGCAGCAGGCTGACGGACCAGCCGTCGCAGGCCGAGTGGTGCAGGACGAGGAGCAGTGCCCAGGTGCGCTCGCCGGTGCGTACCAGGCTCACCGCCATCGGCGTCCGCTCGGTGGGGTCGAGCGGTGTCTCGGCGGCCTCGGCGCTGAGGCGTTCGAGCGCGGCCTGCCGCTCCGGCGCGGGCCGTGCGGTGAGGTCCTGGACCGGCAGTTCGACCGGGCCGGGCCGCAGGACCTGCTGCTCCCAGCCGTCGTCCCCGCTGCGGGCCAGGCGGGTCCGCAGTCCCTCGTGCCGCTCGACCAGGCGGGTCAGCGCGGTGCGCAGGGACGTCACGTCCAGGTCACCGGTGAGGGTGACGCGCAGGGCGACGTTGAAGACCTGCGGGAGGCGATGGTCGGCGTGTACGGAGGCGAAGCGGGCCTGCTGCAGGGTCGCGGGGGCCCGGCGCTCCACGGTGCCGGGCCGGTCGTCGGCCCCGGACGGCATGCTCGCCGCCATGCCGCCCGTCGCCCGCGCCAGTTGGGCGGTCATGGCGCCGAGCGTCGGCTCCTCGTAGAAGCTCAGCATCGGGTACTCGGCGCCGAACTCCTCCCGGACCCGGTTGACCAGCCGCATCGCGGTGATCGAGTGGCCGCCGAGGTCGAAGAACGACGCATCGGCCGCGATGCCGTCGGCGTCGAGGCCGAACTCGTCCGCCCACAGCTGCCGGACGCGCGTTTCGACGTCCGTGCGGTGACCGGTCGCCGGCTGTGCGCCGGTGCCGCTCGGACCGCGGCCCGGTGCCGTGGTGACGAGGTCGGGCGCGGGCAGCGCCGATCGGTCCAGCTTGCCGTTGCCGGTCACGGGCAGGCCGGGCAGGACCCGCCAGGCCCGCGGCACGAGGTACTCCGGGAGCCGGGCCGCGAGTTCCTCGGCCAAGAGGTCGGCGAGGGCCTGCCGGTCGTCGGCCGCGGGACCGACCGGGTCGGCGGGCACGGCGTAGGCCGCGAGGTACGCCTCCCCTCGGGCGTTGCGGCGGGCCAGCACGGCCGCCTCGCGCACGCCGTCCAGGGCGTTGAGGACGTGGGAGACCTCCTCCGGCTCGACCCGGAAGCCCCGGATCTTCACCTGGTCGTCGACACGCCCGCAGAACTCCAGCGTCCCGTCCTCGCGCAGGCGCACCAGATCACCCGTGCGGTACCTGCCGGCGTCGGGCCCGCCCTCCGGGTCCGGCAGGAAGCGCTCGGCGGTGAGTTCGGGGCGGTGCAGATAGCCGACGGCCACGCCCGGGCCGCCGACGTACAGCTCGCCCATGGCACCGACGGGCACCGGGTCGCCGGAGGCGTCGAGGACGTCCAGCCGTACGTTGTCGACCGGGCGTCCGATCGCGAGGGGACGGGCGGGGTCCTCCTCGTGCGGGGACACGGTGTGCGTGGTGCACAGCACGGTGACCTCGGTGGGTCCGTACACGTTCACGGTCTCGTACGGTGCCTCGGGCCGTGGCCGGGTGCGCAGTACGTCACCGCCCAGCAGCAGATGACGCAGCGGTGGCTGGTCGGCGGCGGGCAGCCGGAGCAGTTCCTCGCCCAGAGCCGTGGGGAGGATGGAGAAGGTCACGCCCTGCTCGGCGTACCACCGGGCCAGCGCGAGCGGATCCCTGCGCGGTTCCTCTCCGGCGATCGTCACCGACGCACCCGCGGTCAGCGCGGGCCAGATCTCCAGCAGGGAGGCGTCGAAGCTCTGGCTGCACACGGCGGCGCTGCGGTCTGCCGGGGTGAACGCGAAGCGCCGGTGCTGCCACTCGCACAGGTCGACGACGCCGCGGTGCGCCACCACGACACCCTTGGGCGTGCCGGTGCTGCCGGAGGTGTACAGGACGCAGCACGGGCTCTGGGGGCCGGTGGCGCGGGACGCGGCGGGCGCGGGGTGCGGTGCGGTCGCGTCGGGCCGTACGACGGTCACGGTCGGGGGCAGTCTCAGGGCGGCCGCCGCGTCGGGCGTCGTCACCACGATCCGGGCGCCGCACTCGGCGACGACCTGCTCGGCGCGGGCCCGGCCGAGGGAGGGATCGAGCGGGACGTAGGCGCGGCCCGCCTTGAGCACGGCGAGCATGGCGACGACGAGGTCGGTGGAGCGCGGCAGCCACAGGGCCACCACCCCGCCGTCGGTGTCACCGGTCGCCTGCCGTCGGTTCAGGGCGGCGGCCAACCGCTCGGCACGGGCGTCCAGTTCGCCGTACGTCAGTCGGTCCTGGCCGCTGATCACGGCCGTGCCGTCCGGGTGCGCCGCCGACTGCCGGGCGACGAGTTCGTGGACGGTGGTCGCCGTGAGCGGACGGGCGGGCCCGCGGCGCCACGACAGCGGTACGGGCTCGCCCTCGGCCGCGGTGTCGCCGGTGTCCGGGGCGAGCCGGGACAGGGGCGTCCCGGGGGCTTCGACCGCTGCCGCGAGCAGGTCCCGGAACGTGGCGAAGAACCGGTCGACGGTGTGCGGGTCGAACAGGTCGGTGTTGTACTCCAGGTGGCAGCGGATGCCGTGCGGCTGGTCGGTGAAGTACACGGTGAGGTCCGTCAGGGACTTGTCCGGCCCGGCGTCCAGCGGGGTGGCCTCGATACCGGGCAGGTCGAAGCGGAACGGTTCGGCGCGCTGGAACTCGGCGAACGTCTGGAACACCGGTGTCCGGTCGACCGCTCTGGGCGGGGCGAGGTCTCGCACCACCCTCTCGAAGGGCACCCGGGCGTGGTCGTAGGCGTCGAGGGCGACGGTGCGCACCCGGTCCAGGAGCGTTCCGAACGTGGGGTCGCCGGACAGGTCGACGCGCAGGGCGAGGGTGTTCACGAAGAAGCCGAGCAGGTGCTCGGCCCGCTCGGGGCGGTCCGAGATGGGGGTGCCGACGACGAGGTCGGTCTGCCCGGTGACCCGGTGCAGCATCGCCGCGTACCCGGTGAGCAGGGTCATGAACAGGGTGCTGCGCCGGGCACGGCTCAACTCCCTGAGGCGGCGGGACAGTTCCGCGTCCAGGGTGCGGAAGACCGCGCGGCCGCCGGATGTCATCGTCGCGGGGCGCGGCCGGTCGGTGGGCAGGTTCAGGACGGGCAGGTCCCCGGCGAGGGCGCGGCGCCAGTAGGACAGGTCCTCCTCGGCCTCGGGGCTGTTCGCGGACGCCGCCTGTTCCCTGGCGTGGTCGGCGTAGCTCCAGGTGAGAGCCGGGAGCGCGGGGGTGGTGCCGTCGAGTTCGGCCCGGTAGAGGGCGGACAGGTCACGGGCGAGGACGGTGGCGGAGGCCGCGTCGACCACGATGTGGTGCAGCGACAGCACGAGGACGTGCTCCGCCTCGGCGAGCCTGACCAGCCGGGTGACGAACAGGGGGCCGTCGGCCAGGTCGAAGCGGCGTGCGCTCTCGGCCGACAGGACGTCCCGCAGGGTGCCGTCGGGGCTGCCGGTGCCGTCCACGACCTCGAAGGCGGGCTCGGCCGGTGCCCGTACCACCTGCCGGGGCTCGCCTCCGATCTCCTGGAAGACGGTCCGCAGGCCCTCGTGCCGGGCGACGAGCGCGTGCAGCGCCGCGTGCAGCGCCGGGACGTCGAGAGGACCGGCGAGGCGGATCGCCTTGATCTCGTTGTAGGCGGTACGTCCCGGCAGGAGGCGCTCCAGGAACCAGATGCGTTCCTGCCCCGGCGACAGGGGCGCGTGGGTGGGCGCGGGTTCGGCGGGTGGCGGGGCCGGGACGGCGGGTGGGAGGGACACGGAAGCGGCCGACGGCGTCGCAGAACCGTCGGCGTGGGGCCGACGGTGGTGGCGGCGCAGGGCGTCCAGGCGCGGCAGGCCCGCACGCAGCTCGTCCGGTGCGACGCCGAAGTCGACCAGCGCCACGATCTCGTCGGCGCCCGCCGCGCTGACCGCGTCCACGACCGGGCGGACGCCGTCCACCGTGCCGATCAGGGCGCGCTGGTCGCAGTAGCGGCCGTAGGCGCGGCGGAACACGGTGTCCAGGTCGTCCTCGCTGAGCGCGGCCAGGTCGACGCTGTGCCCGAGGCTGTTGGTGACGCCGCTGAACAGGGACAGGGAGGCACGCATGTACCGGGACAGCGGTTCGTACGCTTCGGCGCGCGCGGTGTCGTGGTCGTCGGCGAGGTAGGTGTGCAGCAGGACGGCCACCCGTCCGGCGTCCGGGTCCAGGCCGTGCCGGGCCCTGGTGCTGCGGTAGCGGGCGATGTTCTCCCGCAGCTGTTCGACGGTCTGGGTCATCAGGTTGGTGACGATGCCCAGGTCGTGCCGGGCGGCGAGTTCGTACGAGGCGGGGTTGCCGACGACGGCCGTGTACAGGGGCGGGCTGCCTTGCACCGGCCGGGGGAAGAGCCGTACCTCGGTCTCACCGTCGCCGCCGGTGCGGCGCACGGCGTCTCCGCGCCAGAGCGTCCGCACCTCCTCCAGCTGTTCGTACATCAGCTCCTTGTGCCGTCCGAACCGGTCGGGGAAGAAGACGAAGTCCTTGGAACTCCAGCCGCTGGCGATGCCGATGCCGACTCGCCCGCCGGAGAGGTTGTCGACCATGGACCACTCCTCGGCGACCCGGATCGGGTCGTGGAGCGGCAGGACGACGGAGCCGGCGTTCAGGCGGATCCGCTCGGTCTCCCGGGACAGCGCGGCCGCCAGCACCGCCGGGTTGGGGAAGAGGCCGCCGAAGGAGTGGAAGTGCCGCTCGGGCATCCAGAGCGCGTGGAAACCGTGCCGGTCGGCGAACCGGGCGACGTCCATGAGGAGTTCGTACTGGCCGGCCCCAGGCGCGGAGGTGTCCTGGGGGTAGTCGCCGAAGAAGTAGACGCTGAAGTCGGTGGTGCGTGGCGCGGGTTCGGGTGCGGGAGCCGTACGCGAGCCGGTGACCGCCGCGGAGTTCCAGGCCATGGCCGCCACCGGGTCGGCCGCGGGTGCGGGCTGCGGGCCGGGAGCCGTCTGCCGCGGTTGCGGCGGTGTGACAGGGGCCGGCTTCCTGGGCGCGGCCTTCGGCGCAACGGGACGCCCGCCGGGGAAGAATCCCGCCGACCGCAGCTCCCGCAGCGAGTCCCGTACGGCGTCCGCGACGAACTCGATGTCACCGTCGGAGTGGGCCGTGGACAGGAAGAAGTTGCGCCATTCCCACACGTGTACGCCACGCAGCATCAGGTGGTGGTAGAGCAGCTCCATGTCGGCGCGGTGCTCGAAGCGGAACTGGGAGCCGAAGTGGCTCATCCGCAGCGGGTAGTCCTCGGCCTCGAAGAAGCCGTTGAGGTACGCGGCCAGTTCGGCGGTGCGCGCGTTCAGCCGTTCCTGCAGGCGCGGGCTGTGTTCCTTGAGGTGGGTGAGGACGGCGCGGGCGGCGACCATCGACACCGGGTGCTGGATGTACGTACCGCCGAAGAAGGTGGTGTCGGCGGGCGGGTAGCTGTCGTCGCCGTAGGACCAGTGGCCGCCGTCGACGCCGTCCATGATGTCGGCGCGGCCGGCGATGGCGCCGATGGGGAAGCCTCCGCCGAGGAGCTTGCCGTAGGTGGCGAGGTCGGGTGTGACGCCGTACAGCTCCTGCGCGCCGCGCGGGGCGGGGCGGAATCCGGTCAGCATCTCGTCGAAGAGCAGCACGATGCCGTGCCGGCGGGTCAGCTCGCGCAACCTGCGGACGAATGCGACGGGTTGGAGCGCGGGGTGCCTGCTCTGCACCGGTTCCACGACGACGGCGGCGATGTCGCCGGCGTGGTTCGCGATCGTCTCCAGGGCAGCGTCGCTGCCGTATTCGAGGACCAGCAGATCGGCGACGGCGGACTGCGGGATGCCCCGGGACACGGGCACGGTGGGCCGCTCGGCGCCGCTGCCTGAGGCGCGGCCGAGGACGTTGTCGGCGTGGCCGTGGTACGCGCCCCGGAAGGTGACGACGCGGTCCCGGCCCGTGGCGGCCCGGGCGAGGCGGATGGCCGCCGAGTTCGCCTCGGTTCCGGAGTTGGCGAAGGCCACCCGTTCCAGGCCGGTCAGTTCGGCGAGGAGTTCCGCCGCCTCGCCGGTCTCGATGTTGCGCGGGCCGAGCTGGATGCCACGGGAGAGGTGCTCGCGGACGGCCTCGGTGACGAAGTCCGGCTCGTGTCCGAAGAGGAGGACGCCGAAGCCCATGGTGATGTCGACGTACTCGTTGCCGTCGACGTCCTGGAGCCGTGCGCCGCTCGCTCTTCGGCCCGCGATCGGGTACAGCATCTCCTTCGTGCCGCTGCGGAAGCCGACCACGGCACGGCTGTCGGCCAGGACCCGGCGGTAGCGCTGGGCGATCCGCTTGGACGTCGGGGTTCTGGCGGTGTAGCGGCGCACGAGGTCGTCCAGGTGCTCCTGCTGGGAACGCGGCGAGGCCTCCCGCACCATGCCGGAGGTCCGTGCGACCGACACCCGGGGGCCGTGGACGCGCGGCGCCTCCTGGGCCGGAGCGGCGGCAGCGCCCATCTGCTCGGCGATGCGCTGCGAGAGCTCGGCCATGGCCGCGAGGTCCTGGTCGAGTGCGGCGGACCTGCCGCCCAGTGTCGTCACTTGGCCACCGTGCCGTTCAGTCGCTCCGTGACGGAGGCGGTCTGCAGGGCGAGCAGCTGGGAGAGCTGGGACATCATCTGGAGCTGTATCCGGGACATCTGCTGGATCTTGTCGGCCAGGTCCTCCAGCTCCTCCGGGTCGCGTACTCGGGGCCCGGTGCGGGATCGGGCGCGGGCGGGACGGGAGCGGGCTGGACGGCAGCGGGCCGAGGCTCGGCCGTGGGCTGCGGTGCGTGGGGCTGCGGTGCGTGGGGCTTCGCGGCGGGAGCGGGCGGCTCGGACCGCTCCCGCGGTGCCTGTTCCGGCGCCGCCGCGGCGTCCGGCATCCGGGCGGCGATGAACTCCGCGAGCCGCAGCGGCGTGCCCGTCTCCTCGAACAGCTCCCGCATCGTCACCTTGACCTCGTGCTGCTGCTCCAGTTCGCGCAACACACTGATCATCTGCAGTGAGTCGGCGCCGAGGTCGAAGAAGGACGCGTCGCCGTCGATCACGGACGGGTCCTCGCCGAGGTGTCGGGCGGTCGCCTCGACGATGCTGTGCAGTACCCGTGCGACCGCTGCCTCTTGCTGAACCACTTCGGCTCCCTTTCTCGCTGATGTTCCCGTGCTGCGGACCGTCGGCTGCGGCCCGGTCCAGTGGTCCTTGTGCTGGAACCGGTAGCCCGGCAGCGGAATGCGCCTGCCGTCGCAGCCGGCCAGGAGCACCTGCCAGCCGACGTCCGCTCCGGCGCAGTGCAGCCCCGCGGCCGCCCCCCAGAAGGTGCCGAGCCCGGTGCCGCGCCGCAGGGACGGCAGGACCCGTACCTCGGGCAGTGCCCGGCGGGCCGGCGCGCTGAGGGTGGTGTGCGGCCCGATTTCGAGCAGTACGTCGGGCCGCTGTGCGCCGATGCCGCGCAACGCCGCGTCGAAGCGGACGGGCTCCCGGGTGTGCCGTACGAGGTGCTCGGCGTCCGGTGTCCATCCGGGCGGGCGGGTCGCCCCGTCCAGCGCGCTGACGAACGGCACCCGCACGGGCCGGAAGTCGATGTCGTCGAGGGCTTTGCGGAACTCCTCCAGCATCGGTTCCATCAGGGCGGTGTGGAAGGCGCGGGTCACCGGCAGCCGCCGCCCCGGTGTGCCGCGCTCGTCCAGCAGGGCGCACGCCCGCTCCACGGCCGGGCCGGGCCCCGCGAGCACATGGGCGCGGTTCCCGTTGGTCACGGCGAGTTCCAGGCCTGGCACCTCGGCGGCCAGGGCGAGGGCGGCCTCCCGGTCGAGCGGTGCCGCGACCATCGCGCCGGGCGCGCAGCGCTGCCGCATCAGCGTGCCGCGCACGGTGGTGAGACGCAGACCGTCGTCGAGGGACAGGGCTCCGGCGGCGTACAGCGCGGCGTACTCGCCGACACTGTGCGCGGTGACGGCGTACGGCTCGACTCCGAGGTCGTGCCACAGGCGGACGAGGGCGCACTGCAGGGCGAACAGCGCGGGCTGCGCGATGTCCGTGTCCGCGAGACGTCCTTCCCCCGGCGCCCCCTCCCTCACCGTGTCCCGGGAGTCGGGGGCGTGGCCCCCGAGCAGCACGGCGAGCAGTGAGTCGCCGGTGAGTTCGCGGTGGTGCTCCTCGCACGCGCCGAGCACCTCGCGTACGGCGGGGAAACGCGCGTAGAGGTCGTCGGCCGCGCCCGGGTGGAGGCTGCCCTGCCCGGTGAACTGGAACGCCACGCGCGCGTGCCCCTCGCCGGGCGCGGTTCCGGTGGTCACCGCGGCGTCGGCGGTTCCCGCGAGCCAGGCGTCGAGCGCGTCGGCGAGGGCGGCGGGGGTGGAGCCGCGCGCGGCGAGCCGGTGGCGGCCGTGGGCGCGGCCGAGGGCGGCGGTGGTGACCAGGTCCGCGAGGTCCGGGGCGGGTCGTCGGTGCCGCACGTGGTCACGGAACGCCCGCGCGTTGTCGGTGAGGGCGGCCGCGCTGCTGCCGGAGACCAGCAGCACGTCGGGAGGCGGGACGGCGTCGGCCCGCGGCATCGGCTCGGGGGCCTGCTCCAGGATCAGATGGACGTTGGTGCCTCCGACGCCCAGGGAGGTGAGGCCGGCACGGCGTGGTACGTCGCTGTCGGGCCAGGGCCGGGCGGTGCGGGGGATGTAGAAGGGGCTGCGGTCCAGATCGAGGGCTGGGTTGGGCTCGCTGAAGTTCGCCATCGGCGGGATGACGCCGTGCCGCAGGACCAGCAGGGCCTTGACCAGCCCGGCGAGCCCGGACGCCACGTCGAGGTGGCCGATGTTGGCCTTGGTCGAGCCGAGGGCGCAGTAGCCGGTGCGGTCGGTGTCCTCGCGGTAGGCGCCGGCTGCGCCGTCGAACTCGATCGGGTCACCCTTGAGGGTGCCGGTGCCATGGGTCTCCAGGTAGCCGATGGTGTCCGCGCCGACGCCGGCGCGGCGCAGTGCCTGGCGAATGGCGGCTCGCTGGCCCTCGGCGCTCGGGGCGGTGAACGCCTTCTTGCCGGCGCCGTCGTTGCTGATGCCCCAGCCGCGGACGACCCCGTGGACGGTGTCGCCGTCGGCCACGGCCCGGGTCAGCCGCTTCAGTACGACGGCCAGGACGCCGGTGCCTCCGACGGTGCCGTCGGCCCCGGCGTCGAAGGCCCGCAGCCGGCCGGATCTGGAGAGGATGGAGCCCTTGACGTAGCGGTAGCCGAGGACCTGCGGCACATGGACGGCGGTGGCACCGACCAGGGCGATGTCACAGTCGCCCATGAGCAGCGACTGCGCGGCCGCCTGCACGCCGACCAAAGAACTGGAGCAGCCCGTCTGGATGTTGACGGCGGGGCCGGTCAGGCCCAGCCGGTAGGCGACCCGGGTGGCCGTGAAGTCGGCGTAGTTGCCGACGGTCATCTGCATGCCCGTCGTCCAGTCGGTCGCCGGTTCACTCGGCAGGACGTTGTTGAGGAGGTAGTTCTGCAGGGTGTACAGGTGGTACCCGGTGCTGGCGAAGACGCCGATGCGGCTGCCGTCCCGTTCGTCCGGATGACCGGCGTTCTCCAGGGCGTGCTGGGCGCATTCCAGGAGCATGCGGTGCTGGGGGTCGGTGAGCCGTGCCTCGCGGGAACTCATCGCGAAGTGCTGGGCGTCGAAGCCGGCGATGTCGTCGAGCAGGCCGGAGGCGCCGACGAAGTCCGGGGCCCGGTACTCCTCCTCGGGGACGCCCGCGGCGGCCAGCTCCTCCTCGGTGAACCGTGTGATGCAGTCGGTGCCCGCCCGGACGAGCCGCCACAGCTCCTCGGGCGTGTCGGCCCCCGGCAGCCGGAAGGCCATGCCGATGACGGCAATGCGGGGGTCGGGACCGCTCGTGCCCATCGGGTCGGGACCGCTCGTGCCCATCGGGTCGGGATCGTTCGCACCCATCAGCCGCTTGCCTCCGTCACGGTCGGTCGGTCCCGGTGGGCCGTGTCCTTGTCGCCGCGGGCAGGCCTCCCGCCCCGGGCGGCGAGCCACAGGAGCAGGCCCACGCACAGGCCGATCGCGAGGCCGTGGAAGGCGGCGACCACCTGCAGCGGTGAGTACGTCTCCAGGAGCGCTCCGCTGACCAGCATGCCGAGACCGAAACCGGTGTTCTCGGCCGAGGCGGACAGCCCGAAGAGACGGCCGCGCTGCTCGTCGGGGGCGGTCTGGAGCCGGGACACGTAGACGATCTCGGTGAATCCGTCGGCGGCTCCGGCGACGAGCGCGGCGATGACGGCGGGCACGGTCGGCAGCCCGCTGAAGACCACGATGAACCCGGCGGACATCACACAGGCGCCGAGCGCGAAGGCCCGCTCCCCGGGTGTCCGCCCGGTCTTCTTGGTGACGCGGCCGATCACCTGCTGGGCGACGATGTTGCCGATGGCCCAGGTGGCCCAGAACTGGCTGATGAAGGTGGCCGGGTGGTCGGGGTCCAGGCTGCTGGAGTAGAGGGGCAGGGCGACGTTGTGGGACGAGGAGCCCAGTCCGTCCACCGCCCGGACGGCGATCATCGCCATCAGCAGGGGAGCCGTGCCCAGCAGCGCCCGTGCCGTCCAGCGCGCGGCACGGGAGGTCTCGGCGCCGCCGTCGCCGGCGGTGTTCTCGGCCGCCCGGGTGCGCACGGGCAGCAGGAACAGCACGGTCGCCGAGACGAGGAAGGTCGCGGCGTCCAGCGCGAACGCCGCCGTGTAGCCGAACTTCGCCACCACGACACCCGACGAGGCGAACCCGGCGATCATGGCGAGTGAACGTCCGGTCACCAGCAGGCCGTTGGCCCGGACCCGGTGCTCGGCGCCGACGATCTCCGGGACGCTGCTGCGCAGGGCCACCTGCGAGAGGGTCGAGCAGCCGCCCGTGACCACGGCCAGGGCGTACAGCAGCCCTGGCCGCATGCCGTCGGGGGCGAGCAGCAGCGCCAGCAGGGCCGTCGCCTGGCACAGGTCGGCGCCGACCATGAGGCGCTTGCGGTCGAAGACCGAGACGAGCCGGCCGCTGGCCCAGCCCGACACGACGCTCGTCCCCAGGCGTACGGCCATGAAGAGGCCTGCCGCCAGCGCGCTGCCGGTGGCGTCGTAGACGAAGACGTTCAGCGCCACCATGTTCAGGTAGCTGCCGTAGGCCGAGATGCCGTTGCCCAGGACGAGCAGACGGAAGTACCTCATGCACCTTCCTCTGGTCTGCATGAAAGGTCCGAGTGGTGTGAGGCCGGATGCCTGGCCGCCCGCACATGGGCAGGACGCGCCGCAGACCTGGGTCCGGCACCGGTGCCGTGAGTGCGCGTCACCCGGTCAGCGGCCCCGTCCGCCCTCTGGACGTCGGTGCGCACCGCTGTCGCACGGCGTGTTGCTGCCCCCATGGCCGGCCCAGCACAAAAACCATTCCCCCTACAGGCCACCGGACGGCGGCCACCGGTCCGCAACACAAGCAGAATCGGACAGGCGCGTTCAAGGAAATGACGTGGTCCAGACGAATTCCGGCCCAGATTTGGCGACTTCGAAACTCTCTCGAAAAGGCGCACCGCCGCCGTCGGACGACCTGCGTCTCTCGTCCCGGGACCGGCGGTGAAGCCGCTTGCGCTGTCCGTGGGTCCCTGTGACAGGCTCACCTGCGACCGTCCCTGACCGGTCGATCCGTCGGTCGTCGGTCGTCGGCCGTCGGCCGTCGGCCGTCGGGCCGATCTCGGTCGAGGGTGTTCCGGACAGCGAGAGGCGGCTGCATGCGCACAGGACTCCTCGGTACCGGCCCGTGGGCGCGGATGGCCTACGCCCCGGCTCTGAGCCGCCACGACGAACTGGAGTTCACGGGGGTATGGGGCCGCCGTCCTGCCGCCGCGAAGGAGCTGGCCGACGGCTACGGCGTGCGTGCCTACGACGACGTCGACGAACTGCTCGCCGACGTGGACGCCGTGGCCGTCGCCCTGCCGCCCGCCGTTCAGGCGGACCTAGCCGTGAAGGCCGCCCGGGCCGGCTGCCATCTGCTGCTGGACAAGCCGCTGGCGACGACGGTCGAGGAGGGGAGGGCGGTCGTCGAGGCCGTCGACGAGGCGGGCGTGGCCTCGGTCGTCTTCTTCACGGTCCGCTTCCAGCCGGAGACGGACGCGTGGATCCACGAACAGGCCGCCCGAAAGGACTGGTTCACGGGGCGGGCGGAGTGGCTGGGCTCGGTCTTCAGTGCCGACGGCAGCCCGTTCGCCGCTTCGCCGTGGCGGCGTGAGAAGGGCGCGCTGTGGGATGTCGGCCCCCACGCGCTGTCCGTCCTGCTGCCGGTTCTGGGGGACGTGCGGCGCGTGGCAGCGGCCGCGCACGGGCCGGGCGACACCGTCCATCTGGTCCTTGAGCACGCCGGTGGAGCGTCGAGCACGCTTGCGCTGAGCCTCACGGCACCACCCGCGGCGGAGGGGGCCACCGTGGAGCTGCGGGGCGCGGCCGGGGTCGAGCTCCTTCCGCAGAGCACCGAGAGTGCGGTGTACGCCCTCCTCCGAGCGGGAGACGCGTTGCTGGACGCCTCCCGTACCGGGCACGCGCATGCGTGCGACGCGCGGTTCGGGCTCCGGGTGACCGAGATACTCGCCGCGGCGCAGGGGCGGTTGAAGGACGGTGCGTGAGGTGTGCCCGTCGTCGGCGCGAGCACGCGTCGACACCGTCCCGGGCGGCGGGACTCAGTCCTCGAAGGGCTGCTCGCTCCACCGGAACCAGGCCCTGTCCCCCTCGATGTGCAGAAGGAACTCCGCGACGGGGCCCTTCGGCGAGGACAGCGACACCCGTCTTCGGATCTCGTCGTACGCCGCTTCCCACGCCTCCCACACCTGGTCGTAGTCCCTTTCGAGCAGCGCGAGTTCACGCGCGAACAGGTCACGGACCCCGGCGTAGCCGGGGCCGGGGGTGAAGCGGCCCCACAGCCAGGGGAAATCGGCCTCGTCGATGACGATCTCCCCCACCGGGCCGTCACCGCTGCCTACACGCCACACTTCGCCGTCGAACCCCACACCGCCTCCTGCCCGCTGCCCATCGCGCCATCGACAGCATGCCACCCGGCACTGACAGACGGCACTGACAGACGGCACTGACAGGCGGTCCGGACCCGCACCGGATCCGGACCGCTGTCATGTACCGCTGCTCGCTTCAGCGCCCGCTACGCCCGGGCGGGCGGTGCGAAGTTGATGCGCTCACGGATTACCGGGAAGCCCGCCTTGGCGAAGTGGGCGGCCATCGGGAAGTTGCCCTGGTCCGTCGCTCCGCCGATGAACTCCGCGCCCTGCCGGACGAGGAAGTGCGTGCACTCCGCCAGGAGGTCGTAGGCGTAGCCGTGGCCGCGCTGTTCCGGCACGACTCCGATGAAGCCGATCGTCGGGCCGGAGGGGTTGTGGGCCGGGATGTGGACGCCCACGAGGTCGCCGTCCGGAGTGTGTGCGAGCTGCCACCACTCCCGCGGGGACGGGCACCAGTGGAAGAAGTCGAGTTCCTCCTGGGCGGCCTTGTCGAGGCCGCCCTCCTCGATGGCCCGCAGCGAGTGTGCGTCGAGCGTGACGGAGTGGATGCGGCGCAGCGCGTCGAAGAAGACCGCGTCGTCCGGCTCGGCCCTGAAACGCAGGCGTCCGGGGCGCTCGGGCAGGCCGAGGTCCGGGGTCCAGCGGTACAGGAAACGTTCCACCAGAAGTTCATGGCCGGCCGCCCGTGCGGCGCCGAAACGGGCCTCCGCGGCGGCCTTCAGGCCGGGCTCGTCCCGCCAGCCGCCTGGCAGGTTGATCTCCAGTTCGACCTGCCAGGGGGCGCTGCGCAGAAGTTCGGCGCCGGCCTCCTCCTCGCCCTCGGCCACGTCGAACCAGTTGATGTTGATGGGTTCCGAGTCGTCGGGGCCGCCCCACCAGGCGCCGCGGGCGACGACCACGCCGTCACGCAGGGCCACCCGCTTCCACTCGGGGCGGAACCGGGTCCGCCGGTGGCTTTCACGGGCGCCCAGGGGGTCGGGGTGTTCGTCGAAAAGGTGAGCGTCGCTCGCACTGAGCGCGCGGATGACCGGATCGGTCACGGATTCCTCCGGGATGCAGGCTGCTTGGAGCGCTCCCGGTCAGATCGTCTTGACCACGCCGGGGACACGGAGAAGGGAGCGCTGGACATCGGTGAACCGCACGGCACTCGCCTCCTTCCGTTGTCTCGGGGCGTGCGCTCACACCGTACGTGATCTACGACTCGACCGTCCACGGATTTTCGCGGAGGCCGAACCGCTCGACCGGGCTCAGCCGCGCCGCCGCCCCGCCGCCCCGCCGCGCCGACGGCCGACGCCCGCCACGGAGGACGGCGGGGCCTGCGGCTTCGCGGTCGACGGCGTGGCGGACGCCTCCTTCGTCCAGGACACGGAGGCGACGGGATCCGGCTGACGCTCAAGCCGTTCGGCGACGGAGCCGGGACGTCCGGAAAGAGGGCTCCGGCCAGGTCCGAGCGGTTTCGGTCCGCGGCAGGGAGGTACCCCACTGTGTCCAAGGGGCCGACAAGTGCGCAGCGGGCTCCCGGCGCCTCCGGATGCAGGGTCCGCTCCGGCGTTGAATGGTGTTAACAGACCCGATGACCGCACCGGGCCCGAAGAAGTCACCGGATCCGAGGAGCACAGATGATGCCGACGTCCCAGCCCGAAGCGTCCGGAGCGTCCGGGCCGTCCGAGGACCGCGCCACCCCGGACAAGCTGCTCCACGCCCGCACCGGCACCGAGGTGTCCCCCGAGGACATCGTGCTTGCCTCAGGCAAGGACCTCACCCCGACCACCCTTGAATGGGCCAAGCGCAAGCTGGCGGCGGAAGGCCCCTCCGCACTCGACAAGCTGCTGCCCTAGGCCGAGTCCGCACAGTCCCGTCGGCCACCCGAAGGGCGGGCCCGCGGCCTCCGGTGCGTGCTCCGGGGGTGCCCGCGGCCGCAGGCCGGGGCGTGCCGGGCGGAGGCCCTCGTACGGGATGCGCTCGGGGCCTCGCCCCGTGCGGCGAGAGCGCGTGCCGGGCGCCGCGCGGCGGACGGGACTGTGCGGACCCGTCACGGTCGTACGTGTTCGCCGGATCCGCACGGCCACTGCGGGGTACGGGCAGACACCCCGGACGGCCGTGCGTGCCGACTACGGCCTGCCCGCCGGCCCTGAGGCCTCGTCGGTGTGGTCGCCCTCGCCCGCCACGCACAGCACCGGCACGAGCTGTACGACGTTGTTGGCGAAGCCCCCGCGGTTCCAGGGCTGCTCCAGTGGCTGGGTGCGGCCCTCGGCGTCGGACGCCCGGGCACTCAGCACGTGCTCGCCCTCCGTCGCCGTCCAGCTGTGCCGCCAGTGCCGCCACGCCCACCGGTGCCCGGCGTCCGCTTCCAGCTCGGCCTCCTCCCAGGTCCGCCCCGCGTCCACGCTGACCTCGACCCGTGTCACCGGTGCGTACCCGGACCAGGCGCGCCCCTCCAGTGGCACCGTCCCGGGCCGCACCACACGGGCCCGGGACATGAAGTCGGGAAAGCCGGGCGGGACGAGCAGGGCACGCGGCGCGATGCGCGTGACCGGCTCACCCACGTCCTCGGGGCGGTCGCGCAGCCGATACGCCACGGTGTGCTGGAAGCCCGTGAACGGCACGTCGGTGACGGTGATCTCGCGCAGCCACTTCACCTGGGCCATGCCGTACCAGCCGGGCACGACCAGCCGCAGGGGGTGGCCGTGCTGCGGGGGCAGGGGGGCGCCGTTCATGGCGTACGCCACCAGCACCTCGGGACGGCTGCCCGCGGCGACGTCCATGGGCAGGGCGCGCTGGTAGTCCTGCTCGACGCCTCGCTCCACACCGTGGTCGGCTCCGGAGAAGACCACGTCCACCGCTTCGGTCTCGGCGCCGGCCTCCGCGAGCAGCAGACGCAGCGGTACGCCCGTCCAGTCGGCGGTGGCGACCGCCTCGACGAGCCAGGGCTGGCTCACCGGCCGGGGTGTCAGCAAGGCTCGTCCGTTGCCCGCGCACTCCAGTGTGACCCGGGTGGTGACCTGCGGAAATGCCCGCAGTCCGGCCAGATCCAGGCGCAGCGGGCGGCGGACGCGGCCGCCGACGGTCAGATGCCAGGGGGTGCCGTCGGGGACGTACGGGATGTCGTAGTGGGTGAGGACGTAGTGCAGGCCGGGCGGGGTGACGTCGTGCCGCAGGGCTTCGAGGGGCAGCCCGTGGTTACGGGTCGCGAGCGCGAGTTCGTCCCGGCCGATTCCCTCGTCGGGAGCGGCCAGCCGGGCCGGTGCGCTGGTGTCGGCGAGCCGACGCCACGCAGCCGCGTTTCCTCCCATACCCGCATTATCGACCCGTTTGCGCCGGGGGCGCCGGTTCGTGCCACCGGCCGGGCGCCGCCTCACCGGAGCAGGCGCGGCCCCTCCACCGCCTGCCACCGCACTCACGGGACGGCTGCCCGCCGCCCTCTCCGGAAGGGGCTCCTCCGGTTCACAGCGGACGGCCGGTGACGGGGCGCGGCGGCACGGCCGAGACCAGCTGGTCGCCCCGGGTCAGGGCTCCTCGTCGCCCTCCGGCAGCCGCGTGTCGTCGACGACGTGCATCGCGGCCTCCTCCGCTCCGGCCGCTCCGCCGTCGATGCCCCGGTCGAACGCGACCTCCTCCTTCGTGGTGTCGCGGTGTGCGCCCTCGTCCGGGGCGACCAGGCGGCCCGCGCGCTCCTCGCCCGCCTCGGGGTCGACGGGTTCGCCCTCGCCGCCCGGCAGGTCCCCGACATCGTCGCCGATGGGCTCGGTGACGTCGGGGAGCTCCTGGGAGAGGCGTTGGTCGAGGGTCTCGCCGTCGTGCTGCTCGGCGGCCGTGGTGCCGTGCCGGGTGACCCCGAGCGGCTTCTCCGGCGGGGAATAGCCCTCGTCGAGGGTGTCGTCGTAGGTCCGCTCGTCCAGGGCGTCCTGCAGATCGAGCGGCGCCGCGTCCTCCTGCTCCTCGTTGCCCGCGGTGGGCTGGTACGCGTCGTCCGCCATCGGCTCGGCGGGCGTGTGTTCGGTGCCCATGGCTGCCTCCCTCACTCGAGCGCGCCGGATGGTCGGGCGCTGTGCATGTCCTGGACGCGTTTCCCGTTGCGGCCCGTCCAACCCCGTGGGATCCGGGCGCCCTTGAAGGCTCAATGAGTGGGGCTATCATCACTCGCACACACGGCGTGACCGTACGGCGACGCTACGGCGTACCGTGTCCGCCACCCCGTTGTGCCGCCCCTGCCCCGAGGTCACCCCTCTGCGGTTCGTGGCGTTGTTCCACCCACCCCCCACACGGCACCGGTGCCGGTCCGCCCGCGCGCCGTGCACGACGGAAAGCAGCGCATCCATGAGCGACAACAGGGGCAGAGGGCTGCAGGCCAATGCCCTCGGTACGTTGGACACGGTGGTGATGGCCGTCGCGGGCAGCGCCCCGGCGTACTCGATCGCCGCGACCACCGCGGTCCTCGTCGGCACGGTGGGCCTCGCCAGTCCGGCCGCGCTGCTCTACTGCGCGATACCGATGCTGGGCATCGCGCTGGCGTTCAGCTACCTCAGCAGGATCGACGTCAACGCCGGCGCCAGCTACTCGTGGGTGGGACGTACGCTGCACCCCTTCCTGGGGTTCATCAGCGGTTGGGCGCTGGTGATCTCGGCGACCATCTTCATGGTGGCCGGTTCCCTGCCGGCCGGCGCGCTGACGCTGGCCCTCTTCGACGAGGAACTCGCCGACGACACCGCGCTGTCCACGCTGGTCGGGGCCGGGTGGTTCCTGCTCATGCTCATGGTGGTGCTGGGCGGCGCCCGCCTCACCGTTCGCGCCCAACTCGTATTGTCCGGTGTGGAACTGGCCATACTGGCCCTGTTCGCCGTGCTCGCCCTCCTCCACTCGGACGGTGCCCGGGCGTTCGACTGGTCCTGGCTCGGCTTCGGTCACTTCGACGGGGTGACGGGCTTCGCCTCGGGAGCGCTGATCGCCGCGTTCTACTACTGGGGTTGGGACGTCACCAGCAACCTCAGTGAGGAGACCCGCAACAGCCGGCGTACGACGGGACTCGCGGGCCTCATCGGGGTGGGCATCGTGTTCCTGCTGTTCGAGGTGTTCACGATCGCGGTGAACGTCATCCTCTCCTCGAAGCAGATCCAGGACAACGACGCCAACGTGCTTGCGGTGCTGGGCGAGGAGGTCTGGCCCGGCTGGGGCGGCAGGCTGCTGATCGTGGCGGTCATGCTGTCCACCATCGCCACCCTGGAGACCACGCTCATCCAGGTCACACGGTCGCTGTTCGCGATGGGCCGGGACCGTACGATGCCGGCCGCGCTGGGCCGGGTGCACCCCCGCTGGAACACGCCGTGGGTGGCGGTCGCGGTGGTCGGCGTGGTGGCGCTGACGATGCTCGTGGCTTCCAACGCCCTGGGCACGGTGGGCGAGATCCTCTCCGACGCCATCTCGGCGATCGGACTGCAGATCGCGGTCTACTACGGGCTGACGGGCCTCGCCGTGGTCGTCGCCTACCGCAGGATGCTGCTGAAGTCGGTCGGGAACTTCGTCCTGGGCGGTGTGTGGCCGCTGTCGGGGGCCCTGTTCATGTTCTGGGTCTTCTTCGAGTCGCTGGGCGAGCTGAGCGGTTCCGCGATCGCGATCGGCATCGGCGGGCTGGCGGCGGGGCTGGTGCCGATGCTGTGGTACTGGCGGCAGGGCAGCGACTACTACCGCCCGGCCGAGCTGGACGCCGCGCGGACCATCGAGGCGGACTACGTGCCGGCCGGTGCCGGCCGCTCCGACTCCCTTGTCCACGAGGGCCCTCCCACCGACTTCTGAGGGGACCCGCCATGGCGCGAGGAAGCTCCAAACGCGACTTCACCCCCGTCTTCGACCCCGACTGCGGGGACGCCGCCCTGACCTGTGCCCGCCAGGACATCGTCATCGGCCGCTGGCAGGGGCTGCGGGAGCTGCTGCGGACCACCGGACCCGACTGGCCGGCGCGCGGGCACCGGATCCGGCTGCTCGCGCAGGCCTGTGCGGGCAGTTCGACGGTGGAGTCGTGGCTGGCCGCCGAGCCGCACAGCGCCGACGCGCTGGTGCTGCGGGCGGCGACGGAGACGGCCCGGGCGTTCCATGTGGCCATCGCCGCGGGCCGGGGCGTACCGATCGACCAGCAGCGCATCGACACCGCGGTGCTGTCGTGCCTGCGGGCCGCCGACGCCTGTCCGGAGGATCCGACGCCGTGGATCTCGCTGATCTCCGTCGCGCGTCTGTACCCGGCGGGTGTCCGGCGGCAGGAACTGGGGCGCTGGTGGGACGAGTTGCACCGGCGCGACCCGTACAGCGTGGAGGGGCACCTGCAGGTGCTGCACTACTACTCCGCACGCTGGCACGGCAGCCACGGCCTGATGTACGACTTCGCCCGCGACGCGGCCGGTGTGGCGCCCCCCGGCTGCCCGCTCCCGGTACTGGTGCAGTACGCCCGGGTCGAGGAGTTCCGCTATGCGCTGGACGCGGCCAGGGGCCGGCACGCCTCCATGGGGCTCGGCCAGCACTGGAGCAACGACGGCGCCGTCAGTGACGTACGCCGGACCTGGCAGCGCTGGATCACGGGCCGCGCCGATGGCGACATCGCGCCCGGCGAGGTGCGCGACCTCAACCACCTCGCGCACGCGGCGTGCCAGGCGGGCATCCACGACATCGCCGAGGCGCTGCTCGGGCTGCTGGGGCGCCGGGCGACACGGGCGCCGTGGGCGTACACCGGCGATCCTGAGAAACAGCTCGTCAGGTGGCGCAAGGAGGTGGGGATGCGCGGGTGACCCGGCTCGGGTGCCGGCGGCCGACGGGTCGGATCCGCGTCCGTGAGCACCGTGGCCGCCACCCGGTCGGGCCCGAACCGGTGCTCGTCACCTGAGGGGTCGTCGGGTGGGCCACGGCGGTGGGCTTCCCGACGTCCTCGCCGTGAACGCCGCGTCAGGACGCCGTGTCCGGTCCGGCCGGGCGGCGACGCCGGAAACCCGGTCGAGGCTCACAGGGCTCCACGCCTGACCAGCACCCCGAGCACGACCAGCCCCGGAACCAACGGCAGCCACACCGTCAGCAGCCGATAGCCGAGCACCGCGGAGGCGGCCGCGACGGCCGGGGCACCGGCGGCGGCGAGGGCCAGGGCGAGACGCCGCGTCAGGACGCCGTGTCCGGTCCCTCCGGGCGGCGACGCCGGAAACCCGGTCGAGGCTCACAGGGCACCGCGCCTGACCAGCACCCCGAGCACGACCAGCCCCGGAACCAACGGCAGCCACACCGTCAGCAGCCGATAGCCGAGCACCGCGGAGGCGGCCTCGACGGCCGGGGCACCGGCGGCGGCGAGGGCCAGGGCGAGCGCGGCGTCGAGGGAACCGAGTCCGCCCGGTGTGGGCAGCAGGGCGGCCGCGGCGCCGGCGACGAGATGGAGCAGCGCCACTTGGGCGGGTGGCAGGGGAAGGCCGACCGCGCGGGTGACGGCGCCGAGCGCGACGCAGTGCAGCGTGGCGAAGGCGAGCGAGCCGCCCCACAGTGCCGCCGTCCTGGCCGGCCTGGCGTGGATCGCCCCGAGGTGCGCCCGCAGCAGCGTCAGGGCCCGTCGGCACCGTGCCGCCGCCGGCGCGGCCAGCAGGGCGAGTACGGCGAGGACGGTGAGGCACAGGGCGACCAGGTGGCCGGCGTCCACGGTCGGGACGCTCAGCACGCCGGGGCAGGCAGCGACGAGTACGGCGATCAGGGCACCGCGCGCGACCGCGCCGGCGGTGCCCTTGACGGCGATCGCGGCGGCCGCCCCGGCGAACGGTATGCCGCAGCGCGTGAGGAAGCGCAGGTTCACCACCCCGGCCCCGAGCCCGACGGGCAGCACATGGTTGGCGGCGGAGGCGGCGAACTGCGCCGCAAGGAGCCGTCCCGGAGGGAGTCTGCCGAGCACCGCGCCCTGCTGGGCGAACGCCGAGCAGGGCCATGTGGCGACCGTCGCGGCGGCGGCCGCCAGCAGCCACCCCTGGTCGGCGACGGCCAGTCGCGCCGCGCCGGTCTCCAGTACCGGCCAGTGCCGCCGGGCCAGCCAGGCCACGGCCGCAAGAACGGCGAGCGTGAGGGCGATGTGCCAGTGGATCTGTCGGCGCTGGGCCGGTGGGAGGATCTGTTCCGGCGTCATCCCGGTCCGCCCGCGCCCGGTGTCGGCGCGATGCGGACCTCAAGGCCGTCGAGGCGGTGCAGCTCCCAGGCACGGGCGTACCGGGGCGGTGTGCCGCCGGGCTCGGTCAGCGCGCCGACCGGGACGCTGCGAGCGGTCCGCAGGATCTCGGCGGTGGTGGTGTTGGCGTTGTGGCCGCGGGTCGCTGCGGAGTCGCAGCCCGTGTAGTAGGCGACGGGGATGGCCTCCTGCCCGGTGAGCAGACAGGGCGAGCGTACGCCGAGGCGGTTCAGTTCGGCGGCGGAGCGGGCCCATGCCTCCCGGTCGGCGGTCGTGCGGTCCACGGTGCGGTGCAGGACGGCGTACTGCACGGCCAGGTGTCCGGCCAGCCCGAGCGCGATCACCGTGGCGGCCATCGGGCGCAGGCGGCCGGCCGGCCCGGTGGCCAGGTGCCACAAGGCGTCCGCGACCGCGAGGGCGAGCAGGGCGTAGGCGGGCAGCAGGAAGCGGGGCGCGGCGTATCCGATCAGGAACAGGTACGGGAAGGCGGCCGTCGCGGCGCAGGCCAGCGGGATCAGGGTGCGGGTGGTTCGCCGGGCTCGGAAGGCGACGGCGAGGCCGTAGGCGGCGAGCAGCGGGAGGACGAACCACCAGGCGTAGACGACCGGGTGGGGCATCTCCCCGTTGCACGGCCGGCACAGGGCACTGCCGACCAGGCTGCGCAGTTGGTCGTCGACGGCGAGGTTCCAGCCCAGTCCGCCCTGGATGCGGGAGGCCTCGTGCAGTCGCTCCCGCAGGCCGCCGTAGCTGAGGAACGCCTCGATCACCCACGGGACGCCACCGGCCGACAGGCCCACCGCGAGGGCCGCGCCGGGCCGCCAGTGCCGGCCGACCAGCACGACGACGATCAGCGGCAGTGTGACCCAGACGGCGTCGGTGGGCCGCATCCACGCCATCAGCGCGGCACCGGCCAGGACGCCCCACAGGGCGCGCCGGTCGTGGCGGTCGCCGAGAGCGCGCAGGAAGCAGCCGACGCAGGTCAGGGCGCCGAAGGCGACCCAGAGGTTGGGCATGGCCTGCGGACCGTAGAAGAGGGTGACCCACAGGGTGGCGAACAGGGCGCCCGCGCCGGCCAGGACGCGGGGCGGGAAGAAGCCGCGCCAGGCACGCAGGGCCAGGTACAGGCCGAGTGCGGACAGGACGGCGAGGTAGACGCGCAGCAGCGTGGTGGACGACGACCAGGAGGCGACGGGCCACGCCAGCAGCGAGACGCCACGCGAACGTGGGGCGCTGAAGAAGGCCGCCGGTGCCTCGGTGCCGACCTGGCTGACGTACACCACCTCGTCCCAGCCGAGGCCCAGCGTGGGCCGTACGAGGAGGAGTTGGGCGAGACCGAACGCCCCGGCCACCGCGGCGAGCAGTCCTGCGCCGGGCGCCCGCCCGGACCCGCCGGACACGGTCGCCCGGAAGCGCCCCTCCATGCGCATCGGCATGGGCTTCGTGCCGTGGGTCATCGTCCACCCCTCTCCCTACGTGACGTAGGGTTTCTCGGTCCACCGTCGGCCAGTTGACAGCGATAAGTAGGGAAATAGCACCGTAAACACGCACAAACTAACCCGCAGCGAATGATCATGCAGTGCGGGATTCAGCCAAGTGCCTGAGGGCCGGTGGCCTGTTGTGCCCGGCGCGGAAGCCGGAAGCAGCCGTCCGGGTGACAGACTCGGCTCTGTGGCCGCCCTGACTTTCGACGTCCTGCTCACCTGCGCCCGGTCCCTCGCCCGGGACGGCCGCCGTGCCGTCCTCGGGATCGCCGGCAGTCCCGGTGCGGGCAAGTCCACGCTGGCCGAACGCCTGGTGCGGGAACTGAACGGTGCCGGGGAGCGATGGGTCGCGCATGTGCCCATGGACGGCTTCCACCTCGCCGACGTCGAGCTGGACCGGCTCGGGCGCCGGGACCGCAAGGGTGCGCCGGACACGTTCGACGCGGCCGGGTACGCGGCGCTGCTGAAGCGCCTGCGCGAGGAGGCCGACGACGGCACCGTGTACGCGCCCGGCTTCGAGCGGGTTCTGGAGCAGCCGCTCGCGGGCGCCGTGCCGGTGGAGCCGACGGACCGGCTCGTGGTGACCGAGGGCAACTACCTGCTGCTGGACACGGGGGCCTGGGCGCGGGTGCGGTCGCAGCTGGACGAGGTGTGGTTCTGCGAACTGGACGAGGCGGAGCGGCTGCGGCGGCTGATCACCCGGCACGAGCGGTTCGGCAAGTCGCACGAGCAGGCGGTGGCCTGGGTCATGCGCTCGGACCAGCGCAACGCCGAGCTGGTCGCCGCGACCAGGGACAGGGCCGACCTCGTGGTGCCGGCCACGGCCCTGCCCGGCCCGCACGAGCCACCGGCCGCCCGAGCGCGGAGCTGAGGCCCCGTCCTACCCGGCCCGCAGGGTCAGCTCGGGTTCCCCCCGCGCGTCGCCCGCCGCCTCGCCGATCACCGCCGTGAACGCCTCGGTGCGCACGGTCAGCGCTCCCCCGTCTCCTGTGAAGGCGGGCGCGAACGGCCCCTCAGGTCCGTACCGTACGGCGAAGACGTGCAGGTCCTCGGGGGCGCCGGGGGCGGGGTCGGCTTCCAGGGCCGTCGAGCTGACCAGGTGGCGCCAGCCCTCGTCGGGGTTGCCGTAGCCCCGAGGGTCGGCCGCGAGGGCGAAGGCCGCCTGCTCCTGGGTCCGGTCCGCGCGGGCGTCGAAGTGGTCCACGCCGTCCGACCGCGGGTGGGTCAGGCGCAGCCCGCCCGCCGAGGCGACCTCCGCGTGAGCGGTCCTGCGCACCCGGTCGCCGTCGTCGCAGGCGTAGGGCAGGCCCGCGAGCAAGTAGGGCGTGCCCGGGAGCCGCTCCACCGCGACCGTCGCCCACAGGCTCGTGCCGTCGGTGACGTACAGGGACCGGACATGGCGCAGGACGTGGTCGCGGCCGACGACCGGCTTGGTGACCAGCTTGGCGGTGAGGCCGTCGGCGCTGACGTCGCGCACCCGGACCTCGCCCATGGGGCGGCACAGCAGGAAGCCGTCGACGACCGGGCCGAAGCCGTGCTGCCGGTTCACGGCCGCGGGCAGGTAGTAGGTGCCCGCCGCCTCGACCAGCGACGGGGTCATACGACTGTCGAAGGCCACCGAGACCGTGCCGGAGCGCAGTTGGTGGCGGGCCGGGACCGGGGACGGGTCGCGGTGCCAGCGGGTGGGGTCCTGGATCTGCCAGACCAGCATCCAGGCGAAGTGGCCGTCGAGTCCGCCGTCCGGCTTGACCGCGTGCCGGCCCCAGCGGGTGTCGCCCCGGTAGCGGCCCAGGTCGGAGCCGATCCGGGCGCTGAAGTAGCGCAGCCCCAGCACCGACTCGAAGCCGCTGTGCTGCTCGCTGTAGCGCGGCCCGCCGTTGTCGAAGCCGCCGACCGTGAGGCGGGCGTCGATGTAGCGGGCGAGGGCGTCACCGTCCTCGGCGAAGATCTCCTCGCCGCTGATCCGGTGGGCCTGGGCGAGGAAGGACAGGGAGATCGGGCCGTAGTTGTTGTCGTACGCGCCGCCGTGCTCGGGGGGCAACAGGGCGCCGCGGTCCGCGACCCGGTGGGCTCGGATCTCCTCGACGTACAGGGCGAGGGCGCGCGAGCGCACCGGCCGTGCCTGCTCCGGGGGGAGGTGGCGGGCCAGCATCAGACCGCCGACGACGCAGCCGATGGCCTGGTTGGCCGCCTCCTGCGGGTTGAAGAAGGTCGCCTCGGTGAGCCAGCGCCAGTAGCCGTGCGCCACCTCGACGAGTTCGGCGCGCTGCCCGTCCTCGACGAGGCCCTCCGCCAGGTCCAGCACGTCGACCGCCTGGAGCAGCGCCCACACGGTGCTGGGCCAGTCGCCGATGGGGTGGGCTCCCGCCTCCGGCACGTAACGGGCGTACGGCAGACCGGTGTGGCGTGCCCTGAGGTTGGGGTAGCCGGGGTTGTCCTCGGTGTACACCCGCTCGCGCAGATGGAAGGCGAGGCTGCGGCGCACCGCCTCGGGCAGCCGCGGGTCCTTGCCGCGCTGCCAGGCCAGGGCGAGGAGCGAGGTGACCCCCAGGGAGGTGTCGCCGACGTCCTCCCCGCAGTCGGGGTGTTCGAGGCTGCCCTGCGGCGTGAGCCGGGCGAGGGCCTCCTCCACGACGCCGGCGAGGACCGCGTCGTACGCCTCGGGGGTGTCGGGAAGGTCGTGCAGGGCGCCGAGCTGCCGGGGCAGGTACACGGGAGGGGACGTGAGGTGCACGGGGATCAGCCCTTCATGCCTGAGACGGCCGTGGTGCGGTTCGTCGGGTTCGCGCGGCGGGCGCGGGCCGAGTCCGCGAACCGGTAGGCCGCGACCAGGGCCTTCACCCGCCGCGCCGGGCCCCGGGGCGGCACTCCGGCGGGTTCCTCGTCGGGGCCCGCCGCCGGCGGGGTGGTCGGCCGGTCGGCGGCGCGGGCCGCCGCGCGGACGCACTCGTGGTCGAGCGGGACGGGCAAGGTCAGTCCTTCAGTCCTGCGTTGATGTCGGCGTTCATGACGTAACGCTGGAACACCAGGAAGACGACGATCAGCGGGATCATGGAGATGACCGATCCGCCGAGCACCACCGACCAGTTGATGTTCTGCGCCCCGACAAGGCTCTGGATGCCGATCTGCACGGTGAACTTCTCGGGGTCGTTGAGCATCAGCAGCGGCCAGATGTAGTCGTTCCACCGCCACTGGAACGACAGGATGGCGAGCGTCAGCATGATGGGCCGGGAGATCGGCACCATGATCCGCAGGAAGATCGACAGCTCACGGGCGCCGTCGATGCGGGCGGCCTCGATGAGCTCGTCAGGCACCGTCAGGAAGAACTGGCGGAACATGAAGCAGCCGGTCGCGGTGAGCACGGCCGGGAGGATGATGCCGGCGAGCGAGTTGTACAGGCCGAGGTCGCGGACCACCAGGAACTGCGGGGCGAGCATGACCTCGGACGGCAGCATCGTGGTGGCCAGGATGCCGACGAAGAAGACCTTGAGCCACTTGTTGTCGTACTTGGCCAGCGCGTACCCGGTGCAGCAGCTGACGCCCACCGTGAGGATCGTCGCGATCACGCACACGATGGTCGTGTTGACGAAGTACTGGGAGAAGTTGGCGCTGTCCCACGCCGTCTTGTATCCCGACACGGTGGGGTCGTGCGGGAACAGCGTCAGCGGGAGGGAGAACAGGTCTCCGGCCGGCTTGAAGGAGCTGAGGACGAACCACAGCACCGGCACCGCGTAGAGGGCCGCCAGCACCCACAGCAGTGTCGTCGCGGGCACCGCGCGCCGCAGCCCGCCGGCGGCCGCGCCGCGGGGCCGCTTTCCTGGCACGGCCCGTACGGAACCGGCGTCGACCTTGCGCGGCGTGTCGGTGGTTGTCATCGGTTCTCCACCCGTCGGTTGACGATCAGCTGGATGATCGCGACGGCCATCAGGATGAGCATGAGCACGAAGGACGCGGCGCTCGCGTAGCCGATCTGGCCCGCCTTGAAGCCGGTCTGGTAGATGTACTGGACAAGCAGGTTGTTCGACGTTCCGGGTCCACCGTTGTTGAGAGAGGCGAACAGCGGATACTCCTTCATCGCGTGGATCGTGTTCAGCAGGATGACGATGAAGGACGTGGGCGCGATGCTCGGCAGGGTGATGCTGATGAACTGGCGCCACGGACCGGCGCCGTCGAGCGCGGCCGCCTCGTAGTACGACGCCGGTACGTTCTTGATCGCCGCGATGAACAGCAGCATGGAGAAGCCCGTCCAGGCCCAGGATGCCGCCACCACGACCACGATCAGCGACAGGTCCGCGTTCGACTGCCACGGCACGGCACTTCCGCCGAGCTTCTCGATGAAGTAGTTGACCAGTCCGAAGTTCTCACCGAACAGCCACCGCCACAGGACACCCACGACGATGGGTGACAGAAGCCACGGGATGAAGAAGAAGACACGGGCGACCGACACGCCCTTGGCGTGCTTGCTCACCAGCACGTTGGCGATGAGCAGCGAGAACACGAAGTTCAGCGGGACGAAGAGCACGGTGTACAGCAGCGTGCGGGTCAGCGCGTCGTAGAAGGTGGAGTCCCCGACCAGGTTGCTGTAGTTGTCCAGTCCGACGAACTGGAACGCCCCTACGCCCGTGTAGTTGGTGAAGGAGTAGACGAGCCCGATCACCGCCGGCCAGAGGAAGAACAGCGCGAAGAGCACGACGTTGGCCGCGATGAGGACGAGCGGCGCGAGGGTGTACTTGCTGCGTCTCCTGGGCGGGCTCACGGACACGTCCGAGGCGCGTTTGGTCATCTTCCTGACTCCGTGCTGGTGGAAGGGATTCCTGTGGGCTCATGGGCCCGGCGTCACGAAGGCGCCCGAGGCCGGGCAGCGGGGTGGGGGCACCGCCGCCCGGGCCTGCCGGCCTGCGCTCAGCCGCCGACCTGCTGGTTGTAGCCGGCCACGATGTTGTCCAGCGCCTTCTCGACCGACTGCTGGCCGTTGATCGCCTTGCCGAGCTCCGCCTTGGTCGGGTCCTCGGTGAGGGTCTTGCCCTTCAGCGCCCAGCCGGTCTGCGCGGTGTTGAAGTAGCCGGAGATGGGGGCGTAGCGCGGGATCGACTCGTTGTACAGCTTGAACGCCGCCTGCGCCGCCTCGGACTTGAAGGGGTACTCGGGGTTCAGGCCGCTCTCGACCGGCAGGAACCCGGACGCCTCGCACAGCTCGCGGTAGTTGTCCGGCTCGTACAGCCAGGACATGAACTTCTCCGTGGCGGTGGCCGCGGCGCCGTTGTTGTTGAAGCCCACCATCATGCCGCCGCTGTTGACGTCGCTGGCCTGCACCGGCTGGGCGGGGGTCGGGACGCTCGCCCACTCGAACTTCTTGATGCTGTCCGCGAAGGAGGCGACCTGCCACACACCGGACCAGTAGGCGACCACGTCACCGCTCTGGAACATGGCGGACGGGTCGGCGCCGCTGGTCCACACCGACTTCGGCATGGTCTTGTCGTCGTTCAGGCCGACGAAGTACTTCACGGCCTTCTTGGTCGCCGGGTCCACCGAGAACGTGCCGGAGGAGTCGGCGTGCACGTACTTGCCGCCCATCTCGTACACCATGGCGCGCAGTCGGGACGGCGACTGGTCGAAGGTGAGGGAGTACTTGGCATCGGTCTTCTCGCGGACCTTGTTCGCCGCGGCGATGAACTCGGTCCACGTCCAGGTCTTCGACGGCGACGTCGGGAAGGAGACGCCCGCCTTCTCGAACAGCGACTTGTTGATGAACAGGCCGGACGCGGTGACGTCCGAGGGGATGGACAGCACCTTCCCGGACGAGTCCTTGGCGATGAAATTCTGATTGATCTTGTTGGTCTTGTCGTCGGCGATGGAGCTGAGGTCGATGAGCTTGTTCGACCAGATCGGGTCCAGCTTCGGCACTGCCGCGACGTCGGGCAGCGAGTTCGCCTGCGCGGCGTTGCGCAGCTTCGCGTCGTAGCCGTCGTAGGGGATGTTGACGAGCTTGACCTTGACGCCGGCTTCCTTCTCGTACTGCGCCACCATCTTCTTCCAGCCCGCGTCCTGCCCCGGGACCGTGGAGATCCAGAAGGTCAGCGACTTCGAGGTCCCGCCCGAGTCGGATTCCGACCCGCAGGCGGAGAGCAGCAGGGCACCTGCCGTGGCCACGGCAGTCAGGGGGACGAGGCGGCCTATGCCGCCGCGGCCGAGTCGGCGGGAGCGCCGCACACCCACAGTGGTCATCTTCGATCCCTTTTCGTGGTTGGGGACGGAGCACGGCGCCGACCGAGGCGGCACGGGTGCATTTTGCAGGAGAAGGTGCTTTCCGAGGGCGCGGCCTCGCCCGGCCGCATCATCCTGACGGGTGAGGGTCCCCGGCCGCTGTGGCCGCCGCCGCACAAGCACGCCCTGGTGCGGTTGCCGTACGTCGAGTACGGGCGGGACGCTCGCCCGAGCCGACGTCCCGGTCGGCCTAGAAAGCGCTTGTCCGGACATTGGCAGAAGCGGGTGGAGTCCGTCAATGCTTCACCTGGACCGCACCGGTCACGGTTTGGATTCCATGCGCCACGGCCAAGCGGGTGGCTCCCACGACGGTGCCGGAGTCGCCGAGAGCACTGCTGACGACCTCGGTGGGCCAGCTCAGCCGGCCCAGCTCGGCCCGGACTCCCGGCACCAGCTGCGGGTTCGACCCCACGGCACCGCCCAGCACGATCATGCCCGGATCCAGGACGGCGGTCACGGCGGCGGCCAGGCGGCCGATGTCGGCGGCGTGCCGGTCGACGACGGCCCCGGCCGTGACGTGCCCCTCACCGGCGAGGGCGAAGAGCTGCTCGGCGGTGTCGGGGCAGAGCCCGTCGGCGTCCGTCCATGCCTGTGCGGTCCGGCGCAGCAGGGAACGTACGCCTATGTGCTCCTCCAGGGCCTCGTGGCGCGGTTCGCGACCCTCGCCCCACGGGTAGGGCAGCCGGGCCACCTCGCCGGCCGCGCCGTTCGCGCCGCGCAGCACCTGGCCGCCGACGACGATGCCGAGACCGATGCCGACGCCGATGCGCAGGTAGCCGAACGTCTCCCGGCCGCGGGCGGCGCCCTGGTGCAGTTCGGCGAGGGCGGCGCAGTTGACGTTGTTCTCCAGGTGGACGGGGACACCCGGCGGCAGGGCGACGGTCATGGCGTCGAAGACGGGGCCGGCCTTGGCGGTCGCGGGCCGCATGCCGGTGCGGTCCCGGTCCCAGGTGGTGACGTCACCGACGGCGGCGACGACGACCCGCAGCGGGGCGTTCGCGGGCAGCGCGTCGAGGACGTCGCGCACGGTGTCGGCGGCCTCGTCGCGGGAGCCGGTGCCCTGGGCCAGCAGGGTGCCGTCCAGGGCGCAGCCGCGCACCTGGGTCCGGGTGGGGCCGAGGTCGACGGCGAGTACGGCGCCGGCGGCCGGGCCCAGCCGGTAGACGGCGGCGGAGCGGCCGGTGGCACCGGAGGCGGTGCCGGAGTGCGCGGCGAGCCCGGCGGCCTCCAGTTCGGCCACAGCGGTGGAGACGGTCGGCTTGGACAGGCCGGCGCCGGCCGCCAACTGGGGGCGGGTCGCGGTGCCCGCCGCGGCCAGCACCGCGAACACCGCACGCGCACTCTCGCTCAGGTCCATGCTCTCCCCAGGTCGTGCCGTGGCGGACGTACCGCCCGAAGTGATCGATCGGGCACCGGGAATCCGCGGCCCTTGACGCGCACCCTACTTCGTTAGTTAACTTCCTAACGAACTCCTGCGGTACTCGCCTGCCGCACTCGACAGAAGCCCGTCCCGGGGCTTCCCGACCACCTTCGGCGCGGGTCCACGCCGCTCTCCCGCGATGTGCGCCCGGGCCGGTCCGTGGCACCTCGCGAGAGGTGCCGCTCCCTGCCCGCCCGGACGCGGTTCGCCCACCGTCGCAGCTCGGACGCAACGACGAAAGAGGATCCGTGCCGCACACCCCCCACCCGCCCACGCTCCTGGTGGGCGTCGACGTGGGCGGCACCAAGACGCACCTGCGCGCCTACGCGGGGGACGTCCTGGTCGCCGACCACGTGCGCACGAGCAGCGGCTGGCAGCCGCACGACCCCGTGGCCGCCGCCGGCTGGCTCGCCGCGCTGGTCGCCGCAGCCCTGCCGACGGGTGTACGCCCGACCGCTCTGGCCGTGGGCGGACACGCCTGTGAGACGCCCCGCCAGTGCTCCCGGATCCGTACCGCGCTCCGACTCCACTTCGACGCGCCCGCGTCGGTGGTGGGCGACGCCGAACTGCTCGTGCCGGCCGCGGGGTTGGACAAGGGTGTCGGCCTCGTCGCCGGCACCGGTTCGGTGGCGGTGGGACGGCTGGCCGACGGCACACCGGTCCAGGTCGGCGGCTGGGGGGCGGTCCTCGGGGACGAGGGCGGCTCCGCCGGACTCGTCCGTGAGTCGGCGCGTGCCGTGTGGGCGGCGCACGACCGCGGGGAGGAACCCGACGCGCTCGCCCGCGGGCTGGTCGCCGCCTTCGGCGTCTCCGAAGTGCCCGAGCTGGGAGCGGCGTTGGAGGGTGCCGGGGCCATGTCGGCCGAGTGGGGCCGGCATGCGCCGGCCGTGTTCGCGGCTGCCGAGGCCGGTTCGGCACTCGCCCGAGCGGTGATCGCCGAGGGCGGCCGTTCGCTGGCCGCGCTGGTCGCACGACTCGCCGTGCGCGGGGTCCCGGTGGACGACGTCGTGGTGGCCGGCAGCACCGTTCTCGCCCAGCCCGTCCTGTACGACGCGTTCACCCGCGCTCTCGCCGAGAGTGTGCCGGGAGCGCGGACTTCGCCGCTGCGGCAGCCCCCTGTGGAGGGGGCGGTGGCACTGGCCCGTTCACTTGTGTGACAGCCGCCGGACGTCGGGCCATCCCGCGTCCGACACAACCGGCCCGTACATCTTCGCTCGTACGACTCGATCTTCCGTGCCCGGTGCATGTCCACGCACAGCGGGCGACGCGCCCAGCGCTCCGGCGCGGCGGGCGGTCGGGTCGATCACATCGCATCCCCTCCCGGCCGTACGGCCGAAGAACTCAAGAGAGGCTCGCATGCCGTCATCCGCCGGGCACCAGGCCACCCCGTCCATGAACAGAAGGCGCTTTCTGGCGACATCGTTCGGTGGTGGGGCGGCCCTCGTGGCCGTCCCCGCCTTCGCCGGCTGGCTTCCCACGGCGGACGCCAAGTCCGCCGTGCGGGCCGCCGCCTTCGTGGACGACTACAAGACCAACGTCCTCGCGAACCAGACGCCCGAGACCAATGCGGTCGTCCGCGCGCTCGGCGGGTTCGCGCGGATCTGGAAGACCGGCGGCGCCTGGAACACCGGGACCCCGCTGATGCCCGAGGTGCTGCGCGCCAACGTCCGCTACTGCGCCCGGATCACGGCCGGGCGCACAAGCGCGCAGGCGAAGGAAGCGTTCATCATCGACCGTCAGCACCAGAGCTACTCGATGATCGCGGGCCTCGGTCCGCTGGCGGACCTGTACAGGTCGGGCGCCAAGGCGGTCACGTCGATCACCAGCGCCCCGGACGGCACCCCCGCCGGGAAGATCAGCGACGCCGTGCCCGCCGACGCGCCGCCCGGTTCCGCGCTCGGCGCGGGGTCGCACGACTCGGAACTCGGCACGGTGGCCAGGCTGGTCGACACCCTGCGCGGCAACTTCGCCTCCAGCAACCCCGCCAAGTTCGCCTACCAGTACCCGCGTCCGTGGCGGATGAACGAGGACAGCGAGGTCGTCGACACCGGCCGGAAGGACGCGTTCGGCTACCCCGTCTACGAGTCGGAGGTGATCGTCGCCCCGCAGCTGCTGCGGCAGCGCAGCGAGAACCCGGCCGAGGACGGTGGCTTCCCCAGCGGACACACCAACGCCGTCCACCTGGCCGCCCTGGCGTACGCCTACGCGGTTCCCGAGCGATTCCAGGAGCTGGTGACCCGCGCCTTCGAGCTGGGCCACACCCGCATCATGGCGGGCATGCACTCCCCGGTCGACGTCATCGGCGGCCGCATCATGGCGACGGCCCTCGCCGCCGCCACCCTCGCCGACCCGGCCAACGCGGAACTCAAGGCGGCAGCACGGGCCCAGGCGCTGGCCTACTTCCTGGAGCGGACCGGCACGACCGCCGACACCCTCCACGCCTACGCCCACGCGGCCGGCCCCGGCACCGACCCGTACGCCGACCGGGAGGCCAACGCCCGCACGGTCCGGCCGAAGCTGACGTACGTGCTGCCCCGGTACGGCCGGGACAAGCCCCTGTCCGTGCCGAAGGGCGCCGAGGTGCTGCTGGAGACACGCCAGCCCTATCTGAGTGCGGACCAGCGCCGCGAGGTGCTGCGCACGACGGCGGTGCCCGGCGGCTACGTCCTGCTGGACGGCTTCGAACAGTGGGGGCGACTCGACCTGTTCACGGCGGCGGACGGCTACGGCGCCTTCGACTCCGATGTGACCGTCACGCTCGACGCGGCGGCCGGGGGCTTCAAAGCGGCGGACGCCTGGCGCAACGACATCCGCGGCGAGGGCGGTCTGACCAAGCGCGGCACCGGCACGCTCACACTGACGGGCCACAACCGGTACCACGGCGGCACGGTCGTCGAGGACGGCCTTCTGGTCGCGGCGTCGGCCAACGCGCTGGGGCAGGGCGACGTGCGGGTGACGGGCGGCACGCTGCGCGCCGGCAAGGTGCTGCGGATACGCGGTTCGTACGCCCAGGAGGGCGGCGCCCGCCTGGAGCTGCTGCTCCGCAAGAACCACGGCCCGGCCCTGGAGGTGTCCCGCCGGGTCCTGCTGGGCCGGGACAGCGTGCTGTCGCTGCGCCTCGACGCCGAGCGCCCGCCCGTCGCGGGGAGCACGGTCCCCGTCATCGAGGCACGGCAGCTCCGCGGCCGGTTCGACCGGGTGGAACTGAACTCCGACACGCTTCGAGCCGTACCCGTCTACACGGCGGACGGTCTGTCGGTACGACTGCTGGAGCGGTGACGCCGCCCGGCGGCGGGAGTTGATGCAGAGTAGGCGCATGACCGGCTCCGGATCAGCTCCCGTCACCGCGGGGCCGACGACACCGCGGAGGGGACGATGACGCTCGAACGACAGCCGGCCCCCGCCCCGGCGCCGCACACGCGAACGGGTGCCGCCGGTGCCCGCGCCCAGGAACACCCCCTGGGACGGGCCCGCCGCTTCGCGGCGGTGCTCGTCCCGCTCCTGGTGGCCCTGCTGCTCTGCCAGATGGCCGTCGCCATGGTGACCACGGCGGTGCAGCAGACGCCGACGATCGACGAGCCGGTGTACGTGGGCACGGCGGCCGAGTACCTGCACGAGCACCGCCTGCGTCACAACCCCGAGCACCCCCCGCTGGGAAAGCTGGTCATCGCCGTCGGGGTCGCCGCGGCCGGCCCTCATGTCGATCCCTCCTTCCGCGGTGACCAGGGCGAGCTGGGGCGGCATCTGCTCTACGAGTCCGGGAACGATCCCTGGCGGCTGATGCTTTTCGCCCGCCTCCCGGTGATCGTCCTGACGCTCCTGTTCGGACTGGTCGTCTTCGCCTTCGCCCGTGAACTCGCCGGTAGCGCGGGCGGGTTGGCGGCGCTCGGTCTGTACGCCTTCTCCCCCGACGTCATCGCGCACGGCTCGTTGGCCACGCTGGACATGCCGGCGGCCGGGTTCGCGCTGACCTCGGCCTGGCTGCTGTGGCGGGCACGCCGGCGGCCACGGTGGTGCGTGCCGCTCGCCGGGGCGGCGCTCGGTGCGGCCCTGGCGACGAAGATGAGCACGCTCGCGGTGGTTCCCGTGCTGCTGGTGCTCGCGACCGTGTCCGTGTGGTGCGCGAGGCCGCCCGCCGAGTCCCGCCGCAGGGCACTCGGCCGGGCGGTCGTGGGCGCCGGCGTCGTGGCGCTGACCGCGGTCGCCGTCGTATGGGCGTCGTACCTGGTGGTCGATCCGCGGCTGCGCTGGACGCCGGAACAGCATGTGCCCGTCGTGCACGGGCTGCGGGGGCTCGCCGTGGAGCTGCTGCCGTTCCCGGAGGCGTACCGGGACGGGATGAGGATCCAGTTCGGCTTCGAGAACCACCCGTGGCAGGGCTTTCTCTTCGGCCGCCTCTACACCGGGTCGCTGTGGTACTACCTGCCGGCCGCGCTGCTGGTGAAGACACCGCTCGGCATGCTGGCCCTGTGGGCGGCGGGTGCCCTCACGCTGGTGAGCGTACGGCGGCTGCGGCCCGCGGCACCGTACCTGCTGCTCCCCAGCGGCGTGCTGCTGGCCGCGGCCATGCTCGGGTCGCGGGACTTCGGCACGCGGTACGCCCTGTTCGTGCCGCTGTTCCTGGCGGTGGCAGCGGGCTGTGTGCTCACGGTGCGACGGCGGTGGGCACCGCTCGCGGTGGGGGCGCTGGTGCTGTTCGTCGCGATCAGCTCGGTGCGGACGTACCCGTACTACCTGCCGTACTCCAACGAGGCCTTCGGCGGTCCGCACAAGACGCGTCTGCGGCTGCACGACTCCAACGTGGACTGGGGTCAGGACCTGGGCCGGCTCGCCGACCGGTTGCGCGAGCGGTACCCGGGTGAGCGGATCTGGCTCGTGTACAAGGGCTCCGGGGTGCCGTCGTTCTACGGGATCCGGGCCGCCGACCCGCGCCAGGTGCCCGTTCGAGAGGTGCGCGGGCTCCTGGTCGTCTCGGACTCCGCGGCGGCCAAGGCGACCGGGCGGCTGGCCGAACTGATCGACAGCAGTCGTCCGATCGACGCGGTCGGCCACTCGATCACGATCTATCACCGTTGAGCGTCGACCCTCTTCGCGCACTTGGTCGCCACAGTGTGTGAGCTATGTTGAAGCACTGTGGGAGACAAAGGAGGCGCACCGGTGCCATCGCCTCAGCAGGCACGCGCACAGGCATCCGCAATCACTTCGGGCAAGACGGTCCCGGAGGTCGAGGCATCCCCGACTTCCCAGCTCAGGACGCTTTTCGATCAGCCGAGGCTGTCGCCGGGGCAGCGGCGCATCGCCCAGTACCTGATCGAGCACATCACCGAGGCGGCGTTCCTGTCGATCACCGACCTGGCGGAGCGGGTCGGCGTGAGCCAGCCTTCGGTGACACGTTTCGCGGGCGCGGTCGGCTTCAGTGGTTACCCGGCGCTACGGGAGAGGCTCCAGGCGATCGCCCTGGGCGCCCTCGCCGGAGGCCCGGCACCGGCCGAGGAGAACGGCGCCAACGAACTGCAGTCCGCGGTGGACGCCGAGATCGAGAACCTGGAGAACCTGCGGCGTGACTTCGCCGACCCCGACCAGGTGATCGACATCGGCCGCAAGCTCTCCCGGTCGACCCCGCTGACCATCCTCGGACTGCGCATCTCCGCCTCCCTCGCCGAGTACTTCGCCTACGCGGCGCGCCGCATCCACCCGGACGTGCGACTGGTGACCCGGGGCGGCAGCGTCGCCTATGACGCGTTGCTGCAGTCACGCGAGGCCGGCGGCACCTGGGTGCTGGCGTTCTCCATGCCCCGCCACGCCCAGGAGACGCTCACCGCGGTGCGGGTCGCACGCAGTGCCGGGCTGCGGGTGGCCCTGGTCACCGACCTGGCGCTCGGCCCGGTCGCCGACACGGCCGACGTCGTCTTCGCCACCGGCACCGGCTCCCGGCTGGTCTTCGACTCCTACGCCGCCCCCGGCGTGATGGCGGCCGCGCTGCTGCAGGCCATGACCGACGCCGACCCGGAGCGCACGCAGGCGCGGCTGGAGGAGTACGAGCACATCTCCGACCAGCACCAGTTCTTCCTCCGGGACTGATCCTTCACGGCGTCCCCACATCAGGACGCGTCTCCCCACACACCAAATCCCACCGCAGGGGCATCATTCAGTTCAAAGCGCGCATGAATGTTTTCATACGTCTTGCAAAGCGGACGGCATATATAAATACTGCACACGCAACATCCGCCCGCAGAAAGCAGCCGGTCCGCTCATGCGCACGTCACCCCATCCGTCGTGCGAACTCCGCCTGCCTTCCGGGCTCCTCAACGGACAACGAAGTCGCCGTCTCCTACCCGCGTCGGCGCTGACGTTGTTCGGTCGGGCATCGCATGCGCGAGCGCCCGTGGCGGCGGCCCCGGTCATCCCCTAGGCCGGGGCCGCCCCGACTCCGTCGGACACCCCGAACGACGCCGCACACCGGAAGCGATGGACCATGCCCCTGACGACCACGCGCATCACCCCGGATTGGCCGTGCCAGGTCAAGACCCCCGGTTCCTATGACTGGGAGCGGTCGGCGGCCAAGTGGCTGCGCGAGCTGGTGCCGGCCCGCTACGCCAGCTATCCGGCACTCATCCGCCACCCCGTGCTGCTCGCCCGCCACGCCCAGATACAGGTACAGAACGAGATCCGGGTCGCCCGCACCGCGCTTCAGACCGCGCGCGCCGACCTGCCCGCGCTCGGCATGCCCGAGTCGGTGATCGAGCACACCATCAAGATGTACGCGGCGGAGGTGATGCAACTGCAGCACATCGCCCGCAGTGTGCGCGCCGTCTCCCGCGCGCTCGTCGACCACGGCCGCTGATCCCCTCCCGCCTCCACATCCCGCGCCACGTCCACCGGACCGCACACCACCGGCCTCGGAGCGCGGTCCCGGGACCGCGGGCCGTGCGTCGGTGCCGCGGACTGTCGGGCGGCCGTCAGGAGCCGTCGGCCGTCGCCGCACAGCTGACCTTCGCCGAGGGGGCGCCGGTCGCGGCGGAGGCGTCGGCGATGAAGCCGAACGTGACGCTCGCACCGGGCTCCAGCGCACCGTTCCACGACGCGTTGGCGACGGTGACCGCGCCCTCGCGTGCGGTGCCGAGGGTGCCGTCCCAGACCTGGGTGAGGCGGGCGCCGTCCACCGGTTCGACCGTCGCCGTCCAGCCCGAGGCGGCAGCGGCGGGGGCGTTGGTCACCGTCACCTCGCCCTGGTAGCCGCCCTGCCAGCTGTTGACCGTTCGGTAGGACGCGGTGCAGGCGGGCGGGGCGCCGGGTGCGGCGCCACCGGGCGCGCCGTCGCCGGGCCCACCGTCGCCGGGCCCGCCCGAGGCCGTCGGGGCGGGTGCGGCGGAATCGGAGCCCGTCGCGGACCGACCGGGCGCGGCCTCGGCCGACACGCCGTCGCCGCGCTCCGCGAACAGCAGAGCACCGCCGAAGCCCACGACCGCGGCCGCCGTGACGACGGCGACGGCGAGGGTGGTGTGGTGCGATCGTCGGCGGGTGGCGGGATCCGGGCCGAGGTCACCGCCGCGCGGTCTCGGCGCTTTTCTCGCACCGGCGGTCATGTGCTCGGCGACGGGCGGCAGTTCCTGTGTGGCGTCCTCGGCTTCGGAGGTCGGCAGGGGCACGGACTCGTAGTCGCCGCGCTCCTGCTCCAGTTCCCTGAACAACTCCGCGAGGGCGTCGGTGCGGCGCGGGCGCAGGACGCGGATCGGTTCCAGGGCCGGTTCGTCGTCCGGTTGTGCGGGATCGGGCCGTGTGGGCACACCGCTCTCCTTCCGTCCCGTGTTCACGAGGCTCGGGGCTTTGCCGCCCCCCGGAGTGATACGGGGCCGCCGTCCCACCGGTTCAGCGCGGCCCTTCGCCTACGGCCGGTGCGGCGAGGGGCCATGGCCGCCTTCGAGTCGCGGGACGCTCGGCAGCGCTCAGGCCCCCGCGGCGAGGAAACCGTGCAGGGACGTCCGCATCGCGGCGACGAAGGCGTCCCTTCGCCTGTCGTCCAGGGCGTCCAGGGAGAGATAGGGGTTGAGGTCCTCCAGCTCGACCAGGAGCAGCTCACCGCCCGGCGCACGGCAGGCGTCGACGCGCTGGATGCCGTGCTCGATGCCGTTCCACTCGATGAAGCACCGGGCGAACTCCAGGTCGTCGTCGCTGGGTTCGTACGGTTCCAGCTGCCAGCGGCGGTCGGGGTGCGGCGCGTGCAGGGCGTACTGGAAGGCGTGGTCGACGTAGTAGAAGGAGACCTCGTAGGCGAAGTCGACGCACGGCTGGACGAGGACGTCCCCGGTGACCAGCTCACGCGCCTCCTCGGCCGGCACGATCCGCAGCCCGATCGAGTCGGCGCCGAGTTTCGGTTTGACGACGTACCGGCCGGCCTCGGGCAGCAGGTGCAGGTCCTCGACACGGTCCACCGTCGGGATGACCGGGTACCCGGCGGCGGTCAGGTCGAGCAGGTACTGCTTGCCGGCCATGTCCGCCCTGCCGGAGAGCGGGTTGTACACACGTACCCCCGCACCGGTCGCCCGCCGCCGGAAGTCGTCGTAGGCGTCCTGGTACCCGAGGACCGGTCCGCTGTTGCGGACGACGACCGCGTCGAAGGCGTCCATGAGCGCGGCAGCGTCCCCGGGGTGGCACAGGGCGATGTCGAACGCGTCCCGCAGACGGGAGGTGAGGAAGACGTCCTCGTCGCAGTAGCGCCGCCCGCGGGCCTGGTAGGCCAGGTCGGTGACGTACAGCAGGCGAGGTCGGACGGGCGGCATGCGGGCTCCTCGGCGGGGACGGCAGCCGATCGTATGCGGACCGGCATCCGCCGAACAATCGCCGACGTCACCACGATCTCGCGACCGGCAGCACTCAGTTCCCTCCTGACACAGCACTGAGTGCCATCTGCGGCGCTCTGGTGCTACGTTCCCGTCCATGAGCTCCAGCAGCGCGGCGCCCGGCCGCGGCGAGAAGACGGATGCCGCGGCGGCGAAGCCCCCGATGCGGGAGGCCCTGGTCGCGGCGGCCTTCCAGTTGTTCCTGGAGCGGGGCTACGAGCAGACGACGGTCGACGACATCGTGGCGCTCGCCGGTGTGGGGCGGCGGTCGTTCTTCCGGTACTTCCCCTCCAAGGAGGACGTGGTCTTCCCGGACCACGAGCGGTGCCTCGCCGACATGACGGCCTTCCTGGCCACGAGCGGCGAGGAACACGAGCCGGTGCGCCGGGTGTGCGACGCGGCCCGGCTGGTGCTGCGGATGTACGCGGAGAACCCGACCTTCTCCGTGCAGCGCTACCGGCTCACCAAGCAGGTGCCCGGACTGCGCGCCTACGAGCTGTCGGTGGTGTGGCGCTATGAGCGCGCCCTGGCCGAGTACCTGCGCGAGCGCTTCGCCGGCCGGCCCGACGGGACCCTCCAGGCCGACGTGATCGCCGCCGCCGTGGTCGCGGCGCACAACAACGCGCTGCGCTCCTGGCTGCGTTCGGACGGGCAGGGCGACGCGAGCGCCGCGGTGGACCACGCCCTGGGATACGTGCAGTCCGCCTTCGGTGCCGCCCCGACCCCGCGCCCGGCCGGTGACGGGCAGCCCGACGACGTGGTGGTCGTGGTCTCCCGGCGCGGGGCGCCGCTGTGGCGGGTCGTCCAGGAGATCGAGACCACGCTCGGACGGGACTGAGCGGCCCGCCTCGTCGGCACGGGCGCTCCCCCGAGGTCACCCGCCAGATTAGGGGTACGGAGTGCCTTTACGAGTGGCACTGAGTGCCATACTCTGTGGGCGTGCACGGTGGCACGTGAACCGCGCACATCCGTGCACGGATGACCCGCGCACGTGGGATTCCGGCCGAGTGCAGGGAGTTGACCAGCGTGTACCACCACTCAGGAACCGTTGCTCGCCAGTCCGCCGGCTTCGGGGCGGGGGTCCTCGACCCCGCGGCTCCGGACACGGAGGCCATGCTCTTCCAGCGCTGCACCTGGTGCGGCACCGCCATGTACCACCGGCTGCTGTGTCCGGTGTGCCAGGGCAGTGACCTGCGCACGGAGCGCAGCGAGGGCATCGGGACGGTCCGGCACTCCACGGTCGTCCACCGCAACACCCCCGCCGCGCGCAATGTGTCGCTCGTCGAGATGGCCGAGGGGTTCGTCGTACGCGGCCGGGTGATGGGTCCGCCCATCGGCATCCACAGCGGCGACCGGGTCCGGCTGTCCACGGCGAAGGACCCGGTCCGGGGCGAGCCGGTGTTCCAGCTGATGGACGAGCCCTACCGGGCCTGGACCTGAGCGGCGCCCGGCCCCAGGCCGCCTGAGCGCTCCCCGACGCCGGGCACCGACTCCCGCACGGCGAAGGGCCGTCCGCTCTCGAAGCACGGGGTGGCGGCGAGCAACGACGGCGCGCCGTCGCGTACGGCGGCCGTGGGGTGGGCGATCGGCACCCCTCGAAGGCCGCCCCGGCGGACGCAGCGCGCGCCGGAAACCGCCCGCCTGCTCGGCGGCCGTGTTCCCGTGCGGCACGCCGCCGGCGGAGCCGGCCCGGGTCGGCGGCGGTTCTCCTCACCTCCCCGCCGGTACGTCGTCGTCGCGCCGCCGGCACAACAAGACGCCGTCCTGTCCGGCGTCCGGTTCAGCACGCGGACGGTGTCGTCGGCGGCCGGACTTCTGAGTCGACTCCCTTCACAGGCAACGCACATGTACCTCCTGCCCGTCCTCCCGGAGTGAGAGCCCCGGGGCCGTCCCGGGGCGTGCGGAAGGAGGGGCACGTGATCCGTGCCCGGCGACGGGGGTCACCCCGCGCGAGCAGAGTCGGAGTGTGGGCGAGGGTCACCGCGGTGGCGTTACTCGTGGGCGTGGGCGCCTCGCCGGAGTGGGCTCAGGCGCAACAGGCCCCGGAGGGACGGTCGTTGGGGAAGACCGCCGACGGGAACGGCGGTCTTCCGGCGGACTGGAGCATCACCGGTGACGGGGCCGCGCGCACGCTGCAGTGGCGGTCCGACGACCGGGTGCCCATGGGCGACGCCCGCGTGGAGTTCTACGCCGGCGACCGGCTCCTCGGCCGGCCCGAGCCCGCGAAGGACGGGCGCACGTTCCGGCTCCGCCTCGACGGCGTACGGCTGGATTCGGTGGGCGACCTGCAAGTACGGGCCGCGGGACGCAGGTTGGACGCGCCCGGTGCCCGCTCCGGCGCGCGTTCGGCGGTGACCGTGCCGCGGCGGCTGCCGGCCAACGAGGTCGATCCCGGCAAGCCGGGCACGTACCGGACGGTGACGGGCGAGTACGACCTCGACCCCGTACGGCTGCCCGGGTTCCCCGCGCCGGTCGAGATGCGGGCCGTGGTGGTGGCGCCCGAGGACGCCGACGGCACTCGTCCGCTCGCCCTGTTCCTGCACGGACGTCACGTCACCTGCTACACCCCGCAGGGCGAGATCACCGGCGACTGGCCCTGCGCCGACGGCGCCAAGCCGGTTCCCAGCCACCGCGGCTACCTGCGCGACCAGCGCCTGTTGGCCTCCCAGGGCTATGTGACCGTCTCCATCTCCGCCAACGGTGTCAACGGGCAGGACTGGCAGGCCGAGGACGGTGGCGCCCAGGCCCGTTCCTCGCTCGTTCGGCAGCACCTCGCCCGCTGGGCGGACTGGTCCGCGAACCCGGACTCCGCTCCGGCGGCCGTACGCCGTGCGCCCAGGGCCGATCTGTCGCAGGTGCTCCTGGTGGGGCACTCCCGGGGTGGCGAGGGCGTCAACCGGGCCGCGATGGACAGTCTCTACCCGCCGCCCGCGCAGCAGGACGGGTACCACGGCCCGGTGCGGTGGCACATCCGCGGCAACGTCCTCATCGGCCCGACGATCTTCGGTCAGAACCCGGTCGCCGATGTGCCGTCGCTGACGATTCTGCCGGGCTGTGACGGCGACGTCTCCGACCTCCAGGGTCAGGTGTACGTCGACGGCACGCGCCGCGTCAGCCGCGGAGCCGCACTGCACAGCGCGGTGTACATGGTGGGCGCCAACCACAACTACTTCAACAGCGAGTGGACGCCGGGGCAGGCCGAGGCGCCCGCCGAAGACGACTTCTGGCACGACGATGAGCGGCCCGACCGGGTCTGCTCCCCCGGCACCCGCACCCGGCTGACCGCCGACCAGCAGCACCGGGCCGGCGCCACCTACATCGCCGCGGCCGCCCGGCTTTTCGTCGCCGGGGACGACCGGGTGCGCCCGCTGCTCGACGGCACGGGCCGCCGGGCGCCCTCGGCCGATCCCGCGCAGGTCCTCACCCACGCGGTGGGCGCGGGTCGCGGCGCCGGGTTCCTGCCGGACAGCAGGATGGCCGTACGCGGGGGCCGGCTGTGCTCGGCCGTGGATCCCTCGCCCGCCAAGGCGTGCCTGTCGGAGGAGAGGGACGGGCCCTCACCCCACTTCGCACGCTGGGAGACCGACCGTGAGCCGGGCCGTCGCGCGGTAGCGCTGCGCTGGTCCGAGGCGGGGCACCCCGTTCGTATACGACCCGACCGGCCGCAGTCCCTGGCAGGCGCGAAGGCGCTGGCGCTGCGCGTCATCGTGCCGCCGAACACCACCGGGACGCGGCTGGACGTCACCGTCACCGACACCACGGGACGCCGGCGGACCCTCGGCCGGGTCAAGGTCGACGGGCTGCCGGGTACGGACCGCACCGCCTCCTACTGGGCACGTGAGGTGCGGGTGCCGGTCGGGGCGGACGACGCGGCCGCACTCGACCTGAGCCGTGTCAAGTCCCTGACACTGACGCCGCGCACGGGATCCGGCCGGGCGTGGCTGATGGACGCCTGGGCCTGGCGGCCGGGCACACCGGACGTGCGGGAGGCCCCGCTGTCCCGGGTCGACGTCGGCCGGCTGACCGTCAAGGAGGGCAACGCGGGGACGCTGACCCACCAGGTGCCCGTCCGGGTCTCGGGGCAGGCCGGTGGGCAGGTACGGCTGTTCGTCGTCGACCCGGTCACGGGCAAGGTCACCGACCGGCTGGTGACGGTCCGGCCCGGCACGCACGCCATCGACGTACCGGTGAAGGTCGAGGGCAACGGCCGCTACGGGTACGACGTGGCGCACGACGTGTTCGTGAAGGCGGTGCGCGACTCCGTGGTGGGCGCTCACCTGGGCGGGGTGACCGTGGAGAACGACGACCCGAAGCCCTCGATCTCCGTGACGCCCGTCGCCGACCGGGTGACCGAGGGGAAAGCGCTGAAGTGGCGCGTCTCCCTGTCCGCGGTGGCCGACGCGGAGGTCGGCGGGCAGCTCGCCGTGCTTCCCGTCACCGGAGGCCGGGAACTGTCGACGAAGGACGTCGACCCTGCCTGGCTGGAGGAGAACGCGGGTGTGTCCCCGGATCCGGAACGGCCGCTGTCCAAGCTGGACGGCCTCTATCTGTGGGCGGCCGTAGAGCCCGGCCGGACCAGCACGGAGGTACGGCTGCCGACGGTCGCGGACCGGGTCGCCGAACCGGCCGAGTCGGTGCGGTTCCGGCTGGAGGACGAGTTCGGTGAACCGCAGCCCGGCGCCTCGGAGATGAAGGGCACGGTGCTCGACGCGTCGTGATCCGCTCACCGGGGCGGCGCGGGGGTGACGCGGTCACCGCGGGCGACGGTCGCCGTCCGCTCCCCCGGTGAGTTCGTCGGGCCGCGCACGGCTAGGGCCTGTTGCGAAAGTGGCGCCTGCCGCGCGACGCCCGGCACGCACTCTCGCCGCACCGCCCGAAAGCCCGAGTACGCCCAGTACGAGGGCTTCCGGGCGGCACGCCGAGAGCACGCACCGGACGCCGCGCGGCCGCCCTTCGGGCGACGACGCCACTTTCGCAACAGGCCCTAGTCGTCGCCGTGCGCGGCCCGGCCGTTCGGTGCGGTGCCACCGCCCGCGCCTCAGTCCTTGGGCGACAGGGTCACACGGATGCCGACCGTGCCGTTCACGCCGCGGCGCAGTCTGCTGCCGAGGAGTGTGAGCCGGCCGGTGATCCCGTACTTGCGGGCGATGAGCGCGCGGTAGCGGGCGCCGGTGGCCTCGTCGCAGATCTCGGCGGTGGCGGGGATCTGCTCGCCGGTCGGCTTGCCCCGCAGGTCACAGGGACCCACGAGGACGTCCGAACGGGCCCGGATGCGCTTGACCTTCCACGAGTCGGCGACCGTCCACACGCCCAGCGCGTCGCCGTCGCGCACCACCCAGACCGGAGTGGGGACACCCGTGCCGTTCTTGCGGTAGGTGGTGATGAGCAGGTACTTGCCCGAGCCGAGCAGGTCGAGCGACGTGTCGTCCATGGCCGGAAGTGTAGGCAGGCGGGTGGGGGCGCCGCTCCGGGCCCCCACCTCCCCGTCCGGCCGGGTCCGGGCGGCCGTCCGGGGTGAGCGGTCAGGCGAGGGCCGCCGCCATCCGCCCTACCCCTTCCTCGATCAACTCCGGCGACGTGGCCAGGTTCAGCCGTACGTGCCCCGCGCCGCCGGTGCCGAACGGGATGCCGGAGTTCAGCGCGACCCTCCCGCGGCGCAGGAAGACCTCCGCGGGGTCGTCGCCGAGGCCGAGGGCGCGGCAGTCCAGCCAGGCCAGGTAGGTGGCCTCGCCCGGACGGTGGGTGATCGCGGGGATGTGCTCGGCCAGGAGGTCCGAAAGCAGGCGCCGGTTGTCGTCGAGGCCCGCGAGCAGGGCGTCGAGCCAGCCGATGCCGTCGCGCAGGGCGGCGGTGTGGGCGATGACGCCGAGGTGGCTCGGTCCGTGGCTGACCACGTCGGGCAGCCGGGCCAGGTCGGCGGCGGCCGCAGGGCCGGCGACGGCCAGGGCCGCCTTGAGGCCGGCAAGGTTCCACGCCTTCGAAGCCGACATGACGGACAGTCCGCTCTCGCCGCCCGGGACGCTCAGATACGGCACGAAGTCGACGCCCGCGGCGGTGAGCGGTGCGTGGATCTCGTCGGCGACGACGCGGACGCCGTGGTGGTCGGCCAGGGCGGCCACGGCGGCCAGTTCGTCGAGGGTGTGTGCGGTGCCGGTCGGGTTGTGGGGGCTGCACAGCAGGAAGGCCGCGCGTCGGCCGCCCGAGGTCGCGCGCCGGAACGACGCGTCCAGGGTGTCGAGGTCGATGCGCAGGTCCGCGCCCAGCGGGGCTTCGACGACCTGTCGGTCCATGTGCGCGACGAACTGGTAGAACGGCGGGTACACGGGCGAGTTCACCACGACGGGATCGCCCGGATCGGTGACCAGCTTGAGCATTTCGACCACACCGAGCATCACGTCGGGCACGATGACCGTCCGCTCCACGGCGAGCCCGGCCCAGCCCCATCGCTTGTCCGCGAAACCGGCGAGCGCCTCGGCGTAACCGGTGCCCGTCGGGTAGCCGGTGTCGCCGAGCGCGAGGGCGTCGGTCAGAGCGCGTACGACGGGTTCGGCCAGCGGTACGTCCATCTCGGCCACCCACAGCGGCAGCACGTCGTCGGGGTAGGCGCGCCACTTCACGCTCGTTCGGCGTCGCAGGTGGTCGAGGGTGAGGGCGCGAAGGGGGTTCGGTTCACCGGACGTGGCGTGCGGGATCCTGGTCATGGGGCACAAGATAGGGGGCTGTGCGGCTGCCGGGAACGGCGAGTACGGGACGGTGACGGCCGCGGGCTCCACCTCCGACGCGTTCGCCCCGCCGGCGTGCGGGCTGCTGTCCGTGGGTCCGGCAGCCGGTCAGGTACGGGAGCCCGGGGCGGATCGGCACACGACTCGGTCCCCGCGTGCGGCCGGCGGCCTGCCCTCCGGGCTCGCCCGCGGGATCCCGCGGCGGGGCCCGGCTCGGGCGGCGACCCGAGCAAGAACGATCAGCCGTGCGGTGAACACGGGCGCGCCGGGCCACGTATGGAGAGAGGGTGCTCAACCACGGGAGGGCCCCGCGGCGTTGACGCCGCGCTGTACTGGTTCGGGAGCCATGCATGAGGCACGCACGACGACGTCTCGTCCGGCGAGTGACACGGCTGGCGGCCGTCGGCGGACTCCTTCTCGGGGGAACGATGGTCACACGGGCCGTGGCGAGCGAGCCTCCCGATACCACCGTCCCGCGCACCTACGCCACCTCGGCCGCCGACGCCGGCAGCGATCTCGTCTCCCGTCTGGGCACGTCCCGTACGGCGGGCAGTTGGCTAGGTGCCGACGGCAAGCCGGTCGTCGCGGTCACCGACGAGAAGGCGGCCGACGAGGTCCGCGAGGCCGGCGCCGAGCCGAAGATGGTCGACCACAGCATGGACGAGCTGAAGTCGGCGACGTCCGCGCTGCGTTCGGCGCCGCGGGTGACCGGCACGGCGTGGGTCATGGACTACCGGTCCAACGAGGTGGTCGTACGCGGTGACAGCACCGTCTCGGCAGGGGACTGGTCCCGGATGACGAAGCTCGCCGAGGGCCTCGGCGGCTTCGTGCGCATGGAGCGCACCGAGGGGACGTTCACCACGCGGCTCAACGGCGCGCTGCCGATGCTGTCGACGGCCGGGCGTTGTTCGGCCGGTTTCAACGTCACCGACGGGAAGCGGGACTTCATCCTCACGGCCGGGCACTGCGGCCCGGACGGTTCCGTGTGGTTCGCCGACAACCAGGGCCGCCGGCAGCTGGGTCAGACCATCGAGCAGAACTTTCCCGGCGGTGACTTCTCGCTGGTCCAGTACGCGAGCGGGGACGCCGGTGCCGGGGCGGACGTCGTGTCGATCGGGGACGGCAAGGGCGTGCGGATCACCGGCGCCGCCGATCCCGCCGTCGGACAGCGGGTGTTCCGCAGCGGCAGCACGACCGGGCTGCGTGACGGCGAGGTGACGGCGCTCAACGCGACGGTCAACTATCCCGAGGGGACGGTGACGGGGCTCATCGAGACGAACGTGTGCGCCGAACCCGGGGACAGCGGGGGGCCGATGTTCTCGGAGGGGGTCGCGCTGGGGGTGACGTCGGGCGGCAGCGGGGACTGCACCGCCGGCGGTACGACGTTCTTCCAGCCGGTGACGAAGGCGCTGGCCGCGCTCGATCTGAAGCTGATCGTGGCGGCGCAGAACGGCGGGGGGCAGCAGGGCGCCGCGCCGGCTCCCTCGGGAACGCAGAGCGCGATCGAGCCGGGTGGGGCCTCGCCCGGCTCGTCGGCCCCGGTGACGGGCGTGGACGCCTCGACGCTGCTGTCCCGGCTCGCGGACCCGAAGAACGTCGGTCCCGGCCTGCTCGTCGTGGCGGGCAGCCTGGTCGCGCTGGTGGCGACCCGGTTCATCCGCGCGGAGCAGGACCGCAAGGCCTACCAACGTCATTACTCGGCGACCTGGGGGTGACCGGTGTCGCCCCGCCGACCGAGGGTCAGCAGGGCGACGACCACCGCCGCGCAGCGCGGACAGGGGTACGGACGTTACGGCGCTCACTGGAACGACGGTGCTCGTGGCACCCCGGCTCAGGGAGCGGTGAGGAAGTGCGTGCCGCCTGCGAAGTCGACGATGCCGTAGCGGGCGGCGGAGGTCGGTGCCAGAAGGGGCACCCATCGGATCAGGGGTGCCCCGGGACGGTCTTGCGATGCCTGACGAGGTGCGCCGAGGAGGGGGCGGGGTCGCCGAGGCGGGTGGTCAGGCTGCCTTCACCTGCTGCGGGACCGCGGCGGCCCACTCCAGGACGAGGCGCTGGTACTCCTCGCGCTGCTCGACACTCAGTGTCCCGCCCGACCGGCGCCACAGCGCCCGGATCTCCTCGTTGACCTCGTCAGCCGAGCGATCGGAGGCGATTTCAACACTGGTGGACATGTTGTGAAGCATACGACCCCCGAGGTGAAGGCCGCGTGAGCAAGTAAGAGCAAAGCGGGCATAACGGACAGTGGTGCTGATCACGTCCATGTACCCGCACGGGCGGCCGAGTTCACGCGTCCGCAGCGCCCAGCACCAGCACCTGGATGGCCAGAACGGCGGCGCCGCGCGCCCAGTCGTGAAAGTCGGACACCTTGGTCTCCAGGTCGACCGGCGCCGCGAGCGGGTGCCGGAGCGAGCGGATGGTCTTCGTCACGGTCTCGTCGGCGACGTCCATGAGCCCGACTCCCTCCCCGGCGAGAAGGATCTTCTGCGGCAGCGCGAAGTTCGCGATCTGGGCGACCAGCGTGCCCAGTGCGCGGGCCGCCTCGGCGATGACACGGGCGGGCATCGGCTCGCCCGCCGCCGCGAGCTCCAGGATCTCCTCGTAGGTCAGGTCGCGACCGGTGGCGGCCCGGACCTGGTAGCGGATGTTGGGGATGGCCAGCAGGGAGGCGGCGCTGCCCCGCTCCCCGTCGGGAGTGAGCGGACCGTTGGGATCGACGATCCAGTGACGGCCGAAGCCGCGGTCCTCCTCCGCGTACGGCACTCGCCTGCCGCCCAGGACCAGGCCGTACCCGATGCCGGCGCCGATGGTGAGGACGACGAAGCGGTCGAGCCCGCGACCGGCGCCGAACCACGTCTCGGCCTCGACGAGGGCGGCGACGTCGTTCTCGACGACTACCGGCAACCCCGTGCGCTCCTCGACCAGGTGGGCCAGCGGGACGTCGCTCCAGCCCAGGAACGGTGACTCCGCGACCACGGCACGGTCCTCGACGAGACCGCCCACACCGATGCCGATACCGGCGAGCCGAGGGTGATGGCGGGCGAGTTCGCCGGTCATCCGCCCCAGCAGGTCCGCCACTTCGACGGGGGCGTGGGTGGTGAGGGGGCGGTCGTAGCGGGCGACGATCTCGCTGCGGAGGGTGGTCACGACGCCGTAGACCATGTCGTCGGTGATCTTGAAGCCGATGAAGGAGCGCGATTCGGCGACGACGTCCAGCGGTTGCGACGGACGACCCTGACGCGCCTGCGCACACGAGCCCGCTTCGGGCACCTCGATCAGCAGTCCCGACTCGATCAGGGGCTTGGTCAGCCGGGTGAGGCTGCCCGCGGACAGATCGAGCCGCCGGGCGAGCTCGGTGCGCGACAGGGGCCCATCCAGGAGCACCTCGATCGCCACCGAGCGTTCACCGGGGCTGAGGGGGATCCAGCTGGCGGCTGCTGCGGTCATGGTCGTCAGGCTCCCACACGGCGTAGACGCCTCGTTTTTTCCTCTCCAAAAATAACACGAGCTAATGGACGGCAAACATGGCCGAGCTGAGGGGTCCGCGAAAGAAGAAGACCACCCCTTGACGGATGAATTCTTCCACTACGAAAGTAAGTCACCTGATCCTGGACCAGTGAAGGGCATCCCCCATGACGTTCTCCCTCGGCATCGTCGGCGCCGGGCAGTTCTCGGGCCAGTTCGCGAAGCTGTTCCTGGCCCACCCCGGTGTCAGCGACGTCTACGTCACCGACCTCCTGCCCGAGCGGGCCGAGCAACTCGCCGCCGCCGAGAGCCTCACCGGCACCTTCCCCTCGTACGAGGCGATGCTGGAGTCGAAGGCCGTGGACGCGGTCGCCATATTCACCCAGCGCTGGACGCACGGCCCGCTGGTCGTCCAGGGCCTGAACGCGGGCAAGCACGTGTACTCAGCGGTCCCCATGGCGATCACCGCGGAGGAGATCGCGGCGATCATCGACGCGGTCAAGGCGACCGGCCTGACCTACATGATGGGCGAGACCAGCCAGTACAACCCGGCCACCGTGCACGCCCGCAACCAGATCGCCGAGGGCGCCTTCGGACGGCTCTTCTACGCCGAGGGCGACTACGTCCACGACATGGACCTGGGCTTCTACGAGGCGTACCGGTACAGCGGCGGCGAGGGGTGGAAGTCGACCGCTAGCTATCCCCCGCTGCTGTACCCGACGCACTCGGTGGGCGGTGTGCTCGGTGCCTGGCAGACGCATGCCGTCAGCGTCTCGGCGATCGGGGTCGTGGACGATCGGGGCGACGGTGTCTTCGACCGGAGCGTGAGCCGGTTCGACAACGACATGTCCAACGCGACCGCGCTGTTCGAGGTGGCGGGCGGCGGCTCGTTCCGTACGAACGAGTTCCGGCGGGTCGGCTACCCCTCGCAGATCAGGGAGTCCCGCTTCCGCTTCTTCGGCACCGAGGCGAGCATGGAGCAGCTGGCCACGGTGGCCCTGTGGCAGGACAAGAACGGGGTGCAGGACATCAGCGAGCTGCTGGAGCCCAAGCCCACGATGTCCCCTGACGACCCGTCACTGCAGCACATCGCACCGGATCTGCGGGCTGCCTTCACCTCGGGTTCGGCCCCCGTGCACGACCGGTCGCGGCTGCCCCGGGCGTTCGACCACTTGCACAACGGTCACGAGGGCAGCCACCACTTCCTCGTCGACGACTTCGTGACCGCCGTCAACACCCGCACCCTGCCGTCGGTGAACGCGTGGGTGGCGGCCCGCTACACCCTGCCGGGCATCGTCGCCCACGAGTCCGCGCGGCAGGGCGGGGTCAGGCTGGCGATCCCGGACTTCGGGGACGCCCCCGCGCTCTGACGTCCCGGACGTCCCGGAGCGGACCGGGTGCCCGTGCCTCGTCAGGTGCCCGGCTTGCGGCCGTACACGTAGACGTCGTCGCCGTTCTTCAGCAGCGACCAGTACTTCTTCGCGTCGGTCTTGGTCATGTTGACGCAGCCGTGCGAGCCCGGCGGGTTCCACATGCTGACGCCGACCTGGTGGAACGCCTGGCCGCCGTCGAAGAACTGGGCGTAGGGCATCGGCACGTCGTAGATGCTCGACACGTGGTCGATGTTGCGCCAGTAGATCTTCTTCAGACCGGTGCGCGTCTCGTAGCCGTTGCGACCGGTGCGCACCGGTACCGGGCCGTGGACCAGCCTTTCCCCGTCCTGGATCCAGCTCAGCTGGAGCGTGAGGTTCACGCAGGCGATGCGGCCCTTGTTGACCGGGCACTTGCCGTCCCTGTTGGGGTTGTTCCCGACGGCCTTCTGCTTGTTCATCAGGTCCATCACGCCCCAGGTGACGGGCCCCGCGTAACCGGCGTTCGGGGTGATGCCGTGCTTGGTCTGGAAGGCCTGGATGGCCTTGCAGTCGGCGGCGGACTGCTTGCCGTCGACCGGGCGGCCGAGGAACTTCTCCACCTTCTTCTGATAAGGACCGGCTTGGGTGGTGCAGCTCGGAGCCGCTTGTGCCGGTGCGGCGGCGAGTGTGAGGCCGAGCGGCGCGACCAGCCCCGCGGTGATGCCGAGTGCGACGGCTCGCCGTCTGCGTATGTCCCCCATGCCCGGACCCTTCCCTAGCGTGTGTCTGTGGCGTGTCTCTGTGGACTTCAGCCAGGTAGACCCTTGTACGGGGGGCTCGGTTGTGGCCCGGAGCGGGCTGTGACCAAACGGTGAAGTTCGCCGGGCACCGGGGCGTGGCGCGGCGCACCGCGAGACCGTGCGTCTCAGTCGTCGTCGGGGTGCCGGACCGCCGTCCGGAAGCCGGTGTTCACCGCGGTGAGGCCGCCGTCGACGGTGAGAGTGGTGCCGGTGATCCAGGCCGCGTCACGGGATGCCAGGAAGGCGACCGCCGCGGCGACGTCCTCGGGTTCGCCGACCCGGCCCAGGGGGTACAGCGTGCGGATCTCGTCGAGTTCCTCGTCCCGTCCCTCCCAAGCCGAGGTGCGCACCGTCCCCGGAGTAACCAGGTTGACGCGGACACCGCGGGCCGCGGCATGGCCGGCGAGGGTGCGGGTGAGGGAGCCGAGGCCGGCCTTGGCGGCGCTGTAGGCGTGGTTGCCGAAGTCCTGGAGGCCGTTGACCGAGCCGATGTTCACGACGGCACCGCGCCCGCCGGCGGCCAGGTGCGGGAGGGCGGCCCGGCAGCAGCGGTAGGCGCCGGTCAGGGTGATGTCGAGGTCGCGGGCCCACGCCTCGTCCGGTCCGTCCTCGAACAGCGGGGTGTCCGGGGTGCAGGAGGCGGCGCTGTTGACCAGGACGTCGAGGGAGCCGCAGGCGTCGACGGCATGCGCGACGGCGGCCTCGACCGACGCACGGTCGGACACGTCGCACACCCGTGCCCACACCGCGTGCCCCTCCCCCCGCAGTCGTGCCGCCGTCTCCTCGGCCTCGGGCCCGTCCCGGTCGGTCACCAGGACCGTCGCCCCCTCCTCGGCGAACCGTCGGGCGGTGGCGGCGCCGATACCGCGGGCCGCGCCGGTGATCATGACTCCGTGACCTGCGAAGCGCGTCGTGTCCGTCATGGCCCGACCGTACTGCCACGACGATCACCCGGACGGATAACGTTCCTCCATGTCGGTGTTCCTTCAGCAACTCCCCGCGCTCATGGGCGTCGTGATCGGCGCGCTCGGTTCGTACGTGGTGGTCGTGCGGGGCGATCGGATGAGGTTTCGGCGTGAGCAGGCGGCGCGCTGGGAGGAGCGACGGCTCGCGGTCTACGCCGACTACGCGCAGTCGGTGAAGACGACGGTCACGGTGACGTACCGGGTCGCCGCCGCACTGGGCATCGACCCGCACCCGGATCCCCTCACCCTGGAAGAGGCCAAGCCGCTGCTGGCCGAGGCGACCTCGCGCCGGGACCCCTCGGGCGAGGCGCTGCTCATGCTGGGCAGCCCCGCTGTGGTGGACAGGGCACGGGCCTGGGTCGTGTCGGCGATGGACATGGAGCGGTTCGTGCGGGAGGAGAGGCGGGATCCGGAGGTGTGGCGGGCGCTCCTGGAGCGGCAGCGCGACGGACGGGAGGGGTACTACACGGCCGTGCGGGAGGATCTCGGCCTGCCGCCCGGCCACTCCGCGCGCTGGCCGCTCCCGGCGGCCGACCCGGTTCCGCGTCAGCGGTAGCCGGCCGTGTCCGCCGGCTTCCCCGCGTCCTGCACCTCCACGACGTACCGCCAGGCGTCGGGGCGGCTGCCGTCCAGGTCCGTGAAGCCGTAGACCCGGGCGAGCTGCCCGGCGGAGAGGGATGCGCCGTTCCAGCGCGCCACGTCGGGGTCGGCGGCGAGGGCGGCGACGGCGCGGCCCACGTAGCGCGGGGTCTCGGAGATGGCGAAGTGCGGGACTCGGTCGAGGGCGTCGCGCCAGTTGTCCTCCCGTACCCCGAACGCCTCCAGCATCATCTCCGAGCGCAGCCAGCCCGGCGTCAGGGCGACGGCCGTCGCGCCGCGGGGTCCGAGTTCGTGCCCGAGGGAGAAGGCCATGCGCAGGACGGATGCCTTGGCGAGGTCGTAGAAGAAGGAGTTGCGGTAGTGGTCGCGGTTGTAGTCCGCGGTGCCGTCGGTCATCTCGACCACCAGTCCGCCGGGCCGGCGCAGGAGCAGGGGCAGGGCGTGGTGGTTGGTGATGGCGTGGGTCTCGACGGCGAGCCGGAGCAGCCGGAGCCCCTTGTCGAGGTCGTGCTCCCACACCGGGCTGTCCCAGGCGAACAGTTTCTCGCCGCCCCAGATGTCATTGACGAGGATGTCGAGGCGGTCCTGTTCGTCCTCGATACGGTCGACCAGCGTGCGTACCTGTGCGGGGTCGAGGTGGTCGGTGGGTACGGCGACGCCGTGGCCGCCGGCCTCGGTGACCAGTTCGGCGGTCTCCTCGATGGTCTCGGGGCGGTCGTACTCCGAACGCCGGCCGCGCGTGCTGCGTCCCGTCACGTAGACGGTGGCGCCGGCCGCCCCGAGCTCGACGGCGATGCCGCGTCCGGCTCCCCGTGTCGCCCCGGCGACGAGTGCGACCCTGTCCTTCAGCGGTTGTGCCATGTCCGGCCTCCCGTACCCGTGTGAGCGTGGTCGCTCTTGAGGGTGCCGGGTAAGCCGGACATCTTCTGTCCTCTTTTGCAGAGAGTTCGTCCAAGCGGCGGAAGGGGCGGGCCGAGCGGCTCGCCCTCGCGCTCCGCCCTTCGCCTCAGTGGCCCCGGTCGATCCACTCCTGCAGGTGCGGGGCCTCCGCGCCGATGGTGGTGGCGTCGCCGTGGCCGGTGAGGACCCTGGTTTCGGGGGGCAGGGACAGCAGGCGGGTACGGATCGAGCCGATGATCGTCGGGAAGTGGGAGTAGGAGCGGCCCGTGGCGCCCGGACCGCCCATGAAGAGGGTGTCGCCGGTGAAGACGACACCCAGACCGGGGTCGTGCAGGCACACCGCGCCCGGCGCGTGGCCCGGGGTGTGCATGACCTTCAGGTCGGCGCCCGCGGCCTCGATGATCTGCCCGTCCTGGAGGTGGGCGTCGGGCTCTCGGTCCCGGTGGGTCTGCTTCCACAGCGGCAGGTCGTCGGGGTGCAGCCAGATCGTGGCGCCGGTGCGGTCGGCCAGGGCGGGCGCCGCGTCGATGTGGTCGTTGTGGGCGTGGGTGCAGACGATGGCGGTGAGGCGGCGGTCCCCGACGGCCTCGGCGATGGCGTCGGCGTCGTGGGCGGCGTCGATGACGACCACCTCGTGGTCGTCGCCGACGAGCCACACGTTGTTGTCGACGTCCCAGGTGCCGCCGTCCAGGGTGAACTGCCCGGAGGTGACGAGGCGTTCGATACGGGCGACCATCACAGCATCACCACCGAGCGCAGGACGTCACCGTGGTGCATCCGCTCGAACGCCTTCTCCACCTCGCCCAGTTCGATGGTCTCGGTCACGAACGCGCCCAGGTCCAGGCGGCCTTGCAGATGCAGGTCGATCAGCATCGGGAAGTCACGGGACGGCAGGCAGTCGCCGTACCAGGACGACTTCAGCGCTCCGCCTCGTCCGAAGACGTCCAGCAGCGGCAGCTCCAGCTTCATCTCCGGGGTGGGTACGCCCACGAGGACGACCGTGCCGGCGAGGTCACGGGCGTAGAAGGCCTGCCGGTACGTCTCCGGGCGGCCGACCGCCTCGATGACGACGTCCGCGCCGAAACCGCCGGTCAGCTCCCGGATCGCCTCGACCGGGTCGGTCTCCTCGGAGTTGACGCTGTGGGTGGCTCCCATGGACCGCGCCTTCTGCAGCTTGCGGTCGTCGATGTCCACGGCGATGATCTTCGCGGCCCCGGCCAGGCGCGCCCCGGCGATCGCCGCGTCCCCGACCCCACCGCAGCCGATCACCGCGACCGTGTCGCCGCGTCCGACGCCGCCGGTGTTGATCGCGGCGCCGATCCCGGCCATCACGCCGCAGCCCAGCAGGCCCGCGACCTGCGGGGCCACCGACGCGTCGACCTTGGTGCACTGCCCGGCCGCGACCAGGGTCTTCTCCGCGAAGGCGCCGATACCGAGGGCCGGGGAGAGCTCCTGGCCGGTGGCGGCGAGGGTCATCTTCTGCTGGGCGTTGTGGGTGGCGAAGCAGTACCAGGGGCGTCCGCGCAGACAGGCCCGGCACTGGCCGCACACCGCACGCCAGTTGAGGATGACGAAGTCGCCGGGCTCGACATCGGTGACCCCGCTGCCCACCGCCTCGACCACACCCGCGGCCTCGTGGCCCAGCAGGAAGGGGAAGTCGTCGCTGATGCCGCCCTGCTTGTAGTGCAGGTCGGTATGGCACACCCCGCACGCCTGCACCTTCACCACGGCCTCACCCGGCCCCGGATCCGGCACCACGACCGTCTCCACCCGCACCGGCTCGTCCTTGCCCGGTGCGATCACGCCGCGTACTTCCTGCGCCATGGCGCTCCACCCTTCCCTCGGCGGCTCTCCGTCCACTTCCGACCCTAGTCGTGGCCGATCGGTAAAGGCACCGAACCCTGTCCTTCACATCATCCGGCCAGGACGGCGGCACGTCCCGCGCCCGAAACCGGCACGCCCGCGCGGACGGTCCGACGTAGCCTGAGTGCTCCCGTCCGACTCCGAAGGAGCGCCGTGAGCCCAGCCCAGCCGCCCACCGACCAGCCCGCGTGGCGACTGCTCCTCGCATACGTACGCCCGCATCGGTGGGCCCTGCTGACGGGCGCCGCGCTCTCGCTGGTCACCGGCGCGACTGGGCTCGTCCTCCCGTTGGTGGCACGGGAGTTGATCGACGACCTGTCCCACGACCGGGCCGTCACGGGGGCGCTGCTGCTGATGTCGGCTCTGGTCGTGGCCAACGCGGCGTTGGGAGCGCTCGGTTCGTACGTGCTGCGGCGGACCGCCGAGTCGGTGGTGCTGGGCGCGCGGCGCTCCCTGTCGTCGTATCTGCTGCGGCTGCGCATCACCGCCGTCGACCGCAGTGAGCCGGGCGATCTGATGGCCCGCATCACCTCGGACACGACGCTGCTGCGCGAGGTCACCACCGACTCGCTGGTGGGCCTCGGCACCGGAGGGCTCACGCTGGTGGCGACGGTGGTGATGATGGGCCTGGTGGATCCGGTGCTGCTGGCGGTCACGCTCGGCGTGATCCTGGGCGCCGGCACCGTTCTCGGTGTGATCGTGCCGCGCATCAACAAGGCGAGCCGGCAGGCGCAGGACGCGGTCGGGGTGATGGGTGCCTCGCTGGAGCGGATCCTCGGCGCGTTGCGCACGGTGAAGGCGTCCGGCGCCGAGCACCGGGAGGAACGGACCCTGCACGAGGCGGCACAGGAGTCCTGGCGGCAGAGCGTGCGGGCCGCCAAGTGGTCGGCTGCGGCGGGCAACACGGCCGGGCTGGCCATGCAGATCGCCTTCATCACGGTGCTCGCGGTGGGCGGGGCTCGGGTGGCGACCGGGGCCATCGACATCGGCACGCTGGTGGCGTTCCTGCTGTTCGTCCTATCTGATGTCGCCGATACAGCAGGTCGTCGGCGCGATCACGCAGTACCAGACGGGGTCGGCGGCGCTCTCCCGCATCCAGGAGGCGCTGCGGCTGCCCGCCGAACCGGCCGCCGCGGCGGCGCCGTTGCCCGCTGCCGGGGCCGAGCCCGCCGCTGTGGCCTTCGAGGACGTCCGCTTCCGGTACGCCGACGATCTGCCGTACGTCCACCACGGCGTGACCTTCGCGGTCCCCGCGCAGGGCATGACGGCGTTCGTCGGCCCCTCGGGGGCGGGCAAGACGACCGTGTTCTCACTGATCGAGCGGTTCTACGACCCGGAGGCCGGGACGATCACCCTCGACGGACGGGATCTGGCGGACTGGGAGCTGCCCCGGCTGCGGTCCGCCATCGGCTATGTGGAGCAGGACGCCCCGGTCCTGTCCGGTTCGCTGCGGGACAACCTGCTGCTGGGCAATCCCGAGGCGGACGACGACACGGTCGCGCGGGTGCTGAAGACCACGCGCCTCGACGACCTGGTCGCGCGGCTGCCGGGCGGGCTCGACACCCTGGTCGGGCATCGCGGCACCAAGCTGTCCGGAGGCGAGCGGCAGCGTGTCGCCATCGCCCGCGCCCTGCTGCGCCGCCCTCGGCTGCTCCTGCTCGACGAGGCCACCTCGCAGCTGGACGCGGTGAACGAGGCGGCCCTGCGCGACACGGTCGCCGATGTGGCCCGTACGACCACGGTTCTGGTCGTCGCGCACCGGCTGTCGACGGTGACGATGGCCGACCGGATCGTGGTGATGGACGCAGGCCGGGTACGTGCGGTGGGCACGCACCGCGAACTCGTCGCGCGGGATCCGCTCTACGCGGAGCTGGCGGCGACGCAGTTCCTGGCGACGGCCGGCTGACGGCGCCGGGACGGCGAGCGGCACGGTCCCGGTGCCCCTCCCGGGGGGGGCGGGGGTCGGAAGCCGGTGCCGTCCGGTAAGGGGCGCAGGGCTCCGACGGCGGTCCCCTGAGCCGATGCCGGGACGCGGCCCGTCGCGAACGGGGGCGGGTCTCCTCGCGGGTCTCCTCCTGGCCGGTCGGCTGGGCACCCCGAAGGACGTGGTGGCCCGATGGCGGTCCCGCCCGGCCTCCCCACCCGCCCACGTGTCGGCCCCGCTGGGTGGAGGGGACGTCACTCTCGGCGCATCGCTCTCGGCCCATCGCTCCCGGCACCTCGCTGCGGGCACACGCGAAGGGCCGTCCGGCGCGATCCCGGACGGCCCTTGCTGTGAGTCGGTGACGCGGCGGTGTCCTCAGAGCCGGTTCAGCTGGTTGATGTGATCGAGGTGACCCAGCTGCTGCGAGACCCTCGGGACCCGGTGCTTGTGCTGCTCGGGGATCCCGGTCGTCGCGAGCGAGTCGAGCGCGGTGATCGGGTTCAGCTGGGGTCCCGCGTTCCGGGTGTCCGCGTGGGCCGGGGCCGCCAGCGGCGCGGCGAGACCGGTGAGGCCTGCGGCGAGACCAACGGCGGCGGCGAGAATCGGAGTTGAGATCATGTTCCAGGAACGGAAGGGCGCCGCCGCCGGACACGGCCACCCCGCGGGGCTCACCCGTCAGGCCCAGCGATCGGGCTGCGCTTGCCGAGTCCGACGGGGCGGAGGAGTCTCTTCATCAGAGGTCCTCGCGGCCACTCCTCGCCGTGCCGCGGGCCTCGCAGGAGGTCACCATGGGCACCACCACGAACCCGTCGTTCGACACCGAGACCCTGCGCCGGGGCATCGAGGGACAGACCCCGGACACGCTGCTGTCGCTGTACGCCGACGACGCCGAACTGCGCGTCGTCAACCGCAACTCCCAGCCCAGCCACCCCAAGGTGCTGCGCGGCCGCGGCGAGATCGCCGACATGCTCGGCGACGTCTACAGCCGCGACATGACGCACAAGCTGGAGGGGTGCGTCGTCCAGGGGGACCACGCGGCCTACAGCGAGTCCTGCGAGTACGCGGACGGGGTGCGGGTCCTGTCCGAGTCGATGATCACGCTGCGCGACGGCAAGATCTCCCGGCAGATCCTGATCGAGGCGTGGGACGAGTAGGGGGAGCCTCCGAGGACGGGGGGCCGGCGAAGCCCGAAGCCGCCGCGGACGCGAGCCGCCGAAGGTCCAGGTCTCCCCGAGGCGACCTGGACCCTGGGCCCACGGTCAAGGGATGCGCAGCGTCACGACCAGGTCGCGTGGCAGGCCGTGGGTGTCGTGCAGGTAGCGGTAGTCCTCGTCGCTCAGCGGCCCGTCGAACCGCGGCCCGTCCAGCACCCGGCGCCCTCGCTCCAGGAGGCGACCGAAGCGCCGTTCCTCCTCCACGAGCACCTGGCGCACCTCTGAGGAGCCGCGGGGCTGCCGGAAGTGGTCCAGGGTGTGCCCGAGGAGTTCCTCGGGCAGGTCCGACAGGGTGCGGGAGGGGTCGTCGCGCCACAGGGTGGTCAGGGCACGGCGGATCAGCCGGCGCAGGACATAGCCGCGTCCGGTGGGAGAGGGACGTACGCCGTCACCGATGACGACGATCCCTGAGCGCAGGTGGTCGCAGACGAGCCGTCGCGGTGTCTCCCCCAGGTTCCACAGAGGCGGCAGCAGCCTCGTCCACGGTTCGAACAGGTCGGTGTCGTAGACGGAGTCGTGTCCTTGGAGGACCGTCACCAGTCGTTCCAGTCCCATGCCCGTGTCCACACAGGGCTGTTCGAGGGGTTGGAGGCCGCCGTCCTCAAGACGTCGGTAACGCATGCTGACGTGGTTCCACACCTCGACCCACCGTGGGTCGGTGGTGGGGGTGCCCTGGGGCGGGGTGCCGGGGTTCCCGGTCCAGACGAAGATCTCCGAGTCGGGGCCGCACAGGCCGACGGGACCGTGCGACCACCAGTTGTCGTCGCGCGTCAGCTCCACGGGCAGCCCCAACTCCTGCCACTGGCGCAGCGATTCATGGTCGGGGCCGACCTCGTCGTCCCCGCCGAAGACGCTGACGTGCATCCGCTCCCGCGGGATGCCGAATCCGTCGTGCAGCAGCTCGTACCCCCAACGCAGGCTCTGGGTATGGCCGTAGTCGCCCAGCGACCAGGAGCCGAGCATCTCGAACACGGTCAGATGGGTACGGTCGCCGACCTCGTCGAGGTCGGTGGTGCGCAGACAGCGCTGGACGTCGACCAGGCGCCGTCCCTGTGGATGGGGCCGGCCCTCCAGGTAGGGCGTGAGCCGGTGCATGCCCGAGGTGGTGAAGAGCACCGGGTCGGAGGGCGGCGGCAGGAGCGTGCCGCCGCTGACGGGCTCGTGTCCGCGTTCGCGGAAGAAGTCGGTGAAGGTGCCGAGGATCTCGTCGGTGGTCGGTGTGGTGGTCATCGCGGTTTCCTTCGGGTCATGGGGACCGGAGAGGACCGCGGAACGGGTTTCGACCTGGGAGAGAAGGAAGGCGCACACCGACGGTCCGTTTCCGGCCGCCGGGGGGATGGGGTCAGGCGTCGGCAGCCGAGGAGCTGGTCGCTCGCGCGGCTGCGGTGCGGATGTGCCTGGTGACCTTCATGGGAGCGACGGTAACAGGGCGTATCGAGGGTGTCGCCGGATTTTCCCGCCGCCCGTCGCCGGATTTCCCCGCCGCCCGTCCGGCCGGAGCGGCTGACCCGCGATTTACGAGAGCGTGGCCGCGCGTGAGCCCGAGGAAGTGGGGATACCCGGGGCCCATGAACCGACTTCTCAAATCCAGGCACAAGGAACACCAAGGGCGGAACAGCCCGTCACCGCCGTCCGGCACCGAGCACACAGGCCCCGACCGGGCGCCCGCCGACCGGGCGGAGCCGGAGGCATCCGGCACGTCGGAGGACTCGCAGGAGTCGTTCGGGCCGGATCCGCAGGTGGAGGAGCGGGCGCCCGACACCCCGGGGGAACTGCCCCGGCGGGCATGGGGCGCGGTGCTCAAGGGCACGCTGCGGGAGTTCAAGGACGACGAGCTGACCGACCGCGCCGCGGCGCTGACCTACTACGGGGTGCTGTCGCTCTTCCCTGCCCTGCTGGTGCTGGTGTCCATACTCGGCCTGGCCGGCAGATCCGCCACGAACGCGGTCCTGGACAACATCAACAAGCTCGCGCCCGGCTCGGCCAGGGACATCCTGACCGGCGCGGTCGAGCAGTTGCAGGGCAACAGCGGCGTCGGGTCCGTGATGGCCGTCGTGGGTCTGGTCCTGGCGGTGTGGTCCGCCTCCGGCTATGTCGCCGCCTTCATCCGCACCGCCAACGCCGTCTACGACATGCCCGAGGGGCGTCCGATCTGGAAGGTCCTGCCCGTCCGGCTGGGCGTCACCGTCGTCCTGATGGTGCTGGCCGTGCTCAGCGCGCTGATCGTCGTGTTCACCGGCGCCCTGGCCCGCGAAGTCGGCTCCACCCTGGGCATCGGCGACACGGCCCTGACGGCCTGGGCCATCGCCAAGTGGCCCGTCCTGGCCGTCCTGGTGACCACCATGATCGCGATCCTGTACTGGGCCACACCGAACGCCAAGGTGCGCGGCTTCAAGTGGATCACCCCGGGCAGCTGTCTCGCGCTGCTGATCTGGATGATCGCCTCCGCGGGCTTCGCGTTCTACGTCGCCAACTTCGCCTCGTACAACAAGACCTACGGCACGATGGCGGGCGTGATCGTCTTCCTGATCTGGCTGTGGGTCGGCAATCTGGCCATCCTGCTCGGTCTGGAGTTCGACGCGGAGGCCGCCCGGCAGCGCGCGATCGCCGGCGGGCACCCGCCCGAGGAGGAGCCCTACACCGCCCCGCGCGACACCCGCGCCTGGGACGAACAGGACCGGCGCCGCCTGCGTGACACATGACGCGGCCGCGCGGTACGGCAGGGCGACGCCCGGGTACCCGGCGTCACAGCCCATCCGCGAACCCCATCCGCAAGGGGAGAAGGTGACCCTTATGACCACCCTGCAACCGCGGTACCGCTCCCGCTCCGACGCGTCGGTCGGTGAACTGGTCCAGGAGGCCTCCCGGGAACTGACCGACCTGGTCCGCGCCGAGATGCGGCTGGCCCAGACGGAGATGACTCAGAAGGGCAAGCGCCTGGGCATGGGCGGCGGCATGTTCGGCGGTGCCGGACTGGTCGGCTTCCTCGCCCTGCAGGCGATGGTCGCCACCGCGATCGCGGCCCTCGCCGTGCCGCTGCCGGTGTGGGCCGCCGGGCTGATCATCACGGGGGGGCTGCTCGTCGTCGCCGCGGTGATGGCGGCGGTGGGCAGGGCGAAGGTGCGCCAGGCGACCCCGCCCACACCCGAGCAGTCCATCGACAGTGTCAAGGCCGATGCGGCCGAGATCAGGGAAAGGGCACAGCGATGACCGGTACCGGTGGCGCCACGCCCGGCAAGGGCCCCGACGAACTGCGCGAGCAGATCGAGCAGACCCGGGAGGAACTGGGCAGGACCGTGGAGGAGCTCGCCTCCCGGGCCGATGTGAAGAGCCGTACCCAGGAGAAGGCCCACGAGGCCAGGGAACAGGTCGGCCACACGGCCGCCGACGTCGCGCGGCGGGTGCGGGAGAAGGTGCCGCAGCCGGTGCAGGACAAGGCCGACAGGGCCGCGCACCGCGTCCTGGACACCGCGTCCCGGGCCGGCCACATGGTGCAGGACAGGACGCCCGAGCCCATCCGGCAGCGGACCGACCGCGGCCTGCGGACCGCACGGCAGCACCCCGGTGCCCTGCTCGTCGGGACGGCCGCGGTGGGCGGTGCCGTCCTGCTGGCACGCCGTCGTCGCGCGGGAGCCCATCGATGAACAGCGCAAAGATCGCCTACAAGCCCGTGGGTCTCGCCCTCGGGGCCGTCAGCGGCATGCTGGCGGGCGCGGCCTTCAAGCAGACGTGGAAGATGCTCGGTCACGACGAGGACGCACCGGACGCCACCGACGAGGACCGCACCTGGAAGGAGGTCCTGACGGCGGCGACCGTCCAGGGCGCCATCTTCGCCGCCGTGAAGGCCGGGGTCGACCGCGCCGGAGCCACGGCGACCCGCCGCCTGACGGGTACCTGGCCCGGCTGACCACGCGGCAGGGCGCGGCGCGAGTCGCGTCAGCGCATCCAGGCGCTGTACTCCATCACGTCCCCGGCCTCGACGCCGTACTCCGGCTGGTCCGCGGTGAAGGTGGTCTCCAGGCCGAGGACCGTGCCGGTGGCGGGGTCGAGGACGAGCATGCGCCGGATGCCGGAGGCTTCGTACACGTACGCCTGCCCCCGCCTTCCCAGCCGGTCCGTCACCTGCCCGGCCGGCCGCAACCCCTCGGTGTCGGCGAGGAGTCCGGCGAGCGCGGCGGTCTCGCGGGCGCCGAGGGTCCAGTGGTCCAGCAGGACCTGGACGGCGTCCAGCAGGCCCGCCGCGTCCATCGGGTCGTCGCTGTACCGGGTCTGCTGGAGGTAGGCGCGCAGCCCGGCGGCGTCGTGCGGCGGCGGTGACTCGGGCGGGGCGTCGCTCCAACTCGGCGGGTACGTCCGCCTGCTGAGGACGTGGCCGTCCTCGACGAGACGCGGTTCGCCGTCCGTCTCGCGCAGCACCGGCCGGCCCGGATGCCTCGGGTCGGTCGCCACCACCAGCTCGGTGCGGCTGTCGTCGGCGTGCCAGCGCACGATGCGCTCCTCGGGGAGAGTGATCGGCGGCTCGTCCTCGCTCATGCCGAGGCTCCACGACTGCACATGGGTGCCCTTGCGCAGGGCCGGTGACCCGTCGGCCGCGGCCGCCGCCGCCCGCCGTGCCACGGCGTCGAGGGCTACGGGGGTGGAGTCGGCCCGCACGACCAGCGGGCGGGGCGCGGCGACCGCGGGCGCGGTGGTCTGTGCGGTGAGCAGCAGCGCCGACACCAGTGCGGCGACGACCGCCGAGGCCGCGAGGCCCCATGCCATACGGCGGCCAGGGGGTGTCGCGAAGGCCCTGTGGGGTGCCCGCGCTGTCCGGCGGGTGCTCTCGGTGTGCCGGACGAAAGCCCTCGTACCGGGCGTGGTCGGGGTTTCGGCCGGTGCGGCGAGAGGGCGTGCCGGGTGCCGCGGGTGCTGTGCGGGACGGTCGAAACGCCGCCTGGGCTCGGTGGGGCTGCCGTGCAGCAGCCGGGCGAGGTGGCGTTCGGCGCGGTCGTCCAGGGGTCCGTCGGCGAGGTGGCTGCCGTCGGCCGGCACGGGATCGGCACGGCGCAGGAGTTCGAGTTCGTCAGCCATGGCCGTGTTCCTTCGATGCGGTCGCGGGTGTCATGCGGTCGATCTCGGCTCTCAGGCGCCGGCGGGCGCGATGCAGCCGCATCGCCGCGGCCCGGCTGCCGCAGCCGAGGACGACGGCGATCTCGTCGACGCCGAGTTCCTCCCAGGCGGTCAGCCGCAGCACCTCCTGGTCCGCCGGGGAGAGCCGGGCCAGTGCCTCGTGCACCCAGGCGCCTGGTGACTCGGCGTCCGGACCGGCCTCGATGTGCCGGCCGTGTGCCGTGTCGTCGTTGCCGAGCCGGTCGACCAGCCGTCGCCGGCGCCCGAAGCCGCGTACCGCGTTCGCCAGGCAGTTGCGTGCCACGCCGTACAGCCAGGGCAGCGGGGCGGCCGGAAGGTCGTCCCGGCGCCGCCAGGCGACGGTGAACACCTCCGCCACCACTTCCTCGACCTCACTCATGCGCCCGTCCAGTCGCCGCGCGACATAGCGGCTGACCGCCCAGTAGTGCTCGCGATAGGCAGCGGCGAAGATCTCGTCGTTGCTCATGTTCCGTCCATGTCCGGCACCCGCCGGATCGTCACACCCTCTTCCGTGATCCTCGTCGCCCCCGGCAAGTGTGACGTCCGGACGGTGGGCGGACACAGACGGGGCGTGAAGAGGATCAGAGACATCGAGAGCGTCAAGGCCGTCCGGTGGTTGACGACCACCGACCACAAGACGATCGGAACGCTCTATTTGGTCACGTCGTTCGCGTTCTTCGTGATCGGTGGCGTGATGGCGCTGCTCATGCGCGCCGAGCTGGCCCGGCCTGGTCTGCAGATCATGTCGAACGAGCAGTTCAACCAGGCGTTCACGATGCACGGCACGATCATGCTGCTGATGTTCGCGACGCCGCTGTTCGCCGGCTTCGCGAACTGGATCATGCCGCTGCAGATCGGCGCGCCCGACGTGGCCTTCCCGCGGCTGAACATGTTCGCCTACTGGCTCTACCTGTTCGGCTCGCTGATCGCGGTCGGTGGCTTCCTCACCCCGCAGGGCGCGGCCGACTTCGGCTGGTTCGCCTACTCCCCGCTGTCGGACGCGGTCCGCAGCCCGGGCGTCGGCGCCGACATGTGGATCATGGGTCTGGCCTTCTCCGGCTTCGGCACCATCCTCGGCTCGGTCAACTTCATCACCACGATCATCTGCATGCGCGCCCCCGGCATGACGATGTTCCGCATGCCGATCTTCACCTGGAACGTGCTGCTGACCGGTGTGCTGGTCCTGCTCGCCTTCCCGGTGCTGGCCGCGGCGCTGTTCGCGCTGGAGGCGGACCGCAAGTTCGGCGCGCACATCTTCGACTCGGCCAACGGCGGAGCGCTGCTGTGGCAGCACCTCTTCTGGTTCTTCGGCCATCCGGAGGTGTACATCATCGCGCTGCCGTTCTTCGGCATCATCAGTGAGGTCATCCCGGTCTTCTCCCGCAAGCCGATGTTCGGCTACATGGGTCTGATCGCGGCGACCATCGCGATCGCGGGTCTGTCCGTGACGGTGTGGGCGCACCACATGTACGTCACCGGCGGTGTGCTGCTGCCGTTCTTCGCCTTCATGACGTTCCTCATCGCCGTACCCACCGGCGTGAAGTTCTTCAACTGGATCGGCACCATGTGGAACGGCTCGCTGAGTTTCGAGACCCCCATGCTGTGGGCCGTCGGCTTCCTCGTCACCTTCGTCTTCGGTGGTCTGACCGGCGTCATGCTCGCCTCACCGCCGCTGGACTTCCCGACGTCCGACACCTATTTCGTGGTGGCCCACTTCCATTACGTCATCTTCGGAACCGTGGTGTTCGCGATGTTCGCGGGCTTCCACTTCTGGTGGCCGAAGTTCACCGGCAAGATGCTCGACGAGCGCCTCGGCAAGATCACGTTCTGGACGCTGTTCATCGGCTTCCACGGCACCTTCCTGGTCCAGCACTGGCTGGGCGTGGGCGGGATGCAGCGCCGGATCCCCGACTATCTGGCGGTGGAAGGACTGACGGCCCTCAACACGCTGTCGAGCGTGTTCTCCTTCGTGCTCGGCGCGTCGATCCTGCCGTTCTTCTACAACGTGTGGAAGACCGCCAGGTACGGCAAGCCGGTCGGCGCCGAGGACCCGTGGGGCTACGGCCGCTCCCTGGAGTGGGCCACGTCCTGCCCACCCCCACGGCACAACTTCGTGGCGCTCCCCCGCATCCGGAGCGAGTCCCCGGCCTTCGACCTCCACCACCCCCTCGTGGGCGCCGACGCCCCCGGGCCGGAGCGGGAGTTGACGAGCCGATGACCGCCATGGAGGAGTCGCGCACGCTGATCAACGACATCGAGGGCCATCTGCTGCTCGCCGCGGCCCGGGCCGAGGGACGGGCCGCGGCCGCCCGGGTCACGGACCCGCTCGACTGGCTGACGGACGGTCAGAGGGAGTTCCTGGAGGGTCGTTTCGAAGCGGAGTACCTCGTACTCGCCCGTGACTCCTGGCAGCGCACGGCGGTGCGGGCCGGGGCCCTGCGGGAGGAGTACGAGGAGGTCTACCGCGGCCTGCGACGCCGTCTGCTGGCCGGCTGCCTGCTGGGGTGGGTCGTGACGGCCGTGGGCGTCGTGATGGTGTGCCTGAGCCAGGCCACCGCGACGTGACGGTCCGGCCCCTCGCGTCTCGGCCATTGCGTCCCACGGACGGGCCACCCTTCGCCATCGTCGGTGCACACGGCGCTCCGCGCCGCCATACTGGCCGGGTGCGCGTAGCGATCATGACGGCGGGCTCCCGGGGCGACGTGGCCCCGTACACCGGGCTCGGGCACGCCCTGGCCCTGGCCGGGCACGAGGTCATGCTGGTCACGCACGGCAGCTTCGAGCGGTTGGTGACGCGAGCGGGTCTACGGTTCCGTCCGCTGCCGGTGGACCCGCGGGCGGAGTTGGAGTCCGCGCGCGGGCGGCGCCTGCACCGCAGCGCCACCGGCGTGGGCAAGCTGGTGCGCGTGGTGTCGATGGCGCGGAGCCTGGCCGGGACGATGACGGACGACATGCTCGCGGCCGCGCGGTCCAGCGACGTCCTGCTCCTGGCGGGCTCCACCGCACCTCTGGGCCGTGCCATCGCCGAGGGCCTGTCGCTGCCGAGTCTCGACCTTCCTCTGCAACCCCTCGCACCCACGCGGGAGTTCGGGCCGCCGATGCTGGGTGGCGGATCCTGGGGCGGCCTCGGCAACCGTCTCGCCGGGCACGGTGTGAACCTGGCCGTCGAGCGCGTCTTCTCAGCGGCCGTACCGGACGTGCGGGCGACGCTCGGACTGCCCCGTCGCGGCTCCCGCGGCGCGCGAACGGGACGCGCGCTGCACGGTTTCAGTTCTCTGGTCGTGCCCCGCCCTCACGACTGGCGACCGGGCCTGGAAGTGGCAGGTTACTGGTGGCCGTACGACGGTGACGCTCAACTGCCCGGTGAGCTGGAGGACTTCCTCGACGCCGGCCCACCGCCGGTCTTCGTGGGCCTCGGCAGCGCGACCGTGCCCGATCCGGCTCGGCTCAGCGCCGAGGTCGTCGGTGCGCTGCGCCGGGCCGGGCTGCGCGGGGTGATCCAGCGGGGCTGGGGCGGCCTGGAGGGCGCCGGGGACGACGTCCTGACCATCGGCGAGGTGGCGCACTCGGTGCTGTTCCCGCGGGTGGCCGCCGTGGTCCACCACTGCGGTGCGGGCACGACGGCGGCGGGGCTGCGCGCCGGTGTGCCCGCGGTGCCCGTACCGATCCAGTTCGACGAGGGCTTCTGGGCCGCTCGCCTGGTGGCGCTGGGCGTGGCACCCCGGGCCGTGCCGCTGAGGACGTTCTCGGAAGAGGCCCTCGCGAGGGCACTGCGCGATGCGACCGGCGACCCTTCCCACGGCCGTCGTGCCCGGGCTCTCGCCGCGAGGCTGGCCGCCGAGGACGGTGTGGCTCCCGTCCTCGCAGCGGTGAACCGGCTCGGCGGCTGAGCCCCCCGGCTGCCGCCGCCGACGACCCGGTCGCCCCGGCAGCGCGTCCTCGGGTCAGGGCCGTCCGCGCCCCGCTCCCCCGCCTCACACCCCGCCCGACCCCGGCGCCGTGGGCTGCAGGATCCCGAGCAGGATGCGGACGAGTTCGTCGACGACCTCGTCGAGTGTCGCCTCCACCCAGCCCGCGCTCCAGTCGTGCAGCAGCCCGTTGACACTGCCGATGAAGGCCGTCACCGCGAGTCGGTAGTCGCGCGGCGCCGCCTCGCCGCGGGCGACGGCGGCCGCCGCTTCGGCGCAGACGAGTTCGACCCAGCGCGCCCGGCGGGCGAGGCGCTGCTCCTCCAGACGCGGGCTGACGCCGATGATCTCCACGAAGGTGATGCGGATGCGGCGGGGGTCGGCGGTGACGTTCGCGGCGTACGCGCGGAAGATGAGTGTGGCGCGCTCGGCGAGCGGCAGGCCCTCCGCGTCGGCGACCGCGGTCAGGACGGCTTCCTCGGCCCAGGCGTTGACCTGGAGGTGGAGGGCAGCGAGGACGTCCTCCAGGGTGCGGAACTCCTCGTAGAACTGGCGTGTCGACAGGCCCGCGGCCTCGCTCAGCGCCGCGACGGTCGTGCCCCGGTAGCCCGGGTGGTCACCGAACAACCGCAGTGCGGCGTCCAGGAAGCGGCGGCGCCGCTCGGCCTGCCGTTCCTCGGCCGACTTGCCGCCGTAGCGGCCGGTGGGCGCCTTGAGCCTGCCCGTCACACTGTCCTCCCGCCACCTTGCCGACCCGACGGCCAATTTTGTCGTGTCCGCGGTCTTGTGGAGAAGGGCACCCCATCCTTACTTTTCAGTAAGTTGATTCTGAAAGCAATGGTGTTCAGATTCTCCCTTCTGCTTTGGCATGCCCAGTTCATGAGACCCCACCTCAGAGGAAGAGAGCAGTCATGCCTGCCATCCGACCCAGGCACCTGTGCTCCGTAGCCGCCGCCCTCGCCCTGACCGTCGCAGCCGCTCCTGCCGCCACAGCAGCCGACTCCTCCGCAGCCGCCCTGCGCGAGGTGCTGTTCGTCGGCAACAACTGGGACGGGACGGCCGATGTCCTCAAGTCTTCCGGCGACTTCGCGAAGATCGGCCGTATCGACGTCATCCCCGACAAGGACGAGAGGATGGCGGCGATCAACGCCGACCCGATCAAGTGGATCTACTTCATGGCGATCCGCAACAGCGTCGGGGAGGGCCACGACCAGTTCGTCGACGACATGTACTCCACCCCGGACGGCAGCGCGATGGTCGTCTCCCGGCCGAGCTTCGCCGACGTGGTCTCCATCGACCTCTCCACCGGAGACCTCAACTGGCGCTTCCCCGTGTCCGGTTACCGCGCCGACCACATGGCGGTCTCTCCCGACGGCAAGCGGGTCGCGGTCTCGGCCTCGACCTCCAACACCGTGCATGTGCTGGACATCGACACCGGCAAGGAACTGGGCAGGTTCGCCACCGGCGACAAGCCGCACGAGAACATCTTCACCCAGGACGGCAAGTACATCTACAACATGGCGATCGGCGACGTGAACACGCAGACCGACGCCCCCTGGCTGGACTGGACGAAGGGCGACCGGCGCGTCACCGTCGTCGACGCGTCCACGTACAAGCAGGTCAAGGTCATCGACATGCGCCCGCGCCTGGACGCCCTCGGCCTGAAGGACCACTCCGACGCGGTCCGGCCCGCCGTGTTCTCGCCCGACGAGTCGAAGCTGTACTTCCAGGTGTCGTTCTTCAACGGGTTCTTCGAGTACGACCTCGCCACCGACAAGATCACCCGCACCAAGACCCTGCCGAAGAACCCGGCGACCAGCGACGACCGCACCACCTTCGTCAACGACTCGCGCCACCACGGTATGTCGATGAGTCCCGACGGAAGCAAGCTGTGCGTGGCGGGCACGATGGACGACTACGCCACCGTGGTCGACCGCGCCACCCTCCAGGAGGGCCCGCTCGTCACCGCCTCCAAGCCCTACTGGGCCACGGTCAGCGGTGACGGCAGGTCCTGCGTGGTCTCCGAGAGCGGCACCGACCAGGTCACCGCCATCGACTTCGCCACCGGTCGCAAGCAGGTGTCGGTTCCGGTGGGCGACCACCCGCAGCGGGTGCGGCTGGCCCGGGTGCCGGCCGGCTGGACCGGCCCGTCCGCGGGCTGATCAGCCCAGGGCCTTCAGGGACCTGCCCCACGGAGTAGCCCGTTGACTCACCTGCCCTTGCGTCGGGCCCCGGCGTGCGGCCTGACGCAAGGGCAGGGGCGAACGGGGCTACTTGCCGATCGTTCGCGCGGCCCACGCGGTGAGCTCGGACCGCGCGGCCTCCAGGCGATCGGCCGACGGGGCGCTCGCCCCGTTCGTCACCAGCGCGTAGTGCAGGGCGCCGGAGTCGGTGTCGGTGAGCAGCAGCCGACGGCTTCCCGTGCCGCCCGGTTCGGCGGCCACGCCGACCGGTGTCGCCGCGGTGTAGGACGGCGGCGCGTGCACGGTCGCCAGGTCGGAGACCACCGTGGTGGACCCGGTCGGGAAGGACGCCGGAAGATGCAGCTCGGTGGGCGCGGAGCCGTCGTTCGAACGCCACACCAGCAGCGCGTACTGACCCGTTGCCACCAGCCGCGCCACGTTCGGCAGGGAGCTGGGAACCGGGTTCCAGGTCAGGGTCGTGCCGCCGTCCCGGGAGCGGTCCTCGTAGGTGAAGGCGACCGTGGTGCCGGACGTGGCGCTCGGGTAGACCCGGTCGAGCAGCCGGGCGTCCTGGCGCAGGACCGGCGTTCCGGAGTCGTCGAGGCGTACGGCGGACAGGTCCTCGTCGTTCCAGGCGTCGCCGGCGGTGAGGACCTTGTCGGGGTTGCCGTTCATCAGCTCGCGGTGGCGTCCGTTGTAGATGTCCCACTGCCACTGCGAACCGGAGAGCACCGGGCCGGAGCCGGTCGGCTTCGACCACCAACTCGCGCCGGGCACACGGGAGTCGAGGGCCTGGTACATCGCCTTGAGCACGGTGGGCGCCTTGTCGGAGACCGGCCCGGCGAGCGGGTGGCCGAACTCGCTGACGATCGCCGGTGTCCGGGCCGCCGTGGCGCGGTCGCGGAGGGCGCCGAAGTCGCCGGCGTACTGGCCGTCGGCGGCCTTGCCCCACATGAAGACGCCGGAGATGGCCTTCTGGTCGTAGAAGTGGGTGTTGAAGACGTACCGCGGCCCGAGCGGGCCCGCGTCGAGCAGTCCGCCCTCCTGCCGCTGGAAGTCGAGGTTGGCGTTCCAGAACAGGTTCGGCTCGGCGAACAGCGGCTTGTCCTGCCACCCGGCCGCGTCCATGCGGGCCCTGAACCTCTCGTAGAAAGGCCACAGGACGTCGCGTTCCCAGGTGCGGCTGGTCTGGCCGGAGTCGTAGCGGCCGGCGTGCGGTTCGTTGTAGGGGTCGAAGCCGACGACGCCCGCGAACTGCGCGGCGGACGTGTGCTGCTCGACATACGCCATCACCTTCTCGGCGGTGGTGAGGAACGCGTCCTGCAGGCCGTGCTCGTTGTGCCAGAAGTCGTACGACGCCTGCTTCACGGCCTCGTTCTGGGTGATGTTCTGGCCCCAGAAGAGGCAGATACCGCAGGACTCGTCCGGGTAGTCGCCGGCGTCCACGGCCCACTTGGGGGCGCCGTCGCCGGTGTACCAGCTGTCGGGGTCGAACAGGTGGCGGGAGTAGAGGTCCTGGTGGAAGTCGGGGTAGACGCGGATGCCCGCGTCCAGGAAGGCGCGGATCTGGGCGGTGGCGGCGGCCAGATACGCGGTGTCCACCTTGCCGCGCTCGGGTTCCGCGTACGCCCAGGAGAGCAGGAAGCGGATCGAGTTGCCGCCGCCGAGGGCGCGCAGCGCGGTGGCGGACTTCTTCGCGTCGGCCACCGAGGCGAACGGCAGACCGCCGTTCTCGGCCAGCTTGGTCTCACCGGAGACGTTGTAGCCGCGCAGCACGACCTCGCGGCCGTGGCCGTCGGTGAAACGGCCGTTCTGCACGGTGAGGGGCGTTTCGTCGAACCAGAGGGAGCCGGGGAGGGGGGCGGCGGTGGCGGGAGAGGGGCCCGCCACCGTCAGGGATCCGAAGAGGACGACCAGGACGACGAGCAGACGCGTCCGTAAGTTCCGCATGTCCACTACAGTCCGGCGATTTCAGGACACAGTCAACACCGCTGACTCTTGAGTAAGTTCTGGCTCGGCCGTCTCAACCGCTCACTCTGCGCGTCAGGTTGAGCAGGTACTCCTTCCGGTTCAGCGGATTGAGGTCGGTACGGCGGCGCTCCGGGACCGTGCCGCGCGGGGCGGGCGCGTAGTGGTCGAAGGCGCTCTCCAGCTCCCCCTCGCCGCGGGTCAGCCCGGGCAGCTGCTGCTCCAACTCGTGCACATGGGCCGCGGGCACCGAGCCCTCCAGTACGCAGGAGGTGCCCCGCGTCTCGGTGCTCTGCGGCACCGCGCGCAGCCTCGCCAGCACCGGCAGCAGGGCCGCCAGGGTGTCGACCGGGGCCTGGACGCGGAACCGGTGCAGGGGCTCGTGGACCTCGGTGCCGGCCCGTCGCAGGGCCTCGACCAGGACCAGCGGGGTCAGCCCGCGGAAGTCGTAGCCGGTGCTGGACATGCTCTTGTCGAAGCCCTGATGGGCGTGGCTCTGGCGGGGCGCGTAGCCGGAGTGGGTCATGGTCACCGTGCAGTCGGGGATCTGCCAGCCGTGCAGTCCCTGGCCGAGGGTCTCGCGCACGGTGTCCTCGACGGCCTTGAAGAAGGCGTACGGCATCGAGCCCAGCTCCACCTCCAGCCGGAAGTCCACGCCGGACCCCGCCGGCGCCGGGTCGACGCGCAGGCCGACCGTCGCGAGGAAGGGGTTGTCGTCCTTCTTCTTGAACTCGACCGCCGCACCCGAGCCGACCGGCCGCTCGACGCACAGCGGAGTCGTCCCCTGGAAGGTGACGTCCAGCCCGAACTCGTCGGCGAGGGTGGCCTGGATGACCTCCTTCTGCACCTCGCCGTAGAGGGAGACGAAGGTCTCCTGCCGGATCTCGTCGTGACGCAGGTCGATCAGCGGGTCCTGTTCGGCGAGCCGGGTGAGGGCGCGGTGCAGCGCCCGCCGGTCCGTGCCGGCGGCCGGGACGACGACCGTTTCGAGGGTGGGCGGGGCGAAGAACTGCCCGAGGGCCTTGCGCGGTTCGCCGATCGGGTCGCCGATCCTGATGTCCGTCAGCCCCCACAGTTTGGCGATCCGCCCTGCGGGGACGGCGTCGCAGCGGACGTCCGTGCCCCGGTCGAAGACGCTGATGGCGGTGATCCGGCCCTCGGCGCGGACGTCGCCGGGTCCGTCGGTGCGAGCGGACGCCTGAGCGGTTCGCGGTCCGCCCTGCGTGCCGAAGGGGATGCGGTCACGGGTGCGCAGCGTCCCGGAGAACATCCGGGCGTACGCGACCTTCTCCCCCGCCGGCCCCCGCTCGACCTTGAAGACGGTGGCGGAGAGCGGCCCTTCCGGGTCGTCGTCGGCCGCGGGCAGCAACTGCCTGACGCCCTCGACGAGCGCTCCGACGCCGGCGCCGGTGACGGCTGAGCCGAAGTACACGGGGTGGACGAGGGCCCGCCGCGTCTGGTCGGCGAGGGCTGCGTGCAGGCGGTCTCGCGACACCGTGCCGTCGACGTACGCCGCCACCAGTTCGTCGTCGTGGTCGGCGAGGACGTCGAGTGCCGACGGTCCGAGACCGGGGACGAAGCGGGCGTCGCGGGTGCCCAGGCCCTCGGCCGTGCCCATCGGTACGACATCCGCCGTCAGCCGCTCGGCCACGGCCGCGAGGACGGCGTCGTACCGCGCGCCGCGCCGGTCGATCTTGTTGACGAAGACCAGGGTGGGGATGCGCAGCCGCTGCAGCGTGCGCATCAGGATCCGGGTCTGCGGCTGGACCCCCTCGACGGCCGAGACGACCAGCACGGCACCGTCCAGCACACCTAGGACCCGCTCGACCTCGGCGATGAAGTCCGGGTGGCCGGGGGTGTCGATGAGGTTGACGGTCACGTCGTCGAGCGCGAACGAGACGACGGCGGACTTGATGGTGATGCCGCGCTGCCGCTCCAGCGCGAGGGAGTCGGTCTGTGTGCTCCCGGCGTCGACGCTGCCGATCTCGTCGATCACGCCCGCGGTGTGCAGCAGGCGTTCGGTCAGGCTGGTCTTACCGGCGTCGACATGGGCGAGGATCCCGAGGTTGAGCATGTGCACGAAGCGTCATGTCCTTCGATGAGGGGGTCGTTCCTTCCTGGGGGGACATGAACGCAGTGCGCATTACCGCTCCTGTGTGTGTGACGACGGGTCTCTTCGAGTTCAGCAGGACCGCCCCCGCACGGGCAACGGATTTTCCCGAGGGCACCACCTCGACGCCGGCTCCCACCGCCCGCGCCGAGCCGGGCGACATCGTCGCCATCCCTGACTCGGCGCGCTCCTGTGCGGCAGGGCGTCAGGCCGTGCGGGCCGCGAAGAAGTCGCGGTTCACGGCGATCGACCGCTCCGACTCCTGCGGGACGTCCTCCTCGGGGTAGATCGCTTCCACCGGGCAGACCGGTTCACAGGCACTGCAGTCGATGCACTCGGTCGGATCGATGTAGAGCTGCTCGTGCTTCCCGAAGGACGGCTCGCCCGGGCCGGGATGGATCGCGTCGGCGGGGCACGCCTCCCAGCAGGCGGTGTCCTTGGTGCCGACGCAGGCTTCGGTGATCACATAGGTCATGGGAACCTCCGGCTTGGAAGGGATGGGCCGCACCGCGTCCGGGCCGCGACCCCGTCGGTCGACGGAGCGACTGCGTCCGCCGCGCCGGGTCAGGGCCCGGCAGGTACGTCCGCAGCGCTGAGTCCCATGAGCGCGGACAGGTTCTGCGGGGAGAAGAACTCCGCCCAGGGGACGGTGTTCTGGATGACTCCGAAGAACCGGTTGACGGCGTCCTGGTTGCCGCGCATCGCGGCGAGCACGTCCTGGAACGCGGGATCGAACGGCTCCATCGCGGCGTGGTCCACGATGAAGTCGTACAGGGGCTTGAGTGCCTCGTTGCGGCGGTACTCGTAGGTGCGCAAGGCGGTTTCGAGAGGCATGCGTCCGCTGAACCCGGCGTCGAGGGCCTGCGCCAGCAGCTCGGCGTCCCGGAACGCGTCGGTGATGCCCTGAGCGGTGATCGGGTCCTTGTGGACGCCCGCGTCCCCGACCAGGGCCCAGCCGGGCCCGAAGGGCTTGCGGAAGAAGTTCGGGCGATTGCCCGCTCCCATGAACCGGTGTGCCAGGCGCCCGGTCTCCAGGCGTGCCCCCAGTCCGGGAGCGATGTCGTCGACCGTCTTCAGGTACCGGGCGTGCACATCCGCCCTGAAATCGGCGAAGTCGCGCTCGGGCCGCTCGACGAACACGGCGGCCTGATCGTCATGGGTCGGGAACGCGATGACGGTGCCCCCGGGGCGGGTGTAGAACTCCAGGCCCATGAGTTCCACGTCGTCCCAGTAGGTGTAGTAGCCGAAGGCCTTGGCCGGAACCACGTGGTACTCGGGCGCCGAGACGGTCTGGGCCACGATCGACCGCAGGCCGTCCGCGCCGACCACCATCCGGGCCCGCTCGGTGATGGTGGTGCCGCTGGCGCCGCGTCCCCGCACCCCGACGACGGTGCCCTGCTCGACGAGTACCTCCTGTACGGAGAATCCTTCGCGAACGACGGCGCCGGCCGCCGCCGCGGCATCCACCAGGATCTTGTCGAGGACGGTGCGCTTGGGGGCGTAGATGGCGGCGAATCCGTCCTCGTCCGGATAGGGGAAGCCCTCCAGGGTGAAGTGGCCGTACCTGTCGAAGCACAGGTCGAGGACGATGTTCGTCACGGCCGGGCAGCGGGACGCCTCGATCTGGCCGAGCAGCCCCCAGCGCCGGAGCTGGGCGCTGCCCGCAACAGTGATCATGTGAGTGGAGACGGTGTCGCTGGGGAAGGTGGCCCGGTCCAGCAGGAGCACGCGGTACCCCTTCCTGGCGAGCAGCATGGCGGTGGGTGCGCCGGACACGCGGGCACCGATCACGATGGCGTCGTACACGGCCGAATCCCTTTCCTCGTGCTTCGTCGGGGCGTGCGCGGGTCGTTCACCGGGGTCGCCCGGCAGGGCGCCGGGCCGCGAACCCGTCCTCGATGCGCCGGCGCCAGATCTCGTAGCGGGGTTCCACGCTGATCACAGGGAGATCGCGGGCCGCTTCCTCGACGACGTCGGCCGCCTCGGCGGCGGACGCTTCGCAGAAGACCCGGCAGGCGAGATCCGTGTGCGCGGCCGGGTTGCCCGCGATGCGGCGTCCCCACGCCGCCGTCGCCGCACCCCGGGCCAGTTGTGGCCGGAAGGCGCGGGCCTGGGCGAGGACCGAGCGCAGCGCGGCCTCGTCCACGCCACCGCCGTACGCCGATGCCAGGCCCACGCCGCTCCACAGGTCCGCGTGCCGCTCCGGTCGGAACCCGGCGACGAGACCCGTGACCCGGTCGACCACCCCGCCGCTGGAGAACCACAGCGCGCGGCCCACTCCCTGATCGAAGAACCGGCGCCCGTACTCGGTCAGTCGGGTCGGTACGGCATGCCGCTCGACGTAGCGCCGGCGTTTGAAGAAGGCCTCGTGGAATCCGTAGCCGTCGGCCGTCACCCAGCCCAGCAGCGGGTCGAGGTGCGCGAGCCGGCTCTCCGGGGTCCGCCTCAGGCGGGCGTAGGCGAGTCCCGCACCGACGTAGACCGGGTACACATGGCGGGCGCCCGGCCCCGCGACGAAGGCGTCGAGCCGTCGCCTCCAGGGCGCCACGGCGTCCAGGGCGGCCAGCCCCATGCCCGCGCCCTCGTAGGCGAACCCCTGCAGCGAGGGTTCGACGGCGTCCAGACGCGAGGCGAGCGCGGGGAGCCCGGGGTCCTCCAGAGCCGCGTGGTAGCCCTCCATGAGGGAGGTCGCCACCGGGGCGAACCGTTCCCATGCCTCGGGGGCGAACCCCGGCCGGGAGAACACCGCTTCGGCGGACGGGATGCCGAACAGCCGCCTGCGGACGGCTCCGAGAGTGGTCATGCGCCGGCTCCTCTCACGTCGGGGGCGGTTGTCGCGGTGCCGAGCCAGGCGGTCCGGATCTTCTGCCGCCACCGCTCATAGGCGGGCCGGGGGTCCCAGCGGTCGTCGGCCCCCGGCCGTTCCAGGCGTCGGCCGGCCTCGTGGGCGACGGCGGCCACCGCCTCACCTCCCCTGCCCCACACGGCCTCGCAGGCCAGGTCGGTGTGGGGGGCGGGCAGCCCGGACTGCTCACGGAAGATCGACGCGACCGCGGTGCCCGTGGCGAGGTCGGCCCCGTGTTCACCGGCCGCTTCCAGGAGTGTGACGACGGCTTTGCGGTCCATGACACCCGCGGCGTAGGCGCAGGCCAGACCGATGCCGCTCCAGACGTCCCCCTGCCGCCGGGACGGGAAGGAGTTCACCGTGTCGATGATCCGTTCGACGTTCGCGCCGGTCGAGAACCACAGGCTGCGGCCCAGTCCCTGGTCGAAGGCGCGCGAAGCGTATCCGTGGATCCGGCGCGGGACCCGGTGCCGCTCGACCGTGTCACGCCAGGAGAAGAAGCCCTCGTAGAAGCCGTAGCCGTCCATCACCAGCCAGCGCAGGAACGGATCCTGACGGGCGAGGAAGCGCTCGGGGCGGACGGGGACGCGCGGCAGGACGAGTCCCGCGCCGATGAGGACCAGGCACCGGTAGGGGGCGCCGGGCCCGTGGACGAACGCAGGCAGCCGCTTGGTGTACGGGGCGATGCTGTCGAGCAGCATCAGCCCCATGCCGGCGCCCTCGTAGGCGATCCCCCGCAGTTCGGGCGGCGTGGCGTCCAGCCGCGGGACCAGGTCCTCGTGCCGGGGGTGGTTCATGGTCAGGTAGAAGCTGTCCACCAGGGTGCGAGCGACCGGCTCGAACATGAGCCAGGTCTTGTCCATGTCCTCCTGAGCGCCGAAACGTTCAGCCGCCATCTTGGGGAAGGCGTCGGCGGACAGCGGGAAGAACGGCTTGAGCAGGGAGCCCAGTGGCAGGCTCATCGTGACCCCCCTCCCGCCTCGGCGAGGCTGGCGGCGGTCTCCTCCGGGGTCCCGGCCACGGGAGTCGGCTGCGTACGGAACCGGCCGTAGACGAGCTCGAACAGCGGAGTGGCCATGAGCGTGGTCGCGATGGCCATGAAGACCAGGATGGTGAACAGGGTCGGGGTGATCAGTCCGGCCTGGAGGCCGATGTTGAGCAGGATGAGCTCCATGAGGCCCCGCGCGTTCATCAGGCTTCCCAGGGCCAGTGCCTCGCGCTGCGGTTCCTTGTTGAGCCGGGCCGCGAACCAGCAGGCGACGCCCTTGCCCAGGACGGACACCAGCAGGATGAGCAGCGCCACTCCCCACAGCGTGATGCTGTTGACGAGGCCGATCTCGGTGTTCAGGCCGGAGAACACGAAGAACAGCGGCAGCAGCAGGTGCACGGTCAGCGGCTCGAAGGCCCGCCGTACACGCTCGGCGAACACACCGCGGGGCATCGCGGCACCGAGGATGAAGGCTCCGAACACCGCGTAGATCCCGACGTAGTCGGTGAACCACGCCGCCAGCATGAGCAGCATAAGCACCAGCGCCAGGACGGGCGAGCTGACGCCGCCCTCCCGCTCGGCCCTGGTCCCCAGCCGGCTCAGCAGCCGCCTGCCCACGGTGAGCACGAAGACGGCGTAGACGATGCCACCGCCGATGGCCAGGAAGGCGATCTGCATGTCGTTCTTGAACACGGCCAGCACGACGGCGAGCAGGCACCAGGAGATGGCGTCGTCCGTGGCCCCGGCCGCCAGGGCGAGGGTGCCCAGCGAGGTACCGGTGAGACGGCGCTCGAAGATGATGCGGGCGAGCATCGGAAAGGCGGTGATGGCGATGGCCGAGCCCATGAACAGCATGGCCTGCCACGACTTGACGCCTTCGGTGAAGAACTTCCCGTCGTCCTGGATGAGCAGCATCGCGGTCAGCGCGCCGAGTGCGAGCGGTGCGAAGACCCCGGACAGGGAGATCGACACGGCGCTCGGCACCCGGTGCCGGATCAGACCGGTGTCGAACTCCAGGCCGACCAGGAACATGTACAGCACCAGTCCGACCTGGGCGACCACGTAGATCATGGTCATGGACGGGCCGGTGGGGAACAGTTTGTCCTGCCACTCGGGCATCAACAGGCCCAGCAGGGACGGCCCGAGCAGGACGCCGGCGATCATCTCGCCCACGACCTGCGGCTGGCCCATCCTGCGGACGAGCAGGCCGACCACGCGGCAGGCCGCGAGGATGGCGGTCAGTTGCAGAAAGAAGAGGATGGCGATTTCCGAGTTGGACACGGGGCCCCCGATGTCTGGGACGGTGGTGTGACGTCAGGCGAACTGCCGGCGGATACGCCGGCGCCAGATCTCGTACGCCGGTTCGACGTCGTCGGTGGGGAGATCGACCAGGGCCGCGGCGGCGATCTCCGCTGCCTGGTGACTGTCGGTTCCACAGATGACCTTGCAGGCCACCTCGTTGTGCTCGGCGGGGTTGCCCACCTGGTGCCGGGCCCTGGCCGCGACCACCACTCCTTCGGCGAGCCGGCCCCGGTGGCGGTCCGCGCGGGTCCGCAGGGCCTCGACGCCGGGTTCGTCGACGCCGCCCGTGTATCCACAGGCCAGCCCGACGCCGGCCCACAGATCGCCCCGTCGTGCCTCGGGGAACGCCTCGATGGTCGCTCCGATCCGCTGGACGTCCGCACCCGTGGCGAACCAGATGCTGCGCCCGAGGCCGTGGTCGAAGACGCTCAGCGCGTAGCCGCTGAGATGCCTGGGCGTGGCGCGCTCCTGGACATGGCGGCGGTAGGCGAAGAAGCCCTCGTGGAAGCCGTACCCGTCGAGGACGGCCCAGCCGAACACGTCGTCGCGCAACCGCCGGCGGAACGGTTCCGGGTTGCGGCGCAGCCGTGCCAGGCCCATGCCGGCGCCCAGGTAGACCGCGAAGACGTACTCGCTCGCGGCCCGGTCGACGAAGCGACGGGTGCGCTGCTTCCACGGCAGCAGGTGGTCCAGGGCGGCGAGCCCGACCCCCGCTCCCTCGTACGCGAAGCCCCGCAACTCCTCGGGATAGGCGTCCAGCTTGGGGACCAGGGCCGCCTCCCGGCGGTTGAGGAGCGTGAGTTCACAGCACTCCGTGACGGTGAACACCACTCTGCTGAGGCGCTCCGCGCCGGCGCCCGTGCCCACGGAGGCGGGAAGGTCCGACGGGGTGACCTCGAACAGCGGCCTCATCACAGCGCCCAGCACACTCATGCCGTGTCCCCCTTCGTCGAGGGCACGGCGGCGAGGTCGGCCTCCAGCCGCCGCTGGAGCGTGTCGTAGGCGGGTGCGGACCGGGTGTCGGGCAGGTCCTCGAAGGCCCGGTCGACCGATCGGGCGGCCTCCTCGGCGCAGACACCGCACAGCACGGCACAGGCCAGTTCGGTCTCGGGTGTCAGGTTTCCGGCCCGGAGTCGGCCCTTGGCCACGAACGCCGTTCCCACGGCCATGCGCGACGTGTACCGCCCGGCCGCTCCGCGCAACGCCTCGACCGTGGGCCTGTCGACACCGCCGACGTACCCGCAGGCCACACCGATGCCCAGCCAGAGATCGGGGTGCCGGTGTGCCGGGAACGCGGCGATGGCCGAAGCGATCCGGCCGACGTCCGCGCCCGAGGTGAACCAGATGCTCCGGCCCACACCCTGGTCGAAGACGCGCCGTGCGAAGGGCGACAGATGTACGGGAACCTGCTGCCGTTCGACGAACCGGCGTCGTTTGAAGAAGCCTTCGTGGAAGCCGTACCCGTCCATCACCAGCCAGCGCAGGGCCGGATCGGTCAGGCGCCGCATGAAGGGTTCCGGTTTGCGGCGCAGTCTGGCCAGCGCCTCCCCCGCCCCGATGTGGACCATGTAGATGTGCGGCTGCCCGGGTCCGGCCATGTAGGCCTGGAGCCGTGACCTGCCCGGCAGGAACAGGTCCAGGCCGGTCAGTCCCATGGCGGCGCCCTCGTACGCGTAGCCCCGCAGTTCCAGGGGCGTGCGGTCCAGGCGGGGCACGAGATCGTCGAAGCGGCTGCCGTCGAGGACCGCGTGATAGCCGCCGACGGCGGCGCGGACGGCGGTCTCCAGATGCTTCCACGTCGGGGTGTCGCCGCGGCTGAAGGCGGTCGCCTCCGCGTCCGAGACGCCCATCACGGCGCGTCGCAGTCTGCTAAGCGACGGTGTCATTGTTCATCGCTCCCGTCGGGTTCTCGGAGGGGTACTCCAGTTCATCGAGGAGTTGTTCGAGTTCGTCGGGCGGGATCTGGGCGAGCAGGGCGGCGAGTTCCTCCTCCTGCGGCCCCTCGCCGGACGGGGCCGGGTGGGGCGTGGCCGGCTCGGTGAGAGCCGGGTCGCCGGACTTCTCCAGGGCGAGGAGCGGCAGGATCCGGGTGGCGAGGCCGAGGACGGTCACGCCCTGGAGGAGATCGAGGACCGAGACGTCGGCCCGCAGGGTGGCGTCGATGCGGTGCTTGATCTCGACGGCCATGAGCGAGTCGACGCCGAGGTTGCTGAGGTTCTCCTCCTGGCCGAACTCCGCCGGGTCCGACTTGAGCACCAGCGCGACGATCTCGTGCAGGTGCTCCGCGAGCGCGCCCAGGCGGTCCGCCTGCGGCGTGCGGCACAGGGCGTCGAGCACGGCGTCGGCGTCGGCCGCCTCGTCCTCGCGGTGCGCGTCGCCGTGTCGCGTGCCGAGTTCGGCGAACAGCGGCGGGAGCTGGCCTCCCGTCGAGGTCGCCCGGGCGGTCGCCCAGTCGGCCGTGATCGCCACCACATGTGCCGGGCGCTGTCCGATGAGGCGGCCGAGGATCCGTGTGCCGGCTTCGGGAGTGATCAGCTCGATGCCCCGTCGCGCGTACATCTGCTCCAGGCCCAGCTGTTCCACCATCCCGACCGACCAGGGCCCCCAGCCGATGCTCAGGGCGGGCAGCCCGAGGCACCGGCGGTGGTGGGCGAGCGCGTCGAGAAAGGCGTTCGCGGAGGCGTAGTTGGCCTGGCCCGCGGACGCGATGACGGAGCCGACCGAGCCGAAGAGGACGAAGAAGTCCAAGGGGGTGGCGGCGAACAGGCGGTGCAGCAGCCAGCCGCCCTCGACCTTGGGGCGCATGACGCGCTGGAAGGTGTCCCGGCTCATCCGGAGCATCAGTTCGTCCTCGACGACACCGGCGACATGGACGACGCCTGCGATCGGGGGCCGGCGCAGCCGCTGGTGTTCGGCGAACCACGCGTGCAACTGCGCCTCGTCGGCGGTGTCGACCGCGGCGTGGTGGACCCGCACCCCGCGGCCTTCGAGGTGGAGCAGTTCGTCGACGATGTCGCGTCGGGGGTGGTCGGCCGGCAGGTCGTGCCAGGCGTCGCGCGGGGGGAGGGGGGTCCGCCCCATCAGGACGAGATGGCGGGCACCGCGGTCGGCCAGGAACCGGGCCACCAGACGGCCGAGCGCTCCCGCGCCGCCCGTGACCAGGTAGGCCGCGTCCTCGCGCAGGGTCGTCGGGAAGGCCGGGGTGAGGTGGTCGCCGGCCGGCGCCAGGCGGGCGACGTACCGGTCCGCCCCACGGAACGCCACCTGGTCCTCGCCCCGGTGTGCGGTGGTCTCCTCGATGAGACGGCGTGCCTGCTCCGCCACCGGGCCGGCATCGAGGTCGACGAGGCCGCCCCACATCCCGGTGAACTCCTGGTGACCGACGACCCTGCCGATGCCCCACATCGGGGACTGGGCGAGGGCGAGGGGCCGGGGGTGGTCCCCGACCGCCTGGGCCGTCCGGGTGACCAGCCAGACGCGCGGCAGCCGCTGGGTGACCTCGGCGGAGAGCGCCTGCATCAGATGCAGGACGGACAGCGCACCGTGGTCCTGGGCGTCCCTCAGTGCCGTGACCGGGAGGTCCTCACCGAAGGGCAGATCGAGGCTCCACAGGTGCAGGACCCTGCCGATCTCGTCGTGCTGAGCGATGTCACGCAGCAGCAGCTTGTAGTGCTCGGCTTCGGTGGGGTCGATCACGTAGCCACCGGCCGGGGTGCGGGCGGGCTCGGGCACGTCGCCGGGGGCCACGGTGAGGACGCGTCGTCCGGCCTCCGCGAGGCGCCGGGCCACCTCGGTGCCCACCCCGGCGGTGTCGGTGAAGAGCACCCAGGTGCCCGTCGCCTCGTCGTCCCACGCGCTCCCGCTGTCGGCGTCCGGCTCCCCTGTGTCGTCGCGCGGCGACGAACGCCACTGCACCTCGTAGAGCCCTTGGTCGATGCGTTCGGGTGTCAGGCTCGCCGCGGCGTCGAGGGACTGTGCCCGGAAACCGCGGATGTCGACGAGCACCCGTCCGTCGGCGTCGCAGAGCGCGATGTCGCTGACGATGACGAGGGCGTCGGCCCGGGCGACCTCGGCGACCACGTACATCTCGTCGGCCGGGCGCCCGAGGACCGCGACGCTGTCGACGCCCACGGGCAGATAGGGAGTGGCCGGGAGCGTCCCGTCCGTCACTCCCGGTGCGGCGGCGGCGAGCAGGACCTGGAACGCCGCGTCGATCAGGCTGGGATGGAACCGGTACGACCCCAGCTCGTCCCGGACGCAAGGGGGAACCGTCACCCGCCCGACGGCACGCCGGGGGTCTCCGGCGATCTCCTCCACCGCTTGGAACGCCGGCCCGTACTCGAAGCCCATCTGCTGGACGAGGTCGTCGAACTGCGCGCGTGAGACGTGCCTTTCACAGGCGCCGCGCGCACCGGCGAGGTCGAGGGCGGTGCGGGTGGCCGCGCGCCGGCCGATCCGGGCGGTCGCGTGCAGCGTCCATGTGCGGTCGCCGCCGGGTGTGGCCGCGAAACCGGCGATCTCGACCCGGCCCGAGTCCTGGTAGAGGGTGGTGCGCACCCGCGGGTCGGCCGCGTCGGGGAGGACGAGTGCCTTGCGCAGCTCCAGGTCTTCGAGGGTGTGGTCCCCCTCGCCGTACACCTCGCCGGCGGCCGACAGGGCCAGTTCGATGAAGGCGGCCCCGGGAAGGACGGTGTTCCCCTGGACGCGATGGTCGACCAGATAGCTCAGGAGCCGCGGGTTGACCTCACGCTCCCAGGTGGGGTGGACGGCGTTCATCCGCTGGCCCAGCAGGGGGTGGACCTCGGTGTAGTGGCGGTCCTCCCGGGCCTCCGCCGATTCGTTCCAGTACCTCTTCGCCTGCCAGGGGTAGGGCGGCAGGGCCAGCAGGCGTGCGTCGTCGCCGTACAACGCCTCCCAGTCGATCTGGTGGCCATGGCTGTACAGGGCGCCGAGGGAACCCAGAAGCACCGCGTCGTCGGGTTCGTCGCGGCGCAGGGACGCGAGGACGAGCCCGTCCTGCTGCTGCTCCGCCAGCAGTTCACGCATGGGGCCGGCCAGCACCGGATGGGGGCCGAGTTCGACGAAGTCGGTGTAGCCGTCGGCCAGCATCTGGCGGAAGGCGGCCGCGAACAGGACCGTGGCACGGACGTTCTGCCACCAGTAGTGGGCGTCGGCGCTGCGGCCGTCGATGCGCGTGCCGGTCACCGTCGAGTACAGGGGCAGGACGGCGGAGGCAGGGCGCAGGTCGGCGAGTCCCTTCTCCAGATCGCCGCGCAACGGGTCCATGCAGTGGCTGTGGTACGGCACCTTCACGTTCAGGAACCGGTGGAAGACCCCGAAGGTCTCCAGCTGGGCCGCCATGCTCTCGAGGATCGCGGTGTCCCCGGCGAGCGTGACCGCGGTCGGGCTGTTGACGGCGGCGACCGAGACCAGGGGCCCGGCGTCCGCGACAGCCTGGTTCAGGGTCTCGGGGGTCATGCCCACCGCGAGCATCCGACCGGTCCCCGTGGCCCGCTGCTGGAGACTGCTGCGGTAGTAGTTCACCTTCACGGCGTCCTCGAATCCCAGCACGCCGGCCAGGTACTGCGCGGCGACCTCGCCGGTGCTGTGGCCGACGATCCCGTCGGGTTCCACGCCCCAGGAGCGCCACAGCTCGGCCAGACCCAGCTGGACCGCGAAGTTGGCCGGCTGGGCGACCTCGGTCTCGGCCATGCGGGACCGCTCCTCGGGGGCGAGGAGTTCGTCGAGCAGCGACCAGCCGGTGTACTTGCCCAGCTCCTCGTCGCACCGCTCGACCATGTCCCGGAAGACGGGCTCGGTCTGCAGCAGTTGCCGTGCCATGGCCCACCACTGCGGACCCATCCCCGAGCAGACGAAGGCCAGTTTCCGCTGTTTCCCGGCCTGGACGCGGCCGTATGTCACGCCGTTGGTCTCGCGGCCCGCGTGGAAGGCGTCCAGCTTCTCGGCAGCCTCGGCCGCGCTCGCCGCGACGACCGTCAGCCGGTGGTCGTGGTGACTGCGCCGCAACGCGCGCGTATGGCCGACGTCCCGCACGGCGTGCCGGGTGTCCGACAGCACGTCCCGCAGGGCGGCCGCCATGTCCGACAGAGCCTCCGGGCTGCGGGCGGACAGCGGCACGAGGTGACGGCGGTGGTCGTCGGCGTACGGCGCGACCGGTGGCTCGGCGGGAGGTCCTTCGAGGACCACGTGGGCGTTCGTGCCACCGAATCCGAAGGAGTTGACCCCCGCCAGGCGTGGCCCGGGTACGTCCGGCCAGTCGCGCGGCTCCGTCTGGACGTGGAGCTGAAGGGCGTCGAACGGGATGGCCGGGTTGGGTGAGCGGTGGTGCAGCTGCCCGGGGATACGGCCGTGCTTCAGGGACAGTGCCGTCTTGATCAGGCCCGCCACTCCGGCCGCCGCCTCCAGGTGCCCGATGTTCGTCTTCACCGACCCGATGACCAGGCGCTCACCGACGGGACGCCCTTCGGAGAAGACCCGCCCGATGGCACCCGCCTCGACGGGATCCCCCACGGGGGTTCCGGTTCCGTGCGCCTCGACGTACTGGACCGTGTGCGGCGCGACGCCGGCCTGTCGGCATGCCGTGCGCATGGCGGCCTCCTGGGCGTCACCGTTGGGGACGGTGATGCCGTTGCTGTGTCCGTCCTGGGACACGGCCGTCCCCCGGATCAGCGCGTAGACGGGGTCCTTGTCCGCCAGCGCTCGTGCCAGTGGCTTGAGGACCACGACGCCGGCGCCCTCGCCGCGCGCGTAACCGTCGGCAGACGCGTCGAACGCCTTGCAGCGGCCGTCGGGGGACAGGAATCCGCCCTTGGACTCCGCGATGGTCATGTTGGGGGCGATCATGACGTTCACGCCGCCGGCCAGGGCGAGTGAGCACTCGCCGCTCCACAGGCTCCGGGCCGCCAGGTGCACCGCCACCAGCGATCCGGAGCACGCGGTGTCCACGGCGAGGCTCGGTCCCCGGAAGTCGAAGGAGTACGACAGCCGGTTGGCCAGCATCGTCATCATCATGCCGGTGGCCGAATGCGTCTGGAGTTCGTAGCGGCTGTGGACGCCGTAGTTCTGGAGCAGTTGGTAGTCCAGGGTGAAGCCGCCCATGAAGACGCCCGTGTCGCTGCCGGCGAGACGGTCGGACACCTGTCCGCCGTCCTCCAAGGCCTCCCACGCGACCTGGAGCAGCAGACGCTGCTGGGGGTCGAGCCAGATCGCCTCGCGGGGGGCGATACCGAAGAACTGGGCGTCGAACTCGTCGATCCGGTCGAGGAATCCGCCCCGCCGGGTGGTCATCTTGCCCAGCTTGGCGCCGTCCGGGTCGTGGAACTTGCCGATCTCCCAGCGGTCCGGGGGCACGTCACGGGTGGCGTCCACTCCGGTGCACAGCAGTTCCCAGAAGGCGGCGGGTGTGGTGGCTCCGCCGGGGAAGCGGCAACCGATTCCGATGATGGCGATGGGTTCGCGCGCCGCGTCGTCGGTCGACCGGTCAGTCATGGCACCGTTCCCCTTCCTCCGTGCGAGCGGCGGCCGCCCTCAGTTCCCGGGAGAGTTCGGCCAGCAGCAGGTCCCGCGAGCCGTGCAGGAAGAAGTGCGAGCCCGGGAGGACGGCGAGCCGGAACGCACCACCGGCCTGCGCCCGCCACATGTCCAGATCACTTCGGCTGACGCGTACGTCCTGGTCTCCGCCGAAGACCGACACGGGCATGGTCAGGGGAGGTTCGTCGCGGTAGCGATAGGTGTCGCACAGTTCGAGGTCGGCCCGGAGCATGGGCAGAAGGGCCCGCATCAGCTCCCCGTTGTCGAGTACCTCCGGGGGCGTACCCTCCGTGCGCAGCACTGTCTTCAGCACTTCGTCGGGCATGTGATGGATCCTGATGTTGGGGTTGGGCAACTGGGGTGCGCGGAACGCCGCGAGCAGCAGCCGGGACGGCTGTGGTGCCCCCGCGCGGCGCAGCCGCCTCGTGAGCTCGAACGCGACCAGCGCGCCCATGCTGTGTCCGAAGAAGACGTACGGCAGGTCCAGCCGCGGCAGCACGGCTTCGTACAACGCGTCGACCAGCGGTTCCAGACGCCGCAGGGCGGATTCGCCCACCCTGGACTCCCGGCCCGGCAGTTGCGCCGCCCACAGGTCGACGTCGGCGGGCAGGCCCTCACCCCACGAGCGGAAGACCGAACCCCCGGCGCCGGCATAGGGAAAGCAGAACAGCCGGAGCGCGGGTTCGGCGGCGGCGGAGTGCCGCACGAACCAGTCGGCCTCCTTCGGGGACTCGTACGGCCGTCCGCGCAGCCGCTGCAGCAGGCGGGCCCGCTGGTTCTCGGGCAGGCTCGCCAGGCGTTCACGCAGGGCGCCGGCCTCGCCCGGCACGCCGGTCACCGGGACTCCCCCGTGCCGACGGCCTCACCGGCCGGGCGGAGCCTGATCCACTGGTCGTCGAGCGGCGCCGACTCCTGTTCGCGCAGATGGACCTCCACGAGGGCCATCAGGGCCTCGTCGGCCCGCCAGCGTCGTGCCTGCTCCCGCTTGGCCCGGTTCCAGGGCTCGGCCTCGAACTCCTCCAGCACGGTCGCCACCAGCTGGCCCGACAGGCGCTCGATGAAACGGATGTTGGCCTCGAACTGCGTGGCCAGGTCCGCGTCCGCGAGGCCCGCCGTCATGCCGATGTGCAGGCGGCCCATGAAGTCGAAGTCGTAGAAGCGCACGAAGGGTGCCTGGTCGCGGGGTTCGTCGTCGACCGCGCTCCACTCCCGGAAGAAGCGCTGCACCTCCCGGCTGGCCGCGCTGAACCGGGCCAGACCGACGACCATGTCGGGGCGGTCGCCCAGGTGCCGCAACACGTCGTGGAAGTACAGCAGACCGGGGACGGCCCAGTACACGGCGGTGTCCCAGATGACCTTGGTGAGCATGACCCGTGCGTTGCCCATCAGGGCGTACTGCTTCTCGTAGATGCTGAGCCAGCCTTCGGCGATCAGCAGGAACACCTGGTTGTGGATCGCCGCGCGTTCGCCGACGTCCTCGCCGTCGAGCGCGTGCGTGATCAGGTCGGTGATCAGGCTGTTGCTGATCGCGATCAGGTCCAGCCCCGGGGAGTACAGGGGGTCCAGGAAGACGCCCGCCTCCCCGGCGAGGCACCAGCGGTCGGCGGAGAAGACCTGCTCGCAGCTGTAGGCGTAGTCCTTCATGACGCGGAAGTCCTGCAGCTGGTCGCGGTGCTGCCGGACGATGCCGGCGCACTGCGGCTCATGACGGTCGAACCACTCCAAGGCACGCTCGAACCGGTTGAGTTCTTCGAAACGGTGGAGGTCGGGGTCGGTCACGATGCCCACGCTGGTGGATCCGGAGGCGAGCCTGATCAGCCAGACCCAGTAGCCCGGGCCCATCAGGTGGTTGGTGGACAGCTCCCGTCGGCCCTCCTCGATCCGCGCGTGCCAGTCGGGGTCGTCGGACCACTGGTCCACGTCGATGGGACAGCCGACCCGGAACCAGACGGCGTTGGCCCGGTGCCCGACCTTCTTGGCCAGGCCGAGCCGTCGTTTGAGCAGGGAGGCCCGGCCGGTGGCGTCGACCACCCACCTGGCGTGCAGCTGCCGGGTGGCGCCGTCGTCGGTGCGGACGTGGAGCCGGTGGTGATCGGCGCCGGGCAGCAGGTCCACGCTCTCGACCTTCGTCCCGGGCAGGAACCGCACGCCGCGGGTGGCCAGTTCCTGCCCCAGGGCGTTCTCCAGGCGGCCGCGGTCGAGCTGGTAGGTGCCGACCGCGCCCGGCGGGCGGACGGAGTGGCCGAGTTCGACACGGCGGGTGATGTCCTGGTTGCCGTCCTTGGAGAAGAACATGCGCAGCCCGTACTTGTTCAGCTGCTGGGCCTGCAGGTGCGCTCCGAGCCCCAGGACCTCCCGCAGGTAGTAGCCGGCGATCTCCACGGTGGACTCGCCGACCTTGTGCGTGGCCTCCGGCACCGGGTGCCCCTGGCGTTCCAGGACCACGATCCGGGTGCCGGGCCGCTGTCCCAGAAGTTGCATGGCCAGGGTCAGCCCGGCGGCTCCGCCACCGACGACGGCGACGTCGACGAGGTCGTCCCGCGCTCCGCTGCCGCTCATGGCGTCACCGCCGTGGCCCGGCTGCCGAGGGTGATCCACGCGCTGTCGATGGGGTGGACGGGGTCGCGCTCCCGGTACCGTTCGACGGCTTCCTGCAGCAGTGCGTCGGAACGCCACTCCTCGATCCGGGACTTGGCCGCGTCGTCGGCGCAGCGCCGCTCAAGGAGTTCGATGACGGTGGCGACCAACTGGCCCGCGAAGTGCTCCAGCAGGTCCACGTTGCGCCCGAACTGCTCCTCCAGCGCGTCGTCGTCGAGGCCCGCCGCCATCCCGTTGTGCAGATCCACGATGAAGTCGAGCAGGCTGTAGGGGTCGGCGAACACGTCGGAGGCGGGCTCGTTGCCGAGCAGGTGCCATTCCCTGAAGAACTGCTGCACCCGGGTGTGGAGCAGCCATGTGCGCTGGAGGTTGGCGAAGGCCGCGGGGCTGTCCCCGAGGCGGCGGAACTTGTCGTGGAAGAACAGCAGGCCCGGTACGGCCCAGTAGATGATCGTGTCCCAGATGACCTTCGCCACCATCACCTGCGGGTCGCCCATGAGCGGGTACTGGCCCTCGTAGGCGACCAGCCAGATCTCGCTGAGCACCAGGTAGACCTGGTTGTGTGCGACGGCCTTCTCCCGCACGTCCTCGCCAAGTCGGTCCCGTGAGACGAGATCGGTGATGAGGCCGTTACTGATGGCCATGAGGTCGCCGCCGGAGGAGTAGAGCGGGTCGATCGAGACCCCCGCCTCCCCGGTCAGGCACCACCGGTCCTCGGAGTACACCTGGGTGCAGCCGTAGGCGTAGTCCTTCATGACACGGAAGTCCTGGATCTTCTCCCGGTGCCGCCGCACCTCGGCCGCGCACTGCGGCTCGTGCTCGGCGAGCCAGTCCAGGGCCCGCTCGAGCGTGTTGAACCCGTCGAAGGAATGCGCCTCGTCGTCGGCGACGATGCCGATGCTCGTGGAGCCCGACGCCAGCGGGATGAGCCAGACCCAGTACCCCGGGCCCATGAGGTGATTGGTCGACAGCCGGCGCAGACCGCCCTCGACCCGGGACCGCCACCGCTCGTCGTCGGACCACTGGTGCACGTCCACCTCGTGCTCGATGCGGAACCAGGAGGCGTTCGCCCGGTGACCGACGGGCCTGGCCAGGTTCAGCTTGCGCTTGAGCAGCCCGGCGCGTCCCGTCGCGTCGACGACCCACCGTGCCCGCAGCGCCTGCCCGTGCCCTCCGTCGAGGACGTGGACGATGTGGTCGGCGTCGCCGTCGGCGAGTTCGACGTCACGGACTTTGCAGCGCTGGCGGAAGTCGACGCCGAGGCCGGTGACCATGGTGCCGAGCGCGTTCTCCAGCCGCCCGCGGTCGAGCTGGTAGGAGGCCAGCGGAGCCTCGCTGATCTGGCCGTACTCGACGCGTCGGGCGATGTCCTCGTTGCCCGCGTGGGTCAGGAACATGCGCAGGCCGAACTTGTGCAACTGGTCCCGCTCCAGGTGCTCGGCGAGTCCGAGGACGTCGCGCAGATAGTGAGCCTGGACCTCGACGCTGGACTCGCCGACCTTGTGGGCGGCCTCGGGCACCGGGTGCTGTTGCCGTTCGAGGACGGTGACCCGCAGTTCGGGGTCGCTGCGCTTGAGCTGGAGGGCCAGGGTCAGTCCGGCGATGCCACCGCCGAGGATCGCCACGTCGAAGCGCCCGAAGACGTCAGACATAGCTCACCTCGCTGCTCTGCTGTTGCATACTGTCCGCTCCATCGGGTTCATGACCTGCGGGGTTCTCCCCCGAGCGGGACGGGCGCAGGGCGATCCAGCCCTCGCTCGTGGGGTTGTGGTGCCGCTCGCGCCGGTGGGTGGCGATCAGGTCGGTGATCAGGGGGTCCCGCTGCCAGGCCTGGACCTGGGCGATGACACGGTCGTCGTACCGGTCGCCGTGGGCGTCGATGACCGCGGTGACCAGTTGTCCGGCCAGTTGGGCCAGGAGCCTCGCGTTGTCCGAGAAACGCTCGGGGAACTTGCCGCCCGGCAGGTCGTCGGCCATGCCGGCGTGCAGCTGCACCATGAAGTTCAGTGGGGAGTACAGGTCGACGAACCCAGCCTCCATGGGGGCGTCGTCGATGGCCGCCCACTCACGGAAGAACGCCTGGACCCGGTTGCTGAGGTCGGTGAGACGTTCCAGGTCGGCGGCGACGGAGGGGCTGCCCGCCACGGTGCGGAACTTGTCCTGGAAGAACAGCAGTCCGAAGACGCCCCAGTAGAAGGCCGTGTCCCAGATGACCTTGGAGGACATCACCCGGGCGTTGCCCATCAGCGCGTACTGGTTCTCGTAGACGGCGAGCCACATGTCGGTGACGCGCCGGAACAGCGCGTCGTGCACGGACGCCAGGGCCGAGACGTCCTCGCCGTCCAGGGACCTGGTGACGAGATCGGCGATCAGTCCGTTGCTGATGGCGATCATGTCCAGGCCCGGGGAGTAGAGCGGGTCGAGGAAGATCCCCGACTCTCCGGTCAGGCACCAGCGGGCGCTGCCGTCGTAGACCTGGCCGCAGCTGTAGGAGTAGTCCTTCATCACACGGAAGTCCTGGATCCTGTCGCGGTGTTCCTCGACGGCGCGGGCGCACTGCGGTTCGTGCTCGGCGAGCCAGTCCAGGGCCCGTTCCAGGGTGTTGAAGTCCTCGAAGCGGTGCCGGCCGGCCTCCGCGACGATGCCGATGCTGATGGATCCGGAGGCGAGGCGGATGAGCCACACCCAGTAACCGGGCCCCATCAGATGGTTGGTGGACAGTTCCCTCCGGCCCTGACGGATCCGGGCGTGCCATGCCTCGTCCTCGCTCCATGTTCCGAGGTCGATGGGGTGCCCGACCCTGAACCAGGCCGCGTTGGCCTTGTGACCGACGTCCTTGCGGAGGTCGAACCGGCGCGGCAGGAACCGGCCGCGCCCGGTGGCATCGATCACCCAGCGGGCCCGGACGCTGTGTTCCTCGGTGTCCGTGCGCAGCTGGACCTCGTGGTGGGACCCGTCGGCCGAGAAGACCACGTCGACGACCCTGCTGCCCGGGAGGAACTCGACGCCCACCCGCGAGCAGGTCGCGCCGAGCTCGTTCTCCAGGCGTCCGCGGTCGAGTTGATAGGTGGCCAGCGGCGGGAAGACCGAACTGCCGAGTTCCACCCGCTCGGCGATGTCGGCGTTGTCGTCGCTGCTGAAGAACATGCGCAGACCGAACTTGCGGATCTGCTGTGTCTGAAGGTGTTCGCCGAGTCCGAGGATGTCCCGCAGGTAGTGGGCGGCGATCTCCACGGTCGATTCGCCGACCTTGTGCGTGGCCTCGGGCACGGGGTGGCGCTGCCGCTCGGCGACCAGCACCCGGATGCCCGGCCGCATCCGGCGAAGGTGGAGTGCCAGAGTGAGGCCCGCGGCCCCGCCTCCCAGGATCACGGCGTCGTAGTGGCCGGGCCTGGAGGTGCCGTCGGCGACACGCGCCCGGAGCTTCTGAGCGAGCAGGGCCCGCTTCTCGGCAGACAGGTCGGATATGCGATGTCGTGCTGGTCGGGTCATGCATCCCCCTTCATCCCAAATGACTATCGGTGGCGGGATTACGGAGGACTTACTTCACGTGCAAGCTGACGGTCTCGTCCTCTCCTCGCCCCGGGGGCGGCTCGCTGACCTCGGCCGACCGCCACGGACGGACGGCGCCCCGGCCGTGCGCGCGGCGGTCCGCGTCACCGTTCCCGCTGCCGCCGCACTGGCGCGATTCCTGCCGGACACCTGCGGTCGGCGGAACCGCCCGGTGGCCTGAGGAGGCGGCTGCACAGCGGACGTCCGCAAAGTGACGGCCCGGGGGCGTGTCCCCGGCGGGGCCAACCCGGTTGGGCAGGCAAGGCGCCCGGCGCGCAGCCGGCCGCCGACCGATTCGTCTTCTCACCGCAAGGAAGCCGCCATGACCGACACACCCAGCCCAGCCCTGGAGACCGCCCTCGCCTACCACCGGGCGTGGACCGGTCACGACTTCGACCGGGCCATGACCTACATCGACGACGACATCGTGTGCGAGGCACCGTCCGGGCGCCTTCAGGGCGCCGAGGCATTCCGGGGGTTCATGGAACCCTTCACGCACATCCTCACCGAGTCGAGCCTGATGGCCGCGTTCGGGGACGAGAAGACGGCGCTGTTGATGTACGACACCAAGACGCTCCCGGTGGAGAGTGCTCCCGGGGCCGAGTGTCTGACGGTCCGGGACGGCACCATCACGCACATGCGGATCATCTTCGACCAGGCTCCGTTCCTCGCCGCCGAGGCGCGGGCGGCCGGGTCCTGACTCCGCGGTGGCCCTGGCGCGGCCGACGGCACCGGCAGGCGCAGGCACGCTGCCGTCCGGTGCCGGTGAAGCGTCCGGCCGCGCCGCCGGCTCCTCAGGCCGGAGCGGTCACGCTCTGGCGCATCGCGCCGGGGGCCGGCCGTGCGCAGACCCGTCCGTCCCGTGGCGACGTCTGCATGATCTGTTCCCGCAGCGCCAGAAGGTGGCTGCCCGGCGCGGCACCGAGGTCACGCTCAAGGGACCGCAGGAAGAGCGACAGCTGATCCAGGGCGTACGCCGGCCGGCCGAGTTGGAGATGAGCCTCCACGATGGTGATCACGGCGAGTTCGTTGTACGGGTCCAGCCGCAATTTCTCGTAGGCGTACTCCAGCGCCTCGTCCAGCTCACCTCTCGCGCCGTGGATCTGGATCAGGCGGAGCAACGCCTGCGAGGAAAGCCCTTCGTACTGCCTCCGGTAGGGCACCAGCCACTGCTGCTGGGTCTCTTCGCCCTCCAGGAACCGGCGGACGGTGTAGGCGGCGACCCTGCTGTAGTAGAAGCAGGCACGACGCGCGTCCCCGCGGGCGTCGCAGGCACGCGCCTGCTCGAAGAGCCGCTCCACCTCGTGTGCGTCGCTCCACCAGTTGTCGTCGGCCTCGAAGCGGTAGAAGTTGGTGCCGCTGCGATGGATGTAGGAGGACTCCTGCCCCGGCCGCAGATCCGGTTCGAGCATCCGCCGCAGACAGTGCATGCCGACATGGAAGCCGCTGGCCGCCTTGTCGGGGGCGGTGTCCTGCCACGCGAGGTCGATCAGCTGGTCCATGGACACGGGCTTGCCCGGGTTCAGCAGGAACCACTTGAGCAACATGAGTGCCTTCTCCCGGCGTTGCCGACGCCGGCCGAGCACCTCTTCCCCCTTGAAGACCCGGAAGGGCCCGAACAGGTAGGCCCGGTAGGTGGCCTGGTGCTCCCGGTCCCGCGGATGGCTCCACTCCGGCTCCGGAAGCAGGGCTGTCCCCGATGTCATACCGCGCACGTTCGCCCTCCCCGTTTTGTTCAACAGCGATCGTGTATGGGTATTGGGTCAGTTACTACCGTTAACGGTGAATGGTGTTCACGAGCGTTGTCAAGCGTTACCGTGGAACCGGCAGCTGAGCAAACCTGCCTTTCTGCGCGCCTTGACGGTGAAGGACTTGGAGGTGCCGGATGAGTCAGGTCGATCCCGGGCGTGTCGAGCCGCCACGGCCGGCGCTGAGCCGACGGGAGCGTCTTCGGCAGTCCACGCTCGACGAGATCGTCCAGGTCGGCCGGTCGCTGTTGCATGAGGGCCGCGAGGTGACGCTGCGTGCCGTGGCGTCCGAGATGGGCTTCACCGCGCCCGCGCTGTACCGGTACGTCGGCAACGTCGCCGCGCTCAACCAGCTGCTGTCGAACGACATCTTCGCCGAGATCGTCCGCGAGATGGCGGCGACGGCCGAGCCCTACGGCGACGACGACCCCGCCGCGCAGATGGTCGCCGCCGCCACCGCCTTCCGCTGCTGGGCGCTGCGGCACAGCGACGAGTTCCAGCTGGTGTTCCACACCAACTCCCTGTCCGGGGAGCACGTCACCCGGTCCGAGGGCGGCAGGACTCGGCATCCGCTCGCGCCGTCCGGCGCGCAAGGCACCTTTGAAGGGGTCCAGAGGTTCGCCGAGTTCTTCGGGGGGATCTTCGTCAGGCTCTCGCAGCAGCGACCGTTCCCCGTACCCCCGTCCGATGAGCTCGACGACGCCTTCGCGGCGGTCCACTCGCCGGGCGGTGACGGCAGGCCCGACCTCGTCGGGCTTCTCGGCAAGGACGGGCTCGGCCTGATGTGGCTGTTCGAACTGTCCTGGGCACAGCTGTACGGCATCGTGACCCTGGAGGTCTTCGGCCACATCCGTCCTCAACTGGTCGATTCGGGGGCACTGTTCACCGCAGTGATGCGGGAGATCGGCAGTCGTGCCGGCATGGCCGACGACTGGGACCGCCTGGCCGAGATCAGCCGGGAGGTGGCGGCCCGCGGGGCGTGACCGAGCCGGGCAGCGGCAGGTGAGGGGCCACCGCGCGTCGGCGCGCCACCACCGGTGCGGCACTTCATCGCACCCGCCTCACCCGCTCCCACAACGCCCGGAGTGCGGGGCTGGGCGGCACACCGAGATCCTCCCGCAGGAGGCGGACGAACTGCTCCAGCTGCGCGACGGCTCCGGTCAGGCTGCCCTGCTGAAGATGGATCTCCACGGCGGCGGTGGCCGCCTCCTCCGCGTAGGGGTCCCGGTCCAGAACCCTCAGGGCACAGGTCAGCGCCTCATACAGGTGGCCGGCGCGGCGGTGCAGGCGTAACAGCTCAAGCAGGGCCTCCTCGTGGCCGCGCTCATGAGCCGCGCGAAATGGCGCGAAGGCGTCGTGGTACACGTCCTCCGGCAGAAAGCCCCGGTCGTAGTGGGCCAGCAGACGCTCGTAGGCCGCTATGGCCGCCGGCGTGTCGCCCGCTCTCCGTGCGGCACACGCCGACTTCGACAGCACGGCGACGTCGTCGGCGTCGGTCCACCAGGCGCCGGACGGATCGAACCAGTAGTGCCCGCCCGCGTCCGACCGGATGAACCTCGACGGCTGCCTGGTGGCGAGTTCGGGCTCCAGGATCCGGCGCAGGGAGTGCTGTGTCACGTGCAGCCGGTTCGCCCGGTCCCCCGAACCGCCGGGCCAGAGCACGTCCGAGAGCTCGCTGTCGCGGAACTCCTGTCCGGGGTTGAGCAAGAACCACTTGAGCAGGGTTCGCGCGCTGGCGCGCCCCCTGCGCGCGTCCCCCAACGGGGCGCCCGCGCGATACACCCGGAACGGGCCGAAGAGCCACGCCTCGTACTCCTTGCGCACTCCGGCCGGCCCGCCGGTACCGGCCTGCGCTGCGCCGCCGCTCCCTGTGGACCCGGCGCCGGGCGTCGACGCGGCCCCTGGTGATCGGTCCATTCTGTCCCCCGTACCCTTGAACGGCACCGCGGTCGCCCGTGGTTCCCCTGGCGGCCCTGACCGAAACGCCCGGTCTACACGCTGTGCATCCCCCCGCGGACCACGCCTCGGGGATTCCCGGCCTGCCGCGTGGGCCGCCCTCAGTCGTGACCAGGCATGCTGCCAGCAGCAAGCGAAAGCCGTAGGGTCTCGATTCAGCCACCTTGCTCCCGCTGTAAGTCGTCTGTAACCGCCCCGCCGGAAGGTCCCTTTCTGCCGTCTTGGGGAGGGACACATGAGCCGAGGGCCGGGGTATGGGACGCCCAGCGTGCTCACCGCGACCCGGGAGCTGCTCGAACAGGCGCTCCGTGGGCGGCTCGGTCTCGACCGGGTCGTCTCCGATCACGACGCCGGCGCGCAGCCCCGCGCCGACAGCGGCGCGCCGGCCGTGGACGGCGCCGCCCATCACCTCTACGCCTTTCTCCGGTTGGCCAAGCCCCGAGACGCGTTCGCAGCGCGAACGGGCTCCCGGCCCAAGGGAACCGCTCCTTGTTCGCCGGCCTCCGCACCGGCCCGGCCTCGCACTTCGCGATCGGTGGGACCACTTTCCCGACCCGTAAGCGATCGGTAAGTCGCCGGGACTAGCTTCGCCGGGCAGCCCCAGAGGCTGTCCACCCCCCGGCCCCCTCCGAGAAGGGAATCCACCGTGCTCTCGCACCTGGACGCGGTGACCATCATCGCAAGCGACGTGGAACGCACCAAGGCCTTCTACACGGACCTGCTCGGCTTCCATGTCGTCCCGCAATTCACCGCCCCCGAGGGTGACTTCGTCTGGCTGCGCTCCGAGAAGCGCTCCACCAGCATCATCATCCAGGACGTGGCGACCAGGGCCGACAAGCCCACCCAGGCGGACATCCCGGAGGCCAGCGGAGGGCTCATGCTCGGCTTCGCCGTGGACGACGCCGAGGTGGCCCACAAGTCGGCCCAGCAGGGTGGCTACGAGATCCGGACGCCGGTCGTCGACATGGGGTCGGGCCGCACGTTCGGTGTGAAGGACCCGGAGGGCAACTACCTCCAGCTGTTCGATGTCTATCCGCAGGTCGCAGAGATCCAGCGCCAACTCGGCCTGGACTGACCACAAGGAGCCGACCGATGTCCATGACCGTCGGAGAGCTGTTCGAACACCTGTCGACGCGCTTCAACACGGAGGCCGCGGCAGGCCTGAACCGGACCCTGCAATGGAACATCACCGATGAGGACCCGGGCGTCTGGGCCTTCGAGATCAGGGACGGCCAGGGCCGTCTGATACCGGGCGGGGTCGACGCGCCCGACACGACCTTCGTGACCAGCAGCGAGACATGGGTCGCGATCGCCGAGGGCCGCCAGGACGCGATGCGGGCCTTCATGACCGGAAAGCTCAAGGTCAAGGGCGACATGATGCTCGCGATGAAGGTGCCCAAGCTCTTCGAGACCGGCGTCTGACACCTGACGGGGAGTTGACGACGTGCAAAAACAGGCTGAGCACGAGAGCGATCCCGAGAAGGTCCGCCTGGAACAGGTGGCGGCTCTCACCGACCCGGCCACCATCCGCTACCTCGACCAGGAGATCGGGGTACGCGAGGGATGGACCTGCGCCGAAGTCGGGGCGGGAGCGGGATCCATCGCACGATGGCTGTGCGACCGGGTCGGTCACTTCGGCAAGGTTCATGCCATCGACATCGAGACCGCGTACATGGAAGGGCTGTCCGCGCCGAACCTCGAGATCCGGCAGCAGGACATCACAACGACACCGCTGGACGAAGGCGCCTACGACCTCGTCCACTCGAAGATCCTCCTGATGCATCTGCCGGACCGGGAGCGCGTGCTCGGCGAGTTCGCCAAGGCGCTCAAGCCCGGGGGGTACCTTCTGGTCGAAGAGGCCGACATCCGCAGCATCCAGCGGGTCGATCCGCCCTCTCCGCTGCTGACCCGGGCGGCCACCGCGCTGGAGACCTTCTTCTACTTCGGTGGCGCCGACCCCGGCTACGGAATGAAGCTCCTGCCCGCGTTCCGCCGTACCGGCCTCAAGTTTCTGGGCACCGACTGCCAGCTCACCGCGGTGCAGGCAGGCACTCCGCAGATGCAGACCATCGTGCTGAGTCTGGCGAAGCTGGCCCCCATGATCACCAAGGTCGGGCTGATGGGCCAGAAGGAGATCGAGGCCGCCTTCGACCAGCTGCAGCAGCCCTCGGACACGGTCCTGTACACCCCGATCACCGTTTCGGTCTGGGGCCGGCGGACCGAGGACTGACCGCCCGCTCCGGCGGCGCACGGAAAGGACACCGCATTGCTGTACGCAGTCATCGCCCATGACAGCACCGACCCCGGGACATTCGAACGGCGGATGCTCGTCCGCCCGGCCCACATGGCCAACGGCGAAAAGATGATGGCCGACGGGAGCTTCCTCTTCGGCGGGGGAATCCTCGACGGCGCCGGAAAGATGACCGGCGGAGTTCTGATCGTCGACTTCGAATCCCGCGAAGAGATCGACGAGTGGCTGAAGAACGAGCCGTACATCGTCAACAAGGTGTGGGACCGCGTGGAGGTGCACCCCTTCCTCGTACCACCGCAGTTCCTCAGTCTCTTCCCCAAGTACCAGGAGCAGCCGGCCGCCGGCTGAGCCCCTCACCACGCACCTTCTCAGGGAGCTCGCGCACCATGGAGACAACATCACGCAGCAGCAGGGCCCTGACGCTCCTGGTCACCAGCCTGGGGACGTTCATGGTTCTGCTCGACGGGTCCATCATCTTCGTCGCCCTCGGCGAGATCCAGAAGGATCTCGGCGCGGAGATATCGCAGCTCCAGTGGACCGTGGACGCCTATACGCTGCCATTCGCCGCACTGATGCTGACGACCGGCACCCTGGGTGACCGGCTGGGCCGTAAACGGGTGTTCCTCACGGGGCTGGTCGTCTTCGTCGTCGGTTCCGCCCTGTGCGGCTTCACGGACGACTTCAGTGTGCTCGTCCTCGGCCGGGTCCTGCAGGGGATCGGCGCCGCGGCCATCGAGACCGGAAGTCTCTCCCTGCTCGTGTCGACCTTCAGCGAACCGTCGAGCCGGGCGAAGGCGATCGGGATCTGGACCGCCGTCTCCGGGGTGGCGCTCGCCCTCGGCCCGCTGTTCGGCGGCGTGCTGATCGAGTCCTTCAGCTGGCACGCGATCTTCCTGATCAACCTGCCGGTCGGCCTGCTCGCCCTCGTCCTCGGCGTGCGGTGGCTGACCGAGTCCCGCAACCCGGGCGCCGGCCACCTCGACGTCCCCGGGCAGATCCTCGTGACCGGCGGGCTGTTCTGCCTGATCATGGGGCTGATCCAGGGCGAGCGCGAGGGATGGGGCTCGCCGATGATCGTGGGCCTCCTGGTCGGATCCGTGCTGCTGCTCGGGGCGTTCCTGGCCGTGGAGATGCGAAGCCGGGAGCCGATGCTGCCGCTCGACCTGTTCCGCAACCGCACCTTCGCGGTGTCCAGCGTCATCGCGTCGCTGCTCGGTTTCATCATCGTCGGCGCCATGTTCTTCATGGCCCAGTACTTCCAGACCGTGCAGGCGCATTCCGCGCTGGAAACGGGTCTGCGGCTGCTCCCGCTGACCCTGGGCATCTTCTTCTTCTCGCCGCCGGCGAGCACCATCGCCGGCAAGCTCGGGCCGCGCATCCCGATCATCGTGGGCGGTGTGCTGGTGACAGCCGGCTTCCTGCTGCTCACGACGGTCGAACCGGCGTCCGGATTCGGCTCGGTGTGGTGGAAGCTCGGGCTCGTCGGAGGCGGCATCGGATGCATGTTCGCGCCGCTGACACTGGCCGTGATGGCGTCCACGCCTGCGGAACGGGCGGGTCTGGGTTCTTCGATGATCAACACCACGAGGATCGCGGGCTTCACCGCCGGCGCGGCCGTCCTGGGCACCGTCGTCGTGACCGTGTTCAAGGACAAGGTCGTCGAGGCTCTCACCGGAATGGGCGTGGCCGCAGGTGCCGGGCACCAGATCGCGGAGCGTATCGGCGGGTCGGGCGCGAGTGCCGGTCAGGGGGCCGGGGCGCTCCCCGACCTGCCCGTCGACCGGGCCGAGTTCACCTCGGCGGTTCAGCACTCCTTCGTCGACGCCGTCCACGTCGCGTTCCTGATCTGCGCCGGCTGCACGCTCCTCATCGCCGTGCTCGCCGCGGCGCTGATGACCCGTGGGCCGGTGGCGGACCCGGTCGCCCTCTCCGCGGCGGGAGGCGGTACCGACGGGCCGGACGGGAAGACGGCCGACGTCCGACACGAGGGCGAAGGCGGCACGCGCTCCGATGCCGCGGGACCGTCCTCGGTGCTCGTCGGGACCGAGTGGCTGGCCGAGAACCTGGGGCGGCCGGGGATCGTCGTCGTCGACTGCACGGTGAACCTCCGGCCGCTGCCCGAGGGCGGTGTCGATCTCGGCCCGGGCCGCGACGGATATCTCGAAGGCCACATCCCCGGTGCCGTGTTCGCCGACCTCCTCGTGGAACTCGCCGATCCCACCGCGCCCAAGCCCTTCGCGCTTCCGCCGGCCGACGTCCTGGCCGCCGCGGTGGAACGGCTCGGTATCAGCGACGGCGACACCGTGATCCTCTACGACCGGGCGCACACCGCGTTCGCGACCCGGCTCTGGTGGATGCTTCGCTGGCTCGGCCACGACAACGCCGCGGTGCTCGACGGAGGCTGGAGGAAGTGGATCGCCGAGGGCCGCCCGGTGAGCCAGGAGGTTCCCCGGGTGAGTCGCGGCAGCTTCACGCCCCGACCGCGTCCCGGACTGTTCGTCACCCGGGAGCAGGTGCAGAAGGCCATCGACGTCCCCGGGATCTGCCTCGTCAACGCCCTCTCGCCCGAACAGCACGCCGGCCACATCCCGGTCGCGCACGGCCGCACCGGCCACATCCCCTCCAGCGTGAACGTCCCGGCGGCGGCGCTCCTCGACCCGGACACCGGCTGCTTCCTCCCGCCCCGGCAACTCGCCGCCCGCTTCGAGGCGGTCGGTGCCACACGGGCCCGGCAGGTCGTCGCCTACTGCGCGGCGGGAGTGGACGCCACCATTGACGCGTTCGCGCTGGAGGTGCTCGGAGTGCGCGACGTCGCTCTCTACGATGACGGCCTCGTGGAATGGAGCGGCGATCCGGCGCTGCCCCTGGCCACCACGATCTAGGAGGGCAGTCGAGCATGGCGTACGACCAGGAACTCGCGGATCGCATCAGGGAAGCCCTCTCCACCCAGAGGCAGGTGCGCGAGGTGAGGATGTTCGGTGCCCTCGCCTTCATGGTCAACGGCAGCATGGCGGCCACGGCCGACGCGGACGGCCGCCTCATGGTCCGCTGCGACCCCGACCGGGCCGAGAAGCTGCTGGAACGTGAGGGCGCCGACTGGGCGGAGATGCGCGGCAAGCCCATGGGCAAGGGGTGGATCGTCGTCGCCGATCACGGCATCGAATCGGACGAGGCCTTCGACGGCTGGATCTCGGAGGCCCTGGACTACAACAGGAAGGTGAGCGGTAGTGACGACTGAGAAGGGTGCGCGAGTCACCCCACCCTTCGAGGGGTTTCCGCCAGCGCTGTTCACCTTCCTGGAAGGTCTGGAGAAGGACAACTCCAAGACGTACTGGGAGGCGCACCGGGCCGTCTGGGAGGAGTCTGTGAAGGAGCCGGTGAACCGGCTCATGGCCGACCTGGAGGACGAGTTCGGGCCGCTGCGCACCTTCCGGCCCAACCGTGACGTCAGGTTCTCGCCCGACAAGTCCCCGTACAAGACATGGGTCGGCGTCACCACCAGCGACCGGGCCGTGGGGGGCGTCGGAGCCTTTCTCCGGCTGGACGCCGACGGCATGCGGCTGGCCGGCGGGGCCATGGCCCTGGCCCCGGACCAGATCAAGCGGTTCCGCTCCGCCATCGACAACGCCGGGTCGGCGGCGGAGTTCGAGGGCATCCGCCGGAAGCTGACCGACGAGGGACTGCCTGTGGAGCCGGGTGCGCATCCCGTGCTCAAGCGGGTTCCCACCGGCTTCGCCCCGGATCACCCTCGCGCCGAACTCCTGCGCTGGAAGGGCGCGGTGGTCATCAAGGAGTACGAGCTGGCCGACTGGATGCACCAGCCCCGGGCCATCGAGGTGGTGCGCGAGATCTGGACGGCCACCCGGCCGCTGAAGGAGTGGATCGACACGCACGTCGGCGAGACGGAGGCGCCCCGCCGCCGCTGACCGGGCGCGGCGCAGCCCAGGGGACCCACGAGCGGGTGAGTGAACGGGACACGCGGGATCTTTCTGCAGACCACAGGAGGACGGCAGATGTGTGGCATAACCGGTTGGGTCTCGTTCGACCGTGACCTCACCCGCGAGCGGGAGACGCTGGACGCGATGACGCAGACGATGGCATGCCGGGGCCCCGATGCCTGCGGCACGCGGATCGAGCGACACGCGGTTCTCGGTCACCGCAGGCTCGCCGTGATCGACCTGCCCGGTGGAAAGCAGCCGATGACGGTGGGGACGCCGAACGGAGAGGTCACGCTCGTCTACAGCGGCGAGACCTACAACTTCGTCGAACTGCGGCACGACTTGGTCCGGCGGGGAGAACGCTTCGAGACGGCCAGTGACACCGAAGTCGTGCTGCGCGGCTATCTGCGCTGGGGCGAAGCCCTCGCCGAGCGGCTCAACGGCATGTACGCGTTCGCGATCTGGGACGCGCGCGAGCAGAAACTCGTGATGATCCGCGATCGCCTGGGGATCAAACCGCTCTTCTACTACCGCACACCCGACGGCCTGCTGTTCGGCTCCGAACCGAAGGCGATCCTGGCCAACCCGCTCGCCAGGCGAGTGGTCGACTCGGACGGACTGCGCGAGTCGCTCTCGTACTGCTTCACGCCCGGGCACGCCATCTGGTCGGGCATGCAGCAGGTCGAGCCCGCCACCGTGGTCACGGTGGACGCCGGCGGCCTTCGCGAGCGCACCTACTGGAGGTTGGAGACCCGTCCGCACACGGACGACGTGACGACCACCGTCGCACGTGTCCGCGAGTTGCTCGACGACACGGTACGGCGGCAGCTCGTCGCGGACGTGCCGCGCTGCGTGCTGCTGTCCGGCGGCCTGGATTCCGGCACCCTCACCGCGCTGTCCGCCGCCCACCTGGGACAGGAGCGGGTGCGCACGTTCGCAGTCGACTTCATGGACCACGCGGAGAACTTCAAGTCGGACGACCTGCGGGACACACCGGACGCGCCCTACGTGAAGGACGTCGCGGCGCATGTCGGCTCGGAACACGCCGACATCGTGATCGGCCCGAAGACACTGGCCGACCCCGAGATCCGCAGGGCTGTGATCGGTGCCCGCGACGTGCCGATGACGATGGGCGACATCGACTTCTCGCTGTATCTGCTCTTCAAGGAGATTCGGCAGCGGTCGACCGTGGCACTGTCCGGCGAGGCGGCGGACGAGATCTTCGGCGGGTACAAGCACATGCACGTCCCGCAGATCCAGCAGGCGCACGCCTTTCCGTGGATCGCGCTCAACATCGGTGCGTTCGACAAGGACGGCACGGGTCTGCATCCGAAGGTGTGGTCCGCGCTCGAGCTCGACGAGTACCGGCGGGAGGCGTACGCGACCGCTCTGGGCGAGGTCGAGCGGCTCGACCACGGCGACGCCTTCGACGCCGAGGACGACTTCGAGTACCGCATGCGCATCATGATCCACCTGCACCTGACGCGGTTCATGCGGTACCTCCTCGACCGGAAGGACCGGTTGAGCATGGCACTGGGTCTTGAGGTCCGGGTCCCGTTCTGCGACCACCGGATCGTCGAGTACGTCTACAACGCGCCATGGGCGTTGAAGACCTACGACGGCCGGGAGAAGAGCCTGCTGCGCGGGGCCGTCAAGGACAGGCTGCCGGAGTCGGTCCTCTGGCGGCCCAAGAGCGCCTATCCCTCGACTCAGGACCCCTATTACGCCGAAGAGCTCCAACGCCAGGCCAAGGAACTCCTGAGCAACCGAGGTCACGGGGTCTTCGAGTTGATGAGCCGGGACTGGCTGAACAGCGCGACCGGGAGGGACTCCGCCGGAATGGACCGGCTGACCAGGCTCGGTCTGGAGCGGACCCTTGACCTCGCCACGTGGCTGGATCTCTACCGCCCCGAACTCAGGCTCCCCTAGGACGAGCGGCTGGGAGAGCGCTGACGCGGCGGTGACGGAGCCGGACCGTTCCCCGTCGGCTGCACCCTCGCCGTCATGGACGGCACCGTCTCACAGACGTACGACGTCTCCGTCGACCCGGCTCTGCGCGGCCGCCGGCCGATCCGCTGGCTCGCGGCCGCGCAACTCGTCCCTCTCGTGGCGGCAAGGTCGACCAGCGGCGCCGCACGGGCGCCGTGCACACGACCGCCGAGGTGCTGGTCGGCCGGGAAACGCCGGCTGCGCGCAGGGCTATGCCGCTGGACCCGCCGTGGGCCCGGGGCAAGCACCGACAGCGCGGTGACCCGGGGGCCAAGGCCGGTCCGTCGGTGACCGGCGCGGCTCGCTCACCTGCCTGGGCGGCCACGCGAGGGGCGACGGCGGTGTTACGCGGGGCGGGCCCGGCGCCTGGCAGCCCCGGGGCTCGTACGGTGATCACGCCCCGTTCCATGTCCGCCGAACCCGACCGCGGTCTGCGGGCCCCGCTCCTGCGCATATGACCGACGCTGCCGCAAGGTCGATACTGCCAAGAGCGGGGACCCGACCGGAACGCGCCCGTCGCCGGTCCGTCCACCCCGCTCTGAACTGGAAGGACACGGGTCGAAGGCTCGTCCACCGGTCGCACCAGGAGGTGTCGGCGACATGCGTGAGATTCTCCCGGTGATCAGCGACTGGTACGCGGCCCGTGCCCCGTTCGGGCTCGCCACGGTCGTCGCCACGAGCCGCAGCGCCCCGCGCGACCCCGGCGCCGCGATGGCGGTGGGGCCGGATGACGAGGTCGTGGGCAGCGTGTCAGGTGGCTGTGTGGAGGGAGCCGTCTTCGAACTCGCGCGGGAGGTCGTGGCGAGCGGGCAGGCTCGGCTGGAGACCTTCGGGTACAGCGACGAGGACGCGTTCGCGGTGGGGCTGACCTGCGGCGGCGAGATCACCGTGCTGGTGCGTCCCGTGACGGCCGAGAGCGACCCGTCGTTCGGCGAGGTCGCGGAGTCGGTCACCGCGGGCCGTCCGGTGACCGTGGCGACGGTGACCGACGGGCCCGCGCCCCGCGGGGCGGCGCTGGCGGTGTGGCCGCACCGGGTCGCCGGGACGCTCGGCACCCCCGGTCTGGACGCGGCGGTCACCGCCGACGCGCGCGGTGAGCTGGCCCTCGGGGCCACGGGCCGCAGGCACTACGGAGCGCACGGCGAGCGCCGTGAGGACGCGGTCACCGTCTTCCTGCACTCCTTCGCACCGCCGCCCCGCATGCTGGTCTTCGGCGCGATCGACTACGCGGCCGCGGTCGCCCGGATCGGTGACTTCCTCGGCTACCGGGTCACGGTGTGCGACGCCCGCCCGGTCTTCGCCACACCCAAACGCTTCCCCGCGGGCGTCGAGGTGGTCGTGGACTGGCCGCACCGCTATCTGAGCGGAACCGACACCGACGAGCGCACCGTGATCTGCGTCCTCACCCATGATCCGAAGTTCGACGTGCCGCTGCTGGAGGAGGCGCTGCGCCGGCCGGCCGCGTACATCGGGGCGATGGGCAGCCGCCGTACGCACGACGACCGGACCCGCCGACTCATCGAATCCGGCCTGACCGAGGGCGAGTTGGCCCGGCTGCGCTCGCCGGTCGGGCTCGACCTGGGCGCACGTACGCCCGAAGAGGTCGCCGTGTCCGTGGCCGCGGAGATCATCGCGCTGCGCTGGGGCGGCAGCGGCACGCCGTTGACGGGGGCCACCGGCGCCATCCATCCGCGGCCGCTGTGAGTACGGGGCGTCCGCGGTCGCCGTCGCCACGCCTCCCGCGGTGCGAGCGCCGACCAGGCGGCGAGGACCCGTCAGCGACGCGGCAGCCGGTGCAGCTCCACGTCCGTGAGGGCGCCCTCGGCGACGGTGGCGGTCATGTAGGTGCAGTGGGGCTGGCGGCGGCGGTCGGTCGGGGAGCCGGGGTTGAGCAGGCGCAGGCCGGTGGGGGCGGTGGTGTCCCAGGGGATGTGGCTGTGACCGAAGACCAGGACGTCGAGGTCGGGGAAGCGGGCCGCGCAGCGCGCCTCGCGGCCCTGGGCGGGTCCGGTCTCGTGGACCACGCCGAAGCGCAGGCCGCCGAGCTCGGCGTACGCCACCTCGGGGAGACGGGCGCGCAGCTCCGGTCCGTCGTTGTTGCCGTGGACCGCCACCAACCGGGGGCAGCGGCTCTCCAACAGGTCGAGCGTGGCCACGTCGACCCAGTCACCGGCGTGGAAGACGACGTCGGCGCGCGGGAGTTCGGCGAGGAGCGGGGAGGGCAGCTCCTTGGCGCGTCGGGGCAGGTGAGTGTCGCTGGTCAGGAGCAGGCGCACACCGTCAGGCTACCGTGCGCGGTTGTCTTCGGCCGCGGTCGGCAGGCCGTGGACGCCGGCGCCGTGGGGACCGTACACGCCGTAGGGGCCGGAGACGCCGTAATGGCCGTAGACGCCGTGTTCGCCCCGTGGACAAAAGCCGTGACAGGGTTAGGATTTGGCCACGAGTGCCGAAATCTGCCGCCCACGCACAGCGACCCCAGGGAGCGCGGAGCCGATGCCGGTCAAGGTCAGCGTCGTCGTCCCCGTGTACAACCCGGGGGCTCATATCGAGGACTGCATCGCCTCGCTGCTCAGGCAGTCGCTCCCCCCGGACGCCTACGAAGTGATCTTCGTCGACGACGGTTCCACCGACGGCACGCCGGCCCTGCTGGACGCGCTCGCCGCCGCGGACCCCCGGGTGACGGTGCTCCACCAGGAGAACTCCGGCTGGTCCGGCAAGCCCCGCAACGTCGGTGTCGCCGCGTCCCGGGGCGAGTACGTGATGTTCGTGGACAACGACGACCACCTCGGTGACGAGGCCCTGGAGCGGATGTACGACTACGGCGTGGCCAACGGCGCCGATGTCGTGGTCGGCAAGATGGCGGGCAAGAACCGCGGCGTGCCGGTGGAGCTGTTCCGCCGCAACCATCCGCGTGCCACCGTCGAGAACGCGCCGCTGATCGACAGCCTCACCCCGCACAAGATGTTCCGCCGCGCCTTCCTCGACGACATCGGTCTGCGCTTCCCCGAGGGCAGACGACGCCTGGAGGACCACGTCTTCGTCACCGAGGCGTACCTGCGCGCGAGCAATGTCTCGGTGCTGAGCGACTACGTCTGCTACTACCACGTCCGGCGGGACGACTCCTCGAACGCCGGTTTCCAGCGCTTCGATCCGGGCGGCTACTTCAAGAACCTCCGGGAGGCCCTCGACGTCGTCGAGCGGTACACCGAGCCGGGGCCCCTGCGCGACCGGTTGCTGAGGCGCTGGCTGCGGGTGGAGATGGTCGAGCGGATGCGCGGACGGCGGCTGCTCGCCCTCCCGGCTGACTACCGCCGGGAGTTGTTCGAGGAGATCCACCACGTCGTCGTGGAGCGTTTCGGGCCGGGTGTCGCGGCCGGGCTCCAGCCGACGCAGCGCGTCGTCGCGGCGCTGATCGCGGCGGATCGGTACGACGACGTCGAGGCGTTCGCCGAGTGGGAGGCCGGCGTCGCCCTCACGGCCGCCCCCGAGCACGTCACGTGGCGGGACGGCACGCTTCGGGTCGGTTTCACCGCCGAGTACGCCTGCGGCGGCGAGCCGATGACCTTCGCCGCCGACACGGCCGGTACGCGGCCCGGTGATCCGCCGGGAGAGCTGCCCGCGGCCATCGCCTGGGTGGGCGCCGACACCCTCGCGCGCTTCGGTGCCGCCACGGCCGACCTGCTGCTGCGCGAGCGCACCGGCGCCGCCCAGTACTTCCAGCCGGTGGAGTTCACCCGGGAGAAGGTGCCGGTCGGGGACGACGGCGGCCGGGTCCGGCTGGTGCTGCGCGCGACCGCCGCCGTGGACCCCGCGACCCTCACGCGTGACGGCCTGTGGGACGCCGTCGTCCGCGTCAAACTGGGCGGTTGGACCAAGGAGTGCCGTCTCGGCCCCGCCCCCCGCACGCACCGTCCCGCCCCACCCGCGGGTGTCGTCGGCGGCCATGTGATCCTGCCGTACTGGACCGCGCCCCACGCGAACCTCGCTCTCGACGTCGACCGCGCGACCCACCGCCTCGGCCTGGGCGTCCTCGCGCCGGACCAGGTCACCGCCGCCGGCGACCGCCTGCGCGTCCCCCTCCCGCTGCACGTCCCCGACAACGGCACCGAGGTGTCGCTCCGGCTCACCTCGTCCGGCACCGCACACACCGTGCCCGCCACCCTGTCCCCGCACGGCTCCGGGGCGCTCCTGGACGCCGTCCTGCCGCTCGGTGGGCTGCGGCGGGGGACCTGGCGGGTCGCGCTCGGCGTGCCCGGCCCGCGCCGTCTCGCCCTGCCGTTCGCGTTGCGTGCCGGGGCGGGCGGGGTGCGCGTGGTGCGGGCCCCCGGTTCCGGTCCGCCGCGGCGGCTGGTGTGCGGGGCACGGCGCAGGCTCGGCACGCTCCTGCGGCGCGTCGCGACCCGGCTGAGGGCCCGGGCAGGGAGGGGGTGACGGGATGCGTCCTTTGGGGATCGAGGGCGCCTGGGTGCTGGAGCCGGAGGTGTTCCCCGACGACCGCGGCACCTTCCACGAGTGGTACCGCGGCGAGGAGCTGCGCGAGGCCACGGGCCACGTCCTGTCCCTCGCCCAGGCCAACTGCTCGCTCTCCCGCCGAGGTGTGCTGCGGGGCGTGCACTTCTGCGACGTGCCGCCCGGGCAGGCCAAGTACGTGACCTGCGTGCGCGGCGCCGTCCTCGACGTGGTGGTCGACGTCCGTGTCGGCTCCCCCGCCTTCGGCCGCTGGGAGGCCGTGCGCCTCGACGACACCACCCGGCGCGCCGTGTTCCTGGCCGAGGGACTCGGGCACGCCTTCATGGCCCTCACCGACGACGCCACGGTGGTCTACCTGTGCTCGACGGGATACGCGCCGGAACACGAACACGGCGTGCAGGCGCTCGACCCCGGGCTGGGGATCACCTGGCCGGAGCACGTCCGGCCGGTCCAGTCCCCCAAGGACGCCGGGGCGCCGTCGCTGGCGCAGGCACGGGAGGCGGGCCTGCTCCCGTCGTACGAGGTCTGCACGGCCCACTACGAGCGGCTGCGCACGGGGCGTCCCGCCCAGCCCTGACGCCGGCGTCCCGGGCGGCGTGGAGGTCACTCGCCGGAGGCGACCCGCTGGAGCGCCGTCCGCAACGGCTCCCACCCCCGTGAACGTCGCACGCCGAGCCCTCGGGCACGCGCGAGGGGCCGCCAGAAGCTCGCGCCGAGCAGTGCCTCCGGGGCCACCGCGCCGGCCCGGTCCAGGATCGCCTCGGGCACCTTCTGCGGGTCCGGCGCGTCGTACTCGGCGACGATCTCGTCGTACCGGTCCCGCAGCACCGTGTTGCGGGGGTCGGCGCCGAACACCACGAGCTGCCCGGTGGGCCGGGTGTCGACCAGGACCGTCGCCAGGTCGGGCCGGTACCGCCCGAGGATTTCCGCGATCTTGTAGACGTCCCCGGTCCAGGCCCCGGTGTGCCGGTCTCGCGCCGCCTCGTCGACGGTGCGCGGCAGCATGTCGTCGAAGACGATGACGCTGGTCCAGTCGGAGTGCCGCTCGATGTTGACGAAGTCCCGCAGCGCGTACTCGAACAGGTGCATGCCGTCGATGAAGGACAGGTCCAGGACGGTACGGCGCCAGTACCCGAGCGGGCTGCGGCCGCGGCGCAGGTTGCGCAGCGGGTGGCGGCCGCCCCTGAGGTGGACGAGCGGGTTGTCGCGGGCGAAGAAGTCGTCGCTGGTGGCTTTGACGAGGTGGACGTCGCAGCGGATCTCGGTGACGACCTTGAAGGCGGGGTCGACGGCGACGGTGGGGACACGGGAGAGTCTGAGGCTGCGGCCGTCGTTGACGCCGATCTCCAGGTAGTTGCGGTTCCCGCTGACCTTGTGCAGTTCCTTGAGGAACTCATGGCGTTTCACGAAGGGTCTCCTCGCGGATCAGGGGCAGTGCTTCGTGCAGGGCGGTGCGCCAGTGGCGTGGGGGCGGGAGGCCGAGCCGCGGTGCGCGGTCGTGGGCGAGGACGCTGTACGCGGGGCGGGGAGCGGCCCGGCGGAACGTTTCGCCGGTGACGGGGCGCACCCGGTCGGGATCGGCGCCGAGGAGTCGGAACACCTCGCGGGCCAGGTCGTACCAGGTGGCCTCGCCGGAGTTGGTGATGTGCAGGACACCACTCGCGCCGGTGCCGACCCGTGGACCGAGGGATGCGATGGTCGCGGCGACGTCGGCGCTCCAGGTGGGCCGGCCGCGCTGGTCGACGACGACGTCGACGGTGTCTCCGCGGGCCTCGGACTCGATCATCGTACGGACGAAGCTCCGGCCGTGGACGCCGTACAGCCAGGCGGTGCGGACGATCGCGCTCGCGTCCGGGAGTTCCTCCGACACCCCGCGCTCCCCCGCCAGTTTGGTGCGGCCGTAGGCGGTGCGGGGGCGGGGTGGCCGGTCCTCGCGGTACGGGGTCGAGGCGTCGCCCGCGAAGACGTAGTCGGTGGAGACATGGATCAGGCGGGCCCGGTGCGCGCCGCAGGCACGGGCGAGCAGGCGCGGGCCTTCGCCGTTGACGCGCAGGGCTCGTTCCTCGTCCGTCTCGGCGTCGTCGACGGCCGTGTACGCGGCGCAGTTGACGACGAGTTCGGGGTGGTGGGTGGTGAGGGCGCGGTCGACGGCGTCGGCGCTGGTGATGTCGAGGGCGGCGTGGCCGAGGCCGGTGACCTGCTCGCCGCGGGCGAGGAGTGCCTCGACCGTGTCGCGGCCGAGCATGCCGCCCGCTCCGGTGACCAGCCACCTCATCCGGGCACCTCGCCGACGCGGCGCTTGAGGGGCTCCCACCAGGCGCGGTGGTCGCGGTACCAGGCGACGGTTTCGGCGAGGCCGGACGCGAAGTCGTGGCGGGGCCGGTAGCCGAGCTCGGTGCGGGCCTTGGTCCAGTCGACCGAGTAGCGCAGGTCGTGGCCCTTGCGGTCCTCGACGTGCCGCACCCGGTCGGGATCCGCGCCGCAGGCCGCCAGCAGCAGGGCGGTCAGCTCCCGGTTGCTCAGTTGCGTGCCGCCGCCGATGTTGTAGACCTCGCCGGGCCGGCCCTTGGTGCGGACGAGGTCGACGCCGTGGCAGTGGTCGTCGACGTGCAGCCAGTCGCGGACGTTGCGGCCCTCTCCGTAGAGGGGGACGTGCTGCCCGTCGAGGAGGTTGGTGATGAAGAGCGGGACGACCTTCTCGGGGAACTGGTGCGGACCGTAGTTGTTGGAGCAGCGAGTGACGCGGACGTCCAGGCCGTGGGTGCGGTGGTGGGCGAGGGCGAGCAGATCGGAGGAGGCTTTGGACGCGGAGTAGGGCGAGCTGGGCCGCAGGGGGTGTTCCTCGGTGGCCGAGCCGGTGGCGACGGAGCCGTAGACCTCGTCGGTCGATATGTGCACGAAGGGTTCGACGCCGTGGCGCAGGGCCGCGTCCAGCAGGGTCTGGGTGCCGACCACGTTGGTGAGGACGAAGTCGTCGGCGCCGGCGATCGAACGGTCCACATGGGACTCGGCGGCGAAGTGCACCACCTGGTCCGCCTCGGCCATCACCTTGTCGACCAGGGCGGCGTCCTGGATGTCACCGTGTACGAACCGCAGCCTGGGGTGGTCGAGTCGGAGGTTCTCGAGGGTGCCGGCGTAGGTGAGCTTGTCCAGCACCGTGATCCGTGGCGCCTCGGGCGCGTCCGGCGCGTCACGGGCGAGCAGGGTGCGGACGTAGTGCGAGCCGATGAAGCCGGCGGCGCCGGTGACGAGGAGGTTCATGTGTGGATCTGCACCTTGCTGTGGTCGCCGAGGACGAGGCGGTGGGCGCTGGGGACGCTGGGCGCCGGGGTGACCTCGACGTGCCGTCCGATGAGCGAGGACTCGATGCGGCCCACCCCGTCGATGGAGGCGTCCCGCAGCACGATGGAGAACTCCAGTTCGCTGTCGGTGATACGGCAGTTCTCCGCGATGGAGGTGAAGGGGCCGACGTAGGAGTCCTCGACGAGCGTGCCGGAGCCGACGACCGCGGGGCCGACGATGCGGGAGTTGACGACGCGCGCCCCCTCCTCGACGACGACGCGTCCGACGGTCTCGGAGGCGTCGTCGACGTCGCCGTCGATGCGGCGTGCGAGGTTCTCCAGGACGGTCCGGTTCACCTCCAGCATGTCGGCGACGTTCCCGGTGTCCTTCCAGTAGCCCTTGATGACGGTGCAGCGCACGTCGGCGTCCGTGTCGATCAGGTGCTGGATGGCGTGGGTGATCTCCAACTCGCCGCGCCAGGACGGCGTGACGGCGCGCACCGCCTCATGGATGGCGGGGGTGAACAGGTAGACGCCGACCAGGGCCAGGTCGCTCTTGGGGTGCCGCGGCTTCTCCTCCAGGCCGACGACCCGGCCGAGATCGTCGAGTTCGGCGACGCCGAAGGAGCGCGGGTCCTGAACGCGGGTGAGCAGGATCTGCGCGTCGGGACGGTGGTCGCGGAACTCGTCGACGAGATCGGTGATTCCGCCGACGATGAAGTTGTCACCGAGGTACATCACGAAGTCGTCGTCGCCGAGGTAGTCACGGGCGATGAGGACGGCGTGGGCCAGGCCCAGTGGTCGTTCCTGAGGAATGTAGGTGATCTCCAGGCCGAACCTGGTGCCGTCGCCGACGGCGTCCTGGATCTCGTCGGCGGTCTCGCCCACGATGACGCCGACATCCGTGATACCGGCCGCTGCGATGGATTCCAGCCCGTAGAAGAGCACGGCCTTGTTCGCCACCGGCACGAGCTGTTTGGCCGAAGTGTGCGTGATCGGCCTCAAGCGCGTACCGGCGCCACCGGCCAGCACGAGAGCCTTCATCTGCTTCACCATAGCCCCGGTCGGCCGGATTTGAGCGTGCCGGGATTGGCTTGTTCTCAACTGCCTTGCTCTACGGCGGTTCGCCGGATTCCGGCCTCAGCCGCCCGGCGCGATCTCGCTCCACACCTGCTTTCCGCCACTGACCGGCACCGTTCCCCAGGCCGCCGACACGGCCTCCACCAGGAGGATGCCGCGGCCGCCGGTGGCCTCCCAACTGATGCTGGCCGGCTTCACCGGGGTGCGGGGCGAGGAGTCGGCGACGGCGACGCGCAGCCGGTCGTTGACGAAGGTGAGGTCGAGGCGGACCCGGCCGTCGGTGTGCACCAGGGCGTTGGTGACGAGTTCGCTGACGACCAGCAGGACGGTGTCGGCGTCCCTCGGCGGCACGCCCCAGGTGCGCAGGGTGCGTCGGGTGAAGCGGCGGGCGTGGGCGACGGCCTCGGGGACGCGCCAGACGGTCCAGCTCTCGCGCAGCGGGCGTACGGCCATGCCGTCGTAGCGCATCAGCAGCAGGGCGATGTCGTCGCTGCGGCGGGCCTCCACGAGCAGGGCGTCGGCGACGAGACCGAGGTGGGCCGGGTCGGACCGGGCCAGTTCGCGGGCGAACCGGTCCATGCCCGCGTCGATGTCGGCGTCGGTGGACTCGACCAGGCCGTCGGTGGTGAGGGCGACGACGGTGCCGGGCCGCAGGCTGAGCGGGCTCATCGGGAACCCGGCCTGTCGCAGCACGCCGAGCGGCGGGCCGCCCTCCGCCTCCACGATCTCCGTGGCGCCGTCCGGGTGGCGCAGCACGGGCGGCGGGTGTCCGGCGCGCACGCACCAGGCGGCGCCCTCCTCCAGGTCGACGTCGAGGTAGCAGCAGGTGGCGAAGAGGTCGGTCTCCAGGTCCATCAGGAGCCGGTTGGCATGGTGGACGACCACGTCCGGCGGGTGGCCCTCGGCCGCGTAGGCGCGCAGCGCGGTGCGCATCTGGCCCATGAGGGTGGCGGCGGCCGCGCTGTGGCCCTGGACGTCGCCGATGACCAGCGCCACATGGTTGTCGGGCAGCGGGATGACGTCGTACCAGTCGCCGCCCACCTCCAGGCCGGCCGTGGTCGGCAGATAGCGGGCGACGGCCTCGGCGCCGGGCAGCCGGGGCAGCCGGCGGGGCAGCAGCTGGCGCTGCAGCATGCCGACGAGTTCGTGCTCGGCGTCGAAGGCGTGGGCGCGCAGCAGGGCCTGGCCGGCGAGGCCGGCGGAGGCGGTGAGCAGGGCGCGTTCGTCGGGTCCGAACTCGTGCGGGGCGTCCCAGCCGATCACGCACGCGCCGGCCACCCGGCCGTCGGCGGGCAGCGGCAGGACGGCGAGGCCGCCGGGGCCGACGTCGGCGAGGGCGGGTTCCAGCGTGGTGCCGGCGGGCCAGATCTGGGCGCGGCCCTCGCGCAGGACGGCGGCGAGGGTGGGCATGGCGCGCACGGGGGCGTCGGGCCATTCGGTGCGCCACTCCTGGCGCCACAGCTCGGGCCAGGACTCGGGGGCGGGTGGGTCCAGGACGGTGACGACGAGCCGGTCGTTCTCCAGCTCGGCGAGCGCGATACGGTCGGCGCGCAGCGGCTTGCGCAGGGCGCTGACCACGGCGTGGCTGACGTCCCGGACCGTGCCGGCGGTGGCGAGGGCGGCGGCGAGGCGCTGGACACGGGCGACGTCGGTGACCTCGGAGCGCAGGGTGGAGGCGTCGGCGACGGTGCCGACGAGGCGGGCCGGGAGCCCCTCGCCGCCGGGCAGGAGACGGCCGCGCAGCCGGAGCCACTTCGGCGGGCCGGCGGGTTGCAGGACCCGGAACTCCAGCTCGCGGTCGCCGATGGACATGTGGTCGGCCTCGACGACGGACATCAGTGACGGCAGGTCCTCCGGGACGGTTCGGCCCAGCAGGGTCTCCACCTTGCCGTCGAACTCCCCCGTCCCGAGGCCGAACAGCGCCAGGATGTGGTCGCCGACGTCGAGGCGGCCGGTGTCCATGGCGAGGCTGAACGCGCCCGGCGCCAGTTCCCCGGGCTCGGTGGCAGCGGGCCGGGCGGGGAAGGCGACGGCTTCGGCGATCAGCTCCAGGCACGCACGGTCGTCTGGGCCGAAGCCGCCCGGGTTCTCGCTGACGGCCACCAGGCATCCGCCGTCGTCACCGCGGCGGGCGGGGAGCGCGGCCAGGTGGAAGTCCGGCGACGGTGTCCGTCGCGAGTCCGCGGAGCCGGCGAGCTCCCGCGGGGTGAGCCACACCGGATGGCCGGTGCGGTGGGCGTCGGCGAGCGGGGAGCGTCCGGCCAGGGCGTAGCCGTCGCGCAGGCCGTAGAGGGTGCGGGGCACGCCGACGGACTCGATCAGGCACAGCAGCTCGCCGTCCTCGCTGGGCGTGTACACGGCGGCGAAGGAGGACCCGCCGAACACCAGTGCCTGTTCCAGGACCCGGCGCAGTCGCTGCGGTGAGTCCGTGTCGACGGCGAGCGCCTTCAGGGCGCCTTCTGCCCGCAGACGCCTCCCGCGTCCGGCAGCGCCCTCAGTGACCACGTCCGCCATTACAGCGCTTGTGAGCCAGGTGCGCAGCCCCTGTGTGCATTCGGTGCGGCGTTGACGAGGGTGGCGCTCGAAAACCTCCGAACAGTTCTTGACGCATGCGTTCCGCACGGTGATCTCGTGACAGCCGTGACTGTGCGTGCCCTCCCCCGCACTGGAAGTCTCGGCGTCGGAGCCACGGAGGGGGAGGCATGGACAAGCGGTACGAGGTGTACGCGCTCGCCGACAGGCACTTCTACGAGACGCCTGAACGCATGTCCCAGGAGACTCGGGGCACCGCGCTCTACGAGACGGCGCGGCGCGGGGTGCCGGAGGGCTGGGACGCGACGCGGATCGGCGACTGGCTGGCGCTCACACCGCTCACCGCGGACGGGACGCCGGTGTCCGGTCCGGCTCAGGGCTGGAAGATCCACGCCTCGGCCACCCGGGCCGACGCCGAGCGGATCGCCGCGATCGTGTGGGACTACTGCGTGCCGCGGCGCATCCCGTTCAAGTTCGTGCCGGGCCCGCACCTGCTGCATCTGCGCAACACCAAGTACGCCGCCCGTGACACCAGCGGCAAGTTCGTCACCCTCTACCCGGCCGACGAGGAGCAGCTGCACGTCGTGCTGCGCGAGCTCGGCGAACTCCTGAAGGGCTTCGAGGGGCCGTACATCCTCACCGATCTGCGGTGGAACGAAGGCCCGCTCTACGTCCGCTACGGCGCGTTCGCCCGCTCCTTCGTCGTCGACGAGCGCGGCTCGCTCGTGCCGGCGGTGCTGGACGGCGAGGGCAACCGGGTGCCGGACCGCCGGGCGCCCTCCTTCCAGGTGCCGGAATGGGTGACGCTCCCGGCGTTCCTGGAGCCGCATCTGGCGGCACGCAACACCACGACGGTGGGCGAGCTGCCGTACCGCATCGAGAAGGCACTGCACTTCTCCAACGGCGGGGGGGTGTACGCGGGCACCGACACCCGGGACGGGCGGCGGGTCGTGCTGAAGGAGGGCCGGCCGCACGCGGGGCTGGCCGCCGACGGGGCCGACGCGATCGCCCGGCTGGAGCGGGAGAAGGCCGCGCTGGAGCAGGCGGCGGGGACGGGGGTGGTGCCGGAGGTGCGGGACTGGTTCACACTGGGCGACCACCGGTTCCTCGTCATGGACTTCGTCGAGGGACGCCCGCTGAACTCGTTCTTCGCCGAACGGCATCCGCTGCTCACCCCGGACCCCGACCCGCGGGCGGTGGCCGACTACACGGCGTGGGCGGTGCGCATCCACGGGGCCGTCGAGCGGGCGGTCGAGGCGGTGCACGCGCGCGGGATCGTCTTCAACGACCTGCATGTCTTCAACATCATGGTGACGCCCGACGAGGAGTCGGTGGTCCTGCTGGACTTCGAGGCGGCGGCGCCCGTCACCGAGCAGGGCCGGCAGGTGGTCGCCCATCCCGGCTTCTTCGCCCCGCCGGACCGCAGGGGCGTGGACGTCGACCGGTACGCGCTGGCCTGTCTGCGGCTCGCCCTGTTCATGCCCGTCACCACGCTGTTCGTGGTCGACCGGGGCAAGGCGGCCCATCTCGCCGAAGTGATCCTCAGTCAGTTCCCGGACGTGCCCAGGGAGTTCCTGGACGAGGCGGTCACCGAGATCACCCGCGGCAGCACCGTGCGCGCACCGTCGTTCGTGACGCCGGGCGACTGGCCGTACAGCCGCGACTCCATGATCAAGGCGCTGCTGGCCTCGGCGACGCCGGAGCGCGACGACCGGCTCTTCCCCGGTGACATCACGCAGTTCTCCGACGGCGGCGGCCTCGGCCTCGCGCACGGCGCCGCGGGCGTCCTGTACGCACTGGACGCGGTCGGTGCCGAACGCTACGACGAGGGCGAACGCTGGCTGCTGGAGCGGACGGCGCCCCCGCCGACGGGCACCCCCCTGGGGCTGTACGACGGTCTCGCGGGCGTCGCCCATGTCCTGGACCGGCTCGGCCACCGGCAGCGCGCCCTCGACCTGGTCGAGCGGATCCTCGGGGAGCGGTGGCAGAACCTCTCCTCCGACCTGCACGGCGGCCTGGCCGGACTCGGCCTGGTGCTGGGCGAGTTGGCCCGGACGACCGGTGAGTCGGAGCTGCGGGAGCGTGCCGCGGAGGTCGCCGGCATCCTCGTACGTCGACTCGCGCAGCCCCTGCCGGACACGCCCACGCGTCGCCGGGCCGGGCTGATGCGCGGGGCGAGCGGGCCGGCGCTGTTCCTGCTGCGGCAGTACGAACGCACCGGTGAACCGGAGCTGCTGGACGCGGCCGGGGTGGCGCTGCGCCGGGACCTGGAGTGCTGCGTGACGCACCCGAGCGGCTCGCTGGAGGTCGACGAGGGCTGGCGGACCCTGCCGTACCTCGGCGACGGCAGCGTCGGCATCGCGATGGTCCTGGACGACCACCTCGCCCACGCCCCCGACCCGGACGGCGAGTTCGAGCGGGCCAGGGCCGGGATCCTGACCGCCGCCACCAGCCGTTTCTACGTGCAGCCGGGCCTCCTGCAGGGCCGCGCCGGAATGATCCTGCACCTCGCCCGCACCGACACGCCGGGAGCGACCGGCGAACGGCTCGCCGAGCAGATCGCCGGGCTCGGCTGGTTCTCCATGGACTACCAAGGTCAACTCGCCTTCCCGGGCCACCAGATGATGCGTCTGTCGATGGACCTGGGCACCGGAACGGCAGGGTGCCTGCTGGCGCTGGGAGCGGCCCACGCGGCCCCCGGCGACCCGGCCACCGCACACCTGCCGTTCCTGCCGCCGCTCGGGCGGCCCTCACCACGCGGTTCCGCACTCTGACGGAGCCGTGACACAACCCCGTCCCCACGGATGGACGACACCGATAAGGAAGGAAGTAACGCCATGGCACTTCTCGACCTGCAGGCGATGGAGTCCGACGAGCACACCGGAGGCGGCGGCGCCAGCACGCTCAGCCTGCTGTCCTGCGTCAGCGCGGCGAGCCTCACGCTCTGTCTCTGACGAGCACCGGTGCCCATGGCTCCGGGCGGTCCGCTTCCCACGTGGGAGCGGCCGCCCGGGGCCCGCACGCGTCGAGGGTGAGGCCGCCGCCGTATGACACAAGCCGTCAGGTCACTCACCGGGCCGCTCGGTCCGGCCCCCGCCCGCATCCTGGCCCTGTGCCTGGTGAGCACGGCCGCGACCGGTGCGGGTCTGCTGCTGCCCGCCGCGCTGGGCCACACCCTTGATCTGCTGCTGGCGCGGGCCCCGGCGACCCGCTGGGTGCTGTACTGCGCCGCGATCGTCCTGCTGCTCGCCCTGCTGGACGCGATCGAGACGGTGCTGACCGGTACCGTCGACGCCCGTACCACCGCCTGGCTGCGCCGGCGTCTGACCGGGCATGTGCTGGCCGTCGGCCCGCGTGCCGCCACCCGCTTCGGGCCCGGCGACCTCGTCGCCCGCCTCGTGGGCAACGCCGCCCAGGCCGGCACGGCACCGACCGCCCGCGCCGCGCTGCTCGCCGCGCTGGCCGGTCCCGTCGGCGGCATGGTGGCCCTCGCGCTGATCGACCCGTGGCTCGCGGCCGTGCTGCTGGCCGGGGCGCCCGTACTGGCGCTGCTGCTGCGCGCGTTCGCCCGTGACACCAGGGAGTGCGCGACGCGTTACCAGCAGGCGCAGGGCCGGATCGCGCGGGCCCTCGCCGAAGCCGTCCGCGGGCACCGCACCATCGAGGCGGCGGGTACGGCCGAGCGGGAGACGGCACGGATCCTGCGGCCCCTGCCGGAGCTGTCCCGGGCCGGGCACCGCATGTGGCGGGTGCAGGGGCTGGCCGCGGGCCGGTCGGTCGCCGTGGCCCCGCTGCTCCAGCTCGCGGTCGTCGCCGTGGCCGGTGTCCTGCTCGCCCGGCAGCGGCTGACGGTCGGCGAGGTGCTCGCGGCCTCCCGGTACGCGGTCCTCGCCACCGGGGTCGGCGTCCTGGTCGGACAGCTCGCCGGTCTGGCCCGGGCCCGCGCCGCGACGGGGCGCCTGGACGAGGTGCTCACGGAGCCGCCGCCCGACTACGGCGAGCGTGACCTGCCCTCCGGGCCCGGCCGGCTGGAGCTGCGGGGTGTGCGGGCCGTACGCGGGGACCGTGCCGTGCTCGACGGGGTCGACCTCGTGGTGCCCGGCGGGACGACAGTGGCCGTCGTGGGCCCGTCCGGCTCGGGCAAGTCCCTGCTCGCCGCGATCGCCGGACGTCTGGCCGAGCCGGACGCGGGCGAGGTGCTGCTCGACGGGGTGCCGCTGCGCGACCTCACCCACGGCGCGCTGCGCCGCGCCGTCGGATACGCCTTCGAACGCCCCGCGCTGCTGGGCGGCACGATCGAGGAGGAGATCGGCCTCGCCCTGCCGTCCCCCGCCCCCGAACGGGTCCGGGAGGCGGCCCGTGCCGCCCACGCGGACGACTTCGTACGCCGCCTCCCCCACGGGTACGCCACCGCCGTGGCCGATGCCCCGCGCTCCGGCGGGGAGTCCCAACGCCTCGGTCTCGCGCGGGCGTTCGCGCACGGCGGGCGGCTGCTGATCCTCGACGACGCGCTCTCCAGCCTCGACACGGTGACCGAGGCCCGCATCAACGAGGCCCTGGCGACCCCCGGTCCGCACGGTGGTACCCGGCTCCTGATCGCCCACCGCGCTGCGACCGCCGCACGCGCGGACGCGGTGGCCTGGCTGGAGGGCGGCAGGGTGCGGGCGGTGGGGCCGCACGAACGGCTGTGGCGCATCCCCGAGTACCGGGCGGTGTTCGCGGACGGGGAGCCGTCATGACCGAGGGCGTGTACCGGCGCGGCCGGCGCTTCCTGCTCGAACGGTGGCGGGTCCTGGTGCGGCTGACGGGCTGGTCCGTGCTGGAGACCGGGCAGACCTTCCTCACGGGGTACGCGCTCGCCCGGGCCCTGGACGAGGGTTTCCTGGCCGGGCGGCCCACGACCGGACTCGTCTGGCTCGGGGTGGCCGGACTCGGTGTGCTCCTCGGGGCGTACGGCACGGCGCGGGTCTACGGTGCGGTCGCCGCGTTGGCCGAACCGCTGCGGGACCGGCTGGTCGCGCGGGTCGTCGTGCGCGGGGTGCGGGAGGCGGACGCCGGGGCGCTGTCCGGGCTGACCCAGCAGGTCGAGATCGCCCGGGACACCTTCGCCGGGCTGGTGATGGTGTCGCGTTCGTTCGTGTTCACCTCGGCCGGCGCCCTGGTGGGGCTGGTGTCGCTCGACCCGCTGCTCCTGCTGGTCGTCGGGCCGCCGCTGGCCGCGGGCCTGGGCCTGTTCGCGGCGACGTTGCGGCCGCTCGCCCGGCGTCAGGAGGCGTTCCTCGTCGCCGACGAGGCGCTGGCCGACGGGCTGGCCACCGTCTGCCCCGGACTGCGGGACATCACGGCGGCCGGCGCGCAGGAGCGGGTCGCCGCCGTCACCCGGCGCCGGATCGACGCCGAGCTGCGGGCCGCCTGCTCCCTGGCCCGCTGGGGTGTCCTGCGGGTGGCCTCCCTCGCCCTGGGCGGTCAGTTCCCGATCGTGCTGCTCCTGCTCTGCGCGCCCTGGCTCCTCGCCCACGGAGTCACCGCCGGCGCCCTGGTAGGCGCCCTCGCCTACGTCACCCAGTCCCTGCTCCCGGCCCTGCACAACCTGGTCCACGGTCTCGGCACGAGCGGCTCACGGCTGGTCGTGGTCCTACGGAGGCTGACCCGTGAGCCCGAGACCGGGGCGGGGCACCTCACCGACAGCCCTGACGCGGGAGCGGGGCACTCCGCCCACGGCCCCGACGCGGGGGCGGGGAACATCAGCGGCGGGTCCGACGCGGGGCCGGGGCGCCCCACCGACAACCCCGACGCAGGACCGGGGAACATCAGCGGCAGCCCCGACGCAGGACCGGGACACCCCACCGACGGCCCCGACCCGCGACCGGGACACCCCACCGACGGCCCCGACCCGCGACCGGGACACCCCAGCGGCGGGTCTGAAGCCGGAGATGGGCGCGCCGTCCACGGTGCCCCCGCCGGGAACGGTCGGCCGGCCGGCGAACCCGCGGCCGCCGGGGCCGGACGCCTCACCGACACAACTCCCCCGGCAGCCCAACGGCCACCCCACCAACACCCCGCCGAGCATGGCCGACGCGCCCACGAAGTACTCCGTGGGGCCGAAGGACCGGCCCGCGAACCCGTCTCAAGGACCGGGCGGACCCCACCCGAGCGTTCCACGGGGCCCGGGGTCGCCCACGGGTCGGAGTCCCACGCCCGCCCCTCCGACGAGACCTCGGCCCGCCTGCCCCGCCCGGACCGCGAACCCGCGCCTTCCCGCACCCCGGTCGACGAACCGGCCGCCTGCCCGCTCACCCCGGTCGACGAACCGGCCGCCTGCCCGCTCACCCCGGTCGACGAACCGGCCGCCTCCCCGCCCCCCGCCGACGAGCGCGCCCGTCCCGCAGGCCCTCCCCTGCTCTCCCTGACGTCCGTCAGCTTCGCCTACGGCCCCACCGCCGCCCCCGTCATCGACGACCTGGACCTCGCCCTGCCGACGGGCGCCCACCTGGCCGTCGTGGGTGCGAGCGGTATCGGGAAGTCCACGCTCACCGCGCTGGTCGCGGGGCTGCTGGAGCCGGGCCGGGGAGAGATCCGGCTCGGTGGGCATCCGGTGCCGGGGTCGCGGGCCGCCGCGCTGCGGGTGCTCATCCCGCAGGAGGCGTACGTGTTCACCGGCACGCTCGCCGAGAACCTGGGGCATCTTCGGCCGGACCCCGTGCCCGAGGCGGAGCTGCTGGCCGCGGCGGAGGCCGTCGGCCTGCTGCCGCTGCTGCGGTCGCTCGGCGGGCCCGGGGCGACGGTGGATCCGGCTGCGCTCTCCGCCGGGGAGCGGCAGCTCGTCGCCCTGACCCGTGCCTATCTCTCGCCCGCGCCGCTCGCCCTGCTCGACGAGGCGACCTGCCATCTGGACGCGCGGGCCGAGGAGCGTGCGGAACGGGCGTTCGCGGATCGGCCGGGCGGCACCCTGGTCGTGGTCGCGCACCGCATCAGCTCGGCGCGGCGCGCCGACCGGGTGCTGGTCATGGACGGGCCCCGAACGGCGTACGGCACCCATGAGGAGCTGCTGAGCCGCTCGGCCGCGTACCGCGAGCTCGTGGGCGGCTGGACGCACGTGCCGTCACAGCCAGCCCTCGCCCTGCGAGATCCGGATCGCGTCGATGCGGTTGCGGGCCCCGGTCTTGCGGGTGATGGCGGCCATGTAGTTGCGCACGGTCCCGTGGGACAGATGCAGGCTTCCCGCGATCTCCGCCACCGAGGCTCCCTCGGCGGCGAGGGATAACACGCTCAGTTCCCGCCGGGTCAGGGGCATCTCGGCGGCCTTGAGGAACCCGAAGCCCAGCGAGTCATCGACAAAACGTTTCCCTTCAGCCACCCGCCGGATCCCGCGGACCAGGTTCTCGGGCGAGCCCTCCTTGTCCACGTATCCGAGCGCCCCCGCCTCGGCTGCCCGCTTCAGCAGACCCGGTCTGTGGGAGCCGGCGAGCACCAGCAGCCGTGCCGCCGGGCGGCCCGCCTCGCGTGCGCAGAGGTCGCCGAGCGGCGGGATGCCGTACGCGTCCGAGCAGTCCAGATCCGCCGCGCAGACCGTCGGCCGCACGGCCCGCAGACGGACCGGCGCGCTGCGCCACGAGGCGTCGTGCACCTCAAGGCCCGGTTGTCTGCGTAACCAGTCCGCCAGCACCGATCTGACCAGACACGCGTCATGCACCAAAAGCACCCGGATCACTACCCCGCCCCTTCGGCTCGCCCTGCACCGGTTCCGTGGTGAGAAACGCGTGCCCTATTGTTCGCGTCCCGCACCATCTGCGGGCGCGAAGATCCGGCCATCAGGGTGCGCGGGGGCGCACGCATGGCGCCCGTACGCGGCCCCGCGCTTCAGGTTCGGGGGCATGGTCCGGGCCCGAAGGGGTATGCGCCGCACTCCCCGCCCCGGCCGCGGGTACGCGTGCGCCGTGCATGATCCCGCCGCCTGTGAGGCCCTTGTGCGCTCGCCGTGCGCGAAGGGCCGTGAAGGGGGAGATTTGAGCCCTGGGGCCCGGTTCCGGCGCGTTGCCGGCGGCGCGGGTCCACGGGACGCGCCCAGGGACGAGGAGGTGGTCGGCGTGTCCGAGGGACAGACGGCCGCCCAGGCGCAGACGGCCGCGCGCACGCGGGTCGGCCGGCCGCTGCTGTCACTGGCGCTGGCGTCGATGATGGACGAGGTGCACGCGCACTCCGGTGCCGTGTATCTGCTGGCCGCCGATGAGCCGGTACTGGAGATGGCGGTGGTCGCGGGCCTGCCCCGGGCGTTCTCGGCGCCATGGGAGCGGGTCGGGCTGAGCGCGCCGATCCCCGTCGCCGAGGCGGTGCGGGAGCGACGGCTCGTCTGGGTGCGGGGCGAGGACGACATGGCCGCCCGCTATCCGCGTATCGCCGTCGTCCTGCCCTATTCGTTCGCCCTGGCCGCGCTGCCCGTGGCCACCGAGACCACCGCCTACGGTGCGATCTTCGTGACGTGGCCCGGCTCGCACCCCCCGGAGCTGTCGGAGCGGGACCAGGACCATCTGGAGGCTGCCTGCCGACGGCTCGCGGTGCGGCTGGAGCGGGCCAGGGAGGACAGCCGTCCGCCGCTGCCCGAGCCCGATCTGATCGCCGGACCGGCGTTCAGCGGCGCGGCCGGCACCCTCGGCACGGTGGAGGCGGCACGGATGGTGTCGCGGCTGCCGTACGGGTTGTGCTCGCTGGATCTGCACGGCCGGGTCAGCTTCGCCAACGCGGCGGCGGCCGAGCTGATCGGCGTCCCGGCCAACCGGCTGCTCGGCAACCAGCTGTGGGCAGCGGTGCCCTGGCTCAACGACCCCGTGTACGAGGACCGCTACCGGGCGGCGCTGATGAGCCAGCAGACGACGTCGTTCGTGGCGCTTCGCCCGCCCGGCGACTGGCTGTCCTTCCGTATGTATCCGAGCACGACCGGGCTGAGCGTCCGGATCAGCAGGGCCCGCGCGGTGGCCGAGATGGCCCGCGGCGGGCCTCCGCCCGGTGACGCGCCGGCCCGGCTGGTGACCATCTCCCAGGTGCTGAGCCTGGCCGGGGCACTCACCGAGGCCGCCGGCGTCCAGGACGTGGTGCAGCTGGTCGCGGACGAGATCGTGCCGGCCGTCGGCAGCCAGGCCCTGGTCGTGCTGGGTTCACGGTCCGGCCGACTGCATGTGCTCGGGCACCGCGGCTATCAGGATCCGCAGGTCGTGGAGCAGTTCGACGGCATGCCGCTGACCGAGCAGACCCCGGGCACCCATGCCCTCACCACGGGCGTGCCCGCGTTCTTCGACTCCCGGCAGGAGCTGGAGCGGCTGTATCCGGCGCGGCACGCGACCCCCGACGGTTTCGCGGCCTGGGCGTATCTGCCGCTGATCGCCTCCGGCCGGCCGGTCGGCACCTGTGTGCTGGCCTACGCCGAGCCGCACGCGTTCCCGGCGGACGAACGGGCGGTCCTGACCAGCCTGGGCGGGCTCATCGCACAGGCGCTGGAACGCGCCCAGCTCTACGACGCCAAGCACCAGCTGGCGCACGGGCTGCAGGCCGCCCTGCTCCCGCACTCGTTGCCGCCGCTACCCGGCGTCGACGCGGCCGCGCGCTATCTGCCCGCCACGCAGGGCATGGAGATCGGCGGCGACTTCTACGACCTGGTGCCGACCGAGCGAGGGCTGACGGCGGCGGTGATCGGGGACGTGCAGGGGCACAACGTCACCGCGGCCGGTCTGATGGGCCAGCTCCGCACCGCCGTGCGGGCGTACACCACCGTCGGACAGGCGCCCGAGGACGTCATGCGCAGCACCAACCGACTGATGCTCGACCTCGGCGCGGATCTGTTCGCCAGCTGTCTGTACCTGCGCCTCGACCCCGAGCACGGGAAGGCGGTGATGGCACGTGCCGGGCATCCGCCGCCGCTGCTGCGACGGCCGGACGGGCGGGTACGGGTACTGGACCTCGCGGGCGGCCCGCTGCTGGGCATCGACGGCTCACCCACCTATCCGACGACGGAGGTCGATCTCCCGCCGGGCTGTGTGCTCGTCCTCTACACCGACGGCCTGATCGAGTCCCCCGGCCTCGACATCGAGGACGCCCTCGCCGACCTCGGCCAGGTCCTCAGCGAGGCCGGTGAACGTCCCCTGGACGAGTTGGCCGACCTCCTCGTCCGGCACAGCGCCTCGACGCGGGAACGGATCGACGACGTGGCGCTGCTGTTGCTGCGGGCGCGGGAATGAGGGTCCCGCCCGGGCACGAAGCGGTCCGACCCTCCCGCCGGAGGGCCGGACCGCGTGTGTGCTCTCGGCGGTGCCGGTGTGTCAGTTCACGCCGACGCCGTTGCCGATGATCTCGCCGAGGCCGTTGCCCGTGCCGTCGGCGTTCCCGTTGCCGACTCCTTCACCGGCCTGCTCACCGGCACCGGCCTCCTCACCGGCGCCCGCTTCCTCGCCCGCACCGGCTTCCTCGCCCGCGCCGGCCTCTTCGCCCGCACCGGCGTCGTCACCCGCGCCCGCGCCGCCGCCCGCGGCGCCACCACCGCCGAGGGTCGCGCCGACCGCCTCCAGGGCGGTGGTCACCGGCTGGAAGAAGGTCTCGCCGCCGACCGTGCAGTCACCGCTGCCGCCGGACGTCAGGCCGATCGCCAGCCCGTCCTGGGTGAACAGGGAGCCGCCGCTGTCGCCGGGCTCGGCGCAGACGTTGGTCTGGATGAGCCCGGTGACCGTGCCCTCCGGGTAGTTGACGGTGGCGTCGAGGCCTGTGACCTGACCGTCGTTCAGGCCCGTGGTGCTGCCCATCCGGAAGACCTGGAGGCCCACCTCGGCATCCGCGGCCTGGCTGATCGGGACGGTCTGGTCGCCGACGTTGACCTCGCTCGGCGCCTGGGTCGCCGGGTCGTCGTACTTCACGAGCGCGAAGTCGCCGGCGCCGGGGAAGGTCGACTGGTCGACGGTGGCGATCGGCTGGCCGCCCTGCGTGTCGGACCACTCGTTGCCGCCGAGCGTGCAGTGACCGGCGGTCAGGAAAGCGGGAGAGCCGTCGCCCGCGGTGACGTTGAATCCGGCCGAGCAGCGGGAGCCGCCGGCGAAGATGGCGTCGCCGCCGGAGAGGAACGTCTTGAAGGTGCCGGCCGACTTCTTGATGGTCGCCATGTCCGAGCCGAGGCCCTCGACGGTCGACTCCAGCTGGTCCCACTTGTCGCCGGTGACCGTGGAGTCGGCGGTGACGAGGATCTTGTTCGTTCTGGGGTCGACGGCCCACGCGGTGCCGGGGATGGTCGCCTCGGACTTCAGGGTCTTCGCGCCGGCGTCGAGTTCGGCCAGGCTGTTGTCGACCTCGCGGACCTTGGCGCCCGCCTTCTTCGCCTGCACGATGACGTTGTTGTTGTCGCCGGGGACGACGTTGACGACCAGCTGCCGGCTCTCGGCGTCGTAGTACGACCCGGCGAAGGCGTCGCCCAGCATGCCCGCGAGCTGCGAGGCCAGATCCGAGGCGTCCGCCGCCTTCAGGGTCTTGGGAGCGGCGGCGTCGGCCGACGTGCCGTCCTGCGACGCGTTGGCGTTCGGCAGCAGGATCGCGGCCGCTCCGAGCGCCACCACGCTGCCCGCGGCTATCGCGGCCTTGCGCTTCGGAATTCGCTTGTGACTCAAACTTCTCGACCTCCTGGGGGACGGGGTCAGTGCCGCCTTGTTCGGCAGCTGTTCGGGGCGCCTGGTTGGCAGTTGGTACGCACGGGTCGCACGGGGCGTTCAATTGCTTTTGCACGCGCCTCACTCGGCACACCGAATCGGCCAAGGACCGCACCCCAGGGCCCGGCGGCGGCAACAATCCCCCATATGACGATGACCACCGCCGAAGCCGACAAGATCCTCTCCGCCAACTTCGCCCCCTGGGTGCTCGCCCTCGGTCTGTCCGTACAGGCCGTCGGAGATCATCGCGCGATCCTGCGACTGCCCTGGTCGGACGCGCTGGCCCGGGAGGGCGGTGCGCTGTCGGGGCAGGCGCTGATGGCCGCCGCCGACACCGCGACCGTGATCGCCGTGTCGGCGGCGCGCGGGGCGTACGGGCCGATGACGACGGTGCAGCAGTCGACGTCGTTCCAGCGCGCGGTGACCGGTTCGGATGTCCTGATCGAAGCGGTCGTCACCAAACTGGGCCGCCGGATGGCGTTCGCCGACATCACGCTGACCGACGAGGGGTCGGGGGAGATCGCGGCGCGGGCGAGCACGGTGTACGCCCTTCTGGGCTGACACGATCCGCCATCGGTCAGTGACGGTCCGTCGTGAACATCGAGCGGAATCCTGGCTTCAGGGAATCTGCACATTCAATGCTCAACGAAGTCACGGCGGGCCGGGGTTCTGCACAGGGGAGCTACCGGCGGTCACCCCCTTGAGGGGGGTGTGTCCAATTCGCCGCCGCGAGGTCCGAAGTTCCCCGCCCGGACGCAACAGCGCGTCGGCGCCGATGCTGTGACGCATGTGAAGAAGTGTCCGACACGACGTGACCGCATCTGCACGGATGACGGCGTTCGTGGACCCAAATACCCAGGTGAGGGCATGGGTTGATTGGAAGCCCCCGCCCGCAGCGTGCTTTGATCCATCGCACCGCGGGGGCCGCGAACGGCTTTTCGGAAACGGGCGCCGGGTGCCCGCGGTCGCGGCCGTCATCTGTCCCCAGAGGGGGCCGCTCCCCCTTGTGAAATACCCATCAGGAAGGGAAGTTCCATCATGAACTCCACCCCCCAGGTTGAGACCGTCGAGATCTCCGACGCCGAGCTCGACAACGTCTCCGGCGGCCTGCAGGTCAACGCCGTGAACGGTGCCCTCGACGCGGTCAACGGCATCGCCCCGGTCTCCGGCCTGGTCGACACGGTCGTCGGCACCGTGGAGGGTGTCACCGGCCTGCAGACCGCTCCGGTCACGAACCTGGTCGCCGGTCTCTGATCGCGCCTTCGTAACCGCTGAGTCCCGGAGCCTTTCCCCGGCTCCGGGGCTCTTCGGGTGCCACGAACCCAACGGCACCGCCCCGCGACACGACCGGCCACGCGCCGGTCTCGACTCATCCTCAGGTGAGGGAAGTTCCGTGCAGTTCCGCCAACAGGCCCTCGCCAAACTCCAGTCGCCGGAGGAGCTCGACCTCCCGGTGCGCTTCGCCCGCCCCCAGGGCTGGCTGGTCCTGTGCGTGACGGTGGTCGTGATGGCCGCGGCGTCCGTGTGGGCCATGACCGGCTCGGTCGCCTCCACCGTCGGCGCGCCCGCGATCCTCACCCACGGCCAGGGCAGTTACCTTCTGCAGAGCCCGGTCGCCGGCCAGGTCACCGCGGTCCTCGCCGAGCAGGGCCGGCGGCTGCCCGCGAACTCCCCCGTCGTGAAGGTCCGTACCGCCAGGGGCGAGACGGTCGTCCGCACGGTCGCCGCGGGCCGGGTCACCGCGCTCGCCGCCACCATCGGGCAGATCATCTCCACCGGCGCGAACGTCGCCGCCGTCGAGAAGGTCGCGCACGCCGAGGACCCGCTGTACGCCACGGTGTACGTCCCCGCGCAGAACGCGGCCTCCATCCCGGACGAGGCCGCCGTGGACCTCACCGTCTCCTCCGTGCCCACCCAGGAGTACGGCGTCCTGCGCGGCCGTGTGAAGTCCGTGGACCGCTCCGCGCAGTCGGCACAGCAGATCGCCGCGTTCCTCGGTGACAGCCAGCTGGGCGAGCAGTTCACCAAGGAGGGCAGGCCCGTGGCCGTACTGGTGAAGCTGGACCGCGCGTCGGGCACGAAGAGCGGCTACAAGTGGTCGTCCGCGGACGGGCCGCCGTTCGCCCTCACCTCCATGACCACGGCCGACGCCTCGATCCGGCTGGCCGACCAGCGTCCCGTCGATTGGCTGCTGCCGTGAGCACCGCACAGGAGACCCGCGGCAGGCGCCGCGCCGCCCCGCCCAAGCGCCCGGTCCCCAAGGGCAGGACGAAGACGGTGCGCACACCCACCGTCCTGCAGATGGAGGCCGTGGAGTGCGGGGCCGCCTCCCTCGCGATGGTGCTGGGCCACTACGGCCGTCACGTCCCGCTGGAGGAGCTGCGCATCGCGTGCGGCGTCTCCCGCGACGGCTCGCGCGCCAGCAACCTGCTGAAGGCGGCCCGCAGCTACGGCCTGACCGCCAAGGGCATGCAGATGGACACGGCCGCCCTCGCCGCGGTGAAGACGCCGGCCGTGCTGTTCTGGGAGTTCAACCACTACGTCGTCTACGACGGCATGGGGCGTCGCTTCGGCCGCCGGGGCGTGTACGTCAACGACCCCGCCAAGGGCCGCCGCTTCGTGCCCATGGAGGACTTCGACGGCAGCTTCACCGGGGTCGTGCTGGTGATGGAGCCCGGCGAGGGCTTCAGCAAGGGCGGTCGCAGGCCCGGGATCCTGGGCGCGATGCCGGCCCGGCTGCGCGGCACCGCGGGCACGATGCCCGCCGCCGTGCTGGCGAGCCTCCTCCTCGTGCTGGTCGGTGCGGCGGTGCCCGCGCTGAGCCGCACCTATATCGACATGTTCCTCATCGGCGGCCAGACCTCCCTGCTGGGCGTGCTGTTCGCCTCGATGGGGTCCTGTGTCGCGCTCACCCTGGTGCTGACCTGGCTGCAGCAGGCGAACCTGCTGCGCGGCCGCATCATCTCCTCCACCCTGTCCAGCGCCCGCTTCCTGCGGCATCTGCTGCGGCTGCCGGTGACGTTCTTCTCCCAGCGCAGCCCGGCCGACCTGGTGCAGCGCCTCCAGTCGAACGACGCGGTGGCCGAGACGCTGGCCCGCGACCTCGCGGCGGCGGGCGTGGACGCCGTGGTCGTCGTCCTGTACGCGATCCTCCTCTACACCTACGACCCCCAGCTCACCTTCGTCGGCATCGGCGTCGCCCTGCTGAACGTCGTCGCCATGCGGGTGGTCATCCGGCTGCGCGCCACCCGTACCGCCAAGCTGCGCGCGGACAACGCCCGGCTCACCAACACCGCCTACACGGGCCTGCAGTTGATCGAGACGATGAAGGCGACCGGCGGCGAGGACGGCTACTTCCGCAAGTGGGCCGGGCAGCACGCCACGACCCTGGAGGAGCAGCAGCGCCTCGGCGTCCCGAGCGCCTGGCTGGGTGTGGTCGCGCCGACGCTCGCCACGCTGAACAGCGCGCTCATCCTCTGGATCGGCGGCATGCGGGCGGTCGAGGGCGGTATATCCGTGGGCCTGCTGGTCGCCTTCCAGGCACTGGTCACCCGCTTCACCGCCCCCATCACCCGGCTGAACGGCGTCGCGGGCCGCATCCAGGACTTCGCAGCCGACGTGGCCCGCCTGAAGGACGTGGAGAACTTCGAGGCGGACCCGCTGTACGGCCGCCCCGGCGCGGGCGACTCGACGCGCCGGCTGCAGGGCCATGTCGAGCTGCAGAACATCACGTTCGGCTACAGCCCGCTCGACAAGCCCCTGCTCACCGGTTTCGACCTGACCGTCGGCCCGGGACGGCAGGTGGCACTGGTCGGCGGCTCGGGCAGCGGCAAGTCGACGGTCTCCCGGCTGATCTCGGGTCTGTACGCGCCGTGGGAGGGCGTCATCCGCATCGACGACCGGCGCATCGAGGACATCCCGCGCGGCGCGCTCGCCGCCTCCGTCTCCTTCGTGGACCAGGAGGTGTTCCTCTTCGAGGGCACCGTCCGCGACAACGTGGCGTTGTGGGACCCGTCGATCCCGGACGACGCGGTGGTCGACGCGCTCCGTGACGCGGCGCTGTACGACGTCGTCATGCGCCGCCCCGGCGGCATCCACAGCAGGGTCGAGCAGGACGGCCGCAACTTCTCCGGCGGGCAGCGCCAGCGCCTGGAGATCGCGCGGGCCCTGGTGCGCCGCCCCAGCATCCTGGTGCTGGACGAGGTGACGAGCGCGCTGGACGCCGAGACCGAGCTGGTCGTGATGGACAACCTGCGCAAGCGCGGCTGTGCCTGCGTGGTGATCGCGCACCGGCTGAGCACCGTGCGCGACAGCGACGAGATCGTCGTACTGCAGCACGGCACGATCGTTGAGCGCGGGCGGCACGAGGAACTCGTGGCGCGGGGCGGCGCGTACGCGGCACTGGTCAAGGAGCGGTGAGATGACGTCCGTCCACGAGGGCGACCTCGTTCTCGACACGCTCGGCCAGATGGGCACGCGCATCGACTGCGCGGGGTTCAGCCGGCTGGACCTCGAAGGCCCGCAGGTGCTGTGGCTGGTGGCGTCCGGCGCGGTGGACCTGTTCGCCGTCGACGCCGGGCAGCAGGGCCACTGGCACCACCTGGGCCGCCTGGAGGCGGGCTCACTGCTGCTCGGGCCGGTCGCGGGGCCTCAGCACACGCTGGTGGCGCGACCGCTCAGGGACTGCGTCGTCCACCGCATCGGGCTGCGCGAGCTGTACCAGCCCGCGCACACCCAGACCTGGTCCTACGACGAGTACGGCAACCCGAGTTACGTCCCGCCGCAGACGAGCCCTCTGGAGTACGCCCTCGCTCTCGGCGTCGGCCGCAGCCTCTCCATCCTCTTCCAGGCGCCGATGGCCACCGAGCGAACCGCCGCGGATGGGGGTGCCCCCGTGCGAGCGTATTCGAGCACGGGGGACGACGACGACGTCTTCTGGATGCAGGTGCCGCCGGGCAGTGTGCAGTACGGCTCGCTGTACGGCGCGGAGGCCGCCGCCGACCTGCTGATGGACCCGGCGGTCTGGCAGTCGATGGTGGACCAGCAGTACCGCCTGCTGACCACCCTCGACCGCTGGATCGAGCAGCTGGAGCGCACCCACGAGACACGGACGGCGGAGGGCATCAAGGCCGGTGAGGCGGTACGCGCCCAGGCCGACCGGACCCTGCTGGCGTCCATCGGCAAGCGGCGCGGCACACGTACGACGGCCGCCGACGCGGACGCCGGCTACGCGGCCTGCAAGCTGGTCGCGCAGGCGGCCGGGATCACGCTGGCCGAGCCCGCGCAGAGCGGCACCGAGAGCGACCGGCTCGATCCGGTGGAGCGGGTCGCCCTCGCCTCGCGGGTGCGCACCCGGGCCGTGCGCCTGGACGGTCGGTGGTGGCGGGACAACATCGGCCCGCTGGTCGGGCATCGGGCGCTGTCCGGTGCGCCGGTGGCGCTGCTGTGGCGGCGCGGCGGCTATGTCGCCGTCCATCCGGCGACCGGCCGGGAGACGCCGATCGAGAAGGCCAACGCGGAGGAGTTCGAGCCGCGGGCGGTGATGTTCTACCGTCCGCTCCCGGACCGCGCGCTGAGCCCGCTGCGGCTGCTGAGGTTCAGCATGCGGGGCAGCGGCGGTGACCTCGCCAACCTCCTGCTGAGTGGTCTGGTGACGGTGGCGATCGGCGCGCTGGTGCCCATCGCGACCGGCAAGGTGCTCGGTGAGTTCGTGCCGAAGGCCCAGACCTCTCTGATCGTGCAGTTCTGTCTGGCCGTGATGGTCAGCAGTGTCGTGGCGGCGGCCTTCATGCTGCTGCAGAACCTGACGATCCTGCGGCTGGAGGGCCGGATCGAGGCGACGCTCCAACCGGCCCTGTGGGACCGGCTGCTGCGGCTGCCGACGAAGTTCTTCACCGAGCGTTCGACCGGCGAGCTGGCGAGCCAGGCCATGGGCATCAGCGCGATCCGCCGCCTGATGGCCGGAGTCGGGCCGGTCGTCGCCCAGTCGGTGACGGTCGGCGCGATGAACCTGGCGCTGCTGTTCTGGTACAGCGTGCCGATGGCGCTGGCGGCGATCGGCATGCTCGTCGTCATCGCGGGCGTGTTCCTGGGGCTGGGGCTGTGGCAGGTGCGCTGGCAGCGGCGGCTGGTGGTGCTGAACAACAAGCTCAACAACCAGGCGTTCCAGACGCTGCGCGGACTGCCGAAGCTGCGCGTCGCCGCGGCCGAGAACTACGCCTACGCGGCCTGGGCGGACCGGTTCGCGCACAGCCGCGAACTCCAGCAGAGGGTGGGACGGATCAAGAACCTCACCACGGTGCTGGGCGCGGTGTACCTGCCGGTGTGCACCCTGCTGATGTTCATGCTGCTGGCGGGTCCCGCGCGTGGGTCGATGTCGGCGGCCGCGTTCCTCACCTTCAACACCTCGGTGACGATGCTGCTGACCTCCGTCACCCAGCTGACCGGCGCGTTCGTCTCGACAGTGGCCGCGCTGCCGCTGTTCGAGGAGATCAAGCCGGTGCTGGAGGCCACTCCCGAGGTGCGCGCGGCCAGCACCCGGCCGGGCCCGCTGACCGGGTCGATCGAGGCGCGCCGACTGTCCTTCCGCTACTCCGACGACGGCCCTCTCGTCCTCGACGACGTGTCCTTCGAGGTGCGCCCGGGCGAGTTCGTGGCCATCGTCGGCCCCAGCGGATGCGGCAAGTCGACGCTGCTCAGGCTGCTGATCGGCTTCGACAAGCCGGTCTCGGGCAGTGTGCTGTACGACGGCCAGGACCTCGCCGCGCTCGACCAGTCGGCCGTGCGCCGGCAGTGCGGGGTCGTGCTCCAGCACGCGCAGCCGTTCACCGGCTCGATCCTGGACGTCATCTGCGGTACGGAGCCGTACACGCCGGAGGAGGCGATGGCGGCGGCCGAGATGGCGGGGCTCGCCGAGGACATCAGGCGGATGCCGATGGGGCTGCACACGATCGTCTCGGGCAGCGGCGCGATCTCCGGCGGCCAGCGGCAGCGCCTGATGATCGCGCAGGCGCTGATCCGCCGTCCGCGCATCCTGTTCTTCGACGAGGCCACCAGCGCCCTCGACAACGAGACCCAGCGCACGGTCATCGAGTCGACCAGGGCCCTCAACGCCACCCGCATCGTCATCGCGCACCGACTGTCGACGGTGCTGGACGCCGACCGCGTGATCGTGATGGAGGACGGAAAGGTCGCCCAGCAGGGACCGCCCGCGCAGCTCCTCGCGGACACCGGCGGGCGCCTGCACGAGCTGGTACGACGCCAGATGGCCTGACCGGTCAGGCGTCGAGGCCCGGCACGGGGGCTCCGGAGGGCACACCCGCGGCCACATAGCCGTCGTAGAGGTCCTTCCACGGAGCGTCCGCCCCTGCGTGCGGCCCTTCGAAGCGCTCCCCGCGCGCGTGTGCGTCCAGGGCGGCGAGGCACACCTCCCAGCCCGCGCTGTTGCGGGCGGCGGTGTTCTCGGCGACGAGCACGTTGGTGAGCGTGAAGCGGGTGCGCCCCTCGCCCACGGGCTCCAGGTCGAAGTGCAGTTCGTCGCCGCCCCACTCGAAGGACAGGTGCCGGGGCTCGTCGACGGCGATGACCCGGCCGGTGGCGTCCGCGGTGTTCGGGTCGCCGCTGAAGGTGATGGTGCCACCGGGGCGCAGCTCGATCTCGGCGCGCGAGGGGAACCAGTGGGCGAGTTCGCCGGCGTCGGTCACGAACCGCCAGACGCGTTCGACGGGGTGGTCGTAGGTGCGGCTGAAGCGGACGGCAGGGCGGCCGTCGTCCAGGGTGAGGTAGGTGCCGGTGAGGTCCGCGGTCATGGTGGATCAGCCCTTCGTGGTGGCCCCTCGGTGTCGTCCGAGGTGTGGTCCGAGGCGGCGTCGTCCGAGGTGGCGTCCGACGTCTCGTCGAGGCGGCGGCCCAGGGCGTCCAGGCTGTCGTTCCAGAGCGTGCGGTACGGCGCGAGCCAGGCGTCGAGGGCGGCGATCGGGGCCGGGTCGAGGGCGTAGACGCGGCGCTGGGCGTCCTGCCGCACCCGCACCAGTCCCGCCTCCCGCAACACCTTCAGGTGCTTCGACGTGCTCGGCTGGCTCAGCCCGCATGCCTCCACGATCTCCCCGACGGGCCGCGGCCGCTGAAGGAGCAGCGCGACGATGGCCCGCCGGTGGGGGTCGGCGAGGGCGCTCCAGAGCGAGGCATTGGACATGGCACCAATATGCCCACGCGGTTATATTCCTGTCAAGGAATACTCAGCCCCCGCTCCCGTGCGCCCCCGTTGCACCGGCTTCGAAACGGGTACACGCCGCGCATGCGAATCAGCGTGGTGGATGTGGGGTCGAACACGGTCCGGCTCGTGGTGGCCGACGCGCAGGACGGGGTTCCACTGCCGGTCCATACGGAGAAGTGGCGGCTGCGGCTGTCCGAACAGGTCAAGCCGGGGGACAGCATTCCCGAGGAGGCCGTCGAACGGCTGGTCGGCGCGGTCCGCGCCGCGAGTCGGACCGCGACCAGATGGGGCGCCACAGCTCCCCTGGCCTTCGCGACGGCGGTCGTACGCAACGCGCCGAACCGCCGGGAGGTGCTGCGTACCGTTCACGCCCGCACCGGCGTGAGCCTGTGCACGCTGCCGGGTGAGCTGGAGGCCGAGCTCACCTTCCTCGGGGCACGGCGGTGGATGGGCTGGCGGGCCGGGCCGCTCGCCCTGCTCGACATCGGCGGCGGCTCGCTGGAGGTCGCCTTCGGCCGGGGCCGGCTGCCCGACTTCGTCGCGTCGCTGCCGCTCGGCGCCCAGAAACTGACCCATGAGTTCTTCGCAGACGAGGACCCGCCGGACCCGCGGCGCATCCGGGAGTTGCGCCGCAAGGTGCGCCACCAGCTGCGGGACGTGGCGGCCCGGATCCGCTGGGAGGGGCCGCGCACGGCCGCGGCCACGTCCCGTACGTTCCAGCAGCTGGGCCGGTTGTGCGGAGCCGCGCCGGGGCGGCACGGACCCTTCGTGGAACGCAAGTTGACGCGCTCGGACCTGAGCGAGGCGATCGACCGCCTGACCCCGCTGTCGGCCGCCGAGCGCGCCCTGCTCCCCGGTATCTCCGCGCCACGTGCCGCGCAGAGCCTGGCCGGCGCGGTGGTCGCGCACACGGTGATGAAGCTGACCGCACTGGGGTCGGTGACGATCTGCCCCTGGGCGATCCGCGAGGGGATCATGCTGCGGCAGATCGAGGACGGCGCGTCCTGGTGGGCGGAGGTCAGCCGCCTCGACGAGGAGGAAGCCGTCGCGCCCGAGCCGCCGGTGCCCCTGCGGATCGCCGGCGCCCCCGCGACCAGCTGACGTACGACCGACCACGGAAGGAGACCTTCGTGTCCCAGAACAACGAGCACACCGGCGAGAGGCACACCGACGAGCACCCCGAGACGGCGGTCGAGGAGGTCATGGCGGAGATCGCCGACGCCGAGCACCGTACTCACGACACCGCCGAGCAGCGCCGCCGCAGGGGTGAGGCCGGCGAGGCCATCACCCCCAACACGCGCGCGCAGGAGGAGTCGGAGGGCGACTGACCCGACGACGGGCCGCAAAGGCCACCGGCCCCCGGCCGCCCCGGTCCGACGCGGCCGCTTCGCGCCCCGCCCTTCGTCGGGGCAGTCGCGCCGGGGCGGGGCCCATGTGCCGGAAGGTGCACGCCCGGCCCCGGCCCGTCCACGCCCCCACGGCTTCGCTCGGCCTGGAGACCCGATACCGCCGACTCCTCATCGACGGGTGGTCGGGCAGCCCACGGGTACTCGGCGGCCATGACACACCACGTCCGTAGTGCACCCGTCGGCGAAGGCCCCCGGCTGCCGTCCGCGCGCGGCCCCGTCTCCGCCGCCGTCCAGGGCTATCTGCGGGGCACGGACCCGCCGCCCCGGCCCGAGGACATCGCCGGTGCGACCGCCTACGGCGACGACCTCCAGCTGGCGCTGTACCTCTGCTACGAACTCCACTACCGCGGATTCGCCGGCGTGCCGGAGTCCCACGAGTGGGATCCGGACCTGCTGCGGGTGCGCGCCGCGCTGGAGCATCGCTTCCTGACCGCCCTGCGCACGGACGTGCCCTGCCACGACAGCGTCGAGGACGCGCTGGCGGACCTGCTGGTGGAGCCCGTCGACGGCACGGGTGTCAGCCACTACCTGTGCGCCGAGGGCGAGTTGTGGCAGCTGCGCGAGTACGCCGCCCAGCGCTCCCTGTACCACCTCAAGGAGGCGGACCCGCACGCCTGGGTGCTGCCCCGGCTGTGGGGCAGGGCAAAGGCCGGCATGGCGGCGGTGGAGTTCGACGAGTACGGCGGCGGCCGGCCCGACCGCGTCCACGCACATCTCTTCGCCGAACTGATGACGGACCTCGGCCTGGACACCACGTACGGCCACTACGTCGACGCGGCGACGGCACAGGCCCTGGCCACGGTCAACGTCATGTCGCTGCTCGGCCTGCACCGGGAACTGCGGGGAGCCCTGGTCGGCCATTTCGCGGCGGTGGAGATCACCTCGTCGCCCGGCTCCCGGCGGCTGGCCGAGGCGATGCGCCGTGCGGGCGCCGGGCCGGCCGCCGAGCACTTCTACGACGAGCACGTCGAGGCGGACGCGGTGCACGAGCAGGTCGTACGCCACGAGGTCATCGAGGGCCTGCTCGCCGAGGAACCCCACCTGGCCTCCGACGTCACCTTCGGGATGGACGTCACCGGGTATCTGGAAGACCGCTTCGGTGACCGGTTGCTCGACGCGTGGCGCGCCGGCCGTTCGTCGCTGCGCACGTCCCAGAGTTCTGCTATCTCCCTTATCTCCTGAATGTCGGGGTACCCGGACGGCGTGAAACCACTGGTGCCTCCGGGCGTGTACGCCCCTCAGGACGACACCGACCTGCTGGTCGGTGCGCTGCTCGACGAACCCTTGCCCGGCGGGGCGGACGTCCTCGACGTGGGAACCGGTTCCGGCGCACTGGCCATCGAGGCCGCACGCCGCGGTACACGGGTGACCGCGGTGGACGTGTCATGGCGGGCGGTGTGCACGGCCCGGCTCAACGCCTGGCTCGCCCGCAGTCCGGTGCGGATCCGGCACGGCAACCTCTTCGCACCGGTGCGCGGGCAGTCGTTCGACCTCATCCTGGCCAATCCCCCGTATGTGCCCGCCCCCGAGACGGGCCGCGCGCCGCAGGGGGCGGCACGGGCGTGGGACGCGGGCCGTGACGGACGGCTCGTGCTGGACCGGATCTGCCGGGAGGCCCCGGCCATGTTGCGCCCCGGCGGTGTCCTGCTGGTGGTGCACTCGGCGTTCAGCTGTCCCGACCGGACGCTGACGCACCTGCGCGGTGAGGGGCTCAAGGCCTGCGTGACACGGCGCAGGACGGTTCCGTTCGGTCCCGTACTGCGATCCCGGGAGGGCTGGCTGCGTCGGCGCGGCCTGCTGGTCGATCCGGAGCCGAGGGAGGAGCTGGTGGTCGTCCGTGCCGAACTCCCGGTCTGAGGAACCGCGCCGGATCAAGGTCCGGCGCCAGGGCCCCCTGTTGGTGGAGGGCCCGGTCGAGGTGGAGCTGGAGGACGGCACGACCGTCTCCTGCGACCGCTTCCGGGTCGCCCTGTGCACCTGCCGGCGCAGCCGCCGCTACCCGTGGTGCGACACCAGCCATCGCGACCGGGGCAGGGCCCGCTGAGAGCCCTGCTCCGGGGCCGACGGGACGGACCGGTCAGTCGAAGTACGACTGGAGGGTGCCGCGTCGGCGGATGTCGAGTGTCGCGCAGTGGAACGAGCCGCCGAACGGCGCGTAGTGCAGCAGGTCGCACGGGATCGGCTCGAACCCCCACCGCTCCAACTGGCGCAGCATCCCGGTGTGGTGACGTTCGGCGATGACGCGCTTCTCGTCGACCATGAGGACGTTCATGCTGAGCCACTTGCCGCACATCGAGGTGATGCCGAGCAGCCGGTCGTCGATCGGGTCGGGCTCGGGGGCGACCAGGACGTCCCAGGAGCGCAGGATCCCGGGCAGCCGGTCGACGTCGATGTACTCGGGGTTGATGAGGACCTTGCCGGGCGCCAGCAGGACGAACGTCGTGTCGATGTGCATGGGCGTACGGCAGCGGCTCTCGATCTCATGGATGCGGTAGCCGGGTCCGAGGTGACGGCGCAGCCACTCGATGCCCATCCGGTTGGTGACGTTGCTCCGGGTCACGAACAGATCGCGTCCCGCGCGCACGAAGTCCGCCGCGTCGAAGACGGGCTCGAACTCGGTGAGGATGTGGCGCGGGGGCTCGCCGGGCCGGGGTGCGCGGAATCCCCGCTCGAACAGCTCGTCGGTGAGCTGCGGCTTGGGCGCCGCCGTCCAGCGCGCGCCGCGCCGGAAGTAGTCCTTCAGGACGGGCCGGTAGGAGTGGGTCTCGAAGTACCGGCAGGGCCAGGCCATCGGCGTCTCGATGATCTCGTCGCCGATCACCAGCATGCTGTCGCGCGGACAGGTGTTGCAAAAGCCGCGCGAGGTCCAGTGCGGGGTGCCGAAGCGGCGCCTGTGCTCGACCTTCTCCGGGCGCCTGACCGTGACCCCGAGCGTCTGCAGGAGGTCGATGAACCCGTCGAGTTCGTGCTGCGCCCTGTCGACCAGCACCCGCGGGTACCTGAGGCCGCCGACCAGGCCCATCATCCGCCCCGTCCAGGACGGGACGTTGCATGACACGACCGGGTGACGGGAGGGGATCGTCGCGCCGTCGAGACGCCCTACGAGGATCTCCTCCAACGGGTCCCACTCGTTGTGCGAGTTGACCGGTGAGACGAGGGATTCCACAGCAATGTCGGTGGCGGCCGATGTCGCCGTCATCTCACACCCGCTTTCGGACACGGAAACGAACCAGCAGTTCCGTGTACCCCGCCCCCCACCTGATCACTCAGTGCGGTCGCTTGTGAGCTGTCGGTCGACGAGTCGAGTAATCCGAGGTGTCGGCCGGGCGGCCCCACTCCGCCCGGCCGACCCCCGGTGCGAGACCGCGTCGGCTCCCTCGGCAGGCCGCACTCCCCATCCGCGGACCACTGCCGTCTGCACGGGAACCGGGCGATCCCGGTCCTTAGAACGCGAAGAGGCTCGTCGCGTAGGAGCCCTTCACGCACTCGTTGGCGAAGGTGCGCTCATAGGAGACGCGCCGGCCCTGCCAGACCCCGTCGACCGTCACCACGACTGGGTCGTACTGCTTGGTGCACAGCACGCCGTCTCTGCTCTTCAGGGCATTGAAGTCGCCACCCACCCCTCGTAGTTCGGCGCAGGCGGCGCCGGGGGCGGGATGGGTGCCCGACGGCGTCGGGGCGCAGCTCAGAGTGACCGCGCGCACCGGCGTGGTCATGGCGGCGTCTTCCCCGTGGGCCACGGTGAGCACCAGGGCCGAGGGGGCGTAGAGGGAGGCGGGGGCGGCGTTGGGGGTGGCGAGGGCGGATCCGGTGAGGGGTCCGCAGACGGCGGTGGCCGTGAGGCCGAGGGTCGCTGCCCAGCGCGCGGTGTTCCGCATTGTGTGCATCCTTCCGCTCGATTCGAGGGTTGTGTCGGCTCCGGCGCGATCGGTGCCGGAGCGACGAGCGGGAGTCTGCCGAGTCCGCCGCCGAAACTCACATCGACGGCACGGGTTTCAGTAACCTTGCGTATTGAATCAGTGGCGTGAAGTAACGGACTTCGAACGTTCCAATGCCGGAAGTTGGCGGCTCTTGATCGTTCCAAGCCCTTGAGTGGCCGGTTTACGCACGCTCATTAATAGGCCTGAAACATTCCGGTTGAACCCTCCGTGGACCGCTCCTCCACCCCTTGTGTTCATGGACGGGACGAGTAATCGTCATTACATGATTACCAGCGACCAACGAGAGAAGATGCGCGGCTGGTTCGCCGGCCGCCTGCCCGAGGACCTCTTCGAGGAACTGACCGACGTCACGGTCGACCGCGAGGAGATCACCGTGATCGGCCGCATCCCCGAACCCCGCCTGGCCGAGGGCGCCTCGGCCGCCGAACGGGGGGCGGCCGTGGAGGGCCGTATCCAGGAGTTCAGGGAGCGCACCCGGCAGACCCGTATCGAGGTGGCCCGCGAGGCGGAGCACCGATTCGGCCGCAAGGTCTCATGGGGCGTGGAGTGCGGCGGGGGGCGCGCCCTGTTCACCCATGTCGCCGCCCCGGTCATGACCCGGCTGCGGCAGCCGGAACGCCAGGTCCTCGACACCCTGATCGCCGGCGGGGTCGCCCGCAGCCGCAGCGACGCCCTCGCCTGGTGCGTCCGGCTGGTCCAGCGGCACACCGACGACTGGCTCACCGACCTGCGCGAGTCCCTGGAGAACGTCCACCGGGTACGCGCCCAGGGACCGGACACCGAACCCGAGGAGGCTCCCACGGACGGCGACTGAAGGGCACACCCATCACCAACCGGTCGGTATGGTCTGCGTACAGCGCGTTCTCAGTGACGAGAGGCGGGGCCTGCGCATGGGTGAGCACTGGGCGGACTTCCAGTACGAGATCTACCTGAACGGGATGACCGGGGCCGTGCCCCGGCTGCCCACCGATCTGACCCGGCTGGAGGAGCTGACCGAGCGACGCCTCGGCCCGGGCCCGGTCGGCTACGTGGCGGGAAGCGCCGGCGACGGCAGCACGGCCCGCGCCAACCGGGAGGCGCTGCGGCGCCGCCGCATAGTGCCGCGCATGCTGCGGGACGTGCACGAGCGGGACCTGTCCGTGGAGGTGCTCGGCCGCTCCCTGCCCGCGCCGCTGGCGCTGGCGCCCGTCGGCGTGCTGTCGATCATGCACCCGGACGCGGAGTGCGCGGCCGCCCGGGCCGCCGCCGCGCAGGGTGTGCCGTTCGTCCTGAGTTCGGCGTCCAGCACCCCCATGGAACAGGTGGCCGAGGCGATGGGGGACGCCGAGCGCTGGTTCCAGCTGTACTGGCCGAAGGATCCGGAGGTGGCCCGCAGTTTCCTGGGCCGGGCGAAGGCGGCCGGGTTCACCGCGCTAGTCGTCACGCTGGACACGCCGATGCTGGCCTGGCGGCCGCGCGACCTCGACCAGGCGTACCTGCCGTTCCTGCACGGCGTCGGCACCGCCAACTACTTCACCGACCCGGCCTTCCGGGCGGGCCTCGCCAAGCCGGTGCACGAGGATCCGAACGCGGCCGTCATGCACTTCGTGGGGATGTTCTCGGACCCTGCCAAGACCTGGCCGGACCTGGCGTTCCTGCGGGAGAACTGGGACGGCCCGATCGTGCTGAAGGGCGTCCTGCACCCGGACGACGCCCGCGAGGCAGCCGAAGCCGGGATGGACGGGGTCGTCGTCTCCAACCACGGCGGCCGCCAGGTGGCCGGCTCCGTCGGCGCGGCCGACGCACTGCCCCGGGTCGTGGCGGCGGTCGGGGACCGGCTGACCGTGCTGTTCGACAGCGGTATCCGCACCGGCGACGACATCTTCAAGGCACTCGCCCTCGGCGCGCGGGCGGTGCTCGTGGGACGGCCGTACGTCTACGGACTCGGCCTCGACGGGCAGGCGGGGGTCGAGCATGTCATCCGCTGCCTGCTCGCCGAACTCGACCTCACCCTCGCCCTGTCCGGCCACGCGGGCCCCTCCACCCCGGGCCCCGCCGACCTGGACGAGAAGCCCGCATGACCGCCACGCGGAACGTCCTCGCGTCATCTCGCCGCTCGTGAACGGCCGTACCGACGGCACCGGCCTGGCCGCGCTCTTCCCCGAGCGGACACATGCCGACCGCCGCACGGCCGCGCCCGACCCGGCCGTCGTCCACACCGGCCACCACCGGCCGCCACCCGAGGTGGCGGCCGAGTCCGGCGCCGCCCGCCCCGAGCCGCTCGGCGAACCGCCACCCACCGCCGCGTCCGTCCCCCCGCGCTCCCCGACCACCGACGAGACGCGGCACCGGGCGGCAGCGGGTGCTGCGCGGGGCTGCCGAAACACCCCCTAAGCCCGCTCCCGCTCCTCCCCCGCCCGCACCGCCCGAGCCCCCGGCGCCCCGGTCTGCGCGCTCGACAGCGAACCCGGATGCGCCGATGTCACCGGATCGGTCAGCCAGCGCTGCCCGTCGGAGCCGTCGCGGACCTTGACGACGATGTCGGCGCCCGTGTCCACGGTGGTGGAGGCGAGGGCGAGTTGCTCGTCCCAGCGCGGCAGCAGCTCGCCCCGCACGGTGAGGTCGTAGCGCACGTCGTCGGCGCGCCGTGAGTCGTCGTCGGCGCAGGTGCCGAGGATGACCACGCCCGCGTCCGCGTGCGAGTCCAGGCACAGGTCGCGATCGGCCACGCTGCGCAGCAGCCCGTCCTTCTCGTAGGTCCACTGCTGGCCGGCGTCGTCCGAGCAGGCGGCCAGTTCGGTGCCGGCGCCGTCCTTCGGCTCGCCCTCGATACCGAGGCACAGCTCGGCGTCGGCGTTGCGCAGCCTGGTCCGCAGCGGTGCGGTGGGCAGTTGTGCCGTACCCGGCGGGGAGGCGGACACCGCGGGCGGGACCTGGGACGCGCTGCCGCCGCCGGTCGCGGAGGCGGCCGGATCGACGCCGTCGTCGTCGGAGAGCAGACCCGCGGCGAGCATGACCGCGATCAGCCCGGCGGAGGCGAGGCCCACTCCCGTGAGGAGTGTGCGGGGCGAGCGCGGTCCGCCGGGCACCCCGCGGACCTGCGCGGGGATCCGCGCGAGCAGCCGGCGTCGCCCTGCGCCGTGCCGGGCGGAGCGGGAGCGGCGCGGTCCGGGCCCGTCGCCACCGGTACGGCCCGGCCGGGTGTCCAGATAGCGGCGGGCGCCCCAGCCGAGCACCGCCTCGGCGATGAGCACACCCAACCCGCCCTCGAAATGGCTCAGTTGTTCGGCGGCGTTACGGCAGTAACGGCAGTTCGCCAGATGCTGCTGGACATCGGGGAGCAGGGCACCGCCCCGGCGCATGGGGACATCGAGGAGGCGGTTGTAGAACCGGCAATCCTTCGTCGGTGCGAGTTCCCGATGGGCATGTACACAACCTTCACGGAATTTATCACGCGCTTGTTCGAGAGCGGCCGCTGCGGTAACGGTGTCCATACCCGACAGACCGGCGGGTATGGACAGCGGTTCGCCCTCCACCTCGGTATGCCAGAGCAGGCAGCGGGCCAGTCCTGGAAGCGCCTGGAACGACCGATCGGCGAGCTTGCGATTGTCGGGCGTCATGAAGTTCGCCGAACGCATGCCGCGTCCGCCCGCGGGTTTCGCCAGGTCCGGCAGCACGGCCGCCGTCCGCTCCTCGGCCGCCCACCGCCGCACCGTGTCGCGGACCGCGACAAGGAGCCGCGGGCGCAGCGCGGCGGCCGGTTCGCCCAGCGCCAGGCGGTCCAGGACCTGGTGAAAGGCGGCGGCCGTGACCATGTCGGCGACCTCGCCCGGGGCGGCGAGACAGATCACCGCGTATGCGTGGCCCGACTGCCAGTGCCGCGCCATCAGCAGCGCGACGGCCGAAGCGGCCTCTCCGTCCGGACTGCCCCGCAGCCGGGCGGCGAGACCTTCGTCGGATTCCTCGGGAACGCCTCCGGGCGGGGGGTAAGGGGGGCGAGGGGGGTGGGGGGTGGGCACTGAACGGATTCCTTCCCGCGCAGGTGACACAGAAGGTCTGGCCGCCGAAAAGGACGAGTGGTCTGATGCGTACCTTTTCGACGCGAGCGAGGGGAGCGTGAATTCACCGATACCCTTCCGCCCCGGTTCCCCTCGGCACGAATGAGCCAGGCCTTTTCCACCCCCCACGGGTACTTCACCCTTGCACAGCCCGCTCATGACCAACAAGGCACTCGGGCAACATCCGTACCGTTGAGGGAAAGTCGGATACGGTGGTGAACTCGCCGCCCCCGCGCACCTTTCGGCATTCCCCGCGGGACTCAGATCTGCCAGGAACGCAGCCGGTCCGCCGCGCCGTACACATCGGTGCTGCCGGCGATCAGGTCGCGGGCGAGATCGACGAGGGCGCCGTAGGGCGGGTCGATGCCGACACCGCTGACGAACATGTAGGCGACCGCGGACGCGCAGGCGAAGCGGGCGTTGGCCGAAGGCAGCGGCTTGAGCAGGGCCAGGGTGTGCAGCAGTGCGGCGGCCCGCCAGGCCGGGTCGGAGTCGACGCCCAGACGGGGCGGATCCACGCGATGGCGGGCGACGGCGGCGACCAACGCCGAGAAGTCGTTGATCGTGGGCTGGTCCGGCAGGACCTCTTCGTGACGCTGGAGCAGCCAGGGCACGTCGATGTGGATGACAGCAGCCATCGGTCAGGCGGCCCGCCCCTCGCCCTTCGCGGGCGGTTCGTCGTCGGGGAAGGCGGCCGCGAACTCCTCGGCGTGCGTCGAGAAGAACCGTCGGAACGCCTCGGCGCCCTCCTGCAGCGCCCGGTGCCGCGCTATGTCGGCCGCGGCCGCCTCCCGCACGAGCGCCTTCATCGACGTACCGCGCTCCTTGGCGATCTGCCGCAGGTCCTCAAGCTCGCGGTCGCTGAACTCCACGTTGAGAGCTGGCATGCCCCTCACGGTACCGCTCGGGTACTTACCCGTAAATACCTGCAGGTCAAGTGTGATGTACGCCGGTACCGGAGCCGGAGGGACGAGTGGTCTACCAGGCCGGGCGGGGGTCACGCAGATGTTCCGGGGTCTGCTCGGGACGCCAGTACCCCTCGCCCTGGTCCGTGCGTACCAGAAGTCCCGGGCTCGGCGCGAACTCGAAGGTCTCGGGCGCCGGGCCGTGGAACCGCTCGGTACCGGGGAGCGGGATCTCCACCAGCGCGCCGTCGTGGATCATCCACAGCCCGAAGCAGTCGTCCTCCTCGTCGTGGATCAGCACCTGGACGCTCTCCGGGCGGTCCCAGGGCAGCGACTCCAGGTGCTTCAGCAGCCCCGTCCGGGAACCCATCCGGACGAACTCCGACGCCCAGCCGTACCCGATGGCCCCGCCCAGGGGACTCGGGATGGGCACGAACCTGCCGGTCCAGGTGCGCTCGTCGTCGTGCTCAAGGAGGGGCTCCATGACCTCGGGGGAATTTCCCAGGGCCAGCACGATGACCTCCGCGATTCTGCTCATGTCCGCAGTATCGCCGCGGTCATGGAACCCCTACCAGCGGATTTCCGCTTACGCCTGGTCCGCCACGAACGACGCCATCCGGGTCAGCGCCGAGTTCCAGTTGATCGTGTGCTCGTTCGTCGACCAGGACTGGATGTCGTCGATGTAGCAGAACTGCCCGACGCAGCCCTTGAGTTTGCTCTGTGCGTAGGGGTCCTGGATACCGGAGTTCGGCCCGCCGGCCAGCGTGCCCACCGGCGGGTTCGGCTGGCTGGGGTCGAGCTGGTGGGCGTACCAGCGGGCGTGCTGGTTGCGGGCGGCGACCTCGCCGTAGCCGGTCACGTACGACATGTTCAGCGCGTTGCGCCCGAGGATGTAGTCCATGCTCTGCACCGCGCCGTCCCGGTACTTGGAGGCACCGGTGATGTCGTACGCCGTGGCGATGACGACGGCGTTGTGCAGGATCTGGTGGTTGGAACCCCAGTCGTAGAGGTTGCCCTCGGGCGCGTACGGCATGCCGTACGGGTGGGACCTCAGCGTGGCCAGGTAGCGGTCCGCCCCCTTGACCACGGACTGGCGCACCTTGTCCCGGCCGGGCAGCCTGCTGGGCACGGTCGCCAGGTCCAGCCGCGCCGCTGCCGCGGTCCTTGCCCAGTCGTAGCCGACGGGAAGAAAGATGTCGGCCGTGTGGACCGGGGAGTTCAGGACGTGGTCCGCGAACTCCTTCTCGCCGGTGCTGAGATACAGCTCCGCAGCGGCCCAGTAGAACTCGTCGGTGACGTTGTTGTCGGCGTAGGTGCCGCCGCCGATGCCGTCGCTCTCCGAGGCGTACCGGTCGGGGTGCGCGAGCGCCGCCGACCAGGCCGTGCGGGCGGCGGCCAGGGTCTTCGCCGCGAACTCCTTGTCGTACGGCTTGTACAGGCGCGCCGCCTGCGCGGCCGTCGCCGCCAGGTTGAGGGTCGCCGCGGTGGACGGCGGATGCAGTTCGCGTTTCTGCGGGTCCTCGTGCGGCATCAGCGGCAGGCCCGTCCACTGCTCGTCGTGGATCTTGTGATGCGCCATGCCGGCCAGCGGCTGTCCCGCGGGCACCTGCATCTTCAGCAGGAACTCCAGCTCCCAGCGGACCTCGTCCAGGATGTCGGGCACCTTGTTGCCGCTCTCCGGGATGGCGAGCGTGCCGTCGCGCAGCTTCTGCGGTTCCCCGGTGCGGGCGAGCAGTTCGCGTTCGTAGGTGCTCAGCAGCTCCCACACGGAGATGCCGCCGTTGACGACGTACTTGCCGTGGTCGCCGGCGTCGTACCAGCCGCCGGTGACGTCGAGCCGGTAGTCGCACACGCCCGGCTGGCAGGGCACGTCGCCGTCGCCCCGGTTGGGGGCCACGTCGACGTGTCCGGCGGGGCGGGCGTAGCCCGGGCGCAGGTCGTCGCGGATCGCGATGCCGCTGCGCTGGGTGTAGTAGTACTTCGCGGCGTCGAGGCGCAGCCGCTCGTAGGCGGCCGTACCGATGTCGAAGGGGCGGCTCGCCTCCCCGTCGGCGACCAGCGTGAAGTCCTTGCCCTGCTTGCGGTACGGGCCGAAGTCGATGGAGTGGACGTTCTGCGCGGAGGAGGCGTCGGTGCCGCGGGGCACGGTCCAGCCCTGGGCCACCACGGCCCCGGACCCGTTCTTCAGCTGCCAGGGAAGCCTGCGGGTGGCGTCGGTGACGAGCGTGGCGTTCTTCGGCCCGGCGGGCAGATAGCCGACCTGGTTCACCCGTACTCGCGGCCCGGTGTCGGGCTCGTACACCTCGGGCGGGACGCCGCCCAGCAGTGAGGCGTTGTCCATGCAGAAGCGCCAGGCGTCCGCACTGCCGCCTAGCTGGAAGGCGACCTGGCCCTGCGAGGTGTCCACGGGCGAGGTGAAGGTGTAGGAGTACGCATTCCCGGAGACGCTCAGCTCCGGCGTCACCTCGAAGTAGGTGTCGTACGGCGCGGCGGCCAGGCCGACGATCGCCCGCACCACATGTCCCTCGGGCGAACCGTTCGCGGTGAAAGAGAAGCGGTACGACTCCCCCTTCACCAGCGTGATGTCGTTCTGCCCGACGGCGGCGTCCCAGCGGTTGGCGGTGCCACCGGGGACCTCGGCGCACAGCCGCCCTTCGGACAGGCCCGCGGTGACGTTGCTGGTCGCCCACCACGGCTCGGTGGTGGTGTCGAAAGTGCCGTTCTTGAGCTGCTCGACCTCTTCCGCTCCCGCGGGGGCGGCAGGCAGTGCGACGAGTCCCGCCGCCAGTAAGGCCGTCAGGGACAGCAGGGTTCTTCTGCGTCGTTTCACGTCTGGGCTCCTCGGGTGAGGTACGGGTGACGCTCGCGGTGGGAGCGCTCCCAGCCGCGGATGGGGCCATGCTTGTCGGCAACATGACACGCCGTCAACGGTCCGGACGGGACTGGTTGCGCCCGGACCGCCCGGCGGCTCGCCCGGCAGACACCACCGGCCTCCTCGCCGTTGCGGTGGCCGGAGGAGTCCCTGTGGACGCCGTCGAACCTCCCGGCATCCGGGTGCCCGCGAGGGCGGTCGTGTGACGGTCATTCCGATACGGGCGGGTCGCCGACGCACTAGGCTGGGGCCCCGGTGACACGCTTGTTCACGGTGAGTGTGCGCAATGGAGTGCCGAGATGAGCCCGGATTATCCGTTCGACGAGGCCGCGACGGCCCGGGCGGTCATCGACGCCGACGGCACGCTCGTGGAATGGAACGCCGGCGCCGAGCGACTGCTGGGCCACCGCGCCGCCGAGGTGCTGGGGCGGCCCGCCGCCGACCTGCTGGCCGACGCGGACAGGGGCAGACGTCCCGCTTTCGAGGGCGACCGCTGGGACGGCGTCCTCACCCTGCGTCGCCGTGACGGCGGCACACTGCCCGTATGGCTGCTCGCACACCGGGTGCGTGCGCAGGACGACGGCCCGCACCGCTGGCTCGTGGTCACGCCGGTCGAGCAGGACGGCCGGCGTCTGCCCGACGATCCGCTGGACGACGTCGGACTGCTCGACTCGCCCTGCGCCATCGCGATCTACGACGACCGGCTTCGGCTGCGCAGGATCAACCCCGTCATGTCGGAGATCCTCATGCTGGCCGAGGAGAACGTCCGCGGGCTGCGGGCGCCCGAAGTGACCGGCCGACCGCAGAGTTACGACGTCGAACGACAGCTTCTCCGCGTCCTCACGACCGGACGCGGCACCGACGTACGGACCTACGTCCCGGTCGGCGGCGACCGGACGCACGCCTGGCTGGCCCGCCTGGCGCCGGTCGTCGACGGCAAGGGGCGGGTGCGTGGAGTGGCCGTCGCCGCCCACGACTTCACCGAGCAGTACGTGGCCCAGGAACGGCTGCAACTGGTGAACGAGGCGAGCGTGCGCATCGGCACCACCCTCGACGTCACCCGCACGGCCCAGGAGCTCGCGGACGTCTGCGTGCCCGCGCTCGCCGACTTCGTCAGCGTCGACCTGCTGGACCCGCAGGAACACGGCAGCGAACTGCCCTCCGGGCGACTCACCGCGCCGGTCGCCCTGCGCCGGACCGCCCACCGGTCCGTCAACGCGGGCAACCCGGAAGCGGTGGCCCGGCCGGGGCGGCTCGATGTGTATCCCACCCCCTCGCCCCAGGCGGACGCCCTGCTGGCGGGCCACACCATCGTGGCCTCGACGTCGACCGGGGATCTGGAGGACTGGCTGGCCTGGGATCCGGCCCGCACCGAGCGGATCAAGGAGTACGGCATCCACACCACCATGTCGGTGCCGATCCAGGCCCGTGGCACCACCCTCGGGGTCGCCGTGCTCACCCGGTTCAAGAACCCCGAGCCGTTCACACCCGACGACGTCCTGCTGGCCGAGGAGATCACGGCCCGCGCGGCCGTCTGCATCGACAACGCCCGCCGCTACTCCCGCGAGCGCGAGACCGCCCTGGCCCTGCAGCGCAGCCTGCTGCCCCGGTCCCTGCCGCGCACCGCCGCCGTCGACGCGGCCTCCCGGTATCTGCCGGCGGCGCGGTCCGGGGTGGGCGGCGACTGGTTCGACGTGATCCCGCTGTCCGGGCTGCGGGTCGCGCTGGTGGTCGGGGATGTCGTCGGCCACGGCGTCCAGGCCTCGGCCACCATGGGCCGGCTGCGCACCGCGGTCCGCACCCTGGCCGACATCGACCTCGCCCCCGACGAACTGCTCACCCACCTCGACGATCTCGTCGTACGGCTGTCCGAGGAGACGGGCAACGACAACAGCCCCGGCGAGGTCGGCGCCACGTGTCTGTACGCGGTGTACGACCCGGTCTCGCGGCGCTGCACGATGGCCCGGGCGGGCCACCCCTCGCCGGTCATGGTGCCGCCCGGTGGCCGGGCGCGGGAGATCGAGTTGCCGGCCGGGCCGCCGCTCGGCCTGGGCGGGCTGCCGTTCGAGTCCGCCGAGATCGAGCTGCGCGAGGGCACGGTGCTCTCCTTCTACACCGACGGCCTGATCGAGAGCCGTGAGCGGGACGTCGACGCCGGCCACGCGCTTCTGTGCGACGCGCTGTCGGCCGCCGCCGACTCCCTGGAGGAGACCTGCGACCACGTGCTGCACGCCCTGCTCCCGTCGGGCGGCGCCGCCGACGACGTGGCGCTGCTGCTGGCCCGCACCCAGGGGCTGCCCGCCGCCCGGGTGGCGACCTGGGACATCCCGGCGGACCCGGCGCTCGTCGCCCCCATCCGCAAGCAGGTCCTGGAGCAACTCGGCACCTGGAGCCTGAGCGAGGCGTCGTTCACCGCGGAGCTCGTGGTCAGTGAGCTGGTGACCAACGCCATCCGCTACGGCGCCCACCCCATCCGGCTCCGGCTGATCCACGACGCGGCCACACTGATCTGCGAGGTGTCGGACACCAGCCACACCGCTCCGCATCTGCGCCGCGCCAAGGTCTTCGACGAGGGCGGCCGTGGACTGCTGCTGGTCGCTCAGCTGACCCAGCGCTGGGGCAGCCGGCACACGACGGAGGGCAAGACGATCTGGGCGGAGATCGGCCTGCTCGGCGAGGTGTGACGCCGCCGGGCGCACTGATCCCTCCCCGAGCCCGGCACGCCCTGACTGTCGGGCCGGCCCCGGACGCGTCGCGTGAGCCGGGGTGAGCCGCGCCGGTCCCGGGGTCAGCGGCGGCCGTCACCGCCGTGTCCGCCCCCGTCGCCTCCGGTGCCGCCGTGGCCGAAGCCCCCGTACCCGCCGCCGGACGGACCGTGGGGGTCGTCCGCGACCACGCGGACGGGTGGGAGGAGCAGGTGTCGGTGGGCGACGGGCTCGTGGCCGTCGGCTACGGGTTCGACGGCGCGGCCGACGGTGTCGCGGTCGGGCCCGGCTTCCGCGCGGATTTCGGGGTGCGGGGCGGCGTGGCGGTCGCCTTCTCGGCCTCCGCCTCCGAGACCCAGGTGACCGCCTCCATCTGGAGCTCCGTCCTCGACGTGTCGATGACCCAGTGCTGGGCGTCACCGTCGTCGTCGCGGGCCTTGAGGACCAGAGCGCCCGAGCCGTCGGTGGCGGCGGGAGTGAGGGCCAGCTCCTGGTCGAAGCGCGGCACCAGCATGCCCTGGAGCGTGAAGTCGTAGCGGACGTCGTCGGCCACCGCCTCCGAGGCGCCCGTGCAGGGGGCAAGGCGGACCGAGTAGCCGAGGTGGGAGTCGAGGCACAGATCGGGGTTCGCGGCGCTGCGCAGCAGGCCGTCGGTCTCGTACGCCCATTGCTGACCGGGGGCCGAGGAGCAGGTGGCCAGTGCGGTCTCCGCTCCCTCGACGACCTTGCCGCCGACGACGTCGACGCACATCCCGGACCCGATGTTGTGCAGCCGACCGCGCAGATCACCCTTGGCGGCCTCGGCGGCGCCGGCCCAGGAGGGATTGCCGGTGGTGGTGCCGCCGGAGTCGGGGGCGTCGGAAGGGCGGTCCTGCGCGGCCGGGGCGGAGTCGTCGCCCGAGTCGAGGGACGACCAGACGACGAGCGGGAGGACGACGAGGGCGCTGACGGTCGCTACCGCGGCCGTGAGGTGGCGGCGCCGGGTCGCACGGCGGGCGGCCTTCAAGGCCGCGCGGCCCGAGTAGGCGCGGGCGCCGGAGCGGGGCGCGGCGTCGCCGGCGCGGGGTTCGCCGGAGGGGGACGGGGCCGCGGCGCCGGTGCGCGGGGTGGTGCGTCGGCCGGCCTTACGGGCCCGCCGGGGGCCCATCGGCGCGGGTGCGGAGGCCCCGGCACCGGCACGGGGCGCACCGGACGTGACGGGCATGCCGGCGGCGGGGTCGGCCGTCGCTCCCACGGGCTCGCCCGCAGGGGGGAAGGGCGCGGTCACGGAACCGGGGCGTTCTCCCACGAGGGCCTCGCCCCACGGGGCACCTGACACCGGGCGGCCGGGGGCGGCTTCGGGAGGGCCGGGGGTCTTCGCCTCGGGCGCGCCGGTGGCCCCGTCGCAGAAGAAGGACTCGCCCGCTATCGCCGCGGCCGGCTCCGGCGCGGGCTCCGTCGGCTCGTCGAGCCGGCTCGCTCTCGCCTCCACGTAGGCGCCCGCACCCCAGCCGAGCACCGCCTCGGCCAGGGCGGGACCGAGCCCGGTGTTGAAGACGTGCAGTTGCTCGGCGGTCTGGCTGCAGTGCCCGCAGCGGTTGAGGTGCTCGCGCAGGTCGGGGTCGACGTCGACGCCGCCGCGCCGGTAGGTCACGTCGAGCATCCGCAGGTACCGCCGGCACTCCTGCTCGGGGGCGAGCTCCCGGTGGACCTGGAGGCTCTCCTCGCGCAGCCGGTCGCGGGCCCGGCCCAGGTCGACGCGGGCGGACTCCTCGTCCAGGCCGAGGAGCGCGGCCGGTACGGCCGTCGGCTCCGACTCCACCTCGGTGTGCCACAGCAGACAGCGAGCCGACTGGGGAAGCCGTATGAAGGCCTCGGACAGCAGCCGGCGGTTGGCCGGCGGCAGCAGTCGGGCGGCGGCGCGCTCCGGATGGTTCGCGTCGGACCGCAGTTCGAGGTGGAGCATGTCCCGTCTGTGGTCGGTGTCCCACTCGGTCGCGATACGGCCCACGGTGACGAGCAGTTGGGGACGCCATGCGGCACTCGGCCCGGTGTGCCGCAGAGTCTCGCCGAAAAGCCGGGTGAATGCCGCGGTGGTGAGCATCCCCGCGGAACGGGCGTCCACGGTGCACAACCGCGCATAGGCGACGCCCGCTTCCCAGTGCCGGTCGAGGAGTTCACCGACGGGGTGAAGCGCTGGTGTCGCCCCTGTCCACCGCTTGAGCTCGGTGCTCAGTTGAGCGTCCGTCACTTCGAGGTGACGGGCGTCGCGAGGGGAATTCGACAGGCCAGCGTCGTGCACGGTGGCATTCCTCCGGAGGGCATGCGGCATTGAAGGTCCATACCATTGAGTATGCTCCGGGCGCGCCTGGCGAAGCGCGGGAAGTGCGGGAGCGAAGCACACCTTTGCACAGGTCAGGGGCAGGGAACAAGGGACTCCGGATTATTGTGCATTGCCCGCGCGACCGTCGTTGTTTGACGAATGGTCAATAGTGGGTGCTCACCCATTGCCGCCAATCCCCGCGGCCAATCGAAAATGGCATTCCCTCATTCGCCATGAACACGAGTGCAAACCATTGGGACACCGCACTGCCGCTTTTTCTCCTGGTCATAGGGCCACGCATGCCTTCACCGCGCCTTCACAAGTCACCCGCCAACCATTGAACCGTGAACCCGGTACGCGCCGGGCGGTGTCCCGTACCGCTCGCGGAACACCCGGTTGAAGTGGAACGGGCTCGCGAACCCGGAGGCCGCGGCCACGCGTTCCACGGACAGGTCGGTGCTCTCCAGCAGCCGGGCGGCATGGCGCAGACGCGCCTCGCGCAACGCGCGCATCGGTGACCGGCCGAGCTGCTGCGTGAAGAGGTGGGCGAACCGGGAGGGCGAGAGCGCCACGTGCGCGGCGAGGGAGCGCACCGTGTGCGCTGCGGCCGGGTCGGCGTCGATCAGGGCCTGGGCCCGGCGGATCCGGGAGTCCACGCCGGGGCCGTGCGGCGTCGTGCGCGCGGTGCCCGCCGTGAGCAGGACGATCTCCTCCAGGGCGCACAGGGCGAGTTCGCGGGCCGCGGTGCCGTGCGCCACGGCCACGCCCTCGGCGCCCGGCACCGGGACCGGCGGCGCCTGCGTCCCCGTCCAGCGGGCGTCGGCGAGCATCCGGTGGAACGCCGCCTCGACACGGCCGTGCACCGCGTCCGGCGTCGCGGGCACGACGTACAGACCGGCGCCGGTGCCGTACGGGCGCAGCCAGGACCGCCAGGAGGGCCGGGCCTGGCAGTGCACCCACCAGAACTCCCAGTGGCCGGCGCCCGGTTCGACGCCGTAGCCGTGCGGGACGTCCGGCGCGAGCACCACCAGGTCCCCCGGGCCGGCTCCCGTCCCGGCGTCCCCGTGCCGCAGCCGGCCGCGGCCCGCGGTCGTCCAGGTGAACAGCCAGCTGTCCGCGCCGCGTGGACGGTCGACCCGGTACCCGGGCGGCTGGTCGTATCGCCCGACCACCACGAGGCCCGGCGGCGGGGCGGGGACGGCGGGCGCGGCAGTCCCGGGCAATCCGTCAGCGCTCACGGTCATCCTCCCGGGATCCGGATCGTCCTAGCGTGGCGGGCGAGGCCGCCTGACCGAGGAGTGGACGCATGACAGCCCTGGACATCGGCGCCGCCGGCGCCCCCATCCTGCCCGAGGCCGGGCTGCGTCGGTTCCGCGAGGACGGCTTCACGGTCACGCGCGGGCTGTTCGGGCCTGACGAGATCGACCGGCTGTGCGCACGGTTCGCCGCGCTGCACGCGGCCGGGCCGGTGCCCGGGCACTTCGAGCCCCACCCGTCGGACGACGACCCGCTGCGCGTGTACCCGAGGGTGATGCACCCGCACGAGATCGACGAACTGTCGCTGCGGGTGCTGCTCGACCCCCGACTGCGCGCCGTGCTGGAGGCGCTGCTCGGGGAGGAGGTGCTGGCCGCGCAGAGCATGTTCTACTTCAAGCCGCCGGGGGCCCGCGGGCAGGCACTGCACCAGGACAACTTCTATCTCCGGGTCGAACCGGGCACCTGTGTGGCCGCGTGGATCGCCTGCGATGTGATCGACCGGGACAACGGCGGTCTGGAAGTCGTCCCCGGCACCCATGCCATGGACCTGTTCTGCCCTCGGACGGCGGACGCGCAGGTGTCCTTCGCGCGGGAGTACGTACCGCCGCCGCCCGGTCTGACGGCCGTGCCGGTCGACATGGCCCCCGGTGACGTGCTGTTCTTCAACGGCAGCCTGGTGCACGGTTCCCAGCCGAACCGTTCGGCCGACCGCTTCCGCCGTTCCTTCATCGGCCACTACGTGGGCCGCTCCGCCGAGCGCATCGGCCGCTACTACCGCACCCGGACGATGAACGGCGACCCCGTCGCACTGCCCGAGAGCGAGGGCGCGGGCCCGTGCGGCACGGAGTTCGCACCGCACGGTCCGCACTGAGCGCGCCCGACGGTCAGTGACCGATGACCGGATGCGGCACGTAGGGCTGCTGGAGTTCCTCCAACTCCTTCTCACTGAGCGCGAGTTCGACCGCGGCCACCGCGTCCTCGATGTGGTGCGGCTTGGCGGCGCCGACGATCGGGGCCGCCACCGTGTCCTGGTGCAGGAGCCAGGCGAGGGCGATCCGGGCGCGTGGGACACCGCGTTCGTCCGCCACGCGGGCGACGGCCTCGACGACGGTGCGGTCACCGTCGACGTACAGACGACTGCCGAAGTCGTCGACCGCGCTGCGCTCGGTGACCGTGCCCCAGTCCCGGGTGAGCCGTCCGCGGGCCAGCGGGCTCCAGGGGAGCACGCCGACGCCCTGGTCCGCGCAGAGCGGCAGCATCTCGCGCTCCTCCTCGCGGTAGAGGAGGTTGTAGTGGTTCTGCATCGAGACGAACCTGGTCCAGCCGTGCCGCTCGGCCGTGTACTGCATCTTGGAGAACTGCCACGCGTACATCGAACTCGCCCCGATATAGCGGACCTTGCCCGCCTTGACCAGGTCGTGAAGTGCCTCCATCGTCTCCTCCACCGGCGTGTGCGGGTCGAAGCGGTGGATCTGATAAAGGTCGACGTAGTCGGTGCCGAGACGGGCGAGGCTGTGGTCGATCTCCGCCATGATCGCCTTGCGGGAGAGTCCGGCACCGTTGGGTCCGGGCCGCATCCGGCCGTTCACCTTCGTCGCCAGCACGATCTCGTCCCGGCGGGCGAAGTCGCGCAGCGCCCTGCCGACGATCTCCTCGCTGGTGCCGTCGGAGTAGACGTTGGCGGTGTCGAAGAAGTTGATGCCGGCGTCCAGCGCCTGCCTGATCAGCGGCCTCGACTCCGCCTCGTCGAGGGTCCACTCGTGCACGCCGCGGTCGGGCAGCCCGTAGGTCATGCAGCCCAGACAGATCCGCGACACGTCCAGGCCCGTCGAACCGAGCTTCACGTACTGCATCGTTGCTGCTCCTGTCTTCGGGTCGGCCATCAAGGGGAGCGTACGCGGCGTCTTCATCCCGCTACGCGGCCGACGTGAGCCGTATCAACAGCACTCCGGGGGCGCGCGGCAGGCGCACCCGCAGTCCGTCGCCGTCCCACACCGCCGTGCCGGAGGCCGGGGCCGAGGGGTGGAGGATCTCGGTGCGTACCTCCCGGCCCGCCAGATGCGAGACCGGCAACCGCAGTTCTTCCTCCCCCGCCCGGCGCCGGACCGAGACGTACGACGTCCGGTCACCGGGCACCCGCATGCCCAGCGCCAGCCACTGGTCCGTCCAGCCCGGCAGCCCGAGCGGCCAGAACGGCACGGCTGTCGCGAGGTCCCCCCGGATCGTCCGGTACGCGCTCACCGCCTCGCGCACGAGCCCGCGCTGGTGGTCGGACATCCGGTTCAGGTGGCCGGACAGATGGACGCGGCCGAGCAGGGCCCCGCCCAGGGTGAAGGAGATCAGGTCGTCGTCGTACTCGGGCTGCGGGTAGGCCCAGACGGCTCCCTGCTCGGGCGGGACCGCCGTCGGCGCGGCGGCGGCGATCGCGGAAAGGAGCAGGGGGTCCTGCTGGTCGCTGGTGGACTGCAGCTGGGTGGCGGCCAGGGTCGCGCCGTCCATGCGCATCCCGCCGGAGGCGCAGTTCTCGACGACCAGTCCGGGATGGCGGTCCAGGGTCGCGGTCAGCCATTCCAGGTAGGCCCGGGCGTGGCCGAGCAGGCCGGCGCCGGGTGCGAGGTCGCCGGGCGCGCAGGTGCCCGGGTCGACGACGATGTTGTAGTCGAGCTTGAGGTAGCCCACGCCCCAGTCGCCGACGATCCGGTCCACGGTCCGGTCGAGGTGGGCGCGGGCTTCCGGGTGCCGCAGGTCGAGCTGGTGGCGGCCCTGTTCGCTGAGGCGGACGCCGTCGCGCTGGAAGAAGGCCTCGGGCGGGAGCACGGAGGCGACGGGGCTGCGGACGCCGACCACCTCGGGCTCCAGCCACAGCCCGGGCACCATGCCACGCTCGCGGATCCGGTCCAGGACCCGCTGGATCCCGCCGTCGGGGAAGCGCCGCCGGGAGGGCAGCCATGCGCCGACGCTGTCCCACCAGCCGCCGTCCGCCCAGTCGTCGTACCAGCCGGAGTCGATGCAGAAGTACTCCGCGCCGACGTCGGCTGCCGCGTCGATCAGCGGCAGCAGCTTCTCGGTCGTCGGGTCGCCCATCAACGTGTTCATGTAGTCGTTGAAGACGACCGGGAGAGCGGTGTGGTCCGGGTGCGGGCGGCGCACGGCCCGGCGGTACGCGGTCAGGGCGCCCGTCGCGGCGTCGAAATCGGAGCCGAGCGCGAGCACCCCGGGCACGGTGGTGAACCCCTCGCCCGGCGCGATCCGGACCCGCCACTGGTGCTCGGCGTCGGTGGGGCCGTTCAGTGCGAGATACGTGCCGTGGGCGCGTTCGCCGAGGTCCCAGCGCCAGCCGGCCGGGGACTCGATCTGCCACAGCCAGGTACGGCCTCCTTCGCGCTGCGTCAACGCCCCCATCGCCAGGTGGCCGTCGGTGGGCCAGCTGCCGCGGCCGGTGAGGACGAACGCGGCCCGGCTGTCGTGCTGATGGGCGTCGGCGTCGATGTCGGCGACGGCCAGGCGCAGCGGCTCGGCCTGCCAGCGGCACTCGGCGAGCCAGTCGTTGCGGGCCCGGTGCACGTCGAGGGTGTCCGCGGAGGGCAGGCCGCCGAGCAGCAGGCTGCTGACCGACTGGACGACGAGGGGTTCGGCGCCCTCGTTGCTCAGCCGGACGCGGGAGCGCAGCACCGGCACGCCGCGGGGGGACGACAGGTCGACGTCGGCTCTCAACCCGCTGACGGGGTCGTGGAGTTCGACGGTCAGCCGCTCCCAGTCGCCGCGTCTCGCGGTGCGGTGGCCCCGGTACCGCAGGCGGGTGCCGAAGGCCGTGCCGGTGAAGCGGGGCCCCGACCAGCCGCTGCCGTGGCCGAACGCGGTCAGGTCGACGAGCGGGAGCGCGGCGGTTTCCGGGTCGGCGGAGTCGGTGTCGCCCAGCCGGATCAGCCGCGGGGTCCCGTCGGAGGCGACGGCGAACTCGGCCTCCAGGGCGGCGTGGCCCCAAGTGAACGTCCTTGGCGGCTCGTCGGCATCCGCGTTCGCCGTACCGGTCAAGATGCTGCCCCCTCGGCGAGCGCTCGCTGCGCTCTCTTGACGACCCCTGTGTGACCGGTCACAATCCTCGCGTGAATGTGACCGGTCACACAAGGAGCCCGGCGAGCATCAGAGACGTCGCGGCGGCCGCGGGAGTCTCGCACCAGACCGTCTCCCGGGTCATCAACGGCCACCCGAGCGTGCGGCCGGCCACCCGCCGGCGGGTGCTCGCCGCCGTCGAGGAGCTGGGCTTCCGCCGTAACGCCTCGGCCTTCGCCCTGGCCAGCGGACGCAGCCGGGTCGTGACCGTGCTCACCGCCGACACCACCCACTTCGGCCACGCCTCGATCCTGCGGGGTGTCGAGGAGGCCGCCCGCGCGGCGTCCTACGCCGTCGGGATCGGCGTCCTGGAGTCGGCCGAGGAGGCCGCCGTCGCCGCCGCGGTGCAGCGCGCTGCGGACGCGGGCGGCGGGCTCATCGTGATCGCCTACGACCCGGCCGGCGTCCGGGCGCTCACGACCGTGCCGGCCGGGCTGCCGGTCGTCGGTGTGGTCGAGACCCCGGCGCGCCCGCCCGCCGACGAGAGCCCCTGGGTGTGGACCGACGACCGCGAGGCCGCCTACCGGGCGACCCGGCATCTGCTCGCCCTGGGCCACGAGACCGTGCACTACGTCGCCATCCCCTCCAGCACCCGCCGCACCAGCGCCCGTACCAGCGGCTGGCGGCAGGCACTGAAGGAGGCCGGCGCCCCGCAGCCCCGTCCGGTGCAGGGCAGTTGGGGGCCGGCGGGTGGGCACGCGGCCGGGCTGGGGCTGGCGAGGGACCCGTCCGTCACCGCGATCCTGTGCGGCAACGACGACCTCGCGCTCGGTGTGCTCCGCGCGCTGCACGAGTCCGGCCGCCCGGTGCCGGACGAGGTCAGCGTGGCCGGTTTCGACGACGCCCCGCACTCCGCCTTCCTGACCCCGTCCCTGACGACCGTGCGTCTGGACTTCACCGGCCTCGGACGGGCCGCGTTCGCCCTGCTGCACGGCGTGCTGGAGGAATCCGCGCCCATCGCCCCGCACCCCGTCTCCGTACCGGAACTGGTGGTGCGCGAGAGCTCGGGCCCACCGCCCGCCGACGCCCGGCCCGCCCTGTGAGCGCCGCGGCCGGGTCCGCACTCACCGGTGGAGGAGTCACGTGACGGGAGGCACAGCAGCGTGCTCACCTGCACCGGCACGAGATCGCGCGTGACGTCCCGCCCCGCAACCGCCTTGATCGCGACACTGTTTGGAGCAGCAGTCATGGCAGTCACTCCCCCCGCGACGAGCCACGCGGCGCCCGCCGACCCGCAGCGCCTCACCGTCGACCTCAGCGCCTCCGAGGGCCCGGTGATGCTCGGCGCCAACGGCTCGCTGTACGGGCTAAGCGACGACGGGGTGCCCGGCGATGCCGCGCTGGAGCCCCTGAAGCTCACCAGCATCTCGCAGAAGCCGGAGGGCGGCGCCCAGCACCCCAACGGCGACGCGCTCACGGTCTCGAAGTCGTTCTTCCGCAACGGCGGTGGCGAGATCAACGTGATGATGCAGGACGTCTACGCCAAGTGGCCGTACGAGGACCTCGGCATCGACGACTACCTCCCCAGGGTCGACAAGATCGTCGAGGCGGTCTCGGCCGACCCGAACAGCGACCGCTTCGTCTACATCCCGTTCAACGAGCCCGACCAGATCTGGTACGAGCTCGGCGTCGAGGACCAGGCGCAGTACGAGAAGAACCGCGACCGGTTCTTGGGGGACTGGAAGACGGTCCACCACCGGATCCGCGCGATCGACCCGGACGCGCGGATAGCCGGCCCCAACGAAGCCGCCTACCACCCGCGTCTGCTGAGGGACTTCCTCGCCTTCGCCAAGCGGGAGGACGTGCTGCCCCAGGTGATGACGTGGCACGAGCTGGACTCCGGATCCCTGCGTGACTTCCAGGCGCACTACGACGACTACCGGCAGCTGGAGCGCGCGGCGGGCGTCCCACCACTGAGGATCAGCATCGACGAGTACGCCAACCGCCGCGACCTGTCCGTGCCCGGGCAGCTGGTGCAGTGGGTGTCCATGTTCGAGCGCAACAAGGTGTACGCGAACATGGCGTACTGGGACGCCGCCGGCAATCTCAGCGGCCATGTGGTGCGCTCCAACGTCCCCAACGGCGGCTGGTGGCTGCTGCGCTGGTACGCGGGCCTGACCGGTGACACCGTGAAGGTGACGCCGCCGCGGCCGAACACCGTCGACACGCTCCAGGCTCTCGCCTCCCTCGACACCTCCCGCCGCCAGGCCCAGGTGCTGCTCGGCGGCTCGGACGGTGACGCGGACGTCGTCGTGCGCCATGTCCCCCGGTCCGTGTTCGGCCGTACGGTGACGGCGACCGTCGCCGAGGCCGCCTGGTCGGGTTACGAAGGGCAGCACGCGGCGCCGCGCGTCCTGGCGCGCACCGAGGTGAGGGTCGCGGACGACGGTTCGGTGACGGTCCCGCTCCGCGGCCTGCACCGGATGTCCGCGTACCGCGTCGTCCTCACACCCGGTGGCTCCGCAAGCCCCTCCCCCGCCTCCGTCCCCTGGTCGGCCTCGTACGAGGCCGAGGACGCGGCCATCACCGACGGCAAGGTCCACACGCACGGCACGGTCCACAACGCCAACGGCTACGCGGCCTCCGGCACCAAGGACGTCGGCTCCCTCGACCGGCCCGGCAGCAAGGTCGCCTTCTCGGTGACGGTGCCGAAGGACGGCATGTACGACCTGGCCATCCTGTACGGCAACCAGTCCGGCGGGCCGGCCACTCAGCAGCTGTCCATCGACGGTGGCGACCCGGTCACGGTCACCTACCCCTCCACCGAGAACTGGACGTACCGCGCCAGGAAGGACGTCCGCATCCGACTGCGGGCGGGCGAACACCTGTTGACGCTGGCCAAGGGTGACGCCGAGGTCACGCTCGACCGCATCGACCTGACGGCCCGTACCGCCGCCGACTCCACGTCGTACGAGGCGACGCTGGCGGACATCAGCGGCAGACCGTCGTACGACTACTCGTCCTCGGCCGGCGTCGGCACGGGCGCCCTCGTCCTGCGCACCGGTGACAAGGCGGTGTTCGACGTCTACGCGCCGCGCGACGGCTATTACACGGTGACCTCGCGGGCCACGGCGGCCGTCGAGCTCAGCCTGCACGGTGAGACGGTCACCGCGGCTCCCGACCACCCGCTGCGGCTCTACCTCCTCGCGGGCAACAACCGCCTGGCGATGACATCGGGCCACGCGGCCGTCCGCTCCCTGGACGTCTCGGGCGACGGCTCGACGACCGGCACCCTGTCCCGCGCGGGCGCCTCGGCCACCCTCTCGGGCGGCGCCCGGCTCGTGGACTCCCCGCACGCCTTTGCGGGCTCGTACATCGGCCGGCTGGGCAACAGCCCCTACAGCACCGCCGAGTTCACGGTGGACGCTCCCCGGTCCGGCCGCTACCTGCTGGTCGTCCACTACGCGCACGACGACCGCCGCGACAACGGCCACGCCTACAACACGGACATCATGTCCCGTACGGCGGACGTCACGGTGGGCTCCGCGGCACCGCTGAAGGTGACCTTCAAGAACACCTGGAGCTGGGACGACTACTGGACCGTGGGCGTCCCGGTCGACCTGGTCAAGGGCGCCAACAAGGTGACGTTCGGCAACGCGAGCGCCTGGGCGCCGAACATCGACCGGATCGAACTGGGCCGAGTCATCGGCTGACCACGGCCCGCCGCGACCCGGGCCGAGGGGCCCCGGGTCGCCCGTCTCATCCCAGCAGGTCCAGCGCGCGCTCCCACCCGAAGTCCGGGCGCTCACCGCCCACCCCGGCCTCGCCGGTGTACGGCTGGCCGAAGCGCACTCCCATCCCCCTGAGCCGTATCAGGCTCTCCTGGTACGCCGGATGGGCGGCCAGGGCGTCGGCGACGCAGGGCAGGGCCGCGATGGGGACGCCGAGGCCGTACGCCTCGCTGAGGGTCCCCAGAGCCAGCGTGTCGGCGATACCGGCGGCCCACTTGTTGACGGTGTTGAAGGTGGCCGGTGCCACGACGACGGCGTCGGGCGTGGGGAAGGGGCGCGGGTCGGCGGGCGTACGCCATGCGGACCGCACCGGACGGCCGGTGAGGGCCTCGACGGCGGCGGTGTCGAGGAAGCCGTTCGTCGCGACCGGCGTCGCGATGACACCGACCTCCCAGTCCCGCTGCTGCGCGGCGGTGATGAGCTCGCTGACGTCCCGGGCGATGCCGGCGGCGCAGACGACGACGTAGAGGAAGGGCTTCGGGGCCTGTGGGGTCACTCGGGAACCCTACTCAACGCGCTCGGGGCCAGGTCGTGTCCGTACGGTCCCGCCGTCCGCGCGCGGGGCTGTGCGGACTGTGCGGACAGCACTAACGCACGGGGGAGGCCGACCCGCGCTCGTTCTCGGGCCGCGGGCCGTGGATGCGGCGCTGACCCTCCTCGATCGGCACGTCGTTGATGCTCGCCTCGCGCCGGGTCATGAGGCCGTGGCCGTCGAACTCCCACAACTCGTTGCCGTACGAGCGCCACCACCGGCCGTCGGGGTCCTGGCACTCGTACTGGAAGCGGACCGCGATGCGGTTGCCGTCGAAGGCCCACAGGTCCTTGCGCAGCGCGTACTGCCGCTCCCGCGCCCACTTCGCGGTGAGGAAGGCGACGATCTCGGCGCGACCGGTGAGGAAGGTGTCGCGGTTGCGCCACACCGAGTCCTGCGAGTAGGCGAGCGCCACCCGGTGCGGGTCCCTGGTGTTCCAGGCGTCCTCGGCGGCCTGCACCTTCTGTGCGGCGCTCTCACGGGTGAACGGCGGCAGGGGCGGGCGGGCGGTCATGGCGTCCTCCAAGGCCGGGCGCGCTGGGCGCGGCATGCGGAGAACGTACGTTCTCCGGCGGGCTGCTACCGTAGGAGAACGTACGTTCTCTCGTCAAGGAGTGGGTCGTCCATGGACAGCGCAACCGCCCGGGAGCACGCACTGGACGCCGCGGAGAGGCTGTTCTACGGGCGGGGCATCCAGTCCGTCGGCATGGATGACATCCGGGGCGCGTCCGGGGTCTCGCTCAAGCGGCTCTACCAGCTCTTCCCGGCGAAGGAACAGCTCGTCGAGGCGTACCTGGAGCGACGTGACGTGCGCTGGCGCGCGCTCCTCGCCGCCCATGTGGAGCGGCACGCGGACCCCGAGCGGCGGATCCTGGCCGTGTACGACTGGCTGGAGGAGTGGTTCGGGCAGGAGGGCTTCCGCGGGTGCGCCTGGATCAACTCGTACGGGGAGCTGGGGGCGCGGTCGGAGCGGGTGGCGGACCAGGTCCGGGCGCACAAGCGGGCGTTCCGCGACTACCTCGCCTCCTTGGTGACCGGGGCGGGGCTGCCCGAGGCCCTCGCCGGGCCGCTGTACCTGCTGGCCGAGGGCGCCATGGTCACGGCGGGCATCACCGGCGGTACGCGACCGGCCGCCGAGGCCCGGGAGGCGGCGCGGTCTTTGCTGGCGGCGCGCTGAGGCGGGCCCGACCTCGGGGTGCGGGCCCGCCACGGTCGTGACCGCCGGGCGCTGTGCCCGGCGTCAACTCCCGTTTTCCGACACGGTGATGGCGCTGACCGGACAGGCCCGGGCGGCCTCCCGGACCATCGGGTCGCCGCCGCCGTCCTCCATGCCGGGCAGCAGGGTGCTGAAGCCGTCGTCGTCCTGCGTGAAGACGGACGGGGCGGCGAGGGCGCACTGGCCGGCGCCCACACAGAGGTCGTGGTCGATGTCGATGTGCAGGTCGCGCGTTTCGCGCGTTCCGTCTGATTCGTGCGTTTCGTTGTGCATGACCGGAGCCTCTTACCAGGCCACGGGGAGTTCCAGCATCCCCTGGATCGTGTCGCCGGGTTTGAAGGGGATTTCCTCCGCAGGGACGGCCAGGCGCAGGGTCGGCAGCCGGTCGAGGAGGGAGCCCAGGGCTATCTCCATCTCGGCCCGGGCCAGGTTCTGACCGAGGCACTGGTGGATACCGAACCCGAAGCCGAGGTGGTGACGGGCAGGCCGGTGCCAGTCCAGGGCGTCGGGGTCCGGGTAGACGGCCTCGTCGCGGTTGACCACCGAGGTGGAGAAGATCACGCCGTCGCCGGCCCGGATCGTCTCGCCGGCCGCCTCGATGTCCTCCACGGCGACCCTCAGCAGGCCGTCGGCGATCGACAGCAGCCGCATCAGCTCCTCCACGGCGGCGGGCACCAGCCCCGGGTCGGCGCGCAACTCGGCCATCCGGTCGGGGTGCTGGAGGAGGGTGAAGGTGCCGAGGGAGATCATGTTGGCGGTCGTCTCGTGGCCGGCGACCAGCAGGATGATCGCGATCGCGATGAGCAGCTCGCGGTCCAGCTCACCGTCCCGCAGCTGCTGGTGCACGAGTTCGTCGAGGACACCGTCGCCGGGCTCCCGCTGCCGCTGCTTGCGGTCGATCAGCTCCTCGAAGTACGCCTCCATGCGCTCGCGCGCGTCCAGGGAGTCGGCGGCCGTCGGGCCCCGCAGCAGCCGGCGGGACTGATCCTCGAAGAACTCGTGGTCCGCGTAGGGGACGCCGAGCAGGGCGCAGATCACCATCGAGGGCACCGGCAGGGCGAAGGCGCTCACCAGCTCGGCCGGAGGCCCCTGGGCGATCATCGCGTCGAGCCGTTCGTCCACGACCTGCTGGATCCGCGGACGCAGGGCGGCCGCTCGCTTGAGACTGAAGCTGGGGATCATCATCCGCCGCTGGACGCGGTGTTCGGGGTCGTCGACGCCCAGCAGCGCGGTCCTGCGGCGGCGGACCTCCGCGAAACGCGCGACGGGCCACGGGAAGTCGGGACGCCGGGGGTCCGAGGACAGGCGCTGGTCGGCCAGCAGGGTGCGGGCGAGGGCGTGACCGGTGACCATCCAGACGAGGCGGCCGTCGTAGAGCTTCACCCGGGTGAGCGGGCGCGCGTCGCGCAGGGGGGCGTAGGCGGTGGGCGGGTGGTAGGGGCAGTTACGGCTCGCGGGGAAGGCGACGGGGTGCGATTCCGTCCCGCCCGCCCCCTCTGCCATGACCGTCATATCCGTCGTGTCTGTCACGGAAGACCTCGCAGACGAAGGGTGGTCGTGCCGATCTTCATTAGATGCCCGAGGCACCTAGAGGGCCACGACAAGTTCGGCCAGATCGAGCGCACCGGCAATCTGGCCGAAGATCGCCGCACCGGCGTCCGATCACCCGGACGGCGCGACGGACGCTCCGGGAAAACCGCTTGTCGCAGGGCGGCCGCTGCCCGCAGAATCCGGCCATGCCTACGACCATCGCCTTCCTGCCGCTGACCGCCGCCGCCCTGCCGACGCGGTACCAGCAGCAGACCGGCGTCCCCCGGAGGCCAACGCCCTGCGCGTCGTGACCGCCGCACTCGTCGCGGGCCTGCTCGCGGGGTACGGCATCGCCGTCCCGGTCGGCGCGGTCGCGACCTACCTCGTCTCCCTCACCGCCCGCACCTCCCTGCGGACCGGGATCTGCGCCGCGCTCGGCGTCGCGACGGCGGACGGGCTCTACGCCCTCGTGGCCGCCCTGGGAGGCTCGGCCCTCGCCCCCGCGCTGCGCCCGGTCCTGACGCCGCTGCGCTGGGCGTCCGCCCTGGTCCTTGCCGTACTCGCGGTCAGGGGCGCCGTCGTCGCCGTACGCCGCTACCGCGACCACCGGCTCGCCGCCCCACGCTCGACGCCCCCTCCCCCGAGCCCGGCGCGCGCCTACCTGGCGCTGCTCGGCATCACCGTGCTCAACCCGACCACCGTCATCTACTTCACGGCACTCGTCCTCGGCACCCGGGCGACGGACCCCTTGTCGCCGCTGGAACAGGGCGTGTTCGTCCTGGCGGCGTTCGCCGCGTCGGCGAGCTGGCAACTGCTGCTCGCCGGCGGCGGGGCCTTGCTGGGGCGGGTACTGACGGGACATCGGGGGCGGCTGCTGACGGCGCTGGTGTCGAGCGGCGTGATCCTTGCGCTGGCCGTGCGGATGCTCGGGTAGCCGCACCTGTGTCCGGGGCCCGCAGGATGAATCCCGCGCGCCCCGGTGTTGAGGATCGACGTCAGCCGACAGGATCACGACGACGGGACCGACGACATGCCTCTCGATGGCGAGTACGCGCCCAGCCCGACCAAGTGGGTGCGCGACCAGGTGGAGCTGTACGAGAGCTCCGGCGGCACCAAGGGGACGACCATGCAGGGAATGCCGGTCGTCCTGCTCACCACCCGGGGTGCGAGGAGCGGCAAGCTCCGCAAGACGCCGCTGATGCGCGTCGAGCACGAGGGCCGTTACGCCGTGGTGGCCTCGCTCGGCGGGGCACCCGAGCACCCGGTCTGGTACCACAACGTCAAGGCCGACCCCCATGTGGAGCTGCAGGACGGGCCGGTGAAGCGGGACATGAGGGCCCGTGAGGTCACCGGTGCGGAGAAGGCGCGGTGGTGGGAGCGTGCCGTGGCGGCGTATCCGCCCTACGCCGACTACCAGAAGAAGACCGACCGGGTGATCCCGGTCTTCGTGCTGGAGCCGCTCGACCAGGACTGAGCGGCCCGGCAGCGCGTCCCGTACCGGTTTCCCGGAATTTTTTCCGTCAGGGCGCATGAACCCGCGTTCGTCGGGCACACGTGCGTCAGGCCCCGCCGCGCTCCCCCGTCGCGGCGGGGCTTCCTTGTGCCTCGCAGGCGGAGCGTTCGGTCACGTCGAGGAAGATCTGGTCGGCCTCGGCGACGGTACGGGCTATGGACCGCTTGATCCGCACGGCGACCTCCTCGACCTGTTCGCTGTCGAGGCCGGGCACCAGGTCGACGCGGGCGGCCACCAGAGCCGTCTCCAGGCCGGTCTGCATGGTGAAGAGCGCCTCCACGCTGTCGATCTCGGGCTGTGCCTGGAGCAGGGCACGGATCCGGGCGGCGGCCTCCGGATCGGCGGCCTGCCCGATCAACTGGTCGCGGGCGTCACGCCCGAGCCGGTAGGCGACGTACACCAGCAGCGCGCCGATCGCGAGGGAGGCGGACGCCTCCCACACGACCTGGCCGGTGACCATGTGCAGCGCCATGCCGGCGAGGGCCAGGGTCACGCCCAGCACCGCCGTGCCGTCCTCGGCGACCACCGTGCGCAGAGCCGGGTCGCGCAGTCCGTCGCCCAGGCCGCCCTGCCGGCGCACCTGGTGCAGGGCCCGCAGCAGTGACACTCCCTCGGCCACCAGGGCGACACCGAGGACGATCATGCCCGCCACATAGCCGCCGAACGACTCCTCCGCGCCCCCGCGCAGGGCCTCCACGCCCTGGTAGAAGGAGAAGCAGCCGCCCATCACGAAGATGCCGACGGCCGCGAGCAACGACCAGAAGAAGCGTTCCTTGCCGTAGCCGAAGGGGTGGCGGCTGTCGGCAGGGCGTCGGCTGCGGCGCAGCGCGGCCAGGAGGAAGACCTCGTTCAGGCTGTCCGCCACGGAGTGGGCCGCCTCGGACAGCAGGGCGGGCGAGTGGGCGAGGAGGCCGCCGATCGTCTTGGCGATCGCGATGACGAGGTTGGCCGCGAGGGCCACCAGCACGGTCACTCGGGTGGTGCGATCCGTCTTCGGTGCCTTGGGCGTGTCGGTCATTGAACGCTGATTGCCCCAGCCGATCGGGCTCACACCCGTGCCGTCGGCGTAAATCGGGGGACCCGTCGGTACAACGGGGGCCCGGAAGGACGGGGAACCCTGCTACGGCAGAGGGCGTACGTCAGAGAGGAGTCCGATCATGAGCGGCGGGGGCAACACCGCGTACGGGCGGACATCGTTCCAGCGGTCGAAGGCCCACTTCACCGACCGGATCACCGCTGACGGCCGGGACGGCTGGCCCGTGGAGGCGGGCCGCTACCGGCTGGTGGTCAGCCGCGCCTGCCCGTGGGCGAGCCGGGCGGTGATCTCGCGCCGGCTGCTCGGGCTGGAGGACGCCCTGCCGATGGCGATCACCGACCCGATCCAGGACGACCGCAGCTGGCGGTTCTCCCTCGACCCGGGTGGACGCGACCCGGTCCTCGGCATCCGCTTCCTCAGCGAGGCCTACGACAAGCGTGAGAGCGACTATCCGGGCGGCGTCAGCGTGCCCGCGATCGTGGACGTGCCGAGCGGGCGGCTGGTGACCAACGACTACCAGCGGATCACGCTCGACCTCGCCACCGAGTGGACGGCCCTGCACCGCGAGGGCGCGCCCGACCTCTACCCGCCGGCGCTGCGCGACGAGATCGACGCCGTGACGGCCGACGTCTACGAGGACGTCAACAACGGTGTGTACCGGGCGGGCTTCGCCACCGGCCAGGAGGAGTACGAGGGGGCGTGCACACGGCTCTTCCGGCGGCTGGAACTGCTGTCCGAGCGGCTGGCCGACCGGCGGTACCTGGTCGGGGAGACGATCACGGAGGCGGACATCCGGCTGTTCACCACACTGGTGCGTTTCGACGCCGTCTATCACGGTCACTTCAAGTGCAATCGCTGGAAGCTGACGGAGAACCAGGTCCTGTGGGCGTACGCGCGTGATCTCTACCAGACGCCCGGATTCGGTGACACCGTCAACTTCGACCACATCAAACGGCACTACTACCAGGTGCACAGCGGCATCAACCCGACCGGAATCGTGCCCCTCGGGCCGGATCTGTCGGGCTGGCTGACACCGCATCGTCGTGAGGAACTGGGTGGCAGGCCGTTCGGTGACGGCACGCCACCCGGGCCGGTTCCCGGGCCCGAGGTGGTCCCGGAACGGGGACGGCCCTGACCATGAAGGAGGCGCAGACACACATGGCCAAGAAGAAGATGACACTCCCGCTCGCCTACAAGCCCGTGGGGTTCGCACTGGGCTGGGCGAGCGGGGCGCTCGCGGGGCTCGCCTTCCGCAAGACCTGGATGGCGATCCGGCACGAGGAGGACGCCCCCGACGCCCTGGACCGCGACCGCGGCTGGGGGGAGATCCTGCTGGCGGCCGCGGTCCAGGGCGCCCTCTTCGCGATGGCCCGCAGCCTCGCGGACCGCACGGGCGCGAAGGCCATCGAGCGCTCGACGGGGGTGTGGCCGGTCAGCGAGAAGGGCGGACGGGACTGAGGAGCGCTCCTTCGCCGGGCCGGCCGGACGGGACTGAGGAGCGCTCCTCGCCGGGCCGGCCGGACGGGCCTCAGCCCTGCTTCGGTGCCGTGGCCGCGACCCGGCGCAGGGTGAAGGAGTGGCCGGCCGGGTCGGCGTACCCGCGTTCCTCGTACGGGCCCGGCGCCTCCTTCGCCTCCAGCGGACGGCCACCGAGCCCGACGATCCTGCGCTCGGCCTCGTCCAGGTCGTCCACCACGAAGTCCAGGTGGGCCTGGAGGGAGTTCTCGGGGCGCGGCCAGCTCGGCGGAGTGGCGTTCATGTCGCGGCGGAACGCCATCCGGGTTCCGTCCGCACCCCTGATCTCGACGAGGTTGGCGCTCGCGTCGGTCTGCTCGCCTTCCAGCAGTTGCGTGTAGAACACGGCGAGCTTCTCGGGCTCGGCACAGTCGAGCACCACGAAGCCCGCTTTCACCAATGGCATGGCTCCTCCGGAGTGTCCTGGGCGCGGCACGGTCCTGCCCCGCGCCCTGTTCCCTCCGGGTGTCCCGGCCAGGCCGTTTCAGTCCGCCACCAGCCACTGCCCGTTCCGCATCAGTTCCCGCCCGTCCAGTTCGTCGGCCTCCCGCCAGGCCTGCACCCGAAGCGGCCGGACCCGGAAGTACAGGTAGCGCGTGGTCAGTCGACGCGGATCGAAGCCGGTCTTCGCCGCGAAGAGGTCACCCTCCTCCTGGTCCAGCTCCGCCAGGGGGATCGTGTCGACCGTGCCCTCGATCATGACGACGTCCCTGGTCGGCCCGATACCCAGGCGGGTTCTGCCGGTCGCTGCCAGGTTCCGGCCGGTCGGGCCGGCCGCGGGCGTGGCGAGCAGCAGCGTCGAGCCGTCCCAGCGGAAGGAGAGCGGGACGAGGTACGGCACTCCCCCCGCGGCGTCGGCCGTGGCGACCCACACGTCCTCATCGTGCTCCAGACGGTGCAGGGTGTCCTGCTTGCGCTGCTCGGCGGTGCGCGGGGGCGGCGGGGTCATCGGTGAACGGCCTCCTCGTGGGACGGATCTGACGGTGTGTCCATGATGGCCGCCGGGTTCGCGGGCCGGGAACGGAGTTCGGTGAGCCGGGCCGCCGCGGCTCGCAGCAGCAGGTCCAGGACAGCCGGGTAGGAGCTGTGCCGCATCTCCGCCACGAGGTGCCGGGCGGTGGCGGCGATGTGCGGGTGGGTGTCGGCCGGCAGCCGGGCGTACGTCGCCCGCCAGACGGCCGTCTCCGCTGACCGCGCGGCCTCGGGCATCGCCGCGCTCGCCGAGTCGAGGGCGCCGTGCGCGAGGGCCTGGTCGACGAACGCGTGGTAGATCCGCACCGCCTCGACGTCGGGGAACCCGGCGCCGCGCAGCACGCCGAGGATGGTCTCGACGGCCTGGATCTCGTGGACCCGCCCGGTCACCCGGTACGAGCTGAGCACCGCCGCACGGGGGTGGGCGAGGGCACCGGCGTGCATGCGCAGGCCGAGGTCGCGCAGGTCGGTCTGCCAGTCGCCGGTGGGGCGCCAGGTGCGCAGGGTACGGCCGATGAGTTCGTCGGCGATGGCGAGCATCAGGTCGTCGGTGTGCCGGAAGTACCGGTACAGGGAGCTGGGGTCGGCGCCGAGGGCGCGGCCGAGGCGGCGCACCGACAGGGCGTCGGCACCGTGCTCCTCGATGAGCCTGAGGGCCGTCTCGACGATCAGCTCCTCGGACAGGACGACGCCCTGCTTGGTGGGGCGCCTGCGACGGCGTGCGCCGGGCGGGACGACGCGCTCGGTCATGGACTGCCTCCCTGTCGGCGGTGCCCGCACTTTATGACAACACCGTTGACCTGTTAAGTCCCCCGGCAGTTTCATGTCCGCTCATCGGGGCCGCCCAGGCCCCCGGTGCGAGCGGAGACCGCCATGCCCGGCAAGCACGATCAAGTCGACCCACCCGCGCAGCCCGCGCTGCGCAGGTCCCTCGGTGTCCTGGACGGCGTCGCCATCGCCGCCTCCAGCACGGCCGCGACCACCAGCATCGGTATCGGGCTCGGCGTCACGGCCGGTGTGGTCGGGCTGCATCTGCCGGCGATCATGCTGCTGGCGTTCCTGCCGGTCCTCGGCATCGCGGGCGCCTACGCGCGGCTCAACCGCGTCGAGCCGAACGCGGGCAACGGCTATGTGTGGGTGGGCCGTTCACTCACGCCGTGGCTGGGCTTCATGGTCGGCTGGGTGAACATCGTGGCCGTGGTGGCGTTCCTCGCCTACACCACCGCGGTCACCGGCTCGGCGCTGATCCAGCTGGCGGGCGACGCCGGAGTGCACCGGCTGGGCGGCCTCGCCCTGGACGCGGGTTCGACCGCGCAGACCACGGCGGTCGGCGTCCTGGTCCTGATCGCCGTCACGCTGACCGCCGTGACCGGCATCCGCACCGCCGCGCGGCTCCAGGCGGGACTGCTGGTCTTCGAGTACGTCGTTCTGCTGGGCTTTTGCGGATACGGCATCGTCACCGGCCCGCACGACTTCAGCCTGAGCTGGTTCGACCCGTTCGCCATTCCGTCGGCCACGGCGCTGGCGCAGGGGCTGCTGCTGTCGGTGTTCTGCTACTGGGGGTTCGAGTCGGCGTTCAGCGTCAACGAGGAGGTGCGTGACCCGCGCGACGCCTCCCGGGCCGGGCTCACCACCCTGTTCACCATGCTGGCCCTCTTCCTGCTGGGTTCGGTCGCCTTCCAACGGGTGCTGTCCGAGGAGGAGCTGGTCGGCCACGGCGCCGAGGGCCTGGCCTTCTTCGGCGAGCGGCTGGCGTCCCAGCCGTGGGCTGCGCTCCCCCTGATCGCCCTGATGTTCTCGGCGGTGGCCTCGCTGCAGGCCGGGGTGATCCCGACGGCACGGGCGATGTTCGCGATGAGCCGGGACCGCACGCTCGGGCCGGTGTGGTCCAAGGTCAGCCCCCGGTACGGGACTCCGGCCGCCGGCACGGTGCTCATCGGCGCGCTGGCGGCAACGGTCGCGGCACTCGCGCTGGTCATTGAGCGGCTCGCCGACATGATCATGGCGACGGTGAGCGCCGTCGGCATCGTGGTGGCCCTGTCGTACGCGCTCACCGCCCTCGCGGCCGCCGTGCGCTTTCGTTCGCTCCTGCGTGAGGACTGGCGCCAGGGCGTACGGGCGGTGGTGTTGCCCGCGCTCAGCGCGGCGGCCCTCCTCGGCCTCGGCGGCTACCTCGGCTGGTCCTTCTACACCTCCGCCGACCACTTCGAGGTCAGCGCCGACAACGGCTGGTTCCTGCTGGCCACCCCCCTGGCGATGATCGCGTCGGGCTTCGTGGCCGCCGCGTGGGCCAGGTGGGTGCGCAGGTCGCCGTACTTCCGTACCGGCAAGGGCACCGACGCCGACGCGCCGCAGCTCCTCGCCACCTCCCGATGACCCCGACCAGGAAACGGAACATGCACGCAGATCTGCTCTTCACCGGCGGTCCCGTCCTCACCCCCGAGGGTCGTACCGCGACCGCCGTGGCCGTAACCGGCGACCGCATCACGGCCGTAGGACGCGAGGAGGTGCACGATCTCGCCGGGCCACGGACCGAGGTGGTGGACCTCGCCGGGCGGCTGCTGCTGCCCGGCTTCCAGGACGCACATGTGCATCCGGTGCCGGCCGGACTGGAGCTCACCCAGTGCGATCTGACCGGGGCGAAGACGGCCGACGACACCCTCGCCGCGGTGCGCGCGTATGCCGACGCGCACCCCGAGCGGGAGTGGATCACCGGTGGCGGCTGGTCGATGGAGGCCTTCGAGGGCGGTACGCCGACGAGGGATCTGCTGGACGCGGTGGTGCCCGACCGGCCGGTGTATCTGCCCAACCGCGACCATCACGGCGCCTGGGTCAACGGCCGTGCCCTCGCACTCGCCGGCATCACACGCGACACGCCCGACCCGGCTGACGGGCGGATCGACCGGGACGCCTCCGGTGAGCCGAGCGGCACCTTGCAGGAGGGGGCGATGCAGCTGGTGGGACGGCTCACCCCGGTCGCCACCGCGGCCGACCGGGTGGCAGCCCTGCTGCACGCCCAGCGGCATCTGCACGCCCTCGGGATCACCGCCTGGCAGGACGCGCTGATCGGGTCGTTCCTCGGTATGGACGACGCCTCGGAGGCGTATCTCGCGGCCGCACGGGACGGCTCGCTCACCGCGCGTGTCGTCGGCGCGCTGTGGTGGGACCGCGAGCGCGGAGCCGAGCAGATACCCGAACTGGTCGAGCGGAGGCAGGCGTTGAGCCATGGCCGGTTCCGCGCGGGCAGCGTCAAGCTGATGCTGGACGGCGTCGCCGAGACCGGCACCGCGGCGCTGCTGGACCCCTACCTCGACACCTGCGGGTGCGCCACGGCCAACCGGGGCACGGCCTTCATCGACGCCGAGCAACTTCCCAAGTACGTCACCGAGTTGGATGCGCTCGGCTTCCAGTGCCACTTCCACGCACTGGGCGACCGGGCGGTACGCGACGCGCTGGACGCGATCGAGGCGGCGCGGGCCGCCAACGGGCCGAGCGACACGCGGCCCCACCTGGCGCATCTCCAGGTCGTCCACCCCGTCGACGTGCCGCGTTTCGCCCGGCTCGGGGCGGTCGCGAACATCCAGCCGCTGTGGGCCGCGCACGAACCCCAGATGGACGAGCTGACCATCCCCTTCCTCGGTCCCGAACGGGCCGCGTGGCAGTACCCGTTCGGTGCGCTGCTGCGCTCCGGAGCCCGGCTCGCGGCGGGCAGCGACTGGCCGGTGAGCAGCCCCGATCCGTTGCACGGCATCCATGTGGCGGTCAACCGGGTGGCGCCGGGCGCCGGCGACACGCCGGTGTTCCTGCCCGGCGAACGGATCGGACTCGCCGAGGCGTTGAGCGCGTACACGTCGGGGTCGGCGTATGTGAACCACCTCGACGACACGGGCGAGGTCCGTGCCGGAGCGCTGGCGGACCTCGTGGTCCTGGACCGCGATCCGTTCGACGGGCCGGTCGAGGCGATCGCGGAGACCCGTGTAGCTATCACTTACGTGGGGGGCGCGCGAGTATACGCAGCTCACGGCGGCTGAGCAGTAACGGAGATCACGGTCCGGTTACGCGTAGATCATTTACGCTCTGGGCAGCCTGGTACCGCTTGTCGCTTCAACTTTCGTATGACAAAGACCAGTTCGAGCGCGCGGGTGGTCACGGTGACCGCCCGCGCGCAGAGGCGGGGGGACTCTGCGCTGCCGTCTCCCGAGAGGAAACGCATGCCGCAGGACGTCCGGTTCGATCTCCCTTCGACGAGGGCGAGCCGTTCAGGGGAGACCGCCGGCGGTGTCGCGGACGCGTCTGCCGTGGGCGAGCGGCTCGCCGCGTTCGAGAACCGAGCGGGTACCGCGCGGTTCGTCCCCCGAGCGGCACTGGGGCGACCCGCTCCCCTTTCCCGGAATCGACCGGCCGACGACCACGGCCGCTCGATTCCGTTGCCAGGACCACAGCTTGAAGGGAGACCGGTGTGAAATCTCGAGTCGTAGGCGGTGGTCCGAGGACGTCCGCCGAGAGCTCGCCCCCGACACGGCCGAGCGCCGGGCTCCGGCCGGAGGAGCCGGAGGAGGCGGGGAACGCACTGGCACGCCTCTTCGCGAAACACATCAACGGGTGCACGGATGAGTACCGGGATGACGAGCACGCCGCTCTGCAGCGGCTGGAGGCACTCGGATCCCCCCGCTCCGGCACCACGCTGCGCGTGGAGGGAGCCCTCCGGTCGGCGCCACGCGCGTTCCTCCCGCCCGACGAGGAGGGCCGGGCCAGGTTGAGGCGGCTCGACGCCAGCCTGCGCGTGATCGAAGCGGCCTTCCCTCAAGTCAGCACCGACATCGAGGTCTGCCGACTGACGTGCGCGATGCTGGAAGGAGCCTGGAGGAGCCGGGCGCTCACGCCGCCGCACGAGGAGGAGCGGACGGCCGGCTGCGCCTGCACTCTGTGCCGTCGGCTGCCCACGCCCCCCGCGCGCACGCCGGCTGACTACGGTTGGCGACAGAGCGCCGGTCGTCCCCTCACCGTCAAGACCTGGCCGTACCACCGGGAACTCGACAGCGTCCTGACCGGTGGCTGGGTCCTGGCCCGGCAGTTGAACGACTGCGAACGGGACCTCGGCTACCGCCACCGCTTCGAGGACGACATCCTGCTCTTCCACGAATACAAACGCGTGATCGACACCATAGACACCAGGCACCTCACCCAACTCATAGAAGGCCGCCTGGCCGAGAATTTCAGCACCAACACCGCACGGGCCCTGGTCTGCGGGCTCTACGCGGCCCACAAGCGATCCGCGGACGAGTACTGGCTGCAACAGCACCACGCTGGCAGCGTCGTACTCCCCCAGACGAACCCGCTCGGTCAGAGCACCTACTCACTCCTGCAGATGATGGACTGCCTGTTCTGGCACGTCTCCCCCGACACCGAGCTCTGGCAGGAGGAACACCTCGCCTCCCTGCTGCTGTGCCGCGTCGTCGACGACATGGTCGACGTACGGGCCGACGCCCTCACCGGCGAGATCAGCAACTTCTGGCTCGCAGACATGCCCACCCACACCAAGGCGCTCTACGCCGCCTGCGCCATCGCCCTCGTCAAGTACGGCTGCACGCCCGAGGCGCATTCCCGGATGTGGAACACCTGGCTGATGACCAGCACCATCACCTGGTTGGGGCTCACGGGCCGCCACGGCCTGTGGTTCGACGGCATCACCGCGGACCTCCCCCCGGCCCAGGACTGCCCGCTGTGCGACCTGCAGCCCAACGCCTGCACCGGCATCCTCACCCACGGCGCCACCCTCACCGTCGCCCCGCGGCCCACCGCACCGGCCCTGAGCGCCCGGACCGCCGAGTTGTCCGCACGCTGCCGAGCCCGGTCCCCCGAGGTATGGCCCCTGTTCGACGCCGAGCTCCGCGCCTTCGAAGCACTGCACGGCCCCTGGCACGGCGACACCGACAGCACGTGGGAGATCCTGCGCCGTACGTACATCGCCGCCGTGGAGGCATCCGGCGCCGACGCGTCCACGGCCCGCGCCCGGGAGATCCAGGAGGACTCCGGAGCGGTCGGATCCGAGTTCTTCCATGCCCTGAACGACCCGAGGACAGGCAGGGAGGACACCGCACTGCTCGCCTACATGTTCGGCTGCGCCCACCCGCATTTCCTCTGGAACACCATGGGACACCGTCCCACGGACGTCGCAGGCGACTGGCTCGACGGCTGACCGCTCCCCTGGGGGATGCCGCTGCCCGTCCGGGCAGCGGCATCCTGGGGCCTACACGTCGAACTCGACCGGCAGGCTGTCCAACAGGGACATCCAGGTGGACGCGGTCGAGGTGAGCTCCTCCGGCGGCACGGCCAGGCGCAGACCCGGCAGACGGTGCAGCAGGACGTCCACCGCGATCTCGATGATGGACATCCCGATGTTCTGTCCCGGACACTCGTGCGGGCCCGCGCCGAACGCCAGGTGCGCCTGGTTGCCCTGCACCGAGACGCTCGGGTCGGGCCGGATCTCGGGGTCGATGTTGCCCGGGGCGAGACCGAGCACGAGCAGGTCGCCCTCCTCGATGCGGTGTCCGCCCAGTTCGACATCGCTGGCGGCGAAGCGCCCCGGCAGGACGGCCAGCGGCGGGGAGTTCCACATGGCCTCCTCCACCACCGCCGAGATGTTCAGCTGCCCGCTGATCAGCCCGGAGAGCCGGGAGGCGTCGGTCAGGACCAGTTCCAGCACCCGGGCCAGCAGGTTGGTCGTGACGTGTGCGGCGATCAGCACCGCGCGCAGATGGGCCACGACCTCGTCGTGGTCGAGCGCCGCGTGATGCTCCAGCAGGCCGGTGGCGAGGTCGGAGCCGGGTTCGGACCGCCTGCGCTCGGCGAGCTCACCGAAGATCTCCCTGATCACCCCGTCGTGCATGACGGCGTCCTCGCCGCCCTTCATCACCTGGGCGCAGGACTCGACCAGGCGACGCCCCTCCGCCTCGGCGAGCCCCAGCACGCGGGCGATCACGAGCATCGGCAGATAGTCGGCGTAGTCCGCCACCAGATCGGCCCGGCCGGAGTCCGCGAACGCGTCGATCTGCTTGTTGGCGAAGTGCGTGGCGTGGCGCCGGACACCGCGGCCGGCGGCGGACTGCAGCCCGTCGCTGACGGCCCCGCGCAGTCGACGGTGGGCCTCCCCGTCCTGGGACACGCAGTCGGGGCGCCAGGCGAGCATCGGGACCAGCGGAGAGTTCTCCGCCACCCGGCCCTCCCGCCAGTCCCGCCAGATCCGCGCGTCCCGGGGGAAGTGCAGGGGGTTGTCCAGCACTCGCCGGCTGTCCCGGTAGCCCAGCACCAGCCAGGCGCGGATGTCGCCCTCCAGCAGCACCGGCGCGACGGAGCCGTGCTCCTTGCGCAGCCGCTCGTAGATGCCGCGCGGGTCGGTCGCCGCCTCCGGCCCGTACAGCCGGGTGAGTTCGGTGTCATGGCCGAAGGGGCAGCCGCGGGGCGCCTCGGAATCGTTTAAGGGCTGGGCGTTCATCGGGACTCCAGTGCGACGGCAGAACGTTCCTTCAGGTGACGTATGAGGGCGACGAGGACGTCGCGGCTGGAGGCCCGGTCGCGGGCGTCGCAGGCCACGATCGGGGTGTGCGGGGAGATGTCCAGGGCGTCCCGGATCTCCTCGATCGGGTAGTCCTGGGAATCGGGGAAGACGTTCAGGGCGACGACGAACGGGACGTCCTGCCGCTCCATCTCCTCGATGGCCCGGAAGCTGGAGGCGAGCCGGCGGGTGTCCACCAGGACGATCGCGCCGAGCGCCCCCTTGAACAGGCCGTTCCACAGGAACCAGAAGCGCTCCTGGCCGGGCGTGCCGAACAGGTACAGCATGAGGCTGTCGTTGAGGCTGATCTTGCCGAAGTCCAGGCTGACGGTGGTCTCCGTCTTGTCGGCGACGCCGATGAGGTGGTCGACGTCGGCGCTGGCCTGGGTGAGGGTCTCCTCGGTGGTGAGCGGCTTGATGTCGCTGACCGAGCGGACCATGGTGGTCTTCCCGGTGCCGAAGCCACCGGCGATCATCACCTTCACCGAGCGGGTGCCCCCGCCACCCGGCCCACCGGGCTGGTCAAAGCCTTTGAAGTCCACTGAGTACCTCCTCAAGGAGCGCGAGGTCGGGCCCGCGGTCGGCACCGTGCGCCGGGATGGGGTCACGGGCTTCGACGTGGCCTGCCTCCAGCAGATCCGTCAGCAGCACCGCGAGAATGTTGAAGGGCAGTCCGAGGTGGGCGCCGAGTTCGGCCACCGACAGCGGATCGCGGCAGCGCCGGAGGATCTCCTCGTGCTCGTGCTGCAACCCCGGTGCGGGGGCGGTGCGGGAGACGATGAGGGTCGCCACGTCGAGGGTCGACGCCGAACCGCCCGGTCCGCTGCGTCCCCGGGTGAGGACGTAGTAGCGCTCAAGACCGGACGGGTTCGTGGGCCGGCGGGGAGCACTCATCCAGAGTGCTCCTCCAGGCGCGGAGTGGTGCCGAGCAACTCGCCCATCCTGCGCGCCAGGTCCCTCATCTGATGACCGAGCAGGCCCTGGTCGAGGCCCTCCCGGGCGAGGACGCCGAGATAGGTCTCCACCCCGGCCCGCACGACGAAGAGGTGGCCGCCGTCGACCTCGATCATCGCCAGCCTGAGCTGCCCCGCGTACTTGGGGAACTGCTCGGCGACCGGCTGCGCCAGCGCCTGCAGTCCGGCCACCACCGCCGCGAAGCGGTCCACGTCGTCGGGGTCCTCGGCGCCGTAGGAGGTGATGGCCTTGCCGTCGCTGGATGCCACGAGGGCGAAGTTGATCTCCTGGATGCTCTCCACCAGATCGCGGAGCGCCCAGCTCACATCGGTTCCCTGTTGCGTCATGGGACTAGTCGCTCTCTTCGGTGCGGTGCTGCTCGGTGGACTCGCGGCCGTCGGCCGTCGCGCCTTGCGCACCGGGCTCGCGGCCCGCGGTGGCGAAGGCGGCCAGGCCCGCGAAGGACGCGTCGGGCGGGACGGCGGCGACGGACGTCGTCTCCTCGGTCCGCTCCGGACGCTCGGCCGGCTCGTGACGGGCCGCCTCGTGCCGCCTGCTGCGGCGCCGGGGCAGGCCGCCGGGCGTGGTGTCCACGGCTTCGGCGGTGTCGGCCGGGGCCGCCGCGGCGGTTCCCTGCTCGCGGACCGGTGCGGCCGCGGCGGCCTGTGCCGTCGGGGCGGTCGCCGCCGGGGTGACGGAGGCGGCCGCGGGCAGCGGGCTGAAGTACTTGTGCGGGACCACGACCACGACCGAGGTGCCGAGCCACGGCGAGTCCGCGAAGGTGACGCGGATGCCGTAGCGGCGGGCGAGGGCGCCGACGACGCGGAGGCCGATGTTGGCGTCCTCCGAGATACCGCCCAGGCCCGCGCCGGGCGCGGTGCCGGCGAGGGCGTGCTCGGCCTCGCGCTTCTTCTCCTCGCTCAGGCCCTTGCCCGAGTCCTGGATCTCGATGCCGACGCCGTTCGGGACCTCCTTGCCGGAGACGGTGACCGGCTCGGTGGGCGGCGAGTAGCGGGCCGCGTTGTCCAGGAGGTGCGCGAAGATCAGCGTGAGGTGGTCCACCAGGCCGCCGTCGACGCCCAGTTCGGGCAGATGGCGTACGTCGATCCGGTGGAAGTCCTTGATCCGGCCGATGCCGCCGCGGACCACGCTGAGCAGACGCTGCGGCTCCTGCCACTGCCGACCGGGCCGGTCCGAGCCGCCGAGCACGCCGATGCTGGCGGCGAGACAGTCGGCGGGGCCGATCGCCTGGTCGAGCTCCATCAGGCCCCGGGCGACGGCCGGCAGCCGGCCGTGCTCGCCCTGCATCTCGTGGAGTCGGCCACGGAGCTTGCTGGTCAGGACGTGGATGCGGTTGCCGATGCTGATCACGGCCTGCTCGGCGGCGGTCGAGCGGTCGAACTCCTCCTCGACGGCGATCAGCGAGGTGCGCAGCAGCTTGCGCAGGTTCGCCTGGAGTTCGACGCCGACCTTCGCGCACTGGTTGACCGTCGGCAGGATGTCGTCGATGGCCTCGCCCTGGCGCAACTGGCGCAGCGCGTCGGGCAGTTGCTCGTCGGCGAGCCGGGTGACCGCGGCCAGCTGGTGGGCCAGCTGCTCCTGCCAGACCTCGGCCCGGTCGGCGAGCTGCGCTTCGTAGGACTTGGCCTGGGCGGTGATCCGCTCCTCGTAGGAGGCGCTCTCCTCGGCCAGTCGCTCCTCGTACGCGCGGGCCTGCTCGGCGAGCTGGGCCTCATAGGCTCCGGACTGCTCGGCCAGGCGGCCCTCCAGGGCGGCGCGGTCGGCGCTGAACTTCCGCTCCAGGCCCGCCACGTGGTGCTGCCACTGCTGCGAGTGCTCGGCCTGCGAGGCGCGGAAGTCACCTTCGGCCTTGCGCAGCTGCATCCGGGTGCGCAGCAGAAGGCGTACACACACGGTGCTTGCCGCGGTCGCCGCTGCGCCGGCGACGGCGGCGGTTATTCGCTCCGAGCTCATGAACGTGGCGGCAACCGTCCCACCTCCTAAAGCCAATGGCATCAGCCACCAGCTGTACCAGGCGACAGGGGGCCGCGCCGCCGGGGGCGGAGTGGCGAGTTCCATCTGCATCCTTCGAGGCAACGATCGATCAAGGGGGGGTGTGCAAGGCGATCGCACTCATGAGTACGCACCGCGGGATGACCGATCACGACCGAGTCAACTCGCAGCGCCGATCGGGAGCTTATCGGGTTTGGATGCAAAAGGATCAACCGTGCGCCTTGACGGAAGTGAGGGTTCCGTCACTCTCAGCCAGGTGCGCATACATCGACAAATGCCTTTACCGATCTGCACAGTTGGAGAAAACGGCGTCGTTCTCACTTGCAGCCCACGCCGTCCTTCACCCGGGGCCAGGCCTCGACGCCGTCCGGCGTGCGCACGTACGCCGTCGACGTGTCGTCGGTCAGCCACAACCGCCACGCGCCGAGCCGGTACCCGGTGTCGCGTGCGCCGTCGGGCAGGGGTACGTCGCCGTCGTAGGCGGCGTTCAGCATGCCGGGGGCGAGGACGCCGTCGGGGTCGCGGGCGTACAGCCCGCGGTCCCGGTGGGCTCCGAGTCCGAGGAAGTGCGCCCGCTGCCAGTCGCAGTGGGCCGATCCGGCGGAGCTGCTGATCTCGGTGGTCGGTACGCGGCGGCCGTCCTCGTCGGTCCAGATCTCGACGTCCAGGGTGTCCGTGAAGCTCTCGGGAAGTTCCGCGGGGTCGCAGGACGCGCTCGTCTCCGGCCCCCAGCCGGGTCGGTCCGCGCGGTCCTCGGCCACGACGACCGCGACCTTGGTCCGTCCGGCGACGTCGTAGGAGAACAGGACCCGCCCGCCCTCCTCGCGCTCCACCCGGTAGCCGGAGCGCGGCAGGTCGGGCTGCTCCCTGTCGAAGTAGGCCGCCAGGCCCTCCTCGGGCGTGGCCCCGCCGTCCTGCTCGCTCCACGCCTCGCCGCCGCCACCGGAGTAGATCTCCCCGTCGCACTCCAGCGCCCGGCCCGCGGCGCCCGAAGCGAGGCGTACGGCGCGGGCGCTGTCCTCGTCGAGTTCCTCGGTGGGGACGTACAGCGGCCCGTCGTACGGCACGGTGGGTGCCGCCCCTTCCACGACCAAGCCCTCCCGCGCGCCGCCGCACCCCGAGACGGCCGCCGTCGCCAGCACCGTCAGCACCACGAGTCCTCTGCGCATCCCCGTCCCCTGTTCGTCCCGTCGCCACTGATCGTCGACCTGGTCCTTCGACGCCGGGGCGGGCGGGAACGTTCTCCCTACCGGGCCGCGGTGGTACGGAACGTACGACGGTACGTCTGCGGTGACACCCCGATGGCGGCGTGCAGGTGCTGGCGCAGGGAGGCGCCGGTGGCGAAGCCGACCTGGCCGGCGATCCGGTCGACCGACAGATCGCTGGACTCCAGCAGGTGGCGGGCGCGGGCCACGCGCTGCTGGATCAGCCAGCGGCCGGGGCTGAGGCCGACCTCGTCGTTGAAGCGGCGCGCGAAGGTGCGCATGCTCATCCGGGCGTGGGCGGCGAGGTCGGCCAGGGTGAGGGGTTCGGCCAGGCGCTCCAGCGCCCAGCTGCGGGTGGCGGCGGTGCTCGCGGCTCCGTCGGCCGGGACCGGCTGCTCGATGTACTGGGCCTGGCCGCCGTCCCGGAAGGGCGGCACGACGCAGCGCCGGGCCACCGCGTTGGCGAGTTCGCTGCCGTGGTCGGTGCGGACGATGTGCAGGCAGACGTCGACGCCGGACGCGGCGCCGGCCGAGGTGAGGATCCGGCCGTCGTGCACGAAGAGGACGTCCGGATCCAGGTCGACGTGGGGGAAGCGGCGCCGGAAGGGCTCGGTCACCTGCCAGTGCGTGGTCGCCCTGCGGCCGTCGAGGAGGCCGGCGGCGGCCAGCACGAAGGCGGCGGTGCAGATGGACACGACGCGTGCGTCCGGGCGGATCAGGGCGAGGGCGTCGGCGACCTCGACGGGGAGCTCCGCCGGGATGTGAGGGACGGCCATGGAGGCGACCACCACGGTGTCGGCCGTGGCGAGTATCTCCGGGCCGTGCTGGACCCCGATGGTGAAGTCCGCGTTGCTGCGCACCGGCCGGCCGTCGACGCTGCAGGTCAGCACCTCGTACCGGCCGTCGGCCGCGCCGAAGATCCGGCTGGGGATGCCCAGCTCGAAGGGGTAGACGCCGTCCAGGGCCAGGACGACGACCCGCTCCACCCGCTGGTCTCCGCTTCGCTTCATCGGCATGGCACGATCCTATCGAAGGTTGGCAATCGTGCCATTTCCCGGGGCGGCGGGTCCGGACAGGCTGTTTCACCATGAGCACTGTGAACACCATGCGAGCCATCAGCCAGGACACCCTCGGCGGTCCCGAGGTCCTGAAGGAAGTGGAACTCCGGCGGCCCGAGCCGCGCCCCAACGAGGTACTGGTCCGCGTACGCGCCGCGGGCGTCAACCCGACGGACTGGAAGCACCGCGCGACCGGCGGTTTCCTGGGCGAGCCGCCCTTCGTCCTCGGCTGGGACGTCTCCGGCGTGGTCGAGGCGGTCGGCGTCGGAGTCGCCCGGTTCAAGCCCGGCGACGAGGTCTTCGGCATGCTGTCGTACCCGTTCGGCCACGGCTCGCACGCCGAGTACGTCACCGCCCCGGCCCGCGCCTTCGCGCACAAGCCGGCCTCCGTCGACCACACCCAGGCGGGCGCGCTGCCGCTGGTGTCCCTGACCGCGTGGCAGGCCCTCGTCGAGTACGCCGACGTACGGCCGGGGCAGCGCGTACTGATCCACGCGGCCGCGGGCGGGGTCGGGCACGTGGCCGTGCAGATCGCCAAGGCGAAGGGCGCCTATGTGATCGGTACGGCCAGCGCGGGCAAGCACGAGTTCCTGCGCGGGCTCGGTGCGGACGAGGCGATCGACTACCGGGAGACAGACTTCACCGAGGCCGTGAAGGACGTCGACGTCGTCCTGGACACGATCGGCGGCGACTACGCGACGCGCTCGCTGCGCGTGCTGCGGCCGGGCGGGCTCGTGGTGTCGATCCTGCCGGTCGGCTCGGACGACTTCCACGAGGAAGCCGAGCGGCTCGGCGTCCGGTCGCTGCGGATGCTTGTCGACGCCTCGCACAGCGGCATGACCGCGATCGCGGAACTGGTCGAGGCGGGCAGGCTGCGCGCCACGATCGCCGGGGCGTTCCCGCTGGCCGACGCCGCCGAGGCGCATGCGCTCGGCGACACCGGCCGCACGACGGGGAAGCTGGTCCTCGTGATGGACTGACTTCGGTCAGAACGTCAGCACGGGCTTGATCGCCTTGCCCGCGCCCATGTCCCGCACCGCCTGGTCGATGTCCGCGAACGGATAGGTGCTGATCAGGCGGTGCAGCGGGAGCCGCCCCTCCTTCACCAGGGCGACCAGGGCCGGGACGAAGGTCTGTGTCTCGGCGTCACCGAGGGTGAGGCCGACGACCCGCTTGCCGCCGAGCAACCCGTTGACGTCGAGGGCGACCTCGGTGCCGAAGGGCGGGGCGCCGACGACGACCAGGGTGCCGCGAGCCGCGAGCGCGTCGACGCCCTGGCGCAGGACGCCGACGTTGCCGGTGGTCTCCACGACGCCGTCGGCTCCGTGTCCGCCGGTGATCGCGGCGAGCGCCTCGCCGAGGTCGCACGCCCCGGCGTCGACGGTGTGGGTGGCGCCCAACTCCTCGGCCAGTGCGAGGCGTTCAGCGACCCGGTCGACGGCGACGACGGTCGTGGCGGGTGTCATCGCGGCCGCCATGACGGCGGACAGGCCGACGGCTCCGGCGCCGAGGACGACGATCGTGGCTCCGGTGTCCGGCTGCAGTACGTTCCAGACGGCGCCCACTCCGGTCTGCACCCCGCAGCCCAGCGGGGCGATGGAGGCCAGCGGCACCTCCGGGTCGACCCTGACCAGGCTGCGCTCGTCGACCAGGGCGCGCTCCGCGAAGGAGGACTGCCCGAAGAAGTGGCCGCCCAGGGCCTCGCCGTCCCGGCTGATGGTGGCGGTGCCGTCGGCCCGGCGGCCGCCGATGAGGTTCAGCGGTAGCCAGGTCGCGCAGTAGGCGGGGTGACCGGCCCGGCAGTTGCGGCAGTCGCCGCAGGAGGTGAAGGACAGCACGACGTGGTCGCCCGGCGCGACCCCGGTCACGGCCGTGCCCACGGCCTCGACGACACCCGCGCCCTCATGGCCGAGGACGCCGGGCAGCGGGAAGGGCAGTCCGCCGCTCGCCACGCCGAGGTCGGTGTGGCACAGGCCGGCCGCGACCATGCGGACGACGGCCTCGTGGGGTCCGGGTTCGTCGAGTTCGACGCCGGACAGGGTGAAGCTCGCTCCGCCGGACTCGACGACGGCGGCACGGGTGGGGATGGACATCGGGCGGATCTCCTTGGCGGTGCGCTCAGTCGAGCGAGACGACGACGGACTTGGTGGTGGTGTAGGCGTCGAGCGCCTCGGGCCCGTACTCGCGCCCGAAGCCGGAGTCCTTCACACCGCCGAAGGGGACGGCGGGGTCGAGCATCGCCCAGTCGTTGACCCAGACGATGCCGGCGTCGAGCCGGTCGGCGATGCGGTGGGCTCGGGCCAGGTTGCCGGTCTGTACGCCCGAAGCAAGTCCGTACGGCGTGGAGTTGGCGAGCTCGACGGCCTCGTCCTCGGAGTCGAAGGGCTGCACGGTGAGGACCGGGCCGAAGATCTCCTCCTGGACGACGCGGGAGTCGTTGGGCAGATCGGCGATCACGGTGGGCTTGTAGTAGTACCCGCCGTCCAGGTCGAGCCGCTCACCGCCGCAGACGATGCGGCCGCCTTCCTTGCGGGCGATGTCGACGTACTCCTCGACCTTGCGCAGATGCCGCTCCCCCGCCATCGGGCCGATGACGGTCTCGGGCTTGCGGGGGTCGCCGAGCGGCACGCCGGGCACGGCGTCGGCGAGGATGCCGAGCACCGTGGCGTAGACCTGCCGCGCCACCAGCAGCCGCGGTCCGCCCATGCAGAACTGTCCGGTGTTGAAGACGAACCCCTTGATGATCGCGCCGACGGCCTTCTCCAGGTCGGCGTCCTCGAAGACGAGGTGGGCGGCGTTGCCGCCGAGTTCCATGGTGACGGGCTTGAGCGACTCACCGGCGACGGCCGCGACCTTGCGGCCGACCGCGGTCGAGCCGGTGAAGGCGACCTTGTCGACACCGGAGTGCCGAAGCAACGCCTCACCGGCCGCGGGTCCGCCGGTGACGACGTTGACGACGCCGTCGGGGACGCCGGCCCGCTTGAAGAGCTCGGCCATGTACAGAGCGCTGAGCGGGGTCTCCTCGGCGGGCTTGTGCACCACCGTGTTGCCGGCGGCGAGCGCCGGGGCGATCTTCGAACCGGCCAGGATCAGCGGGAAGTTGTACGGGGTGATGGCCGCGACCACGCCGAGCGGCCGGCGCCGGACGTAGGCGAGGGCGTTCATCGGTGTGTCCCGGACGGAGCCGTCCAGGGCGTGGGCGAGGGCGGCGAAGTGCTCGTAGTCGTTGGCGGCGTTGGTGACGTCGACCGCGTGGGCGAGTGTGATCGGCTTGCCGACGTCACGGCTCTCCAGTTCCGCGACGGTGTCGGCGTTCTCCCGGATCAGCGCCGCGACCCGGTGCAGCACCCTGCCCCGCTCCCGGCCGCTGAGCCCGCACCAGGCGCCGTCGTCGAAGGCGTCCCGGGCCGCGCGTACGGCCGCGTCCACGTCGGCGGCGCCCGCGTCGGCGACGGTGGTGAGGACAGCTCCCCGGGACGGGTCGACCACCTCGGTGCGCGCCCCGTCGGCGGCCTCGCGCCACCGGCCCCCGACGAACAACCGGCCGGGTTCGATCTCGAAGGTGGTCATCGCCACTCCTCAGCTCCGTCGCCAAGATTTCAACAAACAGGATTCCTGTTGTTCGGCAGTCTCATTACGGACAGGTTTCCTGTCAATGCTCTACGCTGAACCCATGCTGGACGCACAGGTGACCAAGGCAGCTCCGTCGCTCCTCTACATGGTGAAGCAGGTGGAGCTCGTCGTACGCTCCCACCTGGACGAGCTGGTCAAGCCGTCCGGGATCACGGCGTTGCAGTACACCGCGCTCACCGTCCTGCAGCGGCACGACGGACTGTCGGCCGCGCAACTGGCCCGCGACTCGTTCGTCACGGCCCAGTCGATCGCCGATCTGGTGCGCAGCCTGGACAACCGCGGCCTCGTCCGCCGGGAGCGCAATCCGCGCAACCGCCGGGAGCTGCTGATCCTGCTGACCGACGCCGGCCGCGACGTACTCGCCCGACACGAGGGGCCGGTACGGGAGCTGGAGGAGCGGATGGTGCGGGACCTCACGGCCCATCAGACCGAGCAGTTCCGCCAGGCGCTCTCCAGAGCGTGGCAGGCACTGTCGTAGCCACGTTCCGGACATCCGACAAAGCCTCTGTCGCAATTCGAAGACATATGTCAATCGAACATGCTCAGATTCGCTCAATCGAGGGTAACTTGCAGTGCGGGGACTGGATTTGAGCAGCTGCCCAAGTGAGCAGGTTGGAGGCGATGTCGTCGTGCAGCAAGGTCCTGCGCCGTTCAGTCGGCATCTGCGCGTCCACCGGCACCGGGGCCATACGGTGCTGGAGTTGCACGGCGAGATCGACATCGCGTCGGCGGTGGAGATCACCCCCTACCTGGACCGGGTGACGACCGACCCCGACGCCCGGATCGTGATCGACCTCAGGAACGTCGAGTTCTTCGACTGCTCCGGGCTGCGCCTGCTGTTCCGGGCCCGCAGCCGGGTCCTGGACCACGGCGGGCGGCTGCTCCTGGTCTGCACCCACCCGCTCACCCTGCGCGTCCTCAGGATCACCGGCCTCGCCCGCCTGCTGCCCCCGCATCCCACGCCGGACGCGGCCTTGGACCAGTCGGAGGCGACGTCCGGCACGTCATGAGGCGCCCGAGCCGGTCGTCCACGCCCCTTCCTGCGCGTCGAACAGGGCGCTGACGGACTCCCCGTTGTGGATGCGGCGCACGGCCTCGGCGAGTGCCGGGGCGATGGAAAGGATCCGCAGCTTGTCGGTGCGCTCCTGCACGGGGACCGGCACGGTGTTGGTGCACACGATCTCCAGTACGTCCGGCTGCTCGCCGATCCGCTTCAGGGCGCCGGACGCGAACAGGCCGTGCGTACAGGCGACCCGGATCGACCGCGGTCCCAACTCCCGGAGCCGGTCCAGGAGTTCCAGGACGGTGCTGCCCTTGGCGATCTCGTCGTCCAGCACGATGACGTCCCGGCCGGCCACCTCGCCGATGACGGAACTGATGCTGACCCGGTCGTCCGCGAACCGCTGCTTGGCACCGGCGGCCACCTGGGCGCCGATCATCCGCGCGAACGCCGCCGCCTCCTTGGCGTTGCCGAGGTCCGGGGAGACGACGGTCGTACGCGAGAGGTCGTACTGCCGGAAGTGCGCTGCGAGTTCGCGCAGCGCGTGCAGGTGGTCGACCGGCACCGTGAAGAAGCCGTGCACCTGCGGCGAGTGCAGCGTCATCGCGAGGACGCGGCTCGCGCCGGCCGCCACCATCAGGTCGGCCACGAGCCGGCCGCCGAGGGAGATGCGGGGCGCGTCCTTCTTGTCGGAGCGGGCGTAGGAGTAGTGGGGCATGACGACGGTGATCCGGCGCGCTGACGCCCCGCGCGCGGCGTCGCACATCATCAGCAGTTCGACGAGGTGCTCCTGGACGGGCCGGACGAGCGGCTGGATCAGGAAGACGTCCCGTTCCCGGCAGTTCGCCTGAAGCTGCACCTCAAGGCAGTCGTTGGCGAACCGGCTGACCCGGCTGGGGCTGAGGGGCACCCCCAGGTGCGTGCAGACCTCCGCCGCCAGTTCGGGGTGGGCACTACCGCTGAACACGGCGATCTCTCGCACGATCCGCTCCTCGCATGATCATTGGGGTGGCGCACTCATGCTACTGACCTCGGCAGAAACGTTGCGGCTGACCTCGGGGCAGAGGTGCCCCGGACCCGGTACCGGACTCCGATCGGCCAACGGACCGATCCCGCAAGGAGTTTGGGGGTATCCGAAGAACAGGGAAGGAGGAACGTCGACATGACGACTCCCATCAAGCGCATCAACCAGCGCATGCCCGGCTGGGCGAAGGCGGTGACCGCCCTCGTGGTGGTGCTCGTCGTCCTCTTCGCCGGGATCCGGTTCAGCGTGCTCCCCGGCCTCAAGGACCTGTTCGGCACCGAGACCAAGGACCGCTCCGGTCCCGCACTGCTCCAGTCCATCCAGGACATGAGCCGCTACGACGCCGCCTCCGGCAACTTCCAGATCGTCGTGGATCTGGAGAAGGACGCCAAGTTCCTGCCCGACGCGATCCGCGGCACCCGCACCCTGTACGTCGGCGCGGGCACCGTGGACGCCTACGTCGACCTGGGCAAGGTCGGCGAGGACGACGTCACGGTCGACGAGGACCGTACGTCCGCCACGCTCCGCCTGCCGCACGCCGCCCTCGGCAAGCCGTCCCTCGACCCCGATCGCTCCTACGCCGTGTCCAAGGAACGCGGACTTCTCGACCGCCTCGGCGATCTCTTCTCGGACAACCCGAACAGCGAACAGGCCGTGCAGAAGCTGGCGGTCCGGCACATCGGCGAGGCCGCCGAGCAGAGCGAGCTGACCGCGCGCGCCGAGACCAACACCACCGCCATGCTCAAGGGTCTGCTGCACTCCCTCGGCTTCAAGGAGGTGAAGGTGAGGTACGGGGACTGACCCCTTCGGGGTACTGGATGCGCTCGGGCACCGCCCCGGAGTACCCCGACAGCGTCGGGAACCGGCCGAGTCGGCGACCGGCCGCGGGCCCTGCGCATCGCCATGCGATGCCGGGGTAATCGCCATACCACCAAGGGAAGTTGAAGACTGGAGGACCGCATGGCCCGGGGAACCTCACGTTCGCGTGCCGCATTGCACCCCAGCACTCCCAGGCCCAGGGGCGCCGCCGAGGCCGGCGGCGGCGCGAAGCCGACGGCCGGTCGGACGGCCTCGAAGGGCTCCACCCGGTTCGGGCGGCGCGCCCGGTCCGAACGCTCCCCCGAACCGAAGGACGGCCCTCGCCCGACGCGCAGTCCCCTGCGTATCCTCGCCCGCCTCGTGGCGATGGTCTGTGCCTTCGCCTTCATGGTCGCCTTCGCCGTCGTCCTGGCGAAGCTCACCCTGCAACCCTCGCCCGCCTCCGAGGCACTGACCCACACCAACCTGCGGCCCGGCCGTTCCCTGCGGGCCTATCTGGACCAGCCCGAACTGCGTGACGCGGTCCGGCAGATCGGCGGCAACCTGCTGCTGGGCGTTCCGTTCGGCATCCTGGTGCCGGTCGTCGCCCCCCGGACCCGCGGGGTCCTGCGGGTCCTGCTGCTGACGGCGACCGTGATGCTTCTCGTCGAGTTCGCCCAGGGCGCCATGGTGACGGGGCGTGCCTTCGACATCGACGACGTCATCCTCAACACCACCGGTGCCCTGATCGGCTACCTGGTGCTGGGCCGGCGGCTGAGCAGGGCCGTGCACGCCCGCGAGCGTCGCGCTTAGCTTTCCCCATGAGTTCCCCATGAGCGTCCGATCGGGTCGCGTGGTCTGGTGCCGTGCATCGCAAGGCGCCTGAGCGCCCTCGTGGCGGAGCCACGTGGGCGTTTCGGCAACGCGGCGAGGTGCGGTGCCAGGCCGCGCGCCCCGGACGGGCATGGTGAAAGGACCCCTTAGGCCCTGTCGCCGGGCGGTCTCAGCGCAGCGTGAGCTGGACGATGGCCACCGTGCCGACGACCACGATGAAGACGCGCAGGGCCGCGGGGTGCAGACGGCGGCCCATGCCGGCCCCGAGGTGGCCGCCGACCGCTGATCCGACGGCGAGGAGGGCCACGGCCGTCCAGTCGAAGTCCGCGGCGACGAGGAAGAACAGCGCGGCTACGGAGTTGACCACGGCGACGAGCACGTTCTTGACGGCGGTGAGGCTCTGCAGGTCGTCGTCGAGGAGCATGCCCATCAGAGCGACGTAAATGATGCCCTGGGCGGCGGAGAAGTAGCCGCCGTAGACGCTGGCCAGGCTCAGGCCGACGAGCAGCAGGGGGCCGCCGTCGGGACGTGCGGGTCTTCCCTCGCGCGCCCGGCGGGCACGGAGCCTCCTGCTGATCAGCGGCTGGAGGACGACCAGTACGAGGGCGAGCCCCACCAGCACCGGCACGATCCGCTCGAACGCCGAGGCGGGCAGCACCAGCAGCAGCGCGGCACCGGTGACGCCGCCGAGCACGGCGCCGGCGCTCCACTTCACAAGGCGCCGACGCCGGCCCCGTAGTTCGTGCCGGTATCCGACGGCTCCGCTGATGGAGCCGGGGATCAGGCCGAGGGCGTTGGAGACGGTGGCGGTGACGGGTGGCAGGCCGGTCGCCAGCAGGACGGGGAACGTGATCAGCGTCCCCGAGCCGACGACGACGTTGACGGCGCCCGCGGCGATGCCGGCGCCGAGGACGGCGAGCATGTCACCGAGGTGTGCGGCGTTCATGAGGGGAAGCGTAGGAACTGAACGCTTCCGTGGTGACCGAAGGTTCGGGCACCGGGAGCCGGGTGCGGCCCGCGGTACGGTCGAAGGGGAGGTGCTCGGCCCGTCGCGCGCCCGCAGTAGGTTCTTCTCGTAGCCCGGCAATCATCGCAACACAACTCACCGTTCTTCCGAGGAGAACTGACTGTGCATCAGCGGAGCTGGATCGCCGTCGCCGACTGCTTCGCCGGTCTGCTCGTCGAGGAGGACCACGGGGTCCGGCGCGCGGCCCCCGCGGGCATTGAGGGGGCCGGTCCGCCACGGTTGCTGCAGACACCGCCTGCGCAGGCGGGTCGCTACGGCCGCACCCCGGCCGTCGCCACCGGCTGACGGGGCCCGACTCATGCCACGTATCACGGAGTTGACGTACTACCCGGTCAAGGGGTGCACCGGGACGGCGGCCACCGAGGCGCTGCTGACCCCCGCCGGCCTCGCCCATGACCGCACCTTCATGGTCACCGACCCCGACGGCAGGTTCCGCACCCAGCGCCGCGATCCGCGGCTGGCGCTGATCCGCCCCGCCATCAGCGCGGACGGGGCCCGGCTCACCCTCCACGCGCCACGGTCCGGGTCACTGCGCCTGGAGGTGGACACCACCGGTCCCCGGCGGCCGGTGGACCTGTTCGGCGCCGCCCATACGGGGATCGACCAGGGTGACGCGGTGGCCGCGTGGCTGTGTGAGGTGCTGGGCACGCCGAGCCGTCTGGTGCGGGTGCCACCGGAGCACCACCGGGTGACCGACGGCAGGACTCCGGGCACCTCCGGCTACGCCGACAGTTGCGCCCTGCACGTCCTTTCCCGCTCCACCCTCGACCTGCTCGACCGCAGGCTCGCCGAACGCGGGGTGCGGCCCCTGCCCGTGGACCGGTTCCGCCCGAACATCGTGATCGAGGGCTGGGACGAGCCGCACACGGAGGATCGCGTCCACCGCGTCGAGGTCGGCGAGGCGGAACTGGGCTATGCGAAGCTCGCCATCCGCTGCGCGGTCACCCTGGTCGACCAGGACTGCGGGAGCAGAGCGGGCCCGGAGCCCTTGCGCACCCTTGCCGACTACCGGCGGGCGGCCGAGGGGGGTGTGGCGTTCGGCGCCAAGTTCGCCGTCCTGCGCGGCGGCCGTGTCGCCGTGGGCGACGACGTGACCGTCACCGCTTGGGGGGCGTCCGAACTGTAGCCCGGCCGGAGGGGGCCCCGGCGAGGACGAGTGCACCGCCGGTTCCGACCGGAGAGGGGCGTCTCGGGCCGCCGCGACGGCGTCGACCCGCGGGCCGACACGTGCCCTCCTCGTGACCGGCGACATCCCGGCCCGACGGCACCCGGCTGCGGATCCGGACCCGCACCGGCGGTGGCGGTGGCGGCGAGAGAAGGGGACCGTCGGCCGGCCCGGGCCACCCTCAGTGGTGGTGCCAGGTGAACTTGTCTCCGCCGACCCAGCGGACCACGTCCGGATCGTCCAGGTCGTGCACCGTGATGCCGAAGGCGGCGGCGGTCTGCAGGACGTCGGTGATGGTCTTCGCCATCCCGACGACCACACCGTCGATCTCCATGATGCGGAACGGAGGCGTACCCGGCTGAACCCCGAGCACCATGATCCGCGGTTGTGACATGTGCGGGCTCGCGATTTCGGTCATGCATAGAGCGTAGAGCGCAACCCGCGTCAACGGTTCCTCCAGGACGTGGCCACCCGCCCCGGTCCCGCCCTGCCTCAGGGGCGGCGCCACGCGTCGTCCCCGAGGTGGGAGCCGGCCTGGGGCCCCATGCGCAGCATCCCTCCGTCCACGCTCCAGGAGGCACCGGTGACGTAGGAGGCGTCGGGACCGGCGAGGAAGGCGATCACGGCGGCGACCTCGCGGGCGTCACCGGGGCGGCCGAGCGGGACGCCGGGGCGGACCTCGGTGTGCACGTCGGTGTCCTCCTGCCCGGTCATGGGCGTGGCGATCTCGCCCGGCGCGACCGCGTTGACGGTGATGCCGTGTTCGGCGAGCTCCAGGGCCATGACCTGGGTGAGCAGCCCCAGGCCGCCCTTGGCCGCGCAGTAGGGCCCGGCGCCGACACGCGGCTGGTGTTCGTGGACGGACGTGACGTTGACGATCCGGCCGCCGTCGCCCTGCCGGACCATGTGCCGGGCCGCCCGCTGCCCGCACAGGAAGGGGCCGGTCAGGTCGACGTCGATGACCTCGCGGAAGGTGTCCAGCTCCAGGTCCATGAAGGGGGTCATGGTGCCCGTACCCGCGTTGTTGACCAGGACGTCGAGTCGGCCGAGCAGGTCGCACAGCTCGTCGACGGTGTCGGCGGCGGCGGGCAGCCGGGTGAGGTCCATTTGGGCCACGGCCGCCCGCTGCCCGCAGGCGCGGACTTCGTCGGCGGTCTCCTCGGCGCCCTTGAGGTCACTGTGCCAGGTGATGCCGACGTCCATGCCCGCCCGGGCCAGCCGGACGGCGGTGGCCTTGCCGATCCCGGAGTCGGCGCCGGTGATCACGGCCACCTTGCTGCGCGGTGCGGTGGGTGCGGACATGGCGGGGCCTCCTCGGTTCGGGGACGGTCCGCTGGCGATGAGCCATCGCAGTACCCGAGCCCGCACCGGGCAAACGGTCCGCCCGTACCGGGCAGAACGGTCCGCCCGTACCGGACGAACGGCCCGTCCGCCGCCGAGCCGACCGCCGAGCCGGGGGGTGCCGCCGTCGCGTCGGCCCGGCCCGCAGGCCCCGGTGACACGGCGGCCGGCGGTCGGCGGCCGGCGGCCACGTCCGGGTTGTCGCCTCCATGGCGCGCGAAGGGACGTGACCTACGGGCCGGGCTCGGGGCCGCTCGTGCTCCCGGGTCCGGTTCACCCTCCGCAGCCTGGTTCACCCCGCGTCGACGGCGTCGAGCACGTCCCCCGCGCGGCACCCGGCGGCGCGCCGGGGAGCAACTGGGCCTCGGTCCGTTCAGCCCCCGGGTGCGTCGCCCGTCGTGCGGGCCCCGTGTGCCTGGGGAACTCTGGAGGAGGAGGTGACGATGGACCCCGTGGAGGCTCTGGAGCGGATCGCCTTCCTGCTGGAGCGGTCCCTGGCGCCGACCTACCGGGTCCGCGCCTTCCGCACGGCGGCCCGGGTGCTGGCCGAGCTGCCCGAGGACGAGGTGCGCGAGCGGGCGGAGGCCGGATCGCTGGAGTCGCTCAAGGGGGTCGGCCCGAAGACCGCCCAGGTGGCCCGGGAGGCACTGGCCGGGGGGACGCCCGGGTACCTGGAGAAGCTGGAGGGGGAGGCCGGGGCGCCCGAGCATCGGGACGGCGCCGAGTTGCGGGCGCTGCTGCGCGGTGACTGCCATCTGCACTCCGACTGGTCGGACGGCGGCAGCCCAATCGAGGAGATGGGCAGGACCGCCGCGGAACTGGGCCACGAGTGGGCGGCGCTCACCGACCACTCGCCCCGGCTGACCGTGGCCCGCGGCCTGTCCCCCGAGCGGCTTCGGCAGCAGTTGGACGTGGTGGCCGCGCTGAACGCGACCTGGGCGCCGTTTCGGCTGCTCACCGGCATCGAGTGCGACATCCTTGAGGACGGCTCGCTGGACCAGGAACCGGAGCTGCTGGAGCGGCTGGACGTGGTGGTGGTGTCCGTGCACTCCAAGCTGCGCATGGACGCCCGCTCCATGACCCGGCGCATGGTGCGGGCCGTACGGAATCCGCACGCGGACGTCCTGGGGCACTGCACGGGCAGGCTGGTGACCGGGCGGGGGCGGCCGGAGTCGGAGTTCGACGCGGACGAGGTGTTCGCCGCGTGCGCCGAGTCGGGCACGGCGGTGGAGATCAACAGCCGCCCGGAACGTCTCGACCCGCCGCGCCGGCTGCTGCGCCGGGCCGTAGAGGCGGGCGTGCTGTTCTCGGTCGACACCGACGCGCACGCGCCCGGCCAGTTGGACTGGCAGATCCTCGGCTGCGCCCGCGCGCAGGAGTGCGGTGTGCCGGCCGAGCGGGTGGTGACCACCTGGGCCCTGGAGGAGGTGCTGGCCTGGACGCGCGAGGGCCGGACGCCGTCCCGAGTGGCGGGCGTCTGACGTGGTACTCGTCCCGCCCGTGCAGCAGCACGGGATGCGACGCAGAAGGGCTGCTCGGGCGCGGATGCTCGGCTGGAGACGCTCGGGCGGGGACGCTCGGGCGGGGAAAGGACAGGTACATGGAACGGGCGGCCGTGTTCGACGTCGACGGCACCCTCGTCGACACCAACCACCTGCATGTGACGACCTGGTGGGAGGCGTTCCGGCAGGCGGGCCACCAGGTGCCCATGCACGCCGTCCACCGTGCCGTCGGTCTCGGCTCCACCGATCTGATCGCCCACCTCCTCGGCGACGACCGCGACAAGGACCAGGACGCCGAGCTGAGCGCTGCCCACAAGGCGCTGTACGGCCAGTACTTCGACCGGCTGCCCCCGCTGCGGGACGCCGGACGCCTGCTGCGGCGCCTCGACCACGAAGGCTGGCGGGTCGTCCTGGCGACCTCGGCCGGAGGGGCGGAGCTGACCGCACTGCGCCGGGCGATCTCCGCGGACGACGCGATCGTCGCCACCGCGAGCGCCGACGACGTGCAGGAGGGCAAGCCCGCCCCGGAACCCGTCGAGCACGCCCTGGAGCTGGCGGGGGTGCCGGCCGAGCGCGCGGTCTTCGTCGGCGACACCGTGTGGGACATGCGAGCCGGGACGCTGGCCGGGGTGCGCTGCGTGGGTCTGCTGTGCGGCGGCATCCCGCGGGCCGACCTCGTGGACGCGGGCGCGCAGGCGGTCTACGACGATCCGGCCGATCTTCTCGCGTCCCTGGCGGACAGCCCCTTGGCCGACGTTCCGGCCGACCGGTGAGGGTGACGCGGATCACCCCGAATCGCTCCCAAGCCCGGAACACCGAAAGGTCGTTGCCCGTTGAACGACACGTGGGTGCGGATGGGACAGTGTCCCCGGGCCTCACCTTTTGCCCACAGGGACGATCGTTCGGCTGAAACCCTGTGGAGCCTTTCGCCGAGAGGCGACCGCCATCCGCGCCCACCCTCGACCGCCCCGACCGGAATCCCCCGTCCGGTCGGGGCATTCCTCTGCCCCGGCCGTGCGGCGGGCGCCCCTTGACTTCGAGAGCACTTCAATTCGTAGCGTTCCCGGCATGATCATCGAACAGCAGCGCAGCATCGGTTCCGGCTTCGACGGGACGACCACCGCGGACGACGTCCTCCAGGGCATCGACCTGACCGGGAAGCTCTCCCTCGTCACCGGCGGCTACTCGGGCATCGGCCTGGCAACCACCCGGGCACTGACCAGGGCCGGCGCCCGCGTCATCGTGCCCGCACGCCGTCCGGCCGAGGCGCGAAAGGCCCTGGACGGTCTGCCGGGCGTCGAGGTGGACGAGCTGGACCTCGGCGACCTGGAGAGCGTCCGCGGTTTCGCGGAGCGCTTCCTGGCCTCCGGGCGTCGCCTCGACCACATCATCGACAGCGCCGGGGTGATGGCATGCCCCGAGACACGCGTCGGCCCCGGCTGGGAGGCCCATTTCGCCATCAACCACCTCGGCCACTTCGCCCTCGTCAACCGGCTGTGGCCGGCTCTCGAACCCGGCGGTGCGCGCGTGGTGTCCGTCTCCTCCGGCGGTCACCACCTGACCGGGCTGCGCTGGGACGACGTCCACTGGACCCGGGGCTACGACAAGTGGGCCGCGTACGGGCAGTCCAAGACCGCGAACGTCCTGTTCGCCGTTCACCTGGACCGGCTCGCCCGGGACTTCGGCGTCCGTGCCTTCGCCCTGCATCCCGGCGCCATCCTCACGCCGTTGCAGCGGCACCTGGCCCGGGAGGAGATGGTGGAGCGGGGCTGGATCGACGAGCGGGGCACGCCGCTGAACCCCGCCGGTTTCAAGTCCCCGCAGCAGGGCGCGGCCACCCAGGTGTGGGCGGCGACCTCGCCCCTGCTGGCCGGTCTGGGGGGCCTGTACCTGGAGGACTGCGAGGTCGCCGGACCCGCGCCCGCGGACGGCACGATGCGCGGCGTCAAGGACTGGGCCCTCGACCCGGCGCAGGCGGCCCGCCTGTGGGCGCTGTCGGCCGAGCTGACGGGCGTGGACGCGTTCGCCGCCTGATGTGTGCCTGGAGCGTGTGAGCGCGCCGCGGGGGTACTCGGGCTCGCGTCTCCACCGCCTTCGAGAGGAGCCGCAGGTGAGCAGCGAACCGGCCCGCAAAATCGTGGTCACCGGTGCCACGGGCAACGTAGGTACGAGCGTGGTGCGGCTCCTCTCGGAGGATCCGGAGGTCGGCTCCGTCCTGGGGCTGGCCCGCCGGATCCCCGACTGGTCGCTGCCGAAGACGGACTGGGCCGCCGTGGACCTGGCGTCCGAGCAGGCCGATCCGGCGGGCCTCTTCGAGGGCGCCTCGGCCGTCGTGCATCTGGCGTGGGCGTTCCAGCCGACCCACGATCCGGCGGCGACCTGGCGGACGAACGTGCTCGGGAGCATCCGCGTGTTCGAGGCGGCGGCCGCGGCGAAGGTCCCGGCACTGGTGCACGCCTCGTCGGTCGGCGCATACTCGCCGGGGCCGAAGGACCACGCGGTGGACGAGTCATGGCCCACCCACGGCTGGCCGGACGCCGCGTACTGCCGGGAGAAGGCCTACCTGGAGCGGGCGCTGGACGCCTTCGACCAGTCCCACCCCCGGATGCGGGTGGTGCGGATGCGGCCGGCCTTCCTGTTCAAGCGGGAGTCGGCGAGCGAGCAGCGTCGCATCTTCGGCGGCCGTTTCCTGCCGGGGCCGCTCGCGCGCCCGGACCTGTTGCCGTTCCTGCCCGACGTCCCGGGGCTGCGGGTGCAGGCCCTGCACACCGACGACGCGGCCCGGGCGTACCAGCTCGCCGTGAAGTCCGACGTGCGGGGCGCGTTCAACCTCGCCGCCGAGCCGCCGGTCGACGCGGACCTGCTGGGCGAGATGCTCGGCACTCGCAGGATCCGGCTGCCGCGTACGGCGGCCCGTTCGGCGATCGCCGCCGCGTGGGGGCTGCACCTGCTGCCCGCTTCCCCGCACCTCTTCGACGCGGTGCTCAGGCTGCCCCTGATGGACTGCACCCGCGCGCGTACGGAGCTGGGCTGGCGGCCGGAGCGGACCGCGCCGGAGGTGCTGGAGGAGTTCCTGCAGGGGATGCAGCGCGGGGAGGGCGCGGCGACAGAGCCGCTGCGGGGCCGCAAGGTGGGCTGACGGCCGCCGCGGGCTCTTCGACCGGGCCGTTCGACCCGATCCGTCCGTCCTCAGCCGGTCGGCTCCTCGGGCTGCGGATCTTCGACAGGGGCGGTGCCCGACTGCGGTGATCCCTGGCGGCCGGTGCCCGCCTCGTCCGTGTCGGGGACGTCGTCCGCTTCCTTGTCTTCTGTGGGCTCGGCAGCAATGTCCACAGGTATGTCCAAGGGGTCCTCGCCCGGTGCCGCCTGCTGGTCCGGCATGTCGCGCGGTATCGGCTCGGTGGTCTGCTCCGGTGTCCCGTGGCGGTCGTCGGCCATGGCGCTCCTCCCTCGCCTCGTCCAAGGTCGTTCGAAGGCCCCGCGAGTACCGCCCCGGCCGACGGCGAAACCTCGGTGCGGCGCCTGCTCCGCCCGTGACCTGCGCCAGTCCGGCGAGGGCTCTCGGCTACGAGGCCAGGTCCTCGATCTCTACCAGCGCCGCCACCAGCTCGGGGGCGACCGTCTCCTGGACCCGCCGCTGCTGCTCGGCGCCGACTGCCCGGGGCACCGTCTCCGTGAGCATGATCAGGTAGAGGTAGGCACGGTAGAGGGCGAGCCGGAGGCGGGCCGGTACGTCGAAGTCGGCCCGCCCGCCGGCCTCCCGGTAGCCCGCGAGGAACGCCTCGTCCTCCCTGATGTCCGCGAGCAGCGCCAGGGAGACGAAGTCGGCCAGCGGGTCGCCCCAGAACATGCGCTCCCCGTCGATGAGCCCGCCGATCCGCGCCTCCCCCGACGCCCGGTCCACCAGGATGTTGCCCTGCCACAGGTCGAAGTGGACCAGACGGGGGACGGTGACCTCGTCCAGGGCGTCGTGGGCGGTTCGCAGCGTCCGGGCGACGGCGTCGGCGGGGCGCGGCAGCCGGGCCGCGTACCGGCGGGCGTCGTCGAGGACGGCATCGAGCATGCCGGTGAACGCGGTGCGCCAGTCCGGGGCGAGTGGGCCGAGGGCACCTGAGGGGTAGCCGAAGGCGGGTCCCCGCACGGTGTGGAGCCGGGCGACCTGGCGGCCCAGTTCGGTGCGCAGCGCGTCCTGTTCGGCCTGTGTGAGGGAGCCGTTCCAGGGCTCGCCCGGGCAGGCGGTCATCAGCAGGTGGGCGTCCAGGGTCACGACGCGCGGCGCCGGGACGTCCGCCTTGGCCGCGTGGCGGTAGAACTCCGCCTCCGACACGAGGAGTTCCCTCTCATGACTCAGCCCCGGGACGGTCGGTGCGGGCGGCACCTTCAGCACGTACCGGCTGCCGTCGGTCAGGAGCAGTTCCTCGACCGTGTTGTACGTGCCGCCCGACAGCGGCCGCAGACGGGCCAGGTGTCCCGGCGGCAGGCCCGCCCGCGCCAGGACCTGCCGGGCTCTTTCCCAGGAGTCCACCATCGTGCGTTCGCCCTCCCCCTCGGTCGGCCGGCCGGCCGCGTGGACGTCCTCGACGCAACGGCCGTCCGCGATCAGTCCGTCGAGCCACCGCTCGGCGGCCGTGTCGTCGGCGCCGGGCGTGCGGTCCCGGTACAGCGTACGGAACGCCTCCCGTACGCCCGGCGCCATCCGGGAACCGTCGCCGCACACGTACACCGCGGCCTGCGCGGCGTGCAGCTCGTCGGCGTGCAGGAAGTCGGCGTCCGGGGCGTCGCAGCCGAAGCAGCGCAGGGCGGGGGCGAGTTCGGCGCCGGTCGCGAGGGCGGCCGTGCGGTCGGCGATCGTGCCGCGGAACGGGGTGAGTCCGGCCCCGCCGCGACCATGATCCGACGCAGGCGCGTGTCCTGGCACTGCTCGCCAGGGGCGCCGCGACCCGCCCAGTTCGCCCGGGAGGCCGGCCTGACTGTGGTGGGGTGAACTGCCACCTGCGGCGGCTGTCGCCCGGTGGGGCCCGCCAACCGCACGGAACCGGTCGCCCGGGCCTACGTGCGGGTGTGCTCGCCCCTGGCATGGGGCCACCTGCCCCCGCGTCATCCAGGAGCCGGAGCAGCCGGTGCAGCACCACCGAAAATCGGTGGCTCCCCCCGATGCGGCCTGCCTAGCCTAGGCAGGAACCTAGAGGCCCTAGGTTCACCTGGGATCACCTACCTGGAGGCTCCGCATGAGGCCACTCACCGAGCAGGACATCCGCAACTCCTTCATCAACTGCTCGAAAGGCGAGGCCAAGCGCCTGTCCCTCCCCCGCGATCTCGCCGAACGCCCTTGGGACGATCTCGACTTCCTGGGCTGGCGTGATCCAGGGGCGCCCGATCGAAGCTACCTGGTCACCGAACGGGACGGGCGGCCGGTCGGAATCACCCTGCGCTTCACGACCGCTCAGCGCAGCCTCCTGCGGCACAGCATGTGCTCGCTGTGCCTGACGTCCCATCCGCGCGGCGGGGTCTCCTTGATGACGGCTCGCAAAGCGGGACCCGCGGGCCGTGAGGGCAACTCGGTCGGCCTGTACATGTGCACCGACCTGGCCTGCTCGCTCTACCTGCGCGGCAAGAAGACCCCGGAAGCGGGCCCGCGGATCGAGGAGAGCCTGACGCCGCAGGAGCAGATCGCCCGGGCGATGAGCAATCTGGCGGCCTTCCTGGACCAGCTGCACACCTGAGCGGTCAGCGCTGACGCAGCCTGGCCGCCGCCACGCTGTGCAGATGGATCAGGACGTCGTGGCTGCGGGCGAGGGCGATGTCGTGCTCAGGCTCCGGGTAGGCCGTGCCGATGCTGCGGGTCGGCCTCGCCCTGTTGAGCCAGGTACGGGCCGGTGGCGGCACGGTCCGCAGGTCGACGGCGTAGTCCCGGTGGGCCACGCGGTCGAGCGTCGCCTCGTTGCTGCCGGCGCCCGCCGGCCCCAGAGTGAACTCCCGAACGTTCCCGTCGGGCGCGGTGGCGTTGAACGAGCCGCGGTGGAAGGTGAAACCGACGCTGACGTACGCGTCATCGAGCCGGTCGCGCAGGAAGGCGCCCTGCATCTTCGGGTAGTGGGCCGGGTCGTCCGGCACATAGGCGACGTGTGCGTTGTGCGCCGACAGCAGGACCTTGGTGCCCGTGTGCCGCTCCCACCAGGCCACATTGTCGGCCATGACCGAGTCGCGGTACCGCATGGCGGCCCTGACCTGCTGGGCGTCCTCGAAGTCGAAGGCGTAGCCCCTGGCGGTCTGGTCGATGGCGGTGGCGTGCTGGACCGCCCAGTCGTACGCCTCCCGGTCGGCACCCGGAGCCTGTCGCCGCAGCAGGTCCAGAGCCTCACCGGTGCGGGCCGCCATCCGCTTGCGCTCGGCGAACGGCGTGTTCAGGTACCGCTCGATGTAGGCGCCTGTCCCGACGGTGGGCCGCAGCCCTCGGTACAGCTGCGTGAAACGGGCCAGGAGGCCGGGATGCGCGCGTGCCACGTAGTCCGTCACCTTGTCGTACAGCTCGGGACCGGCCCAGGCGAAGTCGTCGCCCATGAAGCGGACCGGGTCGTCCGGGTGGTGCCGGTTGTAGGCGCGCATCCATTCGACGAGCCGCAGATGGTCGGAGTTGTTCCACCACAGGTAGTCGCGCTGGAACTCCTCGCGCATGATGCGCCGCGGGTCGCCCTTGCCGTAGCGCACGTAGTCGTCGAGGCGCAGGCCGGTGCTCCAGGGGGCCTCCAGCGCGAAGGTGCGAAAACCCCTCTCCTCGACGAGATGGCGGAAAACGCGGTCCTTGAGGGCGAAGAAGTCGTGCGAGCCGTGGGTGGCCTCGCCCAGACCGGCCACCCGGGCGCCGCCGATCATCCGGTCCACAGCCCGCAGATCAGCGCTGTCGCCGCCCGGCTCGACGGTTCGCAAGGGGCGGGCGGCGCGGTCGAGCGCGTCGACGACCGTGTGGGTGGCGGACGGGGTCGCCGCGGCCGGGATGCCGGTCGTCAGGGCGGCGAGGATGATGAACAGGGTCAGTAACAGTCCGGTCCGATGGCGATGCATGATCCAAGGCTTGCGTGCCGGACCCGCGGGGACCATGGGGCGACCCGCCGTCCCCGAGTGCGGACAGCCCTCGGAGAAGGCGGGGGGTTCTCCTCAGTTCCAAGTCCGCCGCACCGCCCTGCCCCGCGCGGGTGTCGATGATCACCAGCCCGGCCCCTTGCCGTACTCCCGCCGCCGTGATCACCCTGGGGAGCCTTGCGGACCGTTGCGTTCCGCAACCGGTGCGCCGGAGGCGTCTGTGGAAGAGGAAAGGGAACGACCCGAGGATGCAAGACGTGAGTGAGGCGACGGAGTTCCGGGAGTGGCTCGGGAAGCTGCGCCGGGATCCCGTGGTCGTCCAGACGCTGCGGTCGGCGGCCGCGGCGACCATCGCCTACGTCATCGCGCTGCGGCTCAGTCCGGAGGCGGCGCCGCTGACCGCGCCCCTGACAGCGCTGCTGGTCGTCCAGGTCACCTTCTACGCCACGCTCACCAACGGCATCCGCCGGGTGAACTCCGTGGTGGCCGGCGTGCTGGTGGCCATCGCCTTCAGTCTCCTGGTCGGCCTGACCTGGTGGAGTCTCGCCCTGCTGATCGTGGCCGCGCTGGGGGTCGGGCACCTCGTGCGGGTGAACGAGTACGTGCCCGAGGTGGCGATCAGCGCGATGCTGGTCCTCGGGGTCACCACCGTCGGGGACACGGCGTGGGCGCGGGTGCTGGAGACGCTGATCGGCGCCGTGGTCGGGCTCGGTTTCAACCTGCTCCTCGCACCGCCGGTGTGGGTGGACGAGGCCGGCGAGTCACTGGGGGACCTGGCCCGCCGGCTGCGGCAGTTGATGCTGCGCATCGGTGAGGAGGCCGCCGGGCGACAGCCGTTCGAGCAGGCCGCGGCCCGGCTGCACGAGGCGCGCCGGCTCGACCACGACATCGTGGAGGTGGACGCGGCGCTCAGGCAGGCGGAGGACAGCCTGCGGCTCAACCCGCGCGTGCGCGAGGGGCTGCTGCACCGGGTCGTACTGCGCACCGGGCTGGACACACTGGAGATCTGCACGGTCGTCCTGCGGGTGCTCGCGCGCACCCTCACCGACCTCGCGAAGGACCGGGAGCCCGAGCCGCTGTTCGCGAAGGAGACGGGCACGGTCCTGGAGCAGTTGCTGTCCGAGATCGCCGACGCGGTGGTCAGCTTCTCGGTGCTGGTCACCACGCATGTCAGCAGCAACGCCGACGCGGCCGAGTCCCGGCTCAGCGCGGAGCTGCGCACGGCGGCGGGCACCCGCGACAAGCTCGCCCTGCTGCTGCGTGAGGAGTCGGAGCGGGAGACGGAGCGCTGGCAACTGCTCGGCGCCGTCCTGACCGAGGTGAACCGCATCCTCGACGAGCTCGACACCGAGCACCGCTCGCGTCGTCTGCTGGAGGAACTGGACCGCGTGTCGCAGGAGCAGCGGGTGCGGATGCCGCGTTTGACCCGGTTGCGTGAGCGGATGGGCGTCCAGGAGCAGCTGTGGCGGAACCGGACCGGGATGAGCGGGCGTTCTCGCCAGTGAGCGCCGGGCCGGGGCCGGCGCCGGACGCGAGGGAGCGGGCCGATGGCCGACACGACCGTACGGATCGACGGAAACACGCTGCGGCTGCCGGGCGGTGCGGCGGTGCGGTTCATCCGTACGCTGCGGCTGCCCGAGTCGGGCACGCATCCGCTGCCGCCGGGGCTCGGTGAGTTCCCGGTCCGGCGGGTGGCGGATCACGCGGACTCGGTTCCCGAGGCGTGGCGGGCGCGCGGTGGTGTGATGCTGCCGGTGTACCTGCGGGAGGCGATGTGGCTGAGCTTCGGAGGAACCACGGAGCCGGCGGCCCTCCAGGTCGGGGTGGGCAAGGTGTGCGCGGTCTCCGGAAAGCCGTGGAGCGACCGGCTGTCGCGCAAGCCGCAGAACTACGTCGTGCTGCCCCGCCAGCCGTGGCTGGACGGCATCAACTCGGGCAAGGGCACGGTCCGCCAGTTCGTGGCGGTGCCGCTGGGCCTGGGCGCGACGGTCGAGGGCCAGGTCACCGGCGAGGAGGTGTGGGGCGGCGTGCAGCTGCAGTCGTTCCCGCTGAAGGAGGACCGGCTGGCGCGGTGGCGTGAGGAGGAGCGGCGCCGGGCCGAGCAGGCGCGGGCGATGCCGCAGTACGGCGGATACGGCGCCCCTGCCATGCCGATGGCGGCACCGCCCGCCCCGGGCTCGGTCCCGGCGCCCGCGGCCGCTCCCGGCAGCCGGCAACCCCGGGCCGCCGCGGCCATGGGTCTGGGCGTCGGCGGTTCGATGCGTCAGGAGGTCTACCAGGACGACCGTGCGCTGTCGGACTGGGCCGACCGTCCCGCCGGCCGGGTCTTCGTCCATCTGGTGACGCCTCCGGAGTGGCGGCGGATCACGGGTGAGGCTCCCCCGCCGTCGCCGGTGGACCGGGCGGCGTACACGCGTGCGGGGCTGCCCTGGTTCGACTACTACGACCAGGACGCCGAGGATCTCGCCCCGACGGACACACTGGGCGCGGTGAAGCCGGTCGGCGACTGGCTCGGTGACGACCACGAGCCCTGGCATGCGCCCTCGCCCGGCCAGGTGACGCCGCTGGGGGACGCGCCGGGCAAGCCGGTGCAGGACGGGGACTGGTGAACGGCACCGCACCCTGACTGCCGTTGCACCTGCCGCAACGGTCGTTGCTGTTCTTGCGCTCGACCGGTGATCCGCGCAAAGGTGGCCGTCGCGACCGCGACGAGGCGACGACCTGAGGTGTGGACATGGGCAGTGGTGGACTGAGCAGGCGCCGGTTCGTCGCAACCCTCGCCGGCTCGGCCGCCGGCGTGAGCCTCCCGGCGGCCACGGCGTGCGACGACGCGGCGGCGCCCGCGGACCCGGCCGGCACGGCCTCGGCGTCGAGCACGCCCGGGACCCGTCCGAGCGCCTGGGCCGAGAGCCGTGCGCCCTCCGGACCTCGCCCTCTCTACCTCGGCACCTACACCTCCGCCGAGGGCGGCGGCACGGGCATCGGTCTCGCCACGTACGACCCGGCCACGGGTCGTGTCACCGGCGCCGGAACGATCAAGGGCGTGGGCGACCCCTCGTACCTGGCACCGCACCCGAACGGCCGCACGCTGTACGCGGTGGACGAACGCGAGGACGGGGCCGTGACCGCGGTCCGCCCTGCCGACCGCAAGGTCCTGGGGAGCCGGAGCACCGGCGGGGCGGCACCGTGCCATCTGTCGGTGCATCCGAGCGGACGCTGGCTGCTGAGCGCCAACTACGGCGGGGGCAGTGTGGCCGTGCACCCGATCGACGCCTCGGGCGGGCTCGGCGAGCGCACCGACCTGGTCACGCACTCCGGTCCGCCGCCCGGTCCCGGGCAGGAGGGCCCGCACGCCCACCAGGTCCTCACCAGCCCCGACGGCGGCCATGTGCTCGCCGTCGACCTGGGCACGGACACCGTGTACAGCTACCGCCTCGACCTGAGGGCGGGCACGCTCACCCCGGTCGCACGGGCACGGACCGAGCCGGGCGCCGGGCCGCGCCATCTCACCTTCCATCCGGGCGGCCGGTTCGCGTACCTGGCGAACGAGGTCGACAACACGGTCGCGGTGTGCTCGTACGACCCCGGGACGGGCCGGCTGACGATCGGCGACGCTCAGTCCACGGGGACGGGCCCGGTCACCAACCATCCGGCGCAGATCGTGGTGACACCGAACGGCCGCTTCGCCTACCTCGCCAACCGGGGGCACAACAGCCTCGCGCGCTACGCGGTGGAGTCGGACGGCGCCCGGCTCAGCCTGCTCGGCACGGTGCCGGTCGCCGGGGACTTCCCGCGGCAGATCGCCCTCTCCCCGGACGGCGCACTGCTGTTCGCGGCGAACCAGCGGTCGAGCACCGTCAGCGTCTTCCACGTCGACGAGGACAGCGGTGAGCTGCGGCTCGCGGGTGAGCCGTTCGCGTCACCCGTCGCCGTCTGCGCGCTGCCGCTGTAGCGCGCGGGGGCAGGAGGCGGCGCTGGCCTGGGCGAGCAGGACGTGCATACGCTCGGTGAGTTGGGCGACGTCGTCGGCGGGGCGGTGGAAGGGCAGGCGTACGTCGCCCTGGGCGCGGACGCGCTCGATGCGCAGCGTCAGTCCGTGCCGGTCGACGGCGAGGGGCTGGACGCGTACCGCGCCGTGCAGGCTGTCGGACTCGACGAGGCGGGTGAGCCGTTCGACGGCGTCCGGGTGGCAGTCGGCGAGGTGGGTGAGCAGCCGGGCCTCGGCGGTGGCCAGCGGGTCGGACGTGGCGGCGGCGAACTCGTCGAGGTCGACGACCACGGCGCCGGACGGCCGGCGCAGCACGATCCTGGTGGCCTGGAAGGCGAGTGCGCCCTCTTCGGGGGTGAACCAGCCGGACAGCCAGAGCCGGGCGCGGATCCGCTTGCGCACGGGTACGGGGGCGACGTCGGCGAACTCCAGGACGGCCGAGGGCTGCGCGCGGGGTGCGCAGATCGCCGCCGTTCGCAGTGCGCTGTCCTCCGGCACGTCCACCAGGACGCGACCGTCCTCGGTCACGGTGTGCGCGCCGACGAGTTCCTCGCGGCAGCCCTCCGCCGTCACCGCGCAGGACCACGCGGCGGCGAGCACCGACCGGGCCCGTTCCGCCGCGGAAGGCGCGGCCGCCCAGGCTTGGCTGTCACCCATCCCGTACCTCCTATTAGGTAAGCCTCACCTAACCTACCGAAGATCGGGCCGCACGCCAACCTGCCGCGTCGTTCCCATGCGATCTCTTTGCCGTCGTAAGGAGGCGATCAGGGCGCGATGACACCGAGCAGGGCACGGGCGCACAGGTCGCGCACCTGCTCCCGGGAGAGCTCCGAGTCCCGCAGCCACTCCAGGCAGACGGCGGTGGTGAACGCCAGCCAGCCCCGTACGGCGAGCCGGACATCGGGCCGTTCCTCGAAGGCCGCGCCGAACTCGGGGTCCGCCGCCATAGCCGCCAGGATCTGCTTCTCCTGTGCGGCCAGTGCGCGCCGGTAGACCGTGCGCACGGCCTGGTCGCCGGCAGCGTCGGCACGATGGAAGGCGCGGTAACCGTGGGCGTGCGCCTCGACGTACTCCAGGTACGCGTCGAGACCCGCGGCGAGTTGCTCGCGCACCGCGACCCCGGGCACCGCCGCGGTCATCCGCAGCATGCGCTCGCTCTCCCGCTCGACGACGGCCGCGAAGAAGTCCCGCTTGGTCGGGAAGTAGTGGTAGAGCAGCCCGCGCGAGACACCGGCGATCTCGGCGACCTGCTCGATCCACACCTCGTCGTACGGGCTCTCCGAGAACAGCCGCGCCCCCACCGCGAGGAGCTGCTCACGGCGTTCCTCCGTACTGAGCCGGCGGCGGGTGCGCTCGCCCTGGTTCGCGGCCATGCCGGCACTTTACTTGACGTGGATTCAACGACGGGACCACACTGGAGCGCGTTATTGAACCCACGTACAACTAGCTCAATCTGCCGCTTGATCGAGGGAGATCGCGCCATGGCGGAGACGACGACAGGGACCGGGCTGCCGAAGGGCTTCCGCAGCGCCGAGCAGGGCTGGCCGGAGCTGCACCGCATACCCCACCCCCCGCACCGGCTCCCGCTGCTCGGCGACGTCCTGGGCGCCGACCGGCGTACGCCCGTGCAGGACTCCCTGCGCTTCGCGCGGCAGTTGGGGCCGATCTTCCGGCGCAGGGCGTTCGACAAGGAGTTCGTGTTCGTGTGGGGCGCCGGCCTCGCCGCCGACATGGCGGACGAGGCGCGGTTCGCCAAGCACGTCGGACTGGGCATCGCCAATCTGCGGCCGGTCGTCAAGGACGGGCTGTTCACGGCGTACAACCACGAGCCGAACTGGCAGTTGGCGCACGACGTCCTCGCCCCCGGCTTCAGCCGGGACGCCATGGCCGGCTACCACCCGATGATGCTGGCCGTGGCCGACCGGCTCATGGACCACTGGGACCGCGAGCTGGCGGCGGGCCGGGCGGTGGACGTGCCCGGCGACATGACCAGGCTGACCCTGGAGACCATCGCCCGTACCGGCTTCGGCCACGACTTCGGCTCCTTCGAGCGATCCCGACCGCACCCCTTCGTGACGGCGATGGTCGGCACGCTCAGCCACGCACAGCGGCTCAACGCCGTGCCCTGGCCCTTCCTGCTGAGGCGGGCCGGGCGCCGCAACGACGCCGACATCGCGTACCTGAACCGCACGGTCGACGACCTGGTCAGCGCCCGCACGGCCGGCGGACCCGGGGACGGGGACCTGCTGGACCGGATGCTGGAGACCGCCCACCCGGAGACGGGCGAACGCCTCTCACCGCAGAACGTGCGCCGCCAGGTGATCACCTTCCTGGTGGCCGGGCACGAGACCACCTCGGGCGCCCTCTCCTTCGCTCTGCACTACCTCTCCCGGCATCCGGACGTCGCCGCCCGGGCCCGCGCCGAGGTGGACCGCGTGTGGGGCGGCACGGCGACACCCCGTTACGAACAGGTGGCGAGGTTGCGGTACGTGCGCCGCGTACTCGACGAGTCCCTGCGGTTGTGGCCGACGGCGCCCGCCTTCGCCCGGGAGGCCCGCGAGGACACGGTGCTCGACGGGACCCATCCGATGCGGCGGGGCGCCTGGGCGCTGGTGCTCACGGCGATGCTGCACCGCGACCCCGAGGTGTGGGGCCCGGACGCCGAGCGGTTCGACCCGGACCGTTTCGATCCGGGGGCCGTACGGACCCGTCCACCTCACACCTTCAAGCCGTTCGGAACCGGGGCGCGGGCGTGCATCGGGAGGCAGTTCGCGCTGCACGAGGCCACGCTGGTGCTGGGACTGCTGCTGCGCCGGTACGACCTGCGGGCCGACCCGGGTTATCGGCTGCGGGTGACCGAGCGGTTGACGCTGATGCCACACGGGCTGCGGCTGCACCTGGAGCGGCGGACGGCGGCCGGCACGGAGCAGTCCGCGCCCGTGGCGCCGGACACGCGGTCCACCGCGGCCGGGCCCGTGGCGGGCCGGGCCTCAGACGCCCCCTGTCCAGTGCAGGGGACGGCTGACTGAGGCGGGCAGTCGGGTGCCCGCACCGCCGCGGGCCGCGTTCAGCTGCGGCTGGGTCAGGAAGAAGGCGCCCGTCAGATCGGCGTCCGTGAGGTCGGTGTCGCGCAGGTCGGCGCCGATGAGGTCCGCCCCGCGCAGGTCGGCGCCGGTCAGATCGGCGGCTATGAGGTAGGCACCGCGCAGGTTGGCGCCGCGCAGATCGGCCCCCTTGAGCCGGGCGCCCATCAGGTCCGCGCCCCGGCGGTTCTTCCGGCGTCCCCCCATGCCCGCCCGTGCCAGCTCGCTGGTCTTCAGCAGGAGCTCGTTGACCTTCTGCCGATGGGCGGCCACGTCCACCTCCGCGAGCTCCTCGGGGGACCGCAGGGTGAGCGCCTCGGTCGTCGCGAGGAGCGTGCGCAGCTCGGGGTGGAGGGGGCGGGCGGCGGGCAGGGTGAGTGCCTCCGTCAGGTACCAGAGCAGTTCATGGAGCTGGCGGACGACCGGGAAGACCTCGAACATGCGGCGGGCGTGCGCCGGGGAGCCGGTGCGCCAGTCCTGGCCGCCGAAGGTGCTCCGCGAGACCTTCTGGCCCGCGCCGAAGCAGTCGTAGACGGTGCAGCCGGTGAAGCCCCGCTGCCTCAGCCGCGCGTGGATGCCGCAGCGGTGGTCGTCCCGGAGGTTGCGGCAGGGGGTACCGGCGTCCTTGTCGACGGCGAAGTCCGCCGAGGCCGCGAAGGGCAGCGCCACACAGCACAGCCCGAAGCAGTTCGCGCAGTCTCCGCGCAGACCGGCGAGGGCACCGGGGTGATCTTTCATGCCATCAGCCTAATGTCCGCCCGCAGACGACGGCTCACCGAGGAATCTCCCGCCCCGCGGGGCCGTCGAGGTCGGACAGGTCGAGAGCGGCCAGCCGCTCCGTGTCGGCGAGGATGTACATCTCGGTGATCCGGCCGTCGACGACGGTGACGCCCATGACCGACAGCGGCCGGCCTTCGGGGGCGTTGACGACCCCGATCGCGCCGTTGACGAGCGCGAGCCGCATGTACCGGGCGAACTGCCGGAACAGCATCGCCTGTTCGGCCACCCGCCTGCCACCGCGTACCAGTTTGGACGCCGCCGCCCCGCCGGCCAGCGGCCCGGAGTCGACGCGCAGGACGACGTCGGGGGCGAGGACCGCGAGCAGGGCCTCGAAGTCCCCGGCGCGGGCGGCCGCCATGAAGGCGTCGAGGACCTGCCGCTGCCTGCGGAGGTCGGGCTCGCTCGACGCGGTGGCGCCCCGCACCCGGCGCCGGGCCCGGCTCGCCAGCTGGCGGGTCGCGGCGGAGGAGCGCTCCACGACGGGGGCGATCTCGTCGAACGGCACCGCGAACATGTCGTGGAGTACGAACGCGATCCGCTCGGCGGGCTCCAGCGTCTCCAGGACGATCAGCAGGGCCAGGCCCACCGAGTCGGCCTGCAGCACCTCCTGTTCCGGGTCGACCTGGGACAGCGGCCTGATCACGGGGTCCGGGACGAAGGTGTCGTCCAGCGGCTCCTCGTGGCGCCGGGTGCGCGAGCGCAGCATGTCCAGGCAGACCCGGCCGACCACGGTGGTCAGCCAGCCGCCGAGGTTGTCGATGGCTTCCGCGTCGCTGCGGCTCAGTTTGAGCCAGCTCTCCTGGACGGCGTCCTCCGCCTCGGCGAGTGAGCCGAGCATGCGGTAGGCGACCGCCTGCAGACGCCCTCGGTGCTCCTCGAAGCGGTCCGCCAGCCGGTCCGTGCTGCTCATGTCCCCGGTCCCCCTTGTGTCTCCTCGCGTCTTCCGCGTCCGTCGGAAGGCCGACGCGGTGCTACCGGCTGAACAGCTCGAAGGCGACGGCCGGCTTCCCGCCGAAGCGCTCACCGGTGGCCTCGGCGTTCGCGGTGAGGAACCCGCGGGCGTACGTCTGCGGGTCCTCGTCCGTCAACGCCTCGATGTAGGTGCGGTGTTCGAGCAGTGAGCGCACCGCACGCTCCAGACCGGCGGTCGCGTCCACGGCGTGCGTGGGTGCGCTGGAGCCCGCGACGGCGACCCAGCGGACCCCGTCCCACGGCTGAAGGCCCTGCTCCACGAGTTCCGGGAAGATCCAGCGGTTGCCGGCGTCCCCGGCCGCGTCCAGCGTGGCGCGCCCGACCGCCACATGGTCCGGCGTGTTCCAGGCGACACCGCCCCAGGTGTCCCGGTGGTTGAGGGTGATCACCAGCTCGGGTCGGTGCCGGCGGATCGCGGCGGCGATGTCGCGGCGCAGCGCGGTGCCGTACTCGATCACGCCGTCCTTGTGGTCGAGGAACTCCACCGCCGACACACCGACCACCGCCGCGCTGGCCCGCTGCTCGCGCTCGCGCAGCGGACCGCACTTCGCGGGCTCCAGCGTGTCGATGCCGGCCTCCCCCCGCGTGGCCAGGACATAGGCGACCTCACGGCCGGCGTCGGTCCAGGCGGCGATCGCCGCCGAGCAGCCGTACTCCAGGTCGTCCGGGTGCGCGACGACGGCGAGCGCGCGCTGCCAGTCCTCGGGCATGGGCTTCAGTTGAGTGATCGTCGGCTCGGTCATGCCCGCACACTAACCGGTGGCACCGACATCACGCTTCGTCACGGGCGAGCGCGAGCAGCCGGTCCAGGACACGGGGGCCGCCGGCCCGTACGCCGTCGTGCTCGAACTCGTCGGTGACCCAGGTCCGCAGTCCGCGGATCGCGCGTGCCGTGGCGAGGGAGTGCGCGGTGTCGACGTACATGTCGTCGTGGTACACGGCCGCCGCGACCGGGACCTCGTTGGCGGCCAGGCGCGTGCGGTCGTAGAGGGGCTTCCAGTCGGTGCGGGCGGCGAGGAGTTCGGCCGTCTCGCGCAGCGGGCGCAGGGCCGGGTCGCAGTCGAACATCCAGGGGTGGATGGTCTCGCCGGTGAACAGCAGCGGTCCGTCGCCCGCGAGCGTCTTGGCCGCGTCGAACTGCGGGAACTCGGCGCGCACGCGCTCGGCGGACCAGGCGGTGGGGCGGGCGTCCTGGCCGTAGATGGCCTCGTGGACGAGGGCGTACAGCGGGTGGCTCGCGTACGACAGCAGGCCCTGGACCTCCTCCTGGAAGGCGTCGGAGAGGGCCGGGCCCTGCGGGGTGTGGACGAAGGCGTTCTCCAGGAGGTAGTGCAGGCGGTGGCTGCCCTCGCTGCCGCCGAGGAGGATGCCGAGGGACTGGAAGGCCTCGGCGGTGAGGCGGTAACCGCCCGGTAGGACCACCTCGTTGGCGAGGAGGTGGTCGGCGATCCGGCGGGCGCGCTCGACGTCCTGGGGGTAGCGGGCGTAGTGCGCGGCCACCTTGCGCTCGATGCGCGGGTAGGCGGCGCGGTAGACGTCGTCGGCGTGGGCGTCGAGGGAGGGCAGACCGCCGGTGATGACGGCGCCGGACAGCGCCTCGGGGGCGGTGGAGAGGTAGGTGACGGTGCAGAAGCCGCCGAAGCTCTGGCCGAGCACGGTCCAGGGGGCGCCGCCCGTCACCTGGCGGCGGATCGCCTCGCAGTCGCGGACGATCGAGTCGGCACGGAAGTGCGTGAGGTAGTCGGCCTGGGCGGCGGGGCCCCCGCGCAGCGGGAGCGTCTGGCGGTTGGCGGGGGTGGAGTGCCCGGTGCCGCGCTGGTCGAGAAGCAGGACGCGGTACTCCTTGAGGGCGCGGCCCAGCCAGGCGCCCTTGCCGACGAAGCGGTTGGCGCCGAAGCCGGGGCCGCCCTGGAGGTAGACCAGCCAGGGCAGGTCCTGGTGCGTCTTGTCGCTCGCGACGACCTCACGGGCGTAGAGCTCGATCGTCTCCCCCGCCGGGGTGTCGTGGTCGAGGGGCACGGTGAAGTGGCGGTCGGTGAGGACGACGCCGGGCTGGCGGTAGCTGACGGTCAACGGGGCTCCCGGGGCGGATGGTTTTCGGGCCGCGTCCCAGTTCAGCACATGTTCGTCCGCGTCCGAGCCCTCGGGATCATGAAACCCCGCTGAACGCGGGATCAGCGGGTGCGGGCCCCGGCCGACGTGGGCTCAGCGGGCCGACAGGCTCGACCGCCGCACCACCAGCTCGGGTTGGAGGACCACACGCCGGTGCTCGTGCTTCTTCGCCCCGGTCTCCTCCTCCGTCTCCTCCAGCAGCATCTCCGCCGCGAGGGTGCCCATGGTGACCGCGGGCTGCCGTACGGAGGTGAGGGGGACGGCCGCGGCGGCGGCGAACTCGATGTCGTCGTAGCCGACGATCGCGAGGTCGTCGGGGACGCTGACGCCGGCGGCGTACATGGCCTGCAGGACGCCGAGAGCGAGCAGGTCGTTGGCGCAGAAGACGGCGGTGGGGCGCTCGGCGAGGCCGAGCAGTCGGGCGCCGGCGTCCCGGCCGGCGGCGACGTCGAGCCGCTCGGTGGGCAGTTCGCGCAGGTGCTCGGGCCCGAGGCCGGCCTCCTCCAGTGCGTTCAGGGAGCCGGTGCGGCGGTCGCTGACCTGGTTCAGACCGGGCGGCCCGCTGACGTAGGCGATGGAGCGGTGCCCGGCGTCGACGAGATGGCGTACGGCCAGGGCGCCGCCGGCGACGTCGTCCACGGAGACCGAGCACTCGGTGGTGCCCTCGGCGACCCGGTCGACGAGCACGAAGGGGATGTTGTGCCGCCGGAACGTCTCGATGTTGCGGCCGGTGGCGTCGGCCGGGGTCAGCAGGACGCCGCGCACCCGCTGTTCGGCGAAGAGCGACAGGTACTCGGCCTCCTCGCTCGCGCTCTGCGCGCTGTTGCAGACCATCACGCCGAGCCCGGCCGCCCGCGCGGCCCGCTCGGCGCCACGCGCGACGTCGACGAAGAAGGGGTTGCCCATGTCGAGGACGAGCAGCCCCATGATCCGGCTGCGGCCCGCGCGCAGCTGACGCGCGGACTCGCTGCGGACATAGCCCAGCCGGTCTATCGCGGACTGCACCCGCGCCCGGGTCTCGGTGGCGACCGAGTCCGGACGGTTGATGACGTTCGAGACCGTGCCGACGGAGACTCCGGCGGCGCGGGCGACGTCCTTGATACCCACCGACTGGGCCATCGGGCAGGGACCTCCAGGAAGAACGGTTGGGACGCGGGGCGGCGGGAAGGCCTTCACATTACCGTCACACCGCCCAGCACGGCTGCGATCAGGCGGGCAGACGGAAGTCGAGGTTACGCAGCGCCGAAGGCGTCGTACCGCCGGACTTCTCCTGGTACATGATCGACAGGAAGTGGTCCTGCCCGACGCGGGTCTCGTCGATCACGACCTCGCCGAAGGCGCTCAGCCCGGCGGCGACACCGTCGTACAGCACCGTCCAGTCCGTGTACCCGGAGGCCTTGGAGGCGCCGGCTATACGGCAGAACGGGAAGATCGCGTACGCGTTGTCGTACTTGTCCAGGATCAGCTTGGTGCGCTGGCTGGAGTTGAGCGGGACCGGGATCTCGGTCTTCTGCCAGCTGCCGGAGGCGTTCTTGCGGACGTGGAAGGCGCGGCCGTTGCGCGTCCGGTCGGCGACGTAGTTCGTGGTGCACTGGCCGAAGCGGCCGGGGACGTAGCTGATGATCGCGTGCGGCCGGCCGGCGGAGTCGGTGAACTGGCTCTCCTGGTTCATCAGGGAGTGGTCGGGGTTGAGCGGGTCCACGACCAGGCCGGCGTCGTTCACGGACACCTTGTCCGAGCCGCCGGTGACACCGACGACGGTGCCGGCGTCGTTGCGCCAGGTGCGGCCGCGGTCGTCGGAGTAGACGTAGCCGGTGTCGTGGTTGGTGATGCCGCCGCCGGAGCACATCACGGCGCCGTTCTGCTCGCGCCAGGTGAAGAAGGAGTGCAGCCTGCCGCCCCGGTCGTAGTCGATGCCGTGCAGGTACATGTTGCGGGCGGTGGAGGAGCCGTGCTCGCTGGTGTACGTCCCCGTGGAGCTGCTCCACTCGCCCAGGTCGGTCCACCTCGAACCGTCGTACTCCGCGAGGGCGTTGCGGCCGTTGCCGGAGACGGCGACCCGGTAGCTGAGCTGAAGCTTGCCGTCGGGGGTGGAGACGAACTGTGGGTAGGTGAACTGCGAGGTGAGCGCGAGGCCGTCCAGGGTGGAGCGGGGCGCGCCGAAGCGGCTCGCGGTCCAGCTCAGGCCGGCCGGATCGTCCATGAGGCCGGCGACCGACTTGACGTAGGTGAAGCCGTCGCTGTGCGAGTCCATGTTGAGGTGGAGTCGGCCGTCGACCTTGGAGATCCCCATCGAGATGACGTTGTGGGAGTCGTTGTAGCGCAGGGTATGGCCGACCTTGACCGTGGACCAGGTGTGCGAGCCGAGCGCGCGGCGGCCGACGACGGCGTTGCGGTCGGCGGTGTACCAGACGGCGTACTGGTGGCCCTTGTAGGTCAGCAGGCCGTTCTTCTGGAAGGAGTTGTTGTTGACCAGGCCGTCGTACGACACGAAGTAGATGGCCTGCGTGTCGAGCGTGGTGGTGCCGGCCAGGGTGACGGACGGGCCCGGGTCGGCGGCGCGGGCAGTACCGGAGGCGAGGGCTGGGGTCACGACGGCTCCTGCGAATGCGGCGCCCAGCAGCGTACGTCTCTTCATCTCGGGGGACTCCCTGGTCGGCGAGGTGCGTGGAGGGGCGGAGCGGGGGAAGTGGGGCGGAGCGGGGGTGTCAGGCGAGGTGGAACACGGGGGTGTCAGGCGAGGTGGAACACCTCGGTGAGCGGCTTCATCGCCTCGTCCGGTCGAGCGCCGTCGAGAGCCTCGAAGAACTCCCCCATCTCGGCCTGCCAGCGGGCGTTGACCTCGGTGGCCTCCATGGCGGCCTTCGCGGCCTCGAAGTCCTCGGTCTCCAGGTAGCCGACGAGCAGGCCGTCGTCGCGCAGGAAGAGGGAGTAGTTGTGCCAGCCGGTGGCCGAGAGCGCTTGGAGCATCTCCGGCCACACGGCGGCATGGCGTTCGCGGTACTCGGCGATCCGGTCCTCACGGACCTTGAGGAGGAAGCAGACGCGCTGCATGAAGTACCAGCTCCCGAAGGGACGAAGGGGCCTGGAGGCCCTAGAAGTTGTACTGGTCGATGTTCTCGGCGTCGAAGACGGTCGGCTTGCCGAGGCTGATCACACCGTCCTTGCCGATGGTGTAGGTCTTGTCGCCGGCCTTGAAGGTCTCGCCCTCCTTGCCGGTGATCCGGCCGGAGACCAGGGCGACGGCGGCGCGGGCGGCGAGGTCGCCGAGCTTCGCCGGGTCCCACAGCTCGAACGCCTCGACGGTGCCGTTCTTGACGTACTTGCGCATGTCGTTGGGGGTGCCGAGGCCGGTCAGCTTGACCTTGCCCTTGTACTTGGAGCCCGACAGGTACTGGGCCGCGGCCTTGATGCCGACGGTGGTCGGGGAGATGATCCCCTTCAGGTTCGGGTACTCCTGGAGCAGGCCCTGGGTCTGCTGGAAGGACTTCTGGGCGTCGTCGTCGCCGTAGGCGACCTTGACGAGCTTGATGTCCTTGTACTTCGGGTCCTGGAGCTCCTTCTTCATGAAGTCGATCCAGATGTTCTGGTTCGTCGCGGTCTGCGCGGCGGAGAGGATCGCGATCTCGCCCTTGTAGTCGATCTGTTCGGCGAGCAGCTGCACCTCGGTGCGGCCGAGGTCCTCCGCGGAGGCCTGCGAGACGAAGGCGTTGCGGCAGTCGGCGGTGGTGTCGGAGTCGTAGGTGACGACCTTGATGCCGTTCTTCATGGCCTGCTTGAGCGCGGTGCACAGGGCGCCCGGGTCCTGCGCGGAGACGGCCATCGCGTCGACCTGCTGCTGGGTGAGCGTGTTGACGTAGGAGACCTGGCCGGCGGTGTCGGTCGCGCTGGACGGGCCGACCTCCTTGTAGCTGGAACCCAGTTCCTTCAGGGCCGCCTCGCCGCCCTTGTCGGCGGAGGTGAAGTAGGGGTTGTTGACCTGCTTGGGCAGGAAGCCGACGGTCAGGCCCTTCTTCAGTTCGGCGTCGGGGTCGGCCTTGCCGCCGGCGGCGGCGGAGGCGCCCTCGTTCTTCACGTCCTCCTTGGTGGTGCCGCCGCAGGCGGTGAGGGCGAGGGCGAGGGAGGTGACGGCGGCGAGGCCGGCGGAGGCACGGCGGAGGGATGACTTGCGCATGGCGGATCCTCTTGACGAAGGTGAGTGGGTGCCCTGGGGGCGTGGGGACCGCGCGACCGGCCGCAGACGGTCCACGGTGTTCAGAACGGCCTTTCCGGCGGAGCGTTCACGCGGCTCTGCGGCCCGCCCTCGCCACCGAGATCTGGCGCGCGACCCTGGGGCCGAGCACGGAGAGGACGAGCAGGACGCCGGTGACGACGATCTGCGACTGGGCGGAGACGTCCTGGAGGCTCATCACGTTCTGCAGCGCGCCGAGCAGGAAGACTCCCGCGATCGCGCCGCCGAGCGTGCCCTTGCCCCCGTCGAAGTCGATACCGCCCAGCAGGACGGCGGCCACGACGGACAGTTCGAGACCGGTGGCGTTGTCGTAGCGGGCACTGGCGTAGTGCAGGGCCCAGAAGATGCCGGTGAGGGAGGCCATCAGACCGGTCACCGTGAACAGGATCAGCTTCTGCCGCTTGACCCGGATCCCGGCGAACCGCGCGGCCTCCTCGCTCGCGCCGATCGCGAACAAAGACCGCCCGAACGCGGTGGCGTGCAGGGCGACCACGGCGATCGCGAGCAGGACGAGGAAGGGCAGGAAGGCGTCCGGGACGAAGGTGTCACCGATGCGGCCGGCCGCGAAGTCCAGGTACGGGGTGGGGAAGTCGGTGACCGCGTTCGAGCCGAGGACGATCTGCGCGATGCCCCGGTAGGCGGCGAGGGTGCCGATGGTGACGGCGAGGGACGGCAGGCCCAGCTTGGTCACCAGCAGGCCGTTGACCAGTCCGCACCCGACGCCGAGCAGCAGACAGATCGGGATGATGGTCTCGATCGTCATGCCCTGGTTCCACAGGGCGCCCATCACGGCCCCCGAGAGCCCGGCCGTGGAGGCCACCGACAGGTCGATCTCACCGGAGACCACGAGCAGGGTCATCGGCAGGGCGACCAGCGCGATGGGCAGCGTGTTGCCGATCAGGAACGACAGGTTGAGGGCGTTGCCGAAGCCGTCGACGAATCCGAAGGACAGCAACAGGACGACGATCAGGAGGGCGCCGACGACGGTGTCCCAGCGAACGGCGCGCGCGAGCGACGAGTCAGCCATGGCGGGCGTTCCTCTTCTTCAGGGCGGAGGCCACGCGCAGCGCGACGATCCGGTCGACCGCTATGGCGAGGATGAGCAGGAGGCCGTTGATGGCGAGCACCCAGACGGAGCTGACCCCCAGGGCGGGCAGCACGCTGTTGATGGAGGTCAGCAGCAGCGCGCCGAGCGCCGCGCCGTAGACGCTGCCGGAGCCGCCGGTGAAGACCACGCCCCCGACGACGACCGCGCTGACCACGGTGAGTTCGTAGCCGTTGCCGGTGCTGGAGTCGACGTTGCCGAAGCGGGCCAGGTACAGCGCACCCGCGAGGCCGGCCAGCGCTCCGCAGAAGGTGTACGCGGCGAGGATCCGCTTGCGCACCGGGATGCCGGCCAGGCGGGCGGCCTCGGGGTTGGAGCCCAGGGCGTAGAGCTCGCGACCGCTGCCGAAGTGCTTGAGGTAGTAGGCGGTCGCGATCAGGACGGCGAGGGCGATCAGCGCCAGGTACGGCACCGCGAGGATGCCGCCGGAGCCGAAGTCGACGAAGCCGTCCGGGAGAGCGGAGGCGACGATCTGCCGGGAGCCGACCCAGATGGAGTCGATGCCGCGGATGATGTAGAGGGTGCCGAGGGTGACGACGAGGGCGGGCACCTGGCCGAGGCTGACGAGCAGGCCGTTGAGCAGACCGAAGCCGACGCCCGTCAGGACCGCCAGGAGCACGGCCACGACCGGGTTCCCGCCGCCCTGGAGGTGGACGCCGGCGGCGAAGGCGCTGATGCCGAGCGTGGAGCCGACCGAGAGGTCGACATTGCGTGTGATCACCACCAGGGACTGACCCGTGGCGACCAGGACGAGGATCGTCGCGTTCAGGAGCAGGTCCTTGATGCCCTGCTCGGTGAGGAACTGGCTGTTGCCCAGCTGGGTGACGACGATCATCACCACGAAGACGGCCAGGATGGCGAGTTCGCGCATCTTGAAGACGCGGTCGACGAGGCGGGCGCCGCTGGATTCGGGTACGTCGGTCACGGGAGTCTTTTCGGGAGTGATCACCGTCATGCGGCGGCCCTCCCGGTGGCCGCGGCCATCACGGTCTCCTCGGTGGCGTCGGAGCGCGGGATCTCGGCGGTGAGGCGGCCCTCGTGCATCACGAGCACGCGGTCGGCCATGCCGAGGATCTCGGGCAGGTCGGAGGAGATCATCAGGACGGCGACCCCGTCGGCGGCCAACTCGCCCAGGAGCCGGTGCACTTCGGCCTTGGTACCGACGTCGATGCCCCGGGTCGGTTCGTCGACGATGAGCACCTTGGGGCCGGTGGCGAGCCACTTGGCGAGGACGACCTTCTGCTGGTTGCCGCCCGACAGGGTCGACACGGCGTCGGCGATCCGGGCGTATTTCACCTGGAGTTTGACGGCCCAGTCGAGGGAGCGGCTGCGTTCGGCACCGCGGTCCATCAGCCCCGCCCTGACGGTCGTACGCAGCCCGGTGAGGCCGATGTTGCGCTCGATGGACATGTCCATCACCAGGCCCTGGGCGCGCCGGTCCTCGGGGACGAGCGCGAGGCCGGAGGCCATGGCGGTCGACGGGGCGCCGTTGGTCAGCGCCTTGCCGTCCACGGTGACCTCGCCGGCGTCCCAGCGGTCGATGCCGAACACGGCCCGCGCGACCTCGGTACGGCCCGCGCCGACGAGCCCCGCGAGACCGACGATCTCACCGCGCCGCACCTCGAAGGAGACGTCGGTGAAGACGCCCTCGCGGGTCAGGCGGCGCACGCTCAGGGCGACCTCGCCCGGCTTCACGTCCTGCTTGGGGTACAGCTCGTCGAGGTCGCGGCCGACCATGCGGCGCACGAGGTCGTCCTCTGTCATGCCGGCGAGCGGTTCGCCGGCGATCCAGGCACCGTCGCGCAGGGTGGTGACCCGCTGGCAGATCTGGAAGATCTCCTCCAGCCGGTGGGAGATGAAGAGGACGGCGGCGCCCTGTTCGCGCAGGGTGCGCACGACCGCGAAGAGGCGGGCGACCTCGCTGCCGGTGAGGGCGGCGGTCGGCTCGTCCATGATGAGGACGCGGGCGTCGAACGAGAGCGCTTTGGCGATCTCGACGATCTGCTGGTCCGCGATGGACAGGCCGCGTGCGGGGCGGTCGGGGTCGAGCTCGACGCCGAGCCGCCGCATCAGGGCGAGGGTGGCGGCGTGCGTGGCCTTGTGGTCGATCCGGCCGAGGGAGCGCTTGGGCCTGCGGCCCATGAAGATGTTCTCGGCGATCGACAGGTCCGGGAACAGGGTCGGCTCCTGGTAGATCACCGCGATGCCGGCGTCGCGGGCGTCGCCGGGGCCGTGGAAGACGACCGGCTCACCGTCGAGCAGCACCTGGCCCGCGTCGGGCCGGTGCACGCCGGCGAGCGTCTTGATGAGGGTGGACTTGCCCGCGCCGTTCTCGCCGGCGAGGGCGTGCACCTCCCCGGGGAACAGCTCCAGGGAGACGTCCCTCAGGGCGCGGACCGCGCCGAAGGACTTCGAGATGTCCCTGAGCGCGAGAACCGGGGCCGGACCCGTGGTGGACGGGTGGGTCATGGGGGCTCCTCGACGACGCCGGCGGGGCGGCCCTCCCGACGTCGTGAAAGGTTTCAACTTGGTTGGCCGGGACGTTAGACATGGAGCGCATGTCACGTCAATGGGTCCGTGTCGAAAAAGTTTCGACGGGCGAAGTAACGGTCGAGCCACGGCGAACAGGCTTGACCACGGGGGTTGACACCCCCTCGACCGACTCATACGTTCCCGTCTTGAATCGTTTCACAGCGACACCTTTCAGCACGCCTACCGTCCGACTTACGTCCCGACGTCACAGGAGCCCTTCGTGACCGAGCTCGCCGCCGTGAAGGCCGCACTCAAGACCCAGGCAGTCGAAACGCCGTCGTGGGCGTACGGGAACTCGGGGACGCGGTTCAAGGTGTTCGCCCAGCAGGGCGTTCCGCGGACACCGCAGGAGAAGGTGGACGACGCCTCGAAGGTGCACGAGTTCACCGGCGTCGCCCCCACCGTCGCCCTGCACATCCCGTGGGACTCGGTCGACGACTACTCGGCGCTGGCCAAGCACGCCGAGGAGCGCGGCGTGAAGCTGGGCGCGATCAACTCGAACACGTTCCAGGACGACGACTACCGGCTCGGCAGCATCTGCCATCCGGACGCGCGGGTGCGGCGCAAGGCCGTCGATCACCTGCTGGAGTGCGTCGACATCATGGACGCGACGGGCTCGCGGGATCTGAAGCTGTGGTTCGCGGACGGTACGAACTATCCCGGACAGGACGACATCCGGGCCCGCCAGGACCGGCTGGCCGAAGGGCTGGCCGAGGTGTACGAGCGGCTCGGGGACGGACAGCGGATGCTGCTGGAGTACAAGTTCTTCGAACCGGCCTTCTACACGACGGACGTGCCGGACTGGGGGACGGCGTACGCCCACTGCCTGAAGCTCGGACCGAAGGCGCAGGTCGTGGTGGACACCGGGCATCACGCGCCCGGCACCAACATCGAGTTCATCGTCGCGACACTGCTGCGGGAGGGCAGGCTCGGCGGGTTCGACTTCAACTCGCGCTTCTACGCGGACGACGACCTGATGGTGGGCGCCGCGGACCCGTTCCAGCTGTTCCGGATCATGTACGAGGTCGTGCGTGGGGGCGGGTTCTCCCCCGAGGTCGCGTTCATGCTCGACCAGTGCCACAACATCGAGGCGAAGATCCCGGCGATCATCCGGTCCGTGATGAACGTGCAGGAGGCCACCGCGAAGGCGCTGCTCGTCGACCGGGAGGCGTTGGCCGCGGCGCAGGCCGCCGGGGACGTGCTGGAGGCGAACGCCGTGCTGATGGACGCCTATGACACGGACGTGCGTCCGCTGCTGCGTGAGGTGCGGCAGGAGATGGGGCTGGACCCCGAGCCCATGGCGGCGTACCGGCGGTCCGGGTGGGCCGAGAAGATCGTTGCCGAGCGGGTCGGCGGGCAGCAGGCCGGGTGGGGGGCATAGGGCCTGTCGTTTGGATCAGGCCGGCGTCGCGGGGGCCGGCACGCGCATCTGCCGCATTGTCGTCGGTTGCCGATGCTCCGCATCGGCGCCCTCCTCCGCCTTGCAGCTGCACGCACCAGACCCCGCTCGGGTGGGCCGAGAGGCGCAGTTCCTCCCAGCCGACCTGATCCGAACGACAGACCCTGGGCGTCCGCCGAGATCTGTCGTCTTCGGGCTGCGGGCCGGTATGCGGCCGGTCGCGCGGCTCCCCGCGCCCCCTGAGGGCGTATCCGCACCTTCTCCCAGACAGGACCTGATGATCATGGCTCCCCATCCCGAAGCCGCCGCGCTCCTCGCCCGTTCCCACCGGCTCGGCTCCGATCCCCGCAACACCAACTACGCCGGCGGCAACGCCTCCGCCAAGGGCACCGCCACCGACCCCGTCACCGGCGGCGACGTCGAGCTGATGTGGGTCAAGGGATCCGGCGGTGACCTCGGCACGCTCACCGAGAGCGGGCTGGCAGTGCTGCGGCTGGACCGGATGCGGGCGCTCGTCGACGTCTACCCCGGCGTCGAGCGCGAGGACGAGATGGTCGCCGCCTTCGACTACTGCCTGCACGGCAGGGGCGGAGCGGCCCCCTCCATCGACACCGCCATGCACGGGCTCGTCGAGGCGGCCCACGTCGACCACCTCCACCCCGACTCCGGTATCGCGCTCGCCTGCGCCGCCGACGGGCAGAAGCTGACCGCCGAGTGCTTCGGGGACACCGTGGTGTGGGTGCCCTGGCGGCGGCCCGGGTTCCAGCTGGGGCTGGACATCGCGGCCGTGAAGGCCGCAAACCCGCAGGCCATCGGGTGTGTCCTGGGCGGGCACGGGATCACCGCCTGGGGTGACACCTCCGAGGAGTGCGAGCGCAACTCGCTGCACATCATCCGTACCGCGGAGGCGTTCCTCGCCGAGAACGGGAAGGCCGAGCCCTTCGGACCCGTCATCGCGGGATACGAGGCGCTGCCCGACGGCGAGCGCCGGGAGCGGGCCGCCGCCCTGGCGCCGTACGTCCGGGCGATCGCCTCGCAGGACAGGCCGCAGGTCGGCCACTTCGACGACTGCGCGGTCGTGCTGGACTTCGTGGCTCGGGCCGAGCACCCGCGGCTCGCCGCGCTCGGTACCTCCTGCCCCGACCACTTCCTGCGCACCAAGGTCCGGCCGCTCGTGCTGGACCTGCCGCCGACCGCCCCCCTCGACGAGGCGATCGCACGGCTCAAGGAGCTGCACGCCCGGTACCGCGAGGAGTACGCCGCCTACTACGAGCGGCACGCCGAGCCCGGCTCCCCCGCCATGCGCGGCGCCGATCCGGCGATCGTGCTGGTGCCCGGGGTGGGCATGTTCAGCTTCGGCAAGGACAAGCAGACCGCCAGGGTGGCCGGTGAGTTCTACGTCAACGCCATCAACGTGATGCGCGGCGCCGAGGCGGTCTCGACGTACGCGCCGATCGAGGAGTCCGAGAAGTTCCGCATCGAGTACTGGGCCCTTGAGGAGGCCAAGCTCCAGCGGATGCCGAAGCCCAGGCCGCTCGCCACCCGGGTCGCCCTGGTGACGGGCGCCGGCAGCGGGATCGGCAAAGCCATCGCGCGGCGGCTGGTCGCCGAGGGCGCGTGCGTGGTCGTCGCGGACCTGAACGGCGAGAACGCCGAGGCCGTCGCCGAGGAGCTGGGCGGACCTGACAAGGCCGTCGCGGTGACGGTGGACGTCACGTCCGAGGAGCAGATCGCCGACGCCTTCAAGGCCGCCATGCTGGCCTTCGGCGGGGTCGACCTCGTGGTGAACAACGCCGGTGTCTCCGTCTCCAAGCCGCTGCTGGAGACCTCGGCCGAGGACTGGGACCTCCAGCACGACATCATGGCGCGCGGCTCGTTCCTGGTGTCGCGCGAGGCCGCACGCGTGCTGATCGCGCAGGGGCTGGGCGGCGACATCGTCTACATCGCCTCCAAGAACGCCGTCTTCGCCGGGCCCAACAACATCGCCTACTCGGCCACCAAGGCCGACCAGGCCCACCAGGTACGGCTGCTGGCCGCCGAACTCGGTGAGCACGGCGTCCGCGTCAACGGGATCAACCCGGACGGCGTCGTACGCGGCTCCGGGATCTTCGCCGGTGGATGGGGGGCGCAGCGGGCCGCCGTGTACGGGGTGGAGGAGGAGAAGCTGGGCGAGTTCTACGCCCAGCGGACCATCCTCAAGCGCGAGGTGCTGCCCGAGCATGTCGCGAACGCCGTCTTCGCCCTCACCGGCGGCGACCTGACCCACACCACCGGGCTGCACATCCCGGTCGACGCCGGCGTCGCGGCCGCCTTCCTGCGGTGAGCGCGGCCGTGAAGTCGTACGCCGCGGTCGACCTCGGCGCGTCCAGCGGGCGTGTCATGGTCGGCCGCGTCGGCCCGGACTCCCTGGAGCTGGAGGAGGCCCATCGCTTCCCCAACCGTCCGGTGCGGGTGCCGGAAGGGCTGCGCTGGGACGTCCTCGCCCTGTACGCGGGGGTGCTGGACGGGTTGCGGGCCGCGGGGCGGGTCGACTCCGTCGGCATCGACAGCTGGGCCGTGGATTACGGGCTGCTGGACGCGGACGGGGCGCTGCTCGGCAATCCCGTGCACTACCGGGACTCCCGGACGGAGGGCGTCGCGGAGAAGGTGTGGGCGACCGTACCGGCGCAGGAGTTGTACGCCGCCACCGGGTCGCAGTACGCGCCCTTCAACACCCTGTACCAGCTGACGGCGGCCCGCTCGTCGGCGCAACTGGCCCATGCCAAACGTCTGTTGCTCATCCCCGACCTGATGGCGTACTGGCTCACCGGCGAGCAGGGCACCGAGCTCACCAACGCCTCGACGACCCAGCTCATCGACCCGCGCACCCGCGACTGGGCGGACGGCATCGCCGCCCGGCTGGGCATCGACCTGGGCCTGTTCGCGCCGCTGCGGCAGCCGGGCGATCTGGCGGGGCTGCTGCGCGACGAGGTGCTGGAGGAGACCGGGCTGACCGGTCCGGTGCCGGTGACGGCGGTCGGTTCGCACGACACCGCGTCCGCGGTGGCCGCCGTGCCGGCCGAGGGTGAGCGGTTCGCCTACATCTGCACCGGCACATGGTCCCTGGCGGGACTGGAGCTGGGCGCTCCCGTGCTCACCGAGGAGAGCCGGGCCGCCAACTTCACCAACGAACTGGGGCTGGACGGCACCGTCCGGTACCTGCGCAACATCATGGGGCTGTGGCTGCTCCAGGAGTGCGTACGGGCCTGGGGGGAGCCCGATCTGGGGGCCCTGCTGCTGGAGGCTTCCAAGGTGCCGGCGCTGCGGTCGGTCGTGGACGCGGGGGACGCGGCGTTCCTGGCGCCGGGCCGGATGCCGGAGCGGATCGCCGAGGCGTGCCGGGCCTCCGGGCAGCCGGTGCCCGGGTCGCCCGCCGAGATCACGCGCTGCATCCTCGACTCGCTCGCCCTCGCCCACCGGCGGGCGATCGCGCAGGCCCAGCGGCTGGCCGACCACCCGGTCGACGTCGTGCACATCGTCGGGGGCGGCACGCGCAACGCCCTGCTGTGCCAGTCGACCGCAGACGCATGCGGCCTGCCGGTGGTGGCCGGCCCGACCGAGGCCGCCGCGCTGGGGAACGTCCTCGTCCAGGCCCGGACCCACGGGCTGGTCGGCGACCTCGCCGACGGGCGGCGGCTGCTCACCCGTACGCAGCCGCTCACGCGGTACCGGCCGCGGGGCGACGCGGCACGCTGGGACAAGGCGGAGGCCCGGCTCACCCGGCGGTGAGCGGGGGACTCCCCTGGGCCACGCGTCCGCACTACCCTGCACTCATCCGATGACCGATCACGAGGAGCCGCGATGCGTGTCGCCCTGTTCCTGACCTGCGTCAACGACACGCTCTATCCGGACACCGGGCGCGCCGTGGTGAAACTGCTGACCAGGCTGGGAGTCGAGGTCGACTTCCCGATGGCCCAGACCTGCTGCGGGCAGGCCCACTACAACACCGGTTATCGCCATGAGGCCGAGCCGCTGGCCCGGCATTTCTCCGATGTATTCGGAGGGTACGAGGCGATCGTCACCCCGTCCGGGTCGTGCGGGGCGATGGTGCGGGAGCTGTATCCGCGGATGGGTGAGCGGGCGCGGGCCGAGGGACGCGGGGACGCGCTCGCGGCGACGCTCGCGCCCGTGGTGCCGAAGACGTACGAGCTCACCGAGTTCCTGGTGGACGTGTTGGGGCTGACGGACGTCGGGGCCTACTACCCGCACAAGGTGACCTACCACCCCACCTGCCACGGGCTGCGCGGGCTGGGCCTCGGCGACCGGCCCGGGCGGCTGCTGCGGGCCGTCAAGGGGCTGGAGCTGGTGGAGTTGCCGGGTGCCGAGGAGTGCTGCGGTTTCGGCGGCACCTTCGCGCTGAAGAACCCCGACGTCTCGGCGTCGATGGGCGCGGACAAGGTGCGCAACGCCGAGTCGACGGGTGCCGACGTGCTGTGCGCGGCCGACAACTCCTGTCTGATGCACATCGGCGGCACGATGGCGCGGCTCGGCACCGGCATGCGGCCGGTGCACATCGCGGAGATCCTGGCGAGCACGGAGGAGGAGCCGGCGGTATGAGCGGGACGTTCGTCGGGATGCCGGCGTTTCCCGAGGCCGCGCACGAGGCCGTGTACGACGCGACCCTGCGCGGCAATCTGCGGCACGCCACGCACACGATCCGCGCCAAGCGGGCGAAGGCCGTCGCGGAGGTGTCCGACTGGGCGGCGCTCCGGGAGGCCGGGAAGCGGATCAAGGACAATACCCTGCGTCATCTCGACCGCTACCTCGTGCAGTTGGAGGAATCGGTCACGGCGGCGGGCGGCACGGTCCACTGGGCGGCCGACGCCGACGAGGCGAACAGGATCGTGGCGGACCTGGTGAAGGCGACCGGTGAGTCGGAGGTCGTCAAGGTCAAGTCGATGGCCACGCAGGAGATCGGGCTGAACGAAGCCCTGGAGGCCGAGGGCATCCGTGCCTACGAGACGGATCTCGCCGAACTGATCGTGCAGTTGGGCAAGGACCGGCCCTCGCACATCCTGGTCCCGGCGATCCATCGCAACCGGGGTGAGATCCGGGACATCTTCCTGAGGGAGATGGGCGGGTGGGGGCGCCCGGCGCCCGACGGCCTGACCGACACCCCCGCCGAACTCGCGGAGGCGGCCCGCCTCCATCTGCGCGAGAAGTTCCTGCGCGCCAAGGTCGGCATCTCGGGCGCCAACTTCATGGTCGCCGAGACCGGAACACTGGTGGTCGTGGAGTCCGAGGGCAACGGGCGGATGTGCCTGACCCTGCCGGAGACGCTGATCTCGGTCGTCGGCATCGAGAAGACCGTGCCCACCTGGCGGGACCTGGAGGTGTTCCTGCAGACCCTGCCGCGCTCCTCCACCGCCGAGCGCATGAACCCGTACACCTCCATGTGGACCGGTACGACCGGCGAGGACGGGCCACGGGACTTCCACCTGGTCCTGCTCGACAACGGCCGCACGGACACGCTCGCCGACGAGGTCGGCCGCCAGGCCCTGCGCTGCATCCGCTGCTCGGCGTGCCTCAACGTCTGCCCGGTGTACGAGCGGGCGGGCGGGCACGCGTACGGCTCGGTCTACCCGGGTCCGATCGGCGCCATCCTCAGCCCCCAACTGCGGGGTGTGGCCAGTGAGATCGACGCGTCGCTGCCGTACGCGTCGTCGCTGTGCGGCGCCTGCTACGAGGTGTGCCCGGTCGCCATCGACATCCCCGAGGTGCTGGTGCATCTGAGAGAGCGGGTCGTTGAGGGCGGCGAGGTCACCTCGCGCGGCAACAAGGTGGTGCTGAAGCCCGCGAAGGGGCACGCCGCCGAGCGGGCCGCGATGCGTGCGGCGCGCTGGGCGTTCAGTCGGCCGGGGGCACTGCGGGCCGGTCAGCGGCTCGCCTCGCGCACCCGGCGCCTGCATCCGCGGTCGCTGCCCGGGCCGGGCAGGGCGTGGAGCGGGACCAGGGACCTGCCGACGGTGCCGCGGGAGCCGTTCCGGGACTGGTGGCAGCGTACGAACGGCGGCAAGGAGGCCGGGAAGTGAGCAGCAGGGAGCGGATCCTGGGCCGGGTGCGGCGCGCCCTGGCCGACGTACCGGAGGAGGAACGGCTCGGCGACACTCCCCCAGGGCCTGAACGGCCCGGGAGGGGTCTCCCCTACGAGCAGGCGGTGCCCCGGGACTATCTGCGCGCCCACGGGGAGCGCGGTGTCGAGGAGACGGTCAATCTGCTGGCCGAGAACCTGGCGGACTACCGGGCCGTCGTGCACCGCTGCACGGACGAGGAACTGCCCGGCCTGCTGATGCGGCTGCTGGCCGAGCGCGGCTCGCGCAGCGTGCTCGTCCCGCCGGGGTTGCCGCCGCACTGGCTGGGGGCGGTGGACGCGACCCGCGTGCACGACCGTGCCGAGAGCACCCCGCACGAACTGGACCGCGTGGACAGCGTGGTGACGGGCTGCGCGCTGGCCGTCGCCGAGACCGGCACCATCGTCCTGGACGGCTCCCCCGACCAGGGCCGTCGCCGCATCACGCTCATTCCCGACCACCACGTCTGTGTCGTACGGGTCCCCGAACAGGTCGTGGCGTCCGTGCCGCAGGCCCTCGAACGGCTCGACCCGGCCCGCCCGTCGACCTGGATCTCCGGGCCCTCGGCGACCAGCGACATCGAACTGGACCGGGTGGAGGGCGTGCACGGGCCGCGCACGCTGGAGGTCGTGCTGGTCGGCTGAGGCAGGTACCTCAGATGTCCCGCGGCTCCAGGGGCCGTACCGCCGGGCCCTGCACCACCCGGCCGTCCGGGTCGAAGCGGGAGCCGTGGCAGGGGCACTCCCAGGCGCGTTCGGCGCGGTTGAACGACACGATGCAGCCCAGGTGCGTGCACTTGGCCGAGACGGCGTGCAGCTTCCCGTCCTCGTCGCGGTGGACGGCGCAGCGCTTTCCCGAGACATGGACGACGGCGCCGTCGCCCGGCTCGATGTCGTCCACCGACGTGCGGGAGGGGCCGGGCAGGTGCTGGAGCCGGTCGCCGACGAAGTGGCGGGCCACGTCCGCCTGGTGCTTGACGAAGTCCATGCCCTCACGCAGGACGGGCGCCACGCGGCGCGGGTCGTACAGGTCGCTCCAGGTGTTGTCGTGACCGGTGATCAGATCGCACAGCAGACGGCCCGCCATGATCCCGCTGGCCATTCCCCAGCCGCCGAAGCCGGTGGCCACGTAGGTGTGCCTGCTGCCGGGGTGCAGCGGGCCCACGAGCGGCACCGAGTCGGTGGGGTCCGTGTCCTGGGTGGCCCACCGGTGAGTGAAGTCGAGGTCCCCGAACCGCTCCACCGCCCAGGAGGACAGCGCCTCGAACCGTGCCCGGACGTCGCCGCCGGTGCCCGGCGTGAAGTGCTCACCGGTGACGATGAGCAGGCGCCTGCCGTCGTCGTAGGGCGCGGTGCGCACGGAGCGGGTGTTCTGCTCGGGGGTGATGTACATGCCGGCGGGTGCGGCGGTCGCCTCGATGGGAGCGGCTACCACCAGTTCGCGGCGGGCCGACAGCCGGGTGAACAGCAGCGCGCGGTCGAAGACCGGGTAGTGGGTGGCGACCACGACGGACCGCGCGCTCACCTTCACACCGTCCTCGGTGGTCAGCACGCAGGGCTCCCCCTCGGAGAGTGCGACCACGCGGGTGCGCTCGTGCACACGGCCTCCGAGTCGGCGCAGGTCCTCGACCAGTCCCAGCAGGTACTTGCGGGGGTGGAACTGCGCCTGCCCCTCGACCCGGACCGCACCGGCGACCGGGAACGGCAGGTCCGTGTCGGTGACGTACTCGGCGGTCAGGCCCGCCTCCCGGGCCGCGGCGGCCTCGGCCCGCAGCTCGTCGGTACGGTCGCCGTCCTCGGCGTAGGTGTACGCCGCCGTCTCCTCCCAGTCGCACTCGATGCCGAGGGCGTCCGCGGTCTCGGCGGCATGCCGGATCGCGTCCGTCTGGGAGGCCGCGAACAAGCGGGCCCCGTCCTTGCCGCGGGTGCGGCGGAGCCGGTCGTAGATGAGGGTGTGCTGGGCGCTGACCTTGGCGGTGGTGTGCCCGGTGACGCCGGCGGCGACGCGGTCCGCTTCCAGCAGTGCGACGGAGTGGCCGCGCCGGGTCAGCTCCCAGGCCGTGCTGATCCCGGCGATGCCGGCGCCCACGACGGCGACCTCGACGGTCAGGTCGCCGTCCGGCGGGGGTGCGAGGTCGCCGGGCGGTGCCGTCTCGATCCAGTACGACGTGGGGGTACGGGCCTGATCGTCCATGGCTGCCGAGTTCCCCCGGACCGGCTCGGCCACACGACGGTGCTCCGATCGGGCGACGGCGCAGGTCGGCGTGCCGGGGCTGCCCTTGGCCCCCGGCGGATGCCCCCTGGGGGTGTCCCCAGTACACCTGCTTGCGGTGACCGGTCAGTGCGGTCGCGGTGGCATCCTGACGCGGCCTCGGGACCCGGGGCGGCGGCTGCGGCGGCCGCCCTTCGGCTTCGCGGCCGGGACCGGGTGACAGAGCGGGTGAACAAGCGCTTAGATAGGTCTCCTGCCCCATGGTTGCCGTCGAGCGGGAGGCCCCGTGTTCACATCCGTCGACGACGTCTGCGCACGTCTGGCCGAGACCGGCTATCTGGCCTCGCCCGCGGTCGCCACGACCGTCTTCCTCGCCGACCGCCTCGGCAAACCGCTGCTGGTGGAGGGCCCCGCCGGGGTCGGCAAGACCGAGCTCGCCAAGGCCGTGGCCGAGGTCGCCGGGGCGCGACTGGTGCGCCTGCAGTGCTACGAGGGGGTCGACGAGTCCCGGGCGCTGTACGAGTGGAACCACGCCAAACAGCTCCTGCGCATCAGCGCGGGCCGCGACGAGACGTGGGACGAGACGCGCACGGACATCTTCAGCGAGGAGTTCCTGCTCACCCGGCCCCTGCTCACGGCCATCCGCGGGGACGACCCCAAGGTGCTGCTGATCGACGAGACGGACAAGGCCGACGTCGAGGTGGAGGGCCTGCTCCTGGAGGTGCTCAGCGACTTCCAGGTCACCGTCCCCGAACTGGGCACCATCACCGCGACCCGGCGCCCCTTCGTCGTCCTCACCTCCAACGCGAGCCGCGAGCTGTCCGAGGCGCTGCGCCGCCGCTGCCTGTTCCTGCACATCGGCTTCCCGGACGAGGAGCTGGAGCGCCGGATCGTACGGCTGAAGGTGCCGGGCCTGGACGAGGCGCTGGCCCGCTCGGTCGTCCGGGTCGTGGGCGCGTTGCGGGCGATGGACCTGCGGAAGGTGCCGTCGGTCGCCGAGACCATCGACTGGGCCCGGACGCTTCTGGCGCTCGGCGCCGACAGCCTGGACGAGACGCTCGTACGGGACAGCCTCGGCGTGCTCCTCAAGCACCAGGACGACATCCTCAAGGCGACCGCCAAGCTCGACCTGGACTCCTTGTGACCACGCCCGCGGGGGTCGCGGATCGGCTGACGTCCTTCGTCGGGGCGCTGCGCGCGCACGGCATCCGGATCGGCACGGCCGAGACGGTGGACGCGGCGCGCGCGATGGAGGCGCTCGGCCTCACGGACCGGGAGCTGCTGCGCGAGGGCCTGGCGGCGACGCTGCTGCACGGCCCCGGCGGGCGGCAGGTGTTCGACCCGGTCTTCGACCTGTACTTCCCGCGCGGGGTGGGCGGCCCCGAGCAGGAGGCCGCCGGACGGGACGACCTGCGTGACCGGCTGGCGGACGCGCTCGCCGCCGACGACCGGGCGATGCTGGGGCGGCTGGCGGTCGAGGCCGTCGACGGCTTCGGCGGGTACGGTTCCTCGCCGGAGTCGGACGGTTGGTCGTCGTACCAGGCGCTGGAGCGGCTGCGTCCGCAGACGCTGCTCGCCCGTGTGCGCGACGGCGTCCGTGGGCAGGGCGGGAGCGCGGGGTTCGCCGACCGGCTGCTGGAGGACGAGATCCGGCGGCGTATCGAGGTGTTCCGGGCGCTGGTGGCGGCGGAGGCGCGGCGCCGGGTCGCCGAGCGGCGCGGCCGGGACGAGATCGCCCGGCGGGCGGTGGCGCCGACCGCCGACCGCGTCGACTTCCTGTTCGCCGCGAAGCCCCAACTGGACGAGCTGCGCAGGACGGTGCAGCCGCTCGCCCGCAAGCTCGCCACCCGGCTCGCCGCCCGTCGCCGCCGTGCCTCCCGGGGCACCATCGACCTGCGGCGGACCCTGCGCGGTTCGCTCTCCACGGGCGGGGTGCCGATGAAGCCGGTGCTGCGCAGGCGGCGTCCCGTGCGGCCCGAACTGGTGCTGCTGTGCGATGTGTCGGGCTCGGTGTCCGGGTTCTCGGACTTCACGATGCTGCTGGTGCAGGCGCTGCACGACCAGTTCAGCAAGGTGCGCGTGTTCGCCTTCGTCAACCGGATCGACGAGGTGACGGGGCTGTTGCGGCACGGCACCGCCGACCCGGAAGGGCTCGGCGCCCGCATCCGGGCGGAGGCCACGCTGACGGGCTGGCACGGCAGCAGCGACTACGGCATGGCGCTGGGCGAGTTCGCGGAGCGGCACGGCGACGTGGTCGGTCCGCGCACGACCGTCTTCGTCCTCGGTGACGCCCGTACGAACATGAGCGACCCGAACCTGCCGGCCGTCCGGCAGATCGCGCAGCGGGCGCGCCGCGTCTACTGGTTGAACCCCGAGCAGCGATCCCGCTGGGGCACGGGGGACTCCGCCGCTCCTGTCTACGCCGAGCTGGTGGAGATGCACGAGTGCCGCACGGTCCGGCAGCTCAGTGCGCTGGTGGCACGGCTGCTGCCGGTGTGAGCGCCGGGCTCCGCGTGTGACGGGGCCAAGTGCGCCCTCCTACGGGTGAGGTGAGGGTCCGGCCCCGAGGAAAATCAGGGTGCGTCCCGGATACGCGGTCGCGCGGTGCCTTTCTACTCTCTTGGGTGACGGAGGGGGCCGCATGAAGGCAGTGGTGCAGGACCGGTACGGCTCGGTGGACGCGCTGGAGTTCAGGGACGTCGCCACGCCGGTTCCCGGGGACGACGAGGTGCTGGTGCGGGTGCGCGCGGCCTCGGTCAACGCCTACGACTGGCATCTGATGCACGGCGACCCGAAGATCGCCCGCCTCGTCCTCGGCGTCAGCGGGCCGAAGGCCAGGATCCGGGGACGGGACTTCGCCGGCCGGGTGGAAGCTGTGGGGCGTGAGGTCGTGGGGTGCGCGCCCGGTGACGAGGTGTTCGGCGAGGCGGACGGCGCGTTCGCGGAGTTCGTGTGCGCCAAGGGCAGCATGGTGGGCCCGAAGCCGGCCAACCTGACCTTCGAGCAGGCGGCCGCGATGCCGCTGGCGGCGAACACCGCCCTCGTGGGACTGCGTGACGTGGCCGGGGTGCGGCGGGGGCAGACGGTCCTGGTCAACGGGGCGTCGGGGGGCGTGGGAACGTTCGCCGTGCAACTGGCCAGGGCCTACGGTGCGGAGGTGACCGCGGTGTGCAGCACCAGGAACGTGGACCTGGTCCGCTCGCTCGGCGCGGCCCACGTCGTCGACTACACGCGCGAGGACTTCACCCGGGCGGGCCGACGCTACGACGTCGTGCTGGACCTGGTGGGCAACCACTCGCTGACCGGGTTGCGGCGCGCGCTTACTCCCACCGGCACGCTGGTGCTGTCCGGTGGCGGGGTCTACGAGGGCGGCAGTGTGCTCGGGCCGATGGGGCTGTTCTTCAAAAGGCGCCTCGCGGCGCCCTTCACACGCCGGCGGTTGCGCGAACTCCCGGCCGAGCAGACCAGGGCGAACCTCGCGACGCTGCGGGAACTGGCCGAGAGCGGCACCATCGCCCCGGTCGTCGAGCGGACCTATCCGCTCAGCGAAGCGGCCGAGGCGATCCGGTACGTGCAGGTGGAGCACGCGCGCGCGAAAGTCGTCGTCACCGTGTGAGCCGTCGTCGCGCGGTCGTCGCCGCGCGAGGGTCGTCGGGTGGTCGTCGGGCCTACTTCTTCGCGTACTCCCTCGCCGTCTGCCCCTGGAAGTCGTAGAGCACGACCTGCTCGTCGCCCACGACCCACGCGTCGTGTCCGGGGGAGCAGACGAAGACGTCGCCGGGGCCGACGTCGGTCTCCCCGCCGTCGTCCATGCGGATGTGCATGTGTCCCTGGAGCACGTAGCAGTTGTGGTGCATCTGGCAGCTCTCGGTGCCCGCGATCGGGCCCACCGACTCGGTCCAGCGCCAGCCGGGCTCGAAGGTCGCCACGGCGAAGTCGAGGTCCGTCATATGGACGGCTTCCAGGTGCCCTTGCGGGAAATCACGCTGCTCGTCCGGCTTGTCGAGGGGCTTCACTTCCAACATGGCGCTCTCCCTTCCGGCCGCGGTCGTTCGCGGCCGGGGGCCGGTCTCCCCGGCGGCCCTGGGCACCGCCGTAGTAGGCGCCCGGTCCTCTACCCATCCATCCTCCGCCCGTCCACCGAGGGCCGCCATTCGGGGGAATGCCCGCTCAGCGCCCGCTCAGCGCCCGCTCAGCGCCCGTTCGCGCAGAGCTCGGCGAAGCGCGCCACGTCGACGTTGCCTCCGGAGACGATCACCCCGACCCGGCGCGGGAGCGGGCCCGTCCGGCCGGTGAGCAGGGCGGCCAGCGGGGTGGCCCCACTGGGCTCGACGACGATCTTCAGCCGCTCGAAGGCGAACCGCATCGCGTCCCGGATCTCGTCGTCGCCGACCAGCGCGATCCCGTCGACGAGCCGCCGGTTGACGGAGAAGGTGAGCTCTCCCGGCGTGCGCAGGGCCTGACCGTCGGCGATGGTGCGCGGCACCGGGACGCTCACGCGCCGCCCTGCCTCCAGGGACCGCTTGGTGTCGTCGCCGGCCTCCGGTTCGACACCGATCACCCGGGCGTGGGGACGCAGGCTCTTGACGACCGTGGCGCTGCCCGCGATCAGCCCGCCGCCACCGACCGGCACGACCAGTTGGTCCAGCTCCCCCACCTCTTCGAGGAGTTCGAGGGCCGCGGTGCCCTGCCCTGCCATGACGTGCGGATGCTCGTAGGGCGGGATGAGGGCGAGGCCGCGCTCGGCGGCCAGGGCTTCCCCGATCGCGACGCGGTCGCCGGTGTAGCGGTCGTAGGTGACGATCTCCGCGCCGTAGCCGAGGGTCGCCTCCCGCTTGGACGGCGGGGCGTCCTCCGGCATGACGATCACGGCGGTGGTCCCGAGTTCCCGGGCGGCCAGGGCGACGGCCTGGGCGTGGTTCCCGGAGGAGTACGCGGCGATGCCCCGGGCCAGCTGCCCCGGGTCGAGCCGGGAGGCGGCGTTGTAGGCGCCGCGGAACTTGAACGCGCCGACGCGCTGGAAGTTCTCGCACTTGAGGAAGACCTCGGCGCCGACGCGTTCGTCGAGCGTGCGTGAGCGCAGCACCGGCGTGCGGTGCGCCACGCCCTTGAGGCGCGCGGCGGCATCGCGTACGTCGTCGAGGGTGATCGGCGGGGTGTCGGTCGTCACGCGGGTCCTCCGGGGGGTGTCGTGTCGGGAGAGGCGCGGTCCGCCGTCGAGCCGGATCCGGCGCGCGCCTGGGACAGATAGCTGTAGGCGGAGGCGCGGGAGATGCCGAGCCGTGCCGCGACCTGTTCGATCGCGCGCCGCACGGCGAACACGCCCCGGGCGTCAAGGCCGCGGAACAGCTCCAGTCGCTGCGCGCGGTCGAGCGCCGCCCAGCTGCCGTTCTGCCGCAGCCGGTGGGCGTCGAGGATGGCGTCGACGACGGAGTCGATGTCGTTGCCGAAGGCGGTGACCGGTACCTCGGCCGGGGTCTCGCCGAGGCCGGCGAGGGCACCGAGCAGGGTGTGGGCCTCGCTCACCGCGGTGATGTCCAGGTTGACGCAGAGGGCGCCGAACACGGTGCCCGTGGAGTCCCGCAGCACCATCGTGGACGCCTTGACCAGCTTGCCGTCACGGGTCCGGGTCACGTAGTTCAGCTCGTCGCGCGCCTCGTCCCCGCGGGCGACGATCCGCATGCCGATCTCGCTCATCGCCCCGCCGACGGCCCGCCCGGTCACCGAACCGGCCACCGCCACGACGGACTTCTCCGGCCGCCGGTAGTCGTGCAGAACCACCTCGCACATCGGCCCGAACGTCGCCACGAGCCCGTCGACGACCGGCCTCAGCGCCGCGACGATCGCGTCCCGCTCGGATTCCAGCGCGGCCGACATCACTACTCTCCCGTCACCTCGTCCCGGCTTCCTCCGCCGAGCCGATTTCTAGACTACACGTCCAAGGTCTGTACGCACAGTCCAAGCACGGGTCCAGCCGGTCGCCCGCCCGGCGACAACCGGCCCGCCCGGCGGCGCAGTCGACCACAGCACCCCGCGAACCGGCACCGGGCACCTCGACCGGGGAGACCCGCGCTCGGCCTGCGGCCCGTCGCGTCAGGCGGCGACGTCGGCCGCCGCCCGCTGCCAGGCGGCGTCCCGCAGCAGGCGCAGCCCGTTCAGGCCGACGAGGACCGTGGAGCCCTCGTGGCCAGCGACGCCGAGCGGCAGCGGCAGGGTGCCGACCAGGTCCCACGTGACGAGACCGGCGATGAACACCCCCGCGATGACCAGGTTCTGCACCACCAGTTTCCGGGCCCGGCGGGAGAGGGCCACGGTGGTGGGGACGGCGGCGAGTTCGTCGCGGACGACCACCGCGTCGGCGGTCTCCAGGGCCAGGTCCGAGCCGGCCCGGCCCATGGCGACACCGATGTGGGCGGCGGCCAGCGCGGGCGCGTCGTTGACGCCGTCCCCGACGACGAGCACCTTGCGGCCCGCACCGGCCATCTCCTTGACCGCGGCCATCTTGTCCTGCGGCAGCAGCCCGGCACGGACGTCCTCGATACCGGCTTCCGCGGCGAGGTGGGCGGCGGCACGGGGATTGTCGCCGGTGAGCAGGGCCGGAGCGGTGCCGGTGAGGGCCGTGAGGGCCCTGACGGTGGCGGCGGCGTCGGGTCGCGGCCGGTCCGCGATGCCGAGCAGCCCGGCGGGGGTGCCGTCGACGACGACGAGGACGGCGGTACGGCCGGACCGTTCGAGATCCTCGGCGAGTGCGGCCACCGGGCTCGCCGCCCCGCGGGTGTCGTCGAGCAGGCGGGCCGGGGCGCCCACCTCGACCGTACGGCCGTCGACGACGGCGCTCACGCCGACGCCGGGCGTGGAGGTGAAGTCCCGCGCCGCGGGCAGGTCGAGGCGGCGTTGGTGCGCCGCGTCCACGACGGCACGGGCGAGCGGGTGTTCACTGGGGTGCTCGGCGGCCGCGGCGAGCCGCAGCAACTCCTCCTCGGCCGGACCGCCGCCGGGCAGCGGCCGTACGTCGGTGACCCGCGGTGTGCCCTCGGTGAGCGTGCCGGTCTTGTCCAGCGCGACGGCGTCGACCTGGCCGAGCCGTTCCATCACCACCGCCGACTTCACCAGCACACCGTGCCGGCCGGCGTTGGCGATGGCCGACAGCAGGGGCGGCATGGTGGCCAGGACCACCGCGCACGGGGAGGCCACGATCATGAAGGTCATGGCGCGCAGCAGGGCTTCGGAGAACGCCTCGCCGAACGCGAGGGGGACGCCGAACACGGCGAGTGTCGCGGCCACCATGCCCAGCGAGTAGCGCTGTTCGACCTTCTCGATGAACAGCTGGGTGGGCGCCTTCGTCTCGGACGCCTCCTCCACCATGCGGACGATCCGGGCGATCACGGAGTCGGAGGCGTCGCGTTCCACCCGGACGCGCAGTGCGCCGGTGCCGTTGAGGGTGCCCGCGTACACCTCGTCGCCCGGCTGCTTCGCCGCGGGGAGCGGTTCTCCGGTGATGCTCGCCTGGTCGACCTCGCTGGTTCCCTCCAGGACCCGGCCGTCCGCTCCTACGCGTTCGCCGGGGCGGACGAGGACGATGTCGCCGACCGCCAACTCCTCGACGGGCAGGGTGTCTTCGGCACCGTCGGCGGCGATCCGGGTGGCGGTGGCGGGCGCCAGGTCGAGCAGGCCGCGCACCGAGTCGGCGGTGCGGGCGGTGGCAAGCGCCTCCAGGGCGCCGGAGGTCGCGAAGATGACGATCAGCAGCGCCCCGTCCATCACCTGCCCGATCGAGGCGGCGCCGAGCGCGGCGACGACCATCAGCAGATCGACGTCGAGCGTCTTGTCCTTGAGCGCCTTGAGGCCCTCCCAGCCCGGTTCCCAGCCGCCCGTGGCGTACGACAGCGCGTACAGGGGCCCCCAGGTCCAGGCCGGCGCTCCGGCCAGTTGCAGGGGCAGCGCGAGCAGGAACAGCGCGGTGGCGGCCACGGCCCAGCGGACCTCCGGCAGTGCGAGGAGCCGAGTGCGCCCGCGGGGCGCGGTCCCGGAGCGCACGGACGTGGCTTGGCCGGCCGGTGGCCGGGTGAGCGTGGAAGTCATGCCCCGCACGATACAGGAATGGATGAAGACTCATTCATGTCTTCATGTCAGCGGGTCTCCTCCTGTCCTCGACCGCCCCGTCTCGCGGGGGCGGTGCGGGCCCTCCCTCAGCCGGCTGCGCGCGCGACCCCCCACCGCCGGTCCCGGCGCGTGCCCACCACCCTGCACACCAGGTAGATCGAGAAAGAGATCGTCGTGACGTACGGGCTGATGGGGATGCCGCCGCCCAGGGCCAACAGGATGCCGCCCTCGATGGCGGTGACCGCGAAGGCCACGCTCAGCACGGGCAGCAGCACCGGCGAGGCCATGACCCGGGCGGCGGCCGCCGCGGGCGTCACGACGAGGGTGAGGACCAGCAGTGCGCCGACGATCTGCACGGACAGCGCGACCGCGAGACCGAGCACGATCATGAAGGCGAACGACAGCGCGTGGACCGGCACGCCCCGCGCCTCGGCCACCTCGGGATCGGCGCCGGCGAAGGCGAGTGGCCGCCACATGACGGCGAGCGCGACGAGCACCACGGCGGACGTGCCGAGCAGCCAGGACATCTGGGGGGTGTCGACGGCGACGATCTGCCCGGTGAGGATGCCGAACTTGTTGGCCGCCCGCCCCTTGTACAGGGCCAGGAAGAGCACGCCCAGGCCGAGGCCGAACGGCATGACGGCGCCGATCACCGAGTTGCGGTCCCGGGCACGCGAGCCGAGCAGGCCGATCGCGCCGGCGGCGATCAGCGAGCCGACGATCGAGCCCGCCACGAGGTTCACGTCCAGCAGCAGCGCAGCCGATGCGCCCGCGAACGACAGTTCGCTGATCCCGTGCACCGCGAACGGCAGGTCCCGCATGATCACGAAGACGCCCACCAGACCGCCCACCAGACCGAGCGCGCCCCCGGCGACGAGGGAGTTGCGGACGAGGGCGAGCAGTTCGCCGTAGTGGTCGAAGGTGAAGATCTGGCCCCAGATCCCCTCGGCGATGGTCATGGCCGTACTCCGTGCGGTGGTCGGGGGTGGTGGGGCGGCCGGGTCACTTCGTCGGGCACGCCGACGACGGTGATCCGGTCCCGGACGCGGACGACGTCGACTTCGGTGCCGTACAGCCGCGTCAGCGCCTCGGAGGTGAGCACCTCATCGGGGGTGCCGACCCGGAAGCCGCCGCGGGCGAGGTACAGCACGCGGTCCACCAGGCCCAGCACGGGGTTGATCTCGTGGGTCACGAAGACCACGGCGGTGCCGTGGGAGCGGCGGCGGGCGTCCACCAGCTCGGCTACGGCGCGCTGATGGTGCAGGTCGAGGGAGAGCAGCGGCTCGTCGCACAGCAGGATCCGCGGGTCGGTCGCGAGCGCCTGGCCGATGCGGACGCGCTGGCGTTCACCGCCGGAGAGCAGCCCGACGGGCACATCCGCGTACGCGGCGGCCCCGACCGAGTCGAGGATCCGCTCCACGCGGCGGCGTACGGCGCCCGTGCGCAGCCGCGGACCGAAGCCGTGCCCGTCGATGCCGAAGCGGACCAGGTCCCGGGCGCGCAGCATGGCGTGCGTGGACGGCGTTCCCTGCTGCGGGACATAGCCGATGTACCGACCGCCTTCGGCGGCCGGGCCGCCCAGGACCGTCAACGTACCGGCCGACAGCGGGCGTTGGCCGAGCAGGGCACGGACGAAGCTGGTCTTGCCCGATCCGTTGGGGCCGAGCACGGCCAGGAACTCCCCCGGCCGCACGTCGAGATCGAGGTCCTGCCAGAGCACGCGTTCGCCGTGGGCGAGGGCTGCCGCACGCAGGCTGATCACCGCGGTGTCCCCGCCGCGGTCGGGCGCGACGGAGGGCCTCACTGGGCGAGCGCGCCCGCGAGCGCGTCGACGTTGGCGGTCATCCAGCCGAGGTAGTCCTTGCCCGCGGGCAGGGTCTCGGTCACGGGGACCACGGGGATCGCCGCGGCCTTGGCGGCCCGCTCGGCCTTCTCGGTCTGCGGGCCGGAGGTCTGCGCGTTGGAGACCAGCGCCTTGACCTTCTCGCCGGTGAACAGCGCCAGGGTCTCCCGCAGGGTCCGCGGGGAGACGTCGTCGCCTTCCTCGACGGCCTCGCTGAAGGCCTCGGGGGTGGCGTTCCGCAGCCCGCAGGCGTCGATCATGTAGAGCGGGACGGGCTCGGTGACGGCCACCGCCTGGCCGCCGTGGTCGGCCCTGATCCGGGCCTCCTTCTGTTCCAGCGGCTTCAGCTTCGCCTTGAAGCCCTGGGCGTTCCGGGTGAAGGTGGCGGCGTCGGCCGGGTCGGCCGCGGCGAGGGCGGCGGCGATGCGGTCGGCGAGCCTGGCCATCGCCGGGAAGTCGTACCAGACATGCTCGTTGAGTTCCCCGCCCGCCGGGGCGGTCTTCCCCGAGACCTCGACCGCGTCGATCACCTCGGGGGACGCGCCGCCGCTCTTCAGCATCCGGTCGACGAAGTCGTCGTAGCCGCCGCCGTTCTCGATGACGACCCGCGCCTTGGACAGGGCCAACTGGTTCTGTGCGTTCGCCTCGTAGGAGTGGGGGTCCTGGTCGGGGTCGCTGATGATCGAGGTGACCCGCACCTCGGGGCCGCCTATGTGCTCGGCGATGTCCCCGTACACGTCCGTGGAGGCCACGATCGGTACCACGGCGGCCGCGGCGGGCTCGTGCGCGGTGCCGGAGCCGCCGCTCGTGTCCGACGAACTGCCGCAGGCGGCGAGGGAGACAAGGCAGGCACCGGCCATCAGCGGCGCGAGACTTCGGGACGGGTACGCGAGCATGGATCCCCTCCGGAACGGGCGAACGGTCCGCCGAGCTCCATCCGTCCCGGCGTCGGGGATCCACGCTAGATGAAAACGGATGTCAGAAGCGTCTTCCTGTCGTCCGGCAGGGCAGCCCTTACCGAGAACTCACCTTGAGCCTTCAGGCGCGGGCACCTCGTCCAGGAGCTGCGGGCCGTTGTTGCGCACGCTGTTGACGGCGGGCGAGACGGGCCGGGCGGCCAGGTGCCCGCCGGCCGGCGGGGAGAGCAGCGCACGCAGATCGCCGGTGTCCCGGTGGTGGGGGTCGAGCCAGGCGTCGTAGTGGTCCGGGGTGAGCGCGAGCGGCATCCGGGGGTGGATGCGGCCGGCCGCGTCGGTGGCCTCGGTGGTGATGATCGTGCAGGTCAGCAGCCAGGCGGCGGGGTCGTCCGCGTCCTTGACGCGCGGGTCGCGCCAGTACTCGTACAGACCGGCGAGGGCCATCACCTGCCCGTCCTGCGGGTGGATGAAGTACGGCTGCTTGCGTACCTTGCCCGACGTGCCGTCCTTGATCTCGTCCCACTCGTAGAACCCGTCGGCCGGGAGCAGGCAGCGGCGTCCGGCGAAGGCACGGCGGAAGGCGGGCTTCTCGTGCACGGTCTCCACGCGCGCGTTGATCAGCCTCGCACCGATCTTCGTGTCCTTCGCCCAGGAGGGCACCAGGCCCCACCGCAGCGGTCGCAGCCCGCGCCGCGCCGGCTCGCCCTCGCCCGCGTCGCGCGGCGTGCGCTCCAGGACCGCGTACACCTCGTCGGTGGGCGCCACGTTCCAGCTGGGCGCCAGGGTCTCCTCCGGACGCCAGTCGGAGACCCGGAACAGCCTGGCCAGGTCCTCGGGGCTGCGGGTGGAGGCATAGCGGCCGCACATACCGCCACTGTGCCACGGTCCGCCCGGCCGGTCCTCACAGGCTGGTCAGCACCTGCGGCGACGGGCAGCGCCTTTGCGGCGACAGGCTCCTGATCAACAGGTCGAGGTCCGCGAGGGGGGCGCGTCCCCTCAGCCCTCCACGCCGGTCGCGGTGTGCGCGGCGCCCACCGGCTTGGACTCGGGGGAGCCGCGCTGGCGCAGGTAGATCGACAGGACCACCATGGAGGCCACCGCGAGCAGCTCCGACTGCCAGTTCTGCAGGGTGCGGTTCCAGAAGTCGGCGGAGGCCACGTACTGGGCCCAGGTGACGGGGGCCTGGAGGTCGCGCAGCTGTTCCTCGTTGTAGGCGGCGGTGCCGGCGACGGACTGGGCCAGCCAGGAGAGCAGGAACAAGGCGCCCATCACCAGGCCGAGGGACCGGGAGTACAGCGCCTGGCGCCAGCCGCCGACCCGCGCCCAGCGCGGCGCGCTCCCCGGGGCGTACGCGCCCACGAGCTGGTCCCGGTCCGACTCCGGGCCCGCCCTGTCCAGCTCCTTGGACTCCGGTGAACCGCGCTGCAGCAGCCACACGGTGACGAAGACGTAGAGGAAGAACTGCAGATACTCCGACTGCCAGTTCTCCGTCACGTCCACGGCGAAGTCCGAGGAGGTCAGGTAGGCGCCGATGCCGATCGGCGCCATGCCGTCGCTGACGAGCCGGTTGTTGAAGTCGGCGTGGCCCGCGATCGCCTGGCCGAGCAGGGCCAGCAGGAAGCCGACGCCGAAGGCCAGGCTCAGGCCGTTCTCGCGCAGAAAGCGACGCATGTGGCTCACCCCGCCGTCATCGGTGCATCAGTCCCACCGCCGTGAAGTAGGCGAGGCCCCCGATCACCAGCAGCAGGCACAGGGTGAACATGGTCCGCATCGGTGCCCTCACCCGCCTTCGACCGTGCAGTCGTACGGCCGCTCGGGACGGGGTGTGCAGCCGGCGGCGACGACCTTCCAGCCGGACGGGAAGCGGGCCAGGAAGAGGGTGTCCCCGGACAGGAGCACCCGGGCCCGATCGCCGTAGACGTCGACGCCGCGCACGGTGGCTCCGGCCGGCAGCTGCTCCTGGAGCACCGCCCGGTCGCACGTCGTCCGCTCGGACTGCTCCAGTTCCTCCCGGGTGCGCGGAGCCAGCAGCGCGCATGCCCGTCCGCCGTCGGAGCGCCGCACCGCGTCGGTGAACCCCGTCGCGGCGGCGGACGCACCCGCGGTGCGCTCGCTCGGAGCGCCGCAGGCGGCCGCCGCGGCCAGGGCGGCCACCAGTACGCAGCGGCACCATCTGCTGATCGACATCGCGCATCGTTTCCGCTCACGTCGTTACCTCGGTGGTCGCGCACTCCGGGGTGGGGAGCACGTGATCTCCGGGCGTGGACGACCAGCATCGACGACGCGTCCACATGCCGCACGGTGACGGCGTGCGCGCGGGTGATCGGGGGGCGCGGGCCGGTGCCGCCTCAGCCGGGCGGCATGCGAAGGCCGTTGCCGGTGGGCCGGCGGCCGGTCACCGCCGCCGCGCCGAGGCACGCTGCTCGCGCGACGCGTCACCTGCCGCGTCGAAGTGACGGGCACCGCGGCCATGACACCGACGCCGGTGTCCCGGCTCCGTGGGCCGACCGTGGTATCGGCGCACTCCGACCCCCTCGCGGTTCCCCGCACCGTGACGAGTCTTGCCGGATACCCGTCGCCGAGGACGTGAAAGCCCCTGTCGTCCGCGGGTACTCGGCGGCTGCACGGCGGTGAGTGGCACCGCCCGAGTCCACGGAGGGACGTTCCCATGACTCAGCATGTCCGCGACGTCATGACGACCGACCCCGCGACCGTCGAACCGCAGACCTCGGTGCAGGCGGTGGCCCGGATGATGCGCGACGAGGACATCGGCGCCGTGCTGGTCACCGAGGGCGAGCGGCTGCGCGGGCTGGTCAGCGACCGTGACCTGGTGATACGCGCGATGGCCGAGGGCAGCGACCCGGACCGTACGACCGTGGCCGAGGCGTGCAGCGAGGACCTCGTCACGGTCGGGCCCGACGACGACCTGATCGTCGCGGTACGGGTGATGCGCGAGCACTCCGTGCGGCGGGTGCCGGTCGTCGACCGCGAGAGCCACCCGGTGGGCATCGTCTCCATCGGTGACCTCGCCATCGAGCGGGACCCCGACTCGGCCCTCGGCGACATCAGTTCCACGCCGCCCAACCGGTGAACCGCCCCCGGAACCGAGAGGAGGGTGGGCCATGACAAGCCCCGATCCCGAGCCGTCACGAACGCCGGGACTCGAACCTGGAAGCGGGGTGCCACCCGGTGAGACGCCACCGGCCGAGGCGGGCAGCACCTCCGGCATCTCCCATCCGCAGACCGAGCTGCGCAGGGGCTGGGGCCCCATGCCCCTCGTCCTGATCATGGTGGTGGTGGCGCTGGTCGCGATCGGCCTGATCGCCATGGCGGTGACGCTGATCGCCTAGATCGTGGCCGCAAAGCCCGTGGTCCGCCCGGAGGGCGGGTCCCCCGCCTCCGGTGCAGCCGGTGGCACGTCGAACACGAGGAGCCGGTCCGCTCGTCCTTGGCCCGACTCCTCGCTTTCGCGTGCCCGCGGGGGCGCCTGCGGCCGGGCCGGTGTTTCCCGCGGCGGAGCGCGGACACCCGGTGACGGTGTCCGAAGTGGGACCGCACGAACCGGACCGCGAGGTCCGGAGACAGAAAGCAGATGAACCGCCGTGACCGCGCAAGCCGAGAAGACGACCACCGTCCGCCGACCCGAGACGGGATGGGCCACCGCACGCCGCCTGCGCGGCCAGTGCCTGCGTACCTGGGTACGCGCGAGGCTCGACGGCGACGAGGGTCAGGAGCGACGCGGGGACGAATGGAACGTCGTGCGCGGCGAGGACTGACCCGAGCCCTTCCGGGGCTTTTGCCCCGCCGTCGAACCCGGCCTCGGACCGTCGGCCGCCCCGCCCTCGGTCGCCTTCACGGCCGGTCCGCGGTGTGGTGCAGGACGAGCAGCGCCACGTCGTCGGTGCGCTGCCAGTTGCTTCCCGCCCTTCCCACGAGGGTGTCGATGAGCCGGTCCAGGTCGTGGATGTCGGCTTCGGCGAGGTCTCGGGCGAGGTCGGTGATCGAGTCGTCGAGGTCCACTCCGGGTGTCTCGACGAGACCGTCGGTGTAGAAGACGAGCATGAGACCCGCCGTGAGCGGGATGTCGGTCACGGGATAGACCGCGCCGGGGTCGACGCCCAGAAGCGGCCCCGGCGGCACGTCGAGGGTGCGGGTCCCGTGGTCGGGCAGGCGCAGGAGGGGTGGGGGATGACCGGCGCTGGCCAGGGCCACCCGGCGGGCGGCGAAGTCGAGGCGGGCGTAGAGGCAGCTGGTGAACAGCTCGGTGCCGAGGTCGACGAGGAGTCGGTTGGTCGCGGCGAGTACCCGGTCCGGAGTCGCGCCGTGCGCCGCATGGGCGTGGACGGCGGTGCGGACCTGCCCCATCAGGGCGGCGGCGGCCGCGTCGTGGCCCTGGACGTCGCCGATGACGGCGGCCACCGCGGTGTCGCCGAGCCGGATGAGGTCGTAGAAGTCCCCGCCGATGTCCATGCCCCGGGTGGCCGGCAGGTAGCGGGCGGCCACCCGCAGGCCGGGGACCGGGGGGAGGGTGTGCGGGAGGAGCGCCTGCTGGAGGCTGTGGGCGAGGTCGTGTTTGGTGTCGTAGAGGCGGGCGCGGTCCAGGGCCTGGGCGATGAGGCCGGCGAGCGAGGTCAGGACCGCCCGTTCCTCGGCGGGGAAGTCATGGGGCCGGTCGTAGGAGAGGATGCAGCAGCCGACGGGCCGGCCGGAGACGATCAGCGGCAGAAAGGCCCAGGCGTGCTTGCCGCTGACCAGCAGGGCGTCCGGGTAGGCGCGCCCCATCTCCTCCTGGCTGGCGAAGAAGGCGGGGACGCCGCTGCTGAGAGCCTGCCCTGCCGGGGTGAAGGCGGTGTCGAGCGGGAGCCCGTCCAGGCGCTCGATGGCCTCCGGGGTGTATCCGCGGTATCCGGTGATCCGCAGCCGCCCGGCGTCGGCGCTGGACAGAACCAGGGAGCGGGCGCCGAAGGCGGGCATGATCTGGTCGGCGACCACGTCGACGACGTCCTGGACGCCGACGACCTCGGTCAGCGCGGCGGACAGGTGTGTGAGCTGGTAGAGCCGGGCCGCGCGGGCCTGCGCACCGGCGCTCTCGCGAGGGGCCGGTGACGGCGGGGCGTGGCGGCCACCGGTGGGCACGATACGGACGCTGATGCCGCTGTCGTCCGGATAGAGATGGAAGTCCAGCCAGTGGTCCGGCGGGCGGCACGCGGTGAAGGCGACGGGCTCACGGGTGATCACCGCGGCGCGGTAACGGTCCTCGTACGCGGGGTCGTCGAGCCAGCGCAGGGACTGCCAGGGCAGGGTGCCCAGCAGCTGTTCGGCCTCGCGGCCGAGCAACTCGCAGGCGCCGGAGTCGAGGTAGGCGAAGCGCCCCTCCAGGTCGAGGGAGCAGCTGCCGCCCGGCAGCCGCTCCACGAAGTCGTCGGCGGCCCTCGTCTGGCCCGTCGGCGCACGGCCCAGTCCGGCGGAGATCACGCGCGGTCCCTCGTGCGGGGCCCGGATCCGTCCGTCCGCGAGGACCTCCTCCAGGAGCCGGGCCAGGCGCCGGCAGCTGGAGGTGATGTTCCCCCGCTCCCGCTGGGTCATGTACGGGGGTCGGGTGGCCGGCCACATCAGCAGCAGCGCTCCCCACCTGCGCACGCCGACGACCGGTGCCGCGGCCAGTGCCAGCGGGTACGGCAGCGCCATGGCGGTCCTCGGATAGGTGCGGGCCAGCTCGTCCTGGCTGCCCGCCCACACCAGGCGGTCCTCGCGCACCGCCTCGGCCACCGGGGCCGGAGCGGTGAGCGAGATTCGCGCCCACGGCGCCGCGATCTCGGCCGGCGCCCCGCACAGCACGTCGAGGAAAAGGTGCTGCTCATCCGGTGCGAGCAGGTACAGGGCCCCGATGGACGCGCCCGTGCGGCGCACCGTCTCCGCGAACACGGCGTCCAGCGGTCCGGTGTCCGAGGCCGTATCGCCCTTGCTGGTCATGCCAGCCGCTCCCCTCGGGGCGCCGTACCCGGACGCCGCAAGCACCCGAACTCACCCATGTCAGGACGTTACGCCGATGCGGGGCGGCAGGCACGCGGTCGGGGTGGGGCCCGGGGCCGGTGCGCGGTCCCAGCGCGGGGGCTGTGCGCGGAGGATGTGCAGCCCGGTGCGCGGTCCCAGCGCAGGGGCTGTGCGCGGAGGACGTGCGCGGGGGGTCTATGCGCGGGGCGGCGGAACCCGCTCCCGGCGGGCGGCCAGGCGCGCAGCCCGGTGCGCGATCCCGGAGCGGGAGCCCCATGCGCGGGCCGGATGTGCGGTCCCAGTGCCCGGCCAGGCGCGCAGCCCCATGCGCGGCCCCGACGCGAGGGCGAGCGGCGGCACACGCTCGCTCCCGACGCGAGGGCCTGTACAGGCCGGGATGTGCGGTCCCAGCGCCCCGCCAGGCGCGCAGCCCCATGCGCAGCCCCGACGCGAGGGCGAGCGGCGGCACACGGATGTGCGGTCCCAGTGCCCGGCCAGGTACGCAGCCCCGACGCGAGGGCCTGTACGCGGGCCGGGATGTGCCGTCCCAGCGCTCAGTCAGGTGCGCGGTGTCGCGAAACGTGGCGCCCGCGGCGCGGCGGCGCGTCGCGGCGGCCTCAGTACAGGTGCCGTTCCAGCCAGTCGGCGGCGGCCCGGCGGAACAGGCGCCTGTTCTCGGCGCGCAGGAAGTCGTGGCCCTCGTCGCGCAGGGTGAGCAGTTCGGCCTCCACGCCCCGTTCACGTGCGGCGCGCACGAACTGCTGGGATTCCCCCGGCGGCACGTTGGTGTCGTGCTCCCCGTGGACGGCGAGCAGCGGGACGCGGAGCGCGTCGATGCGGCTCATCGGGGACAGGGAGCGCAGCAGGTCCCGGTCGCGTTCAGGGTGACCGTATTTGTGGGCCGCCGATTCGGCGATCCAGGGCTCGGTCCCGGCGAAGAAGGTGAGGAAGTCCGACATGCCGCAGACGGCGACTCCGGTGCGGAACAGATCCGGGTGCCACACGGCGGAGGCGAACGTCAGATAGCCGCCGTAGGAACGCCCCATGACCGCGAGCCGTGTGGGGTCGGCGGGCCCCGCGACGACCGCGTGGGCCGCGCAGTCGGCGACGTCGTCGAACGCCGCGAAGCGGCCCGCGCCGAGATCGGCGTCGACGAACGACCGGCCGTGCCCCAGGGAGCCCCGGACGTCGGGGGCGAAGATGTCCAGGCCGCGGCCGACCAGCTCGTGGTAGAGCGGGCTGAAGACGGGCCGTTCCTGTTCTTCGGGGCCGCCGTGCAGGTGGATGACACACGGAGCCGGCTCGTCCGGACCCCGCCCCGGGGCTCGGTAGTACCAGCCGCCCAGGGGCAGCCCGTCCCTCGCCGTGAGGCGCAGGGGGACGGGGCGTACGGGTGGGCGGCCCGGTGGGACGGCGTCCTCGTCCTGGGAGGACCAGGGGGTGCGCAGCAGGGAGACGCCTTCGTGGGCCCACCAGACGCCCGGCCGGCGTTGCGACCCGGACAGCGCGAGCAGCAGGCGGCCGGTGCCGGCGGGGGTGATGCGTGTGACGACCTCGTGGGGCAGCGGGACGGGCCGCAGCGGGCCGGTGCGGTCCGGGGCCCGGGCGGCCGGGAAGGTCTCGACGAGTTCGAGTTCGCTCGCTCCCTGCACGTTCCACGCCAGCGCGGCCGTACGGCCGTCGTGCGCCAGTGCCAGGAGTTCGAGGTCGCTTCCCGTGCGTTCCGCCACGACGGACACGTCGCGCGCCCCGCCGTCGGGGTCGAGGGCGACCGCGAGGAGCGCCGCGTACTCCCGGTCTGCGTTGCTGCGCAGCCACAGGGTCCGTCCGTCGGGAGAGAACCGGCCGATCCACGGGTCGCCGTCGGCGACCGGCATGGCGAAGGTGATCGCCGAGTCGGCGGTGCGCCGGACGACCGCCTCCCGCCGTCCGCGGGGTCCTCGGCGCAGCAGCGCAAGGCTGCCGTCATGGCTGATGTCGCACACGCGCAGGGAGGCGGCGTGGGTCTCCGTGGTGAGCAGGACGGGGGAGGCCAGACCGTCGGGATCGATCAGGTAGACCGACAGGCCGCCGTCGCGCCGGGTCGCCGGGGCCGCCGCGGACGAGTCACCGAGGGAGGCGACGACGACCGGTGATCCGCCCGGCTGCGTCACCGGGGCCGCGTCGTGGGTGGCTGGTCCGAGCAGGGTCGCGTGGCCGTCCCGCTCCGCCCAGTCGGAAGCGCGGCGGAGGCCGGTGGGATACCCGTCGGCCGGTTCCGGTGGTGTCGGGGCGGCCGCCGTGAAGCCGCCGTACACGGGGGCTGCCGGTGCCGCGACGGTGACGGCGACGGACGAGCCGTCGTGCGCCCAGCAGCCCAGATAGGCGGAACTGGCCGGGTCGGCGCCCGCCAGGATGCGCCGGCCGGTGCCGTCGGGCCGCACGCACAGCACCCGCGAGTGCTCACCGCCGCCCGGGGCGGTGGTGTACGCGATCCAGCGGCCGTCGGGTGACCAGGAGACCTCCTTGACGGGGTCGGGCGAGGAGTCGAGCAGCCGCACGTCGTCGCTGTGGACGGAACCCGCCCAGAGCTGGGGAACGCCGCCCCGGTCGCAGATGAAGGCCGTCTCGGTGCCGTCGGCGTCGCCCGACGGATACCAGCAGCCGTGCGCCCGCAGCCGTGTGACGGCGTCGCGCGGGCCGCCGGCCCCGGGCAGCGCCACCGGCTCCGGGGCCGCGGCGCGGGCGGCGTCGTACCGGTCCCCCGGCGGGCCGTCCTGGACCTGCGCGGAAGCCGGGTCGAACGCCCCGGAAGGAGCGAGCGGGGGCGAGGAGTCGTGCACGGTCCGCACGTTCCGGCCGTCGGTCACTTGATTCCGTGGGTCTGCAGCCATATCTCCAGCAAAGCTATCTGCCACAGGGCGTTCGCGCCCCGCCTGGTCCGGTGCTCGTCGGGTGCCGCGAGGAGTTCGGCCACGTACGACTCCTCGAACACGCCGCGTCGTGTCGCCTCGGGTGCCGCGAGCGCGGCGCGCACGCGTTCCAGGACGGGACCCGCCATGTGCCGGATGGCCGGCACCGGGAAGTAGCCCTTGGGCCGGTCGACGACTTCGCGCGGCAGGAGCTTGCGGCCCGCCTCCTTCAGCACACCCTTGCCCCCGTCGGCCAGTTTCAGCTCCGGCGGGCAGGCGGCCGCGAGTTCGACCAGTTCGTGGTCGAGGAAGGGCACCCGGGCTTCGAGCCCCCAGGACATGGTCATGTTGTCGACGCGCTTGACGGGGTCGTCCACGAGCATGACGTGCGTGTCCAGCCGCAGGGCCGCGTCCAGCGCGGTCTCGGCGCCCGGGACCGCCATGTGCTCGCGCACGAAGCGGCCGGAGACGTCGTCGGCGGGCAGCAGGTCCGGGTGCAGGATCCGGGCCAGGTCGGCGTGCGACCGGTCGAAGTACGTCTCGGCGTAGCGCTGCGGCTCGTCCTCGCGGGAGACCTCCGCGAGCTGCGGGTACCAGTGGTAGCCGGCGAAGACCTCGTCGGCTCCCTGCCCGCTCTGCACGACCTTCACCTCCTTGGACACCTGCTCGGACAGCAGGTAGAAGGCGACCACGTCGTGGCTGACCATCGGTTCGCTCATCGCGGCGACCGCGCCGTCCAGTGCCGTCGACACCCGGTCGGAGGGCACCAGCAGCTGCCGGTGGTCGGTCCCGAACTCGCGGGCCACCAGGTCCGAGTACCGGAACTCGTCGCCCTTCTCGCCGCCTTCGGTCTCGAACCCGACGCTGAACGTCATCAGGTCACGCTGGCCCTCGTCGGCCAGCAGCGCGACGATCAGGCTGGAGTCGAGGCCGCCGGAGAGCAGGACACCGACCTCCACGTCGGACACCATCCTGCGGCGCACGGCCGTGCGCAGGGCGTCCAGTACCGCGTCGCGCCATTCGTCGGCGCCCATGCCGGCGTACTCGGCCCGGCGGGTGTAGGAGGGCTGCCAGTAGCGGTGGTCCCGATGGGTGCCGTCGGGTTCGACGACCCGCACGGTGGCGGGCGGGAGCTTGCGCACCCCGTTGAGGACGGTGTGCGGTGCCGGGACCGTGGCGTGCCAGCTCAGGTAGTGGTGGAGGGCGACCGGATCGAGCGAGGTGTCCACGTCTCCGGCGGCGAGGAGCGCGGGGAGTGTCGAGGCGAACCGCAGCCGGCCCGGGGTGCGGGCCAGGTACAGGGGCTTGATGCCGAGCCGGTCCCGGGCGAGGACGACCCGGCCGGTGCGGTGCTCGACGAGGACGAAGGCGAACATGCCGCGGAAGTGCTCGACGCAGGCGGTGCCCCACTGCTGGTACGCCTTGAGCACCACCTCGGTGTCCGACGTCGACTCGAAGCGGTGCCCGAGGCCGCGCAGTTCCTCGCGCAGTTCGGGATGGTTGTAGACGCACCCGTTGAAGACGCCCGTGACCTCTCCCCGGGGGTCGGTCATCGGCTGGGCTCCGCGGTCCGTGAGGTCGATGATCTTCAGTCGCCGGTGTCCCAGCGCGACGGGGCCGTTCGTCCAGGTGCCCTCTCCGTCGGGTCCTCGGGCGGCGACCCGGTCGGTCATGCGCCCCACGGCCGCCAGGTCTGCTCGCCCGCCGTCGAAGCGGACCTCCCCGCTCAAGCCACACATGATGTCTCGCCTCCCTTCTGCGCACCGGCGACTACGTGCGAGGGCACGGGCGTAGGGGCGCGGCCCCCGGGAGGGACCTGGGGGGTGGTACGAGACATCACGAAACCCTTCCCTGTGACGAAACCTTTCTTCGGACAACCGTTCCACTCACGGGGGCGGCGACTGCCCGTGCCGGCGCGACGTGCCGATCGACGACCGGGGGTCGGCGAGCGAGGAGGAACACCCCGGGACTACGGCCGAGGTGAACCTGCGTCCCGGCGACACCGTCCTGCGGTGCCCGTGGCCGCCACGCTCGCCCCCGACGCGTTCTCCGCGCGTCTCGGCGATCAGCATGTCGACGCAGCGCAGCAGATCCTCGCGCTGGGCCGCGCGGCGCATGCGCTGGGCGGCGCTTCCGTCCGCGAGGGCCGCCTCGGTCAGCGCCCGGACGGTCTGCCAGTCCCCCTGGGCCTCCAGCGCGGGCCGCAGTCGCGTGAGCAGCTTCCGCACGACCCGGGGCGCCGGTGCCTCCTGGTGGGTCTCGGGGTCCACCAGCGCGCCCTCCAGACCCGACCGGGCCGCACGCCATGTGGCACCCCGCAGCCACTCGTGCCGGCCCCCGCACGCCCGGGCGGCACCCTGGTCCAGCCGTTCGAGGGCCGTGGCCACCAGAGCACGGTAGAGCCCGGCGATGAGCACGACCGTCTCCGGGCGCGGGCAGGCGTCGCACACGCGCAGTTCCAGCGTCGGCAGATGGGCCGAGGGGCGGACGTCGTAGTAGATCATCCCGGCGTCGCTGATGACCCCGGACCGCACGAACTCCTCCACCGCCGCGTCGTACTCGGCCGCACCGGCGTAGCAGCCGACCGGCCCCGCGGTGGGCCAGCGCTGCCACAGCAGGGTCCGCCAGCTCGCGTACCCCGTGTCCGCGCCCTGCCAGAAGGGCGAACTGGCGGAGACGGCCAGGAGGACCGGCAGCCAGGGCGATACCTCGCACATGACGCGGACGGCGGTGTCGCGGTCGGGCACGTCCACGTGGACCTGGGCGCCGCAGATGAGCTGCTCGTCGGCGACCTTGCGGTACTCCTCGGCCATGTGGCGGTAGCGGGCATCGGCGGTGAGGTGCGCCGGGTCCGCGGGGGCCAGCGGGGCCGTACCGGCGGCCACGACGGCCAGCCCCAGGGAGGAGGCGGCCGCGTCCAGTCGCCGTCTCATGCCGATGAGGTCGTCGTACAGCGCGTGCAGGGACGTGTGCACCGCGCTGTTGGACTCCACGGTGCACTGATGCAGTTCGGTCTGGAAGGTCCGGCCGGCGGCCCGGCGCAGGATCGCGTCGGCCCGCGGCACGAGCAGCCCGCTCTCGACCTCGACGATGTGGAACTCCTCCTCCACTCCGATGCGCATGGTCACGTTCACTCCTCGGAATCAGAGCGCCTGCCGCGGGGAGGTGGTGACCCGGCCCCGGGCGGAGGGGCGGCATGTGGTGTGCTCTGAGTTCCCCACTCTCGGCCAGGTAAGCCCGCGTCGCACGTCCGGGATGCGGTTTGCGCAGATGAGCGAGGTGTGCGCCGCCCCGACGGGCGCGCCCCGCCGCCGCGACCCGACCGCCCGGACCCTGGGACCGTGAGCCGGCGACCCCGTCACGACCGCGAGCCGGCGACCCCCTCACGGCATGGTGCTCTGGACGCCTATCAGGTCGGTCACGGCCCGCAGGCCCCCCTCGGCGAGGGCCGCGCGCTGACGGTCCGCTCCGGTGCCGTTCTGCAGCAGCCGGTGGATCAGGGACGTGACCTGACGTGTGTCCCCCGACGCCTCCAGGGCGTGACCGACGTGCCGCTGAAACTCGTACAGCACGTCCCCGGCCCGCTGCAGAGTGCCGGCGGGGTCGACGAGGGTGTCGCCGAGGCCGTGCCGGGCGGCGTGCCACAGGGCGGCGTGGAGCAGCTCCGGCGGGCGGTCCCGCACGGGCGCCCCGGCGTCCGCCTCGGTCAGGGCGGTCTCCACCAGGGCCCGGACGCTCCCGGCGAGCATGACCGCCTCGTCCACGCCGAGCTGTACGTCCATGCAGCGCACCTCGACGACGGGCTCCGCGGCCGACAGCCGGGCCTGCCAGTACAGCTGGCCGGTGTCGGCGATCAGACCGGCGTCCAGCAGTCCGCGCACCCGCCGCCCGTAGTCCTCGGCATCGCGGAAGGACGGGGGTATGCCGCTGACCGGCCAACGGCTGGAGATCACCGTGCGCCAGCTCGCGAAGCCGGTGTCGTGGCCGTCCCAGAGCGGGGAGTTCGCGGACATCGCGGTCAGCGTCGGCAGCCAGACCCGGATCCGGTTCAGGACCTGCACACCGGCCTCGCGGTCGGGGACGGCGACGTGCACGTGCATGCCGTTGACCAGCTGTTCCGCCACCAGCTGCGGGGCCTGGGCGACCATGGCCCGGTACCGGGCCTCGTCGGTGACGGCCACCGGCCGGCCGTGCCGCAGGGGCGAGGTGCCGCAGGCCGCCAGCCGGCAGCCGTGCTCCTCCGCGGCCACTCCCACGGCGTGCCGCAGACGCAGCAGGTGCCCTCCGACCTCCTCCAGCGTGTGGCACGGCGGGACGGCCACCTCGACCTGGGCCTGGAGCAGCTCGTGCTGCACCTCCTGGTCCGCCACCAGACGGGCCACGTCCGCCGAGGCGCACACCTTGTCCGCCTGGGGCACCGGCAGGCCCGTGACCGGGTCGAGCAGCAGGTACACCTCTTCCACGCCGACCGTCGTCATCGACCACCTTCTGTTCCGCCCGGCTGCCGGTCGGATCCCGACACGCCCGGTGGGCGCGCTTCCCGCAGCGATGGTCACCTCGGCACGGGGCACTCAGGGGATACCCGAGTGCCGCGACCACCGCCCGGTCAAACCAGGACATAACAGCCCATGCGGGCTGCAGACCGGTTCGGGAGGCGTCCCTGTGCGATCGCCACGACCCGTACCGGTGCGCGGGAGCGGTCCGGGCCGATGGTCCCGCGGGTACCTGCCGCCGGTCGCCGTCGAAGCGGACAGGGCCGTCGGCGAGCGCGGCGACCGCGGGTCGCCGCCGCGAGGGCGGCGCCGCGCGCCTCGAACTGCCGAGCCACTCGGCGCCTCCCACCGGTTACGGACGCCGCCACGGCATGCATGCCGCCGTTTCCCGCCCACGGCCTGCGAGGCCCCGTCGTGTTCTTCGCGGTCCCGCAAGAGGGCCGCCGACGGCCGCCGCCCGGGCCCGGCATGCTCCGCGAGAAGTTCGGCACCGCCTGGCCGTCGTGGACCAGTCGGCCTCGCTCGACGCCGCCCCGCAGACGGTGGCCCACGACACGGGACACCAGGTCGCCCACCTACCGGGCCCGGCGATGCGGCGGATCGGGACCTCCACCCGGGCGAGGCCGGGACCGAGGCTCGCGATGCGGCCGTCATCGCGGACATCGCCCGCACCATCTCCGGCCGGCAGTCTCTTTCCGGCTCGCGCGGATCATCACGATTTGACAGAGGTCTCGGCACACTCGGTGACCGACTGCTTAGCATGCGGCTTCCTGGAAGTGCGCTCCATCAGCACCCGCCGATCGCCGGCCGATGGAGCCATCCCTGCGAAACCTGCGCAGCGCAAGACATGGCGACCCGCCATGGTGTTCTCGCACGCCCTGTCCGTCTGGAGGGTCCATGCACACAGGTTCCATCCATGGCGCGGTCCGCCCCCGCGCCGCCACCGCCACCCCCGACGACCCCGCCGACCCCGCCGACCCCGCCGGTCCGCGACCTGGCGTCGCCGCCGGTCCCCCTCGTGGCGCCGCGGTCGTCGCATCGCCGCCGCCTCCGCCCGACTCCGCCGACGAGCTCTCGCCGCACCAGCTCTTCGACCACGCCTGCCGACATCTCCTCGGGCGCGGCCAGGCGTTCAGCGGCACCGTGGTGGACCGGATCCGCGCCGAGGTGCCGTACTACGCCGACCCGGTGCTCGCGCCGCCCGATCTGCCGCTGTCCGTGCACAAGGGCGTACGCATCACCCTGGAGGCCGCCCTCGACCCGGGCCGGATCGTGAACGTCGAGCGCTACACACGTGAGCTCGGCATCCGCCGGGCCGAGGAGAGCCGCCCCCTCGACGAGGTGCTGCACGCCTTCCGAGTGGCCGGATCGGAGGTCTGGAGCGGGATCGTCGGCGCCGCCGAGCGGGACGGCTTCGGCGAGCGGCGCCACCTCGTGCGGGTGGCCGAGCTGGTGTGGAAGATCAACGACCGCGACTGCGTCCTGCTGGCCGACGCCTACCGCCAGGTCGCCAAGGGTGCGGCCAGCCGCCACGACGAGCGCGTGCGCCTGATCCTCGCCGCCGTACTGGAGAGCCGCGACGACCCGGCCTTCATCCGGGACGCGGCGTCGATCCTCGACCTGCCGCCCGACGGACGCTTCGCGGTCGCGGAGATACGGGCCACGCCCCCCTTCGGCCGTGCGCCCGACGCCGTCCCCGAGGTCCGCGGCATGCGCATCCTGCGCCACACCGGGGGCCGGCGCGAGGTGCTCGTCGCCCATCTCGGCGACCGCCCGCTCGACGCGCTCGTCTCCGCCCTCGATCCCGGCCCCGGCCCCGGCACGCGCATCGGCGTCAGCCCCGTCGTTCAGGGTCTGGAGAACCTGCCCCGGGCGCGGGACATGGCCGGACTCGCGCTGCGCACCTGCCGGGGAGACGGCGAGATCGCCCGGCTCGATGCCCGTCTGCCCGACGGACTGCTCGTCGCACGTCCCGACCTGTCCGCCGAACTCGCCCTGCGGGTGCTCCGGCCGGTGTGCGAACTGGAGCCGGCCGACCGCGAAACTCTGATGGACACGCTCGGGGTGTGGATCGAGAAGGGTGGTTCGGCGGTCCAGGCGGCCCGGCACATGCTGTGCCACCGCAACACGGTGCTGAACCGCCTGCGCCGCTTCGAGCAGCTCACAGGGCTCGAACTGTCCCGTCCCCGCGACCTCGTACAGCTCACGCTCGCGTTCGACGCTCTCCAACTGCTCGGCCCCGCGGCCGTTCTCGGCTGCGCGGACACCTGGGATCGCGACGTGGACGGCTGAGGCCGCGGGCGCCGAGGGGTGCCCGCCGCGCGCATGCGTCAGCCGGGGGGTACCCGCCGCGCGCATGAGCCGAGGGGTACCCGCCGCGTGCATGCGTTCGGTGCGCCGGGGCGGCACTCCGACCGGCTGGATGGGCATCGGCACAGTCACCGCCGTCCGGCGTTGGGAGCGGACAACGGCGTGCCCTGAGCGCATGGACTGACTGGTCGGTATGTGCTCTGGTGAGCCCGCATCAGGGGCAATGCCGTCAGGGGCAATGCCCGCGCACGGCATCGCCCAGGCAGGCGATGCGCGCGTATCCCTGCCCGCCAGGAGAGCTCCATGGCCCACCAGCACACCCACCCGCACACCCCACGGCTCCACCAAAGACCCCGGCCCCACCCGCCCGGCAGATCCTTCCTGCTCGTCAACGGACTGAGCTTCGCCGTCCACCTCCTGCTCGCCTGCACCGCGCAGGACCTGCTGGGCACGCGCGTCGTCGGACAGATCACCTTCGGCGTCATCGCGCTCCTCGCCCAGGTGCTGCTCCTGCTGTGGACCGCGGCGCGCTACGACCGCGCCCTGCACGGCCGAGCCCACGACGAGACGCCGGACGGCGACACCTCGGACGACAGGACGCCGTACGGCGCCGCCCCGTACGGCGAGACCCGGTACGGCGGGGTTTCGTACGGCCCGCGGGAGGAGCGCTGATGCTTCCCCCGACGCTGCTCGCCGCGGGGACACCCGGCACCCTCGACCTGGACTCGGACACCCGCGCCTGGGTCCTCGTGGGCTTTCTGACGTTCATCGTCCCGATGCTGCTCATCTGTGTGCTCAACGGCCCCGAGCGCGACCGGGTCAACGACTTCTACACCGCGGGCCGCAGGCTGCGCCCCGTGCAGGGCGCCATCGTCCTGTCCGGCGTCTACCTCTCCGCGGCGACCGTTCTCGGTACGACGGGATCCGTGGCGGTCTTCGGCTTCGACGGCCTGTTCATCGCCCTGTGCACCGTGCTGTCGCTCGGCGTCCTGCTCCTGCTGTCCGGCCCGCTGCGCGAGCGCGGAAGCTACACCCTCGGTGACACCTTCGCCCTGCGCGCCCCGGGGCCCGCCGTGCGGATCGCGGCCGCCGTCGTCACACTGAGCGCCTGTATCCCGTATCTGATCGTCCAGCTCTCCGGCGCGGGCCGGACCACCGCGATGCTGCTCGGTCTCTCCGGGCCGGGCGCCGAACAGACCGCCATCGTCATGATCGGCACGCTCGTCGTCTGCGCCACGGCCTTCGCCGGGATGCGGGGCATGATCGCCCTGCAGATCTTCAAGACCGTGATCCTGCTCGCCATGGCGCTCGCCGTGGCGGCGGTGCTGCTCCACCGCTTCGACTGGAGCGCCGACTCCCTCCTCGACGCCGCCGCTCAGGGCAGCGGCCGACCCGAGGGCTATATGCGTCCGGGCCTGCGCTTCGCCGCCGGCGGCCCGGTCGAGAGCACGCTCGACTTCCTCGGCCTGATGATCACCGTGGTGCTCGGCGTGGCGTGCCTGCCCCATGTCGCCACCCAGCTCAACACCGCGCCCGACCCGGCCGCCGCCCGACGCACGGTCCGCCACACGATCGCCATCGTCGGCGTCGTCTGCCTCGTCACCACCGTGATCGGCTTCGGTGCCGCAGCGGTGATCGGCGCCCCGAAGATCCTCGCGGCCGATCCCGGCGGCACCAGCAGCCTGCTGATGCTCACCGGCGATCTGGCGGGAGGATCGGCGGCGCAGACGGGCGAGGCATGGCTCGTGGTGCTGGTCGTCTGCGCGGTGTTCCTCACGACGCTCGCGGTCGTCGCGAGCGTGACCCTGGCGGCGGCCGGCGCGGTGGCCCACGATCTCGTCACCAACGTCGTGCGCCGCGGGCGCACCACCGAGGGGCGGGAGGTGGCCGCGGCCCGTATCGCGTCCGCCCTGGTCGGGGTGCTGAGCATCTGCTGCGCGGTACGGGTCCAGGGCTGGAACATGGGCTTCCTGTCCACGCTCTCCCTGGCGGTGGCGGCCTCCTGCCTGCTCCCGGCGCTGGTCTACGCGCTGTTCTGGCGCGGTTTCACACGCCGGGGGCTGCTGTGGACGCTGTACGGCGGCCTGGGCTCCGCCATCGGACTGCAGGTGTGCAGCCCCGTCTTCTCGGGCAACCCGATGGCGCTGATGCCCGAGTGGCACATCGACTGGTTCCCGCTCCAGACGGTCGTCCTGGTGTCGCTGCCCTTCGCGTTCCTGCTCGGCTGGCTGGGCAGCATGACGGGACAGCGGCGTACGGCGCCGGTGGCACAGGCGCCGGCCAGGCATGACGCACTGACTCACTGACTCACTGACCCACTGCCCCTCTGACCCTCTGACTCTCTGACGCACTGACGCACTGACGCATGAAGGTGGCGGCCGGTGGAGCGCCCTTGCAACGCTCCACCGGCCCCCACCCACGACGTGTCCGTGTCACCGCCCCGACCTGCACTTACACTGAGCCCGTAAGGGACGTTCGTGACATACCGGAACCGTCGTGCGCTATCAGCGGATGCTCGTGCCGGCCCTCGCCCTGACCCTCGTGTCGGTGCCCGCGATCTCCGTTCGGGCACAGGGTGAGGAAGTCCCGCGCGGACCGACGTTCACCGCGCGCGCTCTGCAGGCGCTGATCGACGGTATCCAGTTCGGAGTGATCATCGCGATCACCTCGGTCGGACTCTCGCTGATCTTCGGCACCATCCACCTGATCAACTTCGCGCACGGTGAGTTCGTCACGATCGGCGCCGCCTTCGCGTTCTTCCTCAACGCCTCCGCGGCCGGCCCGGGCTGGCACCTGATCCCGGCCGCCCTCGCCGCGGTGGTCTTCGGCGCCCTGCTGGGCGGAGCGGTCGACCGCGGCATCTGGCGCCCGCTGCGGGCCCGGGGTACCGGGCTGATCAACATGTTCATCGTCACCATCGGGCTCTCGCTGGTGCTGCGCCACGTCGTCCTCGTGCTGTACGGGACCCGGCCCGCCTCCTACGCGCAGTACGACATCCAGAGCACGATCGACCTGGGCCCGGCCGGCATCACCCCACGGGACCTCACGGTCACCCTGCTCGCCGTGCTGGTGCTGCTCGGCGTCGCCGCACTGCTGCAGAAGACGCGGATCGGCACGGCCGTCCGGGCCGTCTCCGCCAACCGTGACCTCGCGGAGGCGTCGGGCATCGACGTGCAGCGGGTGGTGCTGTTCGTGTGGATGCTCGCCGGCGGACTGGCCGCCCTCGGTGGGGTCTTCTTCGGCCTGGTGGAGATCGTCACCTGGGACATGGGCTTCAAGCTCCTGCTGCTCATGTTCGCGGGGATCATCCTGGGCGGCCTCGGCTCCGCCTACGGTGCGATGGTCGGCAGCCTCGTCATCGGCGTCGTCGCTCAGATGTCCACCCTGTGGTTCCCGGTCGACCTGCAGTACGCCTGGGCGCTGCTCGTCCTCATCCTCGTCCTCCTCGTCCGGCCGCAGGGCATCCTCGGCCGGGCCGAACGCGTCGGGTGAGGGGGCGTGCCATGGACTTCTCGGCCATCGTCTCCGACGCGCTGCGCTCGGGAATCGGTCCCATCGCCGCCGTGTACGCCCTCGCCGCGATGGGGCTGAACCTGCACTTCGGTTACACGGGGCTGCTGAACTTCGGCCAGGTCGGATTCATGCTGGTCGGCGGCTACGGACTCGCCATCACGGTGTCGACCTACGACGGCCCGATGTGGCTCGGCGTCCTCGGCGGCATCGCCTGCGCGATCGTGCTGGCCCTGCTCCTCGGTCTGCCCACCCTGCGGCTGCGCGCCGACTACCTCGCGATCACCACGATCGCGGCAGGGGAGACGCTACGGCTGTTCTACCGCTCCAACTGGGCCGAGCCGGTCACCGGCGGCGTGTTCGGGCTGCAGAGGTTCGCCAACGACTTCTACGAACTCAGCCCCATCGAGCCCGGCACCTACGGCGTGTGGCTCGTGCGGTTCAGCTCCCGCGACCTCTGGGTGATGGTCGTCGGATGGGCGCTGGTGCTCGTGACCGGATGTCTGCTGGCCCTGCTGATCCACAGCCCGTGGGGCCGTGTCATCCGGTCGGTCCGTGAGGACGAGATCGCCGCGCGCAGCCTGGGCAAGAACGTCTACGCGTACAAGATGCAGAGCCTCGTGCTCGGCGGTGTCATCGGGGCGGTCGCGGGCATGATGCAGGCGATCCAGGTGCAGTCCGTGAACCCGGACAACTACGACCCGGGCGTCACGTTCTTCCTGTACACGCTGCTCGTCCTCGGAGGTGCCGGGCGCATCCTCGGGCCGGTCGTCGGCTCGATCCTGTTCTGGTTCGTCCTCAGCTTCCTCGACAGCGCGCTCCGCCAGGCCATCGACGCGGAGTACATCTCGCCGGACGTCATCAGTACGTCGGAGGTCGGCGCCGTGCGCTTCGCCCTGGTCGGGGTCGCCCTGATCCTGCTGGTCGCTTTCCGGCCGCAGGGCATCCTCGGCAGCCGGAAGGAGATGCTGCTCAGTGGCCGCTGACCCCGCCGTGTCCCGTACGGGCCGGCTCCCCGCGATCGCTCCGGAGCCGGGGGTGCGCAAGCCCGACCCGCTGCTCGTCCTGGACCAGGTGACCCGTACGTTCGGGGGTCTCGTCGCCGTACGGGTCGAGCACCTGGAGGTGCAGCGCGGAACCATCACGGCGCTCATCGGGCCCAACGGCGCCGGCAAGACCACGTTGTTCAACGTGGTGAGCGGGTTCGACCGGGCGGACGGCGGCCGGTGGTCGTTCGACGGGCAGCCGCTCGCCGGCTCCCCCGCGTACCGGGTGGCGCGGCGGGGACTGGTCCGTACGTTCCAGCTCTCCCGGGCGCTCGCCCGGCTCACGGTGCTGGAGAACCTGCTGCTCGCCGCGCCCGGGCAACGCGGCGAGCGGGTGCTGCCCGCCCTGCTGCGGCCGCTGTGGCGCGGGCAGGAGCGGGAGACGGTGCGCCGGGCCGACGAACTGCTGGACCGGTTCCGGCTCGGGCCCCTGCGCGACGATCACGCCGGCACGCTCTCCGGTGGCCAGCGCAAACTGCTGGAACTGGCCCGCGCGCTGATGGCCCGGCCCGTCATGCTCCTGCTCGACGAGCCGATGGCCGGGGTGAACCCCGCACTGACCCAGTCGCTGCTCGGGCACATCACGCGGCTGCGCGACGAGGGGCTGACGGTGTGCTTCGTCGAGCACGACATGGACGTGGTCATGGGCATCAGCGACTGGGTGGCCGTCATGGCCGACGGCCGCCTGGTGGCCGAGGGCCCACCGCACACCATCGGCCGGAACGCCGCCGTCGTGGACGCCTACCTCGGCAAGCGGCACGACGAGCCGGAGGCGACCGGAGACAAGGGCGAGGAGGGATAGCGATGTCCACCGACGAGCATGTACCGGTACTGGCGGCCGACGACATCGTCGCCGGTTACATCCCTGGGGTCGACGTGTTGCGCGGATGCAGCGTCGAAGTGCGGCCGGCCGAGGTGGTCGGCGTGATCGGCCCCAACGGCGCCGGCAAGTCGACGCTGGTCAAGGCCGTCTTCGGGTTGCTGCGGGTGCGCGGCGGGACCGTGCGGCTGCGCGGTGAGGACGTGACCGGCCGGCCCGCGCACGAGCTGGTCCGGCGGGGCGTGGGCTACGTGCCGCAGCTGCAGAACGTGTTCCCCACGCTCACCGTCGAGGAGAACCTGCGGATGGGCGTGTATCTGCGGCCCAAGAACCACGCGCGCCGGGTCGCGGCCGTCGAGGAGCTGTTCCCGGTGCTGGCCGACCGTCGCAAGCAGAAGGCCGGCGCGATGTCCGGTGGCGAACGCCAGATGCTCGCGATGGCCCGCGCCCTGATGATGGAGCCGCACCTGCTTCTGCTCGACGAGCCGTCGGCCGGCTTGTCACCGCTCCATCAGGACCATGTCTTCGAGCGGTGCCGAATGATCAACAGCGCGGGCGTCGCCGTGCTCATGGTGGAGCAGAACGCCCGCAGGTGCCTGCAGTTCTGCGATCGCGGGTACGTCCTGGACCAGGGCCGCAACGCGCACACCGGCACCGGGACGGCCCTGCTGCACGACGAGAAGGTGATCGAGCTCTACCTCGGCACGCTCGCCCGCGTCCGTTGACTCCCGTCGTCGTTCCTCCCTGTCACTCCTCGGCCGTGCTGGTCTCGGTACGCAGCGTCTCCAGCCGTCCCTCGTCGTTGTAGCCGTAGACCTCGATCGACGCCTGTCCCGGTTCGCCCTTGTCGGTGAAGTCGAGCGGGCCGCTCACACCGTCGTAGTCGATGTCCCTGCCGTCGGCGATCAGCTCCTTGCAGGCGGCGAACGAGTTGCACTTGTCGCCGTCCTCGGTGATCCCGTTCATCTCCTTCACATATTCGCCGGGGTCGTCGGACTCGGCCTTCTCCGCGGCCAGCGCGATCGTCGTCACGCAGTCGAACACCTGCGGTGCGAACTGCAGCTCCTTCAGGTCCGGCGCGAACTCCTTGAGTTCCTTCACGTACTGCTCGTTCGACGCCGAGGCCGGCGCGGTCCCCTTCATGCCGGAGAGCCTCTCCGGCTGGCCGGGGGCGACCAGCGAGGGCAGTTCCTCGCTGCGCAGTCCGTCGGCGCCGTAGACGCCGATCCGGTCGGGCCCGAGTCCGGACTCGATCATGCCCTGGAGGATTTGGGTGCCTTCCTCGAACGCGATCACCACGGCGGCGTCCGGCCTGGAGTTCTCCACCTGCTGGACGACCTGGTCGAAGTTGCTCGCCTTCGGGTCGTAGGTCTCGGCGAGCGCCACGGTCGCACCGCGTTCCTCCAGCGTCTTGCGGGTGGCCTCCATCAGGCCGCGCCCGTAGTCGTCCGCCCGCGCGACCATGGCCACCCGGTCGTGGCCGTCGTCACGGACGACATCCGCCAGGATGGGGCCCTGCAACGCGTCGCTCGGGACGGTACGGAAGTAGAAGCCGTCGTCCTCGTAGTCCGTGAAGGTGGGAGCGGTGTTCGACCCCGAGCACTGCACGACGCCCGCTCCGGTCACCCGGTCGATGAACGCAAGCGACATGCCGGACGCCGCGGCGCCGACGATCGCGTCCACGCCTGCCGCGAGGACCCGGTCCGCCGACTGGGCGGCGACGGCCTCCTGACCCGCCTCGTCACTGGCGACCGCGTTCGGCACCGACTTGCCCAGGACCCCGCCGGCGTCGTTGATCTTCTGTATCGCGAACTTCAGCGACTCGATCTGGGGTGGGCCGAGGTAGGCCAGTTGTCCCGTCTCCGGCAGGACATAGCCGAACTGGAGCTCACCATCACCGGGGTCGGCCCGGGCGGTGCCCGTCGCACCGCAGACGGCTATCACAAGAGCAGCCGCGCTCGCGAAGATCGCGGACCGCCGTATCGACACTTTCATCTCCGCCTCCGCTCCGCACAGGCGGCGGTGGTCGACTGGCCGGCCGTCCGCCTGCCGTCTGCACATGAGGTTGCAACTCACCGACAGCCCAAAAAGTGCAAACACAAACATTTGCTATTGTTCGCACATTTCTCCGTCTGGCTCGGCGCCGGTCTCGCCCCGACCGCGAAGTCCCCGGGGGCCTCGATCTACGGCGGACACGCGCCCGGAGGCGGCAACCGGCACCGCACGCCACTCCTCGCTCGACGAAGGACATGACGGCCCCCGAGGCACGCGCTCAGTGCCTGCCGAGTTGCTCGGCCAGGCGGCGGGCCTGGGTGAGGAGGGTGCCGTAGGTCGCCAGGGCGTCGGGATCCTCCGGTGCCGCACCGGACAGCCGTTGCCGCAGGTCGTCCAGGGCGCGGAGCAGGTCATCGACCTCGTCGTGCAGCTCCTGGTCGGCCTGCTGGTCATGACCGTCCGCGTCGAACCGGCTCCGGGTGTAGAGCCGGATGGCGCGGGCGCTGTTGTGCAGGAACTCGGCGTAGGGCTTGCTGACCCGCGGGCTCGGCCGCAGTTCCGCGCGGTCCTCGTCGCACGCCTCCAGCACGGCCCGGGTGACACCCGCGGTGTGGACGGCCACATAGTCGAGAACGGTGATCGCGTCGTCGTAGTCCTGACCGGGAGGCACGCCGACGCGGCTCCGGCGGCGGGGGATGACACGCAGGCTCTCCCGGCTCCAGCCGAGCGCGGCGCGGGCCTGGTCGACCAGGCGGTACAGGCGCAGCGCGCGCTCGTGCAGCGAACCGGCCGTGTGGGCGTCCCACTCCTCGGCGGCCAGCCGGTCCGCGACCGCGTCCAGGATCTCCTGCGCCTCTCCGGCCGCGTCCTCCAGCGCGGCGCGGGTGCTGCGCAGATACACCGGGGGCCTGATCAGTGCGTTGACGGCGATGCCCACCACCGCGCCGAACAGCGCCTCGGCGAGCCGGGCCGCCGAGGCCGCGACGGTGACCGGCCCCATGGTCAGGACGAAGAGGGCGCCCGTGGCCGCGTAGACGCCCTGGCTGCCCAGGCGCTGCCAGCTGCCCAGCAGCACGACGACCGGCAGCACCAGGCCCATCGCCGCCATGGGGGAACCCAGCATCAGGGCGACGCCGGTGGCCACCACGGTCCCCGTGGCGATCGCGGCCAGTTGCTGCAGTCCGCGCGCGATCGACCGGTACACCGTCGCATCCACCAGCACGATCGCCACCCACGGCGCGACGAACGCCATCGGCGCCTTCAGCCACCACCCGGCCACCGCCCATGCGAGGCACGCTGCCAGGGCCGCCTTGCACGACTGCATCACCAGATCCCGTTCGCGCCCCGGCTCCGCCCAGGCCCGCCGGACTGCCTCACGGACCGCCCTGCCCGAGCGCCATGAACTCCGCGCTGCTCCTCGTATCGCCTGCATGCCAAGCCAAGTGCCACCTCAGCGCCGATGAATTCCACTCATCAGCCGACCGTCGGGACGGGCGGCCTGCCCGCCGGGGACGATGCCTTCCCGCAGAACTCCGCCTCGATGACATTCACGTAGAGTGAGCCGTCCCTCAGCCAGTCGCCGTTGACGTGGAACGTCAACCGGTGCTCGCCGTCGGGCGTGCCGACCATCGCGGACAGCGAGCCGTTGGTACGGCCGCTCTTGCCCACCACCTTCACTCCGCAGGACAACCGGGCGATCTCCACTCCGAGCCCGAACCCGAACCCCTCCCCCGCCGGCACCTCGTGAAGCATCTCCTTCATCTGTGCCGCGGGGAGCAACTCACCCTTCATCAGGGCGCGTTGGAAGCGGTTGAGGTCACCGAGGGTGGAGATGACGTCGCCTGCCGCACCCAGCCAGGTCATGTTCTGCTCGGTGGCGTCGTACACCGGGGCGTCGGGGGCCTCCTGGTGGAGCCGGGAGTAGCCGATGGGGTGCGGTTTCGGCATCTTCGGTGATGTGCCGGGGAAGAAGGTGCCGCGCAGCTTCAGCGGCCGCACGATACGGCGGGTGATCTCCTGTGCGTACGAGCGGCCCGTCGCCTTCTCGATGACGAGCCCGGCGATCACATAGGTGGTGTTCGAGTACGACGGTGCCCGCTCCGGGTCGGGCAGCGGCGGATGCCGCAGCGCGGTCGCCACCAGGTCCTCGGGAGTGTGGGTGTCGTACCGGTGGTCCAAGAAACCCGGGCCGGCGGCGTCATGGATGAAGGCGGGGTCGTCGGTGTGGTTCGCGATGCCGCTGGTGTGGTCGAGGAGTCGGCGGAGCGTGATCCGGCGCCCGTCGTAGCCGTTGCCCCGCACCAGGCCGGGCAGCCATGTCTCGACCGTGTCGTCCAAGCTCAGCCTTCCTTCCGCCTCAAGTTGAAGCAGCACGGTCGCCACGAACGTCTTGGTGATGCTGGCGCCGCGGAAGTGATCGCCGGGCGAGCGCTCCCGACCCGTGTCGGTGTCGGCGTGACCGGCGGCGGCGAACCAAGACCCCCTGCGGTCCACGACCTCGACGGCAGCCCCCGGGAGCCCGCCCTCGGCGACCAGGTCGCGCAGGGCGGTACGGGTCGCCTCGTGGTCGTGCCGCGGCTGAGCCGCGTGTGCGGACGGGACGAGTGCCGTGGCCGCCAGGGCCAGCGCCGGCGCCAGTGCGTGTGAGACGCCGCGTGCGATCCGCTGCTTCATGGAGTTCCGCCTCTCGGTCATCGAGGAGGCGGGAGCCCCCCCGGCGCGGGAGACGCCAACTCGACGGCCGGGGTTGATCGTTGGGCGGTGTACCGGCCCGCGGCGGATGGCACTCGCGGAACGGTCCGCCCCGCGCGCCGGCCCGCCGGCGCTTCGGAGGGCCGGCGCGGGGTACCCAGGATGCGACGACCCGAGAGAGAAGGGGCCGAGGAACCGGGAGGCCACGGTGCTGTCACATTCACTCGATCACGGAGTGCTCGTCATCACGGTGCACCAGAACCCCGGTACCGGCGGTCGGGCCACGCTGCTCACCAAGATCAGCGACCTGGTGCACGCGTACCGGCCGGCCCCCGTGGTGGTCGTCCTCGACGAACCGGCCCCGGACGGCGCCGCGATCGGCGTTGCCCTGCGCGTCCACCGGCTCTGCAGCCACCTGGGCGTTCTGATGTCCGTGGCCACGAGCAGCGCCCCCGCACGCCGTGCACTGGAGGCGAACGCCGACACCAGTGGGACACGCCTGGTCATCCACGCCCGCACGGACACCGCCGTCAGCGCGGCGTTCACCGCGGCGGCGTGAGCGGCGCGCACACGCCTGCGCGCGAACTCGGCCTGCGCGCGAACTCGGCCGGGCGGTGCGGGCGGTGGGCGTGACCGGCCTCCCGGAGACGGTTCACGGGGAGGGCGAGCCGACTGCCGGTGACCTTCAGCCGGTTCGGCGCCCCGGCACGCGCACCCGCACCGCGGCCGGTGGCCCGCCGTCACCACCCGCCGGCCAGCGGAGCACCGACCGTCCTCCTGCCCTGGACGAACCACCCGCCGGTCAGCGGAGCACCACCGTCCTTCTGCCCTGGACGAACACCCGTCCCTCGCAGTGCCAGCGCACCGCCCGGGCCAGGGCCGCCGACTCCGCGTCGCGGCCGATCGCGGCCAGGTCGTCGGGGGTGTGGCTGTGGTCGACGCCGATGACCTCCTGGGCGATGATCGGACCCTCGTCGAGGTCGGCGGTGACGTAGTGGGCCGTCGCGCCGACGAGTTTGACGCCGCGTTCGTGGGCCTGGTGGTAGGGCTTGGCGCCCTTGAAGCTCGGCAGGAACGAGTGATGGATGTTGATCACGCGGCCGGCCAGCCGGGTGCACAGGCCGTCGGACAGCACCTGCATGTAGCGCGCGAGCACCACCAGGTCGACGTCGAAGGAGTCGACGAGTTCGAGGAGCCTGGCTTCGGCCTCGGTCTTCGTCGTGGCGGTGACCGGCACATGGAAGAACGGGATGCCGTGCCAGGTGACCAGTGCCTCGTGGTCGCGGTGGTTGGAGACGACCGCGACCACGTCGATGGGCAGGTCGCCGCTGCGGGTGCGGAAGAGCAGGTCGTTGAGGCAGTGGTCGTAGCGGGACACCATGATCAGTACGCGGCGCCTGGTGCCGACCGGTTCGATGTGCCACCGCATGGCGAACGGGGCGGCCACGGCGGCGAAGTCACGGCGCAGGGCGGCCGTGTCGTCGTCGGTGGTGAACCGGACCCGCATGAAGAAGTGGCCGTCGCGGCGGTCGCCGAACTGCTGGTTGTCGATGATGTCGCTGCCGTGTTCCAGCAGGAACCGCGAGACGGCATGGACGATGCCGGGCGCCTCGGGGCAGTCCAGGGTGAGCACGTGCTCGGCCGACGTCTCCATCAGGGCACCTCCGGTCCGCTGAACTCGCCCATCGCGTCGATGAGCCAGCGCCCTAGGTAGTCGGCGAACGAGGAGCGTGGGAACAGGCGGTACGTCGGCGCGTCGTCGACCTGCCACAGGAGTACCGCGACGGGGCCGACCGTGGTCGACACCGCCCGGCCGGGTCCGAAGGCCCTGGGGTGCAGGTCCAGCGGGCAGCCCTTCTCCAGCACCTGCCGGGCGGACGGGCCGCGAAGCTCCAGCGTGGTGCGGTTCGCTGACACGTCGACGACCGAGCCCGGAGCGTCGCCGAGGGCCTGCGTCAACTCCGCGGTCCCTTCCTCGTGGGACAGTACGAGCCACTCGTCGGGGCCGAGCCAGACGACTGTGCGGGCACCGGAGGCGGTGGTGTCGCCGCAGGCACGCGGCAACGGCGCACCCAGCACCTTCTCCACCCGTCCCGCCGCTTCGGAGCCGGGAGCGACCCGCAGGTTCACCATGGTGAGGAACGGGCGTTCGGTGAGCGAGACGCCGCGGGCACCGGTGACGGTGGCGGCGCGCATCCGTTCCGCCAGATGGGCCAGCGGGCTTGTGCGCAGCGTGGCGATACCTGGGTCAGCCATCTCGCTTGGTCCCTTCCGGGTCGTAGAGGACGCAGTCGGCCACCTCGACGGGCACCAGGTCCTCGCCCACCGGGGCGAGCAGGGTCTCGCCGATCCTGGCCCGCCCGCCGGTGACGAGGGCGAGGGCGAAGGGACGGCCGAGGGCCGGGCTGTGGTAGCTGGAGGTGACGTGGCCGAGCATCGGCACCGGGGTGGCCTCGACGCACACGTCGCGTGCGACGACCTGCGTCCCTTCGGGCAGTCGGGTCGTGCGGTCGACCGGCAGCAGAGCCACCAGCTGTTTGCGGTCGGCGCGGGAGGTGTCGGCGCGGGAGAAGGACCGTCTGCCGATGAAGTCCTTCCGTGTGGAGACCGCCCAGGACATGCCGGCGTCCTGCGGGGTGACGGTGCCGTCGGTGTCCTGGCCGACGATGATGTAGCCCTTCTCGGCCCGCAGCACGTGCATGGTCTCGGTGCCGTACGGGGTGATGCCGTACGGCTGTCCGGCCTCATGCACCTGTTCCCAGACGGACAGGCCGTACCACGCGCAGACGTTGATCTCGTAGGCGAGTTCACCGGAGAAGGAGATCCGGCAGATACGGGCCGGGATGCCGGAGGCCAGCGTGGTCTCACGGAAGGCCATGAAGGGGAACGCCTCGGCGGACAGGTCGACGTCCGGTGCGAGCCGGGCGACGACCTGGCGTGAGCGGGGGCCGACCACGGCGATCGTCGCCCACTGCTCGGTCACCGAGGTGCAGTGGACGTCGAGTTCGGGCCACTCCGTCTGGAGCCACTCCTCCAGCCAGTCCAGGACGCCCGCGGCGCCGCCGGTCGTGGTGGTCATGAAGTAGCGGTCGTCGTCGAGGCGGAGGGTCACACCGTCGTCGAAGATCATGCCGTCGGGCCTGCACATCACGCCGTAGCGGGCCATGCCGGGCTTGAGCTGCTTGAAGGCGTTGGTGTAGACGCGGTTGAGGAACTCCCCGGCGTCCGCGCCCCGTATCTCGATCTTGCCCAGGGTGGAGGCGTCCATGAAGGCCACCGCCTCGCGGGCGGCGCGGCACTCACGTGCCACGGCGCTCTCCATGTCCTCCCCGGGCCGCGGGTAGTACCAGGGGCGCTTCCACTGCCCCACGTCCTCGAACCGCGCCCCGTGTGCCACGTGCCAGCTGTGGATGGAGGTGGTCCGCTCCGGGTCGAACAGCTCACCGCGCTCGCGTCCGGCCAGCGCGGCGAAGGCGACCGGCGTGTACGGCGCCCGGTAGGCCGTGGTGCCGATCTCTCCCGGCGAGCCGCCGAGGATCTCGGCGATGACACCGATCGCGTTGACGCCGGACGTCTTGCCCTGGTCGCTCGCCGTGCCGAGCGAGGTGTAGCGCTTGACGTGCTCGACGCCGCGCATGCCGGCTCCGGTGGAACGCAGGACGTCGGCCACCGTGACATCGCGTTGGAGGTCGACGAAGTGGGTGTCCCAGCCGCCGTCAGGGCCCGGCACCAGCCACAGGGCGCGCGCGTCCGCACGTACCTTCCTGTCCGGGACCGTGGGCACCGGCACCGGGAACCCGGCCTTGGTCGCGGCGACCGCGCCTGCCCGCGCCCCTTCCGCCAGACAGCCGTCGAGGTCGTACGTCCCGCGCGCGGCACCCACCACCTGCTGGTCCCGTACCGCCCCGTCGGGTACGAAGGCGACCAGGTCCGTGTCCCAGCGCAGCTTGCCCTGACGTTGGCTGTGCAGGTGCACCACCGGGCTCCAGCCGCCGGACACGGCGAGCAGGTCGCAGTCGAACGACCCAGCCGTGTCCAGGAGTCGGCCGTCGGCGTCGATCCCCGCGACGGTGACCGAGGTGATCCGCCCCTCCCCCGCCGTGTCGACGACCGCGCTGCCCGTGAGGACCCGCACGCCGGTCGCGGCGGCGGTCTCGGCGGCCCGCGCGGACAGCTCGGCGCGGGCGTCCACGACCGCGGCCACCACGACGCCCGCCGCGTGCAGGTCGGCCACCGTGTCGTAGGCACTGTCGTCGGTCGTGCCGACCACGGCCCGTGAACCCGGGGCGACCGCGTACCTGTTGAGGTACTCGCGTACGGCCCCGGCGAGCATCACCCCGGGCCGGTCGTTGCCGGCGAAGACCAGCGGACGCTCGTGCGCGCCGGTCGCCAGGACCACCTGTCGGGCGCGGATGTGCCACAGCCGCTGCCGCGAGACGCCGTCGGGGGCGTCGGCTCCGAGGTGGTCGGTGCGGCGTTGCAGCGCCAGTACGTAGTTGTCGTCGTACGACCCGAAGGCCGTGGTGCGCGGGAGTACGACGGCTTCCGGGGCGGCGTCGAGGGCCGCGCGGGCTTCGGCGGCCCACCGCGCGTCGCAGGGCAGCGGACCACCGGGCTCGGGCCGCTCGTCGACGAGGAGCACGCGGGCACCGGAACGGGCGGCAGCGGCGGCGGCCGAGAGCCCGGCGGGTCCGGCGCCGACGACCAGGACGTCGGTGTGGACGTACTTCTTGTCATGGACGGCGGGGTCGGGGGTGGGGTCGAGCCTGCCCATGCCGGACAGCGTGGTGGCGGACAGCCCGTCGTGGAGTTCCACGGTCGTGGCCGGCAGCATGCCCTCCGAGCACGAACCGTCCAGCTGCACCAGGGCGTTGGGCTCCTCGACCCCCGCGGCGACGATGCCGCGCGGGCGTCCGCGGTAGAGCGAGGGCGCGACCTCGACGAGGCCGTTCGCCAGCATCGCCGAGGCGAGGGTGTCCCCGGGGTGGCCGGTCAGTGCCCGTCCGTCCACGGTGAAGCGCAGCACGGTGCCGCGGTCGATGCGGCCGCCCCGCGGGAGCCGGAAGTGCTGGTCGGTCATCGGTTGCCTCCGGGGCGGGGCTCGTCGGGCCGGTAGGAGGCGAGCACCTGGTGGGTGGCGGTGTCGCGCAGGACGTTGAACCAGCGGCGGCAGCCGGTGCTGTGCACCCACCGCTCGGCGAAGGGGCCCTTGGGGTTGTCCCGGTAGAAGACGTACTCGGCCCACTGCTGGTCGGTGAGGTCCGCGGGGTTCTCGGGATAGGGGACGTGGGCCTGTCCGCCGTAGTGGTACTCGGTCTCGTCGCGAGGGCCGCACCACGGGCAGGTGATGAGAAGCACGGGGTCCTCCTCAGTGGGCCACGGCTGCTGCGCCGTGTTCGTCGATCAATGCGCCCGTCGTGAAGCGTTCGAGGGCGAAGGGGGCGTTCAGGGGGTGCGGCTCGCCGTGGGCGAGGGTGTGCGCGAAGGTCCAGCCGGCGGCCGGGGTGGCCTTGAACCCGCCGGTGCCCCAGCCGCAGTTGACGTACAGGCCCTCCATCGGGGTGCCGCCGATGATCGGGGAGGCGTCCGGGGTGACGTCGACGATTCCACCCCAGGTGCGCAGCACGTGCGCCCGTGCGAAGACCGGGAAGAGTTCGACGGCCGCGGCCATCTGCCGTTCGATCACGTGGAAGGAGCCGCGCTGCCCGTAGCCGTTGTACGAGTCCACACCCGCGCCCATCACCAGCTCGCCCTTGTGCGCCTGGGAGACGTACACATGCACGTGGTTCGACATGACCACCGTCGGGTGCACGGGCTCGTGGAGTTCGGAGACGAGAGCCTGGAGGGGGTGGGACTGCACGGGCAGCCTCACCCCCGCCAGTTCGGCGAGCACACTGCTGTGACCGGCCGCCGCGAGACCCACCCGCCCGGCGTGGATCCGGCCGCGGTTCGTCTCGACGCCCACCACCCGGTCGCCGTCCTTGAGGAACCCGGTGACCTCGCAGCCCTGGATCAGGTCGACGCCCCGCTCGTCGGCCCGGCGGGCCAGGGCCCAGGCCACGTGGTCGTGTTTGGCGATGCCGGCGCGGGGCTGGAAGGTGGCGCCGAGCACCGGATAGCGGGTGCGGGGCGAGACGTTGAGGATGGGGCAGACCTTGGCGACCTCGTCCGGTTCGAGCCACTGGGCGTCGACTCCGTTGAGGCGGTTGGCGCTCACGCGGCGCATGCCCTCGCGGACGTCCTGGAGGGTGTGCGCGAGGTTGAGGACACCGCGCTGGCTGAACAGGAAGTCGTAGTCGAGCTCCTCGGGGAGTTGCTCCCACAGCTTGAGGGCGTGCTCGTAGATCGCCGCGCTCTCGTCCCAGAGGTAGTTGGAGCGGATGATCGTGGTGTTGCGGGCCATGTTTCCGCCGGCCAGCCAGCCCTTCTCCAGGACGGCGACGTTCGTGATGCCGTGGTTCCTGGCGAGGTAGTAGGCGGTGGCCAGGCCGTGGCCACCCGCGCCCACGATGACGACGTCGTACGAGGAGCGCGGCTCGGGATTGCGCCACAGGAAGTCCGGGTGCTCCGGCAGCGGCTCGGCGGTCATGCGGCAGCTCCGTTCGCGTGGGCCAAGTGGCGGTAGAGGGGGAAGGCGGCGGCGAGTCGCCCCACCCGGGCGCGCAGCGCGTCCTCGCTCTGTTCGCCCTTCAGGGTCTCGGCGATGACATCGGCGACCTCACGGAACTCCGCCGCTCCGAAGCCCCGGGTCGCCAGGGCCGGGGTGCCGATCCGCAGCCCCGAGGACACCATCGGCGGGCGCGGGTCGAACGGCACGGCGTTGCGGTTGACGGTGATGCCGGCGCGGTGCAGCCGGTCCTCCGCCTGCTGCCCGTCCAACGCGGAGGCGCGCAGGTCGACGAGGACCAGGTGGACCTCGGTGCCGCCGGTGAGGACGGTGATGCCGGCCTCCGCGACATCGTCGGCCAGCAGCCGCCCGGCGAGGATCCGGGCGCCGTGCAGCGTTCGCTGCTGACGCTCCCTGAACTCCTGTCCCGCCGCCACCTTGAAGGCCACCGCCTTCGCCGCGATCACGTGTTCCAGCGGCCCGCCCTGCTGCCCCGGGAAGACCGCGGAATTGATCTTCTTGGCCAGGTCGGCACGGCTGAGGATCACCCCGCCGCGCGGGCCGCCGAGAGTCTTGTGCGTGGTGGTCGTGACGACGTCGGCGTACGGCACCGGGTTCGGGTGCAGGCCCGCCGCCACAAGGCCGGCGAAGTGCGCCATGTCCACCAGGAGATACGCGCCCACCGCGTCGGCGATCCGCCGGAACGCGGCGAAGTCCAGCTGTCGGGGGTAGGCGGACCATCCGGCGACGATCATCTTCGGTCGGTGCGCCAGGGCGAGCCGCTCGACCTCATCCATGTCGATACGCATGTCGGACTCGCGCACGTGGTAGGGCACGACGTCGTACAGCTTGCCGGAGAAGTTGATCCGCATGCCGTGGGTCAGGTGGCCGCCGTGCGCCAGGTCGAGGCCGAGGATCGTGTCGCCGGGCTGGAGCAGGGCGAACATGGCGGCCGCGTTGGCCTGGGCGCCCGAGTGGGGCTGCACGTTCGCGGCCTCGGCGCCGAACAGTTCCCGTACCCGGGCGATGGCCAGCTTCTCGATGACGTCGACGTGTGCGCAGCCGCCGTAGTAGCGGCGTCCCGGGTAGCCCTCGGCGTACTTGTTGGTCAGGACCGAGCCCTGGGCCTCCATGACGGCGGCCGGCGCGAAGTTCTCCGAGGCGATCATCTCCAGCGTGGACTGCTGGCGGTGCAGTTCGGCGGCCACGGCGTCGGCGACCTCCGGGTCGAGTTCGCCGAGCGGGAGGGAGAGAGGCGAGGTCAGCGTGGTGGTCGACGGGGTCGTTGCCATCTGTGCACCGTCCTGGGAGCCATCTAATGCGCAACTGATATATCAGACTGTGCGGTACGGTATGGGAGCTCGCCGACGAGGTCAAGGGGGCATTCATGCAGCAGGCGGCGACCGCGCCGGTCAGCGAGGAGCCGACCCTCGCCGAACGCGCCTACCGCGCCATCCGGGACCGGCTGGTCATGCTGGAGATCCGTCCGGGCGCGCCGATCAACGAGGAGCAGCTGGGGCAGTCCCTCGGGGTGGGACGCACACCGGTGCGCGAGGCCCTCAAGCGGCTCCAGTACGAGCGGCTGATCGCCACCTATCCCCGGCGCGGCACCTTCGCCACCGAGGTCAACATCACCGACCTCGCCCATATCTCCGAGGTGCGGCAGGAGCTGGAGCCGCTGGCCGCCGCCCAGGCCGCGCGGCGCGCCACGGCTGCCGACCGGGCGGCTCTCACCGCCCTGCGCAGGGAGCTGGCGAGCGCGGACTCCCGCCGGCAGGACTCCACCGGGCTGATGCATCTGGACCTCCAGGTGCACCGCGCCATCTACGCCGCCGCGCACAATCCGTACCTGGAGGACACCCTGGTCCGCCACGACAACCTCGCCACCCGGATCTGGTGCCTGTTCCTCGACCGCCTGTCCGACATGGCCGGCCACGTCGAGGAGCACGGTCCGCTGATCGACGCGATCGTCGCGGGTGAGCCCGAGACGGCGGCGCGGCTGGCCCGCAGCCATGTGGAGGACTTCGAACGGGCCGTTCGCGCGGCGATCTGAGCGGCCGTCAGTGCGGGCTCTCCCCCGCGCCCCGTCTCGCGCGCCCTCGGATCCGGGGCAGGCACGTGCTGCCGGCGGTGTCAGCCCGTGCTGAGCGGTGCGGTGGTCTCGGCCTCGACCTGGTGGTCGGCCCAGACGTAGCTTGCGGGCAGCAGGTCGGTGATGAGGACGGTTCGCACGCGGTCGCCCTCACCGACGATGACCTTGAGGGCGGGGAAGTAGTCCAGAAGGACCTGACGGCACCGGCCGCACGGCGGAACGACCCCGCGGTCGCGGTCGCCGACGGCGACGATCGTGTCGAGCTCATAGGCCCCCTGGGCGGCCGCCGCACCGATGAGGACCAGCTCGGCGCAGGGGCCTCCCGTGAAGTGGTAGGCGTTCACCGCGGTGACGATCCGGCCGTCCTTCACGCGGGCCGCGGCTGCCATGGTGTGGTCGTCGCCCCTGCAGCGCGTGCGAGCGACGTCAGCCGCGGCCCGGATGAGTTCGTGGTCCACGTCCATGTGCTGGGTCCGCGTGGTCATCTTCTCCGCCTTCGTCGGGTGTCAGACGACGTTGACCCGCGTGACGAGGGGACGCAAGTGAATATCGGCGTAGCCCTTGCGACCGGCCATGGCCGGGATCAGGCCGTCGATGGCTCTCGTGGCTCGGCGAGCGAGTTCTGGCGGCTTCCGACGCGCGGAGGACGACCGCAGGCCGGTTGATCTCGGCCGACGGCCGGCCCCGTCAGTGCACGTGCGGTCCGCCGGTCGGCCGCGGTTTGCCCCGCGGTACGAGGCCCAGGGCGACGAGGGCGCCGACGGCGGCCACGGTCGCACAGAGGGTGAACGCGTCGGCGAAGCCGTCCACCGCGCCTCGCTCGAAGCCGGATGCCGCGACGGTGGAGACGACGGCGACGCCGATCGAACCACCCACCTCGTGGAAGGTGTTGACGACTCCGGAGGCAAGCCCCGCCTCGCGGTGTTCCACCATGGCCAGGGCGGTCGTCGTGGCGGTGACGAAGACCGCTCCGAGGCCCAGGGAGGCGATCACGAACCCTGGCAGGAACCCGGCGTACACGCTGCCGGTCTCCGACAGTCCGGTCAGCGGCAGGGTTCCGGCGGCAGCGACGGCCATGCCGGCGACGGCGGTCGGGCGGCTGCCGATCCGGCCGACGAGCCGGGAGCCCAGGTGGGCGCCGACACCGGTGGCCACGGCGACGGGCAGGAACACCAGCCCGGTCCGCAGCGGGCTGAAGCCGCGCAGGTGCTGAAGATAGACGGACCCGAGGAAGAAGTACGCGATCAGCAGGGCCGTGGCGATCAGCATCAGGAAGGCACCGGCGAGCACCGGCCGCCGCGTGAACATCCGCAGGTCCATCAGCGGGGCTCGGGCCGCTCGCTCGACGGCCGCGAAGGCCGCGTACGCCGCCGCCGCACCGAAGAGCGGCAGCAGGGTCGAGATGTCCGCCCAGCCGGCGTCGCCCGCCTCGACCAGACCGTAGATCAGGGCGGCGGTGCCCGCGGTGACGAGCAGTGCGCCGGGGACGTCGAGCCGTGCCGGCTGCGGCGCTCGGGCCGGGACGAGGAAAGGCAGGGCGATCAGCAGCAACAGCCCGACGGGCACGTTGAGGTAGAACGCCCACTGCCAGCCGGGGCCGTCGGTCAGAGCTCCTCCGAGGAGCACGCCCACCGCCGAGCCGGTGCCGCCGATCGCCGCCCAGGCACCGAGCGCCTTGTTGCGTTCGGCACCGTGGAAGGTGGTGGTGACGAGGGACAGCGCAGCCGGTGAAAGCAGGGCTGCGCCGACACCTTGGCCGATGCGGCCGCCGAGCAGTGTCGAGGCGTCGCCGGCCAGACCGGTGACCAGCGAGGCGGCGGTGAAGAGCGCAAGCCCGGCGAGCAGGGTGCGACGGGCGCCGAGGGCGTCGGCGAGTCGGCCACCGAGCAGCATCAGCCCGCCGAAGCACAGGGTGTAGGCGGTGACCGCCCAGGTCAGCGTCTCCCGGCCGAGGTCCAGGTCGGCCGCCATGGCGGGCAGGGCGACATTCACGACGGTGACGTCGAGGATCAGCATGAACTGGGCGAGGCAGATCAGTGCGAGGGCTGCCCAGCGGCGCGGGTCGGCGGGCGGGTGTCGGTCGACGGGCGGGTGCCGGTCGGCGGGCGAGTGCCCGTCGACGGTCGAGTGCCCGTCGACGGTCGAGTGCCCGTCGACGGTCGAGTGCCGGTCGACGGTCGAGTGCCGGTCTACGGTCGAGTGCCGGTCTACGGGCGGGTGTCGGTCGTGTTCGGCCGGGTGCGGAGCACCGGCTGCGGAGTGGGTCATGACGAGTCCTTTTGGTGCGTCGTTCCGGTCGGGGCCGCGCTGCGCGCGGCGCGAGGAGCGCGGCCCTGTTCGACCTCGCTCAATCTGAACCGTACCGTTCAGTTCACATGAACTCAACCGTACAGTTCAGGTGGGTGCTAGGGTCGAGGTCATGAGCGTGGACAGCGTCAAGCAGCCCCCCAGCGGACCCCGGGCACAGCTCAAGCGGCAGGCCATCGTGCGGGCCGCGCGCGACCTGTTCCTGCGGGAGGGTTTCGGCGTGGGCATGGACACCATCGCCGCCGAGGCAGGCGTGTCGAAGGTGACCGTCTACAACCATTTCGGCAGCAAGGAAGCCCTGTTCACCGCGGTGATCACAAGCGCGCTCGACGAGCCGCTCGCCGGGGAGTCCTCGGTCGCACTGGAGCACCTGGCCGAAGCCGAGGACCTGCGGGCCGCTCTCGTCGAAGCGGCCCGCACCTGGGTCCACGCCGTCCGCAGCAACCATGAGGTCACCGCCCTGCGCAACCTCGTCGCCGCCGAACTCCACCGGTTCCCCGAGCTGGGGGAGGCCTGGAGGCACCGCGGCACGGAGAGCCACCACCCCGCGGTCGCGGGTGCCCTGCGCACCCTCGCCGAGCAGGGCCGACTGGAGATCCCCGACCTCCAGGTGGCGATCATCCAGTTCTACGGCCTTCTGGTCTTCCCGCACATGGTCTTCAGCTCCTACGGCACGCACATCGACGAGGACCTGACCGACCGTCTCGTCACCGGCGGCGTCGACATGTTCTTGCGGCACTACGGTCCGCAGAGCACGTAACGGCCCATCCGCGGCGAGAGCACCGGAGCGCCCCTACGACAGGCCCAGCACGCGCATCGCCAGACCGGCCGCCGGCTTGGGACCGAAGGATGTGGACTTCCTGGGCAACAACACTCCGGCAGCGGCCAGTTCCCACACCGTGTCCTGACCGACCTCGGGCAGCAGGAGCGCGCTGCCGCCGCCCGGAGCGGACACGGCAGCCGTGGCCTGACGTACGCCATGGAGGTACGTCACGGCGCCGGGCAGGTCGGGGACGGACCAGGCATGGCGGAGCAGCAGGAGGTCGCTGACGCCGGCGGGGAGCTGCGCCCACTGGCTGGGATGATCCGCGAGGGCTTCGCTGAGGGCCCCGGGGTCAGGGTCGGTGATGCTCCAGGCCTCTCCCCCGCCGGTCAGTACGAGTTCGCCGGGCGCGGGCGGACGCGGTCCTGCGGGGAGCGGGAGGACTCGGGCCACTTCGGCCGCGGCGCGTGCGGCCTTCTCCGGTTCCAGTGCCGGCAGCACTCGGTGGATCGCGGAGAGCCGCAGAGGGTACGTCGCGATATCGACCAGCAGGGCGAGACTGCCGGCCCACCAGCCTGCCGCGTCTCCGCCCAACTGGAGGCAAGCGGCGTGGCGGTGGTGCCCGTCGGCGATCAGTGCCTGCCTGACGGACAGCCCACGGGCGAGGAGTGCGAGTTCCGCCGGGTCGTCGCATACCCACAGCGTGTGGGTGATCGGCCCGATCCGTGCGACCGCGCCCGGCGTCCGACGGGTGACGTGGTCCACGAGCCGGGCAGCCGCCGGCTCCATGCCTCGGTGCGCCAGCAGCAGGGGTTCCAGTTGGGCGCGGAGCCCTGACATATGGGCGGCACGCTGATGGACGACATGGGCCGACACGTCTTCGTGCGGCAGCAGTTGCCCCGCCCGGCGTGGCAGCGACAAGTCGCCGATCAGACCGCGTTGGAGGATCCGCGCACCGCGCTGTTGCTGGTAGACGTACAGGGCGGGCCGCTCGTCCCGGCGCAGCACACCGCGTCGCAGCCAGCGCCCCAGATCCCGGGCGGCGCCCTGCGGCGCGTCCGCGTACAGCAGGCGGGCCACGTGGTGAGGGTGGCGCCGAAGCGCACGGACCCGGGCCGGGTCGAGGTCGTCGTAGGGCGGAGCGAGCATCTCGGACAAGTCGGCTGCGCGGTGCGCGTCGTAGCGCACCGCGCGGAAGGGCCGGAGCCGCAACGGGGTCGGTTCGGGAAGGGATTCGGTCAGGGAAACGAAGGGGGCGGGCATCGAAGGCTCCCGGTTCAGGCAGGTCGAGCAGGGGCGGGGCACGCTGCGGTGCCCCGCCCCCGGGCCGGTGGGCCGGTGGGTCAGACCGTGGCGGTCAGCGGCTCGGATGCGGGCGGTGCCGCCAGCCGGCCGGTTCGGTGCAGGCCGTACAGGGCGGCCGCGCAGGCCAGGCCGAGCGCGCACAACGTGAGCCACGGCAGCGCGGGCATGCCGGCCGCGCGGGCGGCGTCGAGCGCGGCGCCTGTGCCCAGGTTCCCGACGGTGATGCCGATACCGCAGATGGTGTTGTACAGCCCGTAGTGGGTGGCGACGAGCCGGTCACCGCTGAGACGGACGATGGTGTCCATCTCGAACGGGTAGGCGATCATCGTGCCGACGGCCAGCAGCAACGCGGCGAGCGTCGGGGGCACGGCCGCGAGCAGCCACAGCCCGATCCGGGACTGCGGTACGGGTACGGCGGTGGCAGCCAGGAGCGGAACGAAGGCGAGGCCCATCGCCGTCAGCCCCCGCACGAGCGCCTGTCCGGGCTCGTACCGCGCCTTGCACCACGCCGTCACCCGTGTCTGGCCGAGGATCGTGCTCAGCCCGGACACGGCGAACAGCACCGCCACCGCGGCCGTGCCGAACTCCCCGTCGCCGCCGAGCCGACGGACCTCCAGGGGCAGCGCCAGGTAGACCTGGAAGGACAGGACGTACGACCCGATCATGGCGACGGAGAACAACACGAACGGCCGGTTGGCGAGGATGCCGCGCCACTGGGCGAGCACGCCCTGACCGCCGTCGCTCTCCTGCCGCCCGGCGTCCTCGGCCCGCCGGGCGGGCAGCGCGCGGATCTGTACGACGCTCAGCAGCGCGAAGATCCCGGCCGCCACCAGGCAGGTCACGCGGAAATCGACCCCGGTCAGCACCATGCCCACCAGCGGGCCAAGCAGGATGCCGGCCTGGTAGAACACGTTGAACAGGGCGAACGCCTCGACCCTGCGCTCCCCCGCGTCGGCCGCGAGGTAGGCCCGTACCGCCGGATTGAACAGCGCACCGGCGAGCCCGGTGGCCGCGGACGCGGCCAGCAGCGCGGGCAGTGAATCCACCAGCCCGAGCGTGGCGAAACCGAGCGTACGCAGCACACACCCCGCGACGATCATCGGCTTGTAGCCGAGCCGGTCCGCGAGCGTCCCGCCGACCAGGAACATGCCCTGCTGACTGAAGTTGCGCACACCGAGGACGAGTCCGACGATCCACCCGGCGAGTCCCAGCGTTCCGGACAGATGGGCGGCCAGGTACGGCATCAGCATGTAGAAGCCGAGGTTGATGGTGAACTGGTTCACCATCAACAGCTGGACACTGCGTTCGTACGAGCGGACCTGGGTGAACAGCCCCCTCACCGGCCCTCCTCGCAGGACTCGGGCCCGGCAGCCGGCGCGACCTCGGCGGCGTCGCGCTCCGCACCTCGCAGAGCGAGGGGATCGACCACGGTGGTGCACCGGGTCCAGCGCGTGACCTCCTTCTCGTCCAGGCGGCCGATCAGCTCCGGTTCGGGCGCCGGCGGCGAGTCCAGCAGGCCGTGGGCGGCGCAGTAGTCGTCGTCGTAGACCGTTCCCAGGTAGCGCTGCGGACCGTCGGGGAAGATCGCGACGATCCGTGCGTCCGCGGGCATCGTCCGGGCCAGCCAGCCGGCCACCAGCGCGACCGCGCCCACACTCCAGCCACCGGTGGCGTAATGGGAGGCGGCCAGTCGGCGGCACGTCCACACCGCCTCGGCCGGGGCCACCCAGTGCACTTCCGAGAAGCTCCCGTAGGCGACGTTTCGGGGATAGATGCTGGAGCCCAGCCCGCGCATCAGCCGCGGCCGGGCGGGCTGGCCGAAGATCGTCGAACCGGTGGTGTCCACTCCCACGACGGTCAGCTCCGGGTAGAGCTGCCGCAGCACCCGGGAGACGCCCGCGGAGTGGCCGCCGGTGCCGACACTGCACACCAGCACGTCGATGTGGCCCATCTCGGAGCCGAGTTCGAGGGCCAGCGGCGTGTAGGCGGCGACGTTGTCCGGGTTGTTGTACTGGTCCGGGCACCAGGCATCCGGATGCTGCTCCAGCAGCCGCTGCACGCGTTCACGGCGCGCCTGCTGCCAACCGCCCGTCGGATGCGGCTCCGAGACGACGTTGACCTGGGCTCCGTACGCGGTCAGCAACCGGGTCATGGACGACTCCAGGCCCGGATCGGTGACCAGGGTGACCGGATGGCCGTACACCATCCCGGCCAGAGCCAGCCCCAGACCCAGGGTCCCGCTGGTGGACTCGATGATCCGTCCGCCGGGCCTCAGGTCACCGCGCGCGCGGGCCCGCTCCACCATGTGCAGCGCCGGACGGTCCTTGATGCCGCCGGGGTTGAACCCCTCAAGCTTCGCCCAGAAACCACGTCCGGCAGGGGCCAGCGGCTCCGAGACCCGCAGCAGTGGGGTGTTGCCCACCAGGCCGGACAGGGCGGCGGACCCGCCCGGGGCGACCGCGGGCTTGGTCGATGACTGCATGTCTGTGTGCTCACTCTCGCTCGATGAATACCGGGTGCGGGTTCATCTCGCGTGTCATGGCCCTGAAGCAGACCGGGGGTCCGCGCTCAGGCATGGGCACGCGGCAGCCGAGAAGTCGGTCGGCTGCGAGCGAGTGGCCTAGATCCGCCACCGCGACGTGACGACGAGCGCCACACGGCCGTTGCGTGCGCGGCGACGTCTACGGCGTTCATGCCGTACGAGGGGTCGTCCCAGCGACAGGGACACGGCGAGGAGCACGACGACGGCCGGCGCGCCGAGCGGAAGATCCTCACCGGACTGAGCCGCGGTACGCACGATCACGTCCGCCACACAGTCCTCGGCCCCGTGGGGAGCGTGGGGTCCATGAGGTTCCTCGCCCGGAGCCGTCGCCGAGAATCCGGCCGTGTCCGGCACCGGCGCGTGCGTCTCCTCGGACGCGCAGTGCATCACGGCGCACAGAATGAGCGCCATCACGAAGGTGCCGCGGATCGCCGAGACCAATCGGCGCCACGACGGTGAACCGCGTGTCGCCCAGGGGGCGTTCGCAGACGTACGGGAAGGTGTCGGCACAGGTCCTCCGCGCTGCCGCCGCGTCTCCGGCAAGGGCGGAGCGAGGCGCAGACATGGGTGGGGGGCAGGACGGCTTCGACGAACGTGACGGCCCATCATGAACACGGGACACGACACTCGTCGCGCACCACCAGCCGAACCGGTGACAGCCGGCAGGCCGGTTGGAGGAGTCCGTACCTCCTAGACCTGCTGCACCACGCAGACCGCTCTCAGCGCGGCGGGAGACGCACCGTCCATGGGCCTACCAGCGGCCGGCCCACGCACGGTCGAGCCACCGTGGGAACTGGTCGATTCGCGGACCGACGCCGCACAGCAGGGCGACACCGGGGCAGGACTCTGCTGAGGCTGTCCGGGTGCGCAGTGCTCGCCGGGGTGGGACGTCCCATGGCCGCCATGATGATCGTCGGCGTCGGCGTCGGCGGCGAACAGCCGCGCAGGCTCGTCCGCTGCGTGACGAACGCCATCGGCCTGCACTGCGGCGGGGATGGCTGCGCTGGTCGAAAGGTGCCCCTGGACACTCTCCACGTGAATGCCGTGTGTCACGAGGAAGCCGGACAGCAGCACGGCCATGGCCAGCACGCGCAGCAACGGACCCGCACCGGAGCGGGTCCTGACGATGCGCCAGGGCGACCAAGCCGTAACCATGCCGTGATCCTAGCGGCTCGACGGCAGTGATCGAACACCAGCTCCGAAACCCTGGTCGAACCCGTCATGCGAATGGCTTGTTCGCTGCGGCGAGTGCGCCCGGCCGCCTCCAGGAGGAGCCTCCTCACGCACGGTCGCCGTCACGACAGCGGTGACGGCGAGCCTGTCGAGCGTCCGCCTTTCGGCGAAGGTCGAACGGCAGTGTCCGACTGTGCGGCGTGGCGGACCCGTTGGTACTTCTCACTGATCCGTGGAAGCCGTTGTCCCGCTGATCGTCGACGGTGTGCTCCCTCGGGCCGAGGACGCGTTGCTCCCCGGGCCAAGACCATCGGGCCGACCGTGGTGGCGACGAACGAGTCGGCGCCCGCAACGGCTGAAAGTGTCGAAGGTGGGGGGTGTCGCATGAGCGACTCCTGGCGGTTGAGCGCGCCGTGACCGGCGCGCTCAACCATTGGAACCGCTCCCACTGGTGCGAAGGACGGTAGCGCCGAGTGGCGTGGTTGCCCAGGGGACTGCTGAACTTTCCTGGAACTGAACCGCTTTGAGCCTTCGAGTCTTCAAGCGTCTTGACCGCCGCTACCCGCATCTCCATGATGGGAGCGCTCCCGCTGGCCAAGAGAGGGCGCTCTTCTCTCTCCCCCCACGTCCATTGCGGAGGAGCCGCATGCAACCATCACGCCACCAAGCCCGCCGCGGGGTACGCGCCCTGTCCGGTGCGCTGCTCACCTCCCTCGTCGCCCTGGCAGCGCTTCTCACCGGCGCTTCGACGTCGCACGCCGACACAACGATCTGCGAGCAATTCGGCTCCACGACCATCCAGGGCCGGTACGTCGTGCAGAACAACCGCTGGGGGACCAGTCAGCCCCAGTGCATCACCGTCACGGACTCGGGCTTCAGAGTTGCCCAAGCCGACGGTTCGGTCCCGACGAACGGTGCCCCGAAGTCCTACCCGTCCGTGTACAACGGCTGCCACTACACCAACTGCTCCCCCGGCACGAAGCTCCCGGCGCGACTGAGCACCATCGCCGACGCGCCCACGAGCATCTCCTACAGCTACGTGGGCGGCGACGCCGCGTACAACGCCTCGTACGACATCTGGCTGGACCCGACACCCCGCACCGACGGCGTGAACCGGACCGAGATCATGATCTGGTTCAACAAGGTGGGCCCGATCCAGCCCATCGGCTCCCAGGTCGGCACCGCCACCGTGGGCGGACGCATCTGGCAGGTGTGGTCGGGCAGCAACGGCTCCAACGACGTGCTGTCCTTCGTCGCGCCGTCCGCGATCGACAACTGGAGCTTCGACGCCATGGACTTCGTCCGGCAAGCCGTCTCCCGCGGACTCGCCCGGAACGACTGGTACCTGACGAGCGTTCAGGCAGGCTTCGAGCCCTGGAGGAACGGCGCCGGACTGGCGGTGAACTCCTTCTCCTCGACCGTCAACCTCGGCGGCGGCTCCCCCGGCGGTCCCGGCACTCCCAGCGGACCCGCGGCATGCAAGGTGGCCTACAGCACGAGCGTGTGGCAGGGCGGCTTCACCGCCGATGTCACCTTGACCAATACGGGTTCCTCGCCGGTCAACGGCTGGAATCTCGCGTTCACGCTGCCCGCTGGGCAGACGATCACCAGCGCGTGGAACGCCGGGATCTCTCCGTCGTCGGGGGCGGTCAAGGCCGGCAACCTGGCGTACAACGCGTCCCTTGCACCCGGTGACCAGGTTTCCTTCGGCTTCCAGGCCTCCTACAGCGGCAGTTTCGCCAAGCCGTCCGCCTTCAGCCTGAACGGCACTTCCTGCACCCCGGCTTGACGTCCTCAGGGTGATTAACCCGACCGGGACACCGGCCGGCCGCCCCACTGCCGCGCGCACACGGGACCAGAGTCACGTATGCCCACGCGGAACCCGCCCTCCAGGCTCGTGCCTGAGGGGCGGGTCCCGCCTTTCTCACGAAGCATCCGTATCGGGCTGGTCGAGTGCATCCCACCCACGCACGCCATGGACGTGAGCGGTCTTCGGGTAGGAGGTCTCGGAGTGGAAGCGAGGACCGATCTCGAAGAGGTCGATCATCAGGAAGAGCGGGTAGGCGGGAGACTGAGGCATCCGTTTCAGGATGACGCCCTCGCAACCGATGATCGTGCCCGACGGCCCCCACACAGCCGTCCAGGTGTGGGGTTTCGAGGCGTCGAGAGGAAGGACGACTTCCGTCACGTCGGTGGTGAGCCGCCCGTCCGAATGCGCTTTCATCCCGCACCGGGCGCGGCTCTTCCTCTCGCCGACAGCGTCGGCGTCGATCTCGAAGACACAGATCTCACCGCTGTCCCCCTCCGACAGATGCTCCGTCCCCACAAGCCATGCCGCGAGCATGCACCCCTCGTCCACGCTCGCGCTCACCGTCACCTCCACCCGTCCGGCGGTGGGTGCCCACAGCAGCCGCTCGGGGGTCTCCGTACGGACGACGAGTCCGTCGGAACGGTGGCGATGCGTGCCCCGGTGCGAGCCCGCTGGGCCGGAGAAGACCCCGGTCTGCACGTTGGACACGCGAAGCGGAGCGTCTTCCTCTCGCCAGTCCGGCTGGTCGGCGTCAATACGCAGCCGCAATCCGGAATCGTCGATGTCGTAGCGTGCCCGAGACCGCTCGGGTGACGTCCAGTGGGGCAGATAGTGATCGACCCAGCGATCTTTCCTGAGCTGCGCAGCGGTGAAGTCGTCCTCGAAATCAGGCTCATGAGCCGGAGCATCAGGCAGACGCAGACTGTCAGCACCCATGACACGATCGTCTCAGACTGCGGCTCCCCGCCGAATCGGTGCTGCTCACCGGTGTCCGCGGAACGAGTTCGGTCACGGTCAGGGGCCCACCTGACAGCGCCGCAGCTGCGAATCGCCTGAACGCGACGACGTGCAGAGCGCAATCGCTCATGAACGAGGCGAACCAGACGTCCTCTTGACCCACGGAACTCAGGTCACGCCTGGAAGCCGTGTGCCCGGTTCCGCCGCCACGTAAGATCGGATGATCTCGTGGGGGAGGTGGTCATGGGCAGGCGACGCCCCGGTACGCCAACACTGGAAGAGGTGGCCGCTCGCGCGGGGGTGGGGCGGGGCACGGTCTCCCGTGTCATCAACAACGCGGCCGGCGTGAAGGAATCGACGCGCGAAGCCGTGCAGCGAGCCATCCAGGAATTGGGGTACGTGCCCAATCTCGCGGCCCGCTCCCTGGCCGGACGGCGCACCGATGCCGTCGCTCTCGTTCTGACGGAGCCCGACTGGAGGGTGTTCGCCGAGCCGTTCTTCTCGGAGATCGTGGGCTCACTCGGGGACGCGCTGACGGACACCGGGATGCAACTGATGCTGACCCTGGTCCGCTCGGACACCGAGCGCAAACGCTTTCTGGAGTACGCCCGCGGCGGCCGCGTCGACGGAGTCCTGCTGTTGTCCGTGCACGCGGGAGACCGGCTGCCGGACATGCTCGCCGAGGCACGGTTGCCGACCGTGATGCTGGGGCGCCGCTCCGGCGACGAATACGTCAGCTACGTCGACGCCGACAACGTGGGCGGTGCCCGCAGCGCCGTCTCCCATCTGCTGGCACGGGGCCGCAGAGCGATCGCCACCATCGCGGGGCCGTTGGACATGTACGTCGCCCAGTGCCGGCTGCGTGGCTATCAGGATGCTCTGGCGCTGGCCGGCCTGACGTACGAGGAGTCCTTGGTCGCGGAGGGTGACTTCACGGAGGAGAGCGGGCGCCGCGCCATGGCGGAACTGCTCGCACGGCATCCGGAGATCGACGGCGTACTCGCCGCGTCGGACACCACGGCGGTGGGGGCTCTGCATGCACTGCGTGCGGCAGGGCGGCGGGTACCGGAGGACGTCGCAGTGATCGGTTTCGACGACTTTCCACTGGCTCAGCGCACCGAGCCACGCCTGACCACGGTGCGTCAGCCACTGGAGGACATGGGGCGGGCCATGATCCGGCTGCTGCTGGAGGACATGGAGGAGCCGTCGGTGGCCTACCGCCACGTCATCCTCCGTACGGAGCTACAGGTCCGTGATTCCGCCTGAAGAGCGTCGGCGCCCGCCTGGTGACCCGAACGGAGACATCTGTCAAGAGTTTTGGGAGCGCTCCCGATCGCTGCGTCGTGCTGGGTCGTGCTGTGTCGCAGGCTATGGCGGGCGAGTCCTCACGGCAGTTCCCACGCTTGCAGCCAACCGCCGCTGGTGGAGACGAACACCATGCGGCTCTCAACGGCGGGTTGTCCGCGGCCTTCTTCGCTCCACCGCGCCGGCAGCTGGGCCGTACTCCGGCGGGTGCGCGGATCCCACGCGTGCAGTACACCAGTAAGGTCACTGGCCCAGATCCGATCGCCCGCCATGAACGGCGTGGTGGAAAAGGCGCCGCCTGCACTCTTGCGCCACAGCTCTCTTCCAGAGAGCGGATCGAGGGCTACAAGCCGCCCTGGGTCGAATGCGGCGATGCAGACGGCGTCGCGGGCGACCAAGGGGGCCGTACTGATGCGTCGGGCGACCTGAGTGTCAAACAACGGGCGTCCCTTTTTGCCCGTCCCAGGCCAGCGCCCGGCCGCACCCCGTAGTCAGATGAACCGTCGTGCGATGGTAAGGGCCCAGCGCCCCGAAGCCGGGATGCCGGGCCCTTACCGAGGTGCGATCAGGCGGGGCGGATGTTCTCAGCCTGCGGGCCCTTCTGGCCCTGCGTGACGTCGAACTCGACCTTCTGGCCCTCCTGCAGCTCGCGGTAGCCCTGGCTGGCGATGTTGGAGTAGTGGGCGAAGACGTCGGGGCCGCCGCCCTCCTGCTCGATGAAGCCGAAGCCCTTCTCGCTGTTGAACCACTTCACTGTGCCCTTGGCCATGACTGTCTCCTTCGAGGGAAACCGGGCACGCATCCTGCGCGACCGGGAGGTGATAGCCCTGGTCCGGAGAGGCGCTGAACAGCAAGAACGCCCGTGAGGCGATCACGGGCGAACGAAACTTCGGAACCACGACTGCTGATCACAACGCTATAACGGCATGACGGAAGCCGCTAGCGCAAACGCGCCAGCATCCGGCCGGAACGAAGGGCTGGATCGCCCGTGAGACTCGGCCGATGGTGATCAAGCTGTTTCGCGCCCTTCTTCTGCACAGGGCTGCGGCTAGGCGTGGCCTCTCCCCGCCGCCGACTGTTCTCCGGGTGGGCCCCACCGATCATGCGTGACCGGCCCCTCCCCCCACGACGTCACCTTCGACTTCCCGGAACCGGCTCGATACCGCGGACGAGCCGCCCCCGCGCGACCTCGTCGTCGAGTTCGATGGGGCACCACATCGGCTTCCTGCATGGCGGGCGAGGGCGGCAAGCGCTTCTGACACCGCCATCTGTCTGCCCGGCGAAGGAAGCTGCCTCGGGTCCCTCTCAGCCCACTTGCTCCTGAGCGCCGAGGACACCCGAGTCTCGACTACTGCGAGTGGACCAGTTCCGAGGCCCGCCGGGAGGCAGCGAACGCCGGAAACCACGACACGGTGCACGAGATCCTCTCCAGCACCGGGCGAACGGTTCGGCCACGGAACGTGGTACCGCTTTCACCGCTCCCTGTCCCCGGTCGCCGGCGTGATCCGATGGTGTCGAGGCACGCTGCGGGTGCCCCGCTCCGTCGGGAACTGGAGATCGCACAGGCAGTGGATCACCCTGTCCCGCTCTCCGGGTACCGTCAGGGTATGAGTCATCCGCACCCCGAGCTGAAAGCCGCCCCGCCCCTTCCCGAAGGAGGGCTGCGGGTCGTCGCCTTGGGCGGCCTAGGTGAGATCGGCCGCAACATGACCGTCTTCGAGCACGCGGGCAAGTTGCTCATCGTCGACTGCGGCGTGCTGTTCCCCGAGGAGACCCAGCCCGGCGTGGACGTGATCCTGCCGGACTTCACCTCGATCCGGGACCGGCTGGACGACATCGTGGCCGTGGTCCTCACCCACGGCCACGAGGACCACATCGGCGGCGTGCCGTACCTGCTGCGCGAGCGGTCCGACATTCCCCTTGTCGGCTCCAAGCTGACGCTGGCATTCCTGGAGGCCAAGCTCAAAGAACACGGCATCCGGCCGCGCACGGTGCGGGTGCGGGAGGGCGACCGGCGCGGCTTCGGGCCCTTCGACTGCGAATTCGTGGCGGTCAACCACTCCATCCCCGACAGCCTCGCGGTCGCGATCCGCACCCAGGCCGGGATGGTGCTGCACACCGGCGACTTCAAGATGGACCAGTTCCCTCTCGACGACCGCATCACCGATCTGCGCGCCTTCGCCCGCCTCGGCGAGGAGGGCGTGGACCTGTTCCTCACCGACTCCACCAACGCCGAAGTACCCGGCTTCACCACCTCCGAGCGAGAGCTGAACCCGGCGATCGAGCAGGTGATGCGCACCGCGCCGCGCCGGGTCATCGTCTCCAGCTTCGCCAGCCACGTGCACCGCATCCAGCAGGTCCTGGACGCCGCCCACCAGCACGGCCGCAAGGTCGCCTTCGTCGGCCGGTCGATGGTCCGCAACATGGGCATCGCCCGCGACCTGGGCTATCTCAAGGTGCCGTCCGGCCTGGTCGTCAGCACGAAGGAGCTGGAGAAGCTGCCGGACCACAAGGTCACCCTGGTGTGCACCGGCTCCCAGGGCGAACCGATGGCCGCGCTGTCACGGATGGCCAACCGCGACCACATGATCCGCATCGGCAAGGGCGACACCGTCCTGCTCGCCAGTTCCCTGATTCCCGGCAACGAGAACGCCATCTACCGGGTGATCAACGGACTCACCCGGTGGGGCGCCCACGTGGTCCACAAGGGCAACGCCAAGGTGCACGTCTCCGGGCACGCCAGCGCCGGCGAACTCGTCTACTGCTACAACATCGTCAAACCCCGCAACGTCATGCCGGTGCACGGGGAATGGCGCCACCTCCGGGCCAACGGCGACCTCGCCATCCGTACCGGTGTCGACCCCGAACGGGTCGTCATCGCCGAGGACGGCGTCGTCGTCGACCTGGTCGACGGGCGGGCGTCCATCACCGGCAAGGTCCCCGCCGGCAACGTCTACGTGGACGGCATGGAAGTCGGCGGCGCCACCGAAGCGTCCCTCAAGGACCGCCTCACCCTCGCCGCCGAAGGCGTGGTCACCGTGGTGGCGATCGTCGACGCAGACACCGGCGCCCTCGCCGAGGCCCCCGACTTCCTGGCCCGCGGCTTCGTCCACGACGACACCACCTTCGAGCCGGTCATCCCCGTCATCGAGAAGACCCTGGCCACCGCGGCCGAGGAAGGCGTCGGGGACGCGCGCCAACTCGAACAGCTCCTCGCCCGCGCCGTGGCGAACTGGGCGTTCCGCACCCACCGTCGCAAGCCGCTCATCATCCCCGTCATCATCGACGCCTGAGCCGCGGCCCGGCAGCACGGTCCGCGGTTGCGGTGGCAGCCCCGCGAGCATCGAGGTCGGGCACGCCCGGACCGGACGGTGGCGAAGCCGCCGGGCTCAACGAGGCGGATCGCCTCGCCGTGGGCGGCCGGCAGGTCCGCGAGGGAGGCAGTGTTGCGGGCGACGGCCCTGTCGCCGCGCTCCAGGGCCGCCTGCGCAAACTCGCGGCCGAAGCCGCGGGAGGAACCGGTGACATGGCGGCGGTGCATCCCGCTCAGATGTTGCACAAGATCGGACAGCGTCCACTCGGGGCAGGCCGGCACCTGCACGTCGTGGCTGGGCACGAAGGCGACCGCTGCCCGGAACGCGACCGTCTGTGCGTCGTTCAGCCGCAGCAAGACGGGCAACGAATGTCCTTGCCACCCGGAGGTCTACTTCTACCGTCACCCCGGACAACCGCAGTCGATGTTCACAGCGGTACAGGGGCACGCAAGGCGCGCGACACCCGCCGCGCACCTCGGACAAGGCAGTGCCCTCATCCCTGAATTCCAGTTCGGCGGCGCCACCGACCCGAGCCAACCGCATCTGGGCCATTCCCCCAGGCGAGTCCCCGGCTACGCCCGCCCGCGACGCGCGCACGGGCATGCGCACGTCGCGGGCCACTGCACGGGACGCGCGAGTGGATAGCGCGAGTGCCGGTGAAGCGGTTAGATCGCGGGACTCATCGACTCAGCCGCCGCTCTTGCGCCTGAACGACCGCTGGCTCGCAGCCGGGCCGTGCGCCGAACGCACCTTCGATGCATCGGACTTGGCGGCAACATCAGCGGCATCCGCCTGCGCACCGCGCTTGCGCGCAAGGGCTTCGCGGAACTTGCGCTTGAGGTCGTAGTTGCCCTCGCTGTCCGGCTCCAGAGGGGACGTCTCGGGGGCAGCCGGCTCCGAACCTTCCGTAGATACGGGCTCTGCGGTCATGGTGATCTCCTGGGTTCGGGGTGTGGGCAAGCACAGCTTGTCATGCCGGGCGCAGTGCGAGGCACCGGCAACATCATCCTTCTCCGTTTCGGCGGGCATCCCTCCCGCGGTCAAAGGCGTTGACTTCGCAGGTGAGGCACACAGGACGGCTTCGGGCCGGGCCGAGGGTCGTCGATCCCGTGGCCAGGCTGCCAGGGCAACGGCCCTCAGCCGTTGCGACGCACGAGGGCGGCCCTGCGGGCCTCGGCGAGCTTGCGGGCCTCGCCCGCCTTTCGGGACTTGCCGCCGGCGCCGCGGGAGGTGCCCTTGCTGGTGCCGAGGCCGCGGAAGGGAGCGTTGGTGTTCTTGGGTCGGGGGACGGCGGGCCCGCCGTCGAGCGGGATCCCGGAGGGAGTCTTGGCGCCGGTGATCCGGCTCAGCTCAGCCTCGCCCGAGCGCACCTTGGTGACGGTCGGCTCGATGCCGGCCCCGGCCATCATGCGGCTCGTCTCACGGCGCTGGCCCGCCAGCACGAGCGTGACCACGCTGCCGGACTCACCGGCGCGGGCGGTGCGGCCCGCCCGGTGCACATAGTCCTTGGCATCGGTGGGCGGGTCGACGTTGACCACGAGATCGAGGTCGTCGACGTGCAGGCCACGGGCCGCGACATTGGTCGCCACCAGAACGGTGATCTGGCCGTTCTTGAACTGCGCCAGCGTCCGTGTGCGCTGTGGCTGGGACTTGCCGCTGTGCAGGGCCCCGGCGTGCACCCCGCTGGCCCGCAGATGCCGGGTGAGCTGGTCGACGGCGTGCTTGGTGTCGAGGAACAGCAGTACGCGGCCGTCGCGGGCGGCGATTTCCGTGGTGACGGCGTAGCGGTCAGGGCCGTGGACGACCAGGACGTGGTGCTCCATCGTCGTGACCGTGCCCGCGGCCGGGTCGACCGAGTGGACGACGGGGTCGTGGAGGTAGCGGCGGACCAGTTGATCGACGTCGCGATCGAGAGTGGCCGAGAAAAGCATCCGCTGACCGTCGGGGTGCACCTGGTCGAGCACGTCGGCAACCTGCGGCAGGAATCCCAAGTCGCACATCTGGTCGGCCTCGTCCAGCACGGTGATTCTCACCCGTCCCAGGCGGCAGGCGTTGCGCTCGATCAGGTCGTGCAGGCGTCCGGGGGTGGCGACGACCACCTCGGCTCCCTGGCGCAGCGCGGTGACCTGCCGGCCGATCGACGTTCCGCCGACGACCGTGGCGATCCGCAGCCGCAGTGCCTCGGCGTACGGCGCCAGCGCCTGGGTGACCTGTTGGGCCAGCTCCCGGGTGGGCACCAGGATCAGAGCGAGGGGCTGCTTCGGTTCGGCACGCCGCCCGGCCGTCCGTGCGAGCAGCGGCAGGCCGAAGGCGAGCGTCTTGCCTGATCCGGTGCGCCCGCGTCCCAGGATGTCGCGCCCCTCCAGGGCGTCGGGCAGTGTGGCGGCCTGGATCGGAAAGGGTTCGCGCACCCCGAGTTCGCTCAGTGTCCGCAGCACCTCCGTCGGCAGGTCCAGACCGGCGAAGGTGACGGCCGGGAGCAGCGCCGGGGTCGTTGCCCCGGGCTGGGCGGGACTGCCGTGAGCGATGCCGGAGTCATTGGGATGCTTCATGAACAGCCTTCCGTAAAGGAACGTACCGAGGAAGGCTCGGCAGGTTTGAACAGCCCACGCACAAGCCGAACGGACAGACAGAATCGCCCACCACGACGACCACGCAAACGCGTGAGACTAACACATGGCATACCTCGCGCCGTTGATACCGATCGCCCCTGCTGCGGGTGCAGGTCAGCAAGCCGGACGCGGGAGACGCGGCGGCACAGCAGAAGGCGCTGCTGTCATCAAGTCCGCGCTCTGGAACATGCCGGGTGTTCCGATCACGGCGCTGAAGGGTCCCGTGCTGGCGGATGCGGGCGAGCCGGTCCTGACCGCGCCCGCACGCGAGCCCGGCATGCCGGTGCTTGCCGGCTTGCGTATCGAGGCGAGTCATGAGGCGATCACGCTGACCGCGACTGACCGGTACCGGCTCTCCACCCGAACCCTGGTGCCGACTGAACCACCGAGGTAGGCGTGGGCCGACACGGTCAACGGCGATGAGATGCGGGCCGCGGTCGCCGAGATCCGCCGCTGCGGGCTGGTGCGACTGCCGCGGGATCGGGCCCACGTGGCCGACCGGGAGGACCGGCGTTGCCGTTTGCTGGTCGAGGAGTTCCCGACTGCTTCACCGCTGCTCTCTCGCTCACCATCTGGCAGATCTCACGGAGATCCCGCCCGGGCCCTGGCCTGGGACGTCCGGGCCTTGGGGGCAGACCGCCGGCGCAGGTGATCACCGCGCCAGGGCAGAGGAGCCGGCACGCACGGAGCGCGCGGCGCCCAGCGGCTCCTGCAAGCGGCCACCATGCAGGCGTAGCCGTTGCCCTGCGAACCGGCACACCGCGTCATTCCGAAGGAATGCGAAACTCGAATTCGGGACGGTCCCACGGCACGGCGGGCGGGTTCGCGAGCGCGGTCCCGGTCCGCACTGCACCTACGCGGTGGTAGAAGTCCGCGGCGGGAAGGTGCGAGACGACCTTGAGACGGTCGATCCCGGCACCACGGGCCTCGGACTGCATGTGCGCCACAAGCAGCCGTCCAATACCTCGTCCTTGCACGTCGTCGGCGACGAACAGCAGGTCGAGCTCCGGTGGAGCAAGAACGAGCGAGTAGAAACCGAGGACCCGGCCTCCCTGCTCGTCGGCGCCGACGGCCACAAAGGCACGGTGGGCCTCGATGTAATCAGGACCGACCCGGTAGCCCGCGACTGCGGCTGCGTACTTACCCTCATAGGCGCCTGAGCCACGCACGAGCCGCGTGAGCCGTTTGGCATCCCGCGCGACCGCCCTCCGTATCGTGACCGGCTGGCTGATCGGGGAAGTGCGTGAACTCATCGGGAGAGTATTTCGCACCGGGAAGTGCCTTCGTGCGGCGGGTCCGCTGCTCGCGTAGGCGGTTCCTGCACCGCTCCCCGGAACCCCTCACCCAGGCCCCGCTCGGCCACGTCACTGCCGCCGAATCGCCCCGGCAAACGCCCACGTACACGCAGATCATCGTGGCCGAACACGCCCGACGCCGCCTGTGCGAGGCCGCCGCGCACCCGATGCACCCGGTACGGGACGCCTCCCGCGCCCCGCGCCTACCACACTGGCCGAGGCCGACGCTCTCGCCTCCGTCGTGGACGCCATCGCCGCGTCCTTCCCGACTCGCTCCGGATCCCTGCTCCGCATCCCCGCACAAGCCCCTGCACGGCGACGAACAGGCCGCCCAGGAGGAACGGCTGCTGCTCGCCACGGGCCGCCGCGCCCGACCGACATCGAGCAGATGCGGTCCCGGCCGCGGAGGCCAGGACCGGCGTCCGCGTAGACCGACAGGTCACCGGTGGCCACGACGAACTCCGCAAAAGCCCCGTCGGGATGTTCCCAACGCTGTTGGTAAACCCGTCCCGCTGGATCTCATCCGGCGGGACGGATTGCTGCAAAGGGTGAGACTCGGGTGCGGGCGAGAGGTCTGCCAGTGGGGTAGGCGTCGAGGCGGGCGAAATTAGGCGACTCAGCTGGCGCCGCGGACTCGGGCGTCGGTGCCGATCACAGGGCGGGGACGCTCCTGGGTGCTGGTGCTGTATCAGGCGGCCGATCTCGGCAGCCTAGTACGAGCCAACGGAGCTGGGCCTGGGCGGTAATCACCGGATCAGTCGCAACGAACCGGATCCACCGCGCCCAAGTGGCCAGCTTGCGGTCAGCTTCGATCACGTCGAACGACAACCTGGGCACAACGTCGACCAGGTCACGGCCGAGCCGCGCGAGGTCGGACTCCCACCCGACGTACGTGCGGGGGCGAAGACGGTGGAGGCGAGGCCGCCGGCGAGGGTGACGACGGTGAGGGCCCTTATGTGGTGCGGGGCGAACCAGCGGGTGAGAGCGGCGGCAGCGGGTTGGTAGAAGGTAGCGGCCATCGCACCTCCAGCGAGTAGCCAGCCGATGGCGAAGACGGGCAGGCTGGGCGCGGCGGCTACGCCGAGGAGGCTGAGCGCGCCGAGGATGGAGCCGATGGTCATCACAACGGGCGGGGACCATGACGATCGATGATCCGGCCGATACGGATTCCGGCGAGGGCCGAGACGAGCAGCGCGGCCGAGAACGATGCCGTTGTGGCTCCGGCAGGCGAGCCGGTTACGCCGATGAACTGGGGGGTTCAGCACGGGGAAGGCGTAGTAGACGATTCCCCAGCTGGTGATCCGGGTGACGCACAGGGCGGGCAGCGCGGCGGGGGGCCGTGACCAGTCCCCCGTCCCGGTCACGGCCCCGCTGGTGTGGAGGTCGGTCATCGGTGGGTCAGCAGCAGCCGCCCGCGGCCACCGGCTCCTTCGAGTCGCTGTCGGCGTCGATGGGGCCGGCGCAGCAGGTGCTGCCCTGCTGCTTGGCCAGGGTGTCGGCGTCGGCCTTGACGACGTAGACCTCCCAGGGTTCCTGGCCGGGGCCGTGGACCCAGACCTTGTCCTGGAGGGCGTAGCAGCAGGTGGTGTCGTTCTCCACGCCGGTGGCCAGGCCCGCCTCGCTCAGGCGGGTGGTGGCTTCGTGGACGGCGTCGGTGCTGTCGACCTCGACGCCGAGGTGGTCGAGGCGGGTTGTCTCGCCCGCGGTGCCTTCGATGAGGACGAGTTTGAGCGGGGGCTCGGCGATGGCGAAGTTGGCGTAGCCGTCGCGGAGTTTGGCGGGCTCGGTGCCGAACAGCTTGCTGTAGAAGGCGACGGACGCGTCGAGGTCGGGGACGCGCAGGGCGAGTTGTACGCGGGTCATGGCGAACCTCCTTGGGTGGATGGGGAGTTCAGCAGCCGCCGGGGACGGCAGGGGCACCGATGCCGATCTGCAGGGTGGCCGGAGCTGCGCAGCAGCCTCCTCCGCCCCCGCTGCTCTGAGCAGCGTCGGGGTCGTCGAACAGGCCCGCGCCGCCGCACACTCCGGTCTCCGGGAGGGTGAGCTCGACGCGCTCGGCGGCCTCGCGGTCCCCGGCGATGGCCGCGGTGATGGAGCGGACCTGCTCGTAGCCGGTCATCGCGAGGAAGGTGGGAGCCCGGCCGTAGGACTTCATGCCGACCAGGTAGACGCCCTGCTCCGGGTGGGAGAGCTCGTTCACGCCGTGCGGGTCGACGGTGCCGCAGGAGTGCACGTTCGGGTCGATGAGCGGGGCCAGCGCGGTGGGGGCCTGGAGGCGTTCGTCCAGGCCGAGGCGGATCTCGGAGAGGAAGGACAGGTCGGGGCGGAAGCCGGTCAGGACGATGACCTCGTCGACCGAGTCGAGGCGGCGGCCGTCCTCGGCCACGAGGACGAGCAGGTCGCCGTCGCGTTCCACGGACTGGATACGGAAGCCGGTGGCGGCGCTCGCGTGACCCGCCTCCACGGCGGCCTTGGCACGCAGGCCAAGGGCGCCGCGGGCGGGGAGCTGGTCGGCCTCGCCGCCGCCGTACGTGTTCTCGCCGATGCCGCGGCGCAGGATCCACACGGCGTGGGTTTCGTCCTCCTCCTTGGCCAGGTCGGCCAGGTAGGCCAGGGCGGTGAAGGCGGAGGCGCCAGAGCCGATCACTGCGGTGCGCTTGCCCGCGTACCGGGCGCGGACAGCCGGGTCACCCAGGTCGGGGACGCGGTAGGAGATGCGATCGGCAGCGGTCTTCTCGCCGAGGGCGGGCAGGCCGTCGGCGCCCATCGGGCGGGGGGTGGACCAGGTGCCGGAGGCGTCGATCACCGCGCGAGCGGTGATCCGCTCCTCGTGGCCGTCGGCGAGCTGGATGTGGACGGTGAAGGGCTGCTCGTCACGGCCGGAGTCGACGATGCGGTCCCGGCCGGCGCGGGCGACGCCGGTGACCGTGGCGCCGTAGCGGACCTGGTCGCCGAGAACGTCGGCGAGCGGCTGCAGGTACTGCTCGGCCCAGTCACCGCCTGTGGGGTAGGTGGCGCCGTCGGGGTGAATCCAGCCGGTCGGGGCGAGGAGCTTTTCGGCGGCCGGGTCGGTGACCTCGGCCCAGGGGGAGAACAGCCGCACGTGCGACCAGGCCCGTACGGCGGTCCCGGCCGACGGCCCGGCCTCCAGGACGAGCGGTTCGAAGCCGCGCTCGATGAGGTGAGCGGCGGCGGCCAGGCCGATCGGGCCGGCTCCGACGACCACGACGGGTAGCTGGTCAGTGGTGGGCGCGTTCACGAGATTCCCCTTTGCTTCGACATTCGTCGATGGCTTGCGCAGCCCAGCATGGCACCTGTATTGATGGACGTCAACATAGACATTCATCGAATCGGGAGGATGAGGCTTGTGGAGCAGGTCGACGTCGCGGTGATCGGGGGCGGCCAGTCCGGGCTGGCCGCCGCGCACGCTCTTCGCGGGCAGGGGCTTCAGCCGGTGGTGCTGGAGGCGTCGGAGCGGGCGGCGGGGTCGTGGCCGCGCCACTACGACAGCCTCACCCTCTTCTCGCCCGCCCGGTACAGCTCGCTGCCCGGCCTGCCGTTCGGCGGCGACCCGGACCGCTACCCACACCGCGACGAGGTCGTCGCCTACCTGCTGCGCTGCGCCGACGAGCTGGACGCCGAGATCCGCACCCGGACCCGGGTACGTGACGTCCGCCTCGAAGACGGCGTGTTCATGCTGGGCCTGGAGAGCGGCGGGGAGCTGGCGGCGCGGGCCGTGGTCGCTGCCACCGGGACCTTCGGCCGCCCACACAGGCCGGAGCTCCCGGGGCTGGCGACCTACACCGGCACCCTGCTCCACGCCGCCGACTACCGCGCCCCCGAGCCGTTCGCCGGGCAGCGGGTCGTGGTCGTCGGCGCCGGGAACTCCGCGGTGCAGATCGCCGCCGAGCTCGCCGGGCGGGCGCGGGTGACGCTCGCTGCGCGGCATCCGGTGCGGTTCGCCCGCCAGCGCACCCTGGGCTCCGACCTGCACTGGTGGCTGGCCCACACCGGGCTCGACACGCTGCCCATCGGCCGCTTCCTGCGCACGCCGCCGACCCAGTGGGTCATCGACGACGGCCGCTACCGGGCCGCCGTCACCTCTGGACGGCCGGACCGGCGACCGGTGTTCACTGGCGCCAGCGGCACCAAGGTCACCTGGGCCGACGGGACCACGGAGGAGGTGGACACCGTCCTGCTGGCCACCGGCTACCGGCCCGACCTGGTCTACCTCGTACCGCTCGGCGCCCTCGACGCATCCGGGCATCCTCGCCACCGCGAAGGGATCTCACTGACGCATCCGGGGCTGGCGTACGTCGGCCTGGAATGGCAGCGCAGCCTGTCATCGAACTCCCTGCGTGGGGCGGGGCGGGACGCCGCCCGGATCGCGCGGCACATCGCCGCTCACCTCGCCCGCCTATGAGACCGGTCTCCCCCCTCGCCCGCTTGGTTCGACATATGTCAACATAGATGCATGTCGAACATGAAGGTGCTGCCGCTGCTGGAACCCAAGGTCCCCGAGGCCGTGGCGCCGTGCTGCCCGCCGCTGACCGAGCGCCCGTTCACCGCGGAGGAGGCCGAGACGGCCGCGCGGATGTTCAAGGCCCTGGGCGACCCGGTGCGGCTGCGGCTGTTCTCCGCGGTCGCCTCGCACGAGGGCGGCGAGGCGTGCGTGTGCGACATCTCCGACGTCGGCGTCTCCCAGCCGACCGTCTCCCACCACCTGAAGAAGCTCAAGGAGGCCGGACTGCTGACCTCCGAGCGACGCGGCACCTGGGTCTACTACCGGGTCGAACCGTCCGTGCTGGCCGCGATGGGCAAGCTGCTGACCATCGCGCCGGTGGTGGCCTGACACCGGTCAGGAACCGAGGGAGTACGCCACCGTGTCCAAGCCGACCAGCGTGACCGTCGCGCCCATGACCGCCGCGCACGCTGACGAGGTCCTGGCGATCTACCAGGCAGGCATCGACGAGGGAAACGCCACCTTCGAGACGACCGCGCCGACCTGGCCTGCGTTCGACGCCGCGAAGCTGCCACAGCACCGCTTCGTGGCCCTCGACGAGCACGGGGCAGTGCTCGGCTGGATCGCCGCCACGAAGGTGTCCGACCGCTGCGCCTACGCCGGCGTCGTGGAGCACTCCGTATACGTCGACCCCGCTGCCCGAGGCCGCGGGGTTGCCTCCGCCCTGCTGAAGGCGCTGATCGACTCCACCGAAGCGGCGGGGATCTGGACCATCCAGTCCGGCATCTTCCCCGAGAACACCGCAAGCCTCGCCCTGCACGAACGCGCGGGCTTCCGCGTCATCGGCACCCGCGAGCGCATCGGCCGCCACCACGGCCGCTGGCGCGACGTCGTCCTCGTCGAACGCCGCAGCTTCGCTGTCAGGTGACTTCTGCCCATCCGGTTCACGGTCGGCCGGCTGATGTGGTGCGAACCGTGTCAGTCGTGCGCTGGGCACAGGGTGAGCTGGGCACGGTCGAAGTCGTAGTGCTGGGTGGGGTAGCGGTATAGATCCGCGCGGGTCATCCAGTCGTGGAAGTAGGGGTCCCAGCGGGGCGGGTAGTGCATGCCATGGCTGAGGAAGGCTGTGCTTTCGCGGTCGAGGCACCGATGGAGCGCAGCGAGGGTGCGGTCCAACTGCGCTCCCCTGCGGCGGTGGTTGAAGTAGAGCGAGCCGGCCACGGAGCTGACGTAGTTGATGACGTGGAACGGTCCGGTCGCAGCGTTCAGCAGACGGGCGAACGTCCTGCCCACGGTGCGCGGCAGTCTGGCGAAGAGATCAGCAGGAGCAGCCCGGCCGTCGCGACGACCTCACCCAGCAGCAGATGACCCGCCGACCGGTCATGAGTGGACCACTTCACCAACGGCTCGCCAACCATCGCATCCGCCAGGATCGCGCCCGCGATCGCACCCACGACCTGCGCGGGCACGTAGACGGCTACTTCGCGTGGCGTGACCCCTGCGCCGCCGCGCCGCGCGGTCCACCACTCGGCCGGCGTGACGACCGGGTTGAAGTGCGCGCCGGAGACCGGGCCGAGCAGGAGGATCAGGATGCCGAGACCGAAGACGGTGGCCGTGGAATTGGCCAGCAGTTGCAGGCCGACGTCCTTGGCCAGGTCGGTGGCCTGGGATGCCGGAGCCGACCACGACCGCCACCAGCAGCGCCGTGCCCATGAGTTCGGCTGCGGCCCGGGCGACCAGGGGGTTACGCGGTGGGGTGGCACCCGGCGCGGGCCCGACGGAGGCGGGTTCAGCAGCGGCTGTCGCGGAGTCCGCGGTCGGGGCGGCTTCGGCGGCGGTCATGGGCAGGCCCTCTTGTTCTCGGCGGCGGTTCGAGCGGACTCGGCAAGGTCGGCGAACTGCCAGCGAGCAAGGCGACGACGTCGGGCTTGAGCCGGTAGTAGGTGAACCGGCCGCACGGCTCAGTCTCGACGACCCCGGCCTCGCACAGCACTCTCAAGTTCTTGGAGAGGTTGGTCCGCCGGGCACCGGTCTCCTCCACCAGGTGGGTGGTGCACAGCATCTCTTTGGCGAGCAGGGTCACGATCTGGCCAACTACTTCACGCACCTCGGACACTCGCCGCACCGCCTCGGCGGTCGGTCCCGGCAGTATCAGGAGCGACCTGCGGCACAGCGCAGGCAGCATTACCGAACGGCGGGCCAGCTCGGCGTACGTGACAGTCTGACGGTGTTGTCACGGGCGACGCACCGCAGCGCGACCTTGTTGCCCCCGTCCGGGCCCGCGTGCCGGTCGACCGCCTCGTACGCCATGTTCAGCCCGCCCCCGGGCTGCCCGGCCAGTGCGGCGCGCGCCTGCGCCCATGTGAACGCGGAACGAGCACGGTCGTAGTCGGCGAGGTTCGGAGTGACGTCCGGCGCGATGTCCTTGCGGACCGTCTCCCAGTGCATGGGCGCTCCTCCCGACGCCTGCCTCTGCTTCCAGAGTGGCCGAGACCGGCTCCTGCCGCATTGCGGCACCGCCGGATGCATCACCCGTGATGGCGCCGGTGAGCGTGACGACCGCGTCCGGATGCGCCGCACACGGCAACCGGTCTCGGAGGTGGCAGCTGCCCACGCGGACACGCCTCCGGACGGGCCCGGGCTGCGCTCGCGAGGTAGCGCCGAAGCGGCAAGGCTGGTAATGAGCCCACCCGGCGGCGAAGGAGCTGATGACCATGACGACCCTGGTGGGATTTCCGGACCGGCCGGTCCAGGTGAACGCCCGTATCGACTCGCCACTGTCCCGATGGCTGTGGCTCGTGAAGTGGATCCTCGCCATTCCGCACTACGTGGCGCTGTTCTTCCTCTGGATCGCGTTCTTCGTGGTGACCGTGATCGCGTTCTTCGCCATTCTGTTCACCGAGCGCTATCCCCGCGCCCTGTTCGACTTCAACCTGGGCGTAATGCGCTGGAGTTGGCGGGTCGCCTACTACTCGTACGACGCCCTGGGCACGGACCGATACCCGCCGTTCAGCCTGGGCGAGGAACCGGACTACCCGGCACGGCTGGACATCGCCTATCCACAGCGGCTCTCCCGCGGCCTGGTGCTGGTGAAGTGGTGGCTCCTGGCCATCCCGCACTACATGGTCATCGGCTTCTTCACCGGGGGCACCCACCTCGGTTGGTGGTCCGGCGGGCTCATCGGCGTACTGACGCTCATAGCGGCCGTGATCCTGGCCTTCACCGAGAAATATCCCAAGGACCTGTTCGCCCTGATCCTCGGACTCAACCGATGGGTCCTGCGGGTCGCCGCGTATGCCTCTCTGATGACGGACACATACCCACCGTTCCGCCTCGACCAGGGCGGCTCTGAGACGACCGCTCCGCAGGAACGGCCCTGAACGCGACCGTCTGCGTCGGAGGCACTCCACGACGGCTGCACGGACTGCTGGCCCGCCCGGGTGTGCACCTGCTGCTGCAACACGAGGCCGAGCCACTGCCGGACACGGCGCTCGGTCCCCACGTCACCGTCCTCCGGCTGACGAACAGCCCAGGTCACGGACTGGTGGCCGTCCGCCCGGACGGCCATGTCGGCTTCCGGTGCGGGACCGTCGACGCGGCCGGGCTGAGGGACTGGCTGTCATTGATCGGCGCCGCGGCGCCGTCGGCAATCCGCCCATGACCGCCGGACGACGGAGCGCGATGTTCTCCGCGGTGACGGGCCGGCAGGGACTCTCCGCTCCTGGCGTCGCTCGTGCCGGGTGGCCCATACGGCGACTGCGCGGGCGAGGGGGCACGGGCCAGGGCGGGCAAGGACTGGCTATCCGACGGCCCTCAGGAGTCAGGCAGACCGGTTTGTCCGGGCCTGCGTCGAGAGCGACGGTGGAAGGAGGTGCCGAGGCAACCAGGGAGTGGGTGACCGTCCATGCGAGCACTCGTCTACCACGGCCCTGGTCGGACGTCCTGGGACAGGGTCATGGATCCGGCGATCGAGGATCCGACGGACGCGATCGTGCACGTCGCCGCCACCACCATCTGCGGCACTGATCTGCACATCCGGCACGGAGACCTGCCTGAGGTGAAACCAGGAACGGTCCTCGGCCACGAGGCCGTCGGCGAGGTGGTGGAAGTCGGCCGCGAGGTTCACTCTCTCACCCGAGGCCAACAGGTGATCGTGTCGTCCGTCTCGGCGTGCGGCCACTGTGAGTTCTGCCGTGAAGGCACATACGGACAGTGCCACGGCGGAGGCGGGTGGATTCTCGGGAACCTGATCAACGGCACGCAGGCCGAGTTCGTGCGCGTCCCCTTCGCCGACTACTCCCCCCGTCGCCCAGGCGCCCTGGCACCCGATGACGTCGTACTGCTCGCCGAACTCCTTCCCACCGCCTGAGCCCTGCCCGCCTTGGTGGCGGGAACCGCCGTCCAACAGGGCGGACACCACCGAACCTGCAAACGCCTACGCAAGCGCCGGACCTTGGAAAAGCCCCCCGGGCCTGACGAGGCGTCAGCAAAGTCAGCATTGGGTCGGCGAGTGTCCTGCCACAGCCACCCACAGGCAGCCACACCGTGGAATCGCCAACCGCACCGGCCGGAGCCAGCCGGCGGTTTGGACGCCTTCCGGCAAGCAGGTGGAAGACAATGAGGATTACCCGACCGCCTTCCGCCCTGCGGCCACCAACGTCGACGCGTTTCCGCAGGTCAGCGCACTCTTCCCCGCGGTTTCAACGGCACCGGGGGCAGTTCCGGTGCGGGCAGTGGAGCCCCGTCGTACCCCTTCACCTCCCCGAACCGGGAGCCTTCCATCCAGTCCTGACGGGCCTGCTCGATCTCTTCCTGAGATCGCCCGATCCAGTTCCAGAACATGATCAGCTCCTCCTCGAAAGGCTCGCCGCCCAGGAGCATCAGGTCGGCGTCCGACTCGGCGCGCAGCGGGAGTTCGGTGCGGCCGCAGCCGAGGTAGAGCATGGAGCCGGGCAGCACCGGGACGCCGTCGACGTGGGCCTCGCCGGACATGGACAGGACGGCGTACTCGAAGTCGGGCTCCAGCGGGAGGCGTACGTCGGCGCCGCGCGAGAGGGCCAGGTCGGCGCCGACGATCGGGGTGTACGTCGTCCCGGGCGAGGTCGCGCCGTCCAGGCCGCCGAGGATCAGGGTGGCCCGCAGGCCGGGTGCCGTGACGACCGGCAGCTCGGCGTGGTGCTCGAAGTGCGGGTCTGTGTGGCGGTGGCTGTCCGGGAGGGCGACCCACAGCTGGGCGCCGTGCAGGAAGCGGGCATGGGACCTTGGGCTCTCCTCGGAGTGGCTGATCGCCTTGCCGGAGGTCATCAGGCCCAGTTCACGCGGGTGGATGGTCTGCAGGCTGCCGGTGGAGTCGCGGTGCAGCACCTCGCCCTCGTGCAGCCAGCTCACCGTCTGCAGGCCCATGTGCGGGTGCGGCGGAACCTGCATACCGGGCTCGTCGGCGATGTCGTCGGGGCCGTAGTGATCGACGAAGCACCAGGCGCCGACCATGCGCCGGCCGAGGTTGGGCAGCAGGCGACGGACTTCGGTGGACTCGCCGAGCTTGACGTGGCGAGGACTGAGGAGTTCGCGTACGGGTTCCGCCACGACGAAACCCCGGCCGCCGCAGATGGCGGGCGCCGGCTCGCGATCAAGATTGCTCATGACGCCCAAACTAGCCCCGCCGGGGCCACCACGTCAGTCCGTCACTCGGGGCCGTCTCGATGCGATTCCGGAAAGGAGCAGGCAACAAAATAGTAGCCATGGCTATAGTCGCCATGTACCGTATCGGCCATGAGCAAGGGTTCCGAGAACGTCTCCCCCGGGTTCCTGGTGTGGCGCCTGTCCACGAAGTGGCGGGTCGCGGTCGACCGGGCCGTCACCCCACTGGGGCTCACGCACGCCCAGTACGCGCTGGTGGCCTCGCTGTACGGCATGCAGCGCCGGGGAGAGCGGCCCAGTCAGCGCCGCCTGGCGGACCACACCGGGCTGGAGCCGCTGTACGTCTCCAAGCTGGCACGGTCCCTGGAGGCCGCCGGCCTCCTCGAACGCACGCGGGATCCCCGCGACCCCCGCGCCGTACAGCTGGCCCTGACCGAACAGGGCCGTGAGCGGACCCGGCAGGCGATCAGGGTCGTCCAGGGTCTCCTGCAACAGCTGCTCGCACCCCTCGGCGGCCTGGACAGTGCGCGTACCCGGGAGTTCACGCGCGAGCTGGCCACCTTGCTCGACGCCCCCCTGGATCCGTTCACCACGGACATCGAGTCCGACAAGGAGCAGTCATGAGCGCCACCGCTTCGACGCCCGATTCCGCACCCACTTCCGCCTCCGCTTCCGCTCCCCCGCTCAACCCCCGCGTCATAGCCCTGGCTCACTACGCGAGCCGAGCGCTCCTGGAGAACGTGCTGGGTCGGCACGGCGCGACCTTCCAGCAGTCCGTCACCCTGCGGCTCGTCGCCGTCGCCGGGGAACCGGTCGAGCGGGGCGAGCTCGTCGATGGTGTGGTCGGCGCGCTCAAGATCGACCGGGCGGAGGCGCACTCCGTGGTCGACGAGCTGATCGCCGCGAGGCTGCTGGCCGGCCAGGAGCCGTCCCGGGTACGGATCACGGACGCCGGACGGGAGCTGTACGACAGGACCACCGCCGAGACCGCCCCCATCACCGCCCGGATCTACGCGGGCCTCCCGGCTCAGGACCTGGCCGTCGCGGGGCGTGTCCTGACCCTCGTCACGGAGCGGGCGAACGCGGAACTCGCCGTCCTGGCGGACACCCCGGCCACCTAGTGGAATGCCATGTACTGGAATGCCACGCACTGGAATGCCATGTAGTGGAATATCGAACCACCCATGTCCGTTGAGCGCCGCACAGGAGGTCACCAGTGGACATGACGTACTACGACCACGGAACACCGGCCGAGCGTTGGGAGCGCGCGCGGATGTTCTTCGACGCCAAGGACTACGCCGCCGCCGCGCGCGTCCTCGGCCGACTGGTCGAGGAGGTGCCGGAGCAGACCGGGCCTCGGCTGCTGCTGGCGCGCGCCTACTACCACTCGGCCCAACTCCGGCGCGCGGAGGCCGAGTTGCGTGTGATCGTCGAGAACGACCCCGTCGAGCAGTACGCCCGGCTGATGCTGGGCCGCACCCTGCAGCGGCAGGGGCGCCAGGAGGAGGCGGAGCCGCACCTGCGCCTCGCCTCGGCGCTGGCGGGCGACTTCGAACAGCTCTGAGCGAGGCGGCGCCGAACAAGGTCAGGGGCCCGGATCCCCCCGGAACCGGGCCCCTGCGTCCATCCGGCCGCCGGATGCCTATCCGGCAGCCCGCTCCGCCCCGGCCGGCCTGCGCCGCTCCCGCCGACGGGCGACCTCCCCGAGCACCACGTCCACCACGACGAACGCGGCCAGCGAGATGCCGAGCAGTGGCACGAAGTAGCCGACGACGGCGACGACCGCCACCAGCGGCACCAGGATCTGCGGGGGCACCTGCTGCCAGGCGCCGCGCGGGATCGGCCGACCGAAGGCGGACCCGCGGCCCCGCTGCCACCACATGCGGTAGCCCCACACGATCAGCAGGATCAGCGACAGCGCGAGCAGCATCAGGGCGATCTGGTTGGCCAGACCGAACAGGACCCCCGTGTGCAGGTCGATGCCCCAACGGGTCAGCTTGGCGAGCACGGGGTAGTCGGAGAACCGCAGCACGTCGATGACCTCGCCGGTGGCCGGGTCGATCGCGGCCGAGTCCTGCTTCGTGGGCCAGCTGCGCTGCACCTGCTTCACCACGTACGCGGACGAGGTGTCAGCGGGCGGCACGATCTCCACGGGGTCGCCCAGGCCCTCGGCGCGCGCGGCCGAGAGGACCTTGTCGAGACCGACGCCGTGCTCACCGCTTCCTCCGGAGCCGGTGGCGGCGCCGTGGCCACCGTGGTCGCCGCCCGCCGAGGCCGAGACGGACGGGGTGGCCTGGCCGAGGGAGGTGCGCAGTTCGTCGATGTTGGCGCCGGCGTAGGCCGACCAGGTCAGACCCGTCGCCGAGAGGAAGAGGAACCCGATGGCGGCCCAGACGCCGACGGTGCCGTGCAGGCCGAGTGTGCGGCGGCGCCCGCTGGTGCCGCGCACCTTGCGCAGCGCGCGGCGGCGGGAGAACCACAGCACCAGGCCGCCCGCCGCGATCACCCACAGCCAGCTCGCGGCGAGTTCGCTGTAGAGGCGGCCGGTGTCACCGAGGTGCAGGTCGCGGTGGAACTCGTCGATCCAGGTGCGCAGGGGCAGCGCGCCGGTCGAGCCGTACTGTTCGAGGGCACCGCGCACCTCGGCGGTGTACGGGTCGACGAACACCGCGAGCGTGTGGTCGGCGTCGACGCCCTTCACGCCGGACAGCATGACCCTGGTGGACGCGTCGTCCTGCGGGGAGGGGCGTATCGCCGAGATCGTGCCCTCGGGGTGGGCCTTGCGGGCGGCGGCGACCTGCTGGGAGATCGGCAGCTTCTCGTCACCGACCGGGACCGTCATCTCGTGGGCGTACGCGAGCTTCTCGGCCTGAAAGGCGCCGGCGTACAGAAAGCCGGTGGCCGCGGCGACGAGCAGGAACGGGGCGACGAGCACTCCGGCATAGAAGTGCAGCCGCAGGATCAGGGGGCGCAGCGGTGCCCATCTGCTGGGCGAGGACGGCGGGGCGTCGGGCTGCGCCGCCTCCTGCGTGGTGGCCGTGGGAGCGGTGGGCATGGGCGGCTTCTCCGGGGAGCGGGGACGGTTCTGTGCAGTGGCGGTCCAGTAGTCGGATGAAGAGGGCGTCGAGTTCCCGGCCTTTCAAGTGGCGCGCGTCACAAGGGAGTCGGCGGGGGATGCGCGTGCCATGGCATGCTGGCGTGATGGCAGTTCCGAGCGAGCGCGCACCCCTGGCCGAACAGGTCGAGCAACTCCTTGCGGAGGAAGGCCCCTTGGCGGTCATGGCGGCCGGCGACCCGGTGCTGCGGCGCCCCAGTGAGCCTTTCGAGGGTCAGTTGGACCCGGCGTTGCTGTCCCGCTTCGTCGAGGCGCTGCGCATCACCATGCACGCGGCGCCGGGCGTCGGCCTAGCCGCACCGCAGGTGGGTGTGCCGCTGCGGATCGCGGTCATCGAGGACCCGGCACCGGTTCCGGAGGAGGTACGGGTGGCCCGGGGACGGGAGCCGCAGCCGTTCCGGGTGCTGGTGAACCCCTCGTACGAGCCCGTCGGCACCGCTCGTGCCGCGTTCTTCGAGGGATGTCTGAGCGTCCCGGGTTACCAGGCGGTGGTGGCCCGGCCCGCCGAGGTGCGGCTCACGGGCGCGGACGAGCACGGGCGTGCGGTCGACGAGGTCTTCAGGGGCTGGCCCGCCCGCATCGTGCAGCACGAGACCGACCATCTCGACGGCACGCTGTACCTGGACCGTGCCGAGCTGCGCTCACTCACGTCGAACCAGGCGCTGGTCGAGCGCTGGGCGCAGCCCACGCCGGTGCGGGCCGCGCAGGCGCTCGGCTTCGAGCTGCCGTAGCGGACGAGGAGAACGGCCGCCCGGCGGAGCGGACCGACGGTCGGGTCACAGGCGCACGACGGCCGCGCGAGGAAAACCGCAGGCGCCGTGGACGGCTTCGCCCTTACCCTGAGCGCATGTCGACGCCCCGAATCTCCTAGCTGAGGACCCGCTTCCACGCCACCCGTGTGTCCTCTTGCTTGTTCGGAGCGTCTTCTCATGATCACCGTTAGTGGTGTCGACGTGCGCGTCGGCGCGCGTCTGCTGCTGTCCGGCATCTCCTTCCGCATCTCCCCCGGCGACCGCGTCGGCCTGGTCGGCCGCAACGGCGCCGGAAAGACCACGCTGCTGCACACCCTGGCGGGCACCCTGCGCCCCGCCGCCGGCACCGTGACCCGCACCGGCGACGTCGGCCATCTGCCCCAGGACTCCCGCGCCGCAGACCCGACGGTCACCGTCGCCGACCGCATCCTGTCCGCGCGGGGCCTCGACGAGGCCGTACGGGTCCTGCGCCGGGCCGAGGAGGCGATGGCCGACGGTACGCGCCGCGCGATGGACGCGTACGTGCGCGCCGAGGCCCGGTTCCAGTCCCGCGGCGGCTACGCCGCGGAGGCCGAGGCCGCCCGGGTGGCGGCGGGGCTCGGGCTTCCCGCCCGGCTGATGGACCGGCCGCTGGGCGCGCTCTCGGGCGGCCAGCGCCGCCGCGTGGAGCTCGCCCGCATCCTGTTCGCCGAGCACGGCACGCTGCTGCTGGACGAGCCGACGAACCACCTCGACGCGGAGTCGGTCGCCTGGCTGCGCACCTTCCTGGCCCAGCAGCGCGCCGGGCTGGTCCTGATCAGCCACGACACCTCCCTCCTCGCGGAGACGGTGAACCGGGTCTTCCACCTGGACCCGGGGCGCGCCACGATCGACGTCCACAACACGGGCTGGGAAGCGTATCTCGCCCAGCGGGAGGCCGACGAGCGGCGCCGGGCCCGCGAGCGGGCGAACGCCGAGCGCAAGGCGGCGTCGCTGCGCACGCAGGCCGACAGGATGCGCGCCCGCGTGTCGACGGCCGTCGCCGCGAGGAACATGGCCCGCCGTGCCGACCGCATGCTCGCCGGCCTCGAACCGGTCCGGCGCGCCGAGCGGGTGGCCAGGATCCGGCTGCCCGAACCGGCGCCCTGCGGCCGCGTCCCGCTGGGAGCGGTCAGCCTCACCAAGGCGTACGACGGCCATCGCGTCCTGCGGGGCGTGGACCTGGCGGTCGACCGGGGCAGCCGTATGGTCGTCCTCGGCCCCAACGGCGCCGGGAAGACCACCCTGTTGCGCATCCTCGCCGGTCAGGACGGGCCGGACGAGGGCCTGGTGGTCCATGGACACGGGCTGCGCCTGGGCTACTTCGCCCAGGAACACGACACTCTGGACCCCGAGTTGACGGTCGGTGCGCAATTGGCGTCCGCCGCCCCGCATCTGTCCCAGGGTGAACTGCGGCGCGTCCTGGGGTCGTTCCTGTTCACCGGGGACGACGCCGACAAGCCGGTCGGTGTTCTCTCCGGCGGCGAGAAGACCCGGCTGGCCCTGGCGGGTCTGGTGCACTCGGGGGCGAACGTCCTGCTCCTGGACGAGCCGACCAACAACCTCGACCCGGCCTCCCGCGCCGAGGTCCTGGCCGCGGTGGGCACGTACCCCGGCGCGATCGTCATGGTCACCCATGACGCGGGCGCCCTCGCGGCGCTGCGCCCGGACCGGGTGCTGCTGCTGCCGGAGGCGGACGAGGATCTGTGGGACGAGGCGTATCTGGAGTTGCTGCCCGCCCGGTAGAGGGTCGTCCCGGGCGTGACCGTCGGGCCTCTACGGCTCGACGGTCACGCCTGAACTCCCTTGTGATGCAGGTCAGTTGTCCCGGTAGGACTCCAGCAGCCGCAGCCACACCTCACTGATCGTCGGATACGACGGAACGGCGTGCCACAGCCTGCTGATCGGCACCTGCCCGGCGACCGCGATCGTCGCGGAGTGGATGAGCTCGCCGACGCCGGGGCCGACGAAGGTGACGCCGAGGAGGATCTCGCGCTCCAGGTCGACCACCATGCGGGCACGGCCTCGGTAGCCGTCGCCGTACAGGGAGGCCCCGGACACCGAGGCGAGGTCGTGGTCGACGGCGCGGACACGGTGTCCGGCCTGCTCCGCCTCGGCCAGGGACAGGCCCACCGCGGCGGCCTCGGGGTCGGTGAAGACGACCTGGGGGACGGCGGAGTGGTCGGCGGTCGCGGCGTGAGCGCTCCACGGGTCCGACTCCAGCAGGGAGACGCCGGAGGCGCGGGCGGCGATGGCCGCGCCCGCGATGCGGGCCTGGTACTTGCCCTGGTGGGTGAGGAGGGCCCGGTGGTTGACGTCGCCCACCGCGTACAGCCATTCGCTGCCGGTGACCCGAAGGCTGTCGTCGACCTCCAGCCACGAGCCGGGCTCCAGTCCGACCGTGTCCAGGCCGATGTCGTCGGTGCGCGGGGCCCGTCCGGTCGCGAAGAGGATCTCGTCGGCCTCGATGCGGTCGCCGGAGTCGGTGCCGACCACGACGATGCCGTCCTTCCGGGTCACCGACCGCACCGACGTCCCGGTGCGCACGTCGACGCCCGCTTCGGTGAGCGCCTCGGCGACGAGCTCACCGGCGAACGGCTCCATGCGGTTCAGCAGGCCCTTGCCGCGTACCAGGAGGGTGACCCGGGAGCCGAGGGCCTGGTACGCCGTGGCCATCTCGGTGGCGACCACTCCCCCGCCGACCACGACCAGCCGGCCGGGCACGGACTGGGCGCCGGTGGCCTCGCGGCTGGTCCAGGGCTTGGCCTCGGCGAGTCCGGGCAGGTCGGGCAGGACGGCGCGGCTGCCGGTGCAGACGGCGACGGCGTGCCGGGCGGTCAGGACGTGCCGTACGCCGTCGGGGCTGGTCACCTCCACCGTGCGGGGCCCCGCGAGACGGCCGTGGCCGCGATGGAGGTCGGCGCCGATGCCGGTCAGCCACCCGACCTGCCCGTCGTCCTGCCAGTCCGAGGTGAACTCGTTGCGTCGGGCGAGGACCGCGGCCGCGTCGAGGGGCCCCTGCACGGACCGGCTGAGGCCCGGCAGGCGGCGGGCGTCGGCCTGGGCGATGACCGGGCGCAGCAGGGCCTTGCTGGGCATGCACGCCCAGTACGAGCACTCACCGCCGACCAGCTCGCTCTCCACGACCGCGGTGGAAAGGCCGGCCGCCCGGGTCCGGTCGGCCACGTTCTCCCCCACGGGCCCGGCCCCGAGCACCACGACGTCGTACACGTTGGAATCCGTTTCCGTCATGGGGTCAGTCTTGCGGGTGGTGTGCGGCGTGGCCACACGGGTACGCGCGCCGGAACACGACGGAATACGCGGCCGCACGGCCATGTTGTCGACGACGGCTTCGCCCCTGACACCAGGAAGAGGAAATCGCCATGAGCAGCACCGTGGAGCTCACCAAGGAGAACTTCGATGAGACGGTCACCGACAACGAGTTCGTCCTGATCGACTTCTGGGCGTCCTGGTGCGGGCCGTGCCGTCAGTTCGCGCCGGTCTACGAGAAGGCGGCCGAGGAGAACCCGGACCTGGTGTTCGGCAAGGTGGACACCGAGGCCCAGCCGGAGCTGGCGGCCGCCTTCGGCATCCAGTCGATTCCGACGCTGATGATCGTCCGTGACCGTGTCGCCGTGTTCGCGCAGCCGGGTGCCCTGCCCGAGGCCGCTCTCGCGGACGTCATCGGGCAGGCCCGGAAGCTGGACATGGACGAGGTGCGCAAGGCCGTCGCGGCCCAGCAGGCGCAGGCCGAGCCGAACGGCCAGTAGACCGCCCTCCGGCAAAGGCCGGCGGACCGCCTTCCGGGAGTGACCGGCACATTGCCTTCTAGAAGGGGTACGCCGCCACGTCAGCTCGCACCGTCGTCCAGCGCAGTTCGGTGAACGCCTCCAGGTTGGCATCGCCGCCGAACCGGGCGCCGGTGCCGGAGGCGGCGATGCCGCCGAAGGGGGCGACGGCCTCGTCGTTCACGGTCTGGTCGTTGATGTGCACGATGCCGGTCGGGATGCGCTCGGCCAGGTCGAGGCCGCGGGCGGCGTCACGGGTGACGATGCCCAGGGAGAGGCCGTAGCTGCTGGCCGCGGCGAGGGCGGCGGCCTCGTCGGCGCTGGTGAAGGGGCGTACGGGCGCGACCGGGCCGAACACCTCCTCGGCGTACGCGGGGGTCCCGTCGTCGACGCCGGCGAGCACGGTCGGCCGGTAGAAGAGCTGCTCGTGGGTGCCGCCCGCGGCCAGTTTGGCGCCGTGCGCGGTACTGGCCTCCACCAGGCCGTGCACCTTGCCCAGCTGACCGTCGTCGATGAGCGGGCCGAGGTGGACCTGGGCACGGTGCGGGTCGCCCACCGCGAGGGACTCGGCCTTGGCGGCGAGGCGCTCGACGTACTCCTCGTAGAGGGACTGGTGGACGAGGTGCCGTCCGGTCGTCATGCAGATCTGGCCCTGGTGGAAGAAGGAGCCCCAGGCGGCCGTGGAGATCACCGCGTCGATGTCGGCGTCCTCCAGCACGATCAGGGCGGAATTGCCGCCCAGTTCCAGATGCGCACGCTTGAGATGGCGCCCGGCGGCCTCGCCGACGGCCCGGCCCGCGGCCGTGGAGCCGGTGAAGGAGATGACCGGCACGCGGGGGTCGGCGACCAGCGCCTGTCCCACGTCCGGGCCGCCCGGCAGGACGTGCAGCAGTCCTTCGGGCAGCCCGGCCTCGGCGAACACCGCCGCGAGCGAGAGGCCGCCGCAGACCGCAGTGCGCGGGTCCGGCTTCAGCAGGACCGCGTTGCCGAGCGCGAGCGCCGGGGCGACGGAGCGGATGGAGAGGATCAGCGGGGCGTTGAACGGCGCGATCACGCCGACGACCCCGACGGGAACGCGGCGTGTGTAGGACAGCCGGGGCGCCTCGGTGGGCAGGACCTGCCCGGCCGGGCGGGAGGCGAGCGCGGCCGCCTCGTAGCACTCCTGGGCGGCGACGTGCAGCTCGAAGTCGGCTTTGCCGGGGATCGAGCCGGACTCGCGGACCAGCCACTCGCGCAGCTCGTCGGCGTGCGCGGTGAACAGGTCGCCGGCCTTGCGCAGCACGCCGGCCCGGACGAAGTGCGGCAGCCGGCCCCACTCGGACTGGGCGTCACGGGCGCTTCGCGCGGCCGTGCCGACGTCCTCGGCGTCGGCCAGGGTGACGGTGCCGAGCGGGTCGCCGGTGGCGGGCTCGGTGACGGTGTACTCGCCTCCTGACAGGGGGCTGGAGTGCCAGGCCTTGGGGTCGAGCAACGGCATTGCGACTCTCCGTTCGATGACCGGCGGGACTCACACGGGGAGCGGAAGTCCCGCGTAGTTCGCCGCCAGTTCGGCGGCGGCGTGGCGGGATGCGATGACCCGGCGCAGCCGTGCGAGCTGCATCCGGTGGTCGAACGCGTCCCCATTTGGTTGAGCGTGCAACATCCTAGTCATGTCGTCCGAGAAACGGGTGGCCTGCCACACACGTTGCAGGCACAACTCGGAATACGTGTCCAGGAGTTGCGACTCCCCCGTGCGGTGCAGCGCGGTGAGGGCGCGAGCCAGCACCCGGATGTCCGACACCGCGAGGTTGAGGCCCTTGGCGCCGGTCGGCGGGACGATGTGGGCGGCGTCACCGGCCAGCAGCAGCCGGCCGTGCCGCATCGGTTCATGGACGTGGGACCGCATCGCCGTCACGGACTTGGCGGTGATGGGTCCGCGGCGCAGGGTCCAGTCGGCGTCGATCGCGAAACGGGCGTCCAGTTCGTCCCAGACCCGGCTGTCGGCCCAGTCACCGGGGTCGGTGCCGTTGGGGACCTGGAGGTAGAACCGGGACACCGACGGTGAGCGCATGCTGTGCAGCGCGAAGCCGCGGTCACCGCGGGCGTAGATCAACTCCTCGCAGGACGGCGGGACTTCGGCCATGACGCCGAGCCAGGAGTACGGGTACTCGTGGGCGTACGAGCGGCAGGTGCCGGCCGGGAAGGCGCGGCGGGAGACGCCGTGGAATCCGTCGCAGCCGGCGACCCAGTCGCAGGTCAGCGTCCGCTCACGACCCTGGTGCAGGAAGCGCACGACGGGCGCCTCGCTCCGCGGCCCCTCGACCGCGAGCGCCGCGGCCTCGAACAACAGCGGTGGCCCGTCGGCGAGTTGCAGGGCGACAAGGTCCTTCACGATCTCGGTCTGGGCGTAGATCGTGACCGTACGGCCACCGGTGAGACCCGGGAAGTCGATGTGATGGCGTTCCCTGTCGAAGCGCAGCTCGATGCCCTGGTGCACCAGGCCCTCGGCGTCCAGCCGCTCGGCGGCGCCGGCCTCGCGCAGCGCGTTGACCGTGCCCTGCTCCAGCATCCCGGCCCGCTGCCGCCGCTCGACGTACTCCCGCGTCCGGCGCTCCAGCACCACGCAGTCGACGCCGGCGCGGTGCAGCAGACGGGCGAGGAGCAGACCGGCGGGACCTCCGCCGATGATGCCGACCGTCGTACGCATGGCCACGCCTCCCTGGCTTCGACGGTACGTCGGCCGAACGCACGCTGCCTCAGCTGGACTCGCGGTGCACCACCGTGGCCCCCAGCACCTTGTGCGTCTCGGGCGCGGCGGCGGGGTTGCGCACGGCGCGGTCGACCAGCTCCGCGAGCTCGCGTCCGGACGGCAGTTCGATGTGGACCGTGCTCAGCCTGGGCCGCAGCAGACGTCCCAGCATCAGGTCGTCGGCGCCCATGACGGCCGTGTCGGCCGGGACGCGCAGGCCCTCGTCCTGCAGAGCACGCATCAGCAGCATCGCGTACTCGTCGTTGTAGGCGAACACGGCGTCCAGGCCGAGGTCGCGCCAGCGGGCGGCCAGCCGCGCGGCGGACTCCTCCTCGTAGGCCAGGGGCAGGGCGGTCACGGTGGCGTCCGTGTCCCGCAGGGCGCGGCGCACGCCTTCGAGGCGGGGCGTGGAGAAGGAGTCCAGGCCGTCCTCCTCGGGCACGACGACGCCGACGCGGCGCCGGCCGCGCTCGTAGAGGTGGCGGCCCGCGCTGTGGCCGACGGCTTCGTGGTCCATGATCACGGCGTGCGCCCCCTCGACCGACTCGGGACCCAGCGTGATCACCGCCCGGGCGCCGGACCTCTTGAGCACCGCCAGCCCCTTCGGGCAGAGCCCCGCCCCGGGCACCAGGACGGCCACCGGGCGCAGTTCCGCCCAGGCGCGGGCGGCGTCGTCGCCGTACAGCCCCACGCCGCCGTGCTGCACGACCGTGTAGTCGAGCCGGCCGAGGGCGGCCTGGAGGTCACCGAGGAACTGGCTGTAGAGAGGACCGACGGGGAAGCTCGGGGCGGGCATCAGGACCATGCGGCTGTGCCCGGCGCGCAGACTGCGGGCGGCCGCGTGCGGGACGTAGCCCAGCTCCTTGGCGGCCGCGTGGACGCGACGGCGCGTGGGCTCGCTGATCCGGACGGCGCTGGTGTTGTTCAGGACGTAGGAGACGGTCGCGCGCGAGACGCCGGCGAGGCGGGCCACATCGGCGCTCGTGGGTACCGAGCGCTGTGCGGGGAGGGCGGGCGCGGTCGTTTTCGGTATCTGCACCATGACGTACCGCATCCTTGCAGACACGGTGAGCGAGCCGTCGCTCAGGGTCCCCGGCCGCTCACGCGCCGGATCCTGTCAGCCGGGCCACCAGGTCCGACCAGCCCTTCTCCAGCCGTTGCATGGGCATGCCGCACTGCCTGGTCAGATGGTGCACCAGGGCGGGATCGAGGTAGGCCATGAGCGTCTGGGCGAGGAGCTCGCAGTCGGCGTCCGGCCGGATCTGCCGCAACAGGACGGTGACATGGGTGTGCAGGGCCCGGTACGAGGGGTGGGCGAAGCGGCGGGTCGCCTCCGGCTGGGCCGCCAGCTGCAGGTCCAGCTGCTCGACCGTGCGGTACAGCACCGCCAGGCCGAACGCCTGCAGCCGCTCGACCGGCGGCGCCCCGGGGCCCAGCGGCGGAGGCCCGCCCAGGAAGTCGGCCTGGAGCTTCTTCGCCGAGTGGTCCAGCAGGGCCGTCAGCAGGCCGGTGCGGTCACCGAACCGACGGAAGACGGTGCCCTTGCCCACGCCGGCCGCCGCGGCCACCGCCTCCATGGTGACGCCGGCGGCCCCGTGCTCCGCGATCAGTTCGGCTGCGGCCTCCAGGAGCCGGGCGCGGTTGCGGGCCGCGTCGGCGCGCAGGCAGCGCTCGTCGGGCCCGGAGCCGACGTCCAGCAGCTGAGGGGTGGCGGCGGGTTCCGGAGACGGCGGGAAGGGGGGCAGGACGGCGGACATGGATCCAGCGTAAAGCATCGGGAATGTAACTGGACCGCGGTCCGGTTATGGTGTTAGAAATTAAGCGGACCTCGGTCCGGATCGTTTCGGCAGTGTTTCAGCATCTTGGAGATCGACATGTCTGTTCGCATCCTTGCGCTCGTCGGCAGCCTTCGCGCCGGTTCACACAACCGCCAGCTCGCCGAGGCGGCCGTCAAGCTCGCCCCCGAGGGCGCCGAGGTCGTGCTTTTCGAGGGTCTGGCCGAGATCCCGTTCTACAACGAGGACATCGACGTCGAGGGCAGCGTTCCCGCGGCCGCCGCCAAGCTGCGTGAGGCCGCCCTGGCCGCCGACGGGTTCCTGATGTTCTCCCCGGAGTACAACGGCACCATCCCGGCCGTGCTGAAGAACGCCATCGACTGGCTGTCCCGCCCCTACGGTGCCGGAGCCTTCGGCGGCAAGCCGGTCGCCGTGGTCGGCACCGCCTTCGGCCAGTACGGCGGCGTGTGGGCGCAGGACGAGACCCGCAAGTCGGTGGGGATCGCCGGCGGCAAGGTGCTGGAGGACGTCAAGCTGGCCATCCCCGGCTCGCTCACCCGCTTCGCCGAGACCCACCCGGTCGACGACGCCGAGGTCGCCGCTCAGCTGACCGAGGTCATCGCCCGCGTCCACGGCCACGCCGGCGAGGTGGCGGCCGCCTGACCGGACCGGGGTCCTTTCGAAGCGGCCGGAGCCCGAGGCTCCGGCCGCTTCGCCGTACGCGGCCTCAGCGTCGCCTTCCGCCCTCTTCGTCGTCCCTGAGCTCCTCCGGCCGCTCGTCGCCTCCGGCCGCTGCATCGCCTCCAGCCACTGCATCGCCTCCGGCTTCTACTTCGCCTCCAGCCGCTGCTTCGCCTCCGGCCCGCGGTCGGCGAAGGCCGATGTCGTCCGACCCGTCATGCCACCGCCGCGGCGGCCAGTGCGCGCAACTCCTCCAACGCCGCCGCCACCGCCGGGCGTTCGCGGCAGCCACGGCGCGTGCTGCTGAGCAGCTTGCGGTGCGGGTCGCCCGCGCAACGGACGCGACTGATCGGCAGGTGCGGGGTCAGCCGGGCCAGCCGTGGGATCAGGGCGACACCGAGCCGGTGAGCGATGAGCTCGGCGGTGACATGCCAGTCCCTGGCGTGATGGAGCACGGCGGGAGTGAACCCGGCCGCCCCGCACGCCGACATCACATGCGGACGGCAAGGGCTCTCGGGCACCGGTGCGATCCAGTCCTCGTGCGCCGCCTCCGCGAGGTCGACGCGGTCACGTCCGGCCAGCGGATGATCGTCGGGGACGACGAGGTCGTACGGGTCGTCCAGCAAGGGCTGCTGGTCGAAGCGGGCGTCGCCGAGAGGCGGGTTGTGCGGGGCGACCTCCACTACGGCCAGGTCGATTTCCCGCTCGAAGAGCAGGTCGAAGCTCTCCGGCACCACCGTCTCCCGGATCCGTACGGTCAGGCGCGGATGCCGCTCGCGCAGCTGTACGGCCATCGGCGCGAGCAGCACCGACACGGCCGTGGGGAATCCGCCGACGCGCAGCTGCCCGGCGGGGGCCCGGTGCTCGGCGCTCAGGTCGAGCTCGGCCTCCTCCCAGCGTGCCGCGATCGCGTCGGCGTGGGCGAGCAGGCTCTCGGCGGCAGCGGTCAGGCGCACCCCTCGGCCCTGTGGTTCCAGCAGGTCCACGCCCAGGTCACGGGCCAGTTGGCGGATCTGCTGGGAGGCGGCGGAGGGCGTGAAGTGCAGGGCGTGGGCGGCCGCGGTGACCGTGCCGTAGTGGGCGACCGCCCTCAGAACGTGCAGTCGGCGCAGGTCAATCATGAAGCCTACGCTTCAAGGTGATGTCCAGATAGTCAACCTGGACGTGTACGAAGGGGCCCCGCACCCTTGGTGGTGTCGCGACGTCGAAGAAGCCACCGGATGCGAGGAGTTCGCCATGACCAGCACGACTGGTACCACCGGCACGACCGGCACGACCGGCACCGCCTGCCCGCACTGCGGATGGCCGGATGCATCCGAGCCCTTCCAGGTGGTGTCCCGGCACAACACCGCGGCGGGCCGGACGGTGTGGACGCGGTGCGGCTGCGGCTCATTGCAGGTACGGGTCGTCGACGGCCTCGGGACGCACGTCGTCTCCAGGAGCCGCCCCGCCGAGGCCCGGCCGAGCTCGGCCGGCCGCTGAGGAGGTGTCCGCGTTCTCGTCCCCGTCCGCCGCTCGCGCCGGGGCCGCCGAGCCACCGGGCGGCCGTCCGGCGGGCGCGGTCAGCGGAACTCGTGCACGACCTCGATCGTGCCGACGATGTGCGCGTTGAACTCGTCGAGCTCCTCCGCCGGCACCCACAGTTCGAGGATCGTCTCGCCACCCGCACGCTGGACGGGGTACCGGCTCAGGAACTGCGAGTCGACCTCGAAGCGGGTCACGAAGCCGGCGCCGTCATGCTTGACGTTCCAGTCGCGGGCGATCTTCACCGCGTAGTCCTCGTTGAGGACCGGATAGAAGATCGGCTGTTCCGGCAGGCGCGGTGGCCAGGCTCGCCGGCCGAGTTCGCGGACCAGGCGCAGTTCCTCGGGACCGGTGGGTCGCCACAGGGTCGTCGTGGGGCGTCGGCCGGCCATGGGATCGCACTCCTCGGTTCGCTGCCGCGATCGCGACTGCTCAGGTCAGGTCAGGTCAGGTCAGGTCAGGTCAGGTCAGGACCCTAGAGCCGGCACGGGCACGGTGCCACGGAGTTTCGACGCATTTGCTTGCATACGCTCGTTACACGCGATGGCCGGAAATTTCACGCATGCCATATCCTGGACGTCATTCACCTCGGGACGGAGGAGACCGGCGCCATGACCGCCACAGACCCCGCGCTGACCGCGCTCGCCCAGGGCTGGTGTGCCCTGTCCCTGCTGCACGGCAGGATCGAGGCGCACATCGAGCGTGCCCTGCAGACCGGGCACGACCTCAGCGTGCGCGAGTACTCCCTGCTCGACGTCCTCAGCCGACAGCACAGCGGCGAAGGCGGCCACCTGCAGATGAAGCAGGTCGCCGACGCCGTCGTCCTCAGCCAGAGCGCCACCACCCGCCTCGTCACCCGCCTGGAGGACCGCGGCCTGCTCTCCCGCTACCTCTGCCCCACCGACCGCCGCGGCATCTACACCGACGTCACCGAAGCCGGACTCGCCCTCCTCGAACAAGCCCGGCCCACCAATGACACGGCCCTGCGCCAGGCCCTCGACGAAGCGGCCAAGAACCCCGAACTCGCCCCCCTCGTCAGGGCGGTGGAGACGCTCCGCGTGCCCGCCTGAGGTCGTCCTCCGCGGCCTCAAGACTTCCTGCGCCACCTATTGATCATTCGCATCGCGAACCATCCCGCGCCACGGCGATGGCGCCGGGGACGGACGCGACGCCGCCCCTGCCGGCCTCGCGTACCGGCCCTCGCGACGCCCCGAAAGTCGCAGGTCAACGGGGTCGGGGCCGCCATTGACAGCGGTCGGGCGGGGTCGTACAACTGGGCCGTATGATCGCGTCGCAGCTTCCCCTGTCCGGCATCACGGTGGTCAGCCTCGAACAGGCCGTGGCCGCCCCCTACGCCACCCGGCAACTCGCCGACCTGGGCGCGCGCGTGATCAAGGTGGAGCGGCCCGGGGGTGGCGACTTCGCCCGCCGGTACGACACGACGGTGCACGGCACCTCCAGCTATTTCGTGTGGCTCAACCGCTCCAAGGAATCCCTCACGCTGGACGTCAAGGACCCCCGGGGCCGCGAGATCCTCGACCGGCTCCTCGACGACGCCGACGTGTTCGTGCAGAACCTGGCGCCGGGCGCCGCCGATCGCCTCGGCCTGGGCACCGAGGCCCTCGCCGAGCGGTGGCCGCGGCTGATCCCGTGCACGATCTCCGGGTACGGCACGTCCGGGCCGTGGGCCGACCGCAAGGCGTACGACCTTCTGGTGCAGTGCCAGACCGGTCTGGTGTCGCTGAACGGCACACCCGAGGAAACAGCCCGGGTGGGCATATCGGTGGCCGACATCGCCGCCGGGATGTACGCCTACAGCGGCATCCTCACCGCCCTGTACACCCGCGCCACCACCGGCAGGGCGCGCCCCGTGCAGGTGTCCCTGTTCGAGGCGCTGGCGGAATGGATGGGCCAGCCCGCCTACTACACCCGGTACGGCGGCAGCCAGCCCCCGCGACTGGGGACGCAGCACGCCACCATCGCGCCGTACGGCGCCTTCCCGGCCGCCGACGGCAAGCAAGTGCTGTTCTCCATCCAGAACGAGCGCGAGTGGGCCGCCCTGTGCTCCGGGTTCCTGGGCCGGCCCGAGCTGACCGACGACCCACGGTTCGCCACGAGTTCCGCGCGGGTGGCGCACCGCGAGGAGATCAACGCCATCGTCGCCGAGCGGTGCTCCCGCTCCGACGCCGCGCAGTTGCTGAAGGACCTGGAAGCCCTCTCGATCGCCTGCGCGGGGGTCAACGACGTCGCCGCGTTCCTGGACCACCCCGTCCTGGCCGCGCGCGGACGCTGGCGGGACGTCGCCGTGCCCGGCGGGGCGATGGTGCAGGCGCTGCTCCCGCCGGCCGACCTCGCCGGGGTGCCCGCTCGCATGGACCCGGTACCGGCGCCGGGCGAGCACACCGACGCGATCCTCGCCGGACTGGGCCGCACCGACGCCCAGATCGAGGCGTTGCGGGGCGAAGGCGTGGTCTGAGGTGGGGCGCGGGCCGGCGGAGCCGACGTCGCCGCACGACCGAACGCGACGTGCCCTTCGTGCGTCACAGTCTCGGAGCGGCCCGTACGGCGCTCCGCGGCCCGTCGCCGTCCGTTCGGGGGATCCATGCCTACGACCACCTCACGCACCGTCCGACTGCTCGTCCTGCTCGGCCTGCTCGGCCTGTTCACCGCCGGCTGCGGCCCCGTCGCCGAGAGCGCCGGGGGCGTCGAACCTGCCCCGGACACCAGGCCCCGGGCCCGCGACGTCGCCGCGGCCTGGGACGGCTCACCGGCCGCCGCGGCCTGGCGCAAGGGCTACTACCCGATGGCGGACGCGGTCCAGCTGCCCGAGGGCGCGTTCCACGACGAAGCCGACAAGGAGGCGTACCTCAGCCGGAACTTCGAGCTGCGCGGGGAACTGCCCGAGGCTCCGCGGAAGGACGGCGAGGTCACCTGGGAGGGCGGGGGCTCGCTCACGTTGCCGCTCATGGGAGCGCGCGAGGCGTACGAGCGGCTGGGCGACGGCAGCGGCCCGGGGCCACGCCTGACCGTGACCGGGGTGAGGCTCGGCGAGACGAAGCTGGCCACGAGCCGCGGGCCGGCCACCGTACCGGCCTGGCTGTTCACGATCGAGGGCTACGACACCCCGCTCAAGCGGGTCGCCCTCGACCCCTCGAAGCTTCCCGAGCCACCCGTGGAGCCGGCCGGGGACACCCCCAGCGACGCTCTTTGGGACCTCAGCGCGCTGGTCGACGTGAGCGAGGACGGCCGGGCCGTCACCGTGCTGGCCCACCACGGCGCATGCGACGACGGCCCCGCCGTGGACGTGCTGGAGACGGACGGCAGTGTGGTGCTGTCCGGCTACATCCTCGGCTCGAACGACGGTCCGTGCACGTCCGAACTGCTCGCGGACGAGGTGACGGTGGAACTGGACCGGCCGCTCGGCGACCGAGTGCTGCTGGACGCGTTCACGGGCCGTCCCGTGCCGCACGGGCACCCCGACGGGCGCTCCCCCAGCTGGCGCTGACACGCCGTCACAGTCCGCCCCAGGTCCGCGCGGCCTCCTGGAGATGCTCGCGCACCACGGCGAGCGCCGGACCGGCGGGGGCGCCGCGGCGGGTGGCCAGGTAGAGGGTGTTGAGGGGCGGGAACTCCGGCTCGTGGAGCTGCACCACCGTGCCGGCGGCGAGGGCGGGGTCGGCGAGGTAGCGGGGCAGGACCGAGACTCCGGCACCCGCCTCGACCACGGCGAGGACCGCGCGCAGGTCGGACACGACGAGCGCGACCGGGTTGGGGGGTCTGCGGCCGAACTCGCTGCGCCAGTACCGGCGCACGATCGGCAGGTCCTGCGCGTAGGCGACCAACGGCAGGTGCGCCAGCGCCTCCACGGGGCGCTCGCGCAACCGCCGCGCGTCCACCGTGTGCGCCATCGCCGGTGGCGCGACCAGCAGGAACTCCTCGTCGACCAGCGGTACGGCGACGACCTCCCCGCCGGTGGGACGTACGGCCGAGACGACCAGGTCGAGTCCGCCGGAGGCCAGGATCCGCAGGAGGTCGTCGGCCCGCCCCAGCGTGGCCAGGACGTGCAGGCCCCGGCCGGTGAGCGGGGCCAGGGCGGGCAGCACCCGCAGCGTCATCACCTCGGCGGCGCCGCCCACCCGGATCGTGCCGCGCAGCGTCGCCGGCTCGTCGGCGGAGCCCAGGGCGTCGCGCAGGCCGTCCACGTGCAGGCCGACCCGGGCGGCCAGGGCCGCGGCGCGCGGTGTCGGCGTGACGCCCCCGCGCGAGCGGACGAAGAGCGGTTCGCCGACCTGCTCCTCGAGTCGGGCCAGCTGGCCGGTGACGGCGGGCTGGGTGATCCCGAGCCGCTGGGCGGCGGCCGACAGGGATCCGGCCCGGTAGATCTCCAGGAACGTCGACAGCAGATCGAGGTGCGCCACGCAAACCGCCTTCCATAAGAATTCTTATGGTAGTCGCCTCGTCCCAGGAAAGTTCCTGATGGATTCTTCCGTTGTCCCCCACGTACGACCCGACCACGACCACGAAAGAGCGGACAGGACGATGACGAGGATTCTGATGGTGCTTTCCGGCGCGGACAGCATGGAGCTCGCGGACGGCTCCACCCACCCCACCGGCTACTGGGCCGAGGAGGTCGCCGCCTCGCACCGGGTGCTGCGGGACGCCGGAGCCGAGGTCGACATCGCGACACCGGGCGGTGTCCGGCCGACCGTGGACGCGATCAGCCTGGACGGACGCGGCGGTGTCGACGAGAGCGCCGCGCGGGAGTTCCGCGCCTACCTGGACTCCATCGCCGGGCAGCTCGACGCCCCGCTCTCCTTGAGCGAGGTGCGTGCGGACGCCTACGACGCGATCTACATCCCGGGCGGGCACGCCCCGATGGCGGACCTCGCCGAGGACGCCGAGCTGGGCCGGCTGCTCAACGAGGCCGACGCGCAGGACAGGACGGTGGCCGCCCTGTGCCACGGTGTGGCCGCGCTGCTCAGCGCCACGCGGGCGGACGGCGGCTTCACCTTCGCCGGTCGCGCCCTCACCTCCTTCACCGACGAGGAGGAACGCCAGGGCGGGCTGGGCGAGAACACGCCGTACTTCGTGGAGAGTCGGCTGCGTGAGCGGGGCGCGGTCCTGGACACCGGGGCCGCCTGGAGCAGCAAGGTCGTGCGGGACGGCAACCTGATCACCGGCCAGAACCCGCAGTCCAGCAAGGACACCGCCGAGAAGGTGCTGAAGGCACTGGCCGGCTGAGCGGCCGACGGTTCAGCCCAGGGCCGACGCCGCCGCCGCGAGGGCCTGTTCCGCGTAGCCGCGGCCGAAGAGGACGGCGTGCACCAGGAGCGGGAAGAGCTGGTGCAGCGGGATGCGGCTCCGCCAGCCTTCGCTCAGCGGAGCCGACTGCTGGTAGCCCTCCACCACGAGGTCCAGGTGGGGGCAGCCGAAGAGGTGGAGCATGGCCAGATCGGTCTCGCGGTGGCCGCCGTGCGCGGCCGGGTCGATCAGCCAGGCGTGGCCGTCGGCGCCCCACAGGACGTTGCCGTTCCACAGGTCGCCGTGCAGGCGGGCGGGCGGCTCGGGAGGTCCCGCCAGCTCCGGGAGCCGCTCGCAGACCCGCTCGACGACGGCCGACTCGGCGCTGCGGATGATGCCGTCGTCGACCGCGCGCCGCAGATACGGCAGCACCCGGTGCTCCGCGTACCAGCCGGGCCAGTCGGCGCCGACGGCATTGCGCATCGGGGCGAGCCCGATGTACGCGTCGTCGGGGCCGCCCGGCGGTGGGGCGCCGAACGCGGGCGCGCCGGCGGCGTGCAGGGCGGCCAGGTCCCGGCCGAACCGCTCGGCCGCTCGCGGGCCGGGCCGGCCGGTCGGCACACGGTCGGTCACCAGCCACCGGTCGTCGTGGCCGTGCACGGCGGGGACGCGGACGGCGCCGGCGTCGGCCAGCCAACGCAGCCCCGTCGCCTCGGCCCGGGCGGCGCGGTCGCCGTCGCCGCGTTTGACCATCACCACCCGGCCGCCGTCCAGGGTGACTTCGGTGAGCGCCCCGGACAGGTGCCGTTCAGCGGTGGCCGCGAGTCCGGTGAACCGCGCCGCCACGGCACGTGGGTCCTCGAAGCTGTTGTGCACGGCCCCCAGCGTACGGCGGCCCCCGGCCGCGCTGAAGGCACCTGATCAGCCGCTCGCGGCGGCCTTCTTGATCGCCTCGCGGATCCGGGAGTAGGTGCCGCAGCGGCAGACGTTCTCGATCCGGTCGATGTCGGCGTCGGTCGGGGTGGACGTCTTCTTCAGGAGGGCGGCCGCGGCCATGACCTGGCCCGGCTGGCAGAAGCCGCACTGGGCGACGTCGCAGTCCAGCCAGGCCTGTTGCACCGGGTGGAGCCGGTCGCCGTCGGCCAGGCCCTCGATGGTGGTGACCTCGCGCCCGGAGCAGTCGGCGACGGGGACGACACAGGGCTGGATCTCGGCGCCGTCGAGGTGGCTGGTGCAGGCGCGGCAGGCGCCCACGCCGCAGCCGTACTTGGGGCCGGTGACGTTCAGCAGGTCGCGCAGGACCCACAGCAGGGGCATGTCGGCGGGTGCCTCGACGGTGACCCGCTCGCCGTTGAGAGTGAAGGAGTAGGACGGCATCGGTACCTTCTCGAAGGGTGGCTCAGAAGTTCAGCGGGAAGCGGCGCGGCTTGGTGCCGGTCGCTCGGGCGTAGGCGTTGGCGACGGCGCCGGCCGCGGCCGGGACGCCGAGTTCACCGGCGCCGCCGGGCTCGCGCCGGGAGGGCATGATGTGCGCCTCGAAGTGCCGAGGGGCGTGGCGCTGGCGGGCGTAGTGGAAGTCGGCGAAGCTGCTCTCGCGGACGGCGCCCCGGTCGATGTGCAGGCCGGCGCTGAGCACCGTGGAGATGCCGTCGACGGCGGTGCCCATGAGCTGGGCCTCCAGTCCGCGTGGGTTGACGGCCGTTCCTACGTCGGCCGCCATCACCACCTTGGTCACGCGCGGGTGCTTCGGATCGTCCGCGTCGATCTCGACGAGGCAGGCCACGCAGGAGCCGTACTCCTCGTGGAGGGCGACGCCCTGGGCATGGCCCCGCGGCATGCGCCGGCCCCACTCCCCCGCCTCGGCGACCTTGTCCAGCACGGCCCTGACGGCCTTGCTGCGCAGGGTCGTACGGCGCAAGGCGACCGGGTCCTCGCCGAGGCTGCGGGCGACCTCGTCGACCATGATCTCTTCGGCGGTGCGTACGGTGCCGGAGTCCACCGAGCGCCATGCGCCGAGCGGGATCGCCAGTTCGACCGAGCCCGAATCCCCGGAAAGCGGGCCGAAGTTGTAGAGGCCGCCGTCGCTGGGAAGCGGTGCCGCCGCGGGGGCGCGGACGGCGGTGCGCATCCCGGCCCGGGTGGTCAGGGCACGCGTGGACACACCCTGGGCGGACATGCCCCGCTGCTCGTAGGACTCGCTGACCGAGGCGGTCGCGTGGGCGAAGGCCACCACGCGGCCGCGTGCGTGGCTGGCCCGGATCCGGTGGTGGGAGGCCGGCCGCATTCTGCCGTGCCGGATGTCGTCGGCCCTGCTCCACATCAGTTTCACGGGCCGGCGTGCCTTCTTGGAGATCTCGGCGGCCTCGATGGCGGCGTCGTGGTTCAGGCGGCGCCCGAACGAGCCGCCGCCGCGCAGGACGCGGACCCGGACCTTCGACGCCGGCAGGCCGACCGCCGCGGCGATGTCCTCCCGTGCCGACTGCGGCGTCTGGGAGGAGAACCAGATGTCGGCGCGCTGGGCACGGACATCGGCCACCGCGGTGAGCACCTCCATCGGCGCGTGGCTGACGAAGGCGAACTCGAACTCGGCCTCGGTCTGCGCCGATCCGCTCGGCGGGGTTGCCAGTTTCGGGACCGCGGCACGCAGCCGGCGGCGGATCTCGCGGTCGGAGAGGTCGGCGAGGGGGCCCGGGGCCCACGTGATCCGAAGGGCGTCGCGGGCCTGGAAGGCATGGTGGAAGGTCTCCGCGACCACCGCGACACCGCCGGCGATCCGCACGACCGCGTGGACACCGGGCAGGGCTCGGGCGGCTCGGGAGTCGACCGAGAGGACCTTCCCGCCGAGGGTCGGCGGCCGGGCCACGACCGTCGGCTTCGCTCCGGCGGCAGTGAGGTCCCCGGTGTACTTCGCCTTGCCGGTGACGATGTCACGGGCGTCGATGCGGTTGGTCGGCCGTCCGATCAGCCGGTGCTGCGACGCAGGCTTGGGGGTGGTGGGGACGGCGGGCCGCGTGATCCGGGCGGCGCTGCGGCTCAGGGATCCGAAGGTGGCGGTACGCCCGTCCGGTGCGAAGACCCGCGTGCCGCGGGTGCGCAGGGTCCGTGCTGGGACGTGCCAGCGCCGGGCGGCCGCGGTGACGAGTTTCGCGCGGGCGGTGGCGGCCAGGTGCCGGGCGGGTCCGTACAGCGAACTGACCGAACTGGAGCCGCCCGTGAACTGGTTGCCCTTGTCCCGGGCGTCCGCGAGCGGAATGTCGACGTCGGCGAGCCGGGCGTCCAGCTCGTCGGCGATCATCATGGCGACGGCGGTGGTGACGCCCTGGCCGACCTCGACGCGCGGCAGCCGTACGACGACCCTGTTGGCCGGGGTGACCTCCAGGACCAGCATCTCCTCGTCGGTGCCGGTGGCCACGGCCTCCGACCCGCGGCGGCCACCGTCCGCGGTCTCCTCGGCGCCTTGTGCGGTGGAGCCGTCGCAGCCGAGCGGCGCCGCGACGGTCAGGGTGGTCGCCGCGAGCGTGTGGACCACGAACTGTCGACGGGACAACTGACGGGCCAACAGGCGCTCCTCTCCGAGAACCCGGGATGGTTCGACCTGTATGAGGGGCCGGCGGGCGGCGGGGTTGCGCCGGTTGGCCGCACCATCGATCTAGGGTTCGTCGATCGGATCAGGCGGGCGTCGCGGGTTCTGGGCGCGGTCGGCGGCCCGCGGGGGCGGCCGGAGCGCCTTGAGGTCGGTGTGCCACTCCAGCTGCCGTACGAGCCGGTCGTCGCCCGCCCGGTCGGCGGGCGGGGTACGGGGCCCGGGGCCCGGTGGGGTGTGGGTGCCGCGGGTGATGGCGCCGCTGACGGTGATGTTCTGCTCGACGCGGGGACGGCGCAGGCTCTCGTAGAGACCGAGCGCCGCATCGGTGTCCGGCGCGTCCCGCAGGGACTTGGCGAGGACGACGGCGTCCTCCAGCGCCATGGAGGCGCCCTGTCCGGTGGCGGGGGACGCCGCGTGGGCCGCGTCGCCGATGATCAGGGACCGGCCGGAGCGCCAGGGTGTGCCGGTGGGGAGTTCGGTGGCGTTGGTGACCATGAGGCGGTCGGTGGCCGCGACGAGGCCCGCCGCGGGGGTGGCGTCCTCGCGCAGCAGCGGCAGCAGGTGGTCGCGCCACCGGGCGGGCGTGCCGTGTGCGAGGGCGTCGGCTGCCAACGGTGCGCCGGAGATGCGGGCGAACCAGTACGTCTCCCCCTCGGGAGATGTCGCGTACCCGAAGGCGGTGCCGCTGCCGCGCACCATGGTGATGGTCTCGCCCTCGTCCACCGGGGGTGCGGCGTCCGTGTAGCCGTAGAAGACGTACTGTCCCGCGTAACCGGGGCGTGCGTCGGGCGCGACGGCCCGCCGCACGGTGGAGTTCAGGCCGTCGGCCCCGATGAGCAGGTCACCGGTCGCCGTGGTGCCGTCGGTGAAGTGGGCGGTGACGGCGTCCGGGCCGTCCTCGACCGAGACGAGGCGCGCGCCGTGCCGTATCTCGATGCCCCGGCGCGTGACTTGGGCCTGTAACGCGGCGTTCAGGTCGCCGCGTCGCAGGCAGCGGTAGCGAAGGCGCGGGGTGCTCGCCTCGCCGAGCGGTACCCGGGCCGTCTCTGCGCCCGTGTCGTCGAGGACCCGCATCGAGGTCAGCGGGAAGCCGATCCCGGTGACCGCTTCCGATGCGTCGAGCTGGGCCAGGGCGCGCATGCCGTTGCTCGCGAGTGTGAGGAACGCGCCGATGTCCTCGGCGGAGTCGGGATGCGCCTCGTGCACGGTGACGTCGAAGCCGGCCTTGTGCAGGGCGAGAGCCGTCCCGGCGCCGGCGATCCCGCCCCCTATGACGATCAACCGCGTCACATCGGCCCCCCTGTTACGCGTACTGCCCCGCTGTTACGCGTACTGCCCCGCGAGTGGCAGCCGTTCATGTGAACGTTCCGGGTCCCGTGCCGGTTCCCGATCGGGCCGCCGGTCGTTGGACAGCCCGGATCGGGGAACTCCGCAACGGTGCAACCATTCCGCTGAGTCGGATGTCTTTCCTGATATCAGACACACCACCCTTCCAGGGGATGAAATGGGACGAAACAAAATCGCATGGGCGACAACCGTGGCGCTCATGGCCGCCACGGTGGGTGTGGCGGCGGTCCCGGCCGTGGCCACCACGACCACCACCACCCAGGCCACCGCCTGCCCCACCGGCTGGGGCAGCACGGCCAAGACCCGCTCCGCCGCCACGTCGGAGTCGGTGACGAACATCAGGACCGGTCGGCACACCTGCTTCGACCGCATGGTCGTCGACGTTCCCGGCGCGGGCACTCGTGACCTCGGCTATTCCGTGCGGTACGTCAGCCGCCTCTACCAGGACGGTTCGGGCAACCACATTTCCGTCGCCGGCGGAGCCGTGCTGGAGGTGCGGGTGGCCGCCCCCGCCTACGACCCCGACACCGGCAAGCCCACGTACCCCGCGCGGGCCGGTCAGCGTCTGACGGGCGTGGACCTCACGGGGTACCGCACCTTCAGGGACGCCCGGTTCGCCGGGAGCTTCGAAGGGGACACGCAGATCGGACTCGGTGTCCGGGCACGGCTGCCGTTCCGGGTGTGGGTGGCCACGGACCGGGTCGTGATCGACGTGGCGCACAACTGGACCGGGGCACGCTGAGGCGACCCGGCGCATCAGGCGGCCGGGGGCTTCGGCCCCTCACGCGGCCAGGGGCTCAGGCCCATCACGCGACCAGGGGCGTCGAGGCGATGCACGGCTTCGGCGCCCCCAGGGCGTCCCGCCCCGGTACGCACGCCGACCGCGGTACGAGGGTGACCGGGCGATCCCCGGCGCCGCCGCGGCGGCGATCTGTTGCCGCCATGACGGCGCAACGCCCGCAGGACGGCGCCTCGTTCGGCACGTCCCACCGCGATCCGTGGCTCCGCCCGGCGGGGCCCTCGCGTACGGCGTCCGGCGCATCGCCGCGCCGCCACCGGCCCGCGGGGCCCGATGCCTGCGTGCGAGCGCCGCTCACCAGGTGGTGGGGTGTGCGGTGGGTGCGCGCCGCCCGGACCGGCCGTCGGCCTCCCCGCCGGAGCGCCGACACGGGTCGTACACCGAAGGAACGGGCGCGTCGCGGGCCGGCGACAGCGTCGTCCGGCATGCCGGGAGCGGGCGGCCGGTCAGGATCCGCCGACGGGCCTGGCGAAGTGCCGCGAGGGTGGGGGTGTTCCGCGGTCGTCGTGGCGCTCGCTCACCGCACCCGTCGGCACCTCCGGCCGCAGGCGCGGACTGTCTCTGGACCAGCTGTCCCGTGATCAGGCACCCACGGAACGCCGCACCATGCCCTGTTCCCGGACGGGCGAGGCGGGTGCGGACCGCCCACGCCCCCTCGACGTCGCCGCGCCCGGTCGCCGGACCGGGCCAGGAGCCGCGACGACCAGTACGGTGACCGGGCGGGGCCGGGCGGGGCCGGACGAGGCCGGGCAGGACCGGGCGGGGCCGAGCGGGATCTCCGACACGCGGCGCCCTCCTCGTGCGCCCCGGCGGGTGCGGTCGTCCGGCACGTCGGCGCGACCGAGGGCGCCGCGGGGCTGTGCGCAGGCGCGCCGCGACGGATTCTCGGGCACGGTGGAGATGAGCGATCGTGCGGCACGGGCGGGGAAGGAGCCGACATGGCGGGCGACAGGACGGTCACCGACGAGGTCGTCGACAGTCTGCGGGGATCGGCCGACCCGCGGCTGCGGGAGCTGCTGACCGGGCTCGTCCGGCATCTGCACGCCTTCGCGCGGGAGGCGAGGCTGACGCAGCAGGAGTGGGAGCGGGCGATCGGGTTCCTCACGGCGACCGGGCAGGCGTGCACGGACACCCGGCAGGAGTTCATCCTGCTGTCGGACGTGCTCGGCCTGTCGATGCTCGTGGAGACGATCAACAACCGGCAGGGCCCAGGCGCCACCGAGTCGACGGTTCTGGGTCCGTTCCACATGACCGAGTCGCCGGTACGCGAACTCGGCGCGAACATCGACCTCGTGGGCGGCGGCGAGCCCTGTGTGGTGAGCGGCCGGGTGCTCTCCCGGGACGGCGGCCCGCTGCCGGGCGCGGTGGTCGATGTGTGGCAGGCCGACGGGAACGGCTTCTACGACGTGCAGCAGCCCGGCGTGCAGCCCGCGGGCAACGGCCGCGGGCTGTTCACCGCGGACGACGAGGGGCGGTTCTGGTTCCGCACATGTGTGCCGAGCCCGTACCCGATCCCGACGGACGGGCCGGTCGGCGGGCTGCTGCGGGCCACCGGGCGGCATCCCTACCGGCCCGCGCACGTCCACTTCATCGCGTCGGCCGAGGGGCACGCCCCGGTGACCACCCACATCTTCGTGGCGGGCAGCGACTACCTGGACTCGGACGCCGTGTTCGCCGTCAAGCCGCGACTGGTCGCGAACTTCGCGCCCGTCGACGACCCGTCGGCGGCACGGGATTTCGGCGTGGCGAACCCTTTCCGGCACGCCCGCTTCGACCTCGTACTGGAGCGCGCGTGAGGGACGACCTGGACTTCTCCTACGAGAGCCGGCCCGTGCGGGTCGTCTTCCGGGCGGGCGCGGCGCTGTCCGCGACGCCGGGCGAGGCCGACCGGCTCGGACTGCGGCGGGTGCTCGTGGTGTGCGGGACGCGGGGCGCGCACACGGCGCGGGCGGTCGCGGACGCGCTCGGCCCACGGTGCGTCGGGGTGCACGACAGGGCCCGGATGCACGTACCGGCCGAGGTCGCCGACGCGGCCGTACGGGCGGCCCGCGCGGCCGGCGCAGACGGCTGTGTGGCGGTCGGCGGAGGCTCGTCGATCGGGCTGGGCAAGGCCGTCGCCCTGCGCACCGGTCTGCCGCTGATCGCGGTGCCGTCCACGTACTCCGGGTCGGAGATGACCCCGGTCTGGGGACTGACCGAACACGGTGGGAAGCGCACCGGCCGCGATGCGCGGGTGCAGCCCCGCAGCGTGGTCTACGACCCGGAACTCACCCTCTCCCTGCCCGTGCCGCTCTCCGTGACCAGTGGCGTCAACGCGCTCGCGCACGCCGTCGAGGCGCTGTACGCCCCGGACACCTCACCCCTGGTCCAGCTGATGGCCGAGGACGGCGTACGGGCGTTGGCGCGGGCCCTGCCGGAGGTGGCGGGCGAGCCCACGTCGCTCGGTGCGCGCGGCCGCGCGCTGTACGGGGCCTGGCTGTGCGGGTCCTGCCTGGGCGCCACGACCATGGGCCTGCACCACAAGCTGTGCCATGTCCTGGGCGGCACCTTCGATCTGCCGCACGCCGAGACGCACACGGTGGTGCTGCCGTACGCCCTGGCCCACAACGCTCCCGCCGCTCGGGACGCGGCCGACGCGGTGGCCCGCGCGCTGGGCGCGGCCGACGCGCCGACGGCCCTGTGGGAGCTGGCCGGGCGTCTGGGCGCGCCCCGCTCGCTCGCCGAACTGGGCTTGCGCGAGGCCGACTTGGCGGTGGCGGCCGCACAGACCGCCGGCCAGGCGTACGCAAACCCCCGACCGGTCACGGCGGACGGCGTGCTCGCCCTGCTGCGGGCGGCCCACGAGGGCCTGCCGCCGACCGCGGTGGCCCGCTGACACCCCTCGCCTGCCCGCTTTTCGGGAGCTGACTGTTCGGCCCTCGCCACGCGGGACGCCTGCGCACCGCTGGGCACGTCGGCATCGCCGTGCCCATGTACTCCGACGCCACCGGAGCTGACCCTCACCGTGTGTGACGGTTCGGTGATCGAATCACCTCACACGACGGTTACGGTTCGCTCAACCTCTGGTTGCCGAGCGGTGATCGGGCGACTATGGGCGCATGACACTGGCCCAGCGCGCCATGGAGCAACTTCAGGTCTGGCCCGATCTCAGCTCGGGTCCGACCAGTTGCGGCGCAGGGCGGGCACTGCGCTCCGTCCACAGCGAGATCGTGCACTTCCATTCCGACCGGGACGTGGACCTGCATCTGACGACATCGGTCATCGGGCGATTCCACGACGACCTCCGGGATTCGACCGCGATCCGGCTGGTGCCGGGTTCCGGCTGGGTCACCGTGCATCTCGACTGCGACACGGACGTCGACCTGCTGATGAGCCTGGTCAGCGCCGCGCTCAAGGCCCATCAGCACCGGCCGTCCCCCGCCGGGTCGCCGACGGGGGACGAGTGCAACTTCCGTCGCGTCACGGTGCTGCCGCGCGGATAGACCCCGAAGCCCGCGCCCCGCGCCTCAGCCTCCGGCGGGGTCACCTCCCAGGCGGCGGCGGACGGCGCGGGCGGCAAGGGCGTGCAGGAAGCGGACGTACGGGGACCAGCGGGCCGGGCGCGACACCGTTCCCGTACAGGCCAGTTCGGCGCGGTCGAAGGCGTCTTCCAGGCAGGCGTCGTGCATCGGACGGAAGGCCAGCGGCCAGGTGAGCCGGGCCAGACCGCTGGTGGACATCGTCAGCGTGTGGTGCAGCCGGGCGCGTCCGGGCCCGGCCGGCAGGACGGCCAGCTCGTGGAAGCCGTGGAACCCTCTGGGGCCGGTGAACTCGAAGCGGATCCAGCGGCCGGGCACATATCCCGACACGGTGTAACGCACGGGGCCGTGGCCGCCCACCGCGCCCGGTCCCAGGGGGCGGTCGAACTCCATCGGCGACCAGTCGCGGCCTGGCCACAGCCGGTCGCCGTCCCCGCTCGCCAGAGTGTCGACCAGCGCCCCCACCTCGCTCTCCTCGGCCGCCAACAGCCGTTCGTGCACGTTGTGAACGCCCACAGGTCCTCCCCTCAACCATATTGGAGACCTCTCTCCAATTAATTAGAGAGTACCCTCTGATTCATGGCGCGCCCACCCCGCTTCGACACCGACCAACTCCTCGACGCCGCCGTCCGCCTGGCCGCCGCCGGCGGACCGGCCGCCGTGACCATGTCGGCGGTCGCCCAGGCCGTCGGCGCCCCCAGCGGCTCCGTCTACCACCGCTTCGCCGGGCGCACGGCACTCCTCGCCGAGGTGTGGTTGCGAACGGTCGAGCGCTTCCAGGAGGGCTACCACGCCGTCCTCGTCAGCCACAGCGACCCCCGCCGGGCGGCGCGCGCGGCCGCCCGGCACGTGGTCGGCTGGAGCCGGGAGCACCCGCAGGAGGCGGCCCTACTCCTCTACGGCGCCGCCGACTTCGGCCGCGCCGAGTGGTCCGAGGAGCACACCCGTCGCGCGGATTCCGGCAACGGGCGGGTGTTCGACTCCCTGGGCGCCCTCGCCGATGCCCTGGGTGCCACGGACGAGGAAGGCCGCGACCGCGTCGCCCTCGCCGTGGTCGAGCTGCCGCTCACCGTGGTCCGCCGCCACCTGCGCGCGGGGAACCCGCTGCCGCCGCACGCCGAGGACCTCACCGAGGAGTGCACGGCCGCGCTGCTGGGGTGACGGCCGGACCGCCCCGAGGCGTGCGCGTCGCCGGTCCGCGCCGTGCGTCGACCGCGACCCTCGGCATCCGACGCTGCGCCACGGGAACTGCGCTGGGCCGTCGAGGAGTTGGGGTTCGTGGCGCTGCGCATCGTGCCGTGGCTGTGGAGGCTGCCGCCCACCGACCGGCTGTACCACCCGCTGCACGCGGCTCTTCCTGCACGGCAACGCCCGCCGTGTCTTCGCCCTGTGAGCACCGCCGTTCGCGCCCCGGCCCACGTCAGCGCACGAGGCAGGGCCGCTTCGGGTCGAAGGTCCAGCCGTCGACCAGGTACCGCATGCCGACGGCGTCGTCCCGGCCGGACAGCGCCTTGTCCTTGTAGAGCTCGTGTGCCGCCGCGAGGCGGTCCCTGTCCAGCTCGATCCCGAGTCCGGGCGCGTCGGGCACGGCCACCTCGCCGCCGCTGATCCTCGGCGGGGCGACCGTGAGCCGCTCCCGCCCCTCCTGCCAGATCCAGTGCGTGTCCAGGGCGTTGTACTCACCGGGGGCCGCCGCTCCGCAGTGCGCCATCATCGCCAGGGAGATGTCGAAGTGGTTGTTGGAGTGGCAGCCCCATGTCAGCCCCATCGCGTTGCACAGCTGGGCGACACGCACCGAGCCCCGCATGGTCCAGAAGTGCGGGTCGGCCAGCGGGATGGACACCGACTGCAGGGCCAGGGCGTGGGTCAGCTGGCGCCAGTCCGTGGCGATCATGTTGGTCGCCGTCGGCAGCCCGGTGGCCCGGCGGAACTCCGCGAGGATCTCGCGTCCCGAGTAGCCGTCCTCCGCCCCACAGGGATCCTCGGCGTAGGCGAGGGTGCCGAGCAGCGGGCGGCACAGTTCGACGGCCTCGCGCAGGGACCAGGCGCCGTTGGGGTCGAGGGTGATCCGCGCCCGGGGGAAGCGCTCCTTGAGCGCCTGGACGGCCTCGACCTCCTGCGCGCCGGGCAGGACACCGCCCTTGAGCTTGAAGTCACAAAAGCCGTACAGGTCGTGGGTGGCCTCGGCCTGGCGGACGATCGCCTCGGGGGTCAGCGCCTCCTCGTGGCGGATGCGGTACCAGTCGACGGGTGAGTCGGGCGCGCGGACGTAGTCCAGGTCGGTGCGGTCCGGGTCGCCGACGTAGAAGAGGTAGCCGAGCATCCGCACGGCGTCGCGTTGCTGCCCGTCGCCGAGCAGGGCGGCGACCGGGACCTGGAGGTGCTGTCCGAGCAGGTCGAGGAGGGCGGACTCGACGGCGGTGACGGCGTGCACGGTGGTGCGCAGGTCGAAGGTCTGGGCGCCGCGGCCGGCCGAGTCGCGCTCGGCGAACCGCGCCCCGACGGTGCGCAGGACACTGTTGTGATCCCCGACGCGGGCACCGACGACCAGTGGTTCGGCGTCGCGCAGGGTCTGCGCGATCTTCTCGCCGCCGGGCACCTCACCGAGTCCCGTGCGGCCCTCGGAGTCCTCCAGGACGACGACGTTGCGGGTGAAGTAGGGGGCGTGGGCGCCGGAGAGGTTGAGCAGCATCGAGTCCCGGCCGGCGACCGGGTACACGCGGAAGCGGGTGACGACGGGCTGGGCCATGAGGGCGGGTGCCGTTCTCGTGAGGGGGCGGAGGGTCGGAGGCCGAGGGCGTCGAGGGCCTGTTCCAGGACCGGTACGCCCCTCAGGCCGTACGGATCTCGAAGCTGCCGTCCCTCGTGCCGTCGAGGATCGCGAGCACCGTCGTTCGTCTACATATGAGGACGGAGGTTATGTTCATGGATGCCTGAGGTCAATGGGTCTGCGCCGGTGGATGCACCGACGGAGACCGGCTCCGGGGCGGCGGACGTGGCGGATCCGGCGGTACGCCGTGCCCGGTCGCGGGTACCCCTAGGCGTGCGGCTCCCTCTCCCGGAGGTGACTCGGATGCTGGTGCTCGGACTGCTCCTCCTCGCGGCCACCGGTGTCTTCACCGGTCTGGTCATCGCCGACAACCTCTCCGGTGGCCCGGACCACCCCGTCACCGTGCTGGGCCGGGAGCTCGCGACCATGAACACGTTGGCGGTCTTCTGCTCGGGTCTTGCTCTCGCGCTCCTGTTCTGCCTGGGTCTGGCCCTGGTGAAGCGCGGGGCGACCCACCACCGCCCCCACGGGCAACGGCGGCGCACCCGCCGCTCCCCGTTCCACAGGACCCCGGAGCCGGGCGCCCGGGCCTGAGCGGACCGAGAGCCCGAGCGCCCGGACGGCATGAGCGGATGAGGTGGTGCCGATGGTCGGTGACACGGACGACGACATCCGGACCCGGCGGAGCGGCGGAAGCGGCCATCGCGCCGTGCCGCACACGGCCGACGTGCGGATCGAGGCGTGGGGCGCGAGCCGCGAGCGCTGTCTGGTGGAGGCCGCGCTGGGGATGGTGGAGTGCTTCGCCGACGTCACGGCCGTACGGCCGACCTCGGTGGAGCGCGTACGGCTCACCGAGGAGAGCGACGAGGATCTGCTGACCGCGCTGCTCGACGAGGTCGTCTACCGCCTCGACGTGGACGGCCGGGTGCCCGTCGACCTGGAGGCCGACGCCACCGACGGCGACCTGGACGTACGCCTCGCCCTGGCAGAGCTGGCCGACGTGGAGGTCACCGGCGGCACGCCGAAGGGCATCTCCTGGCACGGGCTGCGCTTCGGGCCGGATCCGTACGGGTGGTCGTGTGCGGTGACCGTGGACGTATGAGCCGCCGGGGCGGCCGGGCGCACACGACGGCATCCGGCCGCCCCCGCCCGCTCAGCCCTTCACCACCCCCAGCGGCACCAGCCGCGCCACCGTCCGGCACAGCCCCGCGCCCTCGCTCGCGGCCACCACCTCGCTCACGTCCTTGTAGGCCTCCGGGGTCTCCTCGGCCAGGCCGCGCAGGGACCGCGGGCGTACCGCGATGCCGGCCGATTCCAGACGGGCCCGCAGTTCCCGGCCGCCGACGGCGCGGGCGGCCCGATGGCGGCTGAGGACACGGCCCGCGCCGTGGCAGGTGGAGAAGAAGGCGTCCCCGCCGGGCACCCCGACGAGGACGTACGAGGCGGTGCCCATCGTCCCGGGGATCAGCACCGGCTGGCCGACCGCACGCAGATCCTCCGGCAGCTCCGGATGGCCGGGCGGGAACGCCCGGGTCGCGCCCTTGCGGTGCACGCACAGGGTGCGGCGCTTTCCGGCCACGAGGTGCGTCTCGATCTTGGCGAGGTTGTGCGACACGTCGTACACCAGGGAGAGCCGTGCGCCCGCGGCACGGCGGAAGACCCGGCGGGCCGCGTCGGAGAGCAGCTGGCGGTTGGCGCGCCCGTAGTTGGCCGCGGCCGCCATCGCGCCGAGGTACCTGTGCCCCTCCGGCGACTCCACCGGCGTACAGGCGAGCTGGCGGTCGGGGACCTCGATGCCGTGGCGGGCCATCGCGGTGTCCATGGCCCGGACGTGGTCGGTGCAGATCTGGTGGCCGAGGCCGCGGGAACCGCAGTGGATCATCACGCACACCTGGCCGACGGCGAGCCCGAACGCGGTGGCGGCCTCCACGTCGTACACCTCGTCGACGCGCTGCACCTCCAGGAAGTGGTTGGCCGATCCGAGACTGCCGACCTGGCCGAGGCCGCGCTCCCGGGCCCGCGCGCTCACCTGGGCCACGCCGGCGTCGGCGACCGCCCCGCCGTCCTCGCAGCGGGTCAGGTCGCGCTCCTCGCCCCGGCCCTCCCGCACCGCGTACCGGGAACCGCCGCGCAGGATCCGCTCCAGTTGCCCGGGACCGGTCAGGTGCCACACCCCGCCGGGTCCGGCGCCGCGCGGGATCGCCCGGTCGAGGCCGTCCATCACGTCGGGCAGCGCCGGCCCGAGCCCCTGGTGGTCGGTGTCGGCCGCCAGCAGCCGTACGCCGCAGGAGATGTCGAAACCGACCCCGCCGGGCGAGACGACACCGCCGTCGGCCACGTCGGTCGCGGCGACACCGCCGATGGGGAAGCCGTAGCCCCAGTGGATGTCGGGCATCGCGTACGACGCTCCCACGATCCCGGGCAGTGTCGCGACGTTGGCCACCTGCTCCAGCGACTTGTCGGCGTCCCGCAGCAGCGCCCGGGACGCGAACACCACGCCCGGCACCCGCATCGGTCCGTGCGGGTCGATACGGAAGCGGTGGGCAGCCTCCTCGACCAGGTCCATGCCGGCCTCCCGCGGCTCGAACCGCCGCCGTGCGCGCCGCGTCCGGTGGTCCGCGGCGCCCGGCGTCGCAGATGCGGAGTACCCGCGCGGGCCGCACGCTATCGCGCCGGGCGGGCGTGCCCCGCAACGGCTCGTGGCGAAGGTCCCGGGGAGGGCGCACGGCCCGGGGAGCACCGCGGCCCTCGTAGGGTGGAGACATGAGCGGCGGCACGGTGACGCTGTTCCTCTGCGGCGACGTGATGCTCGGACGCGGTGTCGACCAGATCCTGGCCCGCCCCGGTGACCCGGCGCTGCGGGAGGGGTACGTCAGCGACGCCCGCGCCTACGTGAGCATGGCGGAGGCGGTGAACGGACCGGTCCCGGCGCCGGTCGGCCCGTCCTGGCCGTGGGGTGAGGCCCTCGGGGCGCTGGAGGCGAACGCGCCGGACGTCCGGATCGTCAACCTGGAGACGTCCGTCACGCGCGGTGCCGCCTTCGAGCCCGGCAAGGCGGTCCACTACCGCATGCATCCGGCCAACCTGCCCGCCCTCTCGGTGGCCCGGCCCGACGTCTGCGTCCTGGCCAACAACCACGTACGGGACTTCGGGCGCGAGGGCCTGGAGGAGACGCTGGACGTGCTGCACGGGGCCGGTCTGCGGACGGCCGGGGCCGGCCGCGACGCCGAGGAGGCGTACGCGCCGGTGGCGCTCCCGCTCCCGCGCGGTGGCCGGGTGCTGGTCTTCGCCCTGGGTTTCGGCAGCAGCGGCATCCCGCCGGGCTGGGCGGCGACGGCCGAGCTGCCCGGCGTCGCCTACGCCCCCGAGCTGTCGCCCGCCACGGCCGCGGCGGCGGTACGGCACATACGGCGGGTGAAGCGGCCCGGCGACGTGGTGGTCGTGTCCGTGCACTGGGGCTCCAACTGGGGCTATCTCGTCTCCCGCGACCAGCGCCGCTTCGCGCACGCCCTGGTGGACGGCGGGGCCGACGTCGTGCACGGTCACTCCTCCCACCACCCCCGCCCCGTGGAGGTCTACCGGAACCGGCTGATCCTGCACGGCTGCGGCGACTTCATCGACGACTACGAGGGCATCCCGGGCTACGAGGAGTACCGCGACGACCTCCGGATCGCCTACTTCGCGACGGTGGTGGCGGACACGGGCGAACTCACCGGGCTGCGCATGCTGCCGTTCCTCGCCCGCCGTCTGCGCCTGGAACCGGCACCGGCCGAGGACCGCGCCTGGCTGCACGCCACCCTCGACCGCATCGCCTACGGCACGCACCTCGCCCTGGACGCGGACGGAGCGCTCACCCTGACCGAGCCCGCCTCCCAACCGGGCGCGGGAACGGTCGGCTCCGGCTGATCCTCTCCTCGGGACGGACGCCGTGGCGTCAGTCGCCGCGCAGGGCCTCCAGCACATCCGCGTCGGACAGCTGGCCGAAGTCCTCGTACCACTCCCCCACCGAGCTGAACAGCGCCGGCTCGTGCAGGCAGACGAAGTCGTCGACCTCGCGGCGCAGTTCCTGGGCCGACTCCGGCGCGCAGACCGGTACGGCGAGGACCAGCCGCTCGGGCCGCCTGCCGCGCACGGCGCGCAGGGCGACGCGTGCGGTCGAGCCGGTCGCGATGCCGTCGTCCACGACCACGGCGGTGCGGCCGGGCAGTGGCGGCGCCGGGCGGCCCTGCCGATAGCGTTCCTCGCGCCGCCGCAGCTCCCTGCGCTCCCGCTCCACCACCGGCGCCAGATCGGCCTCGCTCAGCCCCAGCCGGGACAGCGTCGCCTCGTCGAAGAGCGGCGGGTCGTCGCCCGCGAGCGCGCCGACGCCGAACTCCTCGTGGAACGGGGCTCCTATCTTGCGTACGACGAGCACGTCCAGCGGAGCCTGGAGCACCCGGGCCGCCTGCCGGGCGACGGCGACGCCGCCTCGGGGCAGGGCGAGCACCACGGGGCGCGGGAGGATGCCCTTCTCCTGCCGGAGGCGCAGCTGCTCCGCGAGCTCCTGCCCGGCCTCCTCGCGGTCACGGAAGCGCATGGGTCTCCCCTTCCGTCGGTCGCCGCGTACCCCGCTGCCCGGAGACGGACACACCGCCGGGCCGCACTCGCAAGCGGCGTACGGCTCTGCGCGAGGTCCGGACCCGAACCGGCGGCCGAGGCGGCGCCCGCCGAGGAGGTGGGCGCCGCCGGAGAGCTCCCGCCCGGTGTTCGCCCCCGGCCCGGAGCGCACCCCGGGCCGTGGGCCCTGCGCTACTGGATGGTCCAGCCCACGCTGCCGACGCCCGAGCTGTAGACGGCGCAGACACCCGACGACTCGCCGTACTGGCCGGGAGCCAGCGTCACCCACTGGCCGGAGACGTCCGGCGCCCAGCCGCACACGATCTCGGCGCGGAAGGTGACGGTGCGGTCGGTGTTGTTCTTGCAGCCCGCGATGCCGTGGTCGGGGTTGTTGTTGTGCACCCAGCCGTCGCAGTCGACGGTGCCCGCCCGGGCCGCGGCGTGGGCGGGCGCGGCCACGCCGCCCGCGGCGAGGGCCAGGGCCGAGACGGTGCCGGCCAGGCCGGCTGCGACGATGCTCTTCCTGCGGTTCATGCGTGTCCCCCGTGATGTCGTGGTCCGTTTGACTTGCCGCCTCCAGTCAAGGGCAGCGGCGTCGGCACGGGAACCTCGGACATCCGAGGGTGGCGGACGCGTTCAGCCGTTCGGCTTCTGCGACGTGTCCGGCTCGTTCCAGTCGTACGGTCCGCCCCCGCGCCACTCGATCAGCTCGGGATCGTCGACGGCCCGGTCCTCGGCGGGCAGGTCGGCGCGGTGCACCAGGTCCAGGACGTCGAACAGGCTGTACGCGGTGCCCGCCGGCTCGTCGTGGATCGTCACCTGGCGCCCGCCGTCCGACGCCGGCGGCGACACCACCACGGGGGGACGCGTGCTCATGCCACCACCATGCGCTCTGCGCGGCCGGTACGCAGCCCGACGTACCGGCCGCGCTGACCCATCCGGCCGATGGGCCGACGCGTTCGCGGGAACCACGTGACGGTACGGCGGGACCGCCGGCCGCGCCGTACGCCCCGGCCCGTCCGGCTCACGGCAACGGCGTCCCGCCCGTCGCGTTGAGGATCTCCGCGGTGACGAAACTGGCCTCCTGGGAGGCGAGATAGACGTACGCGGGGGCCAGTTCTGCCGGTTGGGCCGGACGCCCCAAGGGGCTCTGCTTGCCGAACTCGGCCGTGTCGGGCAGCGTCGCCGGGATCAGCGGCGTCCACACCGGTCCCGGCGCCACCGCGTTCACCCGGATGCCGCGGTCGACCAGCATCTGGGCCAGCCCCTGGGTGAAGGTCACGATGGCGCCCTTGGTCATCGCGTAGTCCAGCAGATGCGGACTGGGCTTGTAGGCCTGCACCGAGGTGGAGTTGATGACGCTGCTGCCCTCGGGCATGTGCGGCAGGGCGAACTTCGTCAGCCAGAACATGCCGTAGAGGTTGGTACGCATGACCCGGTCGAACTGCTCGGTGGTGATCGCCTCGATGCCGTCGGGCTGGGACATCTGGTACGCGGCGTTGTTCACCAGGACGTCGATGCGCCCGAACTCCGCGACCGCGCGGTCGATCAGGGCCCGGCAGTTGTCCTCGATACGGATGTCGCAGGCCACGGCGACCGCCTTGCGGCCCGCGTCCTCGACGAGCCGGGCCGTCTCTCGCGCGTCGTCCGCCTCGTCGTCGAGGTGGGTGAAGAGCACGTCGGCGCCCTCCCGGGCGAACGCCAGGGCCACGGCCCGCCCGATACCGGAGTCCCCGCCGGTGACGACGGTCGCGCGCCCCTCCAGCCGGCCGGTGCCGCGGTAGCTCTCCTCGCCGTGGTCCGGCGGCGGGTCCATGGGCCCGGTCCATCCGGGGTGGGGCTGGTCCTGCGAGGGGAAGTCGGGCTGCGGGTGCTGGGTGGCCGGATTCTGCTGGGTGTGCTGCGGATCCGTCACAACGGCCTCCTGAACGCGGGGCGGGCACGAACGGCCAACGGGTTCCCGCCTCGCATCGGCCGAAAAGCGGCCGTTCGGGTCGTGACGGTGGCCGTTCGGGTCGTGACGGTGGCCGCTCGGGCACCCGGAGTCAGCTGTCGCCCCGGTCCAGCAGTGCCCTGACGCCTTGGGCCGTCAGCGCCAGCTGCTCGGGCGTGCCGGCGTCGATGACCAGGGACAGGTTGTCGGAGGGCCAGCCGTGGGCGAGGACGCCGAGCTGGACGCTGCGGTGCCGGTGCATCTTCGGCATGGCCTGCTCCATGCGTTCCTGCGAGGTGAAGACCGGTACCAGTTCGGTGCCGTCCTCCTGCTCGAACACAGGCAAGGTCAGCGCCGCCGGCGCGGGCCCCTCCGCGTTCGTCGCCGCCGGCACCAGTACCTCGCTGTGGGCCAGCGTGCTCAGGGCCGCCTCGTCCGCGCCCTTCTCGACGACCGTGCGCAGGGCCTGCTGGGCCGCGGAGGCGTCGCTCTCGAAATGGGGGTCGGTCATGGTTCGTCCCGTCGCCGTGTCGTGCACTTCCGTCCGGTACGCGCCGGACGGTTCGGGTACCCGGTCCGGTGCCCCTCATGTGCGTTTCGGGCTGCCGGGTGACGCACCGGACCACCTCGTTTCGCGGTGGACCCACCGGGCACTCGGCGGCTGCCCCACCCCGACCGAGGGAGGAGCGCCGTGTCTTTCCGTGACCGCACCCATGCCGGACAGGAGCTCGCGCTGCGGCTGGTCGAGTGGGCCGGCTCCGGTGATCTGCCCCGGCTGCTCGTGCTGGCCCTGCCGCCGGGCGGCGTGCCCGTCGCCGCGGAGGTGGCCCGCACCCTGCGCGCCCCGCTGGACGTGCTGGTCGCCCGGGAGATCAGCACCCCGATCCGGCCGGAGACGGCGATCGGCGCCATCGTGGCCGACGACCCGCCGCTGTACGACCGGCAGGGCCTGGCCATGATGCATCTGTCCGAGGACCGGCTCGGGGACGTCGTCGCGGGCGAACGCAACGAGCTGCACCGCCGGGAGTACGTCTACCGCGGCCGCCGCCCCCTCCCCTCCGTGCACGGGCGCACGGTCGTCCTCGTCGACGACGGCCTGACCACCGGCCTGACCGCGACGGCGGCCCTGCGCTTCCTGCACCGCCACGGCCCGGCCCGGCTGATCGCGGCCTTCCCGGTCGCCAGCCCCCGCACCACGGCGGCGATCCGCACCGAATGCGACGAGGTGGTCTGCCTGGAGCAGCCGCCGTCCCTGCACGCCGTCGGTGAGTGGTACGAGGACTTCGCCCACGTCTCCGACGCCGAGGTCGCCGAGACCATGCAGGCCTTCCAGGCCACCGCATGAGGGCAGGCGGCGGTGTGCGGCGAAGGGTTCGACCGCCCACCCACCGAGGCCGACGGAAGCCGGAGCCGGGGGCGCGTCGTACGGCGGGGGTCAACCGGCCCAGGCCGGCAGCCGCTGCCCCGTCTCGGGTGCCCTCGGCCACGCCGGGAACTGCTTCTCCAGCCGGTCCTCGCGCCGACCGTGCCGCAGATCCCGGGCGTCGGCGGGCACGCCGTGAAAGGGTGGGGGCATGGCCATCGACGTTCGCCCGGCATCGGTCTTCGACGACGTGCGTGCGGTGCTCGGCCCCAAGTCGCCCACCGCCAGCGTGTGTTGGTGCCTGAGCTACCGGCTCCCTTCCAAGCTCAACCAGGAGCTGCGCGGACCGGCCCGCGGTGAGTACGTCGCCGAGCTGTGCCGCGCGGATCCCCCTCCGGGGGTCCTGGCCTACGACGGTGACGAGCCGGTCGGCTGGGCCGCCGTGGCGCCGCGCTCGGCCACGTCCTTCGCACGCAACCGCAAGATCCCGCACCTCGACGACCTGCCGGTCTGGTCGCTGTGGTGCGTTCGCGTGCGACCGGGCCACCGCAAGCAGGGGATCACCCACGCGCTCATCGCCGGCGCGGTCGGCTTCGCCCGCGACCGGGGCGCGCCGGTGATCGAGGCGTACCCGCTCGACAACGGCGACGCCCGGGTGGACCTGACGATGGCCTACGCGGGGCTCCGGAAGAACTTCGAGCGGGCCGGGTTCGTGCACGCCGCCGACACCACCTCGGTGCTGGCCGGTCACCCCCGCATCCTGATGCGGCTGGACCTGCGCTGAGGTACCGGCCGGGGCGGGTCAGTGGACGGAGAACCCGCCGTCGACGAAGACCGACTGGCCGGTGACGTAGCCCGAGGCACGGCTCGCGAGGAAGACCGCCGCGCCCGCGAAGTCCTCGGCCAGGCCGTTGCGTCCGACCATGGTCCGCTCGGCCAGCGCCGCCACCTTCTGCGGGTCGGAGGACAGCCGTGCGTTCAGCGGCGTCATCACGAACCCCGGCACAAGGGTGTTGCAGGTGACGCCGTACGGCGACCAGGCCTCGGCCTGGGAACGGGCCAGCGACTCCAGCGCGCCCTTGGAGACGCCGTAGGCGCCGCTCTGGACGAAGGCACGGTGGGCCTGCTGGGAGGTGATGTGGATGATCCGCCCGAAGCCCCGCTCGGCCATGCCCGGCCCGAACCGCTGTCCCAGCAGATAGGGCGCCTCCAGGTTCACCGCCATGACGGTGTCCCACACGTCCTCGCCCAACTCCCCCATTGGGGGCCGCAGGTTGATTCCCGCACTGTTGACGAGAATGTCGGGCTCGCCGAATTTGCCGACCGCCTCCTCGGCCGCCGCGCGCACGCCGTCACGAGTGCCGAGGTCGGCGCTCACCCAGGCCGCACGGCAGCCGTGCGCCGCCAGTTCCTCGACCGTCGCGGCCAGCTCCGCCTCCCTGCGGGCCACGACCACGACGCTCGCGCCCGCGCGTGCCAGCGCCTCGGCGACGGCCCGTCCGATGCCGGAGCTGCCGCCGGTCACGAGTGCGACCCGGCCGTCGAGCGAGAACAGTTCGCGGAGGTACGCCTGTGAGGTCATGCCCGCACCCTAGGCCGTGCCCGCACGGCGACGGACGCGGGGTGCGGCGAGCGTGGGCGGGGTCGACGGGGGTCAGCGGCGCTGGGGCACCGGCTCGCGGGGGTCGAGGCGCAGATGGGCGCCCTGCCGTTTGAGGGCGCGCTGGACCAGGTGGTGCGGCACCTCGCGAGGGCTGCGGCCGAGGCGCACGGAGAGCGCGGCGCAGACGCCGGCCGCCTGGCCGGTGGCCATCGCGATGGGCATCACGCGGTAGGACGAGTGCGCCACGTGGGAACCGGAGATGCAGCGCCCGGCGACCAGCAGCCGGTCCGTGTCCTTCGGCAGCAGGCAGCGCAGCGGGATGTCGTAGAAGTGTCCGCGCGGGACGCGCTTGAGGACGGTGCCGCTGCCCCTGGGGTTGTGGATGTCGACGGGGTAGGCGCCGTGCGCGACGGCGTCGGGGAAGGCGCGCGCGGCGAGGATGTCGTGGCCGGTCAGGTGGTAGTCGCCGAGGATGCGGCGGGTTTCCCGTACGCCGATCTGGACGCCGCTCTGGGCCACGTACGACCTCTTGAATCCCGGCACACGGTGGCGCAGGAAGCGGTCGATCTGTTCCATCTGGCGGCGTGCCACGTACTCGGCGCGGCTGAGGTCCCACACGTCGGTGCCGAGCGCGCGGGTGACGCGGGTGCTGTTGACGCTGACCTCGCGGGGGTGCGGGGTGCCGAAGAACAGGATGTCCTCGCGCGGCAGGCGCAGTTCACCGGCTTCGGTGGCCTCCTGGACGAGGTCCCACAGCCCGTGCACGCCCCGCCACTGGTCGGGGTGGTCCCGGACGTACTCGGAGAACAGCGGTTGCAGGAAGTCGACGACCCGGAACATCAGTGTCATCGGCTGCACCAGTCCGTCCTCCGGCCGCCCGATCTCGTACGGCGCACCCGCGGCGGCGGCGATGTCGCCGTCGCCCGTGCCGTCGACGACGACACCGGCGTCGATCACCACCGGGCCGGACTTGGTCTCGAAGACCACGCGCCAGCCGTCGTCGAGGGGCAGCGCGGCGGAGGCGAAGGAGTGGAACAGCATGCGGACGCCCGCCTCGTCCAGCAGGTCGAGCAGGACCAGCTTGTAGGTCTCGGGGTCGAAGGGCACGGTGTAGCCGGTGTCGGGGGACGGTGTCACGCAGCCGCCGCGTGCGGTGAGCCGGTCCAGCAGGAGCCACAGGAAGCCGGCCACCACCGGATCGCCCTCCCCGTGGTCGGAGGGCAGCAGGCGGCTGTCATGGCCGCCCTCGTCGAACACCGCCTGCTTGCGCTCGTTGTGGAAGGACATCAGCGGCATCACCAGCGCCACGGTGGCGTTGCCGCCGAGGAATCCGTAGCGCTCCACGAGCACGACGTCCGCGCCCGCGTCGGCCGCCGCGTAGGCCGCGGCCGTGCCGGCCGGACCGCCGCCCACGACCAGGACGTCCGTGCGGCCGCCGTGCCGGGCCGCCCGCGGGGGCAGGGTGACGGTCTCGGCGGGTCGGGGTGGTTCCAGGATCGGCATCGCATCTTCCCGTCGGATCGGTGGGTCGCGGGCGGCGCGTTCCGGCACAGGGGCGGGTGGTCGGTCAGGGCGTCATGGGGGTCACGGCGCCGTGCAGGTGCAGGTCCGCGGTCCTTCGTACGTCGGCGCCGCCGCCGTCGATGGAGTCCAGGAGGAAGCCGCAACGGGCGCAGGTCTCCCGGGCCAGTGCCTGCAGTCCCCGTACCCGCCTGGTCAGCTCCTCCTGCCGCCGCGGGAACTCGTCCCAGAGCCGGTCGACCTCCGCCAGGAGCAGGCCGGCCTGTTCCCGCGCCACACCGACCAGGGCGGGCGCGCCGGTACGGCGGGCGAAGTCGAAGACCTTGCCGGAGTAGGGCAGCGGCAGCACGGGCAGGCCGGTGAGCGCGGCGAAGATCACGACGTGCAGGCGCATGCCGACGACCATGTCCAGATGGCTCATGAAGCCGAGGATCTCGCCGGGGCTGTAGGGGTTGTGCAGGATGCGGCCCAGGTCCGGGGCGCTCATCCGGGACAGTACGCCGTGGGCGTGGCGGACGTCCTGGCGTTCCATCGGCACGAAGACCACGTGGGCGTCCAGGCGCCGGGCGAGGAACTCGGCGACGTCGGCCAGCAGCGCGTGGTAGTCGTCCTCGTCGAGTTTCTCCGCGGCCCGGCCCGGTTCGCGCACGGACATCCCGATCAGCCGGGTGTCGGTGGGCAGGCCCTCCTGCCGCATCATCTGCTCGGTGAAGGGCTCGGGGGTGAGCAGCAGAGCCGGGTCGGCGGTGACGGTGAGTTCGCGGTCGATGCCGACCTCCTCCAGGACGAGGCGTGACTCCTCGTCGCGCACCACCACCTCGGTCATCCGCGGCAGCACGGCACGTACGGCGTCCCGGTCGTCCGCCTCGCGCAGTGGGCCCGCGCCGACCGCGTAGGCGAAGGTGGGCACGCCCCGCTCCTGCGCCGCCCGCACCAGCCGCAGGTAGCGCCGTGCCTCCCCGTCGTAGAGGATCCCGCCGCCGCCCAGCACCAGCAGGTCCAGTCCGGCCAGGACGTCCAGGACGGGCTTTTGGGGGACGCCCTCCCAGTCGACGACCTCGTCGGCCTGCGGCTGGTGGGCGCGGGTGTGCTCGGCGTTCCGGCTGAAGACCACGAGTCGGGCCCCTGGCCGGTGGGCTCGCAGGCAGCTGAGCACACACATCAGGATCGCTTCGTCGCCGGTGTTGCACCCGCCGTACGAGCCGAGCAGACCGATACGCAGAGGGGACGAGGCGGGCGACGGGTGTGGGGTGATCGTCATCCGGAACTCCCGTTCGATGGAGCGAGCGGGACCCGCGAGCCGTCCTGGACGGCGCCGTCGCCGAGGGACTGGGGCCGGGGGTCTGGTGGGTGGCAGCGTGCCGTCGTGGCGTGGGGCCCGATTCGCCCGGGCCCTTGGGGAGAACCTCACCTCCGGCTGTCGGGGGCCGCCGGTCCGGCACGGCGGCGACGCGCAGGCGGAGGTACGTTCGTAGAGCCAGTATGGGTGCTTCCGCACCGCGCGTCCTTTCCGCCGCCGTGCCGTGCCGCCGGACGGGTACCCGCCGTGCGGGGGTGATGCGGCCGGATCGCGCCGTGTCACCGGGCGCCCGGGGGGTGCCGGTCCGGCGCTCGACGGTGCCGGGCCCCTCCCCCGCCCGAGCGGGGCCGGCCGACCGGCCCGTGCGTAGGAGGGACGATCACGATGAGCGTGAGCCACCACACCCCGTCACAGGCCGAGGGTGAGCGCGAGGAGGCCGAGACCCCGTGGGCCCACCACCCGGTGCCGGAGTACACGACGCCGTCCCAGGCGGAGGGCGAACGCGACGACGCCCCTGAGGCGACGGAGGCGGTCGCCTCTTCGGACACAGGGCCGCAGGAGACCTGACGATGCCGCTACGGGCCGTGCCCGCGTGCCGGTGAGGCGTGCGGGCACGGCCGGTAGCGGCGTGCCGCGGGAGTTCGGGCCGGTCAGGGTCACGTGGTGGTCCGGGCGGGGTTCAGCAGGCCGACGGCTGCGCCGGCCACCTCGTCGGCGCGGATGCGCAGCAGCTGCGGGTCGGGGGCGTCGCCGTGCGGGTCGCCCGGGGGGCCGGGTTTCCACAGGGCGACGTGGCGCGGGGAGCGCGGAGGTCCCCACAGGCGGGGGGAGACGGGTCCGAAGAGGGTCACGGACGGTGTGCCGTGGGCCACCGCGAGATGGGCCGGTCCGGTGTCGCCGCTGACGACGAGGGCGGCGTGGGCGACGAGCGCCGACAGCTCGTCGAACGGCAGCCCACCGCACAGCACGTCCCGCGCGGGCAGCCCGGCGCGTGCGGCGAGGTCGAGGACCAGCGCGTCCTCCGCGGGGCCGCCGCTGACGACGACTCGGTGCCCCGCGGCTCGCAACCGCCGTACGACGTCGGCGTACCGCCCGGCCGGCCAGCGGCGGGAGGCGGACTCGGCGCCGGGGTGGACGAGGACGGCGCCCGGTGCCGGGGAGGGTGCCGTGGGCGGTGGCAGTCGTACGTCGTCGGGATCGGCCGCGATGCCGTACGCGCCGAGGAAGCGGCACCAGCGCTCGCGCTCGTGCTCGTCCGGTCGCCACACGGGGGGCCGGCCGGGCCCTGGTCCGGCGAGGGGATCGCCCGCGGCGGCGAAGGCCAGGAGCCGACGAGGGCGGAGGGCGGCCAGTGCGTCGCGGCTCTCGGGACCGTTGCCGTGCAGGTCGACGGCGACGTCCGGGGGCGGCCCGGACCAGTGATCCAGCGTCGGCACGCCCCGCCCCGGCGCCTGCGCCGGCAGGACGCCGTCCACTGTCGCGGTGGCCAGCGCGGCCTCGGCCAGGGCCCGGGGCAGTGCCAGCACGATGTGGTCCCCGGGGAAGGCCCGCCGGATGCCCCGCAGCGCGGGAACCCCGGCGAGCAGGTCACCGAGCCCCAGCGCCCGCAGCACCAGGACCCGGCGCCGGCCGTACGGTCCGGTGGCCGCGGCCTCGACCGGGCCGCCCCGGGCCCCTGCCGCGCGACCGTGGACCTCCCGTGGGCGCCACCGCCCCGCCTCGGCACCGAACCCCGCCTCGGCCGCCCGGCGCCGCCGCTCCGGCGGATCGATCACCGCGGGCTCCCTTCACTCGTCACGGCGTTCGGCTACGGGCATCGGTCGCCGCCGCCCTCGTGCGGTGGCCGGCGTCAGGGGTGTGGAGGGTGGTCGTGGGGTCAGGGCCGCTCGCTCGGCGATGCCTGTGGTGGAGCGGCCGTCGAGGTACGGGAAGAGGACGACCTGGCCTCCCCAGCTCTCCACGAGGGGCGCCTCCGGCAGGCGTTCGAGGGCGTAGTCGCCGCCCTTCGCCCAGATGTGCGGGCGCAGTTCGGCGAGGAGGCGTTCCGGTGTGTCCTCGTCGAACACGGCGACCGCGTCGACGCACTCCAGCGCGCGCAGGACCCGAATCCGGTCGGCCTCGGGGACGAGCGGCCGGCCGTCGCCCTTGCGGCGGCGCACGGACGCGTCGGAGTTGACGCACACCACCAGGCAGTCACCGGTGCGCCGGGCGGCCTGCAGCAGCGCGACATGACCGGCGTGCAGCAGGTCGAAGCAGCCGCCGGCGGCGACGACGGTTCCGCCCGCCGCCCGTACCCGGGCGGCCGTGCGCAGGGCGTCGTCCGTGGGCGCGTCCTGGGGCTGGGGGGCCGTCGTTCCGGTGGCCGTGGTGGCCGTGGCAAGGGACCGTACGCCGCCCTCGGCGACATAGCGGGTGGCGGCGTGCACGGCCGCGCGGACGGCCGTCTCGGCGAGTTCGCCGTCGGCGAGCAGCCCGGCTGCGGTGGCCGCGAACCGGTCACCGGCCCCGCACGCGTCGCCCTCGGCCGTGACCGGCGACGGCACGAGCAGCGGCGTCCCGCCGTGCGACAGCAGGGCTCCGCGTCCGCCGAGCGTCACCGCCACGGATGCCACCCGCCATGCCCGTACGAGCCGGCCGGCGTCCTGGGCGGCCGTGCGCAGTTCGCCGCGGGGTCCGCGCTGCTCGGTGTCGTCGCGGTCCTCGGTCCGGTCCGCGAGGGCATGTGCCTCGGCGGCGGACGGCGTCGCCAGCCGTGCGCCCGGCACCGGTGGCATGCCCCGGGGATGCGGGTCCCAGACGACGGGTATCCGCGCCGCCGCCCCGGCCAGCGCCTCGCGCAGCACGTCGGCGGTGCCGCGGCCGTAGTCCGAGACGAGCACGGCGTCCGCCTCGGTGATGGCTCGGACGGCCTCGTGCGTGGATTCCCGGGCCCGTCCCTCGCCGTCGTCCAGGCGCAGCAGCGGCCGGCCGTCCGCGAGGACGCGGGTCTTGCTGGACAGGGCGCCGTCGAGCGGGAGTTCGACCAGGTGCACACGGTCGGTCAGGAGGTCGCGCAGGGCCGCACTGTCCGGGTCGTCGCCGAGGGCGGTGATCAGCGTGACCGGCCGCCCGTCGGCGGCGGCGAGGCAGGCCGTGAGCGCGGCCCCACCGGGGCGGGTGGCGCGCCGGGTGCCGCTGACGACCGGTACCGGCGCGTCGGGGGCGAGGCGTTCGACACGGCCTGAGACGTCGTGGTCGAGCAGGGCGTCCCCGACGACCAGCAGTGCGGCCGGTGCGGTCATGTGCCGTCCTCCTCCAGGAGCAGCGCCCAGGACGCACCGGGCCGTTCGTCGGGGCGGTGGTGCTCCTCCGGGGCGCCGCCGGTGGCGACGGACCAGTACCGCCGGTCCGTCGTGCCGGGCCGGGCGGCGCCCTCCCGGTTGCGCCGGTGCGCCGTCTCCCGTCGTGCGACCGCCTGGTCGAAGGTCTCGCAGAGCATGTGGACGGCCACCAGGTGCAGCTCCTGCACCGTCGCCGAGGTCGCCGCCTCGACGCAGAGGGCCTCGTCGGCGGCGTCCGCGAGCGGGTTCGGTGCCGGGCCGGTCAGGGCCAGCACGGTCATGCCGAGGCGGTGGGCCTCGCTCGCCGCGACGAGGAGGTTGGCGCTGGCGCCGCTGGTGGACAGCAGGGCGAGGACGTCCGCGGCGCGGCCGTGCGCGGCGACCTGGCGGGCGAAGATCTCCTGGACGCCGTAGTCGTTGGCGATGGCGGTGGTGGAGGAGGTGTCGGCGTGCAGCGCGAGTGCGGAGAACGCCGGGCGGTCGTCCCGGTAGCGGCCGACCAGCTCGGCGGTGAGGTGTTGCGCCTGGGCCGCGCTGCCGCCGTTGCCGGCGACGAGGAGCCGGGAGCCGGAACCGAGACGGGAGGCGAGCAGGGTGCCCCAGTGCCGGAGCACGGGCCCGGCGTAGCCGCGGAAGCCCTGCAGCGCCCGCATCAGGTCGTCGCAGTGTGTGACGTCGGTGGCGAGTTTCATCGGACGGCTCCCGACAGCGAGGGGACGGTGGAGACGGCGCTGTAGGCGCGGGTCACGCCGTCGGCGACGCGGTCCCAGGTGTAGTGGGCCAGGACGCGGCGGCGTCCGGCCGCGCCGTAGCGGGCGAGCAGCGTCGGGTCGGCCAGCAGGCGGCGGACGGTGTCGGCGATGTCGTGGTCGTCGTCGGGCGGTACGAGGACACCCGTGACGCCGTCGACGACGGTGTCGAGCTGCCCGCCGACGGCCGTGGCGAGGACGGGCGCGCAGCAGGCCATGGCCTCGACCGGCACGATGCCGAACGGTTCGTAGCGGGGCAGGGACAGCACGAGGTCCGCGCCGGACATCAGCCCCGGCATCTCCTCGCGGCTCACCCCGCCCAGCAGCCGTACCCGGTCGGCGACACCGCACTCGTCGGCGATCGCCCGCAGCCGCTCGGCCTCCGGCTCGGCGAGCAGCAGGGCGGCCTCGGGCCCCCCGGCGACGAGGAGTTCGGCGTCGGGGACGTCGGCCAGGGCGCGGATGGCGCGGTCGAAGCCCTTGCGGGGGACGAGCCGGCCGACGGCGAGGAGGCGCCGGGGCGCGCCGGCGGGTCTGCGCGCCGCGGCGACCGGGGCGAACCGCACGGGGTCGACGCCGCAGGGGACGACCGAGATGTGTCGCCGCGGCAGGCCCATGGCCTGGAGTTCGGTGACCTCGTCCTCGCAGGTGGCGATGATGCGGCTGCACTCGCGGCCGATGGCGGTCTCGATCGCGATGCGGTCGGGCGGGCTGGTGTCGGCGGCGCCCTGATGGCGCTTCTTGACGGTGCCGAGCGCGTGGTAGGTCTGTACGACGGGCACGCCGAGGTCGCGGGCGCCGGCGAGCGCCGCCCACCCGGACATCCAGAAGTGGGCGTGCGCCACGTCGGGCGGTTCGGCCGCCCACCGCCGGGCCAGGAACTCCCCGAACTCGGGCATGTAGGGCGGGAGTTCGTCCTTGGGTATGGGCGCCGCCGGTCCCGCGGGCACGTGCACGACCTTGAATCCGTCGGGCACGGTGACCTGTTCCGGCAGCCGGGGGTCGTCACGCCGTGTGTACACGGTGACCTCGTGTCCGCGGCGGACCAGTCGCCCGGCGAGTTGCGCCACGTAGACGTTCTGTCCGCCCGCGTCGGGTCCGCCGAGCGCGGCCAGCGGACTGGCGTGCTCGGAGACCATGGCGACACGGCCGGCCGAAGGGTGGCTGGTGCTCATCGGGTGACCTCCTTGATCAGACGCTCCCAGTCGTCCCGGAAGCGCCGCTCTCCGTAGCGGGCCTGTGCCGCGGCCCTGGCGGCCTCCCCTGTCAGCCGGGCGTCCACGGGGTCCGCGAGGAACCCGCGCATGGCGTCCCGCAGTACGTCGAGCCGGTTGGACACCACCCCCGCTCCCTCGGGGACGGCCTCGCGCACCTCGGTGGTGTCCAGGGCGACGACGGGCATCCCGAGGAACATCGCCTCCAGCAGGGACAGTCCGAGGGACGTCCACCGGACGGGGTGCAGGTACATGCGGCAGCGCGCCATCGCCGGATGCAGGCTGCTCTGGGGCAGATCGCGGCTGCGCAGCCGGTCGGACGGGAGGTGGAGGTGGTCCCCGAGCCCTTCGGTGCGCATGCCGAAGACGTCCAGCGGCACGGCGCGCGCGAACTCGGGCAGCAGGTCCGTTCCGGTCGTACGGCCGCGCCGCAGGGGCTCGTTGACGACGACCGCGGCGCGCGGCTCCTGTCCGGTCCACAGGTGTCCGGGGTCGATGACGCCGTGCTCGATCACCGTGGTCGGGGCCCGGCCGCTGTCCCACATCAGGCGGTTGAAGTGGGTGACGTGCACGAGCGTGATGTCGGTCCGGTCGGCCAGCGGGTGCCGGGTGTCGACGGGTGTGGCGTGCGGGCTGTTGTGCTCGACGTAGACGGCGGGTACGTCGACGCCGGGACGGCGCCCGGTCCACCGACGGGCGAGTTCGAGTTCGTGCGGCCGTTGCAGCACCATCAGGTCGATGTCGGCCTCCCGCAGCTCGGCGGGGCTCAACTCCCTTACGGTGGGCGGCCACTGCCATGTCCGGGCGCGTCCGAGGCCGTCGGGTCCGCGGTCGGGGGTCACGGGGACGAGGAAGTCGTACGCGCCCTGCACGAACGACGTCAGCCACGAACCGTGCACATGCCACACGAGGATGTTCATGCGTCCTCCTTGAGCAGTCTGCGGACCGCGCCCACCACGTCCTGCCCGGTGACCTCCTCCAGGCAGGGGTGACCGGGCACGGGACACCGCCGGGCGCGGCTGTCCGCGCAGGGCGCGCGCTGGTCGCCGAGGACGACGCTCGGCACTCCGTACGGCGCCCAGCGCTCCGCCGGGACCACGGGGGCGAACAGCGACACGACCGGCGTGCCGACGGCGGCGGCCAGATGAGCCGGTCCGGTGTTGCCGCACACCACCACGTCGGCGGTGCGCAGGATCCCGGCGAGCGTGCGCGGTTCGGTGCGCCCTCCGAGGTCCACGGCGATGTCGCCGCTGACCTTCCGGGTCAGGCCGATCTCGTCGGGGCCGCCGGTGACCACGACCCGGTGCCCGGCCTCGGCGAGCGACTCGACGGCCTCGGCGCAGCGTTCGGGGCTCCAGGCGCGGGCCGGTGCGCTGGCTCCGGGGTGCAGCACGACGTACGGGCCGTTGCCGGTCAGCGCGATGGTGTCGGGCGGCGGCAGGACGCGCAGCAGGCCGTCGTCACCGGCGGGCGGCTCGAAGCCCATGGCGGCGGCGGTGTCGAGGGCGGCCTCGGCCTCGTGGCGGCCGGGGAGCCGCCGGTGGCGCACGTCGAGGAGGCGGCCCGGGTGGTCGGTGCTGTCGGCGCCGATGTACGGGACACCCGCCAGGCGCAGCAACAAGGCCGTGGGCAGGGGGCTCTGGTGGAACGAGGTCAGGACGAGGGCGGCGTCGAACGCCGCGTCCTTCAGGCGTCGTACGAGGCCGTCGACGCCGGCTTCCTGGACGGTGGGCGCGTCGAAGCCCTCCCAGGGGGCCTCCCACACGATCACGTCGTCGACGCCGGGCAGCAGGCGGGCGGCGGGTTCACCGCGCGGGCCGCACACCATGGTGACGTGGGAGGAGTGCGCCGCGACGGCCCGGACCGCGGGTCCGGCGAGCAGGACGTCGCCGAAGCTGTCGAGGCGTACCACCAGGCTCTTCACGGGCGATCACCCCGCCTCTCGGCGAGGAGCCGCCGGACCGCCGTGAGCAGGTCGGGGGCGGTGTCGGGTGCCGTGGCGACCTCGTACGGCAGGGTGGCCGCGTTGGGCACGAGAACGCCCCGGGCGCCGGCGGCGCGGGCCGCCTGGACGTCGGCCGCGATGTCACCGATCACCACGCAGTCCGACGGGTGCACTCCCAGCCGCCGGGCGGCCTCGACGACCAGTCCGGGGCGGGGCTTGCGGCAGGAGCAGCCGGCGTCGGGCGCGTGCGGGCAGTGGACCCAGGTGTTGAGGCCGCCCAGCAGGGTGTCCGCCCGGTCGTTGACGCGGCGGACGTCGGTCTCGGTGAGCAGTCCGCGGCCGATGCCCGACTGGTTGCTGACGACCCCGGTCGGGATGCCGGCGGCGCGCAGCAGGTCCAGTGCCTGTCGGACGCCGGGGAGCGGGTGCACCCGGGTGGGGTCGGCGTTGTAGGGGACGTCCTCGACGAGGGTTCCGTCGCGGTCGAAGAGGACGGCGGCCACGCGGCCGCGGTGACGGCGGCCGCGCGTGGGTCCGTGAAGGCTCGTGCCCGTTGCGCGCCGTGTCACGGTGTGCTCCTGAGGGGGGTGGCCCGCCGGTGGCGTATCAGCCCGCCGACCCAGTGGCGCACGGCGAGCGGCGGGATGACCACGCTGGTGGCGATCATGGTGGTGATCTCATGCGAGGTGCGGGGCCCGGGCTTGATACGGGCCAGGGCGAACTCGGCGGTGCCGAGGGCCCACAGGCCAGCGGTGGCCCGGGCGGCGCGGCGACGGCCGGCCAGCGCGAGGGCGGGGGTGGCGAGCGCGAGGGACGTCACGAGCGCGTGCCGGGGCAGCCTGCCGCGCGGGGCCCGGGCGTGCGCCCACCAGTGGGGGCCGTGCAGCCGGGTCATCAACGCGTCGTCGGCGTTGCCGCGTTGGGCCCGCACCGAGACCCAGCGGTCGGCGCCGCGCACCGGGTGGCGGGTCGTTCGTTGTCCGCGGCGCAGCATCCACCCGGCGTCGCGGACGCGCAGGGCCAGGTCGGCGTCCTCCCGGAAGGCCCGGGCGAACCGTTCGTCGAAACCCTGGACGTTCGCGAGCGCCTCGGTGCGGTAGGCCATGTCCGCCGTGGCCCAGGCGGCCTGTTCCAGTCCGGCGGTGCCGCGTTCCCAGTCGGTGGGCCGGCGGTCCTCGGGCAGCGGGACGCGCAGGCGTCCCTGGACGCCGCCGGTGGCGGGGTCCGCGGCGGCGAGGTCGTCGGCGAGCCGAAGGGACCAGTCGGGCAGCACCTGGACGTCGTCGTCGAGGAAGACGGTCCAGGGTGAACGGACCGTGCGCCAGCCCTCGTTGCGGGCGGCCGCCGGGCCCCTGCCTCCCGTGCTCAGGGTCTTCAGCGGCAGGTCGCCGGCCGCTTCCAGGGGCAGTGGGCCGGCGGGGTCGGGGCGGTCGTCGACCACCACGACCGCCTCGGGTGGGTGGTGGGGCGCGGCCTCGGCGAGCGCGCGCAGGCAGTCGGCGAGGCAGGGCCGTCCGATCGTGGGGATGACGACGGAGTAGGCGGGCGCGTCGGCCGTCATGCGAACACCTTCTTCCGCCGGATCGCGAACGGGCCGAGGGCGAGCAGGTCCACGGGCGCCGAGCCGAAGCACTCCAGGGCGTCCCGGGGGTCGTCCACCATGGGCCGTCCGGCGGTGTTGAGGCTGGTGTTGACGACGACGGGCAGGCCGGTGAGTCGTTCGAATCCCTCGATCATGCGCGCGACCAGAGGTTCGTCCCGGCGGTCCACGGTCTGGATCCGTGCGGTGCCGTCGACGTGGACGACGGCCGGGATGCGGTCCCGCCACTCCTCGGCGACATCGTGGACGAACAGCATGTAGGGGCTCGGCAGCGGCCCGTCGAAGAGCTGAGCGGCACGCTCGGCCAGCACCATGGGCGCGACGGGGCGGAACTCCTCGCGGCCCTTGACGGCGTTGAGGCGTTCGAGGTTCGCGGCGCGGCCGGGGTGGGCGAGCAGTGAGCGGTGCCCGAGCGCCCGGGGCCCGTACTCGCTGCGGCCCTGGAACCAGGCGACGATGCCGTCCCCGGCGAGTTCGGCGGCCACGGTCTCGGCGATGTCGTCGGGTTCCTCGTAGGGCACGGCCGCGCGGTCCAGCCGGTCCCGCAGTTCGTCGTCGCTCCAGTCGCGGCCGAGCGCCGCGGTGGGCATCGCCTCCACGGCCTCCTTCTGGTGGGCGACGTGGAGCGCGGCGCCGAGCGCGGTGCCCGCGTCCCCCGCGGCGGGCTGCACCCAGACGTGGCGGAACGATGTCTCACGGTGCAGCCGGGTGTTGGCCACGCAGTTGAGGGCGACGCCTCCCGCGAGGGTGAGCGCCTCCTCGCCGGTACGGTCGTGCAGCCACCGGGCGAGGCCGAGCAGGACCTCCTCCAGGCAGGTCTGGGCGCTGGCGGCGAGGTCGGCGTGGTCCTGCGTCCAGTCGGCGCCCGCCGCACGTGGGGGGACCAGCGACGCCCACGGGACGGGGCGGGCGCGGAAGCCGCCGTCGCCGTCCGGGTGGACGTACTCGCGCAGCCGGTCGAGGAAGCGGGGCGTGCCGTACGAGGCGAGCGCCATCACCTTGAACTCGTCGCTGCTGCGCAGGAATCCGAGGTGCTGGGTGAGGTCCTCGTAGAACAGGCCCATCGAATCGGGCAGCGACTGCGAGCCGAGGACGGTGAGTTCGCGGTTCGCGTACCGTCCGGCCAGGTGCGAGCCGCATTCGCCGCGGCCGTCCAGCACCAGTACGGCGCTGTCGGGGTACGGGGCGGCCTGTCCGGCCGAGGCGGCGTGGGCGACATGGTGGGCGACGAAGCGGACCTTGCCGGGGTCGAGTCCGGGCAGGGCCTCGGCGAGGAACCCCGGGGCGCGGCGGGCGTATTCCTGACGCAGGTGGTCCCAGGGGTCGTTCAGACCCAACTGATCTGCCGGGCGGGCGAGTTCGGGGTCGTACGAGTAGGCGACCGCGTCCAGGTCGGCCGGGGTCAGGCCGGCCCGGTCCAGGCACCATCGGGCCGAGAGTTCGGGAAGTTCCCAGGCGGAGAAGGGCAGGGGGCGCTTGCCGTGCTTGCGCCGGCTGAAGCGTTCCTCCTCGGCCGCCGCCACGATCCGGCCGTCCACGACGAGGGCGGCGGCGGGGTCGTGGAAGAGGGCGTTGATTCCCAGGACGCGCATGCGATGCCTCCGTACGGTGTGCGGGTGGGGCGGTCAGTCCTGTGGGCGGGGATCGCACGCCGAAGACTCCGTGGCGAAGTAGGCGATGGTCTGCTTGACGCCCTCCTCCCAGGGCACCCGGGGCGTCCAGCCGAGCAGTTCACGCGCCAGGCCGGTGTCCGGGCGGCGGCGCTGCGGGTCGTCGGTGGGGCGGTCGACGTACACGATCGGCGAGGAGGAACCCGTCAGCTCGACCACCCGGTGGGCGATCTCGCGGACGGTGACCTCGTCGCTGCCGCCGATGTTGACGGGGCGGACCGAGTGGCTCGCCGCCACGAGCAGGATCCCGTCGACGGTGTCGTCCACGTAGCACAGCGACCGTGTCTGACGGCCGTCGCCCGCCACGGTGAGCGGTTCGCCGGCCAGTGCCTGGCTGACGAAGGTGGGAACGGCTCGCCCGTCGTGCGCGCGCATGCGCGGCCCGTAGGTGTTGAACAGGCGCACGATGCCGGCGTTCGCGTCCTTCACCCGCACATGGGCGGTGACCAGAGCCTCGGCGAACCGTTTGGACTCGTCGTACACGCTGCGCGGCCCGACCGGGTTGACGTTGCCCCAGTAGTCCTCGCGCTGCGGATGCCGCAGCGGATCGCCGTACACCTCGGAGGTAGAGGCCAGCAGGAACCGGCACCGGTCACGCTCGGCGACGGCCAGCATGTTGCGGGTGCCGAGGCTTCCCACGTCGAGCGTCTCCAGGGGCAGCCGAAGGTAGTCGGCGGGTGACGCGGGGCAGGCGAAGTGCAGGACCAGGTCGTAGGGCCCCGGGAGCCGCTGGGGGGCATCGGGTGCCGAGACGTCGCATGCGACGAACCGGAAGCCGCGGCGGGCTTCGAGGTGTACGACGTTCTCACGCGAACCGGAGCACAGGTTGTCGGCGCAGTCGACTTCGACCTCCGAATCCAGCAGGCGCTCGCACAGATGACTGCCGAGGAAGCCGGCACCGCCGGTCACCAGGGCACGTCGCCATGTACATGTCGAAGATGCACTCATGGGTCTTCCTTCGTCCACGCACGAGGACGCCGGGGAACCGGCGCACACCACACACCGACAGGCGCGGCACAGGAGGTTTCGGAGAACCGCGGAAGGCTTCGGCGCGCCTTCCCCCGGCTGTTGGCGAGAGTGAAAGAACTGGTCGCGGATGGCGCCCGGCGGAAGTGCCCGCGCCCGCGGTCGTCCGTTCCCGACGACGCACGACCACGGGGTTCCCGGGGCGTGCTGGTTTCACACGTTGATTCCTACTATGCGTCGGTCCGTGGATGGTCGCGACTTCCGTGTGAGTCCGCCGACCGCGGGCACTCGGAGCCGGCGGCGGCCCACCCGGGGCGCCGCTGAGGCTGGAGGTGAAGGACATGGGTCATGGTGGGAACGTCATCGACGAGCTGGTGACCGATCACCGCGAGGTCGAGGAGCTCTTCGGCCGGATCGAGGCGCTTCCGTCCGGTGACAAGGACCGCAAGGTGTATGCCGAGCAGGTCACCATGGAGCTGGTGAGGCACTCGGTCGCCGAGGAGGAGTACCTCTACCCGGCGGTGCGGGAGCATGTCGCGGGCGGGGACACCCTCGCGGACAGGGAGATCGAGGATCACTCCAAGGCCGAGCGGCTCATGAAGGACCTGGAGGGGTGCGAGGCCGGCGATCCGGAGTTCGACCGACTCGTCGGGATGTTGATGACCGAGGTCCGCTCGCACATCGCGGACGAGGAGCAGAACCTCTTCCCCAGGCTGCGCGCGGCATGTCCGCCCGAGGCGCTCGACCAGCTCGGCGACAAGGTGCGTACGGCGAAGAAGATGGCTCCGACGCGCCCGCATCCGGCCGCCCCGGACAAGCCGCCCGCCAACAAGCTCCTGGCCCCCGGAGCGGGCCTGGTGGACCGTATGCGCGACGCGCTGAGCGGTCGCGGCAAGAAGGACTGACCCGGGCCGGGAGACACGGCCGTGCTGTCCGGCCTCCCGGGCTCCTGTGAGCAACCACACTCGACCGGCAAATACGGGATTCTCCCGGGCAGTTGACCCCCGGGACGGCGGCGCGACAGGGCGGGCGCCGTCGTTCCGGGGGTCCGGTCTGCCACGATGGTCCGCGCCGTGACCGACTCGGTGGAACCGCCGCGCAACGCAGCCGGCGATACCGGTTCCCCGGTCCCTCCTCGACTAGCCAGGTTCCGGGTACCGCACTGTGTCTCTCACCCCTGCCCTGCCCCCGTCTGCGCCGAACACCGCCTCCGTCCCGTCCGACGGCGAGTCCCGCTCGCCCTGGCGGTCGCTGAGGTACCGCAGCATGCGCTGGTGGTCGGTCGCCAACTTTTTGTCGAACGCCGGCACCTGGATGCAGCTCACGGTGCAGAACCTGCTCGTCCTGCAGATCACCGGCTCGGCGGCGGCGACGGGCCTGTCGATGTCCGTTCAGGCCGCCCCCGCCCTGTTCATGAGCCTGCTGGGCGGTACGGCGGTGGACCGCTGGCCCCTCAAGCTGACGGCCGCCGTCAGCCAGGCGCTGCTCGGCGCGGTGGCCTTCACCACGGCCCTGCTGGTGGCGCTGGGCGGGCTGGACATGACGTCCCTGATGGTGCTGGCCGCCGTCACCGGCATCATCGCCACCGTCGACGGGCCCGCGTGTGCCCTGCTGGGCAACGACCTCGTTCCGGTGGCGGACGTGCCCTCCGCGATCGGTGTCGGCTCGCTGGTGCACAACGCGGGCCGGCTCGTGGGCACCGCCCTGGCCGGTGTGACGGTCGCCTTCCTCGGCACAGCCGCCGCCTATGCCGCGAACGGCCTGTCGTTCCTGTTCGTGGCGTCGGTGATTCCCTTCCTGCGTCCGGCGCCCGGCGCGGTGCGCCACGCCGCGCAGGTGCGTTCCGTGCCGCGGCCCGGCGACGGCACACCCTCCGCGCCGGACATGACCATGCGCCAGGGCCTGCTCTTCTTCCTGCGCCGCCCCCGTCTGGTCGCGCTCGCCGCGGTCACCGGGGTCAGCTCGGTCTTCGGCCGCAACTACGGCCTCACCCTGGCGGTGCTCGTCACCGGGCCGCTCGCGGGCGGGGCGGGGTCCTTCGGCACGGTCTCCACGGTGCTCGCCGTCGGCGGCATCCTGGGCGCGGTCCTCGGCGCCCGGTTGCGCAGGCCCTCCGTCCGGCTGGTGGGCACGCTGGCGGCCGCGGGCGGTCTGCTGCAGGTGGCGGCGGGGCTGTCCCCGTCGCTGGCCGTGCTGCTGGTGCTGGTGCTGCCGATGGCAGTGGTGGAGTCCGTCTCCGACACCGCAGGGACTTCCGTCCTCCAGACCGACCCTCCGGCCCACCTGCGGGGACGCGTGCTCGGCGTCTGGAGCAGCATCGGTACCGTCTGGGGACTCGGCGGCCCTCCGGCCCTCGGCCTCCTCATGGAACTGGCCGGCGCCCGCGGCGCCCTGGTCACCGGCGGTCTGATCATCGCCGCCACCATCGCGGCGGGCCTCACCCTGCGCGCCCGCCGAACCCCGACGCCGACGACCCTGCCGACGAAGGAGGGCGACGTCACGGGGCGGGCGGCCCTGGGGACGGCTGCCTGACGGGACGGCTGCCTGACGGGACGGGGGCGACGGCAGGGGGCGGGCGGCCCTGACCGGACGGCACGAGGCGCGCCGCCCTGACCGGACGACGCACCTGACGTCTGCACCGGCGACTGCTCGGCCGGGCTCACCCGACCCGTCGCCCGGCCCTCCCCCGTCCGACGCCCCGCCCACCGAACGGCACCACGCTCAGGCGGCCAGCGCCCGGCCCGGGTCGAGGCGGGCCTGGAGGGCGGCTCGATGGAGGGCGGCCACGGGGGCCACCAGGTCGGGGTGGCGCAGCAGGGCGGCTGCCTCCCGGTCTCGGGAGTCGGGGCGGACGAGGCGGCGGAACTCCTGCGGTACGCCCGTCGCGTGGTCGCCGTCGGCGAGCGCCGCCACCGCCAGCCGGGCCAGGGCGTCGTCGGTGAGCAGGCAGGCCGCCCAGCTCGCCACGACCTCGTCGACCCAGGTGCGCCAGGCGAAGTCGTCCGTCTCGTCGGCCGCGGCGGCGTCCGCGCCGGTCACCCAGTCCAGGCCACCCGAGCCGCCCGGGCCCGCCATCCCCACCAGTGCGGCGTCCGTCGACGTCGGGTATCGCAGCCATGCGGCGACCGTGACGGCCTGCCGGGCCTGCACCTCACCGCGTGCGGCGGCCAGCGCGCCGCCGCACGCGGGATAGGAACGTGTCAGCCATTGGGTGGTCGCCGCGATGAGCGGGGAGAGGTCTGCGAGCACTGCCGGGCCGTCCGGGTTACGGGCGATGGACGCCGAGTCCACCGGATCTACAGAAGCCCTGAAACGGTAGCCCGGCGTCCCTGCCGGTGGACATGCCCGAACGCCGATCGGCGACGTGGCCTCGCCCACACCGGGACGGTCACGACACGGCGCGACCACGCCCTCAGACTCGCGCCCGGCCGCTCGGGGCAACGGATGCCGCCCGGTCGTGCCGTGCGAGGTGGTAGACGTGGAACGCCCGGCCGATCACCGGCTGGGCGACGTTGCGCACCTTCACGCCGCCGCTCGTCATGCCGTGCTCGCTGCCCAGGTGGGCGTGCCCGTGAACCGCGAGGTCGGCGCCGGCCGTGTCGATCGCCTCGGCCAGCAGATAGCTGCCGAGGAACGGGTAGATCTCGGGCGCTTCCCCGGCCAGCGTGTCCGGCACCGGGGAGAAGTGGGTGAGGGCGATACGTACGTCGCAGTCCTGCCCAGCCAGCTCCTGCAGGGACTCCCGCAGGGTGTCGGCGCGCCGGCGCGAGTACCTGACGAACTCCTTCATGATCGGCTCCCCGAACTCACCGGCGCAGCGCCCGACGAACCCACCGCCGAAGCCCTTCGTGCCGGCCACGCCGATCCTGGCGCCCCCGTTCCCCACCACGGTCGCCTGTCCTTCCAGGACCCGCGCGCCCGCGTCCTCCAGCACGGCGGTGATCTCCTCGGGGCAGTCGGCGTGGTGATCGTGGTTGCCCAGCACCGCGACGACCGGGACCGCCAGTCCCTCGATCTCGTGCGCCACCACCCTGGCCTCCTCCGGGGTGCCGTGGCGGGTGAGGTCGCCGGCGAGCAGCAGCACGTCGGCGCATTCGGGCAGGGTTTCGAAGGAGGGACGCAGCCGGCCCTTGCTGTCGGGCCCCATGTGGATGTCCCCGACGGCTGCTATCCGGATCATTCGACCTCCTCGGCGTGATCGGGTGCGGTGGAGTCCGCGACCACGATGTCGCTGTGGACGGGTGCCCCCGACAGCTCTTCACGCGCCATGCGCAGGATGTCGTCGCGGCACTGCGCGGACGGCACGGTGCCGGTCAGCAGGACCGCCTCGCCGCGAAGCTCGATCCGTACGCCGAGTTCGCCGAGGTCCCCGGCGGCCAGATGGTCGGCGAGATGTGCCAACCGGTAGTCCAGGCCCTGCGGCGCTCCGGCGCCGGGAGCGGGCGGGGCGCCGTATCCGGTCATCGAAGCTCCTCCTGTGGGGCGATGACGTTCAGGCGTTCGAGGAGAAAGAAGAAGGCTGCGGGCATGGGTTCGTCACCGCAGGAAGCGCGTACGTCCTCCCAGTCCACCTTCTCGCGCAGGGCACGGGCGGCGGCCAGCACCGGCCCGAAGTCGCAGTAGTGCTCCGAGAAGGGCTCGATCAGGCCACGCATGAGGTCGGTCGGCGCGATGACGGGCATCCGCACCGAGTCGACCGGGAGCTCCTGCGCGCGGGCGAGTATGTCGTCGGAGACCGGCCGGTGCGCCAGCTCGAACAGGAGGTCGACCTCCTGTCCGAAGCAGGTGGTCTTCAGCAGCCAGTCCTCGGGGGGCGTACGGACGGTGAGGCCCGCCTCGGCCAGTGTCTCGGTCACCGCCTGGGCATCGGAGCGGCGGATGCAGAAGTCGGCGTCGTGCTGGAGGTGACCGCTTCCGCCGTGCGCGTAGACGGCGACGCTGCCGGCCAGGGCGAAGTTGTGCCCCTTGCGTTTGAGCAGCGCGCCCACCTGCTTGGCCGCCTCCAGGATCGCCTGGCTGCGGTCACCTGCCGGTGTCCCGTTGGTGAGCGAGCGCGGCTCCCGCGAAGGCGAAGGCGACGGGCCCTCCTCGACCGGGCGCAGTTCCGGAAACCCGGGTCGCTGGGCGGGCGTCGCGCTCTCCCGGTTCTGCGTCATCACGACTCCGTTCGAAGCACGCCGGTCCTGTCCGAGCCCGCGGCTGGGGCGGGCGGGCTCGATCGCAGGGCCGAGTACCCGGCACGCCCGGTTCAATACGGCGGGCTGAGCGCTACAGGTGGTTCGTCACCGGTTCGCGAGGCGGTCGGGCGGCGGACGGGCCGCCCTCGCAGCGCTCGGAAGGCGCTCGGGCGGCGCTCGGGAAGCCGCCGCCGGGCGGTCACGCCGCGGTGCAGCCCAGCTGCCTGCTCATGCCGAGGGTGCCCGGGACACGAGAAACGTGCAGGCCGGCCCCCACGGGCCGGCCTGCACGTCGTACGCGTGACGGATCAGACGAGGTCGAACCGGTCCAGGTTCATGACCTTGACCCACGCCGCGACGAAGTCGTTCACGAACTTCTCCTTCGCGTCGTCGCTCGCGTAGACCTCCGCGAGCGCGCGCAGCTCGGAGTTCGAGCCGAAGACGAGGTCGGCACGGCTGCCGGCCCACTTCAGCTCGCCCGTGGCGGCGTCACGGCCCTCGAACGTGGTCTGGTCCGAGGACGTCGACTTCCACGTGGTGCCCAGGTCGAGCAGGTTGACGAAGAAGTCGTTGGTCAGCGCACCCGGGGTCTTGGTCAGGACGCCCAGCTGCGACTGCTGGTGGTTGGCGCCCAGGACGCGCAGGCCACCGACGAGGACCGTCATCTCGGGGGCGCTCAGGGTGAGCAGGTTCGCCTTGTCGAGCAGCAGGTACTCGGCGGGGAGGCGGTTGCCCTTGCCGAGGTAGTTGCGGAACCCGTCGGCGACCGGCTCCAGCGCGGCGAAGGACTCCGCGTCGGTGTGCTCCTCGGTCGCGTCGACACGGCCCGGGGCGAACGGCACCTCGACGTCGAACCCGGCGTCCTTGGCGGCCTTCTCCACGGCCGCGGAACCACCGAGGACGATCAGGTCGGCCAGCGAGACCTTCTTGGCGCCGGAGTTGAACTCCTGCTGGACGCCCTCCAGCACCCGCAGGACCTGAGCGAGCTGGTCGGGGTCGTTGGCCTCCCAGCTGCGCTGCGGCTCCAGGCGGATACGGGCGCCGTTGGCACCGCCGCGCTTGTCGCTGCCACGGAACGTCGAGGCCGACGCCCACGCGGTGGAGACCAGCTGCGAGACGGTCAGGCCGGAGTCGAGGAGTTTGGCCTTGAGGGCCGCGACGTCGGCGGCGTCGAGGGCCTCGCCCTGGGCCTCGGGCAGCGGGTCCTGCCACAGCAGCGTCTCCGCCGGGACCTCCGGGCCGAGGTACAGGGACTTCGGGCCCATGTCACGGTGGGTCAGCTTGAACCAGGCGCGCGCGAAGGCGTCCGCGAACTCCTCCGGGTTCTCGTAGAACCGGCGGGAGATCGGCTCGTAGATCGGGTCGAAGCGCAGCGACAGGTCCGTGGTGAGCATCTTCGGACGGTGCTTCTTCGACGAGTCGTGGGCGTCCGGGACGATCTCCGGAGCGTCCTTGGCCACCCACTGGTGGGCGCCGGCCGGGCTCTGCTCCAGCTCGTACTCGTACTCGAAGAGGTTCTTGAAGAACCCGTTGCTCCACTGGGTCGGCGTGGTGGTCCAGGTGACCTCCAGGCCGGAGGTGATGGCGTCACCGCCCTTGCCCGTGCCGTAGGTGCTCTTCCAGCCCAGGCCCTGCTCCTCCATGGACGCGGCCTCGGGGTCGGCGCCCACGTGGTCGGCCGGGCCGGCGCCGTGCGTCTTGCCGAAGGTGTGGCCACCGGCGATGAGGGCGACGGTCTCCTCGTCGTTCATCGCCATGCGGCGGAACGTCTCGCGGATGTCGCGGGCGGCGGCGATCGGGTCCGGATTGCCGTTCGGGCCCTCGGGGTTGACGTAGATCAGGCCCATCTGGACGGCGGCGAGCGGGTTCTCCAGCTCGCGGTCGCCGCTGTAGCGCCGGTCGTCGAGCCAGGTGGTCTCGGGGCCCCAGTAGACGTCCTCGTCGGCCTCCCAGACGTCCGCGCGGCCACCGGCGAAGCCGAAGGTCTTGAAGCCCATCTGCTCCAGGGCGACGTTGCCGGTGAGGATCATGAGGTCGGCCCAGGAGATGGACTGGCCGTACTTCTTCTTGACCGGCCACAGCAGGCGGCGGGCCTTGTCGAGGTTGCCGTTGTCCGGCCAGCTGTTGAGGGGGGCGAAGCGCTGCTGACCCGCGCCGGCGCCGCCGCGGCCGTCGCTGATGCGGTAGGTACCCGCGCTGTGCCAGGCCATACGGACCATCAGCGGGCCGTAGTTGCCGAAGTCGGCCGGCCACCAGTCCTGCGAGGTGGTGAGGACCTCGGCGATGTCACGTTTCACGGCCGCGAGGTCGAGGGCCTGGAACGCCTCGGCGTAGTCGAACTCCTCGCCGAGGGGGTTGGCCACCTCGGGGTTCTTGGCGAGGATCTTCAGGTTGAGGCGCTCGGGCCACCACTGACGGTTGCCACCGCCCTGAGTCGGGTGCGCGGCACGCCCGTGCGCGACGGGGCAACCACCGCCCGCCTCCTCCGCCTTCGGGTCGGTGACGATCGCGTCGTGGTTCTCAGTCATGGGAATCCTTCCGGACGGGGTGGATCACAGTGCTCGGGTGGATCACAGTGCTCGGGTGGATCACGATGCTCGGGTGGATCACGTGTTCAGGAGCCGCGGGCGGCTGAACAGGCGGGGCACAGACCCCAGTAGATGACCTCGGCCTCGTCGACCGCGAAGCCACGGTCGTCGGACGCGGTCAGGCACGGGGCATGACCGACCGCGCAGTCGACGTCGGCGACGGCGCCGCAGGACCGGCACACCAGGTGGTGATGGTTGTCGCCGACCCGCCCCTCGTACAGGGCCGGGCTGCCGGGTGGTTCGAGGCGGCGCACGAGTCCGGCCGCGGTGAGAGCGTGCAGGCCCTCGTAGACGGCCTGCAGGGAGACGTGCCCCACGCGATCGCGCACCCCGGAGGCGATGGCCTCGACACCGAGGTGGTCACCGGCTCGCACGGCCTCCAGCAGCGCGACTCGCGCGGCGGTCACCCGCAGGCCGGCACCGCGCAGCTCCTCGGCGGGGGTCGGGGTCGGGGATGCGGTCATGGGGACAACCTACCTTCCTAAACACGAATGATTCAAGAAAACGAACGATGAAAGTTTGGCCCGTCCTGGATGGCCGGAAAGAGAGGTCGGCCGAGGCGGCGTTCCCGCCCGCACCTCCGTTCCGTCCGCTGGCGCACATGACTCCCTCCTTGGCCCCCCAAAGCGCGAAAAAACATCACTTATGGCATCGGCGCGTCGCTTTCTGTCAAGGACTTCAGCTGATCGACACCCACGCGCACCCCGATGGAGGTACACCGCATGCTCGGCAGACATGGCGCAGCGCGGCGCCGCACCGCCCTCACCGCTCTCGGCACCCTCGTCCTCACCGGCGTCACCACGGCCGCCTCGGCCGAGCCGCCGCCCGCCCCGGCGTCCACCGCCGCTCACACTCTCGGCGCCGACCGGCCGCCCGCGGCGGTGCTGCGCGCCCTGGAGCGGGACCTCAAGCTGAAGCCGGGTCAGGCGGCCGAGCGGCTGGTCAACGAAGCGGAGGCGGGCGCTCGCGCGGGCCGCCTGCGCAACGCGCTGGGCACGCACTTCGCGGGGGCCTGGGTGAGCGGCGCGACCTCCGCCGAGCTCACCGTCGCCACCACGCACTCCGCCGACGTGGCCGCCATCGAGTCGCAGGGCGCCAAGGCCGCCGTCGTCAAGCGGCCGTTGACCGACCTCCAGGCCGTCAAGAAGAAGCTGGACTCGGCCGCCCGCCGCGTCAAGACGCGCGACACTCCGGTCTGGTACGTCGACGTACCGACCAACCGCGTCGTGGTCCAGGCGACCAGGCGTCCGGCCGCCACCGCGTTCATCAAGGCCGCCGGCGTCCGGGGCAAGGGCGTGAGCGTCCGTGTGTCGGCGCAACGGCCGCGGCTGCTGGCCGACCTCGTCGGCGGCGACGCCTACTACATCGAGAGCACCGCCCGCTGTTCCATCGGGTTCTCCGTCACCAAGGACCAGCAGCAGGGCTTCGCCTCGGCGGGCCACTGCGGCGAGCAGGGCGACTCGACGGCCGGCTCCAACCGGGCCTCCCAGGGCACGTTCCAGGCCTCCACGTTCCCCGGCAAGGACATGTCCTGGGTCGCCGTGAACAGCGACTGGACGGCCACGCCCGACGTGGAGGGAGAGAACGGCCAGCGCACGCAGGTCACCGGTTCGGTCCAGGCGCTCGTCGGGGCGTCCATCTGCCGCTCCGGCTCCACCACCGGCTGGCACTGCGGCACCATCCAGCAGCACGACACGAGCGTCGCCTACTCCGAGGGGACGGTCGACGGCGTCACCCAGACCACCGTGTGCGCCGAGCCGGGCGACTCCGGCGGCCCGTACGTCTCCGGCTCGCAGGCACAGGGCGTCACCTCCGGCGGCTCCGGTGACTGCGACGAGGGTGGCACCACCTTCTACCAGCCGATCAATCCGATCCTGAGCGACTTCGGCCTGGTCCTGAAGACCGCCGCGGCCCAGTCCGGCGCGTCCGCCCCGCAGGACAACGGGACGGTGGACACCTGGGCCGCCGGCCGTGTCTACGAGGCAGGCACGACCGTCACCCACGCGGGCGTGCGGTACCAGTGCCTGCAGTCCCACCAGGCGCAGGGCGCGTGGTCGCCGGTCGCCACGCCGGCGTTGTGGCAGCGGATGTAGGAGTCGTGGACGTCGTAGGAGTCATAGGAGGCGTGCAACTCGTACGACCTTTCCGGTGCGGGGCCCCGCCCCGCACCGGTCCCCCTGCCGCTCCGCTACTCCTCGGCGAGGAGCCCGTAGGCCGTGGCGACGAAGCGGTCGCGGGCGCGGAAGCGGCGGGTGCACAGCGCGACCAGGGCCGTGCCTGTGTCGGGCCGGAAGCCGAGGAACGCCTGCTGGCCGAGGGTCGCCCCGCTGTGGAAGTAGAGCGGACCGCCGTCGGTGGGATGCCGGAACCACGCCACCGTGTGGACGTGCCGGTGGTCCCGGCCGCGCCGGAGCACCGGCACGCGGACCGCCCGCAGCGCGTCGGCCAGTGGGCTGCCGGCCGGGTCGAGGTGGGCTTCCAGGAAGGTCAGCAGGTCGTGCGGGGTGGCCCGCAGAGCACCCGCCGCCTGGAATCCGCCGGCGTCGAAGAAGAGGGTGGGGGTGCGTCCGTCCTTGCCGTGTCCGACGGCGTCGGTCCCCGCGTCCTGCGCCTTGAGGGCGGTGCCGTTCAGGCCGAGCGGACGCAGCACATGGGCGCCGAGCAGGTCCTCCCATGCCGTGCCGGTGGCCGCGGCGACCGCGTGACCGAGCACGGCGACGCCGAAGTTGGAGTACTGCCACCGGGAGCCGGGCCGGTGCCGCGGGCGGTGGCGCAGGAAGGCGTCGGTCACCCGCTCGGCCGGATAGCGGCCGTAGGGGTTGGTGCGCCAGGCGGGCAGGGCCCGACGGTAGAAGTCCGCGGGCAGGGCGGGCAGTCCGGCCGTGTGTGTGACGAGGTGGGCGAAGGTCACCGGGTCCCGCTCCCTGCGCCGGCCCGGGTCCAGGCAGGCGGCGACCGGCTCGCCCCCGGTGAGGACGCCCCGCTGGATGAGCTGGGCCAGCAGCAGCCCGGTGAACGCCTTCGAGGCCGACCCGATCTCGTAGCGCAGCTCCCGACGGGGCACCCGCGGGGGTGCGGCGGTGCCGCCGCAGTACAGGGTGCGGCGGCCGGAGCGGGAGACGGCGAGGACGACGTCGGGCGCCTCCACGGCGTCGACGGCCCTGCGCAGCCGCTCCACCAGCGCGTCGTCCTGGGGACCGACGGGCTCGTCGCCCGCGACGGCGCCCCGCAGGCGGAAGCGGTCCCCGGCACCGGCGGGCGGGTCACCAGTCGGCTCGGCGGGCGGGTCACCCGCCGAGCCCGCGGCCCCCACGCCACCCCGTACGTCCGCGCCGCCGTCACCCCCCGGCCAGGGCAGGCCCCGCCCGGTCATGAGGTCGTGGCGTGAGTCAGCTCGGACAGGGCGCGGGAGGTGGCCAGCACGGAGGCGAAGGCGGCGACCAGCGTCGGGTGGTAGACGATGTCGAACAGCTCATCGGGTTCGCCCTCGGGCATGTCCCGGACGGCCGGCATCGCTCCGTCGGGCTGCTGGGCCGCGGCGAAGCCCTCCCAGGCCCGTTCGTCCAGTGTGGGGCGGGGCAGGCAGGCGTCGACGACGAGGAGTTCGCCGAGCAGGTCCCAGCGTCTGAGGTCCAGCCAGTCGTCGATCCAGACGGGCAGCCACGTGGCCAGGTAGTCCGCGATGTCCGGCGGCAGCTGCTCGGGGTGCTCTCCCCAGTCGGTGAGGTGGAACACCGTGTGGGTGACGTCGTAGGCGATGTGCCCGCTGACCGTCCAGGGTTCGGGCGTGCGGGCCAGCCAGGTGGAGCCGACGAGGTCCGGTTCGGGCGTGCGGGGGGTGAGGCCGAAACGGCGCTGGAACGCGGCCAGTCCGAGGCGGCGGGTCGGGTCCAGTTCGAGGGCGTCCCAGCTGTCGAGCCGGTGGTAGAGGACGGTGGCACGCTCCACCTCGGGCTCGCTGTAACCGAGTTCCTTGTAGGGGAGGTACACCTCGAACGGGATGGGCGAGAGTGGTTCGACGCGCTGTCCGCGCACCAGCATGCGCCCGCCGTCCAGGGCCTCCCGCCAGGTGTGGTCCAGGAGCCGGCGGGCCAGCTCGGCCTGCCGCGAGCCCGCCACGCCCTCCCGGAACAACACCCGGCAGATCAGGGCCAGTTCACCGACGGGCTTGAAGCGCTCCAGGAAGCCCACCTCCGGATCGACGTCCGGTTCCAGGCGGAAGCCGTCGCGGTGGGCCCACAGCCACTCCAGGGCGCGCACGCCGACGGTGTGCATGAGACGGGTGTCGGTCATCCTGGCACTCCTTGTCCCCCGTAGCGGTTCTGTATGCCGCCCGCGGGTACCGCATCGCCCTCGCCGGTCAGGCACTTGACGGTCTGTGCCGCCGCGAAGCCGGCCATCAGCGTGGAGTGGTAGCAGTGGCGGAAGCCCGGCTCCTGGTCCATTGCGGCGCCGCCGGGGCGCTGCTCGGGCAGCGCCCCGGAGTCGAGCTGCGCCCGAGCGATCCGCGCCCAGGCGTCCTGGAGTGCCGCGGGGTCCGGCGGGCTCGGGAGGCTCGCGGCCACCACCAGCAGCTCGCAGCTGAGGTCCCACATCCCGGCGTCCAGGCAGGTGTCGAGCCAGGGCGGCAGCCAGTGCGACAGGTAGGCGTCGAGGTCGGCGGGGACGCCCGCGGGCAGGCGGCCCCAGTCGGTGAGATGGAAGACGACATGGGTGAGCGCGTAGCCGGAGGAGCGCTCGAACGTCCAGGGTTCCGGCAGTGCGCCCAGCCAGGTCTGCCGCAGCACCCCCTCGACCTGCTCCGGCCGGTGGATGCCGCTGCGCCGCTCGGCCTTCAGCACGCCGAGCCGCCGTGTCGGGTCCTGCTCGGTGAGCCGCCAGCCGCGCGTGCGGGCGGTCGTCGCGGCGGCGGCCTCGTACCCGGGATGTCTGAGTCCGGCCGCGGCGAACACGGAGTAGATCTCCAGGGGGTAGGTGGCGAAGGGCTCCATCCGCTGCAGGCGCAGGAAGAGTTCGCCCTGGCCGGTCTGCTGCCAGGCGAACCGCAGCAGGTCCGCCGCGCAGATGTGCAGCGAGTCGGACGGCGGCGTGTGCGCGCGTACGCTCGCGCACGTCTGGGCCAGTTCGCCGAGGGGTTTCCAGGTGGCGTCCACATGGCCGTCCGCGGTGAGCGCGTCCTCGCCGAGCGCGAACTCGCCGCGGTGCGCGGACAGCCATGCGAAGGCGGCGGCTCCCACGTCCCGGATCTCCTGGACGCCCATGGCGGTCATACGAGCGCTCCGGCCACCCGCATGACGCGTGCCGCCTGCACCTGGAGGGCGACGCGGGGATCGCTGCTGCCCATCAACTCCACGAAGTCCAGCCCGGTTTCGAGGCCGAGCGTGTCCGGCACCCCGTCGAGCAGGGTGAGCCAGCGGCCCGCGCCCGCCGCCTGCTGCCAGTCACGGCGGCGCACGGCACGCACGAAGCCACGGGCCACGTCGACCGGCCGACGTCTGGCCACCAGGCTCACGGCGCAGTCCTCGCCGGGGACCGCGAGCGGGGCCAGGACCGCGAGTTGATGCGTCAGCACCTGCCAGGTCGCCGCGTCGAGCCAGCTCGCGTCGGGTGCCGTGAGGTCCTCGTCGCCCCCGGAGCCGGACCCGGGCGGGGACATGTCGAACCGCCGCAGTGTGCGCGTCATGGCCCAGTGGCTCCACCTGACGGTGGGTGCCGCGTCCGGGCGCGGCGGGAACGCCTCCACCGTCCTGCGGAACACGGTAAGTGCCTCTGGTACCGGGGGTGTCGGGAAGAGTACGTGCGGCAGCAGAAGATCCGCTCCCAGCACTCGTACGGCCGCGAGGGAGAGGCTTCCCTCAGGGTCGTCCACCGTCTCCGTGCCGGACATGCGCACGTGGTCCCCGCCCCGAAGGGCGGAGACCACGTCGGACGCAAGGTCCTGCACCGCGCCCTGCAAGAGGGCCGAAGTGCCTGACTGCTCCATTCAGCCGCTCCCGTCGGTCCACTCAGCCCTTCTTGGGGCGAGGGGTCGGCGGGGACAGCAGCAGCTTGGTGTCCGCGGAGAGCAGCGCCAGGGCGGCGCACTCACGGCTGTCACGGAAGACTCCGTCGGGCTCGGTGGGGTCGAGTGCCGCTTCGAGGTCGGTCCGGACGCCGGTCGTTTCCTTGATCGCCTTGTCAATGGAAGGCATATCACCATCTCCTCTGGGGTCAGCCATAGCCTCCACAACCAAGGTCACCACATCGCCACAAAGTGCGCATCTTTTCCCATAAGACTCGATACGTCACTTGCCTCACACCTTCGAAGTCGGGCCGATGGCTCCCCGAACACCCTCACTCGGGCCGGGCGGCCACCGGCGCGCAGGAGCTGTCCTGCACGAACAGGTCCGCGCTGTCGCCTCGTTCGACCCTCAGATGGCCACGCTGCCGTCACCGTCGACGAACCGCTCCGGCGCCCAGGCCCGGGAGAGGGTCGCGATCGGGACCGTGCAGTCGTACAGGACGGTCCAGTTGACCCGGTAGGCGCTGCGGGCGAAGCCGATGGTGGTGCCGATGGCCCGCCTGGACCGGCACGGCGGTACGCATCGAACACAGGTCGGAACTTCGATCAGGAGGTAGAGGCGAGGTCCGGACGCGTCCATGCCTCGCGCACGAGGAGGCGAGCCGGGGGAAACCTGTGGGGAACCTGGGAGCCGCGCCCGCGAGAGCGTTCCGCCACCGCTCCCGGGACGTTACCGTTCGGTAGACAACGTCGTCCCGGAGGTGCCCCGTATGACACCCGACCGTGCCGTAGGCCTCGCCGAGTCCGCCCGCGCGCTGGCCGACGGGGAGGTGACGTCGCAGACGCTGGTCGCCCGGGCGCTGGCGCGGATCGAGGCGACCCAGGGCTCGCTCAACGCCTTCCGGGTGGTGCGGGCCGAGGCCGCTCTCGCCGAGGCCGAGGCCGCGGACGCGGAGCTCGCCGCCGGCGCGCGTCGGCCGTTGCTCGGGGTGCCGGTCGCGGTGAAGGACGACATGGACGTGGCGGGCGAGCCGACGGCGTTCGGCTGCGGCGGGGAGTTCCCGCCCGTCGCCGAGGACGGCGAGGCGGTACGGCGGCTGCGCGCGGCCGGGGCCGTGATCGTCGGCAAGACCAACACCTGCGAGCTGGGGCAGTGGCCGTTCACGGAGGGGCCCGCCTTCGGCGCGACCCGCAATCCATGGAACCCCGAGCACACTCCCGGTGGCTCGTCCGGCGGTTCGGCCGCCGCCGTGGCCGCGGGCCTGGTGCCCGCCGCGCTCGGCTCGGACGGCGCCGGCTCGGTGCGGATCCCCGCGTCCTGGACCCATCTGATCGGCATCAAACCGCAGCGCGGTCGTATCTCCACCTGGCCGAAGGGTGAGTCGTTCCAGGGCATCACCGTCAACGGCACCCTCGCCCGCACGGTGGCCGACGCGGCGCTGCTGCTGGACGCGGCGGCCGGCAACCACGCGCTCGACCCGCACCGCCCGCCGGCCGTCAACGCCTCCGAGGCCGTGGGCCGTGAACCGGGCCGGCTGCGGATCGCGCTCTCCCTCAAGCCGCCGTTCACCGCAGTGCCGGCCCGCCTCCACCCCGAGGTGCGGGCCAGGGTCGTCGAACTCGCCGAGAGGCTCGACGCGTTGGGGCACGTCGTCGAGGAGGCCGATCCGCCGTACGGCCAGATCGGGCTGACCTTCGTCCCGCGCGCGACGGCCGGTATCGCCGAGTGGGCGAGCGAGGTCCCCTTTCCCGCGCTGCTCGACCCGCGCACCCGCAGCGCCGTCCGGCTGGGCCGGCTGCTCGGCGGCCCGCCGCTGCGGGCGGCCCGGCGGGCCGAGGCGGTCCTGCACCGTCGTATCGGCAGGTTCTACGAGTCGTACGACGTCGTCCTCGCACCCACGACCGCCGCTCCCCCGCCCCGCGTCGGCGCCATGCTCGGGCTCGGCGGGTTCGCCACCGACCGGGCGATGATCGCCGCCTGCCCGTACGCCTGGCCGTGGAACGTGCTGGGCTGGCCCGGTGTCAACGTCCCCGCGGGATTCGTGGGCGGCCTGCCCGTGGGCGCCCAGTTGCTCGGGCCGGCGAACAGCGAGCCCCTGCTGGTCTCGCTGGCGGCGCAGTTGGAGGCGGAACTGCGCTGGCACGAACTGTGGCCGCCCCAGCAGGGCGAGACGGCGCCCACCGCCGTCGTCTGAGCGGACGCCGGACCGCCTCGACCGCCCGGCCGTCCAACTGCTCCGGGGGTGATGGGTACTCGCCACCGTCACCAGGCCCTAAGGTGCCCCCGTGACCACCTCCACCGCAGAGAACGTCCCGGGCCGCCAAGGCCCGACCGCGACCGTCGAAGCCGACCCGCGTGCCATCGGCAGGGTGCGCACCGAGTACTCCCCCGCCCACGACGGCGACCCCGATCCCGGCGAGATCGTCTGGACCTGGGTCCCCTTCGAGGAGAACGACGGGCGGGGCAAGGACCGCCCGGTCCTGGTGGTGGCCCGGGAGGCCGCGGGGACGTTTCTCGCGGTGCAGCTCTCCAGCAAGCGGCACGACGGGGAGCGCGAGTGGGTGGCGATCGGCAGCGGGCCGTGGGACCGGTCCGGGCGGGAGTCGTGGGTGGACGTGGACCGCGTCCTGCGCCTGCACGAGGAGGGCATGCGCCGGGAGGCGTGCGCTTTGGACCGCGGGCGGTTCAACCTGGTCAGGCAACGGCTGCACGAGCGCTACGGCTGGACCTGAACCGCCGGGAAGGCCCGGACGAACGCCTCCCGTACCGCGCTCCTCGGTGTGCGGTCCAGGATGGCGAACACCACGTGCTCGAAGGCCGATGCGAACCGCCCGTCGGGTCCGAGCAGCGCCCGGAAGGCGGCCGCCACCTGAGCGGGGTCGTTCTGGAACACCCCGCAGCCCCACGCGCCCAGCACCAGACGCCGGTACCCGTGTGCCGCGGCCGTCTCCAGTACCCGCTCGGCCCGTACCGCGAGCGCGTGCGGCAGTTCGGACGTGCGGTGCGGCGCCGTCCGGCGGACGACTCCCGCGTTCGGCGCGGCGGCGGTGAGGAAGCCGACGGTGACCGGCTCGTCCAGGAGACGGCCGCCGTCGTCGCGGAAGACGGGAACGCCTGGTGAGTGGATGACGCGGTCCGTGTAGAACGGGTCGCGGTGGGCCCGGTGGTGGTCGTAGAACGCACGGGCCGCAAGCAGGCAGGTGTGCAGCGCCGAGGCTCGGCACAGGGCTTCCTCCTGGGCCTGCGCGCCGTTGAGGTAACCGCCGCCGGGATTACGGGCGGACGCGAAGTTCAGCACGGCTGTCGCGTCGCCGAGCCGGCGGGCCGCCACCAGGCTGCTCTCGCCCGTGACGTCGACGGACGTCCGGGGCGCGGAGACCGGCGGCGCCGGGACCGCGACGGGGCACGGTCCGTACATCCGTGTGCCGGACCGTGCCGCCTCGATCGCCGCCGCGACGGACACCTCGCGGCCGTCCGGCGCGGTGTAGGCCCCCGCCGCCACGATGTGCTCCGTCTCCCGCGCGATGCCGCGCAGGCGCGCGCTCATGGCGCCACCCCCGTGCGCGCCATGCACCCGCGACCGCGTCGGCCGCCCGCGATCTCCCCCGTCGTGCTCACCCAGGCATCGTGAGCGATGCTGGTCGTGCGGTGCAACAGAGTTTTCCCGAGCCCCGCCACGGGGCAGAAACGGCCGGGAAAGCCCCGGCCAACGCGGGGAAAGCGAAGATCACCGACCCGGAACGTACCGGTACGCACCCTTGTGCGAAGCGGCGCGAGGGTTTTGGGTGGGACCAGTGTGCCGCCCCGCCCACAAGATCCGGGGCGGTGCCACCGTGGACACTCAGGAGGATCCCATGTCCGATTCGGTGAGTGACTGTACGGCGCAGCCGCGCGCCGCGGTCACCGAAGCCGAGGTGGAGGCCCTGGTCAGGGGCATCTGCTTCAAGACCGGTCCGCCCCACAGGCTCGGTGTCGAAGTGGAATGGCTCGTCCATGAGCTGCGCGGACCGCAGCTCCCCGTGACACCCGAACGACTCGAAGCGGCCTACGCCGCACTGCGTACCGCGCCCCTGAGGTCGGCGCTCACCGTCGAACCCGGCGGTCAGCTGGAGCTGAGCTCGCCGCCCGCCGCCTCACTGATGGAGTGCGTCGGTACCGTCTCCGCCGACCTCGACACCGCCCGCGCGGTGCTGCGCGAGCACGACCTCGCCCTCGTCGGCATCGGAAACGACCCCTGGCGCCCGCCCCGCCGCTTCCTGCGCGAGCCGCGCTACGACGCCATGGAGGCCTGCCTGGACCGTACGGGCCCGGCCGGCCGCGCCATGATGTGCACCTCGGCCTCCGTGCAGGTGTGCCTGGACGCCGGTCACGAGGAGCCCGGTCCGCTCGGTCACGGGCGGCGGTGGTGGCTGGCCCACCAGCTGGGCGCGGTCCTGGTGGCCGCCTTCGCCAACTCGCCGCTGGCCGACGGCGAGCCCACCGGCTGGCTCTCGACCCGGCAGCTGCTGTGGATGGAGATCGGCGCGGGCCGCGCGGGCGCGCCCCCGTTCAACGGCGATCCGCGGGCCGCGTGGGCGCGGCACGTGCTGGACGCGCCGGTGATGTGCGTACGGCGGGAGGACGGCCCGTGGGACGTCCCGGACGGCCTGACGTTCCGGGAGTGGGCCAGGTACGGCGCGCCCGGACCGCCGACGCAGGAGGACCTCGACTACCACCTCACCACGCTGTTCCCCCCGGTCCGACCGCGTGGCCATCTGGAGCTGCGCATGATCGACGCCCAGCCCGGCGAGGACGGCTGGATCGTGCCGCTCGCCGTGACGACCGCCCTGTTCGACGACCCCGAGGCCGCCGAGACCGCGTATCGCGCCGTGAAGCCGCTGGCCGAGCGTGCCCAGTCGCTGCCAGCACCGCACAATCCGCTGTGGACCGACGCCGCCCGGACGGGCCTGGCCGATCCGGAGCTGCGGGAGGTGGCCGTCATCTGCTTCGCGGCCGCCCTTGAGGCGCTGCCCCGCCTGGGCGCGACGAACGACGTCACGGCCGCCGTGGCGGCATTCCAGGAGCGCTATGTCAGCAGGGGCCGCTGCCCCGCCGACGACCTGTTGGACGAGTTCGACGGCACGGACCGCACCGCGCACCGGAAGGACCTTCGCACATGACCGACCCCGCCCTCGAAGCCGACACCCTCCGCGAGCGGGCCCTGACCACCCTGACCACCGCCCGTGCCCGGACCACCCTGCTGACCAGTTGCGTGGACGACCCCGATCTGACGGCCCAGCACTCCCCGCTGATGTCCCCGCTGGTGTGGGACCTCGCGCACATCGGGAACCAGGAGGAGCAGTGGCTCCTGCGGACGGTGGGACGGCGGGAGGCGATACGGCCCGAGATCGACGGCCTCTACGACGCCTTCGAGCACCCCCGCGCCGAACGCCCCTCGCTGCCCCTGCTGCCGCCCGCCGAGGCCCGGCAGTACGCGGCCGAGGTGCGCGGCCGGGTGCTCGACCTGCTGGAGAGCACGGCCTTCCACGGAACGCGGCTGACCGAGGCGGGCTTCGCCTTCGGGATGATCGCGCAGCACGAGCAGCAGCACGACGAGACGATGCTGATCACCCATCAGCTGCGCAAGGGTCCCCAGGCCCTGACCGCCCCCGAGCCCGAACCGGCACCGCTGTTCACGGGACCGTCCGAAGTCCTGGTCCCGGGCGGCCCGTTCACCATGGGCACCTCCACCGAGCCGTGGGCGCTGGACAACGAACGCCCGGCGCACCGGCGCGAGGTGCCGCCGTACTGGATCGACACGACGCCGGTCACGAACGCCGCGTACCAGGCGTTCATCGAGGACGGCGGCTACGACACCGAGCGCTGGTGGACGCCGGAGGGCTGGGCGCACATCCGGCAGCACGCGATCCGGGCGCCGCTGTTCTGGCACCGGGACGGCAAGCAGTGGCTCAGGCGCCGTTTCGGCGTCACCGAGGTGGTGCCGCCCGACGAGCCGGTGCTGCACGTGTGCTGGTACGAGGCCGACGCCTACGCCCGCTGGGCAGGGCGCCGGCTGCCCACCGAGGCCGAGTGGGAGAAGGCCGCCCGGCACGATCCCGCCGGGGACCGCTCGACGCGCTACCCGTGGGGCGACGCCGACCCGGGGCCCGAGCACGCCAACCTCGGCCAGCGACATCTGCGCCCGGCACCGGCCGGGAGCTACCCGGCGGGCGAATCCCCGCTCGGCGTACGGCAGTTGATCGGTGACGTCTGGGAGTGGACGGCGAGCGACTTCCTGCCCTACCCGGGCTTCCAGGCGTTCCCGTACAAGGAGTACTCGGAGGTGTTCTTCGGGCCCGAGTACAAGGTGCTGCGGGGCGGTTCGTTCGCCGTGGACGCGGTGGCCTGCCGGGGCACCTTCCGCAACTGGGACTACCCGATCCGCCGGCAGATCTTCTCCGGGTTCCGTACGGCCCGTTCGGGAGCCGCCTGATGTGCCGTCACCTGGCTTATGTGGGCCCCGCGGAGCCGCTCGGCCGGCTCCTGGTGGAGCCCCCGCACGGGCTGTACCGCCAGTCGTGGGCGCCTCGGCGCCAGCGGTACGGGACCGTCAACGCCGACGGTTTCGGGGTCGGCTGGTACGCCGAGGAGGATCCGGTGCCGGCGCGCTACCGGCGGGCCGGGCCCGTCTGGGCGGATCCGTCCTTCGCCGATCTCGCCCGGGTCGTCCGCAGTACCGCGCTGCTGGCCGCCGTACGGGACGCGACCATGCCGGGCGCAGACCAGGAGGCTGCGGCGGCGCCGTTCGCCACGGGGCCCTGGCTGTTCAGCCACAACGGCGCCGTGAAGGGCTGGCCCGGTTCGCTGACGCCGCTGGTCGCGGGCCTGCCCGCGGTGGACCTGCTGCGGATGGAGGCCCGCAACGACTCGGCGTTCGTCTGGGCGCTGGTCCTCGCCAGGCTGCGCGGCGGTGACGACCAGGGGCAGGCACTGGCCGACACGGTCGTGGAGGTCGCCGAGGCGGCTCCCGCGTCCCGGCTCAACCTGCTGCTCACCGACGGCGAGACCATCACCGCGACCGCCTGGGGCGACACCCTGTGGTACCTGACCCGGCCCGGCGGCGGCACCGTCGTGGCCTCCGAGCCCTACGACGACGATCCGCACTGGCAGGAGGTCCCGGACCGCACCCTGCTCGCGGCGAGCCGCTCCGATGTGCTGCTCACCCCGCTCAAGGATCCGAACGACACCCTGGCACAGCCACCGAAGGAGCCCAGCACGTGAGTCCGTTCCTTCTCACCCGCACCCTGCCCGAGGACGCCACCGGCGCCGCCTTGCGCGCCGATGTCCTGGGGGGCCTGACGAGCACGCCCAAGACGCTGCCGCCGAAGTGGTTCTACGACGCCAAGGGCAGTGAACTCTTCGAGCTGATCACCGAGTTGCCCGAGTACTACCCCACGCGCGCCGAGCGCGAGATCCTTGTCGACCGGGCCGGCGAGATCGCCGCGGCCACCGGCGCCCGGACCCTGGTCGAGCTGGGGTCGGGCTCCTCCGAGAAGACGCGGTACCTCATCGACGCGCTCACCGGACTGCACACGTACGTCCCCGTCGACGTGAGCGAGAGCGCCCTCACCCAGGCCGGGCAGGCCCTCGTCGAGGCGCGGCCCGGACTGGACGTGCACGCGCTGATCGCCGACTTCACGGGAGGGCTGGCCCTGCCGGACACGCCGGGCCCCCGGCTGCTGGCGTTCCTGGGCGGCACGATCGGCAACCTCCTGCCCGAGGAGCGGGCCGCGTTCCTGTCCTCGGTGCGGTCCCATCTCTCCCCCGGGGACGCGCTGCTGCTCGGCACCGACCTGGTGAAGGACGAGCGGGTCCTGGTGGAGGCGTACGACGACGCGGCCGGGGTGACGGCCGCCTTCAACAAGAACGTCCTGACCGTGATGAACCGCGAGTTGGGCGCCGACTTCGATCCCGACGCCTTCGACCACGTGGCGCTCTGGGACGCGCGCAGCGAGTGGATCGAGATGCGGCTGCGGTCCCGTACGGCACAGACGGTGAAGGTGCCCGCGCTCGATCTGGCCGTGGACTTCGCGGCGGGCGAGGAACTGCGCACCGAGGTGTCGGCGAAGTTCCGCAGGGAAGGCGTGCGGGCGGAGCTGGCCGCGGCCGGGCTGGAGCTGGCGCACTGGTGGACGGACCGCCAGGGCCGTTTCGCGTTGTCGCTGAGCGTGGCGCGGTGACGGACGGCTCGCGCGATGCCCCGCCCTGGGGCACGGTGGAGTGACGTGTGACCGATCCGCCACGGCTCGGTCACGGGAGAGGAGCACCCGCATGACGAACCACACCTACCGGGTCACGGACATCGTCGGCACCTCGCCCGAGGGCGTGGACCAGGCCATCCGCAACGGCATCGAGCGTGCCTCGCAGACCCTGCGCAACCTGGACTGGTTCGAGGTGACCGAGGTGCGCGGCCAGCTCGACAACGGGCAGATCGCGCACTGGCAGGTGACCATGAAGGTCGGTTTCCGCCTGGAGGACGCCGGCTGACACTCCGGGCCGTCAGGTCCGCCCCTCCCGCTCCTGCGCCACCTTCAGCGCGGCGGAGGGGGCGGCCCAGCGTGCCCGTACGACGGTGAAACCGGCCCGTTCGGCGTCCTCGCAGACCAGTTCGTCGTCGTCCACCAGCATGCGGATCTCCCGCGTGCGGGCGAGGCGGTCGAGGGTCTCCAGCTTGGTGCGCCGGGCGGGCCGTCGGTCGTCGTTGCGCCGCATGTGGACGCGCCCTTCGGGCAGCCCGTGCGCGGCGAGCCAGTCCAGCGTGGCGCGCCGGCAGCGCTCGGGCCGCCCGGTCAGATAGCGGACCTCGCATTCCCCGGCGCTCTCCAGGGCCAACGCGACGCCCTGCGCGATCGGCGGATCCTGCGGGGCGGCCGCGAAGAAGGCGTCCCAGTCGCGCGGCCTGCGCTCCAGGAAGTGCTGCCGGTGTGCCGTGTCGGCGAGGGTGTTGTCCAGGTCGAACACGGCTAGCGGGCGATTGCTGCGGTCGGTCACACCATTCACCCTAGACGGCCCGGGACCGCTTTGAGACAGCCTGACCGGAAGTAATGGGCCGGACTATTTCGCCGAGGGCCCTTTTCCGCAGGCCGTTCACGATCACCACACGTTCACCGGGGTTGTGACGCGCCACGGACGGCGGGCAATTCCTCCCTGGCGGTTGATTGTTCAAAGAGGCCGCTGACATACTCCGGGCTCCGGCCCCGCCGCCCGCCCCCCACCAAGCCCGCACCCACGAGTGTGTTCGGCATGACGCAGCGAAGAAGGTGCGCCTGTGCCCGAGTTTTCACCATGGCACGACAATCCGCTCACAAACGGTTCACCGACCGATGAACCACCGCCCTCCACACGCATATCCGAAGAGCCCGAATTTCGCTCACTGAGGCGCACCCAGCTCGGATTCGGCATCCGCGCCACGCTTCTTTCGGTCGGCGGATTCCTGCTGTACGTGCTGCTGTCGCATTACGTCCCGGGCCCGATGAACGAGCGCCTGGTCGGACACCTCACCGTCGGCCTCGCCCTGGGGCTCGGCCAGTTCGTCGTGATGGGCGTGACGGCCTGGTGCTACGTCCGGCACATGCGCAGACGGGTCGACCCGCTCGCCCGGGGCCTCGGCTCACGACTGCGGCAGCACGAAGCGGGTTCGCTGCGCGCCACCGTGTCCCGCGAGGAGGCCGGGCGGACCGTCCAGCCCGGCTCCGGGGGGTACCGCGCGTGGTGACCCTGTCGGAAGGCATCGTCGACCGGTTCAGCCTGCAACTGACGTTCGTCCTCTTCCTGTCGGTGGTCGTGGTCACGCTGTTCATGGCGCTGCTCACCGCCCCGCAGCGCGACGAGATCAGCGAGTTCTACCTCGGCAACCGCACCATGTCCCCGCTGCGCAACGGGCTTGCCATGTGCGGCGACTACCTGTCGGCCGCGACCCTGCTGGGCAGTACCGGACTGGTCGCCCTCACCGGGTACGACGGACTGCTGTACCTCGGCGGCACGGTCGCTGCCTGGATGATGGTGCTGCTGCTCATCGCCGAACCCCTGCGCCGGACGGGCAAATTCACCCTGGGTGACACGCTGGCCCTGCGTCTGACCGAACTCCAGCGCCCGGCGCGGCTCGCGCTGGCGGTGTGCACCCTCACCATCGCGGTGCTGTACCTGGTGGCCCAGCTCGTGGGCAGCATGGCGCTGTTGACCCAGTTCACGGGTGAACCCAGCGCGGCGACCCGCACCCTGTGCGTCATCGTGATCGGCACGATCGTCATCGTGTACGCGGCCATCGGCGGCATGCCCGGTGCCACCGTCATCCAGATCATCAAGGCCGTGATGCTGGTGGCGGGCGTCTGCGTCACCGCCGTGATGGTGCTCCACCACTACGACTGGAACCCCGACGCCCTGCTGTCCGCCGCGGCGAACAACAGCGGCACCGGCACACGGTTCCTGGAACCCGGGCTGCGCTACGGGGCCAGCGCCACCAGCACACTCGACTTCTTCAGCCTGGAGCTGGCGATCGTCCTCGGACTGGCCGCGCTCCCGCATGTCCTGATGCGCCTGCTCGCCCCGCGCAAGGTCGACGTCCTGCGCTCGTCCGTGGTCTGGGCGATGGGCCTGGTCGCACTGGTCTGCCTGGCGGCCGGGATCCTCGGCCTCGGTGCCACGGCGATCGTCGGCCGGGAGACCATCGCCGAGACCGACCACAAGGGCGACTCCGCGGTTCTGCTGCTGGCCAACGCCCTCGGCGGCGGCATCCTGACGGCCCTGCTGTCCTGCCTCGCCTTCGTCACGCTGCTCGCGGTCGCGGCCGGCCTCACCCTCGCCGCCGCCTCCTCCCTCGCCCACGACCTGTACGGCGAGGTGATCCGCAAGGGCCGTGCGAGCGAGACCGAGGAACTGACCGTGGCCCGGCTGTCCGCGGCCGTCATCGGCGTCCTCGCCATGATGCTCGCCCTCGTCTCGTACGGCGCCAACACCGCGACGCTCGCCTTCCTCGCCTTCGCCATCGCGGCGTCCGCGATCCTGCCGACGATCGTGTACACCCTGTTCTGGCGGCGCTTCACGGGACGGGGCGCGCTGCTCAGCCTCTGGGGCGGCCTGGCCTGCTCGGTCCTGCTGGTGCTGTTCTCCCCGGTGGTCTCCTCCACGCCGGGTTCGTTCTACCCGGGTGCCGACTTCGCCTGGTTCCCGCTGCAGAACCCCGGCATCGTCTCCATCCCGGCGGGCTTCCTCCTCGGCTGGCTCGGCACGGTGCTGAGCGACCGCCGGGAGGCCCGGGAGGACGCCGCCTACGCGGAGTTCGAGGTGCGGATGCTCGTGGGCACGAAGGAGTGAGGGATGCTTCTGTCATGCCCACTCACACCTTCCTGATCGGCGCCGCCCGCCAGCGCCCCTGCACGCTCGTCGTCTGCCGGGGCTGCTGCTGCGGCGATCCCCGCAAGCACCCCGGCACCGATCACGCGGGGCAGCTGGAGCGGCTGCGCACGGCCGGCGCCGAGCACGGCTTCCAGGTCCGCACGACGGACTGCCTCGGCCCCTGCGACCAGGCCAATGTGATCGTCGTCCAGCCGTCGGCCGCGGGGCGCCGGGCCGGCGGGCGGGCCACCTGGGTGGGCTTCGCGATGGACGACGACTGCACGGAGGAGCTGGTGCAGTGGGCGGCCGCGGGCGGGCCGGGCCTCGCGCGGCCGCCGGTCGCGCTGGAGCTTCAGTTCGTCCGGCCGCCGCGGGACGCACGGGTGCGGTCGCGACGCTGACGGGCCACCGCTCCCGGCTGCCGCCCTCGCCGGTAATTGTTAATGGGATCCATTTTCATGTAGCGTCCTCGGTGTTCACCCACCGAGGAGGTCCGTCATGGCTGTCCCCAAGCGGAAGATGTCCCGCAGCAACACCCGCCACCGCCGCGCCCAGTGGAAGGCGAGCACGCCGCAGCTCGTTCCCGTCACCGTCGACGGCGTCAGTCACCTCGTGCCGCAGCACCTGGTCAGGGCGTACGAGCGCGGGCTGCTGCGCCCCCAGGGCTGAGCGGGGATGCCGTACGAGAGCCGTCTGCCGGTCACCGTCCTGTCCGGCTTCCTCGGGGCGGGCAAGACGACGCTGCTCAACCATGTGCTGGCCAACCGTGAAGGGCTGCGCGTGGCGGTCATCGTCAACGACATGAGCGAGGTCAACATCGACGCCGCCCTGGTGCGGGGCGGCGAGGCCGCGCTGTCACGGACCGAGGAACGCCTGGTCGAGATGACCAACGGGTGCATCTGCTGCACCCTGCGCGACGACCTGCTGGACGAGGTCGACCGGCTGGCCCGCGAGGGCCGTTTCGACCACTTGCTCATCGAGAGTTCCGGTATCTCGGAACCGATGCCGGTCGCCGCCACCTTCTCCTTCGCCCGCGACGACGGCGCCACGCTCGGCGATCTCGCATCGCTGGACACCATGGTCACGGTCGTCGACGCCGCCCACTTCCTCACCGAGTTGGACAGCGGGGACGAACTGGCCGAACGCGGCCTCGCCCCGTACGAGGACGACGAGCGCACCGTCAGCGATCTCCTCGTCGACCAGGTCGAGTTCGCCGACGTCATCGTGCTCAACAAGCTGGACCTGGTCGACCGGCCGACGGCCGACCGGCTGCGCGCGGCGCTGGCCCGGCTCAACCCGGCCGCGCGCGTCGTCGACGCCGTACACGGCCGCGTGGCGCTCCGGGAGGTGCTCGGCACCCGGCTCTTCGACCTGGAGCGCGCCCAGCAGGCGCCGGGCTGGGTGCGGGAGCTGAACGGCGACCACGTCCCGGAGACCGAGGAGTACGGCATCTCCTCGACGGTGTTCCGCTCCGAAACCCCCTTCCACCCGGGGCGGTTGTGGACCTTCGTCACGGAGCGGCTCGACAGCGGCGCGTACGGAAAGGTGCTGCGGTCCAAGGGGTTCTTCACCCTCGCCAGCCGCCCGCACCTGACGGGCCTGTGGTCCCAGGCCGGCTCGGTCGCCCGCTTCGAGCCCAGCGCCGCACGGGACGCCGACGCCCCCTACGCGCAGGAACTGGTCCTCATCGGCGTCCGGCTGGACGCCGAGGCGCTCCGGAGCGCCCTGACCGAATGCCTGATCGCTGAGGACGAGGGCCTCCCGGCCGACGACCCGTTCCCGGCCTGGGACACCTACGGCATCGACGACGTCTGCGACCACGAGAGGAATCCTGCGGACTCCCAGGCGTTGCACCCTGTATGAGTTCCGTGATCGCCTCGACCCGCTTCTCCGTCCTCGACCGCTCCCGCACCCGGGAGGGCCACACGCACGCGGAGGCACTGCGCGACACCGTCCGGCCGGCCCGGGACCTGGAGTTTCCGGGCTGCCAGCGGCTCTGGGTCTCCGAGCCTCCCCGCGGGCTCTTGCCGTCGGACGCCACGCACGAGCTGGAAACGCGGTTCCGTCGATCGACGTGAGAGGACAGCTGCCTGGGGTGAGCCCAGCCAGTCGGACTTCGAGAACAGACTGACCGACCGTTCGCCGTGTGGGCGATCCTGGCGATGCAAGCCGGCACGGGCCTTTGGTCAGGGCTGGGTGAGGCTGCGCCCGTGGTCCGCGGCGTACGCGGCGAAGACGTCCGTCACCGTGCCACCGGAGTGGAGAAAACGCTGGTCAAGGATGGCGGCGAGGTCCTTCAGCGCACCGGCGAGCACATCACCTGCCAGACGCACCTCCGGCCGCTGGGCTGCCTGTCCTCGCTGGGCGAGGGTGGCGGCGTAGCCGACCATGGCCGCCAGCGACGAGTGGTCCTCCCCGTCATGGAAGTAGTACGCCTCGGCGTACTGGGTGAAGTCGATACGCACGCGTACGACGTCCGTTGCCAGGCTGTCCAGCAGCAGCGCCCCGGCCGTGCAGTCGATCTGCCCCGGCGTCGGGTCCGCGTCGCGCAGCAGCGCCAGCCGGATGGCCAGGACCCGCCGGCGGGTCAGCGCCGGGTAGATCTCCAGCACCCAGGAGACAGTGGCCGTCAGGAGGGCGAAGCCGACGAGGGCTTCCAACGGTGAGACCAGGCGGAGCCAGCCCTCGCCGGGTGCGATGTCTCCCAGGCCCAACGTGGCGACCGTGACGAGCGACAGGTACAGGGAGTCGAGCAACGCCGGCTCCTGGGCCGCCTCGGAGCCGGCGGAGAAGGTGAACGCTTCGGGCATGTGGGGCCAGTAGACGACGGCCCAGCCGAGGATCACGGTGGCGGCCCACATGGACACGACCGTGACCATGGCGAGCGGCCCGACCAGCCCGACCACCCGCCTGCGTGTGCGCAAGCGCCGGGCCAGGCGCCACATCGCCGTCATGACGAGGCGACTCAGGCCGCCGTGGCGGGTCGGGTGCCAGAGGGTGTGGAAGAGATCCCGCAGGGTGAGCATGACGAGCCCGGCACCGAGCAGCGAGACCAGCCATTTCATCCACGTCTCCCACAGCACTGTCGCCTGAAGCGGAACCCCGTTTTCGAGCCTATGGTCTGCCCGTGGAACTGCCGCCGAGGCCGAGCTCGGCACGCGCGTCTGCGCGTATCAACTCTCCGGCAGCACAAGCGTGCAGGTCTCTCCGGGCGCGACGGTCACGGCCCGGTCGGCCAGCACCACGCGGATGGGTGACTCCTCCGAGTCGGGCACCCGGATCTCCAGCTGTCCGCTCCGGCGCCGTACACCGACACCCCAATGGCCGCGGTAACGCAGGGAGAACCCGTACTCCGACAGCGCGGGCAGGGGCACCGGGTCCAGGAAGAGGGCGTCCTCACGCGTGCCCAGTCCCGTCAGGCCGCGTTGCACCAGGTCCAAGGTCCCGGCCATGGCGCCGAGGTGGATGCCTTCACCCGTCGTGCCGCCCTGGATGTCGGCGATGTCCGCCTCCAGGGCCTCCTGGACGTAACTCCACGCCTCGGCTCGTCTGGCCCGGGCGAGGACGAGGCCGTGGACGAGTCCGCTGAGGGTGGAGCCGTGGCTGGTGCGCTTCAGGTAGTAGTCGACGGTCCGGCGCCAGACCTCGTCGTCCACGTCGTACCCGAGACGGCGGAACAGATCCCGCAGCTCGGCGGGCGAGAAGAGGTAGCCGAGCATCAGGACGTCGGCCTGTTTGGAAGCTTGGTAGCGGTTCACGGAGTCGCCCTCCGCCTCGAGGATGCGGTCCAGCCGCCGGATGCTGTCGTAGCGGGTGCGGTAGGCGTCCCAGTCCAGCTCGGTGAGGTCGCCGTAGCCGTCGAACTGGCTGATGACGCCCTGATGGAACGGCACCCGCAGCCGCCGGGAGACCTCCTCCCACCGCGGGAGTTCGCCGCCGTCCAGCTCGATGCGTTCGAACAGCTCCTGTCGGCGCCATGCCGGGAGGCGCCGCACCAGGTCCAGGGCACGGCTGAGCACCCAGACGGCGGTGACGTTGGTGTACGTGTTGTCGTCCAGGCCCGGCCGGGCGGCGTCGGGGTAGCTGTCGTGGTACTCGTCCGGGCCGACCACGCCACGGATGCGGTACCGACCGAGGCCCGGGGCGAACTCCGCGCTGTCCGCCCAGAAGCGGGCGATCTGCAGCAGCATCTCCGCGCCCTTGGTGTGCAGGTACTCGGTGTCGCCGCTCGCCTCGCAGTACTGCCACACGTTGTAGGCGATCGCCGAGCCGACGTGGTGCTGGAGCCTGGAGTGGTCCGGCAGCCACCGGCCCGAACGGGGGTTGAGGTGCAGTTGCTGGGTCTCCTCACGGCCGTCGCTACCGGATTGCCATGGGTACATCGCCCCGGCCCGGCCCACCGCGCGGGCGGCGCGGCATGCCTGGGGCAGGCGCCGGTGACGGTAGGTGAGCAGGGCCCGGGAGACCTCCGGGAAATGCAGGTTCAGGTACGGCAGCACGAACAGTTCGTCCCAGAAGACATGGCCCCGGTACGCCTCGCCGTGCAGCCCGCGGGCCGGCACGCCCACGTCCAGGTCCGCGGTGTGCGGCGACAGTGTCTGCAGCACGTGGAACAGATGCAGGCGCAGGACACGGCCGGCCTCCCCGGGCACCTGGATGTCCGCGCCCCGCCACAACCGTGCCCAGGCCGCTTCATGGGAGTTCACAAGCGCCGGGAAGCCGGCAGCCGTGGCCACCCGGTCGAGCGCCGCGCCCAGCGGGTCACTGATCGCCGGATCGCGGGAGGTGTGCAGGGCGACCGTCTTGTCCACGACGACGGGGCTGCCTGGAGCGACCGGTACCACCAGCCGGTGTGCCGCACGGCGGCGAGAAGCCCGCACCTCCGAGGACGTGGGGGGCCGGCCGACGGCGACCGTACGGGCCGCCATCGCGATGCCGATGTCGGAGGTGCTGGTGCGGCAGCTCAGCCACGTCACGTCGGTCGCGGACGCGCCGGTCCGTACACGGACCAGGTGGTGACGGTTGAGGGACCTGTAACGGTGCACGTTGCTGTTGATCACATCGCCGTCGAGGACGGACTCCACCTCGACCTCTCCGGACCACTCCTCGGCTGTGACAACGGTCCGCAGCGCGGCCAGATGCGGATCCGCCATGTGTACCAGCCGGACCTGCTCCACACTCAGCACGCCTGCCTCGTCGTCCCGGAACCGGAACGTCCGTGTCAGCGTGGCCCGGCGCAGATCCAGGCTGTGCCGGTGGTCGAGCGGCTGCCATCGGTCGGGAGAGAACCACGGGCTCGTCGATCCGTCGGCGAAGCGGAGACGGATCCGCAGCAGAAGCCAGTTGGGGAGGTTCACCAGGTCCTCGTTCACCACCCGCCGCCCCGCCACGCCGGACTCCAGACGGTTGTAGACGCCGGCCGCGTAGGTGGCCGGGCAGTGCACCAGGCCCGCCCTGCTCTCGGGCACGGCACCACGGGTGGCGAAGTACCCGTTGCCGAGCGTGCACAACGACTCGCGCAGTCGCTCGCCGGCCGGGTCGTAGCCCTCGTACTCCCAGGTCCACTCCGACATTCGCCGCCCTCTCCTCTTTCCCCCTGCGCGATGTGAAGGGCCATGAGATGCGGGGCGGGTCAGACCCGTTGCGGGACCACGGCCACCGGGCACCGGGCGTGATGCAGCAAGGCGTGGGCGACCCTGCCGAATTGCAGACCGACATGGCCGTGGCGCCTGCGCGCACCCACGACCACCAGGTCAGCCTCCGCCGCGGCGTCCAGGAGGACCTTGTGGGCGGGGCCTTCGACCGCCTGACGATGCACGTCCACCTGCGGGTGGTTCCGCAGGGCGTCGCGCAGCGCGTCGGTGAGAAGAGCGGAGACGCGCTCCTCATGGGCGCCGGCGGCATCGTCCGCGATCAAGGGATGGTCCGCGTGTCCGTGGGCGGGCCGGCGCCAGGCCCGTACGGCGTGCAGACCGCAACCGCGCGCCTCGGCCTCGCGGAAGGCGAACCGGACGGCCGCCGCGCCCTCCGTGGAGTCGCCGACGCCGACCACCACCCGGCCGAGCGAGCCCTGCCTGTTCCGCTCCCCACCGCGAACCACGATCACGGGGCACACGGCACGGGCGGCCACCGCGAGGCTGACCGAACCGAGCAGGACCCCGGCGATCTCACCGCGGCCGCGGGAGCCCGTGACCAGGGCGAAGGATTCATGGGCCGCGTGCAGGAGAGCGGACACGGCGTCGTCGGGCACTACGTCGCTGGAGACCTTCACCTCCGGGTTGCGCAGCCGGGCGCGTTCCGCGCCGGACGCGGCGATGTGCTGAGCCATGACCGCTTCGGCCGGACGGTCGGTACTGAAGGACGGGCGGCCGCCCTCGTACCGCTCCCACAAAGAGGCGTAGAGGAGCCGCAGAGACAGCCCGAGGCGCGCCGCCTCGTCCACCGCCCAGTCAACGGCCTCCAGGCTGGAGTCCGATCCGTCGACACCCACCACCAGCGGGAGCTCCACGGTCACCACCACCTTCATGCCCGGCCACTGCGGGAAGCCCCTTGTCAATACCGTCGCACCGCACGGCTCTGGTCGCGACACAGGGATGGGCTCCGGCGAAGGCCGTCGGCCCAGGTTGCACCGCGCCGATTTGCGACGATCGTGGAGTCATGCGGCCGGCGCGAGAACCGGGGGTTCGTGGCTCACCTCGCCGCCACGGCCGTCGCATCGGCTGGTACGAGCCCGATTCCGCTCCGAGGTCACGGTGAAGGGAAGGCGATCGTGGCTGTCAGGACCGGCGTCTTCGGCGCCTTGACCGAGGAACATCGCGAGCAGCTCTTGCCCCTAGGGTCTGTCGTTCGCGGCCGACGTGCGCATCTTCGACGAGGGCGGAAAAGCCGACCGTTTCTGGATCATCATCCGGAACTGGATCATGCGCTGCTCACCTGCGTCGCAGGCGTGATCGCGGAGCGGCTCAGGTCCGCCCGGGTGCGACTGCTCGACCTGTACGCCCCCCAGGGTGCCGGCGAGGTGCCCTGAGGAGGGGAGACGAGGAGGATCGCGTGCCTGAGACCCCGCACATCGTCGGCGATGTGATGACCCGGACGGTCGTGGCCGTCGGACGTGACGCGCCCTTCAAGGAGATCGTCCGGACCATGGAGCAGTGGAAGGTCAGCGCCATGCCGGTCCTGGAGGGAGAAGGGCGTGTCATCGGCGTCGTCTCCGAGGCCGACCTGCTGCCCAAGGAGGAGTTCCGCGACAGCGACCCGAGCCTCTTCGAACCACGTCGGCGTCTGTCCGACGTCGCCAAGGCCGGGGCGGTGACGGCGGAGGAGCTCATGAGCACCCCCGCGATCACGGTTCACGCCGACGCCACCCTGGCACAGGCGGCCAGGATCATGGCCGTCCGGCACGTCAAGCGGCTGCCCGTGGTCGATGGCATCGGCATGCTCCAGGGCATCGTCAGCCGTGCCGATCTGCTGAAGGTCTTCCTGCGGCCGGACGAGGAGATCGAGGAGGAGGTTCGCCGTACCGTGGTGGCGTACCTCTTCCCGGCCTTCAGCCACGCGATCCACGTGAGCGTGCACGAGGGAGTCGTCACGCTCCGCGGGCACACACACGACACCTCGCTCATCTCGGTCGCCGTGCGCCTCGTGCGCGCCGTGGAGGGCGTCGTGGATGTCGAGCCACAGCTCACCGGCGAGTCAGCCGGTCGGGACGGGGCCGGGACAACTTTGTGACCGTGTGCGAGGCCGGCCGGCTTCGGTCGCTCCGGCGGGTCAGGGCTGGATGACGTGCCAGAAGTCGGCGCGGATCTCGAACGCGTGCGGCTGCGCCTCCCGTTGCAAGTCGGCGGCCCGCCGGGCGGGGCCCGCGGCGGCCCGTGGGCGGCTACTGATCGGCAGGAGTGATACGCCGGCCCGTGAGTCGCGTGGGCCGGATCGACACCCACATCTCGCGTGCACCGCCCGCCCATGGCTCGGTGTGTGCGCGCCGGGCGAGCCCCCGTACGGCGTCGGGCTCCGTGACGACGTTCGCGGGGCCGACCGCGAGCACACTCCAGCCCTGGCTCATCGCATCATCCAAGTGGTCGACCTCGAAGGCGACCTCCGTTCCGACAGCCGCCGCGGGCACGGAGTCGGGCGCGGTCCGGAAGGCGATCGCGTCATCGACGACCTCGTAGTTGACCGGGACGACCGCCGGGCGGCCGTCGGGCGTCGACACGGCGATGCGCCCCACGCCGTGCGTGGACAGCAGGCGGCGGCATTCTTCCGGGCCGAGGTCCCGCAGCTGCGGATGCAGCAGTGCGTGCCCCTGACCGGGTGGCAGGTCGACGCCGGCTCCGCGCAGGGCCGTGGCGGTGGTGCCCAGTGCGGCGGCCAGGCTGAGGAGAGTCGCCACGGTCGGGTCGGCCGGCTGTTCCTCCAGGTACGCCAGGTAGCCCGGCGAGATGTGGGCGCGGCGGGCCGTCTCCTCGCGGCTGAGCCCGCGCCTGCGGCGTTCCAGGGCCACGCGCCGACCGATGTCGCCTGGGTCGGCCGTCCCGGTCGGCGGAGCAACCGCGGGCCTGGCCTCCGCCTCACCGATGTCCGTCCGGGATGACGTGCGCGTGGCGCCCGGCTGCCCGTGCTCCACATGCCGGATGTGCGCGTCGGGCCCGGGGAACATGAGCGTCACCTCATCCGTGTCCGACCAGCGCACGTCGTAGGGAGGCGTTCCGTCCTCGTGGTGGAGTCCGACGATCTCGCCGTCGCGCCTGGCGACGCCGGTCGCGGGATTCTCTACGACGAGCCGGTCACCGAGGTGAGCTCGCATGATCGCCACCTCTCCTCAGAACGGTGCTGTATCCAACGTGCCACGCGCGACACGCGGCCGCATGGGACGACCGGCGCGTTTCTGCCGGGCGGGCCGAGCCGACCGGATGTCAATCGGTTCAGAGCCCGGACAGGAGAGGCGACATGCACCACCGAACGGTCGCGGAGCTCATGACCCGAGAGGTCGTCACGGCGCGGCGTGACCTGCTGTCGAGCGGATCGTCAGGCGGCCGGCGGACAACGACGTCACCGCTGTGACCGTGGCGGACGACCGGAACGCCCCACGGGGCCGTCGGAGCCGGCGGCTGGAAGACACGCGGGACCGTGACCGCGCGCGGCCGCCGGCCTCGCGCGGAGGCAACGGGCACCGGCCTGCCGAACCCGGTACGCGACCCCGGACTTCCTCACCCCGGTCAGCCGGTGATCTCGATGCGCTTGGCCTTGCCCGTCTCGGTTTTCGGGATCCGCACCCTGAGGACTCCACTCGTCAGGTCCGCGCTGATGTGCTCGGTGTCGGAGTTCGGCGGCAGAGTCGTGCGGTAGTCGAACTGCCCCATGCGGCGGGTATGCCTGCGGACCACCCCGGTTTGTTCCTTCTCCTTGATCTCGCCGTGGATGTCGAGTTCGCCCGCGGCGACCTCCACGGTGATCTGGTCCTTGCCCACGCCGGGAAGCTCCAGTTCCACCAGGTAGGCGTCCTCGGTGTCCACGACGTCGGCCGGCGGCGCCCACGGCTCGGCCGTGCCGAACTCGGGGTAACCGCCCACAGGGAAGACGGCGTGCATGAGCTGGTCCATCCGGGCACGGAGATCGTCCAGCTCATGCAGCGCTGCCGAGAGCCCACCTCTGCTGTGTCGTACGGGATGTGTCATGGCTGATCCTCCTTGACCTGCTGCTCCGACCGTCGGTCACGTGGGCCATCCGGTGACCTGACGGGTACTGGGCCGGGGCGCGCCCATGCCCTCGATGTCGCGCTCGGCGATGTTCAGCAGCTGTTGGGCGAGGTCCTTCATGGCTCGGCCCGCCGCCAGTTCGTCGCCGATCTCGGGCACATCGGCGTCCGCCGGGTGGCAATGCGCGGCCCCGTGGCCGGTGAGCGCCGTGGTGCCGGTGTCCAGCAGCACGTGTGCCTTCGTGGTTCCGTCGCCCTCCTCGAAGAGGTGGAGTCGAACCTTCCACTCCGCCGTGTGCGGCATCGCTTTCCTCCTCGCCTCGATACGGACCCATGAGGTCCGGACGTGTTTCGTCAGCGGCTCGACCTCCCCGGCGTACGGCGGACAGCGGAGGCGAAAGCGTGTACAGGTCGGTGCTCGTCGCGTCGGACATCGACATCGCCTCCTCGTCTGCCGGCCGGGATTCCTGCCCGTCACCGGCGAAAGCGCGCGGACCACAGGGGCTCGACCCAGTCCCACTCGGTGTCCCACTGCGCGTACCGTCGCCGGTCCAGCACACGGCGCATGCCTGCGCGCGCCGCGTAGAACCCGGCGCCCACGCCGATCGCGGCCATACCGCCCACGAACCAGCCATTGGTCGTCGCGCTGAGCTCACTCATCGGCGGGCTGGTGAGGCCGCCGTCGCGGTCCATCCACACCCGCACGGTGGCGCCCTGCGAGATGTGCGCCGTGACGAGGGTTGTTCCGGTCCGCACTGTGCCGTTCCCGTCGGTCCAGCGCACCTGCGCCCGTTGCTTCCCGTCCGTGGTGACGCCCTTGGCGGTCGACGTGAGCCGGGCCGCGACCTCCTGACGTTCCGCCGACTGGGCGCGCACGGTGCGCATCGACGACTCGTACGTCGTCAGCCCCGCGCTGAGCGCGGCGACCGGCACGCCGAGGACGAGGGCCAGCATCAGGAAGCGGCGGAACCAGGACTCGAACCGGTCGGACGTACGTCGGAGGGGGTTCGTCCCTTCTGATGCCCCCTGGCGGCGCGGCGGAGGACCGGACGCGTGCGGCGAATTCCGTGCACTCATGACTCGGCCTCCAGCAGATCGCCGGCCCGTACCTCCACCACTCCCACCGTGGGACGGCACCGGACTGCGGTCACAGGGCCGAAAGTCCCTGCGGGGACGACTTCCGGCCCTGCGGGGGCCGACCGTGGTGCGTCTGCGCCGGTCTGCTCATATCCGGGGGACGACCGCGATCGGACATGGCGCGTGATGCAGTACCGCATGGTTGATCAGTCCCAGTTGCAGGCCCAGGTGCCCCTGTCGTCTGCGGGCGCCGACGACCAGCAGGTCCGCCTCGGAGGCCGCCTCCAGCAGGGCCTGGCGTGCCGGTCCCTCGATCACTCGTCGGCTCACCGGGGCGCGGTACTGCTCCGACGCCTCTCGCAGGGCGTCGTCCAGCACCCGCGCCGGCGGACGCCGGTGGGTCCGGGGAGCGTACGGAGACGAAACGTGTGGTGTGCTGATGGCACCGAACGGTGCGCTCCAGGCGTGCACCGCCACCAGCCGGCAGTGCCGTGCATGTGCCTCACGGAACGCGAACTGCACTGCCGTACCGCTGCCCTCTCCCTCCTCGACACCGATCACGACGTTCCCGAACCGGGTGTTCCGGTGCTCTGCCGCGCCACGGACCACGACGACCGGGCAGTCCGCTCGCGCCGCCACGGCGAGGCTGACCGATCCGAGAAGCATTCCGGACAGGCCACCGAGCCCTCTGGATCCCAGCACCAGCGCATAGGCGTTACGCCCCTCGTCGACCAGGGCGGCGGTCGCGTCCTCATGCAGCACTTCGCTCGACAGCTGCACGCTGGGAGCGCCCTTCCTGACGCGTTCCGAGGCGGCATCGATCAGTTCGGACGCTTCGTGGTCCCGCGCCGCCGCGTGCAGGAGATGGAGCGGCACACCATGAAGGACGGCTTCGTCGGCGGCCCAGTCCACTGCCTCCAGGCTCGCCTCGGAGCCGTCGATGCCGACCACCAGGGGAATGGTCACCGCCCGATCTCCTCTCGGCCGGATGCCGCATCTCCGGTCCCCTCCCGTCCGCATGCGCCGCGGAGCGGATCGGGGCACTCCTCGAACGAGAGGACCCGCCGTGCCCGGCATGCCGACCACGTCCGGAGCGTCCACCGTCGACTCGTTCACCGTCATCTCCAGCTTCGTACGAGACGGAGGCCGCCGCCATGCAACCAGTCGTCACCGGGCCTGGACGCCTCACCGGAGACGGCGTCATGACGACCGGACGGGCATGTCGGCTTCCGCTGCGCGGGGCCGCCGACCCCGCCGGTCTGACCGACTGGCTCTCCCTGATCGGCACAGTGGTATCCCCACCCGTCCGGCCCTGAACACCGGGCGACGCAGCCGCACGTCCCGGCCGCAGGAGTCCGACGATCCTGCCGAGTCGACCGGTCCGATGGTCCCGGTTGCCCGGGCGTCCTTGCAGAGCGACGGTGGAGGGAGCCGGCCGAGTCGGCCAGGGAGTGGATGACCATGCGTGCTCTCGTCTACCACGGTCCCGGACGGATCTCCTGGGACAGCGTCCCGGATCCTGCGATCGAGGACCCTGCCGACGCCGTCGTGCGCATCGAGGCCACGGCCATCTGCGGCACCGATCTGCACATCCTTCGCGGGGACCTGCCCGAGGTGAAGCCGGGGACGGTCCTCGGTCATGAAGCCGTGGGCGAAGTCATGGAGACCGGCGGCGACGTCCACGACCTGCGCGCCGGCGACCAGGTGATCGTGTCGTCCGTCTCGGCCTGCGGCCGCTGTCCGGCGTGCCGTGACACCCTGCGCGGACAGTGCAGCGGGGGCGGTGGATGGGTCCTGGGGAATCTGGTCAACGGGACCCAGGCGGAGTTCGTACGGGTTCCCTTCGCCGACCACTCCACCCACCGACGGCCCTCCGCCCTCCCGCTCGACGACGCGGTCCTGCTGGCCGAAGTCCTCCCCACCGCCTACGAAGTCGGCGTGCGCAACGGGGAGGTGGGCCCGGGAGACACCGTCGTCGTGGTGGGCGCGGGTCCCGTCGGTCTCGCCTGCGTGGCCGTCGCGCGGCTGTGCTCGCCCCGCCGGATCATCGTGGTGGACCTGTCTTCCGCCCGCCTGGAAGCCGCCGCCCGCGTGGGGGCCGATGCCGCCGAACTACCGGGGACGATGATCGCCGAGTTGGCCGAGGGGCCGGGTGCCGACGTGGTCATCGAGGCATCGGGGGAGCCGGAGGGGTTCGTGCTGTGCACCCGCGCCGTCCGCGCGGGAGGGCACATCGCCAACATCGGCACCCACGGCAAACCGGTCACCCTGCATCTCGAATCCCTGTGGCGCAAGAACGTGACGATCAGCACCGGCCAGGTGGACACGCACTCCATACCGTGGCTGATGGAGCTGGTGAGGTTCGGACGCCTGCACGTCTCACAGCTGGTCACCCATACGTTCGGCCTCGATCGGGTGGAGGACGCCTACGAGGTGTTCTCCCACGGCACGCAGTCCGGCGCGCTCAAGGTCGTACTGCGCCGTGAGTGAAGCACGACGGCCCGGGCCTCAGGTGGGGGACGACTCCGGCCCGGTCGACTCGGGGCCTTCCTCGCGGTGGAGGAAAGCCCCGAGGAGGTCGCCCACGGGATGGCCGGCCTCGGCGGGGTGGCGCAGGGCGACGGTCGGGTCGATGGTGTACCGGTTGCGGCGGCCCACCCTGGTACGGGTGAGGTATCCGGCGGCCTCAAGGTCGGCGACGATCAGCTGGACGGCACGTTCGGTGATGCCGATGCCCGTGGCGATGTCACGCAGGCGCGTGTCGGCGTCACGGGCGATCTGCAGCAGGACGCGGGCGTGGTTGGTCAGGAAGGTCCACTGATCGCCGCGGGAGGAGGACACGCTCATGAATCCCCATCATACGAAGCTGGATTCGCGTATCCAAGCCTACCCGAACATTGATTAGCGAAAAAAAATTCGCGTAATTCTTGACGGGTGTGGGAGGGGTGCGTGACGCTTGAATCACCCTCAAAACCTCCCACGCATCCCGAAAAGGGGGCATTTGTGTTTCACCAGCCCCTCACTCGTCCCGCCGCCCCCACCGTCCCCACCGAACAGGTGCCACCGGTTTCCACGCCCCGTCCGGTGACCGCTCTCCTGGCGGACTCCGTCCAAGACGTCGCCGTCGTCGACACCGCACTGCGCCTGGCCGTCCCGCGTCGGGCCCCCCTGCTGCTCGTCGCCGTCCTGCCCGCACACGCCCACTCGTCCGTCACCGCAGAAGCGGACGCGCACGCTGCCCGTGTCGTGATGGGCCGGGTACTTCCCCGGATACGGCAGGCGGGCGTGGACCACATCCCCGTCGTCCACCGCGTCGCGCCGCACGGCACCCGGCTGCGAGCGGCGGGCGCCGTACTCGATGTAGCCGCCCGCCATCTGTCCTCGGTGCTGGTGACCTCCGCACGGGGCCCGGCAGGGCTGGACGCCCACGTCCTGACCGAGGCTGCCACCCAGCGGTGCGGCCCGTTCGTCCACACCGCCACACCGACGGCCTGGAGTCACACGAGATGAGGGAGGTGACCGCCCCTGTGAACCGGCGGCCCGGGCCCGGCTCCCCTCCGTACCCGCCAGGGCCCGGGGCCGCGCCCCGCCTTTCCGCCCCTCTGCCGCCTTCGAGGAAGCCGATCGACCATGAATGAACTGTCGTTCACCGTCCCGCTCTGGGCGTGGGCCGCGGTCACCCTCGTGATCGCCGCCATGCTCGCCGTCGACCTGATCGCCCACCGCGACAACCATGTGATCGGTTTCAAGGAAGCCGCGCTCTGGAGCGGTGTCTGGATCGCCTTCGGCCTGGCCTTCGGCCTGGTGCTGCTCGTGTGGCAAGGCGGAGAGGTCTCCTCCACCTACTACGCCGGGTATCTGATCGAAAAGGCGTTGTCCATCGACAACGTCTTCGTCTTCGCGCTGGTCTTCTCCTTCTTCGCCGTCCCCGACGCCTACCAGCACAAGGTCCTCTTCTGGGGCGTCCTCGGCGCACTCGCCGCACGGCTGGTCTTCATCTTCGTCGGTGCCGAACTGCTGGAGCTGTTCTTCTGGACCGCCTACCTGTTCGGCGCGTTCCTGATCTGGACCGGCTACAAGATGGCGGTCTCCAAGGACGAGGAAGTCCACCCCGACCGCAATCCGGTGGTCCGCCTGGTCCGGAGGATCATCCCCACCGATGCCCGCTTCCACGGCGACCGGTTCTTCACCAGGGTCGGCGGCCGACGGGTGGCGACGCTGCTCTTCGTGACCCTGGTCGCGGTGGAAGCCACCGACCTGATCTTCGCCGTCGACTCCGTCGCCGCGATCCTGGCCATCACCTCGAACACCTTCATCGTGTGGACCGCCAACGCCTTCGCCGTCCTCGGCCTGCGCAGCCTGTACTTCTGCCTGTCCGGACTACTGCGCCGCTTCGCCTACCTCCACTACGGCCTCGCGGTGCTGCTGGGCTTCGCGGGCGTCAAGCTCATCCTGTCCGAGACTCCCGTCGGAAAGCTGCCCATCCCCCTCACACTCGGGTTCATCACCGTGACGATCACGGTGTCCATCGTCTGGTCCCTCGTCGCCACCCGCGGTCAGGACACCGGTGCCGCGCCGGACGCCTCGATGGCCGGCGCACCGAGCGGCACCTCGGCCTCACCGAGACAGCACACCGCCCGCCACGGCGTCGACGAGGACCGGCCATGACCGTGCTCGTGTCCCCTCTCGGAACGGAATGCCTTGTGACGTGCGGCGCCGGCGGATTCCTACCGGCGTCTCGCCCGGATCATCACCTCCTGACCCGGGCGAGCCGCCGGCCGGCGGTCAGTCGGTGTCGCGCGGGTCGAACGAACCGGTGTCCACGGTCAGCGGCTTCGGGAACGCGGTCGCCACCGTCTCCCAGCGGATGAACTTGAAGCCGGTGCCCTCACGGTCGCCGTCCGCCGGCGTCGCCTCGCCGTCGTGGGCGACGAGCAGCCCCTTGGGGAAGGACCGGCCCAGCGGCACATTGATCACGTTCGCTCCGTCGGAGTGCTGCACACCGTCGGTGGCGGGGCCGTCGGTGACGGCGAAGGAGCCGAGATAGGCGTTACCGCCCTCGCGCTCGTAGACGGCGAAGCTGTTGTCGCCCTGGCTGGAGGCGAGGAGATAGCCCTTGCCGTCGGCGGCGTGGTAGATCGTCGTGCCCTCGGCGTCGGCGCTCAGGTGCTCACCGCCGAATCCCGGGTCGTGGGCGGTGTCCAGGACGCACTCCTCTTCCTGCGCGTCGTACGTCCACGGAGTGCCGTACTCGCGCACCCGGTCGATCAGCTCCGGCCGGTCGAACTCCTCGTCGTCGAGGTCGACGCGCCACAGCCCGACGTCCTCCTGCGCCGCGTACAGGACGTGTTCCTCCTGGTCCACGACCATCCCCTCGACCTGCGGGCGGTCGCCGGGGTCGGCGCACGGCGTCCAGTTCGCCCCGTTCGGCAGCGTGAAGGAGGCGGGCAGGTCGAGGGTGTCCTCGCTCCGGTAGCCGACGCGCCCGCCCCGGTCCTCCAGCCGAAGCAGCCGCAGACGGGTCTCCGAGCGGCGGCTGACCACGGCGTACGCGTGGTCGTCGGCGCTGAAGGCGGCCAGTCCGTAGGCGGTGCGCTGGTCGTCGACCTCGGCCTCGTCGGCGGAGAAGACCGGCGGGACGTCGGGTGCGGTCACGTCCCGCAGCGGGGGCCTGCCCGCCGCGACGGCGGCCGGATCGATGGCGTAGGCCCTCACCCGGTCCCGGCCGCGGTCGCTGACCAGGGCCACGTCGGTCTTCCTGCCGCCCAGTTCGAAACCGTAGACGACGTCGACGTTGTTGAAGCGGCCCGGTGCGGCGTCCTCACCCGGCGCGGGGGGCGCGGCGATGTGCTGCAGCCTCCTGCCGTCGAGGCCGTGGACGTCGAGGCCGGCCTCCTTCAGGGTGCCGATCACTAGGCTGCGCCCGGGGTCCCGTGGGTCGACCCAGACGGCCGGGTCGTCGGCGTCGGCGTTGCCGCCCGCCTCGTCGTCGTACACGGCGGGCGTCTCCACGCGTGCGGAGACGGAGACCGGCTGCGGGGCGGCGGCACCCGTGACCATCAGCAGCGCGGCGGTGAGAGTGCTCAGAGCTGAAACGCTCACGATGCTCCTCGGTAGGAAGAGAGACTGGCGTGACGCTACGGGCGGTCGGTGTGGGTGAGCCGACGGCGTCGTGAACATCAGGTGGCTCGCACGGGCGTACGCCTGGTTCGCATAGGATCGCGGGGTTTGCCCACACCCCTCACCCGACCGTCCCGGAGCATCCACCCCATGCATTCCCCGCACGACCCGTTCGTCCGCGTCCGCGGCGCCCGCGAGCACAACCTCAAGGGCGTGGACGTCGACATCCCGCGGGACGTCCTGGCCGTGTTCACCGGGGTCTCCGGGTCCGGGAAGTCGTCGCTCGCCTTCGGCACGATCTACGCCGAGGCCCAGCGCCGCTACTTCGAGTCGGTCGCCCCGTACGCCCGCAGGCTGATCCACCAGGTGGGAGCGCCGAGGGTCGGTGAGATCACCGGGCTGCCGCCCGCCGTGTCCCTGCAGCAGCGCCGCTCGGCGCCCACCTCCCGCTCCTCGGTCGGCACGGTCACCAACCTCTCCAACTCCCTGCGGATGCTGTTCTCCCGGGCCGGCACCTACCCGCCCGGCGCCGAGCGGCTCGACTCGGACGCCTTCTCACCCAACACGGCGGCCGGGGCGTGCCCCCGGTGCCACGGGCTGGGTCAAGTGCACCGTACGACCGAGGAGTTGCTGGTCCCGGATCCGTCGCTGTCGATCCGGGAGGGCGCGATCGCCGCGTGGCCCGGGGCCTGGCAGGGCAAGAACCTGCGCGACATCCTCGACACGCTCGGCCACGACGTCGACCTGCCCTGGCGCGAGCTGCCGGCCGAGCAGCGGCAGTGGATCCTGTTCACCGACGAGCAGCCGGTGGTGACCGTCCATCCGGTGCGGGACGCCGACCGCATCCAACGGCCGTACCAGGGCACGTACATGAGTGCCCGGCGCTATGTCATGAAGACGTTCTCCGACTCCAGGAGCCCGACGCTGCGGGCCAGGGCTGAGCGGTTCCTCACCTCGGCGCCCTGCCCGGCGTGCGACGGCAGCAGGCTGCGGCCCGAGGCGCTGGCGGTGACCTTCGCCGGCCGTACGATCGCCGAGCTGGCGGCGCTGCCGCTGAAGGAGCTGACGGGCGTTCTTGAGGGCGGCGGCTCGCAGACCGCTCGTGTCCTCACCGAGGACCTCATCTCCCGTATCGCGCCCGTCGTGGAGCTCGGCCTCGGCTACCTCAGCCTCGATCGCGCCACCCCCACGCTCTCGGCGGGCGAACTCCAGCGGCTGCGGCTGGCGACCCAGCTGAGGTCCGGTCTGTTCGGTGTCGTGTACGTCCTCGACGAGCCGTCCGCGGGACTGCACCCGGCGGACACGGAGGCGTTGCTGGGCGTGCTGGAGCGGCTGAAGGCGGCCGGGAACACGGTGTTCGTGGTGGAACACCATCTCGACGTGGTGCGCGGCGCCGACTGGCTGGTCGACGTCGGCCCGCACGCGGGTGAGCACGGCGGGCAGGTGCTGCACAGCGGTCCGGTGGCGGAGCTGGCCGCCGTCACGGAGTCGGCGACGGCACGCTTCCTGTTCGACCGCTCCCCCGCCGCCGTACGCCGGGTGCGCGCCGCGCGCGGCCAGGTGACGGTCGGCCCGGTCACCCGGCACAACCTGCGCGGGGTGAGCGCCGAGTTCCCGCTCGGGGTGTTCACTGCCGTGACCGGGGTGTCCGGTTCGGGCAAGTCGACGCTCATCGGCGAGATCACCGAGGAGTCGGCGGGCGTGGGCCGGCTGGTCTCGGTCGACCAAAGGCCGATCGGCCGTACCCCGCGCTCCAACCTCGCCACCTACACCGGCCTCTTCGACGTCGTACGCAAGGTGTTCGCGGCCACCGACGACGCGCGGGAGCGCGGTTACGGTGTCGGGCGCTTCTCCTTCAATGTCGCGGGAGGGCGCTGCGAGACCTGCCAGGGCGAGGGGTTCGTCAGTGTCGAGCTGCTGTTCCTGCCGAGCACCTACGCGCCGTGCCCCGACTGCGGCGGGGCCCGCTACAACCCCGAGACGCTCCAGGTGACCTACCGGGGGCGGACCGTCGCGCAGGTGCTGGACCTCACCGTCGAGGAGGCCGCGGCCTTCTTCTCGGACACCCCGGCCGCCTCCCGCAGCCTGGCCGCACTGCTCGACGTGGGCCTCGGCTACCTCCGGCTGGGCCAGCCGGCCACCGAACTGTCGGGCGGCGAGGCCCAGCGCATCAAGCTGGCGAGCGAGTTGCAGCGGGCCCGGCGCGGCCACACCCTCTACCTCCTCGACGAGCCGACGACCGGACTCCACCCCGCCGATGTCGAGGTGCTGATGCGCCAGTTGCACGGCCTCGTCGACGCCGGGCACACCGTCGTCGTGGTCGAGCACGACATGTCGGTCGTCGCGGGCGCAGACTGGGTGATCGACCTCGGTCCGGGCGGCGGGGACGCGGGCGGACGGATCGTGGCCGCCGGTCCGCCCGCTCAGGTGGCGCGGGCGAGGGACAGCGCCACGGCTCCGTATCTCGCCCGGGTCATGCCGTGACGGCCTCGCGGGGCGGGGCCGGTCAGGGGGTGGTGCGAACGTCCCGTGCGGTGCCTTCGGTGCCTGCGGTGTCCGGTGCGTGCCCTCGGCGCGCCGGACGAAGGCCCTCGCCCCGTTCCAGGACCGCTCCAGGCGTGTCGCCCGTCTCCGACGTCCCCGAACAGCACGCCCAGGGCCGTTCGGCCGCGTGACCGCACCGGTCCGCCGGAACGGGCCCGGGGTGCCGCGGGCCGCGGACCTGGAGCCGCCGCACCCGCGGCAGGACGGACGCCTCGGCCGCCCGGGCCAGGGCGCGGCGATCGGGGCGGCTGCCCGCCGGGATCGCCGCCCGCACCTCCACCTCGGCCACCAGCCCCCGTGTCGTCACCACCCGCCACACCGACGCCAGCAGCGAGTCCTCGCCGACGAAGGCGGGGGCCGTGCTGGGCGGGCCCCCGGCGACCCGGTAGCGCAGACGCACCGGCTGCACGGGAACACCGGCGTCGAGCGCGGCCTGGAAAGCGGCCCGGCGGAACGGGCCCTGGGCACGCCCGCACCAGGTGCTGCCCTCGGGGAACACGGCGACCGCGTCGCCCGCCCGCAGGGCCCCGGCGATCCGGGCCACCGTGTCGGGCAGGGCGCGGATATGGTCCCGGTCGATGAACAGGGCGCCGCTGCGGGCGGTCAGCCACCCCGCCACCGGCCATCGGCGGATCTCCGACTTGGCGAGCATCCGGGCGGGGCGTACGGCGGCGAGCAGCGGGATGTCCAGCCAGGAGATGTGGTTGGCGACGAGCAGCAGCCCGCCGTCGGAGGCGGCGCCGCCGTCGATGCGCACCCGGACCCCGGCGGCGCGCACGACCCAGCGGCACCAGCGTCGGACCAGCGCCGCGGGGACCCTGCCCCGCCGCCGGTGCGCGGGCCCCCGGCAGAGATGGCTGACCGCGATTGCGGCGGTGAGCAGCGACACGATGGCCGCGACCCGCAGGACGGCCAGGGGCAGGGCCGCGGCTCGTCCCGTCGCCGTCACGCACTCCCGCGGGGTGCAGGGGGCGGTGGGCCGCCAGAGGGTGCCGGCACCGGCCGCCTCGGACTCGGACAGGGTCGCCGCCATGTCCGTCATGCGGGGACGAGGGAGAGGAAGTGCCGCAGATAGCGCGGGTCGACCCGGCGCATCGACAGCAGCACGTACAGGTCGGCGACCCCGAACTCCGGGTCGTGCGCGGGCTCGCCGCCGACCCAGGCGCCGAGGCGGAGGTAGCCGCGCAGGAGGGCGGGCAGTTCGTGGCGGGCGGCCGGGGCGGGGCCGGTGGGCCGCCAGGGGCGCAGCGGTCGTACGCGGTACTCCTCGGGGGCCAGGTGCCTGGCCCGTACCCGTTCCCAGGTGGCGGCGGCGAGGGTGCCGCCGTCGGCGAGCGGGACCGAGCAGCAGCCGGCCAGCCACTCGTGGCCGCGGTCGATCATGTAGCGGGCGATGCCGGCCCAGATGAGGCCGATGACCGCGCCGTCGCGGTGGTCGGGGTGGACGCAGGAGCGGCCGACCTCGACCAGGTCCGGGCGCAGGGCCTCGACGCGGGTGAGGTCGAACTCGCCCTCCGAGTACAGCCGGCCCGCTACCGCCGCACGCTCGGGCGGGAGCAGCCGGTAGGTGCCGACGACCTGCCCGGAGACCTCCTCGCGGACGAGGAGGTGGTCGCAGTACGCGTCGAAGGCGTCGATGTCGTGGCCGGGCTGCGGGGTGGACAGCAGGGCCCCCATCTCGCCGGCGAAGACGTCGTGCCGCAGCCGCTGGGCGGCGCGCACGTCCTCCTCGTCGCGGGCGAGAGCGACGGTGTAGCGGGTGGGTGCCGTGGGCTGCGGGGGACGGTCGACGGTCAGTACGCCGGTCATGGCTACTCCAGGTCACGGGCCGGGGACGGCGAGCGGAGCACAGCGGGAGCGGTCCGGTGTGCCGCCCCTGTTCTTCCGATGCCGGTTGGCGTGTGCGTGACCTGGGCCAGGAGAGGTGATGTGCGGATGTTGAACGGCACGGACCGGTACCGGCGGTCCACCTTCCGGTGCCCGAGCGGTCAGCCGGCTCCTCCGGTGCCGTTCATCTGTGGGGCGCGCGAAGGCGAGACGGGGCCGGGGAGCACCACTCCCGGCCCCGCCCGTCCGCACCTGCCGGCGAACGTCCGTGGTGCGCTGGCGTCTACCGCTTCACCTTCCGCGTGGCCCGCAGCCACTCCTTGTTCATGCCGGTGATGGACATGAGCGGGATGCCCTTGGGGCAGGCCGTCGCGCATTCACCGGTGAGCGTGCACCCGCCGAAGCCCTCCTCGTCCATCTGGGCCACCATGTCGAGGACCCGGGTCTCGCGTTCGGGCGCTCCCTGGGGCAGCACGTTCAGATGGTTGATCTTGGCGGAGGTGAACAGCATCGCCGCCCCGTTGGGGCAGGCCGCCACGCACGCGCCGCAGCCGATGCACTCGGCGTGCTCGAAGGCGTGGTCGGCGTCCGGTTTCGGCACGGGGGTGGCGTGGGCCTCCGGCGCGGATCCGGTCGGCGCGGTGATGTAGCCGCCGGCCTGGATGATCCGGTCGAACGCCGACCGGTCCACCACCAGGTCCTTGATCACCGGGAACGCTGAGGCTCGCCACGGCTCGATGTCGATCGTGTCGCCGTCCTTGAAGGACCGCATGTGCAGCTGGCAGGTCGTCGTCCGCTCGGGCCCGTGCGCGTCGCCGTTGATGACGAGCGAGCAGGCACCGCAGATGCCCTCGCGGCAGTCGTGGTCGAAGGCGACCGGGTCCTCGCCCTTGAGGATGAGCTCCTCGTTGAGGGTGTCGAGCATCTCCAGGAAGGACATGTCGGAGGAGATGCCGTCCACCTCGTACGTGGACATGTGGCCTTCGGCGTCGGCGTTGCGCTGCCGCCAGACGCGCAGGGTGAGCTTCATGCGTAGCTCCGCTGGGTGGGGTGGACGTACTCGAAGACCAGGTCTTCCTTGTGCAGGACGGGTGCGGTGCCCGTGTCGGTGAACTCCCAGGCCGCCGCGTAGGCGAACTCGTCGTCCCTGCGGGCCGCTTCGCCGTCGGGTGTCTGCGACTCCTCACGGAAGTGGCCGCCGCAGGACTCGGCGCGGTGCAGCGCGTCGAGGCACATGAGCTCGGCGAGTTCCAGGTAGTCGACGACCCGGTTGGCCTTCTCCAGCGACTGGTTGAACTCCTCACCGGTGCCGGGGACCTTGATGCGCCGCCAGAACTCCTCGCGGATCTGCGGGATGCGCTCCAGCGCCTTGCGCAGACCGGAGTCCGTGCGGGCCATGCCGCAGAACTCCCACATCAGCTCGCCGAGTTCGCGGTGGAAGGAGTCCGGCGTACGGTCGCCGTCGACCGCCAGCAGCAGGTTGAGCCGGTCCTGGGTCTCGGCCAGCGCCTCCTGGACGGCGGGGTGTTCGTCGGTGACCTTCTCGTGGTGCGGGTTGCGGGCGAGGTAGTCGTTGATCGTGGCCGGCAGGACGAAGTAGCCGTCGGCCAGGCCCTGCATCAGCGCGCTCGCGCCGAGCCGGTTGGCGCCGTGGTCGGAGAAGTTGGCCTCGCCGACGGCGAACAGTCCGGGGACGGTGGTCTGCAGGTCGTAGTCGACCCACAGACCGCCCATCGTGTAGTGCACGGCCGGGTAGATCCGCATCGGCACCTCGTACGGATCCTCGTCGGTGATCCGCTGGTACATGTCGAAGAGGTTGCCGTACTTGGCCTCGACGGCCGCCCGGCCCATCCGCTCGATCGCGTCCGCGAAGTCCAAGTACACGCCCTGGCCGCCGGGGCCCACTCCCCTGCCCTCGTCGCACACGTTCTTCGCGGCGCGGGAGGCGATGTCGCGCGGGACCAGGTTGCCGAAGGACGGGTAGATGCGCTCCAGGTAGTAGTCGCGCTCGTCCTCGGGGATCTGGTTCGCCGGGCGGGTGTCGCCCTTGGCCTTCGGCACCCAGATCCGGCCGTCGTTGCGCAGCGACTCGCTCATCAGCGTCAGCTTCGACTGGTGGTCGCCGGTGCGCGGGATGCAGGTGGGGTGGATCTGGGTGAAGCAGGGGTTGGCGAAGTACGCGCCGCGCCGGTGCGCCCGCCAGACGGCGGTGGCGTTGGAGTTCATGGCGTTCGTCGACAGGTAGAAGACGTTGCCGTAGCCGCCGGAGGCGAGGACGACGGCGTCCGCGAAGTAGGTGTCGATCTTCCCGGTGATCAGGTCCCGGGCCACGATGCCGCGCGCCCGTCCGTCGACGACGATCAGGTCGAGCATCTCGGTGCGCGGGTGCATCTCGATGTTCCCCGCGGCGATCTGCCTGCTGAGCGCCTGGTAGGCGCCGAGCAGCAGCTGCTGACCCGTCTGGCCGCGGGCGTAGAACGTGCGGGAGACCTGCACGCCGCCGAAGGAGCGGGTGTCGAGCAGACCGCCGTACTCCCGCGCGAACGGCACGCCCTGCGCGACGCACTGGTCGATGATCTCCACCGAGATCTGCGCGAGTCGGTGCACGTTGGACTCGCGGGCCCGGAAGTCGCCGCCCTTGACGGTGTCGTAGAACAGCCGGTGGATCGAGTCGCCGTCGTTGCGGTAGTTCTTCGCCGCGTTGATGCCGCCCTGCGCGGCGATCGAGTGGGCGCGGCGCGGGGAGTCCTGGTAGCAGAACTGGACGACGTGGTAGCCCTGTTCGGCGAGCGTGGCGCCCGCGGAGCCGCCCGCGAGGCCGGTGCCGACGACGATCACGGTGTGCTTGCGGCGGTTGGCGGGGTTGACCAGCTTGGCCTCGAAGCGGCGCTTGTCCCACCGTTCGTGGACCGGGCCGGAGGGTGCCTTGGTGTCGACGAGGGGGTCGCCGGTCACGTAGTTCGTGTATGCGGTCATGTCAGCTCACCACTCCTGTCATGACGCCCACGGGTACGGCGATGAAGCCGGCCGTGAGCAGCAGCGCGAGGATGTCGGCCGTGGCCTTCAGGGCGCGGTCGCGGGCGCGGCTGCCGACGCCGAGGGTCTGGGCGGCGCTCCAGAAGCCGTGCCGGATGTGCAGGCCGAGGGCGAGCATCGCCACGATGTAGACGACGTTGCCGTACCAGGTGGAGAAGGTGTCCACGACGTTCTGGTAGGGGTGGCCCTGCTGGAAGCCGCCGGGGTGCGCGGTGCCGGTCGTCAGGTCGAGGATGTGCCAGACGATGAAGAGGCCGAGGATGACGCCGCCCCAGCGCATGGTGCGGGTGGCGTAACTGGCCCGCGGCTTCTTGTGCACGTACTTGCTGGGGCGCGCCCTGATGTCGCGGCGGCTGAGCTGGTACGCCGAGGTGGCGTGGGCGACGACGGCGATGACGAGCACGATCCGCACGAGCCAGAGCGTCCACTCGTAGTGCATGAACGGCTCACCGACGGTGCGCAGCCAGTGCGCGTAGTGGTTGAACTCGCCCGCGCCGAAGAAGATCTTCAGGTTGCCGATCATATGGACGACCAGGTACAGCAGCATGATCAGCCCGCTGACCGCCATCACGGTCTTCTTGCCGACGGTGGAGTCCCACACCGTGCGTGCCATGGACGGCCGTCGGTCCGTCCGCGTTGCCAGAGCCATGGCCACGACGCTAGGGCCGAACGGCCCCATCGGTCCAAGACATGGTCCGGCTCGTTTCGATAGGCGGCCTCTATGATGGGAGGGTGCAGTTCCAGCAGCTCCAGTACTTCGTGGCGGTCGCCGAGACCCGGCACTTCACCCGGGCCGCCGACCTGGTGCATGTCGCCCAGCCGTCGCTGTCGCAGCAGATCAAGGCGCTGGAGCGGGAGTTGGGCGCGGACCTGTTCCTGCGGGCACGGGGCAACATCACGCTGACGGACGCCGGTGAGGCCCTGCTGCCGCTGGCCCGGCGCATCCTGGCCGACGCCGACACGGCCCGGCACGAGGTCCAGGAGCTGGTGCAGCTGCGCCGCGGCCGGGTCCGCCTCGGTGCGACCCCGAGCCTGTGCACGGGCCTGCTCCCGGACGTGCTGCGCGCCTTCCACGACCGCTACCCGGGCATCCGGCTGCTGATCGAGGAGGGCGGCTCGCACGATCTGGTACGCGAGCTGGCGCGCGGCGCCCTCGACCTCGCCCTGGTCGTCCTGCCGCTGCCCAGCCCCTCCCCCGCGCTGACCACGGTGGAGCTGCTGCGCGAGGACCTGGTCGTCGTCTCCTCCCCCGAGGCGCCCCGCCCGGGCGGCGACCGGCGCACGGTGCGCGTCGCCGACCTGGAGGGCGAGCGCCTGGTGATGTTCCGGCACGGCTACGACCTGCGCGAGCTGACCGTGGCCGCCTGCCGCGCCGAGGGCTTCGAGCCGGACCTCGCGGTGGAGGGCGGGGAGATGGACGCGGTACTGGGGTTCGTGCGGGCGGGGCTGGGCGTGGCCGTCGTCCCCCGCATGGTGGCGGCGCGCTCGGGCCGCGGGCTGCGGGTGACCCCGCTGGCCCGGCCCGGGCTGCACCGGACGATCGCGCTGGCCCACCGCAGCGACGTGGCGCCGCCGCGGGCCGCCCGGGAGCTGCAGCGGATGCTGCTGGAACGGTGAGGGTCAGCTCGCGGTGCGGGCCGTCAGCAGGTCCGTCACGCCGATCCGCCGGTAGAAGTCGGCACGCACGCAGTCGGCGAGGTCGCTGACCTGCTCCGCCGTCGTCGACCGGGTCGATGGTGGTGCGCGGGGGGCGCCGGCCCTTCGGTGCGTCGACGACGCGGACGATGGCGTCGGCCACCTCACGCACGTCGGCGTCGGCCGGTGCCAGGGCGGCCAGGGCCTCGCCGACGTCGTCCGTCAGCCCCGCGTAGTGGGCGTCGTGGGCCTCGGCGGTCGCGGTGTCGGCGGGGTGCATGGCGTGGGCGAAGTGGTGGGTGCCGGAGGTCTCCTTGCCGGGAGCGGGGGAAGGGACGCGGACCGGGTTCGATCAGGCGAAGGTGATCACGCTGCGGCCGCGGGCGGAGCCGTGGGCCATCGCGTCGAGGACGCCGGGGGCCTGGTCCAGGGTGATCGGCGTGACCTCCGGCAGGATGTCGTGGGCCGCCGAGAAGGCCAGGGTGTCGCGCAGGTCGTGCGGGGAGCCGGAGGGCGAGGCGGCGACGTGCAGCCGGTTGAGGATCATGGGCTGGGTGGGCAGCGTGAGCGGCTCGGTGCCGTAGCCGAGCAGCAGGAGGGTTCCGTCGGGGGCGATGCCGCCGAGGGTGGCGGCGGCCGCCGCGGTGGACGGGGCGGCGTTGAGGACCAGGTTCGCGCCGCCGTCCCACACCCTGAGGGCGTCGGCCGGATCCGACTCGTCGGTGGCGACGAAGAGTTCGGCGCCGAGAGCCTTGGCCTGGTCCTCGCCTCGCCGGGAACGGGCCACCACGGCCACCCGGGCGCCCATGGCGACGGCGTAGCGCACGGCCAGGGCACCCACGCCGCCCAGCCCGACGACGGCGACCCGGGAGGCGGCCCCGGCACCGCCCTGGCGCAGACCGTTGAAGGCGGTGAGGCCCGCGCACATCAGGGGCGCCGCGGCCACCGGGTCGAGGCCCTCCGGCAGCGGGGTGACGAAGTCGGCCTTGAGCAGGGCGTACTCGGCGTACCCACCGTCGGCCACGACGCCGGTGATCCGCTTGCGCGGGCACAGGATCCGGTCCCCGCGCACACAGTGGTCGCAATGCCCGCAGGAGTCGTACAGGAACTGGGCGCCCACCGCGGTGCCGACCTCGGGCCAGGTCACGCCGTCGCCGACCGCGGTCACCACACCGGTGATCTCGTGGCCGGGGATGACGGGGAACCGGGCGAACGGGTAGTGGCCCCGCAGCAGGTTCAGGTCGGAGTAGCAGACTCCGCAGGCGATGACCTTGACCAGGACCTCGCCTGCGGCGGGCCGGGGGACGTCGTGGTGGTCGAGGGCCAGCGGAAGGTCGGCTCCGGTGGCGACGGCGGCACGCATCGCGGGCTCCATGGGGTCGGGAAGGGTGATCGGGGACGTACTGCGGGATGTCGAACTGCGGGATGTCGTACGGCGGGATGTCGTACGGCGGGATGTCCGAACACCTCCGAGTCTTCGCACCCCTGGTCGCCCCGTCCAATGCCTGTTCCCGCGCGATTGATGCCGCCCCGGCATGGCCGCAGGTCTACGGCGTCCCGCTCGTCCGTGTGGCGGCGCGAACCGTCTCGACGAAGCTCACGACGCGCTGCGCTGGGCGCGAGGCGTTCCAGGCCAGGGCGACGTGTCCCGGCGCCACGTCGGCGACCGGGACGTACGCGATGTCGGACCGGGGGAACGCGGTCGCGGCGGAGTGCGGCACGAAGGCGACGCCGCGCCCGCCCCCGACGTACCCGAGGAGCTCCTCCATGTCGTGGAAGGCGGGACCGCGGCGTGGGCGGGTGCCGTCGGGACGCGGGTCGGCGTTCCACACGGCCGTCCAGGCCTGCGTCGCGTCGGCGTACTCCAGGACCGGGTCGTCGGCCAGTGCGGCCAGGCAGACCTTTGCGTCGTGGGCCCGCGGGTGATCGATCGGCAGCACGGCGGTGAGGTGCTCGGAGTACAGGGGCAGCAGTTCGAGCCCCTCGGCTTCCAGGGGCGGCCGCACGAACCCGACGTCGACGCCGCCGTCCAGGAGGACGCGTGCCTGGCTCCACCAGCGCAGACGTACCAGCTCGATGGGGACGTCGGGATGGCGTGCGGAGAACGCGTTGAGCGCCGGGCCGACATCCGTGCCGAGCATGAACCCGACCACCAGTGCGTCGTGTCCTGCGCTGATCCGGCGGGCCCGTTCCTGGGCGGCCTCCGCCGCGGCCAGCAGCTGCCTGGCGTCGTGCAGGAACTGCTCGCCGGCAGGAGTGAGCGTGACCTCGCGCGTGCTGCGCGTGAACAGCTCGACCCGCAGATCGTGCTCCAGCTGCCGTACCTGTCGGGAGAGTGCGGGCTGGGTGACGTGCAGGGCTACGGCCGCCCGGCCGAAATGCCGGCGCTCGGCCACGGCGACGAAGTAGCGCAGTCTGCGCAGATCCAGGTCGATCGGCCGGTCAGCCATGTGCCCCACCCTAAGAGGTCTGCGCGCTGCGAGCGTCCGGTCGGGTCACGTGCTCCGGTGCCGTCAGGGGCAGCACCCCGCAGCGCCCTCGCCGCGGAACCGGGTGGGCGCTCGGGCCACGCGGCGCGGTGCCGGAGCACGTGAGCCGGGCGGGCACCGTGGGCGGGTCTGCGGGCGCTCCCGCACCTGCCCGCCGGGCGAGCGGGCAGGTGCACCGGGGCGGCCGTACGGGCCCTGGAGACAGGCGACTTCCCCGTACGGCCGCGGGGTCACCCCGCCGCGTCCACCAGCGCCAGCTCGTGCAGCCGCTCCGGCGGGCCCGGGCGGGCGTAGTACCAGCCCTGGGCGGTGTCGCAGCCCAGTATCCGCAGCTGATCGGCCTGGGCGCCGGTCTCCACGCCCTCCACCGTCACCGCGAGGTTCAGGCTGTGGGCGAGGGAGACGATCCCCTCGACGATCTTCAGGTCGACGGGGTCCGCCGGGAACCGCTGCATGCTCTGGGTGAAGGAGCGGTCCAGTTTGAGGACGCTCACCGGCAGCCGGCGCAGGTTGGCGAGGTTGGAGTAGCCGGTGCCGAAGTCGTCCAGGGCGATGTCGACGCCCATCTCGGCCAGCCGGCGCAGCGGCTTCAGCAGGTCGTCGTCGGCGCCGATCAGGGCCGACTCCGTGACTTCCAGGCACAGGGCGTCCGGCGCGACACCCGCGCGCTCCAGGATGTCCACCGTGTCCTGCACGAGGCCGGGGTGGGTGAGCTGGCACGGCGAGAGGTTGACGTTGATCCGCAGCGGGCCCGCGGCGTGGTGGCGTTCTCGCCACTCGCGCGCCTGACGCACCGACTGCTCCAGCACCCAGCGGCCGAGCGGGACGATGAGTCCCGTGTGCTCGGCGAGCGGGATGAACCGGTCCGGCCCGAGGATGCCGTGCTGCGGATGCAGCCAGCGCACCAGGGCCTCCGCGCCGCGCACGCTGCCGTCGCCGAGGTGGACCAGCGGCTGGTACTCGATGAAGAACTCGCCGCGCTCCAGGGCCGTCGGCAGCGCCGTGGTCAGCCCGTGCCGGGTGATGGCGCGGGCGTCGGCCTCGGGGTCGGCCAGCTCGAAGCGGTTGCCGCCGGCCGACTTGGCCCGGTACATCGTGATGTCGGCGCTGCGCAGCACCTCCGCCGGGCTGCGCTCCCCGGCCGGCCCCTCGACGATGCCGATGCTGCCGCGCACGGTCAGCTCCCGGCCGTCCACGCTGATCGGCGCGACCAACGCGTTCATGATGCGGGTGGCGAGCTCGTCCACCTCGCGCTCGGTGTCGGGTCCGGTGGTCAGGGCCACGAACTCGTCGCCGCCGAGCCGCGCGACCATCTCGCCGGGCGCGGTGGCGCAGGACTGCAGCCGGTCGGCGACCTCGACGAGCAGCCGGTCGCCGGCCGCGTGACCGAGGCTGTCGTTGACGGTCTTGAAGCCGTCCAGGTCGAGGTAGCACAGGCCGAACCGCTGTCCTTCGCCGGCACCCAGTGCCTTCTCCAGGCGTTCGAAGAAGAACGTGCGGTTGGGCAGGCCCGTGAGGGCGTCGTGCGTGGCCTCGTAGCGCAGTCGCAGATTGAGCAGGCGCCGCTCGGTGGTGTCCTCCATCAGGGCCAGCTGGTACTGCGGTTCGCCGTCGGCGTCACGCAGAAGGGAGACCGTGAGGTTGGTCCACAGGACCGTCCCGTCAGGACGGTAGAAGGCCTTCTCGACGTGGTAGTGCTCGCGCTCGCCGCGCACGAGCTCGTCGTAGAGCTTCCAGGTCTGCGGCGCGTCCTCGGGGTGGGTCCACTCCTTGACGTTGCGGCTGCGGATCGCCTGTTCGGAGACCCCGAACATACGCAGCAGCGCCCCGTTGACCTGCAGTATGTTGCCGGCGAGGTCGGAGATGCCGATTCCTATGGCCGCGCCCTCGAAGACCGCGCGGAAGCGGGCCTCGGTGGCGTGCAGCGCCTGCGCCACCACGCCCTGCGCCTTCAGCGCCGCCGCGGAGATCGCCTCCTGCTCGGCCAGTGTCCGCTCACGCAGCGCCTGGGCGTACCCGGCGGCCATGGCGTGCTGGAGCCGCGCCGATCGGGCCCGCAGGTCCTCCTGGTCGCCGTCGCCACCGCAGTAGAGCACCAGGTAGGCGTCCACACAGTCCAACGAGCGGCTGAGCGCCTCGGGGTCGGTGCAGTGCGCGGCGACGAGCGCGGCACCGACGGCCTTGCCCTCGTCCGCCGCGAAGGCCCTGGCCCTGAGCGCCTCGCTCAACCGCCGGGCCAACGGCAGCAGTTGGTCCTCGAACTCCGGCCGGGTCGACGACGTCGAGGTCACCGGGAAGACCGCCCGGCTCCAGATCGTCGCGAACCGGCGCAGTCTGTCCTCCGGCCCGTCCGGCCCCGCGCTCACGCCGTACGCCCCACGCCTGCGAACCCGGAGAAGGCATACGGGTCCTCGTCCTCCGGTGCGGTGTCCGGCCGCCAGAGCGGCATCGGCACCAGTCCCGGTTCCACCATGTCGTACCCCTCGAAGAACCGCGCGATCTCCTCGCGCGAGCGCATGATCAGCGGGTTGCGAATGTCCTTGTATACGTCGACCGTGCCCTTGGCCCGCCCCTCGGGCAGCGGGATTCCCTCGTACGAGGCATGTGTGAGCACCAGCATGCTGCCGGGGGCGAGTGCGTCACGCAGCTCGGCCACCGCCCTGCACGGGTCGTCCTCGTCCTCCACGAAGTGCAGTATGGCAACGAGCAGCAACGCCACCGGCCGCTTCAGATCGATGAGGCGCTCGACCTGCGAACTCGTCAGGATGTCCTGGGGCTTGCGCAGGTCCGCGGCGACGACGTCCGCGCCGTCGTTGCCCTCCAGGACGGCCTGGCTGTGCGCGACGGCGACCGGGTCGTGGTCGACGTACACCACGCGGGCGCCGGGGTCGGCCTTCTGGGCCACCTCGTGGACGTTCCCGAACGTCGGGATGCCGGAACCGATGTCCAGGAACTGCGTGATGCCCTCGTCGACCGCGAAGCGCACCGCGCGGCGCATGAACGCCCGGTTCGCCTGCATGATCTTGGGGAGCCCCGGCATGAACTCCATGGCCTTGCGGGCTGCTTCCCGGTCGACCTCGAAGTTGTGCGAACCGCCCAGGTAGTAGTCGTAGATCCGCGAGACACTGGGCACCGAGATGTCGATGCTCCGTGGGGCCCAGGCGGGACGCTCCATCTATCTCTCCAAGGCTTAGGCGATCCGGTGTTCGAGCAGAGGCTACTGATCGCCCGCCAAAGGAGCGAGCGGAAACGGAAATTGACCATCCGTTCCCGGTCACTGCCAGCGGCACGTGCCGTATTGATGCCCCGTACACCGGGCGCGAAAAGCACCCGAAGCATTCCACAGAGTTCCGAACCATGGTGAAGAGGGCGAAGGATACGGGTGAACGACGACAAACCGGTCCGCCCCCTGCTGGTGGAACCGCAGGGGGCGGACCGGTCGGGTCGGGCGCGCCGTCCGTTCGTCCGGCACTCTCTCCGTTTCGTCCCTCCCTTCCGTGGTCGGTGCTCGACCGGGTGAGGCGATCAACCCTGGGGAGGTGTGATCTCTACTGCTGGGGCGCGCCGACCGGCTTGCCGTCGGGGCGGATGGCGTACCAAGTACCGCCGACGCCCTGACCGTTGGTGTCTCCGGGCTTCTTGTCACCGGCGAAGGTGTAGATCGGGACGCAGTCGATGGTCTGCTGCTTCAGCCCGTCGGGCCGGTCGAAGACCACGTAGCCCTGCCCCCGGGGACCGGAGCCCTTCAGGTCGATGCCCTCGGTGTCCTCGGCGTCGACCGGCTCGATGACCGGCCACTTCTCCAGACAGGCGCCGGTGCACGCCGTCTTCATCGGCCAGGGCGAGTCCTTCATGAAGCGGTAGACCGTCATGCCGTTCTTGTCGATGACGATCTCGCCGAGCTTGGGGTCCTCGCGCGTGGACAGCCCGGGCAGGTCGCCGGCGCCGGCCGCCTCCGCGCCCCCCTTCGCCTTCTTGCCGTCGGGGGCGAGCGCGTACCAAGTACCGCCGACACCCTGGCCGTTGACATCACCGGCGGCGGTGTCCTTGGCGAAGCGGTAGGCCGGCCAGCCGTCCACGGTCAACTGCTTGGTGCCGTCGGACCGGGTGACCGAACCGAGCAGCGACTTGTCGATACCGGCGCCGGCCGTGGCGTCGTCCGCGGGAACCGGCGGCCACTTCTTCGCGCAGTCGCCGTCACAGCTGGACTTGGGCGGCTCCGCGGTGTCCTTGTCGAAACGGTAGAGCGTCAGACCGGCGCTGTCGGTGAGCACCTTGCCGAGTTCCTGGTTGGTGGAGACGGACAGCTCACCGGCGGAGGCCCCCTGTGCCGCGGCATTCTCCTGGCCGGCCGCGCCGACTCCGGCGCCGGTGCCCGTGCCGGTTCCGCTCCCCAAACCGGTGCCGGCGGTCCCGTAGTCACCGGCCGCGGCCGTGGCACCCACGTTCTGGCTGCTCGCCGGCGGGGCGGTTTCCTGCCCACATGCCGTCGTCAGCGCCAGCACTGCCACGGCGCTCACCACGAGCGAGGCGCTCCGCCACGAGGTCTTCATCGTCAACTCCCCATACTCACAAGGGTGTTGCAGCGCCCTGCTGCGCCGCCGCACGACAAGAGGTACGCACGAGAGCCATGGCTGTGTTCAACGGGCGCGCAAATTTCTTTCCGGAAGCATCGGACGCGGGTCCTCCGAACCCCGGCCACCCCACGTGCGCATCGCACGCGCGTACGCCCCGGCAGTCACGTCCGCGCCCGCCGGTCAAACCATCGAGGGCCATTCGTCGCCCGTTCGGGGCATTCCGCCCGCGCTGCGGCGTGCCGGAGCACACACCGGCCTCAGGATCTTCGTCGTGCATGCACTCGATCCGACCCAATCCGCCGTGACGACAAGGTTGTTGACGGTGGCGACGCTGACCTGGCTGCTGGTCGCGGCGCCGGCCGGCGTGGCGGTTGCCGACGCCTGCGCGTACGCCGGCACCGGTCCGGACGGCGCGCAGGCGGTGGCGGTGGCCGGGAGCCGCACCTGGCCGACGCCTCCGCAGTGCCCGGCACCGACGCCGACACCCACACCAACACCAACCCCGACGCCGACACCCACGCCCACGCCGGACCCCGTGCCCCCGACACCGCCACCGCCACCGCCGAAGCCCACGCCCACCGCGAAACCCGAGCCACCGCGTCCCGCGCCACCGCCACCCCCGGCCGCACCGGCCCCGCGGCCCGCGCCGCCCCGGCCGCGGCCGGTCCCGACACCGCCTCCCGCGCCGGAGCCGACGCCCACCCCGGCCGCACCCGCGCCGAAACCGTCCGTCAAGCCCACCCCGAGCCCGTCCACGACCCCCGTGCACTACCCGCCCTACCGCGCCGCCCCGCACCGGCGCCCGGCGCACGACGCGCCGTCACCTCTCACTTTCGTCCTGCTCATCGCGGCACCCGCGATCGTCGCCGTCGCCGCACTGCGTCCGCGCTGACCCTGGAGGCTTCCGTTGCCGGAATGGCTTGTTCTCACCCTCGCGATGCTGGCTGCCTGCGCCGTGGTGGTCATCATCACCTTCGTACGGCACCGCACCGCCCCCGAGGACGAGGACCCCTCCGAGACCCCTGACGTCATCGAGTACATGACGATGTGGATCGGCGTGGTGTACGCCATCGTCCTAGGCCTGGCCATCGCCGGCGTGTGGGAGGGCCGCAGCGCCGCGCAGGACCACGTACAGGCGGAGGCCACGGCGCTGCACGAGATCTCGGAGCGCGTCCGGGTCTATCCGGCCGACACCCGCGACCGCATTCGGGACGATGTCAACGCCTATGTCGGACACGTCGTCACCACCGAGTGGAAGACGATGTCCGAGGAGGGCCGGGTCACCGAACGCGGCACCGCGCTCCTGCAGCGCATCCGTCAGGACGTCACCGACTACCAGCCGGGGTCGGACTTCGAGGCCCAGGCCTACCAGCCGCTCCTCGACCAGGTGACCGCCGCCGACCAGGCCCGTATCGCCCGCGCGAACTCCACCGGCGAGACCATGCCGGGCGTGGTGTGGTTCGGGCTCATCGCGGGCGGTGTCGTCACCATCGGGATGATCTTCGCCCTGCAGATCCGGCGCACGCCCCGCGAGCTGGTCCTCGCCGGTGTGTTCTCCGCACTGATCGCCTTCCTGCTCTTCCTCATCTGGGATTTCGACGCTCCGTACAGCCGGGGCGTCACGGCGTCGGCCGAGCCCTTCTTCGATCTGTTCCCGCACATCAAGGGCTGACGGGCTCACCGGGCGCTCCGGCCGGGGGAGGCGGGCACGCGGCGACGCACCCGATGTGCGGGCCGCCACGCCGTGCCGGTCCCCCGGTGGTGGGAGCGGCTTCCCCTGAGCGGCCCACACCTGTGCCCCATTCGCACGACAGCGATCGCGCGCGGGTGCGCGTCTTCCTAGCGTTCGGATCATCGAGGTGCATGCCCGACACGAGCGGAAGAAGGTCCGCAGCAGCTCCTCGGGGACCCGGAGGGAACACCATGCGCGCGATACGCGTTGCTTCGGCCGCACTGCTGGGCGTCAGCGCCCTCGCCATGACCGCCCCCGCCGCGCAGGCGAGCGGTGAGTCCGACGGCTTCCGAGTCGGTGTCCTGCCCTCCACCGTCGCTCCCGGCGGCCGGGTCACCCTGCGCGCGACCGGCTGCGAGAAGAGCGTGAGCGTGTCCTCGGGCGTCTTCGACACCGTCATCATCCCGCGGGGGTACACGACGGCCAGGGCGAAGGTCGACTGGGAGGCCAAACCGGGTGCGGTGTACGAGGTGTCCTTCCACTGCGGCACGTTCTGGCAGGACGTCGACCTCACCATCGCCGGCGGCCGGCACGTCAGCCCGGTGCCCGACTACCGGCAGCACGGCGTCCAGGCGGGCGAGGGGGGCAGCCTGGCCGACCTGAACCTGAAGCAGATCGGGCTGGGTGCCGCGCTCATCACGGCTTCGCTCGGGACGGCGTACCACCTCTCCCGGCGCCCCGGCGGCGAGGACGGCGGCTGACAGGGCCCGTATGGCATCGCCCGGACATGGCTTCGCCCCGGATCCCCGCGAAGGGGGCCGGGGCGAAGGTGTGTCCACGTGCGGCCTGGGTGCCTGTGTCTGCGCCGGACAGCCCCTCAGATCTGCTTCTCCGAGCGCCGCCGCATCCAGAACACACCGCCGCCGACCAGGGCAACGGCGATGAGCCCGGCGCCGATGGCCATGTCGGTCGGCGTCGCTCCCGTGGAGGTGCTGCCGCCGACGCCGCCCCTGACACCGCCGATGACGGTGAAGGCGTTGGGGTGCGTCAGGGGTCGGCCGGCGCCGTCGCAGTGGACCGTGATGCTGTGCGCGCCGGGCTTCGCGTGCCGGTCGATCGTCGCGGTGCCCTTGGCCGTACTGCCGCTGACCGGGAACAGCCGGGTGGGCTGGAAGGCGTCCGAGGTCGCCGTGCCGCCTTTCGGGCAGCCGTCGACGGTGATGGTCAGCTGCCCGCCGCGCGCGATGACGCTGGGCATGGCGACGATGTTGCTGGGACCGACGGGCATGCCGTCCCGAGCTTCCGCCGCCGGGGCGGCGAGGCCGAGGGCGGCGACCGCGGTGGCAGCGGCCGCCAGGGCACGAGTAGTACGCATGTGATCCTCCGCGGAAGACGCCCCGGGAACCGTCCCCGGTCGATCGGCGAGAAAGCGCCTCCCAGAAAGACCCTCAGATGCCGTGCCCGAGGCCGCATTTCGGCGATGGTCCGTCCTGGTGAGAGGACACGCCGACCGATGAGCCCACAATCCGATATTGCCGCAGGTCACGGACCGTCAGAATTTTCCTGCCGACGGCAACTCGGATGGCGCACCGGCGAAAGGGGGGCCACCCGTTCGCATCCGCCCCGTCGCCGGTTCCCGGCGCGCGACTTAGCGTTTTCGTATGCGCGATTGACGTGGCGACGGCCGCGTCGAGAGGGGAAGCCGAATGTATGGGTCCGAGCAGGCCGAAGAGGAGGAGCGGCGGAAGAAGCATGCTCCTTGGGGCGTGATAGCGCTTGTTCTGCTGACCGGTCTCGCGCTCATTCGCAATGGCTCGGGGGAGTTCGACACGGGACCGCCGCAGCCCGCCTCGGCGGCGGCCGCGGACAGCCGGGTGCCGGGCGGCGTCTTCGCGGCGGCCGCGCGGCCGCTGCCGTACGCCATGCCGGATCGGGTGCGGATTCCCGGGATCCAGGTCGACGCGCCGATGATCCCGGTCGGATTGGACATGGACGGCTGGATCGGCGCGCCGCCACCCGAGGATCCCAACCTGGCGGGCTGGTTCACCGGTTCCGTGTCCCCCGGCGAGAAGGGCACGGCGGTGGTCGTCGGCCATGTCGACAACGCTCAGGGGCCCGCGGTGTTCTACGGGCTCGGCTCCCTCAGGCAGGGAAATCGTGTCGAGATCGTCCGGCAGGACGGAAAGACGGCTGTTTTCGAGATCTACGGCGTGGAGGTGTTCGAGAAGGACAACTTTCCCGGCGACCGGGTCTACGCGTCGAAAGGCACCGCCGAATTGCGGGTCATCACCTGCGGCGGTGGTTTCTCCAAGCAGAACGGTTATGACGGGAATGTCGTCGCCTTCGCCAGCCTGGTCGAGGTGCGCTGAACGTTCCGCACCGGGCCGGCGAAATCCGTCGCGACAATTCCGTCAGGCGTACTTGTGCTCGGGGACGGTGACGAAGTATCCGGCGTCGAGCAGCTGCGGCAGGTAGGAACGCAGCGCCATGACGCTCTGGGAGCGGTCGCCCCCGGCGTCGTGCGAGAGCACCACGACGCCGGGGGCGGCGCCGTTCTCGACCCGGTCGACGATGGTGCGGGTGCCCGGGGCCATCCAGTCGAGGGTGTCGACCGTCCAGGCCAGCGGCTCCATGCCGAGCTCGGCGCCGAGTTGGAAGGCGGCACGGTTCCAGGCGCCGTAGGGGGCCCGGAACCAGAGGGGGCGGTCGCCGTAGGCCGCCTCGACGATGTCGCTGGTGCGCTCCATCTCGGCGCGGATGCGGGCCCGGCTGAGACCGGTGAGCAGCGGGTGGGACCAGGTGTGGTTGCCGACCACATGGCCCTCGTCGGCCATCCGCGCCAGCAGGTCCTTGTTGTCGGCGACCATCTCGCCGCACACGAAGAACATCGCGCGTACGTCGTACTCGCGCAGGATGTCCAGGATGTAGGGGGTGTACCGGGCGTCGGGTCCGTCGTCGAAGGTCAGCACCATGGTGCGGCCCCGTCCGGACACCCGCAGGAACGGCGCGCGCCGTACGAGGGGCCGGCGGGGCGCCGTACGGGGCGGGCCGTATCCCGTCAGGGGCTGGAGTCGATAGGCGGAGGGCTTGAGCGCGCGGTGCGCCTGCGGGCCCGCGGCCGGGGCGGCGGGCCGGATCGGCTTCTCGCCCGCGATCGTCGTGAACAGTCCGGCGGCGCCGGCGGCTCCGACGGCGGCGGCACCGGCGAGCAGCGCGCGGCGCCGCGTGAGCGGACCTGTGAGCGACTGATCCTTCGTCATGACTCATCAGTCGCCCGGGGAGGGACCGGTGGACCACGGCGGCACCGGGACGGCGGCAGGAAAACCCTCGACCGGCCGAGCCCGGGTGGCGGCCGCGCCTGACTTGTGACGTGGGGTCAGCCGCGGGCGACGGCCGCAGACCAGGTCGAGGTGGCCCATGCGGACCTCGGCCTCGCCTGCCTCGCCGACGTCGGTGTGGGTGCCGGTGTCGCGGATTCCGGTGTCGGAGGTGAGGCGGTCGAGGCCGTGCCGGGCCGGTCTCCCCGCGGGTGAGGGCGAGTTGGTGGGCGCCGATGCGGACGTCAGCCGAGGCGTGGGTGCGGGGCAGGGTGCCCATGGGACAGGGGTCCGAGGCGTCCGCGCGCAGCCGGACGAAGGTGCGGTGCCGGATGCGGACCTGTTCGGGCAGGCCGGCACCCGGGGTCCGGCGGCCCCGGCCCCATCCCCTCCTTCGAGGCCGAGCGCCGCCGGCGAGGGCAGTCCCTGAGTGGTGGTGGGACGTGACCCGTTCCTCGGGTGCCCCTTTTCCGCGGGAGGTTGCGCAGCGAAATGCGGAGACGAACCGCTCGGCGAGGGCGGAGGCGACGCGGCCGACACGGGGAGGGAGGCGGCCCGGCCGTAGCGGATGAAGCGGGGGCACCGGTGCGGCTCTGCACGGGCGCCCCCTTCGAAGGCCGAGCGGGAGACGGCGACCTTCCGCGAGATCCCGCGCACCCGACTCGGGTGCCGCCTCGCACGGTTCGGCGACCGTGGACTGTTGGCGGTGCGTCAGAGTGTTCGCAGGAACTCCAGCACGATCTCGTTGAAGACCTGTGGCTTCTCCATGTTCGGGTAGTGCCCGACGCCGTCGACGGTGAGCGACCGGCCGTCGGGCACGGTGCGGGCGACGCGTTCGGCCATCGCGATGCTGTCCGGTGCGTCGAGGGCGCCATGGACGGCCAGGACGGGGACGTCGATCTTCGGCAGGCGCGGCCAGGTGTCGGTCAGGGGCACGTGCCAGTCCTGTTCACCGGGCGTGTGCTTGGCGAGCGTGTGTGCGACCATCTCCCGAAGCCGGTGGACGACCTCGGGATCGACCTCGTCCACCGTGCGGTGCGGGCCTGCCACTCCCCGTGCGAAGTGGTCGAGCCAGCCTTCGACGTCGCCGGCGGCCAGCAGCCGGGCGGCCTCGGCCACGTGCTCCAGTGTCCCCGGGTCGGTGAACTCGAACTCGCTGGTCCCGGCTCCGCTGACGACGACCGCGCGGACCAGTTCGGGATGCTCCAACGCGGTGTCGGTCGCGACCGCCGAGCCCATGCACAGGCCGACCAGGGCCGCGGGGCCGACGTCGAGGTGGCGGAGCAGTCCGGCGAGGTCGTCGGCCCAGCGGAACGGGCGGCTCGCGTTGGCCGAGAAGCCGTGTCCGCGCACGTCGGGTGCGATCACCCGGTAGTGGGCGGCCAGGGCCGTCATCTGGTCGTCGAAGACGCGGTGGTCGGCGTAGCCGGAGTGCAGCAGCACCACGGGGTCCCCGGTACCCAGGTCGCGGTAGGCCAGGTCCCCGTCGGCAGAGGCGAAGAAGCTCAGTTCATCGACTGTCATGACAACCAAGGTGTCATCCTGGACCCACTTTGGCAACCCAGGTGTCATGATGGGCTGGTGACCGGATCCGAGGAACCACTCCCGCCCGATGAGCTCGGCCATCGCCTCACCGAGGTGTTCGACCTCGTGGGCCCGCTCTACCGGACCGCCGCGCGCAAGGTCGAGCTGGCCGAACCCATCGAGGGGGCGTCCGCCGGAGTGCGGGCCGTCCTGAACCTCCTGCGCCAGAACGGGCCCATGACCGTCCCGCAGATGGGCCGGGCCCAGGCGCTGAGCCGGCAGTTCGTGCAGCGCATGGTCAACGACGCGGCCGCACGGGGCTGGGTGGAGACCATCCCGAACCCGGCGCACCAGCGCTCGTCCCTGATCCGGCTCACCGAGACAGGCGGCGCGACCATCACGGCCGTACTCGCCCGTGAGCACACCCTCAACCGGCAGGTCGGCGGCGGACTGACCGACGCCGAGGTGCGGGCGTGCGTGCGGGTGCTGACCGAGATGGTGCGCACCTTCGATCACGTCGACGTCGACTGACCCGCTCCCCTACTCCCCCATCACCAGGCCGTCCTCCGCCGCCCCCCGGCTGAGCACGACGTCGCGGATCCGGTCCCGTACGCCGTTCAGCTCGGCGCCCTTGGCGATCGCGCGGTTGAGGTCGACCACCCGGCCGGCGTCGATGTCGAAGTACTGGGGGATGAACTCGGCCTTGGTCACCTCCCAGCGCCCGTCGGCGCGGTCGGGCGGCGCGAAGGTGAAGCGGCCCAGCGTGGACTGGTTGCCGCGCGGATCCTGCACGCCCTGGTGGTTGTACATCGCGCCCGCGACCTGGTCGCCCATGCCGTAGACCACCCAGGTGCCGTTCACCTTCTCGTACGCCTGCGGGACATGGGCGTGCGTGCCGAGGATCAGGTCGATGTCGGGGCGCTCGCCGGTCCGGGAGCCGGTGAGGGAGCGGGCGAGGGCCAGCTGCTGCTCGTCGGGCTCGTCCTGCCACTCGGTGCCCCAGTGCAGCGAGACGACGACCACGTCGGCGCCGGCCTTGCGGGCGGCGCGGGCGTCCGCCACGATCTTCCCCTCGTCGATGAGGTTGACGGCCCAGGGCTGCCCGGCGGGCAGCGGGAAGCCGCTGACGCCGTACGTGTACGCGAGGTGGGCCACCTTGGCGCGGCCCGCCCGCAGCACCGTGACGGCACGCGCCTCGCCCTGGGTGCGGGCCGTTCCCGCGTGGCGTACCCGTGCCTTGTCGAGGGCGTTCAGGGTGCGCAGGATGCCCGCGGCGCCGTCGTCGAGGCTGTGGTCGGAGGCGGTGGAGCAGCCGTCGTACCCGGTGGCGGCGACCCCGCGGGCGATCTCCGGCGGGGACTTGAAGGTGGGGTAGCCGGTGTACTGGCCGCCCTCTCCGTAGACGGTCTCCATGTGACACAGCGCCAGGTCGGCCCGCGAGACGACGGGTTCGACACCGGCCAGCATCGGGCGGAAGTCGTAGCCGGAGCCGCCCGCGTCGAAGCGCGCGCGGTCGATGACCGAGGTGTGCGGGAGGATGTCGCCGGAGGCGACGAGCGTGAAGCCGCGGGGGTCGGCGGAGGCGCCCGGATGCCCCAGCTTGTGGTTGTTGGCCTGGCAGGCGGCGCCTGCGGCGAGGGCGGCCGTCAGAGCGAGGGCCGCAAGTCGACTGCGTGCAATCATCAACTCACCCCGGATGGTCTTATTTACCCACCAATAGGTATGAATCTGGACCTGCTCGCAAACAATCCGGCCACTTCTGTTAGCCCGTCCGCGCACCGCCCCAGGCGGAACCGACCGTTCACCGGCCGACGCAGGCGGAAGGGACCGTTCGTCGAACCGTTCGTCGACGCGATCGACCGTCCGCCGCAGACCCGTGTGCGCGCCCTGTCCCGGAAGGGCCGCCTGCGATGCCATACGGCCATGACGGCCGGAACCACCCTGCCCCAAGGGACGACGACCGCCGAGCACGAGCTCGCCGCGCTGCAGCGCGAGCACGGCCGGCCCCTTTTCGCGCTCCTGCTCCGGCTCTGCGACGGCGACCGGCAGCGCGCCGAGGACCTCGTGCAGGAGACCCTGGTGCGCGCCTGGCAGCACCCCGAGGCGCTGCGCGCGGCTGACTTCGAGTCCGTGCGGCCCTGGCTCATGACGGTCGGGCGGCGGCTCGCGATCGACGCGCGGCGCGCCCGGCAGGCACGGCCGCCGGAGGTCGGCGACGCGATCCTGGAGAACGCTCGGGTGATCTCCGACCACGCCGAGCGGGCCGCCGAGATGCTGGACGTCCGTGAGGCTGTGAAGACACTCACTCCCGAGCACCGTGAAGTCCTGGTGCTCGTGTACTTCCAAGGGGCGAGTGTTGCGGAAGCCGCTCAAACCCTGGGGATCCCGCCCGGTACCGTGAAGTCCCGCGCTTACTACGCGCTGCGCGCCTTGCGCAGGGTGCTTCCGGGATACGCGGCCGACCTGCGGTGAAACCAATGGCTGAGTCAAACCTCCGTAAAGCGCCTTGCTGAAGACACCGGTTGAGTAATCGGCTGTCCTCATCCGTGTTCCGGATTGGGCCCCAGGGCCCAAGGGCCCCGGGTCGGGCGACGCACTCACCGGAGGAAGGCAGGAAGGGATGCTGCACAGAGGTCAAGAGAGCACGGACGGCACCGGCGGCGGTGAACTGGCCGTCCCCATGGCGTGGTTGTACGCCGAGTACATCGCCGACGAGCTGCTGCGCACCGGCGATCTGATGCCGCCGACGTCCTTCGAGTTCCGCGCCGGGCGCGACGCCCTGGCGCTGACCATCTTCCTGTCCGACACCGACGGCGAGCTCTCCGGCATCAGGGTCGTCACCCAGCTGGAGACCTGGCTCTCGCTGACGGCGTACGACCAGCCGTGGCAGGACTGGGTGGGCGAGCGCATGGCGGGTCTCGCGGCGGAGGCGGCCGAGGCCGGCGGACCCGCACCCGACCTGGAGCTGGCCGAGGCGGCCTGGCGCTGGCTGCAGGAGACCGAGCTGCTCGCCCCCGATCTCAACGCGGTTCCGGGCGGCGGTGCGCTGGTCGGCGAGGACGAGGGACCCAAGGTGTGGACCCCGGCGTGGCAGCTGGGGCTGCCGCTCGGGCACCTCGCCATCCATCTTTTTTGAGTTCTTTCCGCCTGGGACCAATCCTCGGGCCCGACCGCTCCGAATCCTTTGGTTGCGATTCGGTGCGTGGCTTGAGTGATTCGACTGTCTGGTGCGTACCAGTGGGCGCAAGGAGTAACCCACCCCGCACCCAACGGCACGAGGATTCGGCATGAGGTCCCTGGAGAGGCATCGCGACGTCGCCGCGTACGCGCTCGGCGTGCTGAACGAGGCGGAGGCGTTCCGCTTCGAGGACCACCTCATGGAGTGCCCGCGCTGCGCGGCAGAGGTGACCGAGTTCGGGCCCGTCACCCGCCAGTTGATGTTGTACCGGCGGTCCACGCCCCGGTTCGTGCACCCCATGGCCCAACCGGGCCCGCAGCTGCTGAACCGGCTGCTCGAATCGGTGGCGACCCGCCATCGTGCCCGCCGCCGGCGCACCCTGTACGCCGTGGCCGCCTCCGTGGTGTTCGCCTTCGCCGGCCCCACCGCCGCGATCATGGCGAGCGATGACGGCGGGGGAAGCGCACGGATCGTCCAGGCGACGGACGCCCGCTCGGGCGTGTGGGCGCAGGTCACCACCGAGGACGAGTTGTACGGCAGCCAGGTGGAGCTGAAGGTGAAGGACGCCGCGGGTCCGCGCGCCTGCCATCTGGTCGCCGTCGGCCGGGACGGCTCGGAGGAGACCGTGACCAGCTGGCACGCGGCCGACCACGACGCCCGCGAGGACACCATGACGGGTGCCACGGCGATGCACTCCGACGAGATCGTGCGCTACGAGGTGAGAACGTCGGGCGGGGAGCATCTGGTGACCCTGAAGCCCCGGTGACGAGGGTGCCCGGCTCCGGCGGCGCGGGGACTACTTCAGCAGCCTCGACAGCCTCCGGTCGGCCAGCGGCTTCCCGCCCGTCTGGCAGGTCGGGCAGTACTGCAGCGAGGAGTCGCTGAAGGAGACCTCGCGGACGGTGTCGCCGCACACCGGGCAGGGCTCACCGGTGCGGCCGTGGACGCGCAGGCCGCTCTTCTTCTCCGCCTTCAGCCGCCCGGCCGCCAGTCCGCGCGAGCGCTCGACCGCCTCGGTGAGGGTCGTCCGCAGGGCGGCGTACAGCCTCGCCGTCTCCTCGGCCGTCAGCGACGACGCCAGCTTGAAGGGGGACATTCTCGCCGCGTGCAGGATCTCGTCGCTGTAGGCGTTGCCGACCCCGGCGATGAGGCTCTGGTCGCGCAGGGCGCCCTTGATCTGACGGCGCTCGTCCTTCAGCAGGGCGGCGAAGCGCCCCTCGTCGAAGGCGTCGGCGAGCGGGTCGGGTCCCAGCCGCGCCACGCCGGGGACCTGCTGCGGGTCCCGCACCAGGTACACCGCGAGGCGCTTTTGGGTGCCGGCCTCCGTGAGGTCGAAGCCGGCGCCGGTCTCCAGGGCCACCCGAAGCGCGAGCGGGCCCTTGCCGGGGCGGGGCATGCCGCTGGGCAGCTCGTCCTTCCAGTGCAGCCAGCCGGCCCGCGCCAGATGGGTGACCAGGTGGGGACCGTCGGCCGTCCGGAGGTCGAGGAACTTGCCGTAGCGGTGCACGGCGATGACCTGATGGCCCTCCAGAGCGGTGACCGGGGGGTCGTACGTCTTGAGGACGCTGATCGCGACGGGCAGCACGCGGACGACCTCATGGCCCACCAGGTGCTCGGTCAGGAAGTCCTTGAGCGCTTCGACCTCGGGGAGTTCCGGCATACGTCCAGAGTGCCACCCGGCACCGGCAACGCCATCAGGGCCGCTCCGCGACCACGAACTCGCACCAGACCGCCTTGCCGCCGCCCCTGGCCTCCACCCCCCACACGTCCGTCAGCAGGTCGACCAGGAGCAGACCGCGGCCGGAGACTCCCGACTCCCCCGCCTCCCGGCGGCGTGGCAGCGCACTGGAGGAGTCCTCGACCTCGACGCGCAGCCGGCGCTCGGAGCCGGTGAGGACCCGCAGGGTCACGATCGCGGAGCCCTCGGTGTGCATCAGGGCGTTGGTGATCAGCTCGTCGGCCACCAGCTCGATCTCGTCGGCCCGTTCGGCGGCGCTCCAGGCGCGCACGGCGGCACGGATCATGTGCCGGGCCCCGGTGAGGGCCTCGGGGTCGCCGGGGGCGACGTGCTGCTGGAGGCGGCCGCCGGACTGCGGGGCGTCCAGGACGCGGCGGCGCAGCAGGAGCAGCGCCACGTCGTCGTCGCCGCCGCGTTCCTCGGCGACGTCGATGAGGCGGTCGGCGAGCTCCCGTACGTCGTGCGGGCCGGTGGCGATGAGGGCGGTGAGGGTCTGCATGCCGTCGTCCAGGTCGGCGCCGGGCTGCTCGACCAGGCCGTCGGTGCACAGCAGGAGGGTGTGGTCGGAGTCCAGCTCGATCGTGCTGACCGGGTACTCCAGACGCCCGAACTCCGCGGACAGGCCGAGGGGCAGCCCGCCCTCGACCGGGACGCGGCGGCAGGCGCCGCCCGGTTCGCGGATCAACGGGTCGATGTGACCGGCCCGGACGACCTGCACGACGCCGGTGGACAGGTCGGCCTCCGCGTACAGGCAGGTGGCGAAGCGGTCGGTGTCCAGTTCGTGCAGGAAGACGGAGGCGCGGGCCATCACCGTGGCCGGGGTGTGCCCCTCGGCGGCGTAGGCGCGCAGGACGATGCGCAGCTGGCCCATCACGGCGGCGGCGTGCGTGTCGTGGCCCTGGACGTCGCCGATGACGGCGCCGACGCGGCCGCCCGGCAGCGGGATGAGGTCGTACCAGTCGCCGCCGATGTCCCGGCCGAGGGAGCCCGCCGCTCCTGCCGCGCGGTAGCGCACGGCGACGTCCGCGCCGGGCACGCTGGGGATGGTGCGCGGCAGCATCGCCTGCTGGAGGCCGGTGGCGAGGTCCTTCTCCTGCTCGTAGAGCATGGCCCGCTGCAGGCTCTGGGCGATGCTGCTGCCGAGGGCCACGAGCACGTTGCGGTCCTCGGTGGAGAAGCCGTTGCGGTCGCTGTAGAGCAGGCCGATGGCGCCGATGGGCCGGGCCTGGGCGATCAGCGGCATGTAGGCGGCGGCTGTGATGTTCAGGTCGGTGATGTGCGGCCAGAGGATCGGGTAGCGGGCCGCGAACTCCTCCGGCGACTCGATGAAACGCGGGCTCAGGGTCCGTACGACCTCGCTCATCGGGTACTGCTCGTCGATCCGGGTGACCAGCGTCCCGGGTACGAAGCTGCCCGCGGGGCCCTCGGCGACGAGCCGGATGCGGCCGGCCTCGACCAGGCCCATCACCAGGCTGGTGGCGCCGAGGTGGGTGATGCCGTGGGTGTCCTTGAGGACGTCGATGACGTCCTGGACGGTACGGGCGTGCGCGAGGGCGGCCGTGGTGAGCTGGACGACGCTGGTCTGCTGCCGGCGAGCCTCGTCCTCGGCGCTCTGCTCGCCCCGCTCCTCGCTCTCGGCGAGTTCCTCGGTGGCGTCACGGACGATGCCGATGATGCGGCGGGGGCGGCCCGTCTCGTCGCGGCGGATGTAGCCCTGGGTGTGGGTCCAGCGCAGGGTGCCGTCGCGGCAGCGGATGCGGAAGTAGGCACCGTAGTTCTCGCTGCCGTCCTTCAGCGCCTTGGAGACCAGGCCGTCGAGCCGGAAGGACTCCGGCGGCGGTACCCGGATCGCCAGGGTCGCGGGGTTGCCGTCGTATTCGTCGGGGCGCACGTCGAAGACCTCGTGGGCCTGGGCGTCCATGTGGAGCAGACCGCTGTCCAGGTCCCAGTCGAAGCTGCCCATGCGGTTGAGCGCCAGGATCGGGTCCGGGTGGGCGGGCCAGTCGTCCGGGAGGGACAGGGCGCTCGCTCCCCGATCAACCATGGGGCCACCTTGCCAGGATTTGCCGGATTCTTCGACCGGGGCGACAGAACTGTTCTCACCGTGCGCCCGGTGCCTCTCCACCCGCGTCCGTCACCCGTCGAAGACGTCGGTGGGGCTGCCGAAGATGCTGTCGGAGGTCTCCGGGGCAGCGGGTATCAGCCCGGCGCCGTCCGAACGGTCGGGGCTTTGCGGTACCGCCCCGGTGCCGGTCTCCGCCGGATCGGAGGACTTCGGGGACGAGTCGGGGGCGGTCCCGGTCCCGGGCGCGCTGGGCTTCCCGGGCGGCTCGGGGGCGCGGTCGGGGGAGGCCGCCGCGGACGGGGCCGTACCGGTCGCCGTGGGGCAGCCGTAGGGGGCGGGGGCCGGTCCGGCCGAGGTGTCCGAGGCGCTCTCGGCCGGCGGGGGGTCGGTGGTGCCCGGGGTGGCGGTGGCCGCCGGGGTCACGCAGTCGGCCGGCGACCCTGTCGGGGAGGTGCGCTCGTCGGAGGGGGAGGTGGGTGCGCCGGACCGGGTCGCGCCCTCGCCCTCGGGGAGCCGGCCCTCCTCGCCGGGTGCGGTGGCGGTGGCGCTGTCGTGCGGATGCGGCGGCTTGGGCCGTGGCAGGGCGTGGTCGCGGCGGTGGCCCCGATGACCGGTCGGGCGTTCGATCCAGGTGTGGTCGGCGATGTCGATGATCGTGAGGTCGGTGATCACCTGGGGCGCCGGGGCCACCACGATCACCTGGCCCGGCCGGTACCCGGACCACGGCCGGCCGCCGACGCCGGGCTCGTCCCGCAGGCGTGCCGCCGGAGTGAGCGGGTTGCCGCAGGCGCAGCGCACCCGCGGCACGCCGTGGCGGTCGACGAGGACGGCGGTGCCCGCCTGAAGGACGGACTGGTAGCCGGTCGCACGGCCGGCACGGAAGCCGTGGTTGGTGACCCGGGTGTCGGCGCGCAGCACGACCGAGGTCAGGCTCCGCAGATGGCCGGGTACGGAGGCCGCGGAGATGCCCGCGGCCCGGGCGAAGGCCTGGGCCCTGCCCCGGTCGGACATGAGATGGCGGATCTGCCGCTCGACGTCACAGCTGCCGGCACCCCGGGTGCCGCCGTAGAGGCCGGGCGTACCGCCGGACAGGGTCCGCGGGCCGCTGTGCTCCGAGCGCGGCGGTTGCGGCGTGCGGGTGGTCGGGGGCGGGGTCGCCCCGGTGACCGCCGTGGTGTCGGTGAAGGGGTCCGGCCCCTTGGCCGCCGCGGGTTCGAGGAGGACTTCCGCGGTCGGTTCCATGCCCTGCACCGCGTTGCCGCCGCAGCCGGCGACGACGAGGGCCGCCGGGAGCGCGCAGGCCGCGACGACGACTGCGCTGGATGTCCGCACCACACCCTCCCATCCGTTTCGAACCTTTCGTGACCATTGTCTGTGTCACTCGCTCGGGTTACGCAAGCGGAGAGGTGGTATACGGAGAGTCACAAGCGTCTCGGGCGCGACACTGGAAACGAGGAGCACACGGCCGTGGACTGGTTCATCGCGCCCGAGTACTGGACGAGCCGGCTGGTCTTCCAGCGGGCCCTGGCCGGCGTGTATCTCGTCGCGTTCCTGACGGCCGCCCTGCAGTTCCGGGCCCTGATCGGCGAGCGCGGCATGCTGCCCGTGCCGCGCTTCGTCGAACGGGTGCCCTTCAAGGCCGCGCCGAGCCTGTTCCAGCTGCGCTACTCGGACCGGTTCTTCGCCTTCTGCGCCTGGTCGGGCTGTGCGGTGTCGGTGGCGTTGCTCGCCGGGCTGGACTCGGTGGTGCCGCTGTGGGGGGCCATGCTGCTGTGGCTGGTCCCCTGGGCGCTGTACCTGTCGATCGTCAACGTCGGCCAGACCTGGTACTCGTTCGGCTGGGAGTCCCTGCTGCTGGAGGTCGGCTTTCTCGCCGTCTTCCTCGGCAACGACGAGGTGGCGCCGCCGATCGTGGTGCTGTTCCTGCTGCGCTGGATCCTGTTCCGGGTGGAGTTCGGGGCGGGCCTGATCAAGATGCGGGGCGACGCCTGCTGGCGGAAGCTGACGTGCCTGGACCACCACCACGAGACACAGCCGATGCCGGGGCCGTTGAGCTGGTTCTTCCACCATCTGCCCAGGCCCCTGCACCGCGTGGAGGTGGCCGCGAACCACGTCACCCAGCTCGTCGTGCCGTTCGCCCTGTTCACCCCGCAGCCGGTCGCCACGGCCGCCGCCGCCCTGATGATCGTGACCCAGCTGTGGCTCGTCCTGTCGGGCAACTTCTCCTGGCTCAACTGGATCACCATCGTGCTGGCCCTGTCGGCGGTGGAGTTCCCGAGCGATCCGCCGGCCCTGCCGGACGCGCCCCTGTGGTACGAGGTCGTGGTCCTGGCGGTCGCCGCGCTGCTGCTGTTCCTCAGCTACCACCCGGTCGCCAACATGGTCTCCCGCCGCCAGGTCATGAACCGCTCCTTCGACCCGCTCCATCTGGTCAACACCTACGGGGCGTTCGGCAGCGTCAGCAGGATCCGGTACGAGGTGGTGATCGAGGGCACCGCCGACGAGGTACCGCGGCCGGACTCGGACTGGCGGGAGTACGAGTTCAAGGGCAAGCCGGGCGATCCCCGGCGCTGGCCCCGCCAGTTCGCGCCCTACCACCTGCGACTGGACTGGCTGATGTGGTTCGCCGCGCTGTCACCCGGGTACGCCGGGTCGTGGTTCGGCGCCCTGGTGGAGCGGCTTCTGGAGAACGACCGGGACACGTTGAGGCTGCTGCGCCGCTCGCCGTTCCCGCAGGACGCGCCGCCGCGCCACATCCGCGCCCGTCTCTTCCGTTACCGCTACACCACCTGGCGTGAGCTGCGGGAGACGGGCGCGTGCTGGGAGCGGACGTATGTGCGGGAGTATCTGCCGCCGACGCGGTTGGCGGACGCGGCTCACAGATCGTAGACCCGGACGGCGGTCCGCTCGAAGATCTCCGCGCGATCCGCCGGGCTCGTCAACGCCTCAGCCGTGGCGAGCACTTGCGCGTACGACGCGGCCGGTGTGCACACCGGCCAGTCCGAGCCGAACATCAGGCGCCGCGGGCCGAACGCCTCCAGCACCACATCCGCGTACGGGCGCAGGTCCTCGACCGTCCAGGCGGCGGGGTCGGCCTCGGTGACCATGCCGGAGAACTTGCAGACGGTGTTGGGGAGGGCGGCCAGGGAGCGGACCGAGGTCTCCCACGGTTCCCGCTCGCCGGCGGCGATGGGTGGTTTGCCGAGGTGGTCGAGGACGAAGGTCAGGCCGGGGTGGCCTGCGGCGGCCTCCACGCAGGCCGGCAGTTGGTGCGGCAGCACCACCAGGTCGTAGACCAGCCCGGCGTCGGCCACGGCGGCCAGGCCGCGCCGTACGTCCGCGCGCAGCAGCCACCGGGGGTCGGGCTCGCCCTGGACCTGGTGGCGGACGCCCTTCAGGTACGGCCCGCCCGGCAGCTCCCGCAGCCGGGCCAGTTCCTCGGCGATGTCCGCACGGGTGAGGTCGGCCCAGCCGACGACACCCGCGATCAGCTCGTGCTCGGCGGCGAGGGCCAGGAACTCGGGGGTCTCCTCGGGCACGGTGACGGTCTGGACGAGGACCGTACGGTCGACTCCGGCGGCCCGCGCCTCGGGGGCGAGGTCGGCCACGGTGAAGTCGCGCCTGAGCGGCGCCAGTGCGGGGCCGGTGATCCAGTCCTGGTCGCGTACCGCCAGGTCCCAGACATGGTGATGGGCGTCGACGACCGTCACGACCGCTCCCGGACGACGGGCAGGCCGGCGTCCGCACCGGCCCCGGAGCGGTCGTGCACCACCTCCGGCAGCTCGGTCCTGCGGGCGGGCCGGGCCACGTCGACCGGCAGTCGCTCCGGTGCGGTGAGGAGGCGGCCGTGGTCCTCGCACTCCAGGACATGGAACAGGTCGCTGCCTCCGCCACGCTCGCATGCGTTCGCGCGGGGGGACCCCCAGCGCCGGACGGTCCCGGACGTGGCGCCGACCGCCCGGATCGCGTCCGTGGGTTCGTTCGGGACCTCGCGGTGGGCGGCCTCGACCTCGGCGACAGGGGCCGCGCGGACCCTGGTGTGCAAGGCGACTCTCATCACTGCTCCTCGGCGGGGACGGGGGCGTCGGGCGGCAGCAGGCCCGTGGCGCGCAGCTCCTGCCACAGGGCGGCGGGCACGGGGGCGGCGAACTGGTGGGCGCAGTCGACGACCTCGAGCGCCGAGCGGGCGCCGACGAGGACGCTCGCGACCGCCGGGTGGGCGGCGCAGAAGGCCAGGGCCGCGGCCCGCAGGGTGACGCCGTGCCGGTCGGCGACGGACTTCAGCCGCAGGGCGCGGTGCAGCAGCTCGGGGGACGCGGTGGCGTAGTCGTACGTGGCGCCCGGCCTCGGGTCCGCCAGGAGGCCGGAGTTGAAGGCGCCACCGATCACGACGGAGACGCCGCGGGCCTGGGCGGCGGGCAGCAGGTCGGTGAGGGCCCGCTGGTCGAGCAGCGTGTAGCGGCCGGCGCACAGCACCACGTCGACGTCGGTGTCCTGGACGAAGCGGGTGAGCATCTCCACCTGGTTCATACCGGCGCCGATCGCGCCGACGACGCCCTGCGCGCGGAGCTTCTCCAGCGCCGGATAGCCCTCGCGGAAGGCCCACTCGGCGTGGTCGTCGGGGTCGTGGAGGTAGACGATGTCGACGCGGTCCAGGCCGAGCCGGGTCAGGCTCGCCTCCAGGGTGCGGCGTACGCCGTCCTCGCTGAAGTCCCAGACCCGGCGGTGGGTGGCGGGGACGGCGAAGCCGTCGCCCAGGTCGTCGCCGCCCGCGTCCCACGGCTCCAGACGCCGGCCCACCTTCGTGGAGATGGTGTACCGGTCGCGGGGGCGCTCGCGCAGGGCCGCGCCGAGGCGGCGTTCCGACAGGCCGAGGCCGTAGTGCGGTGCCGTGTCGAAGTAGCGGATGCCCCGCTGCCAGGCGGCGTGCACCGCCTCGTGCGCCTGCTCCTCGCCGACCTCGGTGTAGAGGTTGGCGATGGCGGCGGCTCCGAAGGCCAGCTCGCTGACCTCGACGCCGCTGCCGCCGAGCCGCCTCACCGGCTCACCGGCCGCGGGCGAAGGCCCTGCATGCCGCCGTCCACGGCGAGGGCGGTTCCGGTCGTGGCCCCGGACAGCGGGCTCGCCAGGTAGGCGATGGCGCCCGCGACCTCCTCGGCCGAGACGAGCCGGCCGGTGGGCTGGCGGGCCTCCAGCGCGGCGCGTTCGGCAGCGGGGTCGGAGGCGGCGTCGAGCAGCCGGCCGACCCAGGGGGTGTCCACGGTGCCCGGGTTGACGCAGTTGACGCGGATGCCCTCGCGGACGTGGTCGGCGGCCATGGCGAGGGTGAGGGCGTACACGGCGCCCTTGGTCGCGCTGTACAGCGCCCGCTGCGGCAGTCCGGCCGTGGCCGCGACGGAGCAGGTGTTCACCATCGCCGGGTGCGACGACTCGCGCAGGTGGGGCAGGGCCGCCCGGGCGACCCGCACCATGCCGACGACGTTGACGTCCATGACCCGGTGCCACTCGGTGTCGTCGTTGTCCTCGACGGTGCCCCGGGCGCCGACGCCGGCGTTGTTGACCACCACGTCGAGTCCGCCGAGGTCGGCCACGGCGGCCGTCACGGCCTCGCGCACGGAGACGTCGTCGGTGACGTCGGCGCGGAAGGCGAGCAGCGGCTTGTCGATGCAGGACGGATCCAGGTCGAGGACGGCGACCCGGGCTCCGCGCGCGGCGAGGAGCTGCGCCGTGGCCCGGCCGATGCCGGAGGCGCCTCCGGTCACCAGCGCCTTGAGACCGTCGAAGTCGCTCATGCCGCGTGCCCTTTCTGCTGCGTCTGGAGGTCGGCGGCCCAGAAGGCGCCGTCCGGGAACGTGTACCGGGCGATCGACTCGGGTCGCATGGCGGCCGAGAAGCCCGGCGCGGTGGGTGCCGTGTAGCGGCCTTCGCGGATCACCACGGGGGTGAGGAAGTGGTCGTGCAGATGGTCGACGTACTCGATGACGCGGTTGTCGGTGGTGCCGGTGACGGCGACGTAGTCGTACATCGACAGGTGCTGGACGAGTTCGCACAGTCCGACACCGCCGGCGTGCGGGCAGACCGGGACGCCGAACTTGGCGGCGAGCAGCAGCACGGCGAGGTTCTCGTTGACCCCGCCGACGCGGGCCGCGTCGATCTGGACGACGTCCAGGGCGCCGGCCTGCAGGAGCTGCTTGAAGACGACGCGGTTGTGGACGTGCTCGCCGGTGGCCACCTTCACCGGGGCGACGGCCTCGCGGATCGCCGCGTGGCCGAGGACGTCGTCGGGGCTGGTGGGCTCCTCGATCCAGTACGGGTCGAACTCGGCGAGCGCCTTGGTCCAGCGGATCGCCTCCTCCACGTCCCAGCGCTGGTTGGCGTCGATCGCCATGCGGATGTCGGGGCCGACGACCGAGCGGGCGACACGGCAGCGCCGTACGTCGTCCTCCAGATCGGCGCCGACCTTCAGCTTGATCTGCCGGAAGCCGTCGGCGACGGCCTCGGCGGCGAGCCTGCTGAGCTTGTCGTCGTCGTAGCCGAGCCACCCGGGGGAGGTGGTGTAGGCGGGGTAGCCGTCCTCCAGCAGCCGGGAGGTGCGCTCCGCCGCCCCCTCCCGGCCCCCGCGCAGGATCTCCAGCGCTTCCTTCGGTGTCAGCGCGTCGGTGAGGTACCGGAAGTCGATCTGGCGGACGATCCACTCGGGGTCGGCGTCGGCGAGGAGGCGCCACAGGGGCTTGTCGGCCCGCTTGGCGGCCAGGTCCCACACGGCGTTCATGACCGCGCCGATCGCCATGTGCATCACGCCCTTCTCGGGCCCGAGCCAGCGCAGCTGGCTGTCCCCGATCAGGTCCCGGTTCAAGGACCCCGGGTCGGCGCACAGCTCGTCGACGGACCGGCCGACGACATGCCCGCGCAGTGCCTCGATCGCGGCGACCTGGACCTCGTTGCCCCGCCCGATGGTGAAGGTGAATCCGTGCCCCTCCGGCCCGTCCGGCGCGTCGGTGCGCAGGACGACGTAGGCGGCCGAGTAGTCGGGGTCCGGGTTCATGGCGTCGGAGCCGTCGAGTTCGCGTGAGGTGGGGAAGCGGATGTCGTGGGTGTCGAGCGCCGAGATGCGGCAGGAGGGGCCGGGGGTCGGGGACACAGGGGGCCTTTCGGTCGGTGACGTCGATGAAGGGTTCGGCGCGGGTCAGTCCTGGGCCCGGCCCGTCGTCACACGGGCGATCATGAGGGCGACCAGGATGATTCCGCCGTAGATGGCCTGGATCCAGAACGACGGGACCTGGGCGAGGGTGAGCAGGTTCTGGACGACGCCGAGGAGGAGTACGCCGGTCAGGGCGCCGAACATGGTTCCCTTGCCGCCGTCCAGGGCGATGCCGCCGATCACCGCGGCCGCGAACACGGTGAAGATCATGTTGTTGCCCTGGTTGGCGCTGATCGCCCCGACGTAGCCGGTCTGGATGATCCCGCCGACCGCCGCGAGGGCGCCCGCCACGACGAACACCCCGAGCATCACGCGCTCGACCCGGATCCCTGCCGCGCGGGCGGCGTCCGCGTTGCCGCCGATGGCGTACAGCGCGCGCCCGACGCGGTGGTACTTCAGCACGAACCCGGCGATCGCGAAGGCCGCCGCCGCGAGCCACACCGACATCGGGATGGTCAGGAAGGTCGTCGTGGCGAGGGAGTAGAAGCTCTCGGGCATCCCGAACAGCGTCTTGCCCTTGGTAGCGCCGACCAGCAGGCCACGCAGGACGATCAGCATCGCCAGGGTCACGATGAACGCGTTGAGCTTGAACCTCACGACGAGGACGCCGTTGAACGCGCCGACCGCCGCACCGGCCACCAGGGCCGCCGACAGGGCCAGAGCGGCGGGGAGTTCGGTGCCCCAGCCGGAGTTGGCGGCGGGCAGGACCAGGAGCGCCCCGAGGGCGGGCGCGATACCGACGACCGATTCCAGGGACAGGTCGAACTTTCCGGTGATCAGGACGAGCGACTCGGCCAGCACGACCATCGCCAGGGCGGCGGACGCGCCGAGGATCGAGATCAGGTTGCGCTCGGTGAGGAAGGAGTCGTTGACCACCGCGCCGAGCACCAGGAGGAGCACAAGGGCGGGTACGAGGGCGAGTTCACGGGCGCGGCGGAGCAGGACCGCCCTGGCGGCACGGGCGTCCGGCACCTTCACGGGCAGGGCCGGTGGGGCCTTGGTGTCAGCCATGGTCGTCCACTCCTTCGATGGAGGCGATCAGCTCGTGGTCGCGCCAGCCCGCCGCGTACTCGGCGGCGACGCGGCCGTGGAACAGGACGAGGACGCGGTCGCAGCGGCGCAGGTCGTCGAGTTCGTCGGAGACCACGAGCGCCGCGACGCCGTCCGCGCGGGCGCTGTCCACGCGGGCCAGCAGGGACTCCTTGGACTTCACGTCGACGCCCGCGGTCGGGTTGATCAGCACGAGCAGGCGGGGGTCGGAGGCGAGGGCGCGGGCCATGACGACCTTCTGCGCGTTGCCGCCGGACAGGTCGCCGACGGGCTGGTCGGGGCCCTCGGTGTGGATGTCGAGGCGTTCGATGAGGGCGGTGGCGAGATCGCCCTTGCGTGCGCTGGCGACGAAGCCGAAGCGACCGAGCCGGTCGAGGACGCTCAGGGTGGCGTTGTCACCGACGGTCATGCCGGCGACGAGGCCCTGGTCGTGCCGGTCGCGGGGCACGCACGCGACACCGGCCTCCAAGGCGGCCCGCACGTCGCCGAAGGGCAGCGGTGTGCCGTCGATTCGGGCGGCCCCGCCGGTCGGCGCGTGCAGCCCGGCGAAGGACTCGGCGAGCTCCACCTTGCCGCTGCCGCTGATTCCGGCGAGTCCGACGACCTCGCCGCGGCGGACGGTCAGGTCGATGTTCTCGTACGCCGGTGACGTGAGCCCCCGGGCTTCGAGCAGGACGGGGGCGTCGTGGTCGACGTCCCCGGGATCCACGGCCTGCTCGGCGATGGCTTCGAGGGACTCCCCGGCCATCGCCTCCACCAGGGCCCGGCGCGGGAGTTCGGCGACCGGGGCGGTGGTGATCCAGCGGGCGTCGCGCAGCACCGTGACGGTCTGGCAGACCTCGTACACCTCCTGCAGGTGGTGCGAGATGAACAGGAAGGTGACGCCAGCCTCCTGCAGGGCCCGCATCCGCGTGAACAGCCGCTCGATCTCACGGTTGTCGAGCTGGGCGGTGGGTTCGTCGAGGATGATGAAGCGGGCGCCGAAGCTCAACGCCCGGGCGATCTCCACCATGTGCCGGTCCTCGACCCTGAGGTCGGCGGTGCGGGCATCGGGGTCGACGTGTACGTCCCAGGCGGCGAGCAGGTCGGCGGCCTCGGTGCGCAGCTTGCGCCAGCTGATGACGCCCCTGCGGAGCGGCTGCCGGTTGATGAAGAGGTTCTCGGCGACCGTGAGTTCCGGGACGACGGTGGGCTTCTGGTAGACGCAGGCCACCTTGCGGCGCCAGGCGTCCCGGTCGGCGAGTGCGGGCGCGGGTTCCCCGTCGAACCGGACCTCGCCCCGGTCGGCCGCCTGGAGTCCGGTGAGGATGGTGACCAGGGTCGACTTGCCGGCGCCGTTGCGGCCGACCAGGGCGTGGGACTCGCCGGGCAGGACGGTGAGTCGGCCGTCGGCGAGGGCGGTGGTGGGGCCGTAGCGCTTGACGATCCCCCGCGCCTGTACGAGTGGCGTCGTCATGTGACCGTGTTGCCCCAGAGCTTGGGGTCCTCGACGTTGTCCTTGGTGACCAGCGGGGCGGGAAGCTGGTCCTCCAGGATGCCGCCGGGGAGTTCCACGATGGTCGAGCCGTGGTCGGTCGGGCCCGGCTCGAAGGTCTTCCCCTCCATCGCCGCCTTGATGTAGTACATGCCGTACTTGGCGTACAGGTCGGCGGGCTGGGAGACGGTCGCGTCGATCTCACCCTTGCGGATGGCGTCGTACTCCTGCGGGATGCCGTCGTTGGAGACGATGGTGATGTGGCCGTCCTGCCCGGCCTTCCTCAGCATCCCCTTGGACTTCAGGGTCTGGAGGGTCGGCGCGAGGTAGACGCCGCCGGCCTGCAGATAGATCCCCTTGATGTCGGGGTTGGCGTTGAGCAGGGTGTCCAGCTTGGAGGCGGCGGTGTCGGACTCCCACTTGGCCGGTATCTCCAGGACCTTGAGTTCGGGGAAGTTCTTCTTCACGCAGGCACGGAAGGCCTCGGAGCGGTCCCGGCCGTTGACCGAGGCGAGGTCGCCCATGATCTGCACGACCTTGCCGCTGGTGATGTTCCTGCCGAGGTAGTCGCAGGCCTTCTCGCCGTACGCCACGTTGTTCGCGCGTACGACCATGGCGACCTTGCCCTTGTCGGGGGCCACGTCGACCGCGACGACGGGGACGCCCTTGCGTTCGGCCTGGTCGAGTCCGGCCTCGATGGCGGCGCTGTCCAACGGGGCGACGACCAGGCCCCTTACGCCCTGGTTAAGCTGGTTGTTGATGTCGGTGATCTGCTGTGAGGGGTCACTGTTGGAGTTGACCGTCTTGAGGGTGTCGACGCCTTCGGAGGCGGCCATCTTCGGCACGTAGTCGTTGTAGGCCTGCCAGAACGGCGAGGTCAGCAAGGGCAGGATCACCCCGACCTCGCCGCTGCCGCCGCCTTCCGCGCTCGCGGCGCCGGTGTCCTTGGTACTGCCGCACGCGGCGAGCGCGAGCGAGGCACCGGCGACCGCGGCCGCCGCTCTGACCATGCGTGACCTGTTCTGCTTCCGCGCTGTCGTACAGGGCATCCGGCGGCTCCTCGTCGAGCGGGTTCGAGCACCTGGTTCGAGCAGATGCCCGCATTGTTATCAGACCACTTCGCCGGAACAACACCCTTAGGAGGCATGATCTCGCCGTTTTCGGCCGTAGTGGTCGGACCAACCCGGTGATTACACTGCCGCTCACCAGGAACCCTCCGGTGCCTGGGGCGACGGGAGGAACGGCGTGGAGGACGAGACGGCCCCCCAGAAGGGCACCGTGACGCAGCGCGCCATCGAGGCGGTCAAGGCGATGATCGCCGAGGGCCGGCTGGAGCCCGGCCAGCGGCTGCCCACCGAGCGCGATCTGGCGGCGCGGCTCGGCATCTCCCGCAGCTCGATGCGGGAGGCGATCCGGGCGCTCACCGTGATGGGGGTGCTGGAGGCGCGGCACGGTTCGGGCATCTACGTCACGCGTCTGGAGGCCGGCGACCTGCTGGAGACGTTCGGCGTGGTGGCCGACCTGTCCCGGGGCCCACGCCTGGTGGAGCTGCTGGAGGTGCGCCGCGTCCTGGAGTCCACGGCGACGGCCCTGGCCGCGGCGCGGATTACGCCGGACCAGCTCGCGCAGGTCGGCGAACACCTGGCGGCGATGAACGCCACGGACGACCCCGAGGAGATCCTCGCCCACGACCTGGCCTTCCACCGCGAGATCGCGGCCGCCGCCGGCAACGACACCATGGCCGCGATCCTGGAGGGCCTGTCCTCGCGTACGTTCCGCGCCCGTGTCTGGCGCGGTTACCAGGAGGAGGGCGCCTTCGCCCGTACCCGTCGCGAGCACGCCGCGATCCACCGCGCCCTGGTCGCCCGCGACCCGGATGCGGCCCGGGCGGCGGCTGCCGCGCACGTGGGCGAGGTGGAGGAGTGGCTGCGGGCCCAGCTGGGCGGCTGATCGCAGCCGCGTCGCGCAGGCAGGGCCGTCCCCTCGTCCGCCGTGCGAGGCAGCGGCCCGCTCATACGCCCGGACGAGGCGTCACCGCGGTGCCTGCGCGGCTCTACGGCCGCACGTCGAACCCGTGCTCGCGTCCGAGCTTCTCCAGTGACACGAAGCCCGGGATGCCGTTGGCGTCATCGCCCGTGAAGCCGCAGCGCCGCTGCCAGTCGGCGTACGCCTCCACGGTGGCCGAGCCGAAGTGGCCGTCCGCGAGCGTCGCCGCGAGGAGGCCTTCCGCGACGAGCGCCTTCTCCACCGTCCTGACCCCGGTGTACGACACGGGGGTGCCCGGCTCGGCCGGGTCGTGCAGGGCGGCCGCGGCGACCTTCGACACATCGATCACCGGCCGCGGGCCGGGCTCCGGCTCCGGTGCCGGACCGTCGGGCCGTGGGGCGCCCTTCTTCACCCATGCGTACAGGTGCTTGCCCGGGCAATCCGTGGCGAGGCCGTCCCGGTGCCCCTTGATCTCGCCGCCGGCGCCATGGTCGCGCAGCAGCTCGATGCCGTCACGGATCGCTCCGAGCATCGCGTCGGTCGGCTTGGTCAGCCCTTCCGAGCCGACCAGGCCCATGATCGCGTAGTGGGCGCGGTTGAGGTCCTGGTTGCCGTTCGCGCCGCTGCGCCTGCCCAGACCGCGGCCCTCCAGAAGGTAACCGTGCGGGCAGGCACCGTAGTTGTAGGCGATGTCGGAGTAGTTCTCCGTCTTGTTCGCCAGGTGGTCGACCCGGATCCTCTTCCACTTGGCGAGGCACAGATCGTGGTCGTCGAGCAGCTGGACGCTGACCGGTACACCGTCGTAGTGGATCTTCACACCCTTGGTCGAGGTCTGCGTGGGTGCGGCGGATGCGGGCCAGCCGAGCTGCGCCCGTGTGACAAGCTTCAAATGTGCCTCCAAGGTGCAAATGGGACGCCAACGGCCTTGAGTCTGGGGCCGTTCGACGTTCCTCGCACGACGACGCGCCTCACACGCCTGCAGCTCAGATGAACCGCCTTTCCGACGGTGTGGCGGGAGAGGGACGCGGCGTGGACGAGGTGAGCGCGTCGCCCTCGGTGAGGGTCAGGGAGGCATTGCCGAGCGTCCTCTCGACGCGGGGCCCGCAGACGGGCAGAGTGCTCTCACGTACTCGCGAGTAAGCCCTGAGGAGCGCCCGTGACCAGCTGGGTCGGCAGGACCGCCGTCGAGATCGCCGCCGCCGTACGCGAGAAGCAGGCCACGCCCCGTGAGGTGGTGGCCGAGCACCTGGCCCGCATCGAGCGCCTCGACGGGGGCGTCGGTGCCTTCCGCCTGGTCCGGGGGGAGGCGGCGCTCGCCGAGGCCGACGAGGTCGGCTCCCGGCCCGACCTGGCCGAACTGCCCCTGGCCGGGGTGCCGGTGGCCGTCAAGGACAACCTCGCGGTGCGCGGCGAGTCCAACCGCGTCGGCTCCACGGCGACGTCGGACGCCCCGGCCGGACAGGACCACGTCACGGTGGCCCGGCTGCGGGCGGCCGGCGCGGTGGTGGTGGGGCTGACGAACGTGCCGGAGCTGTGTGTCTTCGGCACCACGGAGGGCGTGCACGGTACGGCGCGCAACCCGTGGGACACCTCGCGCACGGCGGGCGGTTCGTCGGGGGGCAGCGCGGCGGCGGTGGCCGCGGGCATGGTGCCGATCGCCCTCGGCAACGACGGGATGGGTTCCCTGCGCATCCCGGCCGCCAACTGCGGTCTGGTCACCATCAAGCCGGGTACCGGTGTGGTCCCGGCGGGTGTCAGCGACGGCGACTGGTTCGGCATGTCGGAGAACGGCCCGCTGGCGACGACCGTCGGGGACGCCCGTCTGATGCTGTCCGTCCTCACCGGCACCGAGGTGGCACTCCCCAAGGCGCCGGGCACCCTGCGGATCGCGGTGTCCCTGCGCAGCCCGCTCGCCGGGGTCACCATCAGCAGGCCGTACGCGGCCGCCGTACGTGAGGCCGCCGGGCTGCTCATCAGGGCCGGTCACCAGGTTCGGCGCGCCGACCCGCCGTACCCGGTGTCGCTGGGTGTCACCGCGCTGACGCACTGGACGGCGGGCACCGCCGTGGACGCACGGGGCCTCGACCCGCGCCGACTCGCCCGCCGGACCCGGGTCCACGCCTCGGTGGGCAGACGCTTCGTCGCCCGGGCGCAGGGCGGTGCGAGCAGGGAGGCCCTGCGCCGGCGTCTGGAGCCGTTCTTCGCCGAGTACGACGTCCTGCTGACCCCGGCCCTCGCCCGCCGCTCCCCCAGGTCGGAGCCCTGGCACGAGCGGGGCTGGCTGCGCAACATCATCACGAACACCAACTACTCGCCGCTGACGCCGCCGTGGAACCTCACGGGCTGGCCCGCCATGTCGGTCCCGTTCGGCCATCTCCCTTCCGGCGCCCCGTGTGCCGTGCAGCTGGTCGGGCGTCCCGGTGCGGAGGCGCAGCTGCTCGCGCTGGCCGAGCGGATCGAGCAGCTGCGGCCATGGCGGCGGACGGCGCCGATGGACCGGTCGGTGTCGTCGTAGAACTCAGAGCGCGCCGGGCACGTACCGCGCTGCCGTGATCCCGGCCATGGTCCGCAGCCTGCCGTAGTAGGACGCGCAGTACGCGTCGTCGATCAGGGGCAGGACCTTGTCGAGGCCCGCGACGCATGCCCACAGCATCGCCACGCCCTCGCCGTCGAGGCCGTCGGCGAGCTCACCGCGGACGAGACCCGCGACGTCCGCGTCCAGCATGACCAGGTCCACCCCGTCGAGGTCCACCCCGCGAAAGCCCGCGGGGAACGGGGCCCGACAGTGCTCCTCCCAGAGCAGGGGAAGCCGGTCGTCATCGTCTCGTTCGCGCACGCGTCCGATCATCCCCCTACGGCGCGAGCCGGCTGCCGGCTGCCGCCGACGCGCGTGGGGCCGCGGCGAAGGGCCCGTCGTCGGTGAACACCAGCCGGGCGAAGCGTTCGCCGATGCGGCGGTGGGTGGCGGCGTCCGGGTGGAGGCCGTCGGGCAGCGGCAGTTCCGCGGAGTCGGTCTCGCCGTAGAGGTCACGGCCGTCGAGGTAGTGCAGGTTCGGGTCGTCGGCCGCCCGCTGCCCGACGATGCGGGACAGTTCGTCCCTGATGACCTTCAGCGTCAGCTTCCCGGTCGCGCTCTCCGCGGGGTCGCCCATGGGCACGAACCGCAGTCGTCCCTCGCCGAGGCCGCCGAGGTCCGGGGCGCAGGGGCCGGGCGTGTCCTCGTGCATCGGGCACAGGATGGGCGACACGACGAGCAGTGGTGTCGTCGGGTGCCCTTCCCGGACGGTGTCGAGGAAGCCGTGGACGGCGGGGCCGAAGGCGCGCAGCCGCATCAGGTCCAGATTGACCAGGTTGATTCCGATCTTGACGCTGATGACGTCGGCGGGGGTGTCGCGCAGGGCGCGTGCGGTGAACGGGTCGAGCAGGGCGCTGCCGGCCAGACCCAGGTTGATCAGCTCCACGCCGCCCAGCGAGGCCGCGAGCGCGGGCCAGACGGCGGTGGGACTCGCGGCGTCGGAGCCGTGGCTGATCGAGCTTCCGTGGTGCAGCCACACCCTGCGGCCCAGGTCCCGTGCGGGTTGGACGGGGGCGTTCGTGCGCAGGGCGATCAGTTCGGTGGTCTCGTTGTGCGGCAGCCAGATCTCGACGTCCTTGTCGTGGTCGGGCAGCCCGGTGAAGCGGACGGTGCCGGGGTGGCCGGGCCGGTGCTCGGCGGTGCCGGCGGTCATGTCGACGGTCACGACGTTGCCGTCGGTCACGGTGCCCTGCCCGGCGAGGCGGCCGTCGACGGTCAGGTCGTACCTGCCGTGCGGACGGGGCGGGGCACCCACGTAGACGCGCTTGGTGGGGAGGGTGTCCAGTTCGAGCGCGGTGGCCCGGGTCCGGAAGGCCAGTCGTACACCGGAGGGCTGCGACTCGGCCATGGCCAGCTGCTCGTCGGTGTTCTGGGCGCGGGCCCGGGCGGGCAGCCGGTGGGGCAGCAGGCCGTGTTCGGTGTGTTCGACGTCGAGGGCGCCGCGCAGCAGCTCGGCCGTGAGGGGCGTGCTGATCCAGTCGTGCTCGGTGTCCATGTGCTCCGCGTCCTTGTCCTCGGCCTGTCGGTCAACGGGTGGGCTCGGCGGGCCAGTTGCGCAGCAGGGCGTCGAGGGCGTCCAGGATCCGGGTCCAGGACTCCTCGGAGTCGGGGGCGCTGTGACTGAAGCCGCCCGCGGTCTCCAGGCTGGCGTAGCCGTGGAGGACGCTGCCCAGCAGCCGTACGGCGTGGGTCGCGTCCGGTTCCGTCAGGTCGTAGCCGCGCAGGATGGCGCGCGTCATCTGCGCGTGCCGGGCGCCCGCGCCGGCCGCCGCCGTCTCGGGGTCGAGTCTCGTCCGGGCGGCGGCGGCCCGGCCGGGGTGCTCACGGCCGTAGTCGCGGTAGACGTTCGCGAAGGCGACCAGGGCGTCCTTGCCGGCCCGCCCGGCGATGGCGTCGGCAGCCTGGTCGGCCAGTTCCTCCAGCGCGAACAGGCAGATGCGCGTCTTGAGGTCCTGGGAGTTCTTCACATGCGAGTACAGGCTCGCGACCTTGACGTCGAACCGGCGGGCCAGTTCCGACACGGTCACCTGGTCGAAGCCGACCTCGTCGGACAGTTCGGCGCCCGCCCGGACCAGATGCTGCGCGGTCAGTCCTACGCGTGCCACAGCCGCCCTCCCGCCCCGTCCGTTCACCCCGCTTACCCGCTTACCGTAAACGAGTATGCATTTACCTAAAACCCTTAGGCAAATGGACTGCTCGCAGCATTCATCGGCTAAAGCGCCCTGTACATGATGTGCAGGCCTACCGGTCCCCGTGCGGGGTGGTCGTACGCCTCCGGGACGGTGCCGAGGATCGTGAAGCCGAGGGAGATCCACAGACCTACGGCCGGGTTCGTCTCGACGACGGCGTTGAAGACCATGCCCCGGTAGCCGTCGGCCTTGGCCTCGGCCAGGAGGTGTTCGGCGAGGGCGCGGCCGATGCCCCGGCCGCCGTGATCGGGGTCGACCATGAAGCCGGCGTTGGCGATACGGGCCGCGGGGCCACCGTAGTTGGGCGTGAGACAGGCGGAGGCGACGACGACTCCGGCGGCGTCCTCGACGACGAAGACGCGTTTGGCCGGGCTCATCCACAGCTGCCGGGCGGCGTCCTCGGAGGTGTCCGGGTCCCAGGTGTAGGTCTCGCCGGCGGCGACTATCCGGTGCCAGAAAGGCCAAATCCGCGGCCAGTCGTCGGCCGCGGCTTCTCTGATCAGCATGGGCGTGAGTCTCGCACGCCCATGCGTCGGCGATCGCGAAGGTTCTGCCCGTCAGTCGACGCTGGGCAGGATGTGGGGCTCGGCGAGGTCGTCCTCGTAGCCGGCCAGGCGGATCGGGGCGGACCTGGCCCACACATCGAGACTGCCGATCTCCGTCGACCGGCGGCCGGCGCGCTCCGTGCGTTCCTTGGGGCGCTGTTCGCGATTCGTCTTCTCAGGTGTCACCGCGCACTCCTTATGTGTCGGATCACCCTCGGGGCGGGCCGGCCCAGTCTGCGGTCCGGCACGTGACGCCCGCTCGGGTCTTACTCGAAGTCGGCTCGGACGCGGTGGCGCCGGTAACTGGTGTGCAAGCAGGCCGTTGTGCACCGGCTTGTCCCGGGACGGACCATGGGTGTGGGTTGGGACCCTGTATTGCTGTCCGTCCGCTACAGATTAACCAAATGAGCGGGTGCCCGCTCGATGGGGCTGCAAACAACGTGTAACTATCCTGATTCAAACGGCATTCAGTGGCCCGTTGCGTACCGTTTTGCCGTGAAATAGCCAGGTTCACAGATCACCCGTACGGGTCAACGCCCGCTTCCCCGGTATCGCCGGGCCGAGCGCGCCGCGCAGTTCCGGTCCTGTTGGCCGATTCGCGAGCACCGGAGCTGGGGACGTCCGGTGACTCATCGCTCGGGACTGTCGACTGACGTACCGTCATGAGACGGTACGACGATGACGTCATACGGGTCACGGGGCGGGGACGCCGGTTCGTCAGGCGGGCACGGCCGTCCCGGGGGCGGCAACGCCGATCGCGAGGGCGGGGACGCCGGGTTTCGGGGCAGGGCAGCGATCGTCACCGGCGCCACGCGCGGGATCGGACACGCGGTCGCCCGGCAGCTGGCCGCCGCGGGAGCGCGGGTGTGCGTGACCGCGCGGGACGCGGGCGAGGTGCGGCGGACGGCCGCCGCGCTGGGGGGCGTCGGAGTGGCCGGGAGCGTGGCCGACCCGGATCATCTTCGGGCGGTCGTGGATCTCACGCTGCGCGAGCTCGGCCGGATCGACGTGATCGTGAACAACGCGGCGACCAACCTCCCGTACGGTCCCCTGATGGACGTCGACCCGCAGGCGTGGCGAGAGGCGTTCACCGTGAACGTCGAGGCGCCGCTGCGGCTGGTGCGGTACGCCTGGCGGGCGTGGATGCGCGAGCACGGCGGCGCGGTGGTCAACGTCTGCACGGAGGGCGCGGACCATGTCGGCCCCCACATCGGCGCCTACGGCACCAGCAAGGCGGCCCTCGCGCATCTGACCCGGCAGCTGGCGGGCGAGCTGGCCCCGCGGGTGCGGGTCAACTCCGTCTCCCCCGGGCTCGTCCGCACCGAGATGGCGCGCTTCGTGTGGGAGCCGGACGAGGACCGCGTCGCCGCCGGGCTGCCGCTCGGGCGGATCGGGGAACCCGAGGACGTGGCTCGGGCGGCGGTGTGGCTGGCGTCGGACGCGGCGGAGTGGGTGACGGGCGCCGACCTGCTGGTCGACGGGGGGACGAGGGTACGGGCGGCACGCACGGCGGCGGAACACGCCGTGCACGAGCACCTACGCTCGCGCGGTCCCGCCGCCCCCTACCACTTGCCCGGCGCGTAGTCCTTCATGAAGACCCCGTACAGGTCCTCCCCCGCCTCGCCCCGCACGATCGGGTCGTAGACCCGGGCCGCACCGTCGACCAGGTCGAGCGGCGCGTGGAACCCGGCCTCGGCGAGCCGCAGCTTGTCGTAGTGGGGCCGCTCGTCCGTGATCCAGCCGGTGTCGACCGAGGTCATGAGGATGCCGTCGGTCTGGAACATCTCCTGCGCGCTGGTCCGCGTGACCATGTTCATCGCGGCCTTGGCGGCGTTGGTGTTCGGATGGCCGGCACCCTTGTAGCCACGTCCGAAGACGCCCTCCATCGCCGAGACGTTCACGACGTACGCCCGTCCGCTCGCCGCCTTCTTCGCGGCGTCGGCCATGACCGGGCGCAGCGCGCTGATCAGGATGAACGGCGACGTGTAGTTGCACAGCTGGGTCTCCAGCAGCTCCACCGGGGAGATCTGGTCGATGGTCTGCACCCAGGTGTTGGAGTCGACGACGTCGGGGACGAGGCCGCCCGCGTCGATGGCCGTGCCGTCCAGGTGCCGCTCGACGCTGGCGTTGCCCGCGACCAGGGCGAGGTCGGCGACCTTCTGCGCGTCGAGGCCGCTGGCGCCGAGAGGCAGGGCGGCGAGGCCGTCGACCGCGCCGGAGTTGAAGGCGCCGATGACGTGGTGGGCGGGCAGCTCGCCGGCGGGCAGCGGGGCGCTCTCGCCCTCCACCAGGGCGGCGTAGGCGGAGGGCAGCCGGCGCACGGTCTGGGTCGCGTTGTTGATGAGGATGTCCAGCGGGCCGGCCTCGGCGACCTGGTCGGCGAGGGCGACCGCCTGCGCCGGGTCCCGCAGGTCGATGCCCACGACCTCCAGGCGGTGCATCCAGTCCGCGGAGTCGTCCATCGCCTTGAAGCGGCGGATGGCGTCCTTGGGGAAACGCGTGGTGATCGTCGTGTGCGCGCCGTCGCGCAGCAGCCTGAGCGCGATGTACATGCCGATCTTGGCGCGGCCGCCGGTGAGCAGGGCCCGCTTGCCGGAGAGGTCGGCGCGGGCATCGCGCTTGGACCGGTTCGTGTGCGCGCAGTCCGGACAGAGCTGGTGGTAGAAGTAGTCGACTTCCACGTACCGGGTCTTGCAGGTGTAGCAGGAACGCGGGCGCTGGAGTATCCCCGCGATCCTGCCCTCCTCGGTGACCGAGGACGGCAGGAGACCCTCGGTCTCGTCGTCGATGCGCTGGGCGGAGCCGGTCGCCGTGGCCTCCGTGACCGCCTTGTCGTGGGCGGTCTTGGCGGCCCGGCGCTCCTGGCGGCGGCGCTGCTTGACGGTGCGGTAGATGCCCGCGGTGGCCCGGCGCACGGCGATGGCGTCCGGGTGGTCGACCTCCAGCTTGTCGAGCTCCTCCAGCACGCTGAGGCAGACGGCGAGCCGCTCGGGATCGATGCCGGGGCCGTACACGACCTCGTCCCCGGGCTGGTGCACGACCTCGTCCGTGGTCGTCACCGAGCCGTCCTGTGTCACCGTCATCGCCGCTGCCGTCCCTGATCACCGCGGCGCTCCGACCGCGCCCCGCTTTCGAACCGGGAATTCTACGGAGCGCCGGGCCGGTCCTCCAAAATCCGTCGGGGTCAAGGACCGCAGGCCGTGATGAGGGTCTCCACCTCCTCGGAGACGGCCTCGGCGAGCACGTCGAGGTCCGGTACGGCCTCGGCGTCGGCGACGAGGCCGTAGTGGACCCGTCCGCGGTACGTCGAGATCGCGATCGCCAGGGCATGGCCGCGGGCCAGCGGGGCGAACGGATAGACCTCCGTGACCGCGTGACCGCCGAGCCGCAGGGCGATGCCGGGCAGCGGCACGCTGGTGACGAGGATGTCGAACCAGAGCCGGGCGGCCCCGCCGACCAGCGGTCCGCCGAGCCGGTGGCCGAGCGCGGGGACGTGGTCGGCGAGCAGGGCGACCGCGCCCGCGCCCCGGTTGGGTCCGGCGTCCTTGTTGCGGTCCATGGCGGTACGGACGGCGGCGAGACGGCGCACCGGGTCGGGGTCGTCGACCGGGAGCCGTATCAAGTAGCCGGAGAGCCGGTTGCCCTGCGGGTGGGCGGTGCGCGGGCGGCGCTTGGAGACGGGGATGAGGGCACGGGGGGCCACGCCCTCACTGCCGTCGCCGCGTGCGTCCAGCCAGCGGCGCAGCGCTCCCGCGACCACGGTGATGAGGACGTCGTTGACGGTGCCGCCGACGGCCTTGCGGATCACGTGCACGTCGTCGATGTCGACGACCACTCCGGCGGTGCGCCGGGTACCGCTGGGCTCGGCGGTCAACGCGGGCGACGAGCGCATGCCCAGGGTGGAGACGGCGACGGAGGCGCCGATGTCCAGGGCCCGGCCCACGTCGGACAGGGAGCCGCGCAGCACGTCCGGCAGCTTGCGCACGTCCGGGAGGCGGGCGGCCCGGGGCTCCTCGGGGCGGGGCGCGCGGGCGGGCAGGTCCATGGGGTCCAGGACCGCGGCGGCGAGGGTCAGCGCGCGCAGCCCGTCGGCCAGGGCGTGGTGGAACTTGAACAGCACGGCGAACGACACACCGTCCTCCCCCGGCAGCACATGCGCCTCCCAGGGTGGCCTGCCACGCTCCAGGGGCCGCTCCATGAGCCGGCCCGCCATCGCCTGGAAGTCGGCGGTCGGGGCGTGCAGCCGGACATGGTCGAGCGGGTCGAAGTCGGGCGCGGGCTCGCGGGCGGCACCGCCGAAGGAGAACGGCCGCAGCAGGCCGCGCGGCTGCCATGCGTCGCGGATGCGCATCCGCAGTCCCGGCACGGCGGCGGCGCGGGCGGCGAGCAGGTCGGCCGCGTGGGCGCCCGCGGTGGGCGAGTGCGCCGCGAACACGCCGAGCGCCGCGAGGTGCATGGGGTGTTCGGCGGACTCGATGTTCCAGAACGCCAGGTCGAGAGGTGCGAGCAGGTCAGAAGTCAATGGCTTGCCTCGCGTCGACGAAGGGTGGACCCGCAGTCAATCGCCCTGGACCGATTACGGTCAAGTACGATCAAGCTACGCACAGTTAACAGCAGATTAAGTCCCACCCCTCGCGAAAGGGGCGGGACTCATGGTGCATATGAGGTCACTCCAGCACAGGTTGCGGCGCCGGGCATCCCGTGGGTGTCACCCGGGAGGCGTCACGGACCGGTGCCGCAGGGGCGGCCGGGAGCCGATCCGGGCGTCCGGTTTCGGTACGGCGCGCACGCGGGTGAGCGGCCGTTCGGCTCACCCTCGGCGTCGGGGCGGCCACGTCCGGGGCGAGCCGGATGCCGTCCACGCGATCGGGAGGAGATCGGCGGTGTCGCCTGCCGTGCCGTCCCCGAGGGCTCGTCGTCCCGCAGCGGGCACGGACCCTCGACGCTCCCGAGCGGCCGGGCCGCGCCGTCGAACACCTCCGGACCGTGGGTGACGTCGGCCGGGGGTGCGGCGAGGGCGCGGGCGAAGTCGAGCTCGGGCGTGCGGTCGTCGCCGAGGGCCGTGGCCGCTGTCGCCCGGTGGGGTTCGAGACCGCCGGGCTCCGTGCGGGGCAGGAGCGAGAGTCCCGCAGACCCGGGGGCGAGGTGCGCGCGACCGCTACGAAGCCGCTACGTGACCAACTGCCCCTTCCCCAGGGCGATCACCCCGCCCTTGGAGACGGTGTACAGCTCCGCGTCACGCTCCGGGTTGACGCCGATCGTCGCGCCCGGGGGCACCTCGACGTTCTTGTCCAGCACGGCCCCCCGCACCACCGCGCCCCGCCCGATGCGCACGTTGTCGTGCAGGACCGCCCCCTGCACCACGGCCCCCGGATCGACCACCACGCCCGGCGAGAGCACGGACCGCGTGACCTGCCCGCGGATCAGGCAGCCGGCGCTGACGATGGACTCGCCGGCGATGCCGCCCGCGTTGAAGCGGGCCGGGGAGAGCTGGTTGGAGTGGGTGTAGACGGGCCACTGGCGGTTGTAGAGGTTGAAGGCGGGGCGTTCGGCTATGAGGTCCATGTGGGCGTCGTAGTACGCGTCCAGGGTGCCGACGTCCCGCCAGTAGCCGCGGTCGCGGTTGGTCTCGCCGGGGACGTGGTTGGCGCTGAAGTCGTACAGCTGGGCCTCGCCCCGCTCGGTGAGCTGGGGCAGGATCGAGCCGCCCATGTCATGCACGGAGTTCTCGTCCTCGGCGTCCCGCTGGAGCGCCTCGATGAGGGCCTTGGTGGTGAAGATGTAGTTGCCCATGGAGGCGAACACGCACTCCGGGTCGTCCGGGAGGCCGGGCGGGTCGGCGGGCTTCTCCAGGAACCGCTCCACGCTCTGGCCGTCCGAACCGGGGCTGATCACGCCGAAGGACGAGGACTCCCCGCGCGGGACGCGTATGCCGGCCACCGTGACACCCGCGCCGCTCTCGATGTGCTGGGCGAGCATCTGGCGCGGGTCCATGCGGTACACGTGATCGGCGCCGAACACGGCGACGTACTCGGGGCGTTCGTCGTAGACCAGGTTGAGCGACTGCAGGATCGCGTCCGCGCTGCCCAGGTACCAGCGCGGGCCGAGCCGCTGCTGCGCCGGGACCGGTGTGACGTAGTTGCCGAGCAGGCTGGACATCCGCCAGGTGGTGGTGATGTGCCGGTCCAGCGAGTGCGACTTGTACTGCGTGAGGACGCAGATGCGCAGGATGTCGGCGTTGACGAGGTTGGAGAGGACGAAGTCGACGAGGCGATACGTTCCTCCGAAGGTGACCGCTGGTTTCGCACGGTCCGCGGTCAGGGGCATCAGGCGCTTGCCCTCTCCGCCCGCGAGCACGATTCCGAGCACCGAAGGTCCGCCTCGACGCATGGGCCGCTCCCCTCACCCTGGTTGATGCCAGCCTGCCCCTGTGCGGGGCGCGCTAAGCCTGCTTGAGGATCTCCCCGTAGAGCCGGGCGGTCCGCCGGGCCACCGCGTCCCAGCCGAACTCCCCCACGGCCCGCTCCCGTCCGGCCTCGCCCATCCGGCGGGCGGTCTCCGGGTCGCCGATCACCGAGTCCAGGGCCTGCGCGAGACCGGCCTCGAAGCCGTCGTCCAGCGTGACGAGCAGGCCCGTCCTGCCGTCGTCGACCACCTCGGGAATACCGCCGACCCGCGAGGCCACCACGGGAGTTCCGCAGGCCATCGCCTCCAGGTTGACGATGCCGAGGGGTTCGTACACCGAGGGGCAGACGAACACGGCGGCGTGGGTGAGGAGTTGGATGACCTCCGGGCGCGGCAGCATCTGCGGGATCCAGTGCACGCCCTCGCGGACCCGGCTCAGTTCCTGGTAGAGGTCGCGGAACTCCTGGTCGATCTCCGGGGTGTCGGGGGCGCCGGCGCACAGCACGACCTGGGCGGCCGGATCGATGTCCCGTACGGCGCGCAGCAGGTGCGGCACGCCCTTCTGGCGGGTGATACGCCCGACGAACAGCACGTACGGGCGGTCCGGGTCGAGGCCGAACCGGCGCAGGACGTCGGTGCCGCGGTCCGGGCGGTACAGGGTGGTGTCGATGCCGTTGTGCACCACGTGGACCCGGTCCGGGTCCAGCGCCGGGTAGCAGCCGAGGATGTCCTCGCGCATGGCCCCGGACACGGCGATCACCGCGTCGGCGGCCTCGATCGCGGTCCGCTCGGCCCAGCCGGACAGGGCGTAGCCGCCGCCCAGCTGCTCGGCCTTCCAGGGGCGCAGGGGTTCCAGGGAGTGGGCGGTCATCACGTGCGGGATGCCGTACAGGAGCTTGCCGAGGTGGCCGGCGAGGTTGGCGTACCAGGTGTGGGAGTGGACGAGTTCGCGGCCCTGCAGGCCGGCCGCCATGGCGAGGTCCACGGAGAAGGTGCGCAGCGCGTCGTTGGCGGTGTCCAGCGCGGACCAGGGGCGATGGCGCAGTACGCCCACCGCTCGGCCCTCGCCCCAGCAGTGCACCTCAAGGTCGACGAGATCCCGCAACTCCCGGGCGAGGAACTCGACATGGACGCCCGCGCCGCCGTACACATCCGGCGGGTACTCCCGGGTCAGCAGTCCCACTCGCACCCGGAACCCCCTGTTCTCAGCGGCTGGTTGCCCTTTCATGGTCACTCAGACGGGGCGTGTACGGAAGAGCGCGGGGGTCGCGTGAAGCAACAGTCACCGCACACGCCGCCGCCCGGCACCCGGTAGTAGAGGCAGCAGCTGCGGCGCCGGAAGGCGGTTTCGGTGAGGGTGCCGGTGCCGGCGAGGAGGGGATGGCCGAGGAGTTCCGCGGTCAGGGCACGGGTCCGGTCCGCCGTTTCGGTACGGCCGTGCGCACGGGCCCACTGGTCGAGCTGCCGGGCGGCGCCCGCCAGCGCGGAGGCGGCGTTGCCCCGCAGCAGACCGGGGGCGACCCGGTGGCGGGTGTGCAGGGCGGCGGCCAGTGGTTCGAGATGGCCGTGCAGGACGACCCGGGCGAGGGTGGCGGGGTCGGCCGGCAGTGGCCGCACCGCGGTGAGCCGGAGGTCGTCGGGGGCGCCGGCGTCGGGGTCCCAGTGGAGCAGGCGCGGGTCGAGGTCGGGGACGCGGCCGTAGAGGGCCGCGCAGCCGAGCGTGATGGACCACAGGCGGGCCGCGAGCCCCTGCTGGGCCACCGAGGCGGCGACGCGCGTCTCGGGGGCGCGCAGGGCGTGCGCGACCTTCCGGACGCGGAACGCCAGGGCGTCGCCGGGTGCGTCCGACGGCCGGCTCCCGTACGCCTGCGCCAGGGTCGGCAGCGGCCGGAACGCTTCCTCCGCGGTGCGCAGCACGAAGAAGCCTCCGAGCGGGCGGAGAGCGGCGAGGTCGGGGTCGAGATCCACGAAGAGCAGTAGTACCAAGGCCCGTCGGGGTTTTCACCTGGGGGTCTCCCCCAGGGGGCACCAGCCTTGGGGATGAGGTGGCCGTCGCCGTACTCCATCGGCAGTACGACACAGTGCGTGCTCTGGTACGACGACGGGAAGACCTTTTCGCGGCATCGTGTTGGTCATGAGAGCCGACCGTTCGCCGCGCCGGGGTCACCGCCCCCGCTCCACGCAGAGGAGCAGCTCATGAGTGCCCTCGCGTTGTCCGTGCTCCTGTCGTTCGTCTCCGCCGTCGCCTACGCCGGCGGGGCGATCGTGCAGGAGCGTGTCGCGGTGTCCTCGCCGGGGCAGCAGTTCGCGCCGATGCGCCGGCCGGGCTGGTGGGCGGCGATCGCGCTGAACGGTCTGGGCGGTCTGCTGCATGTGGTGGCGCTGGCCTTCGGGCCCTTGAGTCTGGTGCAGCCGCTCGGTGCTCTGACGATCGTGTTCGCGCTGCCGATGGCGGCGCTGTTCGTGGGGCGCAAGGCCGGCTCGACGGCCTGGCGGGGCGCGATCATGGCGACCGTGGGTCTCGCCGGTCTGCTGTCGCTGGTCGGCTCCTCCGAGTCGCAGTCCCTGGACACGGCGCAGCGTGTGGGAGTGGCCCTGGTGACCGGCGGCATGGTCGTGGCCCTGATGGTCGCGGGAAGGGCCGCGCACCGGCATCCGGCGGTGCGCAGCATGCTGCTCGCGACGGGCTCCGGCATAGCCTTCGGCATGTCCTCGGTGTTCACGAAGATCGTCGCCGTCGACTGGAACGGCGGGGTGTCGGCGGCCGACCTGCCGGCGCTCGGCACGATAGGCGTCTTCGCCACGGGCGGTCTGCTGCTGTCGCAGGCCGCCTACCGGGGCGCGGGGCTCGCGGCGCCGCTGGCCACGCTGACGGTCGTGAACCCGGTGGTGGCGGCCGCGGTCGGCATCACGATGTTCGGCGAGACCTTCCGGTACGGCACCACGGGCACCGTGCTCGCCCTCGGCTGCGGCGTGGTCGCGGCGGGTGGCCTGATCCTGCTGACGACGGAGCGGATCGCCCGCACGGAGGCGGAGGCCGTGGAGGCCGTGCCCGGCACCGACGCCGTGGCGGCCCTGGCCGAGGCGCGTGCGCCGGAGCTGCTCCCCGGCCTTCCCCGGCCGGCCGTGACGACGCCCCGCGAGGAGGTCGTCGTCCCGGACAGCATCGAGGACATCCTCACACCCGCCCGGGTCGCGGAGGGCGCGTACGAGGAGCGGCGGCCGCTGCCCGCCGAGGCGGAGCCGGCGAACCTCTACGGCCCCTACTACGGCGGGCCGTACGTCCCGACCCCGGTCCTCGACCGGCATCGCATCCGCGTCAAATCCTGACGCCGCCTGCGCGCAGGTACGCCACCGGGTCGATGTCCGCCCCGAAGCCGGGCCCCGTCCGCACCTCGAAGTGCAGATGCGGGCCCGTGCTGTTGCCGGTGGACCCGGAGCGGCCGATGCGCTGGCCGGCCCCGACCGACTGCCCGGTCTTCACGGAGATGGCCGAAAGATGCGCGTACTGGCTGTAGCGGCCGTCGGAGTGCCGGATCACCACCTCGTAGCCGAAGGAGCCGCCCCATCCGGCGCTGACCACCTTGCCCGCTCCGACGGACTGCACCGACGTACCGGTCGGGACCGGGAAGTCGACGCCCGTGTGGTAGCCCTTCGACCAGTTGGGACCGGCCTTGCGGTAGGGGGTGCCGGCGGCGGAGCTGACCGGGGCGACGAGGGAACGGCCGGTCGAGGCGGCCTGCTCCTTCTTCTCCGTCCGCCGTTCCGGCTTCCCCGTCTGCCGTTCCGGCGCGGCCTTGCGGGGCGGCGACTTGGGTTCGGCCGTCCGCGGCGGCGCCTCGTCCGCCGTGGTCACCGCCTTGCCGCGCACCGCGAGCCGCTGGCCCGGCAGGATCAGATCGGGGTCCGTGCCGATGGCCTTCCGGTTGGCGGCGTACAGGCCCCGCCAACCGCCCTTGACCCGCTGCGTCTCGGCGATCCCGGAGAGGGTGTCGCCGTGGACCACGGTGTACATCTCGGCCTTGCCCGCACGGGACTGGGGTGTGGTCTGCGGCTGGACGTCCTTGATCGAGGTCTTCGTCTTCTTCGTCGGCTTCGTGGTGGTGCCGGCGGGGTGGATGTCCGGCGTGTCCCCGCCTCGGGTCAGCCCGGCCCGTACCGAGCACACCGGCCAGGCGTCGGGCCCCTGCCCGTCCAGCACCTTCTCCGCCACGGCGATCTGCTGGTCCTTGGTGGCCAGGTCGGCGCGCGCGGCGTACTCGGTGCCGCCGTAGGCCTCCCACGTCGACTGGGCGAACTGCAGCCCGCCGTAGTAGCCGTTCCCGGTGTTGACGTCCCACCTGCTGGTCGACTCGCATGCGGCGACCTTGTTCCAGGTGTCCAGGTCGGCCGCTTGCGCGGCGCCGGTGCCGATGAACGGCAGCGCCATTCCGGCGCCGCCCGCGGTGACGGTGAGTGAGGCGCGGTTGATCCTGTTCGGCTGGTACCGGCGGTGCCGGCCGCGTACGGCCATGTCGGAGCCCCCCATTGACATGCGTCAGAAGGGGCAAAAGTAAGCGCCGCGAACAGGCCATGACAAGACGGCAATTCAGCCGCCTGTTCACGCCAAGTGGCGAGGGACCGGCGCATGTTGTCCGGCACGCCGGTACCGCTGAGTGCGAGGGGGCCTTCCGTGCGTATCTGCCTGCGCGACATCGCGCCACCCCGGGTGTGCGGCCGGAATACCAGCACGTCAGGATGGACGATGGGGCAACACTGGCGGGCATGACCGGCACCGCTGATATATCGAGGTCACTAGGAGCCAACGCATGAGCACTTCGGCGCAGATCGGCGTCACGGGTCTGGCGGTCATGGGCCGCAACCTCGCCCGCAACTTCGCCCGCAACGGCTACACGGTCGCGGTGCACAACCGGACCCCGGCGCGGATGCGCGCGCTGGTGGAGGAGTTCGGGAGCGAGGGCGAGTTCGTCGCGGCCGAGACCGCGAAGGAGTTCGTGGCGGCGCTGGAGCGACCGCGGCGGCTGGTCATCATGGTCAAGGCCGGTGAGCCGACCGACGCGGTGATCCAGGAGTTCGCGCCGCTGCTGGAGCCCGGCGACATGATCATCGACGGTGGCAACGCGCACTTCGCGGACACCCGGCGCCGCGAGCGTGAGCTGCGCGAGCAGGGCATCCACTTCGTCGGCATGGGCGTCTCCGGCGGTGAGGAGGGCGCGCTGCACGGGCCGAGCATCATGCCCGGTGGCCCGAAGGAGTCGTACGACTCACTGGGCCCGATGCTGGAGAAGATCTCGGCGAAGGCGGCGGACGGCGCCCCCTGCGTGACCCATGTGGGACCGGACGGCGCCGGGCACTTCGTGAAGATGGTGCACAACGGTATCGAGTACGCCGACATGCAGCTCATCGGCGAGGCGTACCAGCTGCTGCGCGACGTCGCCGGGTACGAGCCCGCGCAGATCGCGGAGATCTTCCGGACCTGGAACACCGGCCGTCTCGACTCCTACCTGATCGAGATCACGGCCGAGGTGCTGTCCCACGTGGACGCGGCGACGGGCAAGCCGTTCGTGGACGTGGTGGTCGACCAGGCCGAGCAGAAGGGCACGGGCCGGTGGACCGTGCAGATCGCGCTGGACCTCGGCGTGCCGGTCTCCGGGATCGCGGAGGCGGTCTTCGCCCGCTCGCTGTCCGGGCACGCCGAGCTGCGCGAGGCCTCGCGCGGGCTGGCCGGTCCGAAGGCGACGCCGCTGAGCGAGGCGGAGGCCGCGGCCTTCGCCGACCGCGTCGAGCAGGCGCTGTACGCCTCGAAGATCGTGTCGTACACGCAGGGCTTCCACGAGATCGACGCGGCGCGCGCCGAGTACGACTGGGACATCGACCTGGGCGCCGTCTCGGCCATCTGGCGCGGCGGCTGCATCATCCGCGCCGCGTTCCTCGACCGCATCCGCGCCGCGTACGACGCCCGGCCCGACCTGCCGAGCCTGCTCGCGGACGAGACGTTCGCGCAGGAGATCGCGGCCGCACAGGACGACTGGCGCGAGGTGCTGATCGCGGCGACGCGGCAGGGCGTGCCGACGCCGGGCTTCGCGGCGGCCCTCGCGTACTACGACGCCCTGCGTGCCGAGCGGCTGCCCGCGGCCCTCACCCAGGGGCAGCGGGACTACTTCGGGGCGCACACCTACCGGCGCACCGACCGGGACGGGTCGTTCCACACGCTGTGGGGCGGGGACCGGTCCGAGGTGTCGGCCTAGCTGCCGCGTGCCACCGGGGGCGGCAGCTAGGCCGACACCTCGGTGTACGTGTACACGCGCCACGACAGTCTGCCGCCCTGCTGAGCCCCGTCGGTGTCAGGACAGCGGCGGACCCGGCTCCGGGTTCGGCACCGGCTCCGGTCCCGGCGGGATCGGGGACGGGGAGGGGCCCGGGGGCGGGGTCGGGCTCGGGGGTGTCGGGTTCGGCGGCGGTGTGGGGCCCGGCGGCGACGGCGGGGGCGGCCCCGGCGGGGGCGGCGGTTCGGGGGTCGGTCCGGGCTCCGGGGGCGGGACCGGCTCCGGGCCCGGGGTCGGCCCCGGATGGACAGGGTCCGGGTACGGGTTCGTCATGGCATCCTCCAGCCCATGGGTCACGTCGGCTCTGGACTACTCCCCCGCGTACCCGAGGGCCGAGCCACCAGTCACTCACCCGGCGTCAATGCGGGCGGCCAGGTGGGTCATCCGGGGCGGAACCGTGGGAGACGGGACACGAGTTCACCGTCACTCCCGACACTCGCCGCTCCCCCGGCTCATCCGCCCCGTACCGCCTCCGCGCCTGCCGCCGGCCCCGGGCGTGGGCCGGCCAGGACCGGGATCGAGGTCGTCGTCAGGTGCCACCAGCCAGGCGCAGCCCTCCGTGCTACCCGCCTCGAAACGCCCCCCGGGCGGGTCCGTACGTCGACGGCACGCCCGGCGCCGTGCGCGCCTCCTCCTCGACCAGGTTCACGGCCGGACCCGATGACGCCCCGGGCCCCGCGGCCACGGCCGCCGCCATCGGGCGGTCGACCCAGCAGCACCGGCACCCCTGTCGCGGGGGCGGCCGCCTCCGCGACACCATCGACGGTCGAGCACGTGCACAACACGGCCCGCGCCCTCGGCGACGGCCCGGCGCAGGGTTTCGCGGATGTCCTTCGCCCCCCCTCGCCGCGGGCGCGGCCCAGCAGCTCATCGTCGACGAAGTGCCGTAGTTCCAGGCCCGGGTGGATCAAGTCGCGCAGTGCGTCGGAGACAGGGACGTGCAGGGGCGAGGTGCGCAGCAGGCCGGCGTCAGAAGCGGCCGGGATGGGCCCGCAGCCAGTCCTTCGCGGCCTCCAGCACTGCGGGGGCCACTACGGGGGCCTCGTCGGGGTGACGCTCGGCCCACTTGGCGACGTACGGGCACAACGGCGCCACGACGGCCCCTTCGCGCGCCGCCGTGCCGTACAGCTCACGTGCCAGAGACCCGGCGATGCCCTGCCCCTCGTGGGCCGGTTCCACGATGGTGTGGACCGGGACCAGGGCGCGTGCCGGCGCTTCGAGGACGAAGTACTCGATGTGGCCGACCACTTCGCCTTCCTGGACTGCTTCCAGGCGGCCGGCCGGCCGGTCGTCGCGGATCTTCGTCTCGCTGCTCATGGCACGCTCCTGGTCCGTTGTCCGTCCGGGCCGAGCGGCCGCTGTCAGGCCACCGGCACCGCTTGCGGGCTGCGCTCCTGGTCGGAGCCGGGCACCGGCTCGGACGGGTCGGCGCCCAGGGCCACGATGCGGTTGGCACCGTCCACGTGCACGACCCGCGGCTCGTACTCCCGCGCCTCGGCATCGGTCATCTGAGCGTAGCTGATGATGATCACCAGGTCACCGGGGTGCACGAGATGGGCGGCGGCACCGTTGATGCCGACGACCCCCGAGCCGCGTTCGCCCTCGATGACGTACGTCTCCAGACGGGCGCCGTTGGTGATGTCGACGATGTGGACCAGCTCGCCGGGCAGCAGGTCGGCGGCGTCGAGAAGGTCCGCGTCGATGGTCACGGATCCCACATAGTGCAGGTCGGCCTGGGTGACGGTGGCGCGGTGGATCTTGGACTTGAACAGAGTACGCAGCATCTGGACTCCTGGAAGACGGCTCCCTGCCTGCTTTGTGCAGGTCAAGGGCGGTCTTCACTCTACACGGGCACGTCCCGGCCGACGATTGTGAGGAACATCGCTTCTCATGGCGCCCTGTGGCTGCTCAACGGCTCCCTGCTGCGCCTGGGCGCGGGCCTCGGACAGGTGCTGGGCCCTGCCCTGGTGGCCGTGCAACTCACCGCGCCGCAGGGGCAGTGGCGGCCACCAACTCGTTGTTCGGGGCGGGGATCGCGGCGTTCACGCTCGCCATCACGTACTTCTTCCGAGCCAGTCGGTCAGCAGCCCGTTGACCTCGTCGGGGCGTTCCTGCTGGATCCAGTGGCCGCAGCCGTCCAGCAGGTGGGATGCGGACAGGGCGGGGAGGGTGGTGGGGTAGGCGTCGATGGCGTCCGACATCCAGGTGGTGGAGGCGTCCAGGGCGCCGCCGATGAACAGGGACGGCTGCTTGATCGGGGCTCCGCGGTGAGGGGCGAGGTCTTCCCAGTCGCGGTCCATGTTGCGGTAGCGGTTGAGGGCGCCGGTCAGGCCGGTGCGCTCGAACTCCCCGGCGTAGACGTCGAGGTCCTCCTCGCTCAACCAGGCCGGCAGCGGGCCGGCGGGGAAACGGTCGCGCAGTTCACGGCCTGGGGCGACGAAGTGCGGGTCGGGTTCGCCCTCGGCCGGCATGGTGTCGGCGGACAGGGCCGCGTAGAAGCCTGCGAGCCAGCCCCGGACATCGGGCTCGATCTCCGCCTCGGCGCGGCCGGGCTCCTGGAAGTAGGAGACGTAGAACTCCTGCTCGGGGCCGCCGATCCGGCCGAGGATCTCGGTGGGGCGGGGGCCGCCGGGCGGCGCGTACGGGACGCTCAGCAAGCCGACAGCGCGGAAGACTTCGGGGTGGAGGAGGGCGGAGGCGGAGGCGATGCCGGAGCCCCAGTCGTGGCCGACGACCACCGCGCTCTCCTCGCCGAGGGCGCGCACGACGGCGACGTTGTCCTCCACCAGGTCGAGCATGCGGTAGGCCTCGGTCGCGGCGGGCTTGGAGGAGCGGCCGTAGCCGCGTACGCCGATCGCCACTGTCCGGTATCCGGCCGCGGCGAGGGCCGGGAGTTGGCGGCGCCAGGAGTACCAGGACTCGGGAAAGCCGTGCACCAGCAGGACCAGCGGGCCGGTCCCCTGCTCGACCAGGTGCAGGCGCCCGGCGGGGGCCTCGACGGTCCGGTGGCGGAGTACTGCGGTCGGCTCGGATCGCATGGGGGACTTCTCCTCTGCTCGCGGGCGGCGGGCGGCACCCGTCGATCATGCGGTGCGGCGGCCACTCGGCGCGATCAGCGTTGCCATTCTGGCAAGCTTGCAGGCCGGCGTGGTGAAGCGGCTCGACGGGGAGGAACAGGGACGGTGGCAGGGGACGACGTGGCCCGGACGCTGGCTGCGACGGGGCCCCGGCTGCGGGCCGTGCGCGAGCGCCGTGGCCTCACACTCGCCGGTGTCAGCCGCGCGACCGGCATCTCGCCCAGTACGCTCTCGCGGATCGAGACCGGCCGGCGCAAGCCCACCCTGGAGGTGGTGCTGCAACTGGCAAAGGAGTACGGAGTGTTGCTGGACGAACTGGTCGGTACCGCACCCGCTCCTGCGGCCCGGCCCCGCGGCACGGCGCCGCGCAGCTTCGGCGACGGCAAGGCGGTGGTGCCGCTGACCCGCTACGTCGGCGGCCTGCACGCCCACAAGCATGTCCTGCCTGCCGTCGAGGGGCCGTCCGGGCGGCCCCGGCAGATGTCCCACGAGGGCTACGAGTGGCTGTGCGTCCTGTACGGGCGGTTGTGGCTCGCACTCGGTGACCAGGACCTCGTCCTGGCTGCCGGGGAGGTCGCCGAGTTCGACACCCGCATCCCGCACGGACTCGCGAACGCCGGATCCGACGGACCGGTCGAGTATCTGATCATGTTCGGGCCGCAAGGGGAACGGCTGCGGCCACGCACCCCTCCGGCCGCTGGTGGCGGAACCGGTGGCGGAGAACCCGCTGACTGAGCACGTGTGAGAAACCGCGTGCCTCGCTGGTGGCCAGAACAAGGTGGCCGACCGAGCGCACCATGTCCTGGCTCGGCGGCTGACGCCGCGCGCACCGCCGCTGTGGGCGCAGGGCCGCCGACCGCTTCCCGGCCTTCACCGCCATCACCCGCAGCCTCACGACGTCCCGCGGACTTACCGCCATCACGCGCAGCCTCATCCCGTCCCACGGACTCCGCGCCATCACCCACAGCCTCACCCCGTCCCACGGACTCCCCACCACCGCCCGCAGCCTCACCCCGTCCCACGGACTCCCCACCACCGCCCCCAGCCTCACCCCGTCCCACGGACTCCCCACCACCGCCCGCAGCCTCACCCCGTCCCACGGACTCGCCGAAGGAGACGGTGTCCGAGCACCCTGCGGGAGCGGCGGAGCAGCGGTCGTCCGCGCGCCGCCCCGGCAAAAGGACCTCACCTGCTCATGGTGGTCACCACAGCGAGGTGCGCCTGACCGTGGTCGCGGCGCGACTGCCTTCGGCCGCTCCCGCGACGACCTGCGGCCCCCGATCTCACCGCAGGCCGGCAGGGGTGGCCGCGGTGGCTGCCGTCGGGCCGGGCCACACGGCGGAGGCGTCGTCCCGGCGGGGGTCGGGCAGGCGGACCGGGCGGACCGGGACCGGGGCGGCACCGTTGCCGGTGACCGCCGTCCAGGAGACGGGCCGACCTGAATAGCTCAGAGCCGTCAGCGCGAACGTGTCGTCGGCGTAGACCTCGACGTACTCGCCGACCGTGAGGATGCGCAGCGCGCCGGGGGGTCTCGGCAGATCGGTCCGCGCCAGCACCCGTCCGCCGGGCCCGGTGACCCGTAGGTCCTTGCCGTCGCAGGCCACGGTGAGGGCGGCGCGGTCGCCGTCCGGATCCTCGGCGCGCAGAACCACCTCGACGCGGCCGCTGACGCCGATGTCGCCGACAGCGTGCAGTTCGGGACCGCCGGTCGGCTCCTCCAGCCAGGTGTCCAGGCCCGGCCACCATTCCAGGCGGGGCGCCTCGCCCGGCCGCGTGACCAGCGTCTTCGGCTGGGCGAGCATGCCGCGGCAGCGGTCGCCGGTGTCGGTGAGGCCGACGCGGCGCGGGGTGGTGTGCAGGACGACGCGGGAGCCGTCGGGGGCGGCGACGACGCGCGGAGCGTACGCGCCTGTCGGCCCGAGCGGGCCGCGACGGGTCCACGGGCCACGCAGGCGGGGGGCGGTCCACGCCTCGAAGCCCCGGGTGGCGCCGATGGAGCCGAGCAGCAGCCAGCTGCCGTCGTCGAGGCGTTCCAGGACCGGGCACTCCAGTTCGTCGACGTCGCCGGGGGAGATGAGCGGCGGGTGGACGGTCCAGTGCTCCAGGTCGTCGGAAGTGGCCCAGGCCACGCAGCCGCTGACGTCGACGGGCAGGGCGGCGTCGGCGGCGCAGATCACCATGACCCAGCCGTCGGACTCGTCGTCGCGCACCACGAAGGGGTCGCGCCAGCCCATGCGTTCGTTTGTGCGGTACCAGCGCGGGTCGGCCTCGACCACCGGTCCCGAGCCGTGGCGGCGCCAACCGGTGCCGTCGGTGCGCTCGGAGTACGCCAGACCGACCGACTGCAGGGGCCAGCCGCCGGGGGTGAGTCCTGAGACGGCGGTGTAGAGCATCGCCATGCCGAGGTCGTGCGGGAAGGCGTGCATGGTCCACACCGCCTGCTGGTCGAAGCGGCCCGGCAGGCCGTTGCCGAAGGCGGTGCCCTGCGGCTCCCAGTGGACCAGGTCGGTGGAGGTGGCCCGGCCGTAGGAGGTCTCCATGCGCAGGTGGTCGAACTCGGCCGTCCAGGGGCCCTGCAGATGCAGCACGGTGTAGGTGCCGTCCGCGTGGCGCAGGAGGTCGAAGTCGTTCACGCAGAGGCCGGGTGGCGCGTATCGCATGGACAGGTCCTGTCTGCCGACAGCAGCACTCAAACGTGTGCGCTGTTCTCTAGCTGGTGGGAGTTCCTCCGGGAGTCAGCCGAAGTAAATCTGAACGCAAACGCTTGCGCAACAGGGTGGGCGGGTTTACGGTCTCGTCACTCCCCCTCACGCCGACGTGCTGCCGGACCCCGGCCACGAGGCGTGCACCCGATCAAGGAGCGTCCCGTGACGGTCAGCATCACCGATGTCGCCGAGGCCACCGGGGTCTCGGCGTCCACCGTGTCCCGCGCCCTGCGCGGCCGTCCCGGAGTGTCGGAGGAGATGCGCGCCCGGATCGTCGCTGCCGCCGCCGAGCTGGGCTACACCGCCTCGCGCTCGGCGTCCAGCCTGGCCAGCGGGCGCACGTACACCATCGGCGTCGTCGTGCCGTACGTCGGCCGCTGGTTCTTCGGCACCGTGCTGGACGCGGCCGAGAAGGTCTTCAGCGCCGCCGGTTACGACGTCCTGCTCTACAACCTCGGATCACCGGAGGCACGCAAGCGCTTCTTCACCAAGCTGCCGATCCGCAAGCGGGTGGACGCCGTGCTGTCCCTGCTGATCCCGGACCCGGAGGAGGCCGCGGCCCTGCGCTCCCTGGACGTGCCGCTCGCCACCACGGTCGGCGGCGCCCGGCCCGGCTTCACCGTGGTCGGCATCGACGACCGGGGCGGGGCGCAGAGCGCCGTCCGGCACCTGGTGAACCTCGGCCACCGTCGGGTCGGCATGATCTCCGGGGCGAGCGAGCCGCTGCACTGGACCACGCCTCTGGACCGCCGCCAGGGCTACCTGGACGTGCTGGCGGACGCCGGGATCGAGCCCGACTCCGCCCTGGAGGCGGACGGCGGCTACACCGTCGAGGGCGGCGAGCGGGCGATGACCGAGCTGCTGGCACTGCGCCACCCGCCGACCGCCGTGTTCGCCCAGTCCGACGAGATGGCGATGGGCGCCCTGCGCGCCCTGCGCCGCCACCGGCTGAGGGTGCCGGACGACGTGTCCGTCGTCGGCTTCGACGATCACGAGCTGTCCGAGGTCGTCGGGCTGACCACCGTGGCCCAGCCGGTCGCGGCCCAGGGCCGGGAGGCGGCCCGGCTGCTGCTGGCGCAGCTGGACGACCCGGACGCCGGGCCGGGCCGGCCCGTCGAGATGCCCATCCGCTTCGTCCTCCGGGAGACCACCGCCCCGCCGCACAGCCGTCGGCAGCGGTAGTCCGCCCGCCTCGTCAACCGCCCGCTCCCACAGGGCCGTTCCGCCCCCGCTCCACCGCCCGCGCATCCACCGCACACCGCTCGGAAGGCACCACCATGACCTACGCACCCGGACGACACCGCCGTACGGGCCTGACCGCCCTCGCCCTGCTGCCCCTGGCCGCGCTGGCCGCCTGCGGCGGCGGCAGCGGCACCGGTGACACCTCCGCCGAGGAGGGCAGCGGCAAGGGCACCATCAGCGTCTGGGCCCACCAGGGCCAGGCGAGCGAGGCGACCGCGCTGCAGAACGCGGTGAAGTCCTTCAACTCCTCGCAGAAGGACGTCAAGGCCGAGCTGAAGCTCATCCCCGAGAAGGACTACACGAAGACCATCACCACCACCGACGCCTCCGAGCTGCCGGACGTGATGGAGTTCGACGGCCCGACGATGGCGAACTTCGTCTACAACAGCAAGCTCGCCCCGGTCGACGGCCACGTCTCCGCCAAGACCCTCGCCAACGCCACCGACGCGATCAAGGCGCAGGGCGAGATCGACGGCAAGCACTACGGCCTGGGCATGTTCGACGCCGGACTCGGCATGTACGCCAACAAGAAGCTGCTGGACGCGGCCGGCGTGAAGTACCCGAAGAGCGTGGACGACGCCTGGACCGCCGAGGAGTTCGGCAAGGTCCTGGGGGCGCTGAAGGGCAAGGACTCCGACGGCAAGGTCCTCGACATATCGGAGCAGTACGGACTGGCCTCCGAGTGGGGCACCTTCGGCTTCTCCCCGATCGTCTGGTCGGCCGGCGGCGGCCTGGTCAAGGACGGCAAGGCGGAGGGCGTCATCGACAGCCCGAAGGTCGTCTCCGCGATGAAGACCTTCCAGTCCTGGAAGCCGTACGTCGACCCCAACACCGACGGCAACGCCTTCGCCAAGGGCAAGGTGGCGCTGAGCTGGGTGGGCCACTGGATGTACCCCGCCTACAGCGAGGCCCTCGGTGACGACCTCGTCGTCCTGCCGCTGCCGGACTTCGGCAACGGCCCCAAGGCGGGCCAGGGCTCGTGGGCCTGGGGCATCGGCGCCGACAGCAAGAACGGCAAGGCGGCGGGCGCCTTCCTGGACTACCTGCTGAACGACACCAACGTCGGCGCGATGACGAAGGCCAACGGCGCGGTGCCCGCCACCAGGTCGGCACTCGCCAAGAGCGAGCTGTACAAGAAGGGCGGCCCGCTCCAGCTCTTCGCCGACCAGCTGGCCAAGCCGTGCGGCGACAGTGACATCAGCGCCTCGTGCGTCGCCGTCACCCGCCCGGTGACCGCCGGATACCCCACGGTCACCGCCAAGTTCAGCACGGCGCTGAACTCGATCTACGGCGGCGCCGACCCCGAGGAAGCCCTGCAGAAGGCCGCTCGCGCCATCGACCGGGACTTCACCGACAACGCCGGCTACGAGATCCCGTAACCCGCAGGACGCATCGGCCGGGGCGGGCCGTCGGTCACGTGGCTGCGCAGCGACGTGACCGACCGCGCCCGCCCCGCCGGGAAGAGGACCTCCCCGTGAAAACCGTGGAACCCGCACACGCCACGGCCGCCCCAGGCCCGGCACAGGCCGCCTCGGCCGCGCCCTCCGCCAAGCCCTCGCGTCACCGGCGCGGCAGCCGCGAGTGGCTGCACGGGCTGCTGATGTCCGCCCCGGCCGTCGGCGGGCTGATCGCATTCGTCGGCATCCCGTTCGGCTACGCCGTCGTGCTCTCCTTCTACAACGTCCGCCTCGGTTCCCCGCTGGAACCCGCCTTCTTCGGCGTGGAGCACTACCGGCGGCTGTTCACCGACCCCGACCTGTCCGGCCCGTTCCTGCGGGCGCTGCTGAACAACCTGACCTTCGCCGCGGTCGTCGTACCGCTGCAGACGGGTCTGGCGCTGGCGCTGGCGATCCTGCTCAACCGCAAGCTGAAGGCCATCGGCCTGTTCCGGTCCTTCTTCTTCATGCCGGTGGTCTTCCCGATGGCGCTCGTCGCCGTGATCTGGCGGCTGATCCTCGCCCGCAGCGAGCAGGGCATGCTCAACTCCGCGCTGGACGCGGTGACGTTCGGCAACTGGGGCGCCTTCGACTGGCTCGGCGACGGCATCACCGCGATGGGCTCGATCATCGTGCTGTCGGTGTGGCAGGGCGTCGGCTTCCAGATGGTCATCCTGCTGGCCGGCCTCCAGCAGATCCCGGGCGAGCTCTACGAGGCGTCCGAGCTGGACCGGGCCTCGCGCTGGCAGCAGTTCCGGCACGTCACCCTGCCCGGCATCCGCGGCACCCTGGTGTTCGTCGCGATGCTGACCTCGGTGCTGTCCTTCCGGGTCTTCGACCAGGTGTACATCCTCATCCGCGGTGGCGGCCTGGACGAGGACGCCACCCGCACGGTGATGTACCAGGCCGTCACCACGGCCTTCGACCAGAACAACATCGGCCAGGCCTCGGCCGTCACGGTGGTGTTCTTCCTGATCGTGATCGCTCTGACGATCGTCCAGCGCCGCCTCGTCCGGCCCGACAACGAGGACTGACTGACCCATGGCCCTGACCCGTACGCCCGTACGCCGCGTCCTCGACTACACCGTCCTGAGCGTCCTGGCGTTCGTCTTCGCCCTGCCCGCGCTCTACCTCTTTCTCGGCAGTCTCAAGCCGTCCGACGAGGTGCTGAACGGCCTGTCCGGCTTCCTTCCCACCCATCTCTCCTTCGACAACTACGCCGCCGTGCTCGACAGCCTGAACTCGGACAGCACCGGGTACTTCTGGCAGTTCATGGGTGTGTCGGTGCTGCTGTCGTTCGTGGTCGTGACGGGCGGGCTGATCGTCAACTCGATGGCGGCGTACGGGCTGACGCGGCTGAAGTGGCGGGGGCAGAACGCGGTGTTCACCCTCGTCCTGCTGCTGATGCTGATCCCGTTCGAGTCGGTGGCGGTGCCGCTGTTCTACATGTTCAACGGCCAGCGCAACACCCTGCTCATCCAGGCCCTGCCGTTCATCGCCAACGCCTTTGCGATCTACCAGTTCCACACGTTCTTCAGGAAGATCCCGCCGAGCATCGAGGAGGCGGCCCGGCTGGACGGCGCGGGCCCCTGGCGCACCTTCTTCGCGATCATCGTGCCGATGTCCAGGCCGGTGTTCGCCTCGGTCGCCATCCTCACCTTCCTCATCCAGTGGGGTTCCTTCCTGTGGCCGGTGCTGATGGTGTCCGACCCGTCGGTGCGCCCCCTCCCCCTGGAGATGAGCGTCTTCCAGGGGCAGCAGCCCCCTGACTGGGGGCAGATCCTGGCCTTCGGCGTCCTGCTGGTCCTGCCGGTTCTGGTCGTCTTCGCCTTCTTCCAGCGCTGGTTCGTCCAAGGTGTCGCCAGCTCCGCCGTCAAGGGCTGAGGGCAGCCGTGCGGGGCGGCGAGGCGCTCACACTTCTCCTCGCCGCCCCGGCACGGGGCACGTTCCTGCCGGGGCCTTCCGTCAGTCCTTGCCGACGACGACCACCGCGTCCTGGACCGACCAGCGGCGGCGCTCGGCCTTGGGCGGGTTGATCCGCACGCCGTGGCCGGGACTCGTCGAGGAGTCGTCGTGGCTTCGGTAACCGATGGCGCATTCGCCGCGGTGACGTGCCGCGGCCACGACCGTGGCGAAGGAGGTCTCGCACCCCGGCAGCACGTAGTCCGTCGCGGGCATCAGGCGAACCCCCGTGCCGTCGGCGGAGAACAGTTCCTCGAACACCGCCGCCAGGTTCCGGTTCTGGGAGATCTGTGCCATGAGCAAGCCGATGAGCTTGCCACTGATGATCACGTCGGCTCCGGGGCTGATGGGGGCCAGCGCCCGGTTGCGGTCGTCGATCAGTTCGGTGACGACCGGCAGTTCACGCCCGGTGGCTTCCTCCAGTTGACGCAGAAGCAGCAGGGTGACGAGCGTGCGGTTGTCGGGTTCGTCCTGCCGCTGTCCGGGAGCGGGGTCCTGGCCGAGCACGATCACGCTGTCGTAGGAGTGCACGTCCAGACGCTTCAGGGTCTCGGGACGGGTGATGTCCCCGTGGTGCAGGGTCAGGGTCAGGTCGGTGCCGCTGTGCGTGTCGGCCTCGCTCACCTGCCGAACCGTCGCTTCACGACCGTCAGCCACCACATCGACGGCTGATCCGGGCCTGACGCGGCGGCGCAACTGGTCGACTATGAGCGGCGCTCGGCGATTCCAGCCCAGCAGGAGAACCCGCTCCGGCCGCGCGGGCGTCGAAGGGCCGGATGCCATCACCGCCTTCTCGACCAACTCCGCGCAGTCGTCGAGCCAGGCCGTGTCGTCGTCGCGGGAGATGACGATGAGCACGTCGTCGGGGGCGATGGGCGTCTGCGCCGGCGGGTTGAGCAAGGGGGTGCCTTCGCGCATCATCCCGACCACGCACGACGTCGGGTACGACAGCAGCGCGTCGCCGAACGGCCGGCCTGCCAGGGCCGGCTCGGCGATCAGGTAGAACTCGTCGCCGGCGAAGTCCAGCAGTTCCTGGTGGACGAGGGAGAGCCCGGGCCGGCGGGCGGCCTGGACGATCAGCCGGGCCGTGACGGTGTCGCTCTCCAGGACGATGCCGCCCGGCCCGGCGGCGAGACCGGCGGCCAGGCGGTAGCGGTCGTCCCGGACGGCGGCGACGACGGGCGGATGGGTCTCCTCCCCGGCCAGGGCTGCCCGGAGCGCCAGCAGCGTCTTGACCACCTCGGCGTCGGCGTCCGGCTCGTCCTGGGGCAGGACCAGCACGACACCGGCCGTGGCCGGGCTGGTCAGGGTGAGCACGGCCGGGTCGGTGGTGGGACCACTGCGGCAGATCAGCCGCGTACCGCCGAGGGGGCCGACCTTCGTGCTCAGGGCCTCCTCCATGGCGGTCTTGTCCCGGTCGGCCAGGACGACCACCGCCGCGCGTCGCTGGTTGGCGTTGGCGGCCACCAGTTCACTCACCACCGTGAAGACCTGCTCCGACCACCCCAGGACCACGGCGTGCCCTTGTTCGAGCACGGTGGAACGGCCCCGTCGCAACTCGGTGAGCCGCTCCGTGAGCGCCGTCGTGATCAGGCCGACGAGCGTCGAGACGTACAGCAGGGCGACCAGTGCGAGCAGCACCGACATCGTCACTCGCAACGGCGCCCCCGTGGCACCGCCCAGCCGCAGTGTCTCCCCGGTGAGATGCCATACCTCCGCCAGCCGGTCCGTCAGGGCCGCCGGCGCGTCGGGGTCGGTCCACACCAGCACCGCACTGGCCGGGACGACGATGGCCAGACACAGCAACGCCATCCAGCCGACGAGAGCGGGAGCACCGCGGGCCAGCGTGCTGTCGAACCAGTAACGGGCTCTGCCACCGAACGGAGTGCGCCGCTGCGCCACCCTTCCCCCTCCACCGGCCCGCACCCTCCGGGAGGCCCCGCGCGGCCCGTCGCCTTCCTGACGGCGACCGCAGGCCCGCCGAAGAGCACGGATGCGAATACGCATGTGGCAGTGTGGAGGACCGACTCGTGGCGGCAGACGGGGTTCGGTCCGCATTCATCCCTTCGGGGTTCCGAGCCGTCCCATGCGGCGGACCTGCGTCGACGTCAGGGTTTGTCACCGTCTTCGCTCGATCGAGTCAACGCCCGGCGGAGGGCGGGCGCTTGGTCGCGGCCATCAGTACAAAGGCCGCCATGACTGAAGATCATGCGGCGGTGCACTCAGGCAGTGGCCTCTCCCGGCGTGGCTTCGCGGCGGTGGCCGGCACGGCCACGGTGGCGACGGCCCTGACCGGCGGTGTCTCCGCGGCCCTGCCCGCCCCGACCGCCCCGAGCGCCGGCCGTGGCGCCGACTTCGACCGGTGCCTGGCCGTCGCTCGCGCACTGCTCGTACTGGACTCCGACAACCGCCCCCTCGTCCCGCGCTACCAGCGCATCCTCGAACAGGGCCTGCCGGCTCAGCGGCGGACACAACCGAAGAACGTTCTGGTCATCGGGGCCGGTCCGGCCGGGCTGGTGAGTGCCTGGCTGCTGAAGAAGGCAGGTCACCGTGTGACGGTGCTGGAGGCCAACGGCAACCGCGCGGGCGGGCGCATCAAGACGTTCCGCAACGGCGGCCACGAACAGGCGAAGCAGCCCTTCGCCGATCCGCGTCAGTACGCCGAAGCGGGCGCGATGCGCATCCCTGACAGCCATCCCCTGGTGATGGATCTCATCGACCAGTTCGGCCTGAAGAAGCGGCGTTTCCACTATGTGGACGTCGACAGCGAGCAACGTCCCGCCAACCGCACCTGGATCCATGTGAACGGGATCCGCATGCGGCGTGCCGACTACGCCCGCGCGCCCCGGCGCATCAACCGGTCCTTCGGCGTTCCCCGGGCCCACTGGGACACCCCTGCCGCCGCCATCCTGCGCTCCGTCCTGGACCCGGTGCGCGACGAGTTCAGCTACGTCAACGGCGACGGCAAGCGGGTCGACAAGCCGCTTCCGGAGCGGGTGCGGGGTTGGGCCCGCGTGGTGCAGCGGTTCGGTGACTGGTCGATGTTCCGGTTCCTGACCGAGCACGCCGGCCTCGACGAGCGGACCATCGACCTGATCGGCACTCTGGAGAACCTCACCTCACGTCTCCCCCTGTCCTTCATCCACAGCTTCATCGGTTCCTCCCTCATCAGTCCCGGCACGCCCTTCTACGAGTTGGAGGGCGGCACGGCCGTGCTGCCGGACGCCCTCCTGGAACGCGTGCGGGGGGACGTGCGCTTCGACCGCCGTGTGACGCGTATCGAGTACCACCACCCCGACCGTCCTTCGCCGGACGCCGAGCACGTCCGGGGCAAGGGCCCGCACGTGTGGGTGGACACGGTGTCCGAGGGCCGCGACGGTCCCGTCGTACGCGAGCAGTTCACCGCGGACGCCGCCGTGGTCACGGTGCCGTTCTCCGGACTGCGCCACGTGCAGATCGCGCCGCCCATGTCGTACGGCAAGCGCCGCGCGGTCTGCGAACTGCACTACGACAGCGCGACCAAGGTGCTGCTGGAGTTCAGCCGCCGCTGGTGGGAGTTCGACGAGGCCGACTGGAAGCGCGAGCTGAACGCCGTCGGCCCCGGCCTGTACGACGCCTACCGCACCGGCCGCGCCGCCACGGACGGCAGCCTGCTCGGCGCCCATCCCTCCGTGCCCGCCGGGCACATCACAGCGGGTCAGCGCACCCACTACGCCGCCAACCGAGCGATCGCGCGCGACCAGCCGGAAGCGGTCGGCGTCGTGGGGGGCGGCTCGGTGTCGGACAACGCCAACCGGTTCATGTTCCACCCCTCCCACCCGGTCCCGGAGAGTGCGGGAGGTGTGGTCCTGGCCTCCTACAGCTGGGCGGACGACGCGCTGCGCTGGGACTCCTTGGACGACGACGCACGGTACCCACACGCACTGTGCGGCCTCCAGCAGGTGTACGGCCAGCGCATCGAGGTCTTCTACACCGGCGCGGGCCGCACGCAGAGCTGGCTGCGCGACCCGTACGCCTACGGGGAGGCGTCCGTGCTCCTGCCCGGGCAGCACACGGAGTTGCTGCCCGCCATCCCCGTGCGCGAGGGGCCGTTGCACTTCGCCGGGGACCACACGTCCGTCAAGCCGGCGTGGATCGAGGGGGCCGTGGAGTCCGCCGTGCGTGTCGCCTTGGAGATCCACACCGAGTGAGCCGGGCGGTCCGCTGAGCCACGGCGCACCCGATGGCCCCGGCGCACCGGCGCCGGGGCCATCGGGCCCCGATTCCGTGTCACTCCACGGCGGTGGGCCGGCGTGAGGCCGCCATCGCCGCGTCGACGTCCCTGAGGGGACGCAGCCGGTAGGTGTAGGAGTAGTCCCGGTTCGCGAGCAGCTTGTACTCGTAGTGGGTGTGGGCACCCCAGCTGTTGTCACCGCCCACGCCCATCTGCCGGTGGCTCACGCGGAGTACGACCTCCTCACGCGGGGTCAGCTGGTAGTCGTGGCGTACCCCGACCGACAGGTCCTCGGGCGTGAAGTGCGAGGCGTTGACCTCGACGAGCGGTTCGCCCGAGACGAGCAGTCCGGTGCCGTCGCGGCCGGTGAGGGCGATCCATCGGACGTCGGTCTTGTTGCCGCTCTCCTGGGGACGCAGGTAGGGGGTCCACTGCCCGCTCACGGTGCCGGAGTACAGGCCCACGTCGGTGGCGTTGTTGCGGTCCCAGTGGTTCTCCTCGGGGCCGCGGCCGTAGTAGTGCAGGTGCTCCAGACGCCCCGGCAGGAGCAGCAGGGTGCCCACCTCCGGGATGTACGGCAGTGAGGCGGCGCCCGGGCGCAGGGTGTTGTCGACCTTGATCTCGCCGTTGCCGAAGACCGTGTACGTGGTGGTGTACGTCGACTCGGTGGTCGTGGGCAGGGTGCCGCTGACCTTGATCTCGACGGCCCGGTCCCGCAGGGCGCGGACGGCGACACCGGTGACCTTGCGGCGGGTACCGGCGTCGCGCCAGGTCTGGTTGCGGGTGTGCTGGCCGTTGCCCCGGTCGTTGTCGGTGGGGGCCCGCCAGAAGTTCGGGACGGGTCCGGAGGAGATCAGCTGGGTGCCGCCGGCCTTGAACGAGGTGATGACGCCGCTCTGCTTGTCGACGGTGACGGAGAAGCCCTTGCCGGTGACGGTGACCGCGGTGTCGCCGTCGGTGTGGCCGAGCGCCGGGACGCCGGCCAGCGGCAGCGGACGCACGGCGGGGCTCGCGGCGTCGACGGGGAGCTGCTGCTTGGCCACCTCGAAGCCGGCCTCGGCCCACTTCGTGGACTCACGGGTGGTGAAGGACAGCCGGAGGAAGTACTCGGCGCCCGGTGCGGGGTCGTCCGGCACCTCGAAGGGCACGGTGACGTCCTTGCTCGACAGCGGGGCCAGGTCCAGCTGGGCCCGGCTCAGCCGGCCGCGCCGGACCACCTTGCCGTCGCACATCAGCTCCCAACGTCCGTCGAACTCATGGAGGTTGGTGAAGAGGTACTCGTTGGTGAGGGTGACGGCGGCGCCGGGGGTGAGCGAGTCGCCGTTGGCGGGGGCGGCGTTGATCGCCTGGTAGATCTGCTTGACCTCGGCGGACTTGCCGGTGAGACCGCGGTCGGCGGTGACGATGCCGTCCCCGGCGAAGGCCCCGTCGTTGGGGTTGTCGGCCCAGTCGCCGCCGTAGGCGTAGAAGGTCTTGTCGCGGGGCCGCTTCTCGGTGAGGTCCACGGTGGCGGCGTCGAACCAGAACCGCACGCCGTCGTCGCCGGGGCGGCGGCCGTCGGAGGCCAGTTCGGCGGCGGTCAGCGCGCGGGCGTACACGCGGGCGCGCCGGATGGTGCCGCTGAACTCGCGGGTGGGGTTGTCGACGTCGGTGGCCAGGGCCAGCGAGGCGGTGTTGTCGGAGGGGCGCCGGGTGGTGGTGCGGGTGGCCCGGACCACGCCGTCGACGTGGAGGGTGAGGGTGCCCGCAGCCGCGTCGAAGACGCCCGCGACATGGTGTTCGCGGCCCGTCCAGTCGTCCGGCAGCGCCCAGCTCGCGGTGACCCACTGGCCGCCGCCGTGGATGAAGAACTCCAGGCTCTTGTCGGTCTGCTTCAGGGCGTACTGGGTGTCGCCCTTGGCCAGGATCGGCTGGTGGCCGCCGGTCACATGCGGGGTGACCCAGGCTTCCAGGGTGAGGGAGCCGGTGAGGTCGAGGCCCGGGTCGCGGGCGAAGACGGTGCCTGCGCTGATGCCCTCGGCGCGGCTGAAGGTGCCGGCGGGGGCGAGGATCTCGCCGCGCAGCGCGGCAGGACCGGCCTCCGTGAAGCGTTTGCGGGTCGGGGTGGGCCACTTGAGGGCCTGGTCGGCGAAGTCCCAGATCCAGCCGCCCTGGAGCACGTCGTAGCGGCGGACGACGTCCCAGTACTTCTTGAAGTTGCCGTTGGAGTTCCCCATGCCGTGGGAGTACTCGATCATCACGTACGGCCGGGTGTCGCCCGTGTCCTTGGCGCGCGCCTCGACGCGGGAGGGGCTGTCGTACATCTCGGAGCGGATGTCGCTGATGCCGGGGCGGTCGTCGCCCTCGTACTGGATCACGCGGGTGGTGTCGTAGGAACGGATCCAGTCGTACATGGCGTTGAAGGTGCTGCCGCCGCCCGCCTCGTTGCCGAGCGACCAGATGACCACCGAGGCGTGGTTCTTGTCGCGGTGGACCATGTTCTGCGCGCGGGCCAGACACGCCTCGGTCCACTCGGCGTGGTTGCCGGGGTACTCGCCCCGGATGCCGTGGGTTTCGAGGTTGGTCTCGTCGACGAGGTACAGGCCGTACTCATCGGCGAGTTCGAGCCACTGCGGGTTGTTGGGGTAGTGCGAGGTGCGGACGCTGTTGATGTTCAGTCGCTTGATGATCTCGATGTCCTGGACCACCTCGGCGCGGGTGAGGGCCGAGCCGCGGACCGGGTGCATCTCGTGCCGGTTGGTGCCCCGGAAGGAGACCGGCTTGCCGTTGATGCGCATCAGGCCGTCCTTGAGCGCGAACTCGCGCAGGCCGACCCGGTGGGAGAGGGTCTCGATCACCCGGCCGGCCGGATCGCGCAGGCGGAGCACGGCCGTGTACAGGTGAGGGTGCTCGGCCGACCACAGGCGCGGCCGTGGCACGGCCTTCGCTGCCTGTACGGTCTTCTCCTCGCCGGAGTCGAGCGCGACGGTCTGCTGGAGCGGTCTGGGCCACACCGGGTGCCCGTCGGCGTCGTACAGCTGGGTCTCGACGGAGTACCGGCCGCCCCCCTTGCCGCCGTAGTCCCGCACATGTGCGGTGACCGACAGTTCGGCCGCCCGGTAGTCGTCGCTCAGCGGGGTGTCGAGCCGGAAGTCGCGCAGGTGCACGGCGGGCGTGGAGTAGAGGTAGACCGAGCGGAAGATGCCGCTCAGCCGGATCATGTCCTGGTCCTCCAGCCAGTCGCCGTCGGAGTAGCGGTAGACCTCCACGGCGATCTGGTTGGTGCCCGGCCGGAGGTGGTCGGTGATGTCGTACTCGGCGGGGTCGTAGGAGTCCTCGTGGTAGCCGACCAGTTCCCCGTTGATCCACACGTAGTGGGCGGACTTGACCCCTTCGAAGTGCAGGAACGTCCGCCGGCCCGACCAGTCGCGCGGGACGGTGAAGGTACGGCGGTACTGGCCGACCGGGTTGTAGCGGGTCGGGGCGGCCGGCGGCTGCGCCTCCTCGCCAAGGCCGTTGGGGCCCCACCAGGGGTAGGTGATGTTGATGTAGATGGGCCGGTCGTAGCCGTGCAGTTGCCAGGCGGAGGGCACCGGGATGGTGTCCCAGTCGCTGTCGTCGACGTCGGTGCGGTGGAAGTCGGCGTCGCGGCCGTCGGGGCGGTCGGCGTAGGCGAACTTCCACTTGCCGTCGAGACTCAACCGGTACGGCGAACGGGTGCGGTCGGCGGCGAGCGCCTGCCGGACGTCCGCGTAGGGCATCAGCGTGGTGTGGGGTGGCTCGGTGCCCACACGGAAGAGGCTGATGTTGCCGTTCCACTCGGGCGTCGCGGCCGCCGGCCCGGCACCGTCGGCCGCGCGTGCCACGGCGGACGGCCCGGAGAGGGCGAACGCGCCGAGGACGGCCGCTCCGCCCTCCAGGAGACGGCGACGGCTGACCGGCACACCCGGCCGACGGGACGGACCGGCGGGAGACAGCGGGGAGTTCGGCATCGACGGGGGCCTTCCTCTGGACGACAGTGCGGCGCTGCACGGCTACGAGGGAGCGTCATTTCCTGTGCGGAGCTGTTGGGAAACCGAACGCACAGTAGGTCGTGAGCCCAAGGGAAGCAATGATCCTGTCGATGTTTGTGTGTTCGTGAGGGGTACGGTGTCGAGCTTGGCCGAATCACGCCTCCCTCGACGGCAGGATCACGCGGCCGTCTCGACCTCCGCGAGCGTCCCGTCCCGCTGTTCGAACTGGGTCCGGTACAGCTCGGCGTAGCGCCCGCCGGCGGCCAACAGCGCGTCGTGGGTGCCGCGTTCGACGATCCGCCCGGCCTCGACCACCAGGATCTGGTCGGCCGCCCGTACGGTGGAGAGCCGGTGGGCGATCACCACCGCGGTCCTGCCCTCCAGCGCCTCGGTGAGCGCTTCCTGGACGGCGGCCTCGGAGGTGTTGTCGAGGTGTGCGGTGGCCTCGTCGAGGATGACGACCCGCTGACGGGCCAACAGCAGCCGGGCGATGGTCATGCGCTGGCGTTCCCCGCCGGAGAGCCGGTAGCCGCGCTCGCCGACCACCGTGTCGAGGCCGTCGGGCAGGGACCGTACGAGTGCGTCGAGCCGGGAGCGGCGCAGGGCGTCCCAGAGTTCGGTGTCGGAGGCGGTGGGGCGGGCCAGCAGCAGGTTGGCGCGGACGGTGTCGTGGAAGAGGTGGCCGTCCTGGGTGACCATGCCGAGGGTGCCGCGCAGGGACGCGGCGCTCAGGTCGCGCACATCCACGCCGCCGATGCGCACGGCGCCCTCGTCGACGTCGTACAGCCGCGGGAGCAGCTGGGCGATGGTGGACTTGCCGGCGCCGGACGAGCCGACCAGGGCGATCGTCTGTCCGGGTTCGGCGCGGAAGGAGATCCCGTGCAGCACCTCGGCACCGCCGCGTGTGTCGAGGGTCGCGACCTCCTCCAGGGAGGCGAGGGAGACCTTGTCGGCGGAGGGGTAGCCGAAGCGGACGTTGTCGAACTCCACCGAGACCGGGCCGTCGGCGACCTGCTCGGCGTTCGGCTTCTCCTCGATCAGCGGCCTGAGATCGAGCACCTCGAAGACCCGCTCGAAGCTGACGAGGGCGCTCATGACCTCGACACGGGCTCCGGCGAGCGCGGTGAGCGGGGCGTACATCCGGGTCAGCAGCAGGGCGAGCGAGACGACGGCGCCGGGCTCCAGGGTGCCGCGCAGGGCGAACCAGCCGCCGAGGCCGTACACCAGGGCGAGGGCCAGTGCGGAGACCAGGGTGAGGGCGGTGATGAACACCGACTGGGCGGTGGCGGTGCGTACTCCGATGTCCGCGACGCGGCGGGCCCGGGCCGCGAATTCCTCCGACTCCTCCTCGGGGCGTCCGAAGAGCTTGACCAGGGTGGCGCCGGGCGCGGAGAAGCGTTCGGTCATGCGGGTCCCCATCGCGGCGTTGAGGGCGGCGGCCTCTCGCTGCATCCGGGCCATGCGGGTGCCCATGCGCCGGGCCGGGATGACGAACACCGGGAGCAGGACGAGGGCGAGCAGCGTGATCTGCCAGGACAGGGTGAGCATGACGGCGAGGGTGAGCAGGAGCGTGACCAGGTTGCTGACCACGCCGGACAGGGTGTTGCTGAAGGCGCGCTGGGCGCCGATCACGTCGTTGTTGAGTCGGGAGACCAGCGCTCCCGTACGAGTGCGTGTGAAGAACGCGACCGGCATGCGCTGCACATGATCGAACACAGCCGTCCGCAGATCGAGGATGAGCCCCTCCCCGAGCGTCGCCGACAGCCGCCGCGCGAGGATCCCGAGTGCCGCCTCCGCCACCGCGATGACGGCGATCAGCAGGGCCAGGCGGACGACCGTGTCCTCGTCGCCGCGCGTCACGATCGCGTCGACGACGTGTCCGGCCAGGACGGGCGTCGCGACGGCGAGGAGCGCGGCCGCCACCCCGAGCACGACGAAGAGCGTGATCCTTCGGCGGTGCGGACGGGCGAACGCGCCGATGCGGCGCAGTGTGGCGCGGGCGAACGGGCGCCGCTCCCGCTCGGCGTTCATGACGCTGTGCAGCTGGGTCCAGGCTGTGGTCTCCATACTCATGGGGAGGAACGTAGAACCTCAAGCTTCGTTGAGGTCAACAGCGCCGGTGTCGGCGGGCCGCCCGGGACCGCCGGCGGGCCCGCCGGGACCGGGATCCGTCCGCAGCCGGTCCGTAAGACGCCGTCCGCGCTGCCGCAACCCGCCGTTGTCGCGGCACGGCGAACCTCTCCGGGTGTGACAGCCGTACGACTGCCCGCGGGACGCCTGCTGCGGCGCGTCCCGCTCCGCCGGATCCTGTGCCTGCTTCCCCTCGCCCTGGTCGTCGTGGTGGCGGCAAGGCACCGTGCCGTGCTCGCCGAGGGCATCGGCCACCTGGCGACGGCCAAGTGGCCGTGGCTGCTCGCCGCCGCCTGCGCCACCTGCCTCACCTGGGTCGCGGCGGCGGTGACCCGGCAGGGGGCGGTGGTGGAGCGGCTGCCCGGACTGCGGCTGCTCGTCACCCAGTTCGCGGCGGGCGCGGCCAACCACCTGCTGCCGACCGGCCTGGGCGCGAGCGCGGTCAACCTGCGCTTCATGGCCGTGTGCGGGCTGTCGCCGGCCCGCTCCTCGGCCGCGCTGGCGCTGTATCTGCTCGCCGAGAGCGTGGCCCGGGTCGGGTTGCTGGCCGCGCTGCTCATCGCTTTCCCGGACGCCCTGCGTCTCGGACCGCTGCTTCCGGAGCGGGCCTCGGGCCCGTTGCTGGTCGGGGCCGGCGCGGTGGCGGTCGTGGTGGTGGCCCTCTTCGTCCTCGTACGCCGGCTGCGCACGGCCGTGCTCTCGTTCCTGCGCACCGCGCTGGGCGAGGCACGCTCGGTGCACTCGCGTCCGTCCCGGGTGCTGGCGTTGTGGGGCGGCTCGCTGGCCTTTCCCCTGCTGCAGGCGTCGGGACTGGTCCTGGTGGGGCTCGCCCTGCAACTCCCGGTGCCGCCGGCGCACATCGCGCTCGCGTATCTGGCGGCGACCGTCGCCGTCGCCCTGGTGCCGACGCCCGGCGGGCTCGGCTCGGTGGAAGCGGCACTGGTGTTGGCGCTGGTGGCGGTCGGCGGCCCGGTCGCGGTGGTGACGGCCGTGGTACTGGCGTACCGGACCATCACGGTGTGGCTGCCGCTGCTGCCGGGGGCGTTGACGCTGGCGGCGCTGGTGCGGTGGAAGGTCATCTGACGGGGCGGCAGCGCCCGAACCCTGCTGAGAGGCGAATGACCGACCAGGTCGACCGGCGCCGCGAGGAGCGCGCCGCCCCCTTCGACTGCCCGTACGCCGTGACGCGGTTCAGCGCCCGCCGATCCGCGCGGCCTCGCGGGGCGGGAGCCGGATCGCCGCAGGGCCTAGGGAGGGAGGAAGGGAGGGCGCGACGCGGGGGCGTGCGCGGCGGCATGCGGCTCTCGTGGGGCGCGCGAGCACCGGGCACGCCTCGGAGAGCGGCCGTTCGGCCCTCCGCGCCCACCCGGGGTCCAGGAGAGAATGCCCGAAAGCGACCGGTGAGACCGTCAGGTCGACGATCCCGGGACGAACACCTGTGCCGGATACGGCAGGATGAGCCCGCGCGGGTCTCGGGGGACGGGGCGGCCGGCGCGACGGCACATCGCGGAAAATCGAGCAGGGGACAACGTGACGAGACTTCACATCCGGCCGTCGGCGCATCAATGCGCCGCAGCTCTTCCTCACGGGGGTGACCGGTGAAGCGAGCGCTCACTGTGGACGACCTGGTCATCGCCGGGATCGCGTTGGCGGCGGGTCTGCTTGCGGCCTTCCTATTGCGCGTTGCGCTGCGCTGGCTGGGCAAGCACGCCGACCGCACCCGCTGGAGCGGCGACGACCTCATCGTGGACGCGCTGCGGACCGTGGTGCCGTGGGGCGCGTTCCTCGGCGGCGCGGCCTCCGCGGGCGCGGCCCTGCCGCTGACCGCGACCGTGCAGCACAACGTCAACAAGACCCTGACCGTGCTGTTCGTCTTCGTCGTGACCCTTGCGGTGGCCCGCGGGGTCGCCGGGCTGATGCGGACGGTCACCCAGTCCCGGCCCGGCGTCGCGGGATCCGCCACGATCTTCGTCAACATCACCCGGATCCTGGTCCTGGCCATCGGCTTCCTGGTGGTGCTGCAGACCCTCGGCATCTCCATAGCGCCCCTGCTCACCGCGCTGGGCGTCGGCGGTCTGGCGGTCGCCCTGGCGCTGCAGGACACGCTCGCCAACCTCTTCGCGGGCATTCACATCCTCGCCTCCAAGACTGTCCAGCCCGGCGACTACATCCGGCTGAGCAGTGGTGAGGAGGGGTACGTCGAGGACATCAACTGGCGCCAGACGACGGTGCGCAACCTCTCCAACAACCTGGTCGTGATCCCCAACGGGGAGCTCGCGAAGACGAACATGACCAACTTCATGCGTCCCGAGGAGAAGTTGACGATCCTGCTCCAGGTCGGCGTCGCCTACGACAGCGACCTGGACCACGTCGAGCGGGTGACGAACGAGGTCATCGGCGAGGTGATGACCGAGGTCGAGGGGGCCGTGCCGGACCACGAGCCGATCATCCGCTTCCACACCTTCGGCGACTCCAGGATCGGCTTCACCGTGATCCTGGGCGTCGGCGAGTTCAGCGACCAGTACCGGATCAAGCACGAGTTCATCAAGCGCCTGCACCGGCGCTACCGCCTGGAGGGCATCCGTATCCCGGCGCCCACCCGGACGGTCGCCATCCAGCAGGGGACGGTGGCGATACCGCAGCAGCGCGGCCCCGAGGAGGCGGACGAGTTCACCCCCGTCCGCCTCGACTGACGTACGCCGCCGTCCCGCGGGACGACTACAGGGTGGCCGAGTTGTCGTGGTAGTGGCCACCCCGCCGGCTGTGCGGCGCGACGAGCGACGGGTTCACCTGGGTGACCGTCCAGTCCGGGTGCCCGGGCATCCGGGGCGTCTTGGTGCCGTACAGCCAGTCCTGGAGGAATCCGGACACATCCTGGCCCGAGACCTCCGAGGCGACGGCGATGTAGTCCGCCGTGGACGCCGAGGAGTTGCGGTACCGGGCGAGGAAGGCACGCTCCAGGGCGTTGAAGGCCGCCTCGCCCACGAGGTTGCGCAGCGCGTACAGGACCAGGACGCCGCCCAGGTAGCGCTGCGACTCGAACAGGTTCGCCGCGTTCGGTGCCGCGACCGGGCCCCAGTCGCGGCGCCACTGGTCGCCGCGCGCGTAGGTGTCCTTCATCCGGGCTTCCATGGTGGTCATGCCCAGGGAGTCCGGCCAGCCGCGCTCGTAGCGGTAGAGCAGCCCGTAGAAGTCGGCGTGGCCCTCGTTCAGCCACAGGTCGGCCCAGGTGGCCGGGCTGACGCTGTTGCCGAAGTAGGAGTGGACCAGCTCGTGCATCATGTGCGAGCCGATCTTCTTCTCCTCCTGCAGGAGGTAGTTCGGCTTGTAGATGGTGAGGGTCTGGGTCTCCAGGCCGGTGAAGTCGAAGGCGTCCGGGGCGTCGGAGTTGCAGGGCAGCAGTCCGTACGTCTCGAAGGGGTACGCCCCGAGCCGCGCCTCGATCCACTCCACCAGCTTCGGCGTCAGCGCGAGCGCCGGTTCCAGCGCCGCGGCCCGCGCCGTCGGGACGACGTCGCGCAGCGGCAGCCCGTGCGGACCCTGCCGGTCCTTCACCACGTAGTCGCCGACCGTGATCTGCACCAGCTCCGTGGCCATGGGCTCACGCGAGCGGTACGTGTAGGCGGTGCGGTCGCCGCTCAGGCTCTCGGTGCGCACGAGCAGGCCGGTGGCCACGCCGCGCAGGGTGTTCGGGACGGTGAGGCGGAAGGAGAAGTCGGTCTTGTCCGAAGGGTGGTCGTTGCAGGGGAACACGGTGTGCGCGGAGTTCGGCTGGCAGCACACCGCGAACCCGTCCGGCGTGTCGACCCAGCCGGTGTGGGGCAGATCACGTCGCGGGTCCGCCGTGTACTCCACGCGGAGGGTGGCCGAGCACTTGGCGGGCAGGCTCCGTGCGGGTGTGACGCGGAGCTTCTCGTCGACCTGCTCGTAGGTCGCCTTGCGGCCGCCGACCCGGACGGCGCGGACGTCCAGTCCGAGGGCGTCGAGGGAGAGGCGGGTCAGGGCCCGGGTGGTTCGGATCTTCAGGGTCGCGGTGGCGTCGACGAGCCGGGTCGCGGGGTCGTAGGAGAAGTCCAGATGGTAGGCCTCGACGCGGTAGCCGTCGTTGCCGAGGGCCGGGAAGACCGGGTCGCCGAGGGTCTCGGGTCCCGGCTCGCCGGAGGTTTTGGCGGCCGACGTCCCCGTCTGCTGCGTCGTCGGTGTCGCGTGCGCGCCGGGCGCGGCGGTCAGGGCGGCGGCGGTGCCGAACAGGGCGGCCGCGGGGGCCGTCACTCGGGTGCGATATCTCATGGTCCGCTTTCGCTCGGGCGGCCGGGTGGTCGGGTCCGGCCGCCGGAATCGGTGATCTCCGGTTCGGTGATCTGCTTACATGACCACCGGACGGGCCCCTGAGGTTGCACGGACGCGCCGCTTCCTCTTAGCGCCGGGCGCGGTGGGCGGGGGTGGCCCCCACCCGCCTGTGTGCGGACCCCTGTCGAGTACAGGTCGATCACGAGATATCTTGATGTCGAGCAATGTTGCAGACGTGGAGCGGAGCACCCGGTGACTGACTCGACCATCATCTATACGCACACTGACGAGGCCCCGGCCCTGGCGACGTATTCCTTCCTGCCGGTGGTCCAGGCGTACGCCTCGCAGGCGGGTGTCGCCGTGGAGACGCGTGACATCTCGCTGGCCGGCCGCATCATCGCGGTGTTCCCGGAGTACCTGACCGAGGACCAGCGCATCCCGGACGCGCTGGCGGAGCTCGGTGAGCTCGCCAAGACGCCCGCGGCCAACATCATCAAGCTGCCGAACATCTCGGCGTCGATCCCGCAGCTCAAGGCGGCCATCGCCGAACTGCAGGGCCAGGGCTACGCGCTGCCGAACTACCCGGACGACCCCAAGACCGACGAGGAGCGGGAGATCCAGGCCCGCTACGACAAGATCAAGGGCTCCGCGGTGAACCCGGTCCTGCGCGAGGGCAACTCCGACCGCCGCGCCCCCGCCTCGGTCAAGAACTACGCCAAGAGCCACCCGCACCGCATGGGTGCCTGGACCGGCGAGTCCAAGACGAACGTGGCGACCATGGGCCGCAACGACTTCCGCTCCACCGAGAAGTCCGTCGTGATCTCCGAGGCCGGCGCGCTGAGGATCGAGCACGTCGCCGAAGACGGCGCCACCACCGTTCTGCGCGAGTCCGTACCGGTCCTCGCCGGTGAGGTCGTCGACGCCTCCGTGATGCGCGTCGCCGCGCTGCGCGAGTTCCTCACGGCGCAGGTCGCCCGCGCCAAGGAGGAGGGCGTGCTGTTCTCCGTGCACCTCAAGGCGACGATGATGAAGGTCTCCGACCCGATCGTCTTCGGCCACGTCGTGCGCGCCTTCTTCCCGAAGACCTTCGAGCGCTACGGCGCCGACCTCGCCGCCGCCGGTCTGACCCCGAACGACGGTCTGGGCGGCATCTTCAAGGGCCTGGACGCCCTGCCGAACGGCGCCGAGATCAAGGCGTCCTTCGACGCCGAGCTCGCCGAGGGCCCGGCCCTGGCGATGGTCGACTCCGACAAGGGCATCACCAACCTGCACGTGCCGTCCGACGTGATCGTGGACGCCTCGATGCCGGCGATGATCCGCACCTCCGGCCACATGTGGGGCCCGGACGGCCAGGAGGCCGACACCCTCGCGGTGCTGCCTGACTCCTCCTACGCCGGGGTCTACCAGGCCGTCATCGACGACTGCCGCGCCAACGGCGCCTACGACCCGTCGACCATGGGCTCGGTCCCGAACGTCGGCCTCATGGCGCAGAAGGCCGAGGAGTACGGCTCCCACGACAAGACCTTCGAGATCAAGGCCGCCGGTACGGTCCGCCTGGTCGACCAGGCCGGCAACGTGCTCATCGAGCAGCCGGTCGCCGAGGGCGACATCTTCCGCGCCTGCCAGACCAAGGACGCGCCGATCAGGGACTGGGTGAAGCTGGCCGTCACCCGCGCCCGCGCCACCGGGGACCCGGCCGTCTTCTGGCTGGACGAGACCCGCGCGCACGACGCCAACCTGATCGCCAAGGTCAACGCGTACCTGCCGGAGCACGACACCGAGGGCCTGGACATCCGCGTCCTCGCCCCGGTCGAGGCCACCAAGCTGTCGGTGGAGCGCATCCGCCGCGGCGAGAACACCATCTCGGTGACCGGCAACGTGCTGCGTGACTACCTGACCGACCTGTTCCCCATCCTGGAGCTGGGCACCAGCGCCAAGATGCTGTCGGTCGTCCCGCTGATGGCGGGCGGCGGCCTGTTCGAGACGGGCGCCGGCGGCTCCGCGCCCAAGCACGTCCAGCAGCTGGTCAAGGAGGACTACCTGCGCTGGGACTCCCTCGGTGAGTTCTTCGCGCTGGTGCCGTCCCTGGAGCAGTACGCGACCGCCACCGGCAACACCCGCGCGAAGGTCCTCGCGGACACGCTGGACCGCGCCACGGCCACCTTCCTCAACGAGGACAAGTCGCCGACCCGTCGCGTCGGCGGCATCGACAACCGCGGCAGCCACTTCTACCTGTCCCTGTACTGGGCGCAGGAGCTGGCCCGGCAGACCGACGACGCGGACCTGGCCAAGGCCTTCGCCCCGCTCGCCGAGACGCTCGCCGCGAACGAGCAGAAGATCGTCGACGAGCTGATCGCCGTCCAGGGCAAGCCGGCCGACATCGGCGGCTACTACCAGCCCGACCCGGCCAAGGCCGCCGCGGTCATGCGCCCGTCGGCCACCTGGAACGAGGCGCTCGCGTCCCTGAGCTGACGCGAGGGTCCGAACGGGCCACCCGATGAGCGATCCCGCCCCGACCGGCCCACAGCCGGCCGGGGCGGAGCCGTACGGCGACCGGCCACGACGGCGCAGCAGACGCCGACGACGCACGGCACGGGAGAAGGCGTGGACGGTCAGGCGCCTCACCAGTCCCGTGTGGCGATCAGTTCCTCCACGTCCGCGTCCGCGAAGCCGTAGGCGTCGGCCACGAACCAGAACTCCTCGGCTATCTCCTCCCGAGCCACGGTCTCGATGTCGAAGTCCTCGTCCTGAAGGTCGTTGAACTCGTCGGTGGCCTCATGGGTCAGGACGTACAGCGCGGCCAGGTCGGCGGGCCGTTCCGCCTCGATGCGCTCGCACAGGCGCAGCAGGATCTCCTTGCCCCGGTCCACCATGTGGTCGGGGTAATAGCCGTCCGCGTAGAGCGACTTGAGGAACGGGTGCGCTGTCACCCGCTGGTTGCCGATGTTCATGCTGTGATGGTGCACCACACCACTGACAACGCCCCGGGAGCAGACCTCATGACCTCAGCCGAACCGTCGTTCGAGCTGCTCCCCGGCGCCGACGGGTCGCCCGTGATCCTGCATGTGCCGCACTCCGCGCGGAAGATACCGCCCGAGGTGCGCGCGGGGATCGTGCTGGACGACATCGCGCTGGAGCGGGAGCTGGACCACATCGTCGACGCGCACACCGCGACGCTCGCACAGAGGGCGGCCCGGGCGTCACGACTCACGCCATGGCGGTTCGTCAACCGGCTCTCGCGGCTCGTCGTGGATCCGGAGCGGTTCCCGGACGAACGCGAGGACATGCTGGCCGTCGGCATGGGCGCCGTCTACACGAAGACCACCCACCGCGCGGATCTACGTCCGCCGGACAGCGACCCGGAGCCGCTCATCGAGCGGTACTTCCGGCCGTACGCGAAGGCCATGACGCAGGCCGTGGCCGACCGGCTCGCCGCCACCGGCCGGGCCGTGATCATCGACGTCCACTCCTATCCCAGCGCCCCGCTCCCCTACGAACTGCACGGCGAGGGTCCGCGGCCGGCGATCTGCCTGGGCACCGACTCCTTCCACACGTCGCCCGAGCTGCTGGCGGCGGCCCGGGAGGCGTTCGCGCCGTGCGGGGGGACAGGGCTGGACAGCCCGTTCAGCGGCACCTACGTCCCGCTGGCGTTCCACGGCGCCGAGGCCCGTGTCGACGCGTTGATGATCGAGATCCGCCGGGACGTCTACATGACGGAGCCGGGCGGTCCGGCCGGTCCCGGACTCACCCGGCTCGCACGGGCGTTGGCGGCGCTGGTGGACGCCGCGGCACGCTGATCCGGCGGCTCAGGCCCGCAGCCACTCCGTGACCACGACCTCGCCGCCGGTCCGCAGCCGCAGGGCGAAGGGGCCGCTCGGCGGAGCCTCGCTGGTGAAACGGCCCATGGCGTCGGCGTCGACCGGCACGGCGGTCTGCGGCCCGGCGAGCACCTCGATCCGCGCCTGCTGCGGCGGCAGCACCTGCCCCATCAGGCCCTGTGCGGTCACCTCCACGTCGACGGTGACCTCCCCCGCGCGGAACGTCAGCATCCGCGGTGTGTCCGTCGCTCCCCTGACCGGAATGGCGTCCACGACCGAGTCGAAGGTCAACTCGGCGATACGGGCGTCCAGGTCGTGCAGCGCGAAGGCCTCGACGGCGATCTGCTGCAGGTCGGCCGGCACGGGGTCCAGGATCGCGGCGGCCTGACGGAGCTCCTCCTCCAGCAGCCCTACGTCGAACCCGTCGTCGCCGGGGGGCTCCTCGTCCCTCATCTCGTCGTGCATGTCGTCGTTCACAGCGCTCCCCGTGCGTCGAGTCGGGCCCGAAGGCGGCGCAGGCAGCGCTGGCGCAGTGGCCCGATGCTGCCCACGGCGATGCCCAGTGCGGCGGACACCTCCTGGTAACTGGGCGGCGGTGAGGCCATCAGCACCCGCAGCAACTGACGGCAGCGGTCACCGAGTTCCTCGAACTCCTGCCACATCCAGCGGATCCGCTCACCCTCCGCGGCCGCCTCCTCGGAGTCCAGCACGGACTGTTCGGGCGTACGGTCCTCGCTGACCCGGTCGAGCAGCTGCGGATCGTTCGTCACGGTCAGCCGCCGCAGACTCTTGAGCACCTTCAGGCACTCGTGCCGAGCGGTGCTGGCGAGCCAGGACCCGGCCTTCTCGGGTTCCCGGATCCGCCCGAGGTTCTGGGCGAAGCGGAACCAGACGGTCTGGTACACCTCGTGGGCGTCGGCGTCGCTGAGCCGGTGCGCGCGCACCACGGACCACACCAGTGGGCTCAGTCCTTCCACGAGCGCCTTCCAGGCCGCCGCGTCGCCGTCGACGGCGGACTGGACCAACGCACCGACATCTGCACGGTCCACAGCCCCACCCCTCGTGTACGGCAAGCAATCGTACGCCGCGGAGGGGACGGTTCCGACCCTCATGACCGAGGTGCCGGGAGCACGACCGGGACAGGGCGCCAGGTCGGGGGACGCAGGGCCGGTACGTGCGCCCCTCGCACCTCGGCGTAGCCGGAGTTCGCCGCGAGCATCTTGTAGCGGGCCACCCGCGGGTCGCTCTCCTGCTGCCCGCTCATGTGCGCCGCGATCATGCCGGCCACGAGGGGGGTGGCGAACGAGGTGCCGCTCCAGCAGGCGAACCCCTCGAACATCACCTGGTCGGGCTTGGTGGTGCCGCCCTCCTCGCTCAACACGCCGTTGTGGCGCGGGGACTGGCAGGTGCAGGAGTAGCCGAAGCCGTAGCGGCAGGCGTCGTAGGTGGAGTGCTGGTAGACGTACGGCACGGGCGTGTCGAAACCGGTGAGGAGGCTGGTGAGGCGCTCGCCGGGGGCGTAGGCCTTCACCCAGGCGCCGTGGTTGCTGAAGCAGGCGCCGAACTCGCCGTCGCTGCGCAGCGCTCCGACCGACAGCACGACGTCCTGGTACTCGGGCAGGTCGGCGTAGGCGGCGGGCCAGAAGGGGGTGGCGCTGCCGTTGTTGCCGGCGGCCGCGACGAGCAGGGTGCGCTGTTCGCGCAGTTCCTGCATGAATGCCTCGACGCCGAGCAGGCCGTCGGTACGCCCGTTGGAGGTGCCGGCCGAGAGGCTGAGGATGTCGGGCCAGCCGCCCGCGTCGACGGCCTCGAAGAGCTTCTCGCCGAACTCGGACTCCAGGATGGCGCCGGCGTCGTTGAGGGAGTTGCGGACCGTGATGTCGGTGTTGGGTGCGACGGCGGCGACGAGGCCGGCGATGAACGTGCCGTGTCCGACGTACTCCTGGAGGACGCCGTCGCCGTCGCACTCCTGGATCTGCGCGTCGCCCTCGGTGTGGGCCAGCAGCGGGTGGGACCGGTAGTCGTGCATGAGACCGGTGTCGACGACGAGGACACCGATCGCGGTGTCCGCCTCGTACGTGCCCTCGGCCGGGGCGGGGTTGAGTCCCCCGGCCGTCGGGGCGGGCGCCGGTTCGTCGCCGGGGCAGGAGTTGACCCCGGGTGCGATCGCCACGAGGTGGTTGCGGCTGACCAGGCGCCGTCCGGCCCGGCCCTCGGTCTCCCGCAGCGCGCGCAGGGCGTGCGCGACGGTGCGGTCGCCGCGCGGGTCGCCCTCGCCGGGGTCGCCGACCTGGATGCGGGTGATGCCCGAGCGGTTGGCCCGCGGGGTGACACGGCGCACGCGGTCCTGCACGAGGTCGGGTTCGGCGGTGAAGTGCGCCCGCACGGTGTCCTCGACGAGGCGGGCGTCCTCGCCGTCGCGGACCAGCACGTAGCCCTTCTCGTAGATGAACTCCGCTGAGTCGTCCGGTCCCATCGCGAGGGGGACGTCGGGCATGGAGCGCTGGATCTGCGCGAACTGCTCGTGGAATCGCTGTGGTGCCATGGCGTGTCCTCCTGCTGAGGCGACGGTCGTCAGTCAGAGCCGTGCGGTCGCTGATTGATACAGCGCCAAACCGGTGTGGCACGGTTCCGGGGCAACTACCATCCGTGGAGTGACAGCGGGAAGCGACTCGGTTCTCGAACTGCTGCCGATGGTGTTCGCCGCACCCAACGACGCGCTGGCGAGGGCGGAAGGGGTTCTCGACGCCGATCCGTCGCCGTGGCACGCATCCGTCGCGCACCAGGTGATCGGTATCTGGCAGCGGGACTGGGGCGACATGCGCATCGCCCTCCACCATCTGCGGCGTGCCCGGGACCTCGCGGCCCGCGCGGAGTCGGCCGACCGGGAGGCGGACGCCCTGGCGGCGCTCGGGGTCGCGTTGGTGCACGCGGGGCGCACGCAGCAGGGCCTGGCCGCGCTGGAGCGCGGGATCGAGCGCGGCAGCGGTCACACCCGGGCCCGGGTGCTGTTCCGCCGGGCCTACGCCCGCTGGGTGCTCGGCCGTCACCGCGAGGCGCTGGAGGACGTGCGCCGGGCCATCCCCGTGCTGCGGCAGGTGGAGGACGTCATCTGGACGGCCCGGGCCCTGACCCTGCGGGCGACGGTGCATCTGGCGCTCGGGGCGGTGGAGCGTGCCGACGCCGACTTCACCGCGGCCGAGGCGCTGTGGGACACCACCGGCCAGGAGCACGACAAGGCCGACGCGGTGGAGAGCCGGGGGCTCGCGGCGTTCCGGGCGGGTGACATCCCGGCGGCGCTGCGGCTGCTCGACGAGGCCGAGGAGCGGTACGCCAAGCTCGGCACACCGACGTTCATGCTCAACATCCGCCGCTGCGAGGTGCTCATGGCCGCGGGGCTGGCCCGGGAGGCGCTCGCCGAGGCCGACGCGGCGATCACCGTGCTCGACGGCATCGGCGGCCAGTCCACCCGCAAGGCCGAGCTGCTGCTGGCCGCCGCGCGCGCCGCCCTGCCGGCGGGTGACGCGCACACGGCGATCGCGCGCGCCGACATGGCCGTACGGCTCTTCGCGGGGCAGCGGCGCGGCTGGTGGGAGGCGCATGCCCGGCTGGTGCTGATCGAGGCGCGGGTGGCCGCCGGACGCAGTTCGGGCCGGCTGGTCGCCGACACGGCGGCGGTGGCCGAACGGCTGGCCTCCTTCGGCGCGCCGGCCGCCCCGGAGGCCTCGCTGCTCGCGGGCCGGATCGCGCTGTCGCTCGGGTGGCGGGCGGACGCCGAGCGGCATCTGGCCGTGGCCGCGCGCAGCAGGCGCAGCGGTCCGCCGCTGGCGCGGATGACGGGCTGGGCGGCGCAGGCGCTGCGGGCCCGGGCCGCCGATTCCAGCAGGGGGGTCCTGGAGGCGTGTCGGCGCGGCCTGGACGTGCTCGACGCCCACCGCATGACGCTGGGCGCCTCCGAGCTCAGGGCCCGTGCCACCGCGCAGGGCGCGGAACTCGCCGCCCTGGCCCAGCAGGCGAGCGTCGATACGGGCAGTGCGCGGAGGTTGCTGGTGTGGAGCGAGCGCTGGCGGGCCACCGCGCTGTCCGCACCGCCGACCCGGCCGCCGGCCGACCCGGAACTGCAACGCCATCTGACCGCGTTCCGCGAGATCGCGGCCCGTGCGGAGGCCGCCCGTAGGGAGGCCCGGCCCGTTCCGGCGCTGGAGCGTGAACAGCGGCGCCTGGAACGGGAGATACGCTCCCGGACCCTGCACATGCGCGGTGACGCGCCCGGCGACGGCTACCGCTTCGACACGGGCCGGCTGCTGGAACGGCTCGGTGACGACGTACGCCTGGTCGAACTCGCCGTCCTGGACGGGCGGGTCCAGGTACTGCTGTGCGGTCAGGGGCGGGTACGCCGGTTCGCGGCCGGGCTGCTGGCCGAGGCCGAGGGCGAGGCCGAGCACGTCCAGGCCGGTCTGCGGCGGCTCGCGCATCCGGGCGCCGAGGGGCGGCTGCCGATCGTGGAGGCCGCGGGCAGGCGGCTTCAGGAGTTGTTGCTCGGCCCGGCCGCCGCTCATCTGGGCGAGGGGCCCGTCGTGGTCGTGCCGCCCGCCCGGCTGCACCGGGTGCCATGGGCGCTGCTGCCGGCGCTGCGCGAGCGGGTGCTCAGCGTGTCGCCGTCGGCGAGCAGCTGGCTGCGCGCCCGGGAGACCGAGCCGCCGCCCGGCGGCCGGCATGTGCTGGTACGCGGCCCGGGGCTGGCGACCGGTGGCGCGGAGGTGCCGCATCTGGCCTCCCGGTACCGCGGATCCGTCGTCCTGGAACACGCGGACGCGAGGGTGCCGCGGGTGCTGGAGGAGCTCGACGGGGCGGCACTGGCCCATATCGCGGCACACGGCACCTTCCGCGCCGACAGCCCGCTCTTCTCGGACCTGCGGATGGCCGACGGGCCGCTCATCGTGCACGACTTCGAGCGCCTGGAGCGCAGCCCGTACCGGATCATCCTGTCCTGCTGCGACACCGCCCGTTTCGCCTCGGTCGGCGCCGACGAGCTGCTGGGACTCGTCACCGCCCTGCTGCCGCTCGGCACGGCGGGGGTGGTGGCGAGCAGCGCGCCCGTCAACGACGCGGCGGTCGTGCCCCTGATGCTCGCGCTGCACAAAGGGCTGAGCGAGGGGCGCTCCCTGGCGGAGGCCCTGCGGGACGCGCGCGCCGCGCTGCCGGGTGACGCGCTGCACCAGGCGACCGGATGGGCGTTCTCGGCGTTCGGGGCGGCTTGATCGCTCGCGGCGCCGCTGTCCGAACCCGTTCCGCTACGCCGGCTGCACACGGGGCGGCTCCATCAGCCAGGGCAGCGCGCCGCGGTCGCCGGCGCCGAGGCGGGCGTAGGCGCCGTAGAGGTGGTTGCCGACCGTGCGGACGGACAGGGTGAGTTTCTCGGCGATCTGCCGGTTGCTCAGCCCCGTGGCCGCCAGAGTGACGATCTGCCGTTGCCGTGCCGTCAGTTCGCCCAGGACGAGTCCGGACAGGGCCGGGGTACGGGCGCCCTGGCAGCGGCGGGCCAGAGCGACGGCACGCGTGCGTGCGGTGCGCGCGGCCCTCGGGTCCCGGTGGGCCCGTACGGCCTGGGCGTGCGCCTCGGCGGCGAACAGCAGGAAGCCGCGCTCCTCCAGCTCCGCGGCGACCCGGTCGAGCGCCGGACCGTCGCCGCGGCCCAGCGCGTCGGCGTGTGCGGCGAAGACGCCCGTCAGGCGGCCCGCGGCCCGCTCGGGGAAACCGAGGCGGACGGCGTCGTACGCGTCGCCGGTGAGCGTCTCGCTCACTTCCTCGGCGTCACCGCGGGCCGCTGCGGGCCGGGTGGCCGCCCCACCCCCGTCGGGGCGGCCACCCAGGATCTCGTGCGCTGTGGTCGGATCACCCGACTGCGCCGCGGCGAGGACGAGTTCGCGTCGGCAGGACGGGTCGTCGCCGCCTCGCAGCCCCTCGCGCGCCCATGCCGCCGCCTCGCGCAGCTCCCCGCGCAGCCGGGCGAACCCGGCGCGTACGGCGGCGTATCCGGCCGGCACCCCGGCGCCCTCCGCGACCAGCCACTCCCCCACGGGCGCCGGTACGGCCCGTACGTCCGCCCGCTCGATACGGCGGGTCAGCGCGGCGCCCTCCGCGTCGAGGGCGAGGGCGCACCGGTCGGGCGTGCGGGACAGCCGCCTCGCCCGCAGCCTGCCGACCGCGTCCCGCAGCACCGGGCCGTGCAGGGGGTGGGCGAGGCGGACGGCGCCGCGGTCGTCGACGCGGACGAGGCCGTCGGCCTCCAGGTGCTCCAGCGCGTCCCGTTCGGCTCCGTCCGGGTCGAGTTCGTCCGGGCCGAGGGGCAACGGCTCGGCGAGGGCGAGGCGTTCGAGGACGGCGCGTTCGGCGGGGTGACGGCGGTCGAGGACATGGGCGGTGTGCTCCCGTACGGCCGCGGTGATCGGCAGGGGCCCGCGCCACGCCCACTCCGCCGAGTCCGGGTCCGGGTCCCAGGGCGTGGCGGGGACGCGGGTGAGCAGTCCGCGCTCGCGCACGGCGGCGACCAGGTCGCGCAGCAGCCGCAGGTCTCCCTGGCACAGGAGGTGCAGCCGGTTCACGGTGAGGGGTTCGAGGTCGATGCCGGCTCCGTCCGTCAGCAGCCGGGCCGTCTCCTCGCGAGGCAGCGGTTCCAGGGCGAGGCGGGGCAGGAGTTCGCCGGTCCACAGGCGGGAGACGGCGGCCGGGATGGGCCCGCCGTCGGTGCTGACGACCAGCAGACGGGTACGGCCGTGCACGGCCAGCTGATGGACCAGGGCGGCGGAGGCGTCGTCGAGCAGATGCGCGTCGTCCACGACCAGCAGGCGCACCCCGGAGAGCTGCTGGAGCGCCTCGTGCAGGGAGACGGTCTCGGGAACGAGGTGCGCGAACGCGGCGAAGCGGATGTGACGTGCCTCGGGGGTGCCGGTCACCTTGGCGCAGTCGGTGCCGCGGACGGCCTCGGTGACGAGCCGGGTCTTGCCACGGCCCGCCGGTCCGGTGAGCACGATGCCGTGCCGGCCGGCTGTGAAGGACGCCCGGAGCAGTCGCAGTTCGTCCTCGCGGCCGGTGAACGGCCAGGAGGTGTCGAGGGTCTTGGCGTCCCGTTCGAAAGTCGTCACGGTAAGGGGAGCGCGATGACTCACTCCTGATACAGGGCGACTTGAGTAGCCCTCGACTCAGGCGCCCGCCGCGGCCCGACGGCACCCTGTTCGCATGACCGCACGGTTCTGCTCCCTCGCGCAGCAGCCGGCACCCGCCTTCGCGCCGGGGCTGGCCGCCGAGCGGCTCGGCGCGCTCCTCGGCGGGCGGCGGATGTGGGTCAACGGCACCGTTCTGCACTACTGCTTCTTCGACCGGGACTCCGACGGGTCCGTGATCCCCGACCCGGAGACCGGGCGGACCCGGCATGTGTCGTGGGTCGGCGGCAAGAAGCAGCGGGACGTCGTGCGCGAGTGCTTCCAGGAGTGGCAGAACCTGGGCATCGGGTTGTCGTTCGTGGAGGTGAGCGACCGGTCGGAGGCGGAGTTGCGCATCGGGTTCCAGCTCGGTGACGGCTCCTGGTCGACGGTCGGCAAGGACGCGCTCCGGGTCGGCCTGAACGAGCGCACCATGAACTTCGGCTGGGACCTGACCGAGCCCGGGGAGCGCGGCACGGCCCTGCACGAGATCGGGCACGCGCTGGGCATGCTGCACGAGCACCAGAGCCCGTTCGCCGGGATCCACTGGGACGAGGAGGCCGTGTACGCGGATCTGGCGGGCCCGCCTAACTTCTGGAGCCGGGACCGGACGTTCTTCAACATCCTGCGCAAGCTCGACCCGCGTGAGGTCAACGGCTCCGTCTGGGACCCGCAGTCGATCATGGAGTACCCCTTCTCGGCCGGGCTGATCCTGGAGCCGGAGCAGTTCCGCGCGGGGCTCAACCCGCCGGGCGCGCTCTCCGAGGCCGACAAGGAGTTCGTCCGCCGCTGGTACCCGCCGGCCGCGGCACGAGGCCCGGCCGAGCTGGTGCCGTTCCGCTCGGTGCCGCTGCGGCTCGGCCGGGCCGGGCAGGCCGACTTCGTCGTCGAGCCGCCGGAGACCCGTGCGTACACGGTGGGCACCTTCGGGGACGGTGACGCCGTCGTCGTGGTCTTCGAGGAACGGGACGGTGAACCGCGCTACCTCTCCGCCCAGGACGACGGCGGCACCCCGCACAACGCCGCCGTCCGGGTCCGTCTCGTCAAAGGCCGCCGCTATGTCGTCCGAGTGCGCCAGTACTCCAGCTGGGGTTCCGGGCAGACCGCGGTGATGTGCTGGTGACGGCACGGGGCCGCTGACGGGGCCCTTCACAGTCCGGCGCCGGGGGAAGCGGCCGGGCACGCCGCCTTCGGGGGACAGTGTCGTTCAGGCACTGCGGCGGTGTGCTCGGCCCCACGCTCGTCGGGTCCGCCGCACGGGGGTAGCGGCGGACCCGACGTCGTGCCGGGCAGGGCCGACCGGCGGCGCCAGTGCCGTAGCAGGCAGCGTTCGCGGCGCCAGTGCCGTAGCAGGCAGCGTTCGCCCCTTGTGTGGTCCTGCCTGTCGACGGATTCGGTCCCCGGCGAAATCGACCGATGGCCGTAGCGCTTCCGGATCAGACGGTGCCGGGACTCGACGACGGTGCGTAGGCGCCGGTCGTCGACGGCGCGGCATTGCGGGCGTGCGAAGGCCCGGCCGCGCACGGGCGCGAGCCGGGCCGGTCAGTGGGTGCAGGTCAGCAGGTCTCCCCGAACTTCACTGCGGTGAGCGTCACCGGCTGTCCGTCGAGCTTCGCGCCGGCGGCGGGTTCCGTCGTGCACACCTGCCAGTTCGACTCGATCAGCACCATGCGGTCCTGCCCTGAGGCGTCGTTGACGGTGATGCTCGTGCTGCTGTCGAGGGCGGTACGGGCGACCTTCACCGACTTGCCCGCGAAGTCGGGCATCGTCGAGCCGGCGGCTTCGGGCTCGGCGCCCTCGTCCTCGGCGGGGCAGGTCTCTTCGAGTTTGACCGTGGCGAAGTCGACCTCTGTGTCGGTCGGGTGCTTGCCGGCTTTCGGGGTCTGGGAGCAGACCTTCCAGTTGCGGTCGAAGGCTTGCATGCGGCCGCGGCCGAGGGCGTCGTGCGAGGTCAGGCTGTAGAACCCGGCTTCCTGGGCCTGGTCCTGCGCGGACTGCAGGCCCTTGCCGGCCATGTCCGGCAGGGTGACGGTCTCGGCCTTGGCGATGTCGCTGCCGGTGTCGGCCTTGCCGTTGCTGCCCTGGCTGGGCTTGGAGTTGGTGCTGCCGCTGGCGTCGGCGCCGCCTTCGCAGGCGGTCAGGGTGAGCAGGGCGGCGGCAGCGACGACTGCGACGGTGGCCGTGCGCTTGATCATGGTTCCCCCATGTGTGGTGCGTCTGTTGCGGGAGCATCATGCGCCATGTGGAGAGAACGTGGATGCCAAGTGATGTTCCCGTGACACGAATGAGTGTCAGTGGCATCCGTTCCGGCATCCGTTCCGGGCATGCCGGTGCCGACCCCGCGCTGATCCGGTCGCCTCGTGTGGTGCTTAATGCGCCCGGCATCGGCCGGGCCGGCGCAGTGAGCGGCCCGCGCGGCGGACGGTCGGGGGCGTTTCGTGCAATTTAAACCCGAACGACACCCGCTGTCCGACGCGCCCCGCGGCGAAGGAGCACCGATGCCCGGCCAACGATCGATCACCGAAGCCGAGAAGCTCGCCGAAGCCGAGTTCGGCGGCCTCCCGCTGCACCGGGAGCAGATGGCCGTGGTCGCCAACATCCACCGCGCCGCCTCCGCGGTCCGCCAGCATCTGGAGAACTCCGTGCTGCGGGGGGCGGATCTGACCTAGACGGGGTTCGTGGTGCTGTGGGTGGTCTGGGTGTGGGGCGAGTCGGAGACCCGGCATGTCGCGGAGGAGGCCGGGATCTCCAAGGGGACGCTCACCGGCGTGTCGCGGACGCTGGAGGGCCGGGGGCTGCTGCGGCGGGCCGGGCATCCGACCGACGGCCGGCTGGTGCTGCTGAGCCTCACCGAGGAGGGCGAGGCGCTGATGCGGCGCCTTTTCCCGGCGTTCAACGAGGAGGAGGCGTTCGTCGCCGGGCGACTGAGTGACGAGGAGTGCCGCAGCGTCGCGGAGGGGCTGCGGCGGGTGGTGCTCCAGGTCGAGGAGCACGGCGAGGAGCGCCGGGTAGCCCTGCTCGACGGGGCGGAGCCGGCACCGCGGCGCAGCGGGCGGCGGTCGAAGGCCTGAACCCGGCCCCCGGTCCCCCGCCTCAGCGGCGCCCGCCCGCCGCCCCTACCAGGGCGTCGAAGAGACCCTGCTGCGCCGGGTCCCGGTCCGCGGTGTCCTCGGGGTGCCACTGCACCGCGCTGAACCACCCGCGCGCGTCCCGGAGTTCGAGCCCTTCGACCGTTCCGTCGGCGGCTCGCGCGGTGATCGTGAGTCCCTCGCCGAGGCAGTCGACCCGCTGGTGGTGGTAGCAGGACACGTCCGTCGTCAACGGCATCAAGAAGCTGCCGGTCGAGGTCACCCTCGCCTGACCGCTTCTCAGCAGGCGCGGACCGGCGCGGAAAATCGGGTGCCCCGGCGCCATGGCCGGAAGTACGGTCCTCGTGTGATCGATGACGACGGTGACTTCGACGACGGTTACTTCGGGGAGAACATCGCGGCCGACTACGACGAGTCGGCGGCGGACATGTTCCGGCCCGAGGCGGTGGACCCGGCGGTGGACCTGCTGGCGGAGCTGGCCGGCGACGGCCCGGCCCTCGAACTCGGCGTCGGCACGGGCCGGATCGCCCTGCCGCTGACCGCCCGGGGTGTGCCGGTGCACGGGATCGACATGTCCCGCGCCATGGTGGACCGGCTGCGCGCCAAGCCCGGCGGCGAGGCGGTCGACGTGACGATCGGGGACTTCGCGACGACGCGGGTGAAGGGCGAATTCGCCCTCGTCTACCTGGTGTTCAACACCATCAACAATCTGACCACGCAGGACGCCCAGGTCGACTGCTTCCGCACCGCGGCCGCCCACCTGCGGCCCGGCGGCCGGTTCGTCGTCGAGGTGGGCGTGCCCGAACTGCGCAAGCTCCCGGCCGGGCAGACGGCCGTGCCGTTCCACATCAGCGACACGCGCTGGGCGTTCGACACCTACGACGTCGCCACCCAGGCGATGAGTTCCCACTACGTCACCATCGTCGACGGCCGGGCCGAGCACTGGTCCGTCCCGTTCCGCTACGTCTGGCCGGCCGAGCTGGACCTGATGGCCCGGCTCGCCGGGCTGCGCCTGCGCGACCGGTGGCAGGACTGGACGCGCGAGCCCTTCACCAGCGAGAGCGGCAAGCACGTCTCGGTGTGGGAGAAGCCGGCCGACTGAGGTTGCGGCCGCTCACCGACGGCGGGCGCGTCAGGGATTGGTCCACGCCTCGGGGTCGTCCGCGAGACCCAGGACATCGTCGGGAAGCTTGGCCGCCGCCACGTGGGCCAGGGTGACCTCACCGAGGATCTTGCGCACGTTGGCGCGTACGGCGATCCACAGCGGGAGCAGGGACTCCGCGGGGCCGGTGTAGGAGAGGTCGGGCGGGCGCACGCCGCGCACCGAGACCAGGGGGCCGTCCGCCACCCGGATCACGTCGGCGATGGCGATGGAGTCCGCCGGGCGAGCGAGCCGGTAGCCGCCCTTGCCGCCTCGTTGGCTGGTCACGAGGCCGCCCCTGCGCAGGTCGCCCAGGATGCCTTCGAGGAACTTGTGCGGGATGCCCTGCGCCTCGGCGATCGCTTCGGCCTTCAGCGAGGTGTCTTCTCCCGCCGCGGCCAGCTCCAACGCCGCCCGCACCGCATAGTCCGCCCTGGCCGAGATCCGCATGCCGTGATTATCCATCACGACCGCGCCGCCGCCCTCACCGCCGGCCGCGGGCGCCGCATTCGCCCGCGGATCAGCCGGGCAGGCTGAACACCGGATGCGCTCCGTTGAGGAAGTAGTCCCCGACCTCGCGCAGCCGGTGGGCGACCGGCTCGCGCAGGGTGTGGGTCCGCGTGTCGCGCCAGAAGCGGTCCAGGCCGTGTCGCGCCAGGGCGGCGGGCGCGCCGACAGCGTCCAGTGCACGCGTCGTGATCTCCTGCGCGGCCCGAAAGGCGGCTGCCTGCGCCGCACTGGCGAGCACGGCGATCTCCGCGCACTCCTCGTCGTCGAGTTCCTCGCCCCGCGCGAGCCCGTCCGCCAGTGCGGCCACGGCCTGGTCGGCGAGGGCGGACGCGGCACGCGCGGTGACGGCGAGTTCCCCGTACGCGGTCAGCACGGACGGGTCCTGCGGCGGGCCGCCCGGCCAGGGTGGAGGCGGGCCGCCCGGCCAGAGCTGGGCGGAGAGCGGCTGCAGCAGGGGTGACAGCGCCCTCTTGTGCTCGCGGACTTCGCCGAGCAGCCCTTCGGTGACGCCCAGACAGACCTGGGCGGAGACCAGCCGGGCGGTGGGGGCGGCGAGACCGGCGAAGGGTGACAGGGCCCCCTCGTCGGCGGAGAGCGAGCCGAGCACGCCGTCCCCGGCCACCGGTACGGAGTCGAACAGGACGGCACCGCCGGCCGCCAGCCGCTGCCCGAAGGTGTCGTCGCCGCTGCCGCCCACCAGGCCCGGGTGGGCGGGATCGGCCAGGACGGCGAGGGGCTCGCCGGTGCCGGGCACGGCTGCCCGGACCACCAGCCGGTCGGCGACCCCGACCCCCGAGCCGTACCTCTGATGGCCGTCCAGGAGGTAGCCGTCGGCCGTGGGGGTGAGCGTGAGCGGCGGTTCGTGCGAGGCGACGCCGCCGCCCCAGTACCACCGGCCGGCCGTGAACGCCCGTTCCACGCGGGCGACTTGTTGAGGGGCAGCGAAGAACCGGGGGCTGTGGGACAGGAAGTAGTGGCTGCCCAGGAGGTGTCCGACGGCGCCGTCGGCGGCGGCGAGGATCCGCACGACCGCGTAGGCGGTGGGCCAGTCGGCGCCTCCTCCCCCGTGCGCGGTGGGGACCAGCAGGGTCAACAGGCCTGCTTCGCGGAGACGTTCGACCTCGTCGAGTGGCGGTCGGCCCGCTTGCTCGCGCTCGACCGCGTCCGTGGCGAGGTCGTCCGCCAACTCGCGGGCGATGTGCGGCCAGTCGGCCGGCGCGGCCGCGGGCTCGGTCACCTCGTCGGCCGGTGGTGCGCTTGTCATGGCACTTCCTTCACGGCGGAGGAGAACGCTGTCCCGGGCTTTCGGCCGACCCGGTCCGCGTCATCCTCACCCGCTTCACCGAGGGGGGTCAACACTTCCCTAGTAATTCGATCGGAAATATAGGGAACATGCATCACCCTCTGAGCCAGCCCCAGTCGAGAGGGCGGGAGCGACCACGCCTGACCTCACTGTTTTCGAATACCGAGACACGTACGTCCATAATATGAACACGCCCTTGGGGGCCGCGCCTCTTTCTGCCACTATCCCCATCAACCAGGTAGGAAAACTAGGGAACTGCGGGGTGGGGTGGCCATGCGTACGCGCAATCGCACAGACCTGCCGCCGCACCTTCTGACCTCGCGTCGTCACATCGACTTCGGGCGTACGCGCAGCGCCCTCTGTCGGCCCGTCTGAGACCGGCCGCGGCTCCTGCCCGCGCCGCACCGCGACAGCCCTCCGTGCCGTCCCGCGCTCCCCGCCCTCCCGCCCGACGCCGGGCGACCGGTGTACCGGTGCGCTCCCCGGCGCCTTGGCCTCCATCGCCGTACCTTCCTGATCGCACGTTCCTGAGAGGACACCTCCGTGTCTGCCGCAAGACCGCTCACCACCCTCCGCACCTTCGCCGCCCTGGCGGCGCTTCCCCTGCTGCTGACCGCATGCGGCTACGGCGCCGAGTCCACCGACACCGGAAAGCAGGCCGAGGTCGCGGCGGGCGCCAAGAAGCTCTCCGCCGACGAGGTGAAGATCGGCTACTTCCCCAACCTCACGCATGCCACCGCCCTGGTCGGCATCCAGGAGGGCCTGTTCCAGAAGGAGCTCGGGGGCACCACGATCAAGCCCTCGACGTTCAACGCCGGTCCGTCGGAGATCGAGGCGCTGAACTCCGGCTCCATCGACATCGGTTGGATCGGCCCGTCCCCGGCGATCAACGGCTACACCAAGGCGGCCGGCAAGAACCTGCGCATCATCTCCGGCTCGGCCTCCGGTGGTGTGAAGCTCGTCGTCGACCCGGAGAAGATCAAGTCCCTGGGGGACGTCAAGGGCAAGAGGATCGCCACCCCCCAGCTCGGCAACACCCAGGACGTCGCCCTGCTCAACTGGATCTCCGAGCAGGGCTGGAAGGTCGACGCGGAGAGCGGCAAGGGCGACGTCTCCGTGGTCCGCACGGACAACAAGATCACGCCCGACGCCTACAAGTCCGGCTCGATCGACGGTGCCTGGGTTCCCGAGCCGACCGCTTCCAAGCTGGTCGCCGAGGGAGCCAAGGTGCTCCTCGACGAGGCCGACCTGTGGCCGGACAAGAAGTTCGTGATCACGAACATCATCGTCCGGCAGGCGTTCCTGAAGGAGCACCCGGACGTCGTGGAGGCCGTGCTGCGCGGCTCGGTGAAGACCAACGCGTGGATCGACGCCAACCCGGACAAGGCCAAGGCCTCCGCCAACGCGGCGCTGAAGGCGGAGTCCGGCAAGGCGCTGCCCGCCGACGTCATCGACCCGGCCTGGAAGTCGATCACGTTCCTCGACGACCCGCTGGCCTCCACCCTCGGCACCGAGGCGGAGCACGCGGTCGATGCGGGGCTGCTGGAGAAGCCCGATCTGAAGGGCATCTACGACCTCAGGCTGCTCAACAAGGTCCTCAAGGCCGAGGGCGAGGACGAGGTCGACGACGCCGGTCTCGGCGTCGAGTAAGAGCACCGCACACCAAACGCCCCCAGGAGATGACGAGCATGGCCACGACGACGGCCCCGACCGCCAGGATCGCCGAGGACGCACCGGCGCCGACCTACGCCGCCCGGATCGAGCACGTCTCGAAGTCCTTCCCGGCGCCGGGCACCCCCGGCGGGCAGCAGCTCGTGCTGGACGACATCACGCTCGATGTCGGGCCCGGCGAGTTCGTCACCCTCCTGGGGGCCTCCGGTTGCGGCAAGTCCACACTGCTCAACCTGGTCGCCGGGCTCGACCGGCCCTCCGCCGGCTCGATCGGCACGGACGGCCGGCCCGCCCTGATGTTCCAGGAGCACGCGCTGTTCCCGTGGCTGACCGCGGGCAGGAACGTCGAACTCGCCCTCAGGCTCAGGGGCGTCGCCAAGGCCGAGCGGCGCCGGGAGGCGGAGCGACTGCTGGACCTCGTCCGCCTGCAGGGCGCGTACGGCAAGCGGGTGCACGAACTGTCCGGCGGCATGCGCCAGCGGGTCGCCCTGGCCCGCGCGCTCGCCCAGGACAGCCGGCTGCTGCTGATGGACGAGCCGTTCGCCGCCCTGGACGCGATCACCCGCGACGTCCTGCACGACGAACTCACCCGGATCTGGCACGAGACGGGGCTGTCGGTGCTGTTCGTGACGCACAACGTGCGCGAGGCCGTGCGGCTGGCCCAGCGGGTCGTGCTGCTGTCCTCCCGTCCGGGCCGTGTCGCGCGTGAGTGGACGGTCGACCTGCCGCACCCGCGCCGCATCGAGGACGGCGCGGTCGCCGAACTCTCCGCCGAGATCACCGAGGAACTGCGTGAGGAGATCCGCCGCCATGGCCGGCACTGACAACGGGGTCGCCGTCGAGGGCGACAGCAAGAAGGACAGCGCCGAGGACCTGGCCGGACTGGAGGCCGGGCTCGACGCCCTGGACTCGGTGCAGATCGGGCGTACGCCGCTGCGCGAGACCCTCACACGCAAGGTGCTGCCGCCCGTCACCGCCGTCGTACTGGTGCTGGTGGTCTGGCAGCTGCTGGTGTGGGCCGAGGTGGCGCCCGCCTACAAGCTGGCCTCGCCCTCGGACGTCTGGGGCGAGGTCCGCGAGGCGTGGCTCCAGGGAACGCTCCTCGACTACATCTGGACCTCCGTCTCACGCGGCCTGCTCGGCTTCCTCATGGCCCTCGCCATCGGTACGCCGCTCGGACTGCTGGTCGCCCGGGTGAGGTTCGTCCGGGCGGCGCTCGGCCCCATCCTCTCCGGCCTGCAGTCGCTGCCGTCGGTGGCCTGGGTGCCGCCCGCCGTGCTGTGGCTGGGTCTGAACAACTCGATGATGTACGCCGTGATCCTGCTCGGCGCCGTCCCGTCCATCGCCAACGGCCTGGTCGCGGGCATCGACCAGATCTCCCCGCTCTTCCTGCGTGCCGGTCGCACCCTCGGCGCCACCGGACTGCGCGAGGCCGGGCACATCGTGATGCCGGGAGCCCTCCCGGGGTACCTCGCGGGCCTGAAGCAGGGGTGGGCCTTCTCCTGGCGCTCGCTGATGGCGGCCGAGATCATCGCCTCCTCGCCCGATCTCGGCGTGGGCCTCGGCCAGTTGCTGGAGAACGGCCGCAACAACAGCAGCATGCCGCAGGTCTTCCTGGCCATCTTCCTGATCCTGCTCGTGGGCGTCGCCATCGACCTGCTGGCCTTCAGCCCGCTGGAGCGGCGAGTGCTGCGCGGGCGAGGGCTGCTGGTCACCCGCTGAACTGCGGGAGCCCGACGGGGAGTTCGTGAGGGCGGGTCACTGGCGACCCGGCGACTGGATCCACCCCAGGGACCGCTCGACGGCTCGCTTCCAGGAGGCGTACTCCCACTCCCGCCGTTCGGGGTCCATGTCCGGGAGCCACTGGCCGGCCATGTGCCAGTTGCGCCGCAGGACCTGCAGGTCCGGCCAGTAGCCGGCCGCGAGTCCGGCCGCGTACGCCGCGCCCAGTGACACCGTCTCGTGGACGAGCGGCCGTACCACGGGCACGTCGAGGACGTCGGCCAGGATCTGCATGAGGAGGTGGTCCGAGGTCATGCCGCCGTCCACCTTGAGCTGCTTCAGGGCGAGCGCGGAGTCGGCGTTCATGGCGTCGACGACCTCCCGGGTCTGCCAGCCGGTGGCCTCCAGGACGGCCCGGGCCAGGTGCCCCTTGGTGATGTACGAGGTGAGGCCGACGATGACGCCGCGGGCGTCACTGCGCCAGTGCGGCGCGAACAGCCCTGAGAACGCGGGGACGATGTAGCAGCCACCGTTGTCCTCGACGGTGAGCGCGAGCGTCTCGATCTCAGGAGCGCTGTGGATCAGGCCGAGCCGGTCGCGGAACCACTGCACCAGCGAGCCGGTGACGGCGATCGGGCCTTCCAGGGCGTAGACGGTCGGCTGGCCCGCGATCTTGTACGCGACCGTGGTGAGGAGTCCGTGCTCGGAGCGTACGAGGTCGGTTCCGGTGTTCATCATCAGGAAGCTGCCGGTGCCGTAGGTGCACTTCGCCTCGCCCGGTGAGAAGCACGTCTGACCGAACAGGGCCGCCTGCTGGTCGCCGAGAGCGGCCGTGATGGGCACGCCGGGCAGCAGTGCGCGGGCCTCGCCGTAGCTCTCCGCGGAGGGGCGGATCTCCGGCAGCATCGAGCGCGGCACCCCGAAGAAGTCCATGAGCGCCTCGTCCCAGGTCAGCGTACGGATGTCCATCAGCATGGTGCGGCTGGCGTTGGTGGCGTCGGTGATGTGCAGGCCGCCGTCCGTACCTCCGGTGAGGTTCCAGATCAGCCAGCTCTCGATGGTGCCGAACAGCAGCTCACCGTCGCGGGCGCGGCGTTCGAGGCCGTCGACATGGTCGAACAGCCAGCGGATCCGCGGCGCGGAGAAGTAGGTCGACGGCGGCAGGCAGCAGTGGTCGAGGAAGAACGCGTCCCCCGGCTCCGTCCTCAGCTCGTCGACGAGCTGCGCGGTGCGCGTGTCCTGCCAGACGATCGCATGTCCGAGGGGGACCCCGGTCCGCGGGTCCCAGAGCACCGACGTCTCCCGCTGGTTGGCGATCCCGATGGCGGAGATCTGCCCGGCGTCGATCCCGGCGTTGGACAGCGCCTCGGGTACGACGCGCTGCAGATTGCGCCAGATCTCGACGGCGTCGTGCTCGACCCAGCCGGGCCGGGGGAAGTACTGCTGGTGCTCCCGCTGGGCGACCGCCGCCAGTCGTCCCCCGTGGTCGAACAGGATGCATCGGGTGGAGGTGGTGCCCTGGTCGATGGACATCACATACCGCTCAACCATGATCGGCCCTGCCTTCCGATGTGTCGCGGAGGCCGCGGTGGCCTACCAGCGGGCCGCGCCCAGGTCTCTGGAGATCGCGCGTGCCGCCTCGCGCAGCACGGTGATCAGGGCCGGGAGGGGCCGGCCTTTGGTGTCGCAGATCCGTTCGACGGCGCCGGACACCCCGATCGAGCCGACCACCAGGCCGCCCTGTCCCCGGATCGGCGCGGCGATTCCGGCTTCGCCCATGCTCATCTCCTGCACCTCGGCGCCCCAGCCGAGGTCCCGTATCTCGCCGAGCGCCCGGGTGAGCTGCTCCGGGTGAACCAGGGTGTGCCGGGTGTACGCCTCCGGTTCTCCCTCCAGAAGGGGGTCGAGGGGGGTGGCTCCGTAGGCCAGCAGGACCTTGCCGAGCGAGGAGGCGTGCAGCGGCAGCAGCGCGCCGACGTCCAGGGTCTGGAGGGTGTCGTCCGGCCGGAAGACATGGTGGATGACGAGCACCTTGCCCTCCAGGGGCGTGCCCAGGCGGACCGCCTCCCCGCTGCGGGCGGCCAGGGCGTCGGCCCAGTTGATCGAGCGCGAACGCAGTTCGTTGACGTCCAGGTAGCTGGTACCTAGGTGCAGCAGAGCGGCCCCGAGCTGGTACTTTCCGGTCGTGGGGTCCTGCTCGACGAAGTCCACGTGCTGAAGCGTGCGCAGGATTCCGTGGGCGGTGCCCTTGGCGAGGCCCAGCGAGGAGGCCACCTCTCCCAGCCCGAGCCGACGGGATCCACCGGCGAGCAGGCGCAGGATCGCCGCCGCCCGCTCTATCGACTGGACTGGGCCGGCCATGAGGCGATGGTAGTCCGGGTTTTTCCGGTTCGGGACTGTCGTTCGGTAATGCCGACCTATGTTCGTTGACCGCCCGCATTTTCGTCTCTAGCGTTCCTTGTCGGCCCGGTCGGTGGCCGACAGGGCTTCCCCAGAAGGAGGAGAGATGACAACAGCGCAGCTCGCTGCCGCGCCTCGCGGGGAAGCCGAGCACGTCTTTTCGCTGCCGCACGCACCGGGTGCCGTCTCGGGCGTACGTCGGCGCATACGTGCGGTCCTCGCCGACTGGAACCTCGCCGCGGACTTCGCCGACGACGTCCTGCTGGTGGTCTCGGAGCTGCTCACGAACGCGATCGTCCATGCCCTTCCCCCGGCGACGCTGAGGCTCTCGCGCGGCCCGCTCGACCTGGGCAGGGCGGTACGGGTCGAGGTGACCGACATGGGCCCCGCGGCCTCGACCGCGCTGCGCGCTCCCGACCCCGACGAGCACGGCCGCGGCCTCGATATCGTCACCGCGCTGGCCGCCCGCTGCGGTGTGCGGGTGCACTCCGGCGGGACCAGCCGGTGGGCGGAGCTGCGGTTCGGCTGAGGCCGGTCATCGCAGGACGGCTACGGCTCGCCTCCGACGGCCACCACACGCTCGGCGTGACCTCGGCACCGAAGACGGCAGAGATCGTCGCGGACCGGGTCGAGGGAGGCCGGGAAACGCCCTGCGCGGCGAGCGCTGCGCTCTGCCCAGCGCCGCCACCTCACGGCGGGCTCGGACCGCGACGACCGACAGTCCGCTGAACTGTCGGGACGACAGGATTTGAACCTGCGACCCCTTGACCCCCAGTCAAGTGCGCTACCAAGCTGCGCCACGTCCCGTTGCACGCCCCGCGGCGGACCGCGTGATCATGCAGGTCAACCCTACCGCATAGGCGGCATGCTCCACCCGTGGGTCAGCGGCTACCGGCCGCTGCGGACCTTCTCCGCGTGCTCCTCCTGGCGCGGTACCCGCACGTGCACCGGGACCGTCCGAACGGTGGAGCCCTTGTCGGCCGAGAACCAGACGGGCTGAGCCGCCGGGCCGGACGCCGACGTGTGCTTCGCGCACCGGCCCGGGCTCCAGCCCCTGCCCGCGGCGAACCCCGCGATCAGCAGGGTCACGGCCGCGACCACCCACCACGGCAGGCCGGCTGTGGCCGTGAACGCGATGACCGCCACCACCGAAAGAAATGCGGACACGCCCTGCTCCCCCTTCACCGTCAACTCCCCTGCCCCCGGCATACCGAGAGCCGCCTGCGTCACAGCAGGCATATGACGCAACAATACGCGAGACCGTCGTATAACCCAGTTCGGGTCATCCGTACATATGAAGGGCGATTAGATATGAATGACGGAAGAGCAGATATGACGTGCGGTCAGGCAAGGCGCCGGACAGTACCTGTTCGCTGCCGGGGCGAGCAGGCTCCCGGCGAGCATGATCCCGTCGACCGGCCGACCGGCCGACCGACCGGCCGACCGACCGCCCGGCGACGGTCCGAGGACGGTGCCGAACCCGGCCCGTGCCGAAGGTTCGACCGACAGCGGTACAGGGCCTTGCTCGGGGAGCCGATGATGTCGGGCGGCGACGAAGTGTCCGTTCGGCCGCACCCACACCTCACACTGTGTCCAGGTCTTCGCCCCGTACCCCGCGACTAGGGTCACCGCATGACGCACAGCTTCGTAGTCCACATCCCCGACGCCGAGCTCGAACCCGAGCCCCTGGCACCCGAGCAGATCGTGTCCGGCACACCCGAGGTGACCGGGAAGGTGGTCTGGGAGTCGGAGGACGGGCGCCGGATCCGCGGGATCTGGCAGATCACTCCCGGTGTGGTCACCGACACCGAGGCCGACGAACTGTTCGTCGTGATCAGCGGGTCGGCCACCATCGAGGTCGAGGGCGGGCCGACGCTGACCGTCGGGCCCGGCGACCTGGCCGTCCTGCGCGAGGGCGACCGTACGACGTGGACGGTGCACGAGACCTTGCGCAAGGCGTACGCGATCAACCTGTGAGCGGCGGCGCCGTCGACCCGCGGATCTCCAGGGCGGGTGTGGCGAGTTGCACCCGGCCCGCTCCCCCGGCGCCCTCGAAGCGCTCCAGGAGGCAGCGGGCCGCGCGGCGCCCGACCTCGTGGCTGGTGTTGTCGACCGTGGTGAGCCAGACGTGCCGCAGCCGGGCGATGCTGGTGTTGTCGCAGCCCACCACCGACAGGTCGCGCGGGACGTCCAGCCCCAGTTCCCCGGCCGCCGACAGCGCGCCGATGGCGGCCATGTCGTTGACGGCGAAGACGGCCGTGGGCCGGTCCGCGCGGCTGAGCAGCCGGACGGCCGTGCGGTAGCCGCCCTCCTCGGTCATGTCGCTGGGCTCCACCACCGCCCGGTCCGCGAGGCCCCGCTCGCGCATCGTCGCCTCGAAACTGCGGCGTCGCAGCTCGCCCACCGCGCCGTATCCCGCGATGTGCGCGATGCGGCGGTGCCCGAGGCCGATGAGGTGCTCGGCGACCAGCCGGGCACCGTGTTCGTCGTCACCGGCCACGACGTCGACGCCGGGCGGCGCCGGCTCGCGGGAGCCCGCCAGCACGACCGGGATCCGCTCGGCCACCGCTCCGAGCGCGGCCGGGTCGGGCAGTGTGCCGACCACGACCAGCCCGTCGACCCCGAGGTCGAGGAAGGGGCCGGCCGGGTCCTGGCCGGTACGGCGGTTCAGGCGGGCGTCGGCGAGCAGCATGCGCAGGCCGTTGTCGTGCAGGAGCGAGTTGAGGCCGTCGAGCATGTCGACGAACCAGGGGTTGCGCAGGTCGTTCAGGAGAACGCCGACCGTGCGGCTGCGCTGCTCGCTGAGGCTGCGGGCGGCGGCGTTGGGACGGTAGCCGAGCTCGCGAACGGCCCGCAGGACGGCCTCCCGTTTCTCCGGGCGCACCTGGTCGGAGCCGCGCAGTACCAGCGAGACCAGGGATTTGGAGACACCGGCCCGGTCGGCCACGTCGCGGATCGTCGGCGCTCTCATGCTCTGGACCGTTCCATGTGCTGGTGCGGATTGTCAAAGGGTTGACAGTCAGGGGAAACGGAACCCAAGGTGGGCGGGACAGGAAATGGACCGGTCCAAAGAGGGGCTGTCATGGTGGATTCACTCGGTGTCGCCGTCGTGGGTTTCGGCTGGATGGGCCGGGTGCACACCCAGGCGTACGCGCGCGTCCCGCACCACTACCCGCAGCTGGCGGTACGGCCGGAGCTGGTGACCGTCGCCGAGGAGGTCCCGGGCCGGGCCGAGGAGGCCGCCGCGCAGTTCGGGTTCGCCTCGACGACCCGTGACTGGCGCGAGGTGGCCGCCGACCCGCGGGTGCGGGCGGTGAGCATCACCGCGCCGAACTTCCTGCATCGCGAGATCGGCGTGGCGATGGCCGAGGCCGGCAAGCACATCTGGATCGAGAAGCCGGTGGGCCTGACGGCCGCGGACGCCCGAGCGGTCGCCGACGCCGTCGCCGAGGCCGGTGTCCGAAGCGCGGTCGGCTTCAACTACCGCAACGCGCCCGCCGTCGAGGCCGCCCGTGACCTCATCGCCTCCGGCGAGATCGGCGCCGTCACCCACGTCCGCATCCGGCTCTTCAGCGACTATGCGGCGCATCCGGACGGCGCCCTGACCTGGCGGTACGAGAAGGAGCGCGGCGGCAGCGGCGTCCTGGGCGACCTCGCCTCGCACGGCGCCGACCTCGCCCGCCACCTGCTCGGCGACATCACCTCCCTCACCGCCGACACGGCCGTGTTCATCCCGAGTCGCGCCCGCCCCACCGGCGCCACCGCCGGCCACACCCTGGCCGGCGGCGGCGAGCCCGGCCCCGTGGAGAACGAGGACTACGTCAACTGCCTGCTGCGCTTCGCCTCCGGCGCCCGTGGTGTCCTGGAGGCCTGCCGGGTCTCCGTCGGCGAGCAGAACAACTACGGCTTCGAGGTGCACGGCACCAAGGGCGCGGTCTTCTGGGACTTCCGCCGGATGAACGAGCTGGGCGTCAGCCGTGGCACGACGTACCAGGACCAGCCGGTCAGCACGGTGTACGTCGGCCCGGGCGCCGGCGAGTTCGGCGCCTTCCAGCCGGGTGCGGCGAACGCCATGGGCTATGACGACCTCAAGGTCATCGAGGCGTACCGCTTCCTGCGCTCGATCGCCGAGGGCGAGCCGCACGGGGCCACCCTCCAGGACGCCGTGCTCAGCGCCGCCGTACTGGACGCGATGGTGCGGTCGGCGCAGCGCGGCACATGGGTGGACGTGGCCACCGGGGTGTGACGGCCCGTCAGCGCGCTTTGGCGGCCCGCAGCCCGATGGCCACCTTGACCGGGGCCATGGCGAGCCAGAACCACATGGCCGCGGAACCGAAGGCCAGGGCGAGCGGGATGCTGAGGGTGAACACCCCCACCGTCACCGCCAGGTCGAGCACGAAGAGACGGAAGCCCTCCGGCGGCACCGCCTCGTCGCGCAGCCAGGGGCGCCCGGCCAGGAGGAGGACCAGGGCGAGGTGGGCGGCGCCGAGGGCGGCGACCGCCCCCGCGTAGGCGGCGACCGAGGTGGGCTCCCTGCCGTACTCGGCGATGAGCTTGGTCGGGAAGGGCAGCAGGGCCGCGACACCCAGGCCCAGGATGGACAGCGAGATCACCTGCCCGTCGATCTGCCGTACCAGGCGGAAGATGCGGCGGTGTTCACGCCAGAAGGCGCCGAGCACCAGCACGGTGAGCGCGTAGGCGCCGAGGTTCGGGATGAGTTCGTGCAGGGCGTTGTCGTACTCCGCGTCGTCGAGTCCCCGTGGCACGTAGAAGTCGAGGACCAGCAGCGTGATGGCGATCGCGAACACTCCGTCGGCGAGTGCCACCAGCCGCTCGGGCCCGCCGTCCGGGTTCGATTTCCACATGCGCACGACGGTAGGGATCCGTGACCGCCCCCGCGGGCATTACACGCCCGGCGCACGCGCCCGATCGTCACCCGATGGGCGTGGGCATGTTGTACGGCGTCACCACCTGGATCGCCGACGGCAGGGTGGGCCCGGCGGGCGGCAGGGCGCCGTGGGCCCGCATGACGATGTGGCAGGCCTCGCGCATGTCCTGACGCAGGTCGTGGTGGAGCACGGCGGACAGGCGGTGCTCGCGCAGCAGCCGGGTGTTGTCGTGGTCGAGATCGTGCGCGACGAACACGGCGCACTCCCGGCCCAGTTCCTCGAAGGCCCGCAGCGTCGCTATGTTGCCGCCGCCGATCGAGTAGACCGCGCGGATCTCCGGGTCCCGCTGCAGGGCGGCCCGGACGAGGTCGTACTGGGTGGCGTCCAGTCCCTGTCCCTCGGTCAGTTCGACGAGCGTGCGCTCGGGATGACGGGCGCGCATGGCGCTGCGGAAGCCCATCTCGCGTTCCTCCTCGTTGCGGAAGAAGCCGCTGCTGAGGCTGGTCAGGACATGGCCGGGGCGGTCGCCGAGCCACTGGCCCACGAGGTACGCGGCCGTCGCGCCGGCGGCCCGGTTGTCGATGCCGACGTAGGCCAGGCGCGGCGTGGACGGCAGGTCGGTCACCAGGGTCACCACCGGTATGCCCGCGTCGGCGAGCCCGGCGACGGCGGCGGTGACCTCGGGTACGTCCGGGGCCTTGAGGATCACGCCCTGCGAACCGCGCCGGGCTATCCGCTCCAGCGTCCTCGTCAGCTCCTGCACCGGTCCCGTCTCCCGGAAGTGGAAGCGCGAGCGCACCACGGCGGGGTGCAGGGCGGGCAGCTCGGCCTCCAGGGCGGCCCGCACGGCGGTGGAGAACCGCTCCGGCGTCTGCATCACGATGTCGATCATGAAGGTACGGCCCACCAGCCGGACCTGGGTGCGCTGCCGGTCCAGGTCGGCGATGGCCTGGTGGACCTCCCGCGCGGTGCTCTCGCGCACCCCTCCCCTGCCGTTGAGCACCCGGTCGACGGTGGCCTCGCTCAGACCTGCCTGACGTGCGATCTCCCGGATCGGGAAGGGATGGCCCATACGGATGCTCCTGGGTGGCGGCCCTGAGGGGTTTTTGATGGCCGCCTGCTGGTTGTTCGAGGGGTTTGTACTGACAAGAATGACAGCACTGCGTCGCCCCTGTCACCGAGAGGACGCCGATGTCCTTCACCTCCGTACATCGCCGTGCGTGGCTGTCCGAGCGGGACTGCGACCTCGCCGCCTTCCGTGCGCTGGTCGAGCGGACCACCGACCTCACCGACCACCCGCACGCCTGCGCCGTCCAGGAGGGCGTCCTCGTCTACGACAGCGACCGGCTGCGGGCGGCCGACCCCCGGGCGGTACGGGCCGAACTGGTCCGCGCACTGACGGACGGCCCGGGCGTCGTCGTCTTCCGGGGCGCCTTCCCCGACCCGGAGGTGGTCGACCGGCTCAGCGCCGTGTTCGACGCCCTGATCGCCGAGCAGCGCGCCTCGGGCGTGCACGCCGGTGACCACTTCGCCCGGCCGGGCGCCAACGACCGGGTGTGGAACGCGCTGGAGAAGGCGGCGCTCCACGACGCCGAGGCGTTCGCCGATTACTACGCCAACGACGTCCTGGCGCTGGTCTCGACCGCCTGGCTCGGGCCCGGCTACCAGGTGACCTCGCAGGTGAACGTGGTCAACCCGGGCGGCGCCGCGCAGACCGCGCACCGCGACTACCACCTGGGTTTCCTGACCGCCGAGGCCGCGGCGGCCTACCCGGCCCATGTCCACGCCCTCTCCCCCGTGCTCACCCTCCAGGGGGCCGTCGCGCACTGCGACATGCCGGTGGAGTCGGGGCCGACGATGTACCTGCCTTACTCGCAGACGTACGAGCCGGGCTACCTGGCCTGGCGCCTGCCCGAGTTCCAGGCGTACTTCGACGCCCACCACGTGCAGCTGCCGCTCGCCAAGGGTGACGCGGCCTTCTTCAACCCGGCGGTGTTCCACGCCGCCGGCACCAACCGCTGCGCGCACGTCCGGCGCATGGCGAACCTGCTCCAGGTGTCGTCCGCGTTCGGGCGGGCCATGGAGACGGTGGACCGCGAGGCGGTCGTGAACGCCGTCTACCCGGTGCTGCTCGGGCGCCGAGGCGACGGCGCGGACGAGGCGTGGCTGGGGAACGTGATCGCCGCGAGCGCCGAGGGCTACCCCTTCCCCACGAACCTCGACCGCGATCCGCCGGTCGACGGGTCGGCCCCCTCCTCGCAGGCGGACGTCGTACGGCGTGCGCTGCGCGAGTCGTGGACCCCCGAGGCCCTGCGCGCGGAGCTGCGGGCCGGCGCCGAGCGGCGCCAGAGCTGAAAGGACCCGGAAGAGACATGGCACTTCTCGACGACAAGGTCGTCCTCGTCAACGGCGGCAGCCAGGGCGTCGGCGCGGCGATCGCACGTGCGGCAGTCCGCGAGGGGGCGGTCGTGGCCGTCACCGGACGGCGCGCCGAGCCCGGTGAGGCGCTGGTGGCCGACCTCGCCTCCGCGGGGGGCAAGGCCCTGTTCGTGCGGGCCGATCTGTCGGACGCCGAGCAGGCCAAGGCGGCCGTGGCCGAGGTCGTCGACGCGTACGGCCGGATCGACTGCCTGGTCAACTCGGCGGGGCTGACGTCGCGGGGCACGCTGCTGGACACCACGCCCGAGCTGTTCGACCAGCACATCGCGATCAACCTCAAGGCGCCGTTCTTCGCCATGCAGGCCGCCGTGAAGGACATGGTCACGCGGGGGGCGCCCGGCACGGTCGTCAACATCATCACGTCCTCGGCGCACGGCGGGCAGCCGTTCCTCGCGCCGTACGTCTCCGCCAAGGCCGGCCTCATCGGGCTGACCCGCAACGCCGCGCACGCGCACCGCTGGGACCGGATCCGGATCAACGGCCTGAACATCGGCTGGACGGCGACGGAGGGCGAGGACGCCACGCAGAAGGCCTTCCACGGCGCCGACGACGACTGGCGTGAGCAGGCCGCCGCCAAGCTGCCGATGGGCAAGCTCGGCCAGCCGGACGAGATCGCCGACTTCGTGGTGTTCCTGCTGTCGGACCGGTCCGGGGTGGTCACCGGCTCGGTGATCGACTGGGACCAGAACGTGCTCGGCGGCCTCGACTAGCCGTACCCGACCTCTCCTCGCAAGACCCGCACTCAAGAAAGCGAAGCCCCCATGCGTATCGGAATCCTCGGCCTCGGCCGCATCGGCGCCTTCCACGCCGAGACCCTGTCCGGACTCGACGCGGTCGACTCCCTCGTCGTCACCGACCCGTTCGCGGACGCCGCCAAGGCCGCCGCCGAGCGCTTCGGCGCCGAGGTCGTGGACTCGCCGGAGGCCCTGCTGGCGGCCGGCGTGGACGGCATCGTCGTCGCCGCCGCCACGGACGCCCACCCCGCCCTGATCCTGGCCGGGGTCGAGGCCGGCATCCCGGTGTTCTGCGAGAAGCCCGTCGCCAGGACCATGGGCGAGGGCGTCGAGGTGCTCAAGGCGGTCCAGGGCAGCGACGTGCCGATCCAGATCGGCTACAACCGCCGCTTCGACGCCGGTTTCGTCGCGGCGCGGGCCGCCGTGCACGCCGGTGAGCTGGGCAAGCTGCACACCGTACGGTCGACCACGCTGGACCCGGCGCCGCCGCCCGCCGCGTACGTGGCCGCCTCCGGGGGCATCTTCCGGGACTGCTCGGTCCACGACTTCGACATCATCCGCTGGGTGACCGGCCGCGAGGTGACCGAGGTGTACGCCGTCGGCGGCAACCGGGGTGCCGACTACATCAGGGAGGCGGGTGACGCCGACACCACCGGCGCGATCCTGACCCTGGACGACGGAACGATCGCGGTGGTCTCCAACTCCCGCCACAACGCCCGCGGTTACGACGTCCGCATGGAGATCCACGGCTTCCAGGACTCCATCGCCGTGGGCCTGGAGGACAAGCTGCCGCTGCGCTCGGTCGAGCCCGGAGTGACCTTCCCGGCCGGCACCCCGCACGACTTCTTCATGGACCGCTTCACCGAGGCCTACCGCGTCGAACTCACCGCGTTCACCGAGGTCGTGGCGGGCACCCGGCCCTCCCCCTGCACGATCGAGGACGCCCTGGAGGCGGGCTGGATCGCGGAGGCGTGCACACTGTCGCTGCACGAGCACCGCCCGGTGACGATCGAGGAGGTACGGCAGGGATGAACGACTCGGGCCGGGAACCGCTGCGCATCGGGGTGCTGGGCGCCGCACGCATCACCGAGCTCTCCCTCGTCGGCCCGGCCCGCACGACCGGCCACCGCCTCGTCGCGGTGGCCGCGCGTGACAGGGCCCGTGCCGAGGCGTTCGCCGACGAGCACGACGTGGAGCGCGTGGTGGACTCCTACGCCGGCCTGCTCGCCGACCCCGAGGTGGAGGTCGTCTACAACCCGCTCGCCAACGCTCTGCACGGGCCGTGGAACCTCGCCGCGCTCGCGGCCGGCAAGCACGTCCTGACGGAGAAGCCGTCGGCGAGCAACGCCGAGGAGGCGGCCGAGGTGCGGGAGGCGGCGGCGAAGAACGGGACGGTCTTCATGGAGGCCTTCCACTACCTCTTCCACCCCGTCACCCGGCGTCTGCACGAGCTGTTGGCCGACGGTGAACTGGGCGAGCTGGAACGGGTGGAGACGCTGGTCGCGATTCCGGCGCCCGACGACTCCGACCCGCGCTGGTCGCTGCCGCTGGCGGGCGGCGCCGTGATGGACCTCGGCTGCTACAGCCTGCACGCGGTGCGGATGCTCGCGCCCTGGGCGGGCGGTGCGCCGCGCCTCGTCCGCGCGCGGGGCGGGGAGCGGCCGGGCGCGCCCGGCGTCGACGAGTGGCTGGACACCGAACTGGAGTTTCCCGGCGGGGCGACCGCCTCGGCGCGCTGCCACATGGCGTACGGCGGGCTGGAGATGAGCTGCCGGATCGTCGGCTCCCGGGGCGAGGCGTTCGCGCCGAACTTCGTGCTGCCGCACCGCGACGACCGGGTCGTGGTGCGTACGGCGCAGGGCGAGCGGACGGAGCGGCTGGGTACGCGCTCGTCGTACACCTACCAGCTGGAGGCGTTCGCGGCGCACATACGCCGCGACGCGCCACTCCCGCTGGACGCGGACGACGCGCTGGCGACGATGGCGCTGATCGACGAGTCCTACCGCGCGGCGGGGTTCGAGCCGCGGCCGCGTACAGCGCTCTGACATCCGAACGGACACGGTCGGGCGCCGGGGAACTCCCCGGCGCCCGGCCGTTGTTGTCAGTCCTGGTACAGCGCCGGTCGTTCGACCAGGTCCACGGTGACCCGGCCGCCGTCCTCCAGCGCCCGTACGCCCGCCTCGCACACCGCCGCCACGGCGTACCCGTCCCATGCGCTGGGTCCGGTGACCTCGCCGCGGCGGGTGGCGTCCACCCATGCCTGCACCTCACGGTCGTAGGCGTCGGCGAACCGCTCGATGTAGTCCTGGGCGATGATGCCGCCCCAGCGGCCGGCGGCGTGGGTGACCATGGCGTGGCCGTCGCCGACGCGGGCGGTGCCGCGTTCGCAGACGACCTCGCACTGGACCTGGTAGCCGAAGCCGCAGTTGACGAAGATCTCGACGTCGACGACGGCTCCGCCGTCGGTCTCGAAGACCACGAACTGCGGATCTCGGATGCCGTCCGGCGCGTTCCCTGACGGGGCCGGGGCCAGCACGGTGACGGCCGTGATCTCGTGGCCGAGCAGCCAGCGGGTCACGTCCATCTCGTGGGTCACCGAGTCGTTGATGAGCATCGCGCTGGTCCAGCCGGGTGGGCTGGCGACGTTGCGGTGCTTGTTGTGGAGCATCAGGGGGCGGCCCAGCTGGCCCGTCTCCAGGAGGGCCTTGAGCTTCATGTACTCCGCGTCGTAGCGCCGCATGAAGCCGACCTGGACCCGGCGGTGCCCGAGCCGCTGTTCGGCCGCCAGGACGCGCAGGGCGGACGCGGCGTCAGGGGTGAGGGGTTTCTCGCACAGCACCGGCAGATCGTGCTCGAAGGCCGTGAGGAGGGCCGCCTCGTGGGCGGGTCCCGGTGAGGCGATGATCACCGCGTCCACGTCGGCCGCCGCCATCGCCGCGGCGGGGTCGGTGTGGGCGGCGCAGCCGTCGACGCGGGCGGCGACCGCTTTGGCCCGCTCCGCGTCGACGTCCACGACGGCGGTCACCCGTGCCCCGCTGGTGACCTCCTGGATGCGGCGCACATGGTCCGCACCCATCTTTCCGGTACCGATGACTGCGACTCCGAGTGTGGCGCGCTCAGTCATGGCTGTCCTTTCGGGTCGTCAGGCGCCGCAGGACCTCAGGAACTTCCGGGTGCGCACCGCGATGGGCAGCGGCTTGTCCGGCTCGCACGGGTACATGTCCTGCTCCACGATCGCGAACAGGTCCACGTTCAGCTTCTGCGCGGCCTCCAGGACCGGCCCCAACGCCGGCACACCGGCCGGTGGTTCGCACATGACGCCGCGCTGGACGGCGGGCCCGAACGGGATCTCGTTGCTGACGACGTCGGCGAGGATCTCCGGGTCCACCTGCTTGAGGTGCAGGTAGCCGATCCGCTCACCGTAGGTCTCGATCAGCTTGACGCTGTCGCCGCCGCAGTAGGCGTAGTGCCCCGTGTCCAGGCACAGGTTGACCAGGTCGGAGTCGGTGGAGTCGAGGAAGCGCTCGACGTGGGCCTCGGTGTCGATGTGGGTGTCGGCGTGCGGGTGGACGACGATGTCGAGTCCGTACGCCTCCCGCACCTCGTGCCCGAGCCGCTCCATGCCCTTGGTCAGGTGCGCCCACTGCTCGCCGGTGAGCTCCGGCGGCTCCAGGATCTCGGCGGTCTTGTCGTCCCGCCAGAAGGAGGGGATCACGACCAGGTGCTTCGCGCCCATCGCCTGGGTGAGCGCGGCGACCTGGCTGACGTGCTCCCAGGTGGACTCCCAGACGGAGGGGCCGCGGTGCAGTCCGGTGAAGACGGTACCCGCGGACACCTTCAGGTTCCGCTTGTCCACCTCGTCGGTGAGACGGGCCGGGTCGGTCGGCAGATAGCCGTACGGGCCCAGCTCGATCCACGAGTAGCCGGCCTCGGCGACCTCGTCCAGGAAGCGTTCCCAGGGCACCTGCGCGGGGTCGTCGGGGAACCAGACGCCCCAGGAGTCCGGGGCCGAGCCGACCCGGATGCGGTCCAGCACAGGGGGCATGTCAGGCCTTCCCTTCGGGCGCGGTGGCCACGGGGGCGGTGAGGTCCGCCTCTTCCGGGAGCTCCTCGACGTCGACGCCGCGGACCTGCGCCAACTCGTGCTTGAGCGCGGCGAGTTCGGTACCGCCCGCCATGTGGTTGGTGAGCTCTTCGAGGCTGACCTCGTCACGGGAGGCGTTGAGCTCCATGGTGCCGAGGCGCAGGACGCTGAAGTGGTCGCCGACCATGTAGGCGTGGTGCGGGTTGTGGGTGATGAAGATGACGCCGAGGCCGCGGTCGCGGGCGGCGGCGATGTACTTCAGCACGACACCGGACTGCTTGACGCCGAGGGCGGCGGTGGGCTCGTCCAGGATGAGGACGCGGGCGCCGAAGTAGACGGCGCGGGCGATGGCCACGCACTGGCGCTGGCCGCCGGACAGGGTGCCGATGGGCTGCTCCATGTCGTCCAGGACGATGCCCATGTTGCGCAGTTCCTCGTCGGCGGTCTTCTTCATCTTCTCGATGTCGAGCCGACGGACGGGCCAGGGGCCCTTGGTGATCTCGGAGCCGAGGAAGAAGTTGCGCCACACCGGCATCAGGGGGACGACGGCGAGGTCCTGGTAGACGGTGGCGATGCCCTTGTCGAGAGCCTCGCGCGGGGTGGAGAAGCGCACCGGTTCGCCGTCGACGAGGAACTCGCCCTCGGTGTGCTGATGCAGACCCGAGATGATCTTGATGAGGGTGGACTTGCCCGCGCCGTTGTCGCCGAGCACGCAGGTGACCCGGCTGGGGAACACCTTCAGGTCGACGCCGTGCAGGGCGCGGATGTTGCCGTACGACTTGCCCGCGGCGCGCAGTTCGACGACGGGGCCGTCCTTCTCGGGGGCCTCGTCGGCGAGGACGGCGCCGTGGGTGCCGGTTCCGTTGGTGGGTGTCATCGCGGTCACCTCCGGGTCGCCGTGCGCTGCACGTACAGATTGATCAGGACGGCGCCGAGGAGCATCACGCCGAGGAACGCCTTGAACCAGTCGGGGTTCCAGCCGGCGTAGACGATGCCCTGCTGCACCATGCCGAACATGAAGGCGCCGAAGACCGGGCCGATCGCCGAACCGGCGCCGCCGGTCAGCAGACAGCCGCCGATGACGGCCGCGGCGATGTAGATGAGCTCCTGGCCCACGCCCTCGCCGGACTGCACGGTGTTGAACGAGAACAGCTGGTGCATGCCGACGAACCAGGCACCGAAGCCGACCAGCATGAACAGCGAGATCTTGGTGAACGTCACCGGCACACCCACCGCCCGCGCGGACTGCTGGTTGCCGCCGACCGCGAAGATCCAGTTGCCGTACTTGGTGCGCAGCAGCACCCAGGTGGCCAGGGCCGCGAAGACCAGCCACCACACCACCGTGATCTTGACGTTGACCCCGCCGACCTCGAAGGACGAGGCGAAGAGCGCCTTGGCCTGGTCGAAGCCGTCCATGTCGCTGATGTCGTCGGTGGCGACGTTGCCGGTGATCAGCTTGGTCACCGCGAGGTTGACGCCCTGCAGGATCAGGAAGGTGCCCAGCGTGACCAGGAAGCTCGGCAGGCCCGTCTTGACGAGCATCCAGCCGTTGAACAGGCCGACCGCCAGTGACGCGATCAGGGCGACGATCACGCCGACCCAGACGTTCATCGTCAGCTGGTAGCTGATCATGCTCGCGGTCAGCGCGGAGGTGACCACCGCGACGCCGGCCGACAGGTCGAACTCTCCGCCGATCATCAGGAGGGCCACGGGAAGGGCCATGATCCCGATCGTCGACGACTGGTAGAGGATGTTGGCCATCGAGCTGCCGTCGCGCACCGGCGGCGCCGTGATCAGGAAGAAGACCAGCACCGCCACGGCGCCGAGGAAGACGCCCACCTCGGGGCGGGCCAGGAGCCTCAGCGCCGGCGGGCGTTCAGCGGTCCGCCCGTCCTTCTCCTTGCCGGGGCCGGGGGCCGGCGGTGTGGTCACCGCCGGCTCAGCCTGTCGGGTCATGCTCATCACCGAGTGCCCTTCGCGGCGAACTTGTCGATCGTCTCGACGTTCGTCTTGTCGACGAAGGCAGGTCCGGTCAGCACCGGCTGCTCCCCGCCGCCCATGTAGTTGCCGTTGTTCTTGTAGAGCCACAGGGAGTCGATCGCCAGGTAGCCCTGCAGGTAGGGCTGCTGGTCGACGGCGAACTCGATGTCACCCTTGCTGATCGCTCCGGTCAGCTCCTTGTTCAGGTCGAAGGTGGCGACCTTCGCCTCGCTGCCGGCGTCGCCGATCGACTGCACCGCGGTCAGCGCGAACGGGGCACCGAGGGCGACGACGTAGTCGATGCCGCTGTCCTGCTTGAGCTTGGCCGTGATCGTCGACTTCACCGACGGCATGTCGGTGCCGTTGACGTTCAGGTTCTCGACCTTGCCCTCGAAGGTCTTCTTCACGCCCGCGCAGCGCTGCTCCAGGCCGATGTTGCCCTGCTCCTGGATGACACAGACGGCGTTCTTGGCACCGGCCTCGTTGAGCCGCTTGCCGAGCGCCTCGCCGGCCACGGTCTCGTCCTGGCCGAAGAACTCCATCAGGCCGAGCTTCTGCCACTCGCTCACACCGGAGTTGAGGCCGACCACCGGTATGCCGGCGGCCTTCGCCTTGTTCACGACGTCCTTCATCGCGTCCGGCTTGGCGAGGGTGATGGCGATGCCGTCGACCTTCTGGTCGATCGCGTTCTGGACCAGGTTGGCCTGGTTGCCGGCGTTCGGGTCGTTGGAGTAGATCAGCTTGATGTTGTCCTTGGCGGCGGCGGCCTCGGCACCCTTGCGGACGATGTCCCAGAAGGTGTCACCGGCCGACTGGTGGGTGACCAGGGCGACCGTCATGCGGGGCGTGGTGGCCTTGCCCGCCGAGGCGTCCGCGGCGCCTTCCTCGGACTTCTTGCCGCCGGAACTGCTGGAGCATCCTGCGAGCGTCAACGCTGCCGCTGCGGCCACGGCCACCACGGGGGCCAACTTGCGGGAGCGAGAGTAAGAGCGGTCCATCTTTCCAGCACCTCACTGTGCGACGGGGGTGTGCGACGGGGGGAAAGGGTGTGATCACCGGGATCCATGGCCCGGGCCCGGAGGTCCGGTCGTGTGCCGTGGAACACGGCGGTTGCGCTGGGACGGGATCCAATCGCTGGATCCGGCCGCTGTCAATACTTTGTTAAGACATCATTTCACAAGCAGGTCCGAATGTAAGTACAAAGTATTGACAGCGTCGGCCTCCACGCCCTACATCTGGGAGGCGGCAGGCCCCCTGGGGGCCGTACCCCCAGCCCAGCTCTAGGAGCGTCGCGCATGGCCGAGTCAGCCAAGCCCTTCGACTTGATCACAATGGGAAGAATAGGAGTCGACCTCTATCCCCTGCAGTCCGGCCTGTCTCTTGCGCAGGTGGAGACGTTCGGCAAGTTCCTCGGAGGTTCGGCCGCGAACGTCGCCGTCGCCGCCGCCCGACTCGGCCGTACCACCGCCGTGATCACCCGGACCGGCGACGACCCCTTCGGCGCCTACCTGCACGAGGCCCTGAAGGACTTCGGCGTGGACGACCGCTGGGTGACGCCCGTCGCGACCTACCCGACGCCGGTGACCTTCTGCGAGATCTTCCCGCCGGACGACTTCCCGCTGTACTTCTACCGGCAGCCTAAGGCGCCTGACCTGGAGATACATTCCGAGGACCTGGACTACTGGGCCATCCGCTCGGCCCGGGTCTTCTGGATCACCGGCACCGGCCTGAGCGAGGAGCCGAGCCGCTCCGCCACCCTCGCCGCCCTCAAGGCGCGCGACAAGGCGGGGACCACGGTCTTCGACCTGGACTGGCGGCCCATGTTCTGGCGCGACCCGGAGGAGGCCCGCCCCTACTACGCCGAGGCGCTGCGGCACTCCACGGTCGCCGTCGGCAACCTCGACGAGTGCGAGATCGCCACCGGTGTCCGCGAGCCCCGCGCCTGCGCCGAGGCGCTGCTGGCGGCCGGGGTGGAGCTGGCGGTCGTCAAGCAGGGCCCCAAGGGGGTGCTGGCCGTGCACCGCGACGGCACGGAGGCCGAGGTGCCACCGGTGCCGGTCGAGGTGGCCAACGGCCTCGGCGCCGGCGACGCCTTCGGCGGCTCGCTGGTCCACGGGCTGCTGTCCGGCTGGGACCTCGCCACCACCATGCGGTACGCCAACGCCGCCGGCGCGCTCGTCGCCTCCCGACTCGCCTGCTCCTCGGCGATGCCCACCGAGTCCGAGGTCGAGGACCTCCTCGCACAGGCGTCGTGACGGCCTGCCGAGCCACCTTCGAACGGAGCTTTCCCTTGAGCATCACCATCCCCGACCTCACCGCGATCAGAGCCCGCAACCCCGAGGCGATCGCCGAGGCCGCCGCCCGCCGGAGGCGTCGCCCGCTGATCGGCGACAGCGGCCGCCTGATGATCGTGGCCGCCGACCATCCGGCCCGCGGCGCGCTGAGCGTCGGCGACCGCCGCCTGGCCATGGCCGACCGGGCCGATCTCCTGGAGCGCCTCTGCGTGGCGCTGTCGCGGCCCGGTGTCGACGGGGTGCTGGCCACCGCCGACATCCTGGAGGACCTGCTGCTGCTCGGTGTCCTCGACGACAAGGTTGTCATGGGCTCGATGAACCGCGGGGGGCTGGCCGGTGCGTCCTTCGAGATGGACGACCGCTTCACCGGTCACCGCGCCGAGGACATCGCCCGGCTGCGCTTCGACGCGGGCAAGCTGCTGGTGCGGATCGACTACGGCGACCGGGGTTCGCTCGACACCCTGGAGTCCACGGCCCGCGCCGTCGACGCCATGGCCGCGCTGCGGCTCCCGCTGTTCGTCGAGCCGTTCATGTCCCGGCGCGTCGACGGCAAGGTGCGCAACGACCTGTCCGCCGAGGCCGTCACCAGGTCCATCGCCATCGCCTCAGGGCTGGGCGGCACCTCCGCGTACACCTGGCTGAAACTGCCCGTCACCCATGACCCCGACGACATGGCGGAGGTTCTTCAGACGTCCACGCTGCCGGTCGTCCTGCTCGGCGGTGAGGTCGGGGGCACCGCCGAGGACCAGGCGGGCGCCTACGAGCGCTGGCGCAAGGCGCTCCAGCACCCCACCGTCCAGGGCCTGGTCGTCGGCCGCTCCCTGCTCTACCCGGCCGAGGGCACTGTGGAGACGGCCGTGGACACGGCCGTCGGCCTGTTGTGACACGGATTGCGACCCGGAGGAACACGATGACGTATCACCTTCCCGCGGGAAAGGCGCTCGGCGGCCCGTACGTCGTGGACGTCACGCCCGAGAAGGCAGGCTGGGGCCACTCCAGCCTGAGGGTCCTGGAGCTGCCGCCCGGCGGCTCGCACACCTTCGACACCGGTGACAGCGAGTGGATCGTCCTGCCGCTGACCGGCGGCTGCACGGTCGAGGCCACCGACGATCTCAGCCACGACACCTTTCGGCTCACCGGGCGTGCCGGCGTGTTCAGCGCCGTCAGCGACTTCGCGTACGTGCCACGGGACGCCCGTACGACCGTCTCGTCCACCGACGGCGGACGGTTCGCGCTGACCGGCGCGCGCTGCACCCGGCGGCTGCCCGCCCGCTACGGTCCGGCGTCGTCGGTCCCGGTGGAGCTGCGCGGCACCGGCAGCAGCAGCCGTCAGGTGAACAACTTCGGCGCGGCCGGCGTCTTCGAGTGCGACAAGCTCATCGCGGTCGAGGTCATCACGCCGGGCGGCAACTGGTCGTCGTTCCCGCCGCACAAGCACGACGAGCACCGCCCCGGCGAGGAGTCGGTGCTGGAGGAGATCTACTACTTCGAGTTCGCCGACCACGACGGCACCCCCGGCCTCGGCTACCAGCGCGTCTCCCCGTCCGGCCACGGGCGCAACACGGACGTCCTGGCCGAGGTGCGCGGCGGCGACGTCGTGCTGATCCCCGACGGCTGGCACGGGCCCTCCATGGCGGTGCCCGGTCACCACATGTACTACCTCAACGTCATGGCGGGCCCCGAGGCCGAGCGCGCCTGGCTGATCTGTGACCACCCCGATCACGCCTGGGTCCGCGACACCTGGCCCGACCAGCCGGTCGATCCCCGTCTGCCCCTCTACACCGCTGAGTCCCAGTGAGGTCCCCGATGAGCCAGTCCACCGTCCGCCTGACCGTCGCCCAGGCGCTGGTGCGGTTCCTGTCCGCCCAGTACACCGAGCGCGACGGCGTACGGCACCGGCTGGTCGCCGGTACCTGGGGCATCTTCGGCCACGGCAACGTGGCGGGTATCGGCCAGGCCCTGCTCCAGGCGGGCGAGGACGTGATGCCGTACCACCAGGGCCGCAACGAGCAGTCCATGGTGCACGCGGCCGTCGGCTACGCCCGCCAGCTGGGCCGGCTCTCCGCGCAGGCCGTGACCACGTCGATCGGTCCGGGCGCGACAAACCTCGTCACCGGTGCCGCCCTGGCCACCATCAACCGCCTGCCGGTCCTGCTGCTGCCCGGCGACTACTTCGCCTCGCACGCCCCCGACCCGCTGCTCCAGCAGCTGGAGCACCCGACCGAGGCGGACGTGTCGGTCAACGACACCCTGCGCCCGGTGTCGAGGTACTTCGACCGGATCACCCGCCCCGAGGCCCTCGTCCCGTCCGCGCTGAACGCCATGCGTGTGCTCGCCGACCCGGCCGAGACCGGCGCGGTGACCCTCGCCCTCCCGCAGGACGTCCAGGCGGAGGCGTACGACTGGCCCGAGGAGTTCTTCGCCGAGCGCGTCTGGTACGTACGACGCCCCGCGCCCGACCCGGTCGAGCTGGCGGCGGCCGTCGAGGCGATCCGGGCCGCCGAGCGACCCCTGATCGTCGCGGGCGGCGGCGTCCACCACAGCGAGGCCGAGGCGGCGCTGAAGGCGTTCGTCGAGGCGACCGGCATCCCGGTCTCCTCCACCCAGGCGGGCAAGGGCTCGCTCCGGTACGACCACCCCGCCGACCTCGGCGGCATCGGCCACACCGGTACCTCGGTCAGCGACGACCTCGCCCGCGCCGCGGACCTGGTGATCGGCGTCGGCACCAGGTACACCGATTTCACCACCGCCTCCGGCACCCTCTTCCAGAACCCCGACGTGCGCTTCCTGAACCTCAACATCACCGGGTTCGACGCGCACAAGCTGGCGGCACGGACCCTGGTCTGCGACGCCAGGACCGGTCTGGAGATGCTGCTGGACGCCCTGGCCGGGCACCGGGTGAGCGAGGCGTACGAGGCCGAGTACCGCACCGGCAAGGAGCGTTGGGACGCGGTCGTCGAGGCCGCCCACCGCGCCGACGACGAGACGGCCGTACCCACGCAGACCCAGGTCCTGGGCGCGCTGGACGCGGTCGTCGGCGACGACGACGTGGTGATCAACGCCGCCGGTTCGCTCCCGGGCGACCTGCACAAGCTGTGGCGGTCCCGCTCGCCGCGCCAGTACCACCTGGAGTACGGCTACTCCTGCATGGGCTACGAGATCCCGGCCGGGATCGGCGTCCAGCAAGCCGCTCCGGACACGGTCGTGTGGTCGCTGGTCGGCGACGGCACCTACCTGATGATGCCGACGGAGATCGTGACCGCGGTCCAGGAGGGCCTGCCGGTCAACATCGTCCTGATCCAGAACCACGGCTACGCCTCCATCGGAGGGCTGTCCGCCGAGACCGGCGGCGAGCGGTTCGGCACCGACTACCGCTACCGCGCCGCCGACGGCACCTTCACCGGCGCTCCGCTCCCCGTCGACCTCGCGGCCAACGCGGCCAGCCTCGGCATGGACGTCCTGCGCGCCAAGACGGTCGGCGAGCTGCGCGCGGCGCTCGCGGCGGCCCGCGCCTCCGACCGGCCGACCTGCGTGTACGTCGAGACGGACGCCGTGAACCCCGCCTCGCCCGGCGCCGAGGCCTGGTGGGACGTGCCCGTCGCCGAGGTCGCCTCCCGCGAGGCCGCCGTCGAGGCCCGTGAGCGCTATGAGCGCAACGTCGCCGGACGCCGCCACCACCTGTGAACTCCCCGCACCCGAAAGGCCCTTCGCACACCATGAAGACCATCACCCACTGGATCGACGGCAAGCCCGTCGAGGGCACCTCCGGCCGCTTCGGCCCCGTCTACGACCCGGCGACCGGCACCCAGGAGAAGCAGGTCGCCCTGGCGACCGTCGACGAGGTGGACGCCGCCGTCGCCTCCGCCAAGGCCGCGTTCGTCAGCTGGGGCGAGTCCTCCCTGGCCAAGCGCACCGCGATCCTCTTCAAGTACCGCGAGCTGCTGGACGCGCACCGCGACGAGATCGCCGAGTTGATCACCTCCGAGCACGGCAAGGTGCACTCCGACGCGCTCGGCGAGGTGGCGCGCGGCATGGAGATCGTGGAGCTGGCCTGCGGGATCAGCGTGCAGCTCAAGGGCGAGCTGTCGACGCAGGTGTCGACCCGGGTGGACGTGGCCTCGATCCGGCAGCCGCTGGGCGTGGTCGCCGGCATCACACCGTTCAACTTCCCGGCCATGGTGCCGATGTGGATGTTCCCGCTGGCCATCGCGTGCGGCAACACCTTCGTGCTCAAGCCGAGCGAGAAGGACCCGTCGGCGTCTTTCCGGCTGGCCGAGCTGGCCTCCGAGGCGGGGCTGCCGGAGGGTGTGCTGAACATCGTGCAGGGCGACAAGGTGGCCGTGGACCGGCTCCTGGAGCACCCGGACATCGAGGCGGTCTCCTTCGTCGGCTCCACCCCGATCGCCAAGTACATCCAGCTCAAGGCCGTCGAGCACGGCAAGCGCGTGCAGGCCCTGGGCGGCGCCAAGAACCACATGCTGGTCCTGCCCGACGCCGACCTGGACTTCGCCGCCGACCAGGCGATCAACGCCGCCTACGGCTCGGCGGGCGAACGCTGCATGGCCGTGTCGGTCGTGGTCGCGGTCGGCGACACCGGTGACGAGCTGGTGGCCAAGATCGCCGAGCGCGCGAAGAACCTGAGGATCGGTCCCGGCGACGACCCGGCCTCCGAGATGGGCCCGCTGATCACCCGTGAGCACCGCGACAAGGTGGCGTCCTACGTGTCGTCGGCCGCCGAGCAGGGCGCCGAGGTCGTCGTCGACGGCACCGGCTACTCGGTCGAGGGCCACGAGGAGGGCTTCTTCCTCGGTGTCTCGCTGCTGGACCGGGTGCCGCTGACGGCGGACGCGTACCGGGACGAGATCTTCGGCCCGGTGCTGGCGGTGGTGCGTGCGGAGACGTACGAAGAGGCCATCAAGCTGATCAACGACTCCCGCTGGGGCAACGGCACCGCGATCTTCACCCGGGACGGCGGTGCCGCCCGCCGCTTCCAGCTGGAGGTCAAGGCCGGCATGGTCGGCGTGAACGTGCCGATCCCGGTCCCCGTCGGCTACCACTCCTTCGGCGGCTGGAAGGACTCGCTCTTCGGCGATCTGCACATCTACGGCAACGACGGCATCGCCTTCTACACCCAGGGCAAGGTGATCACCACGCGGTGGCCGGACCCGGCCGACGCCGGTATCAACCTCGGTTTCCCCAGCAACACCTGACATCCGCTCACAGGACCGATCGCAGGGAGGGCCCATGGCGAAGACCCGCGGCTCCGCACGTGCCGTGTCCGCCTCCGCGCTGGACTCGCTGACCTTCGCCCTGGACCGGGGCAGTCCCGTGCCGCTCTACTACCAGCTCGCCCAGCAGCTGGAGGAGGCGATCGAGCACGGGATCCTGGCCCCGGGCAACCTCCTGGGCAACGAGGTGGACCTGTCGGTGCGGCTGGGCCTGTCGCGGCCCACCGTCCGGCAGGCCATCCAGTCGCTCGTCGACAAGGGGCTGCTGGTCCGGCGGCGCGGGGTGGGCACCCAGGTGGTGCACAGCCAGGTGAAGCGCCCACTGGAGCTCAGCAGCCTCTACGACGACCTGGAGGCGGCCGGGCAGGGCCCGACCACGGAGGTCGTCCGCAACGAGCAGGTCCCGGCGACCGCCGAGGTCGCCGCCGCACTCGGCATCGCGGAGGGCGCGGAGGTCACGGTCCTGGAGCGGCTGCGCTGCACCCACGGCCAGCCCGTGGCCGTCCTGTGCAACTACCTGCCGGCGAGCCTGCTCGACCTCGGCACCGCACGGCTGGAGTCGACGGGCCTGTACCGGATGATGCGCGCCGCCGGCATCACCCTGCACAGCGCCCGCCAGACCGTCGGCGCCCGCTGCGCCACCGCTGAGGAGGCCACGCGCCTGGACGAGAAGGAGGGTGCCGCGCTGCTGACCATGCAGCGCACGGCGTACGACGACACGGGGCGGCCGGTGGAGTACGGGACGCACATCTACCGCGCGTCCCGGTACGCCTTCGACTTCCAGCTGCTGGTCAGGGCTTGAGGGCCGAGGTGAAGGGGGTGACGGGCCGCTCAAGGCGTTCGCCGTCCACGGTGATGTCGACCGCCTCGTTGTAGAAGGCCACCAGCCCCTTGACGGGGGCCACGGCCGGCAGGGGCTCGGCATAGCTCCACGCGATGTTCCGGGGAACCTCACCCGCGCCGCGCCAGGTCCAGTACCGCGCCCTGCCCTTGTAGGGGCAGCCGGTGCGGTGGTCGGTGGGCTCGAACAGGTCGAGGCGGACGTCCTCGGGCGGCAGGTAGTACCGCGTCGGCAGCCCCGTCTCGAACAGCAGCACCGGCCGGTGGGAGTCCCCGACGACCGTGCCGCCGATCTCGACCCGGACATGGCGGCTGCTGGGCATGGCGTCCACCCGTTTGTGCGGGTCGCGCGGGTGGACGAAGATCTCTTCCTCCTCCTCGTACCAGTGGTCGAGGCCGCTGCCCCAGCGGCGGAACCACTCGAAGGCGATGTGGTCGGCCAGGTCGGCGGCCGGGAACGTCCACGCCGCGTTCTCCACCTGCTGCCCGTCGGTCCGCAGGTCGTAGAAGATCTGCGATCCGGTGTGCGAGCCCGGCTCGGGGTGGGCTGCCGGGCGCAGGAGGTCGGTGCGGACCTCCGCCCGCGGGAAGGCGTAGCACGGCACCGGCAGACCGGGCTCCCAGACCAGGACGGGGTGCCGGCTGTCGACGACGGTCACATCGCCCTTGACTCCCCGCACCCAGCGCTCGCTGGGCTCCCACAGGAGGCCTTCAGGGGTCGTACGGACGGACCGCTCGGTGGGGAACACAGGCATGGCCCACTCTCCTTCGGCTCCTTCTCGGAGCGTACTCCGGGAGGGGTCAGTGGGCCGCGTCGAGCCGGGCCCGCTGCTCCGCCGACAGCTCCAGGTCCACAGCGGCCAGGCTCTCCTCCAGCTGCGCGACGGACGACGCTCCGACCAGCGGGATGATCGGCAGCTCGGCACCGATCTGCCAGGCCAGCACCACCTGGTTGACCGTGGCCCCGGTCTCCCGCGCGACCTCGCGCAGCGCCTTCAGGCGGGCCGGGGTGCCCGGGTGGTCGTAGTCGGCGGGCAGCCGGTCGGGATGGGTGTAGGCACCCTTGAGCAGCGGTGAGTAGGCGACGAGGGTGAGGGCGGGTTCCTCCCGCAGGTAGCTCAGCAGGTCGGGGCCGGCCTGGCCGAGGTTGCCGTCGGGGAAGAGGCCGTCGGGTACGTCGAAGCGGGGCCGCAGGTGGCTGTGGGCGTACTGGAGCACCTCGTAGCCGGGCAGTCCGGCCGCGGCGGCGAGGGCGCGGGCCCGTTCCACCCGCCAGGTGGCGTGGTTGCTGACGCCGAGGAGGCCCACGGTGCCCTCGGCCACCAGCTCGGCGAAGCCCTCGACGGTCTCCCGCAGCGGGACCGTGCGGTCCTCGATGTGGGCGTACAGCAGGTCGAGCTTCGCCACGCCGAGCCGGTCGCGGCTGCGCTCGGCCGACTCGCGGATCACCTTCTTGGAGAGCCCCTCGGCGTTGTCGACGTAGCCGGTGCCGGGGGCCAGCGGTCGCGCCCCGAGCTTGGTGGCGATGAGGATCTCGTCGCCGATACCACGGCTGCGGCGCCAGCGGCCGAGCAGTTCCTCGCTCTGGCCGCCCTGGCCGCCGTCGATCCAGAAGGCGTAGTTGTCCGAGGTGTCGATGAAGGTGCCGCCGGCCTCGACGTAGCGGTCCAGTACGGCGAAGGAGGTCTCCTCGTCGGTGCGGGAGCCGAACAGCATCGCGCCGAGGGCGAGGACGCTGACCTCGCGGCGGGTGGCCGGGTCGGTGCCGATCGTGCGGTACTTCATGGATGGGTCTCCTCCCGTTCGCGCGCCCGTGGTTCGGGGCACGAACGGGAGTCTTCATCTTGAAGCGCGCTTCAAGTCAAGGCCGTCGGCGCCGGGTTCACCCGCGAGGGGCGAACGGCCCGTCCAGTGCGGCCCATTGCAGCAGCATGATGGTCTTGGCGTCGGCGATCTCCCCCGTGCGGATCATCTCCAGGGCTCTGCGGAAGGGGAGTTCGAGGATCTCGATGTCCTCGCCCTCCTCGTCGAGGCCGCCGCCCTCGTGGGTGCGGGTCGCGGGGCCGTAGGCGGCGGCGTAGAAGCTGACACGTTCGGTGACGGAGCCCGGACTCATGTAGACGTCGAAGACGTGCTGGACCTCGCCGATGGTGTGCCCCGTCTCCTCCACGACCTCCCGGCGTACGGCGATCTCCGGGTGCTCGTCCTCGTCGTCGAGGAGCCCGCCCGGTGTCTCGACGAGCATCCCGTCAGGGTGGCCGTTGACGTACACCGGGAAGCGGAACTGCCTGGTCAGCAGGACGGTTTCCCGTTCGGTGTCGTAGAGCAGCATGGTGGCCCCGTTGCCCCGGTCGTGCGTCTCGCGCTGCTGGGTGCTCCAGGTGCCGTCGGCGTGCTGGAAGTCGAAGGTGGTGGTCCGCTCCACGTACCAGTGGCTGGACAGGAGCCGCACGTCCCGCACCTTGACCCGGGGGTTGCCCGTCAGGTCCCGGCCGGCCCGGTCGAGTCCGGTGCGGCCGCGGCGGTCGGGGGTGTCGATACCGGCGGTCATCGGGAACCGGCCGGGAGGATGAGCGAGTTGGTCATGGCCCGCTTCTACCATCCCGGCACGTCGGCGTCCTCGGCGGCGCCCCTCGCCGGGGCCCGCCGGTCACCGTACGCACCGTCGGGAGGCCGTGTGGTCTTCGCCGCGCACGGTTCCTTCCGGTCGCGCACATGCGGGTCGGCCGCCCGTGAGTGTCACGAACGGCCGACCCGGAGCAGCTGTCACCTGTCAGCTCACACTTCAGAACGCCTTGTTGCTGCAGCCCATCGTCGAGCCCAGGTGCTTGTCCTGCCCACCGGCGTTGCCCTCGCCGTTGAGCGCGTTGCCCAGCAGGCCGTTGAGGACGCCGACCTGGCCGAGGACGTCGAGGTTCAGGTCGTGCGACTTGCAGCTGGAGCTCTGCAGGACGCTGACCTTGCCGCCGTCCTTGCCCTTGTCACCGTGGCCGTCGTTGCCGTGGGCGGCGGCGGTGCCGGCTCCCATGAGTCCGACGCTGCCGAGGGCGACCATCACGACGGCGGCCTTGCGAAGCTTGTACATGCTTATCTCCGATGGAGTGAGGGGTTACGATCCGTGAGAGATCGACTCCGTTCAGTGATCGGAGGCTAATATGACCAGGCCTGACAAGTCCGAGCGACGCGCCGAGACGATCGCGCGCCACTCGCCCTGATGGAGCCCGTGCTGTCGGCCGCCCCCTGAGCGACCCGCGGAGCTGAAGGCCGACTCCGCGAGGCCCGGCGAGCCGCTCGGTCAGGGGAGATCATCGCGCTGAGAGGAGAAAGCGCTGCACTCCTCCGGCCCCGGGAACAATCGAGGGCCTCGGCTCACTTCATGTGATCCAAGGCCCTCACCTGCGATGACAGTCGCATCGAACTGTCGGGACGACAGGATTTGAACCTGCGACCCCTTGACCCCCAGTCAAGTGCGCTACCAAGCTGCGCCACGTCCCGGTGCGCGTCGTGCGGTGAACCGCGTGATCGCGCGAACAGCACTTTACCCCACGTCGACGCTCACGCCGAAGACGGCATCCGGCAGGGCGCGATGCGGGGGCCCCGAGCGGGCGATGGACAATCGGGGCATGGGCAGCACATCGACGGGACAACAGGACGGCGGACGGGACCGGGACACTGAGGGCCGGGCACGCAGCGCCCGGCCCCGGGACGGTCTGGGGCGGCCGCTCCCCTATGGCGCGGACGGCGTCGACCGCCAGCCCGAGGGTGTCGTACGCACCCCGGAGCAGACCGTCGCCGAGGCACAGCAGTTGCTGGACGCGGGCAAGCCGTTCCACGCGCACGAGGTGTTCGAGGACGCGTGGAAGACGGGTCCGCAGGACGAGCGCGCCCTGTGGCGCGGGCTGGCCCAGCTCGCCGTGGGGCTCACCCACGCGGCCCGGGGCAATGTGACGGGCGGGGCGCGGCTGCTGCGCCGGGGTGCCGGGGCGGTGGATGAATGGGCGGCCTCGGACGCCGGGGAGGCGCGGCCGTACGGGATCGACCTCGCGGGGGTCGCCGCCTGGGGGCGGGAGCTGGCCGTCGAGGTGGAGAAGGGCGGCGGGGCGGTGGAGGCGCGGGGGCGCGCGCCGAGGCTGCGTGGAGGGACGTGAGGGCCGCGCCGTCGGGGGCGTACGGCAGACTCGGGGCGTGCGAAGGATTCATGTCATCGGGATCGGGGCGGGCGACCCCGAGCAGCTGACGCTGCAGGCGGTGAGGGCGTTGCGGGGCACGGACGTGTTCTTCGTCCTCGACAAGGGCGAGGTGAAGTCCGACCTCACGCAGTTGCGTCATGACCTGCTGGAGGCGCACCTACCGGAGGGGACCTACCGGATCGTGACGGCGCTCGACCCGGAGCGGGACCGGTCCGCCGAGGGGGCCGCCTACCCCGGCGCCGTCGAGGACTGGCGCAGCGCCCGCGCCGGGATCTTCGAACGACTGATCGCCGATGAGCTGGGCGAGGACGATGTCGGCGCCTTCCTGGTGTGGGGTGACCCCGCGTGGTACGACAGCACGCTCGGGATCCTCCAGGAGGTACTGGACCGGGGCGCGGTGGAGTTCGCGTACGACGTCGTGCCGGGCATCAGCAGCGTGTCCGCGCTCGCCGCCCGGCATCGCACGGGCCTCAACCGGGTCGGGCGCCCCGTACAGATCACCACCGGGCGGCGGCTGGCCGAGGGCTTCCCGGAGGAGGTGGACGACGTGGTCGTGATGCTCGACGCCCAGTTGGCCTTCCGGCGGTACGCCGACCAGGACATCGACATCTACTGGGGCGCGTACCTGGGCACCCCGGACGAGATCCTCGTCTCGGGGCCGATCGCCGAGGCCGCCCCGCGGATCGAGCGGCTGCGCGCGAAGGCACGGGAGCGCAAGGGCTGGATCATGGACACGTATCTGCTGCGCCGCGGGCCGAACGACCGGTAGGGGCACCGGAGGTGCGGCAGGAACGGCCCGGGGCGGCTGCGAGGGTCAGAGCAGGAGCTGGACGCCGCCCACGACCGTCGCCGCGATCACGAGTTGCTCGAACAGCCGCTGGTTGATCCGGTTCACCGCCCACTTGCCGAGCAGCGCGCCGGGGACGACGAAGAGTACGAGCGCCGCGTCGAGCAGCAGGGAAGGGCCGTCGATGAGACCGAGGCCGACGCTGAAGGGCACCTTGGAGACATTGACGATCAGGAAGAAGAAGGCCGAGGTCCCGAGGAAGCCGAGCTTGCGGAAGCCGGCCGAGAGCAGGTACAGCGACATCACCGGGCCCCCCGCGTTGGCGACCATGGTGGTGAAGCCGCCCAGGATGCCGTAGGAGCGGGCCTTGATCCGGCCGGCCCGGGTGGTGACGGCGTCCGGCTCCTGCTCCTTGTCCGCAGTGCGTCGACGCCACACGGTCACCGCCGCCATCATCAGCAGGATCGCGCCGATCGACGTACGGACGACCTCGTCGTCCGCCCACACCAGGAACAGCGTGCCGAGGACGACGCCCGCGGCGACGGCCGGGAACAGCCGCCACAGGGTGGGCCAGTGGGCATGCCGACGGTAGGTGAGGACGGCCAGGACGTCCCCGGCGATCAGAATCGGCAGCAGGATGCCGGTGGAGGCGCGGGCGGGCAGTACGGCGGCGAAGATCGCGAGGCTGACCGTGTTGGCCCCGCTCACGGCTGTCTTGGAGAAGCCGACGAGAAGGGCCGCGAAGGCCAGCGCGGCGAACTGCCCGCCGGTGAGGTGCCACAGAGTCATCGTGTCCATGCGGAGACCGATGCTATGTGCAGACATCAGGTCCTGGTAAGGACCGTCTCGTCGGACGGGAGGCGTCGCGGGTTCCTCAGTGCCGCTCCACCAGGACCGCGCTGCCCTGCCCCACGCCCACGCACATGGTCGCCAGCCCTCGCTCCGCTCCGGTGCGGCGCATGCGGTGCAGGAGCGTGGTGAGGATGCGGGCTCCGGAGCAGCCGAGGGGGTGACCCAGGGCGATCGCGCCGCCGCTGGGGTTGACGAGGTCGTGGTCGATGCCGAGTTCGTCGACGCAGGCGAGTGCCTGCGCGGCGAACGCCTCGTTGAACTCGGCCTCCTGGATGTCGCCGATCGACCACTCGGCCCGGGCCAGTGCCTTGCGGGTGGCGGGGACCGGCCCGATGCCCATCACGTCGGGGTGGACCCCGGCCGAGGCGCCGGCGACATAGCGGCCCAGGGATTCCAGCCCCAGGTCGTTCAGGGCCTCCTCGCTGACCAGCAGCAGTCCCGCGGCGCCGTCGTTCATCGGTGAGGCATTGCCCGCCGTGACGGTGCCGCCCTCGCGGAAGACCGGCTTCAGCCGGGCCAGCTTCTCGTACGACGTGTCCTCGCGTACGCACTCGTCACTGTCGACCAGCACGCCGTCGGGGCGCTCGACCGGCAGGAGTTCGTCGTCGAAGTGGCCGTTCTTGCGGGCGTCGGTGGCCCGTTGGTGGCTGCGCAGCGCGAACTCGTCCTGCCGCTCGCGCGGGATGCCGTGGCGCCGGGCGACCTCCTCGGCGGTCTCTCCCATGGAGAGCAGGCCGTGCAGCTCCTTCATCGCCGGGTTGACCAGGCGCCAGCCGAGCCGGGTGTCGACGGTCTCGATGCGGTGGGGCAGCGCCTCGTCGGGGCGGGGCAGCACGAAGGGCGCGCGGCTCATGGACTCGGAGCCGCCGGCGAGCACGATGTCGGCCTCGCCCGCTGCGATGGTGCGGGCGGCGGTGGTGACGGCTTCGAGGCCGGAGGCGCACAGCCGGTTGACCGTGGCGCCGGGCACCGACTCGGGCAGGCCGGCGAGGAGGGCGGCCATGCGGGCGACGTTGCGGTTGTCCTCGCCGGCCTGGTTGGCGGCGCCCCAGTAGACGTCGTCGACGCGGGCCGGATCCAGTGCGGGCACGTCGGCGACGAGGCCCCGGATCACGGCCGCGGCGAGGTCGTCGGGCCGTACCGGCGAGAGCGCTCCGCGCAGCTTGCCGATGGGGGTGCGGCGGGCGGCCGCGAAGTGGACGGGACGCACGACGGATCTCCTGACCGGGCGGTATGGATCGGTATGGATCGGCACCCTCTTAATTAGCACCGCTAGTTTCGGACTATAGACCGCCTCGCCGGGCCCTGGGAAGATCCCGGGGACCTTTCACCGACCCAGCCGGAGGAGCCATGGCCGAACCCCGCGAGCACCTGCTCGACGGAAGCCGGGGAACCGTCGTCGTACGCGAGTGGCCGCACCACCGGCCCCGCTACGTGGCGCTCGTGATCCACGGCTACGCGGAGCACATCGGCCGGTATGCGGAGGTGGCGGAGGCCCTGGTCGCGCATGGCGCCGCCGTGTTCGGGCCCGATCACATGGGGCACGGCCGGTCGTCGGGCGAGCGGGTACTGATCGAGGACTTCGAGGAGGTCGTCGCCGACGCGAACGCGTGCCTGGAACTGGCCCGGACCGCACATCCGGGTCTGCCGGTCGTCGTGGTCGGGCACTCCATGGGCGGTCTGGTCGCGTCCCGCCTCGCACAGCTGCACGGCGACGGGCTCGGCGCCCTGGTGCTGTCCGGGCCGGTGATCGGCGACTGGGAGCTGCCCCGGCGACTGCTCGCCCTGGACGAGATCCCCGGCACCCCGATCAGCCCGGCCGCGCTCTCCCGGGACCTCGGGGTCGGTGCGGCCTACGCGGCGGATCCGCTGGTCTGGCACGGCCCGATGAAGCGGCCGACCGTGGAGGCGTTCACGCGGATGCTGGAGACGGTGTCCGAGGGCGGGGACATCGGGCCCGTGCCCCTGCTGTGGCTGCACGGGGACGACGACCGGCTGGTCCCGCTCGCCGGCAGTCGTGTCGGTGTCGAGCAGTTGCGCGGGCAGGAGCTGACCGAGCACGTCTACCCAGGGGCCCGGCACGAGGTGTTCCACGAGACGAACCGGGCGGAGGTACGAGCGGATCTGGTCCGCTTCCTGGACAGAGTGTTCGCACTCCGAGACGCGTGACGTTTGCACCCGTTTCCCGTGGGCACCCGCGCCGACACCGACCAAGCCACAAGGAGGAGCTCGCCATGACCGTGGTCAAGAGCACGCTCCCCGAACCGGCTCGCCGAGTCGCCGGGGACGCCTTGCAGGGCACTCTCGTCGATCTTCTCGGGCTCTCACTGATCGCGAAGCAGGCGCACTGGAACATCGTGGGCCCGCGGTTCCGCTCGATCCATCTGCAGCTCGACGAGGTCGTGTCGCTGGCCCGCACCCACGCCGACACCGTCGCGGAGCGCTCCTCGGCGCTCGGCCTGCCGCCGGACGGGCGCCCGGAGACCATCGCCGCGGCCTACACGCTGCCCGGGCCGAAGGACGGGTGGGTGCGCGACAACGAGGTCGTCCAGGTGATCGTGGACGCCTTGGCGGCGGCCGTCGAGCGGCTGCGCGAACGGATCGGGGCGACCGCCGAGGCGGACCCGGTGACGCAGGACCTGCTGATCACCATCACCGGCGACCTGGAGAAGCAGCGCTGGATGTTCGACGCCGAGAACTGGCCGCCCGGCGAGTGAGGCAGCCGCGAGCGCCGCAAGCACACGCCGTACACGCAGAGCAGTACCCGGAGAGAAAGGGCACACCATGGCCGACGCCCTCGAACTCGACGCGCTGTGGGAGGACTTTCACCGCGCGGTGAACATGACCTCGCAGGAGCTGGCGGCCTGGCTGCGGGTCAGTGACGCCGACGAGGCCACCGAGCCGCTGCCGGACCAGGCCGGTTCACCTGTCGGGCAGCACGTCCTCGCGATTCTCCAGAAGCGGCGGACGGACCTCACGGACGACGACATCCAGGTCATGTACGACGTCGTGGACACCGTCACCGCCGAGGCGGACGTGGAGAACGAGCCGGAGCCCGAACAGACCCGCCGTCGGCACCAGTTGATGACGATCGGCCACGACCCGCTGAAGCCGTGAGCGACGACAGGCGCCTGGTGCGGGAACTCGTGCGCGCGCACGGGAGGACGTTCGCCGAGGAGGCGGGCATCCCGTTGAAGGACACTCCGCAGCCGCTGTACCGGCTGCTGGTGCTGGCCCATCTGCTCAGCGCGCGGATCCGCGGCTCCATCGCCGTGGACAGCGCTCGCGCCCTGTACGAGGCGGGGTTGCGTGATCCGCGCCGGATGGCGGACGCCGACTGGCAGGACCGGGTGGACGCCCTGGTCCGGGGCGGATACCGGCGTTACGACGAGCGCACCGCGACCCAACTGGGCGACGCCGCGGAGCTGCTGATCGACCGGTGGGGCGGCGATCTGCGGCGGCTGCGCCGGGAGGCGGACGGTGACGTCCGTGAACTGCGGCGGCTGCTGCGGGAGTTCCCCGGCATGGGCCCGGCGGGCGCCGACATCTTCCTGCGCGAGGCCCAGTTGGTATGGCCGGAAGTGGCCCCCTACCTCGACGACAAGGCGCTCTCGGGTGCGCGGCGGCTCGGCCTGCCCGAGGACCCGGACCGGCTGACCGAGCTGGCCGGGAGCACCGAACCGGCCGTGCTGGCAGCCGGGTTGGTACGGGCCTCGCTCGACAAGGAGGTGGCCGAGGACAGCCTCCGCCGCGCCGCATGATCGTGACAGACTGCTCGCACAACCGCCCTTGCGAGCAGAGGAGACCTGTGTGACCGGGACCGAGCCGGCCGTACCGCGGATCGACACGAGCAGACCGCATCCTGCCCGGGTGTACGACTGGTTCCTCGGCGGCAAGGACAACTACCCCGTCGACGAGGAGCTCGGCCGGCAGATCGCCGCGATGCAGGGCGACGCCCCGCGGCACGCTCGGGCCAACCGCGGGTTCATGCGGCGGGCCACCAGGGCGGTCGTCGAGGAGACCGGCATCCGCCAGTTCCTCGACATCGGTTCCGGCATCCCGACCGAACCCAACCTGCACCAGGTCGCCCAGTCCGTCGTCCCGGACGCGCGCGTGGTGTACGTCGACAACGACCCGATCGTGCTCGCCCACGCGGCGGCCCTGCTGCGCGGCACCCCGGAGGGGATGACCGAGTACGTGCAGGCCGACGCCCGTGAGCCCGAGCGGATCCTGGAGCAGGCGGCCGCCGTCCTCGACCTCGACCGGCCGGTCGCCCTCTCGCTGATCGCACTCCTGCACTTCATCGCGGACGACGACGGCGCTCATGAGCTGGTGGACACGCTGGTCGGTGCGCTGGCGCCGGGCAGCTGCCTTCTGCTCTCGGCGTTGACGGCGGACTTCGACCCGGAGAACGTGAACCGGGGCATCGCGGCCTACACCGCGAGCGGGGTCACGCTCGTGGCCCGCTCGCACGCCGAGACGGGCCGGTTCTTCGAGGGACTTGAGCTGATGGAGCCGGGGATCGTGTCGCTGTCGCACTGGCGTCCCGCGAGGGACGACGAGGAGGACGCGGGCGACGGGAGCACGAAGGAGCCCGTCTCGTTGTACGGCGCGGTCGGCTTCAAGCGCTGACCCGCGGCTCGCGTCCCCGTCAGCCCAGCAGCCACCCTCCGTCCACGGCGAGTTCGACGGCGTCGACCGACCGGTTGCGCAGCAGGAAGTCCACCGCGTCCACCACGTCGGCCATAGTGGCGAGCCGCCCGGTGGGCGTTCTGGCGCGCAACCCGGCGAGCACCTGCTCGGGTTTGCCGCGCCAGTGCGGGCTGTCCCCCACGACCCCGGGGTGCACCGCGTTGACCCGGACGGGCGCCAGCTCGGTGGCGAGCGTGCGTACGAGGCCGCCCACTCCGGCGTTGACGGTCGCCACCGTCGTCGCCCCCGCGTACGGCCGCTCCTTGGCCTGGCCGCCGAACAGCACGATCGCGCTGTCGTCGTGCAGCCGGCGCCGCAGGGTGTGCACGACCTCGGTGTACCCGACGAGCTTGAGCGTGACCAGACGCACAGCGGCGTCGATGTCGTACGCGGTGATCCGGTTGTCGTCCCGGGAGATCCCGGCGATCACCAGGTGGTCGACGCGTCCGACACCGGCCAGGGCGGCGGCGATCTCGCGGGGCCGCGACAGGTCGAGGGCGATGCCTTCCGCGGCACCGACCTCCTCGGCCACCGTGCCGGCGCGATGCGCGTCCCGGCCGGTGAGGACCACGCGGTCGCCCCGCGCCGCACGGAATCGGGCGAACTCGCGGCCGATCCCGGACGTCCCGCCCACGACGAGCACACTGCTCATGACCCCAGGGCCTCCCTCAGGTACTCCCAGTCCCGGGTGAACCGGTAGGAGTGGCGCGCCGGCGGCTGCGGCGCCTGCGTCTCCAGCCAGCGCAAAGTCCCCTCCCCCGCGTTGGCGAACCCGTGCACGCACCCGACGCCGGCCCAGGCGACGTCGCCCGGTCCGAGCCGGTACCGCTCGCCGTCGAAGGTGGCGTCGGCCAGCCCTTCCAGGATCAGGTACGTCTCCTCGAAGGGGTGGTCGTGGGTGCCGGCGACGCCGTCGGGGGCGTACTGCACCATGAACATGGTGGAGGCGACCGCGCCGAGGTCGCCGTCGACCATCGGCTTCACGGTGATGCCGCTGTACACGAGCAGTGCGGTCCGCATGCTCGCCGACACCGCGAGCAGGTCCTGGGACTGCTTGGCGGGGTCCATCTGGGCGGGCTCGAAGTGGCCGAAGGACCGGGTGCGCGGGTCGCGGACGTCGATGCGGACGGGGTCGCGCTCGGGCAGGGCGGGCACCTGCTGGGTGTCGTGGCCGTAGCGGGCGCGGGGCACCGGGGCGAGCATGTCGGCCCAGCGGCCGCCGGTGTCCCCGGCGCCGCGCCAGGCGTGCGGGACACCGATCGGCAGGAGGCCGTAGTCGCCGGCGCGCAGGCGGTACGACCCCTCGGGCACATCCAGGATCACCGCCCCGCCGAGCACGTGGAAGCTCTCCTCGTACGAGTGGACATGAGCGGCGACCCGGCCGTCGGGCCGTATCTCGCAGACACCGAAGCCGGTGTGCGCGCTGCCGTCGCCCTCACCGACCGACTCCGTCCGCCGGTGGCCGAGTCGGTCGTACGGCGGCTCGGCGACGTCGGCGGCCCGCCGCACCACGTGTCGGGTCATGCCGCGCCCTTCGCCTCCCTCGCCGCGAGGAGCCGGTCGCGTGACTCCTCGACCAGTCGCCGGGCCCGGCCGAGGTCGGCCGTCAGCCTGCCGTCGCGCTTGCGGATCACGCCGTCGACGATGACCGTGTCGACGTTGGAGACGTCGGCGCACAGGGTGACGGCGGCGGCCGCGTCGTGCACCGGGGCGACGTTCAGGGCGGTGGCGTCGATCGCCACGACGTCGGCGCGCTTGCCGGGGGTGAGGGAGCCGGTGCGCTCTTCGAGGCCCGCGACATGGGCTCCGTTGAGGGTCGCGATCTCCAGCATCTGACGCGCCGTCAACATCGTGTCGGGCACGGGCAGGTTCGCCTTCCAGCAGTCGGCGTTGACCCGGGCGCGTTCGGCACCGAAGGCCGCGCGGATCTGGGTGAACATGTCGCCGGGCACGGTGGTGACGACGTCGATGCTGAGCGACGGGCGCAGTCCGTACTCCATCGCCTTCATGACGGGCGGCCAGCCGTGCCCCATCTGCACCTCGACCTGCGGCGCGATCGACACCGTGCCGCCGGTGTCGGCGACCATGTGCCACTCGTCCTCGTGGAGGTAGCAGCAGTGGACGTAGGTGGTGTCGGGTCCGAGCAGGTTCAGGTCGTTCAGCTGCTTGACCATGCCGAAGCGGCCCGCCAGCCGGCCCATGGCCACGTGCACGGTGATAGGGATGCCCAGCTCGCGGGCGAGGTGCCATTCGCGGGTGACGACCTCGTCGATGCAGAATCCGGGTCCGCGGGTGGCGAGGGCCATGGTCAGCAGGCCGGCGTCGGAGGAGAAGTAGGTGTCGCGGATCCGGCGTACGTCGTCGTCCGGGACCGGGATCCTGCTCTCGAACCAGTAGTCGGCCAGGGAGGTGTTGGCGCTCCCGTACGCGTACTGGGCGCGGATACCGCTCTCCGTGAGTGCCTGGATCGCCGCGTCCGGGTGGTCGGGCGTGTTGTTGATGTGCGACCAGTCCACGAGGGTCGTGATGCCGGCGTTCAGGCATTCCAGTGAGCCGGCGAGGTTGCCCGCGTACACGTCCTGCGGGGTGTAGAGCGGTGCGAAGGTGTCGAGGATGTCGACGAAGTAGTCGTCCAGGGTGGCGTCGGGGGCGACGTTGCGGATCGGCGCCTCCCAGGTGTGCCGGTGGGTGTCCACGAAGCCGGGGATCACGATGCGGCCGGTCATGTCGAGCACCTCGGCGTCGGCACCGATCTCCCGTTCCACCGCGGTGATCCTCCCGTCCTCGATGAGGACGTCCCCCGTGGGCAGGTCCCCGACGCTCGGGTCCATCGACAGCACGTGACCGCCGCGCAGGAGTATCCGATTGGTCATCGCCGTTCCTCCCTCGGGGTGTTCAGTAGGCGGCGAGGCCGCGTACGGCCGCCACGACCTTCTCGACGGTGGGGATCACCCGTTCCTCCAGCGCGTCGGCGAACGGCAGCGGGACGCACTCCCCCGCCACCCGTCTGACGGGCGCGTCCAGCAGGCCGAAGCCCTCGTCGGCGACGACCGAGACGAGCGTCGCGCCCCAGCCGCCCTGGTACGGGTTCTCCTCGACGGTGACGAGCCGCGAGGTCCGGCCGAGCGAGGCGAGCACGGTGCTCACGTCCAGCGGCACCAGGCAGCGCAGATCGACGATCTCGGCCTCGATGCCCTCCCCCGCGAGGATCTCGGCGGCCTTCCGTGCGAGCGGCACCATCGCGGCGAGGGCGACGAGGGTGACGTCGGAGCCCTCGCGGACGACGGCGGCACGGCCCAGTTCGACGACGTGGTCCGGCGGCGGGGGCGGGCCCTTGGCGGCGAGCAGCCCCTTGTGCTCGAAGAAGACCACCGGGTCGTCGCTGCGGATCGCCGCCGCCATCATGCCGATCACGTCGGCGGGTGTCGCCGGTGCGGCGATCTTCAGGCCGGGCACGGTGAACGCCCAGTTCTCGGTGGCCTGGGAGTGCTGCGCGCCGAAGCCGAGGCCGCCGCCGTTCGCGGTGCGCACGACGAGCGGGACGGTGACCTGGCCGCCGGTCATGTACCGCACCTTGGGGATCTCGTTGGCGAGGTAGTCCCAGCAGCAGGCCAGGAAGTCGGAGAACATGATCTCGGCGACCGGCCGCGTCCCGGTCATCGCGGCCCCCATCGCGGCGCCCACGATGGCCTGCTCGGAGATCGGCGTGTCCCACACCCGCCCGGGCCCGAACTCCTGGAGCAGCCCGGCGGTCGTCTTGAACACCCCGCCCGCCTCGCCGATGTCCTCGCCCAGGCACACCACGGACGGATCGCGTCGCATCTCCCGCGCGATGCCCTCGGCGACCGCCTCCCGGTAGGTGATCACGTCCGCCACGCCGCACCTCCGTCGGCCCATACGTCGGTCAGCGCCTGGTCCGGATCGGGTGGTGGGGCGGCCTTCGCGGCCTCCACCGCGCTCGCCACCAGGGCGCGGGCGCGTTCGTCGGCCTCGACGACCGCATCCGGTGCCACCCCTGACTCGACGAGCCGTCCGCGTGCCAGGTCCAAGGGGTCGTGCTTCAGCCACCGTTCGACCTCCTCGGCCGGGCGGTAGGCGGCCGGGTCGGAGCGGCTGTGCCCGAAGTGCCGGTAGGTCAGCGCCTCCAGCAGCGCCGGCCCTTCCCCTGCCCTGGCCCGCTCCGCCAGATGGGCCACCGCCTCCCGTACGGCGACGACGTCGTTGCCGTCCACCACTTCGCCCGGGATGCCGTACGCGGGCGCCCGGTCGGCCGCGGGACGGGCCACGGCCGTGACGTCGGCGATCGGCGTGTACTCCATGTAGAGGTTGTTCTCGCAGACGAACAGCACGGGCAGCTTCCACACGGCGGCCAGGTTGAGCGTCTCGTGGAAGGCACCGATGTTGGTGGCCCCGTCCCCGAAGAAGGCGACGGCGATCCGGTCGGTGCCCCGCAGCCGGGCCGACCAGGCGGCGCCGGCCGCCATCGGGAGGTGGGCTCCGACGATGGCGTAGGAGCCCAGCATGCCCGTGGAGGCCTTGGTCAGGTGCATGGATCCGCCTTTGGCCCGGCACAACCCGGTCGCGCGGCTCATGAGCTCGGCCAGGCACTCCTGCGGGGTGGCGCCCCTGGCCAACGCGTGGTGGTGGCCTCGGTAGGTGGCGAAGACGTAGTCGTCGGGGCGCAGGGCGGCGTCGGCGCCCACGGCGATGGCCTCGTGTCCGGCGGCGAGGTGGGTGGTGCCCTTGACGAGGCCCTGCAGGAACAGGTCGTGGGCGGCCTTCTCCGTACGGCGGATGACGGCCATCCGCTCGTACGCGATGAGGAGTTCGGCCGGTTCCATCAGCGTGCTCCGTCGCCGCGGGCGGTGTTGAGGTGGGACTGCGCCTCGCGGCGGGTGTCGAGCTCGCCGCCGACCGTCCAGTACTTGCGGCCGGCCACCAGTAGTTCCTCCGCGGGGAACTTCGTGATGACCTCGCAGCCGTCGGCGGTGACCACGAGCTCTTCCTCGATGCGGGCGGCGGACCAGCCGTCGGCGGCCGGCCAGTACGTCTCCAGCGCGAACACCATGCCCTCTTCGAGGACTTCGGGATGATCGAGGGAGACCAGCCGGCTGAAGATCGGCTTCTCCCAGATGGACAGGCCGACACCGTGGCCGTACTGCAGGGCGAAGGCGGCGGTCTCGTCGGCGAAGCCGAACTCCTCGGCGCGCGGCCAGACCTGGACGATGTCGGCCGTCGTGGCTCCGGGCCGGACGAGGGCGATCGCCTCGTCCATGTACTCCCGGCAGCGTACGTACGCGTCGCGCTGGGCGCGGGAGGCGCTGCCGACGGCGAAGGTGCGGTAGTAGCAGGTGCGGTAGCCGAGGTGGCTGTGCAGGATGTCGAAGAAGGCGGGGTCGCCGGGGCGGATCAGGCGGTCGCTGTAGACGTGCGGGTGGGGCGAACAGCGCTCGCCGGAGATCGCGTTGACGCCCTCGACGTACTCGCTGCCGAGGTCGTACAGGACCTTGCTGACCACGCCGACGCACTCGTTCTCGCGCACGCCGGGACGCAGATGGCCGTACAGCTCCTCGTACGCCGCGTCCACCATCGCGCAGGCCTGGGTGAGCAGGGAGATCTCGTCCGGCGTCTTGGTGCGGCGGGCCTCCAGGAAGACCTGCTGTCCGTCGACGACCTCGATGCCCTCGGCGCGCAGGGCGGTGAGGACCGGCATCTCGGCGACGTCGACGCCGAGCGGCTCGCCGGCCAGGCCGTGCTCGCGCAGTACGCCGGCGATCTTGGCGGCGACGTCCTGGGCGATGCCCGCCTCCGGGTGGAAGGCGCCGCGCAGGGTGGAGATGCCGGCGCGGGCCCCGGTGGGCGGGCCTTCCTTGCCGTCGCCGTAGTCGAGCCAGGGGTTGTAGAGCTGGTGGTGGCGGGCGGCGGAACCGAAGTCCCACACGATCGGCTCGCCGCCGCGCACCAGCAGGGCGAAGCGGATCAGCTTGTCCATCGCCCAGGTGCCGATGTGCGTGGCCGTCATGTAGCGGATGTTGGCGAAGTCGAAGCTGAGCACGGCGCCGAGCTCGGAGCGGTTCAGGGTCTCGTCGAGGCGGGCCAGCCGCTGTCTGCGCAGCCGGTCCAGGTCGACGCGCTCTTCCCAGTCGACTGCGTTGGGTCCGAACGTGCGGATCGCCATGGCGACCACCCCCGCTTCGGAGTCAACGACTGTGAACGACGGGTGTCAAGTGTCACTGAACGACATCGGGGGACACGAACCAGATGCCGACGGCCGGTACAGCACCATCATTGCGGTAGCGGTGCGGGGTCGTCGACTCGAAGCAGACCGAGTCGCCGGGACGCAGCGTGTACTCGTCGAAGCCGAGGGTGAGGACCAGCTCGCCCGAGGTCAGACTGCCGTACTCGGTGCCGTTGTGCCGCATGAGGCCGCCCGAACCGGAGGAGGCTCCGCCGGGCCGGTAGGTGACCTGGAGGAAGTCGACGTCCGTGCCCGGAACGTGGCCGAGGCGCTCCCACACCACCCCGGAGTCCAGCTCCAGCACCTCCCGCTGATCCGGCCTGACCAGGGGGCCGATGCGGCGGCCGGGGTCGGCGGCGAAGGCGGCCAGGGCGTGCGCGACGGTGCCGGGGGGCGACGCGGCGACCGGGGAGGCGGCAGCGGCCTCCCCCGCGTCGAAGAGCGACTCGACGGAGATGCCGAGGGCGGTCGTGATGGCGTACAGCGTGCTCACCGAGGGCTGGCTCTTGCCGTTCTCGATCTGCGACACGAGGCTCGCCGAGACGCCGATCTCGCGGGCGAGCGCCCGCAGGCTCGTCCCGCGTTCGAGGCGCGCCCGCCGGATGCGCGCGCCCACGGGCGGGACGGCGGCGGGGGGCATGGGCGGCTCCTCTCTGCGGGCGGGGGGCCAAGGAGGCGAGGGGTGTTCGCTCTCATTGAACAGCGGGGAGGGCTGCGAGGGTATCGGGTCCGGAGAAATGTGCGGGGCGCTGGGTGCACAGCCCGGCGCGTGAGGCCCTGGCGGCCCCCGGGTGCGCTCACTCGAACGGTCCGGTGCCGCTGGTGGGCGGTGTTGCGCGGTGATGCGCTGAGGGCACGCGTCACGTTCCCAGGAGGCACTTGCGATGACCCGTCGTCCGCCCCGACTCGCCCGCGTTCTCTCCTCGGCCCTGGCGGCAGGCGCGCTGCTGGCCGCGGCCGCCTGCTCGCAGGACGGCACCGACAAGGACGGCTCGCGGGCCGCGGGGGTCACCGCGTCGCCCGTCGCCCAGAAGCGGCAGACCCCCTCGCCCACCGCCACGCTCACCGAGGCCGGCGCCCGGACCGCGCTGATCACCGAGGCGGACATCGAGGACGACTGGACGCAGGTCAAGGACACCGAGGCGGAGAACTGGAACGACGCTCTGCTCATCGGCACGGTCGACGTCTCCGACTTCCTCACCGCCAAGGCCGACGCCGCCGACTGCCAGCGGCTCGTGGACTCCCTGTTCGACGACGACCTGCTGGGCAGGCCGTCGGGGGCGAACGCGCTGCGCGGCTTCACGCAAGGCGACTCGCGTCTGCTCCACCAGGTCGGCTCCTACGACCGGACCGACCCGCAGGACTCCCTGAACTGGATGGCGAAGCTGCCGCAGGAGTGCGACCGGTTCACGATGACCGAGGACGGGGAAGAGCGCACCGTCCAGGTCATCGAGACCTCGTTGCCCGACGTGGGCGACGCCCGTGAGGGCCTGCGCGTGACGGTGCAGGGCCCGACCGACGGCGTGCAGGCCACGCTGACGCTGGACGTGGCCGCCGTACGCGTCGGCAACGACGCCATCACCGTGACGGCGGGTGGGCTGGACGGCGACGAGCACGACTCGGTGGAGCAGGCGGTGAAGCTCGGCACCCAGCGTCTGAAGGACGTCCTGGCCGGCAAGTCGCCCGCCTCGACGCCCAGCGAGATCCAGTAGCACCGCGGCTCGCACCCGTCCACCGCCGCCCACGGCCCTCCGCCGGACACCGACGGACGCCGACGGACGTCCGCCAACAGCCCCGCCCGCTCTGTCGATTCCCGGGACAACGTGATCAACGGAGCGGCACAATGGCGGCGATGGCCGGTTTCGGTCGTGCGTGCGAGGAGAGGACGAGTCGTGAGTGATGGCCACACCCCGTCGGGCGGGTCGGCGAGGCTGAACACCGGTGTGGCGCACAACGCGCGCGTGTGGAACTACTGGATCGGCGGCAAGGACAACTACGAGATCGACCAGCAGGTCGGCGAGCAGGTCGCGGGGATGTTCCCGATCATCCGGGACATCGCCCGCGCGGACCGGGACTTCCTCGGCCGGGCCGTGCGGTTCGTGGCCGAGGAGCGGGGCGTGCGCCAGTTCCTGGACATCGGCACCGGGCTGCCGACGGCGGAGAACACCCACGAGATAGCCCAGCGCGTCGCGCCCGACTCCCGGATCGTGTACGTCGACAACGACCCGATCGTCCTCGTACACGCCCGGACACTGCTGACCGGCACCCACGAGGGCGTCACCGCCTACATCGACGCCGATGTGCACGACCCGGACGCCATCGTCGAACGGGCCGCGCAGACCCTGGACTTCGGCAAGCCGGTCGCGGTGATGATGCTGGGCATCCTCAACTTCGTCCTCGATGACGACGAGGCCCGCGAGATCGTGCGGCGCGTCCTGGCCGCGGTCCCCTCCGGCAGCCTCCTGGTCCTGACCCACCCGACCTTCGACTCCGAGCTCGGCGGCGAGGGCCAGATCCCGGCGATGAAGTTCTGGAACGAGAACGCCACGCCGCCGATCACCGCCCGCAGCGGCACGGACATCGCGGCCTTCTTCGAGGGCCTGGAGCTGGTGGAGCCGGGCATGGTGTCCTGCTCGCAGTGGCGCGCCCCGGGCTCCCCCGCGGCCGTTCCGCAGTACGGCGCGGTGGCCGTGAAGCCCTGACCGCCGGATCCTGCGGTCGTACGGCTGGACAGCGACACCCGCATGCACTGAGCGGATCCCCCGCCGCCGACGGACTGGTTGCGCCTCACCAGGGGAACGATCCCCGTCATGCTCCTGCACCGCTGGCCGGATCAGCGCCGGGCCGCCCGTCCGGCGGCAGTGTCCGAGCAGGCGTACCCGGACGTCGGCCTGGCCCCGACCGCGTCGGCCCCTGCCGGTCCGGCCCGGTCCCCTCCGAGGTGCTGGAGATCACCTCGTTCCGCGCGCTGCTGTACAACTCCGCCGCGTATGGTCTGCCGAAACCGAGCCTGCCGGACGCGTCGCGGATCGCGGCACACGGTCGGCCGGTGACGACGCCCGCCGCCTCTTCGGACCTGCCGAGCCCGAGACCGAACCCGAACCCGCCCCGCACCCGATCCCCGTCCGCACCGCGACCGAGCGTTCGCGATCCCGGAAAGTATGATCAAGCAATGTCTGACATGACCGACACCACGCCCGGCTGGCTGAGCACCGACGACCTGGAGCAGGCACGCGCCCGCATGCCGATCCTGTACGTCGAAGCCGTACCCGTGCGCGTCGACGACAGCGGCGAGGTCACCAGCATCGGTCTCCTGCTGCGCATCGGACCGGACGGAACGGTCAGCCGGACCCTGGTCTCCGGCCGCGTGATGCACCACGAGCGGGTCCGTGACGCCCTGCTGCGGCACCTGGAGAAGGACCTCGGCCCGGTGGCACTCCCCCGGGTCCCTGCCTCCCTGCAGCCGTTCACGGTCGCCGAGTACTTTCCGACGCAGGGCATCACGCCGTACCACGACCCGCGTCAGCACGCGGTCTCCCTCGCCTACGTCGTCCCGGTCACCGGCGACTGCCGCCCCCGTCAGGACGCCCTCGACCTGGTCTGGTTCAGCCCGCAGGAGGCCCTGTCCCCCGCGGTGCAGAGCGAGATGCCGGGCGGGCACGGGGTGCTGCTGAAGCAGGCGCTCGCCCATGTGGGGTGCGTGGCCTGACCGCCCGGGGCAGTGGGCCGTGACCGTCGTGGTCATCGGCGGCGGGACCGGCGGCTCTCTTCGCGGAGCGCGGGACCGGGCTGGGCCGCGGCGGCTTCGAGCGGCCTTCGAAAGGGCCGACGGACGTGGCCGTGCCGCACTCGGCGGTGACCCGGCGCCCGCGGCCGGAGGCCGGTCGGCGGTCGACGCGGCGGACCGCGGCGCGGCGCACGCCGGGACGGCGTGGCCGGCACCGCGGTCTCGTCGGGGCGGTTCCGCTCAGCCGGGCGAGATGCGGCCCCGCCAGGCTCCGGACTCACTCCCTCGGTGCTCGATGTAGTCCTTGAAGCGCCGCATGTCGCCCTTGACGCGGCGATCGATCGTCCCCAGCATGTCCGCGGTCTTCTCCACGGCTCCGGTCGGTTCGATCTCCATCACGAGTTCCACCCGCGTGTGGGTGTCGTCCACGCGCTGGAAGCGAACCATGCCCTTCTGGTGGGTGTCACCGCTGACGGTGCGCCAGGTAATCCGCTCGTCAGGGAGCTGGTCGACGATCTCGGTGTCGAACTCCCGCCGTACTCCGCCGATCTTGGTGGTCCAGTGGTTGTGACTGTCGTCGAGCTGGGTGACCTCCTCGACGCCCTCCATGAAGTTCGGGAAATCCTCGAACTGCGTCCACTGGTTGTACGCGGTGTGGACCGGGACCTCTACTTCCACTGCTTCCTTGACGGTGCCCATGTCGGACCTCCTTTCACGCTGCGGCGAGTACCCAGGAGTCGTCCGGCTACAAGTCCTGATCACCTCGTCGTTCCCGGAAGCGGTCGCACGCCCGCCCTTCGGGGGTCGAAGAGCGAGATGGGGTGCTGTGTGCTGCCCTCGACGGCCAGGTCGGCGAGGATCTCGCCGATCACCGGCACGAACTTGAACCCATGTCCGGAGAAGCCGCAGGCGACGGCGACCCGCGGGTGCTCGGGATGCCGGGCCACGACGAAGTTCTCGTCGGGGGTACTCGTGTACATGCAGGCCGCGCCCTTGAGGAAACGGCCGGGCAGCGCCGGGATGCGCGGCCGCAGGTACGCGGCGATGGTCTCGATCTCCTCCGGGTGGATGCGGCGGTCGAGGGCGTCCGGGTCGGTGGCTCCCCCGGTGCGGAAGAACGCGACCTTGGCACCGCCGTGCGGGCCGTCCAGGGCGGGGAAGCCGTAGATCTGGGCGCCGTCCGGGTCCTCCCAGATGTAGACGGGGTGCCGGTCGGGGGTGAACGGGCCGGTGCCGCCGTCGGGCTGGAACCAGTACATGACCTGGCGTTCCACCGTCACGCTCACGCCGAGGTCGGACAGCAGCTCCGGCGCCCAGGCGCCCGGGGCGATCACCAGCCGGTCGGCGGTGTAGGTGCCGCGCTCGGTGACCACCCGGGCCTTGCCGCCCGGTCCGTCGGCCTCCCACGTGCGCACCCGCTCCTCGAAATGCAGCTCGGCGCCCTGGGCACGGGCGAGGTCCAGATGGGCACGCACCGTGGCCTCGGGCCGGGCCACACCGGCCCTGCGCTCGTGGAAGGCGACGTCCTCGGGTGCCGGGGCGAAGGTGGGGAAACGGCGGCGGATGTCCGCGGCGTCCAGCATCTCGTGGTCCAGGCCCCACTGCCGGGCGCTGCGCAGCGTGCCGGCGACGGCCAGGCTGTCCTCGCGTCCGATCAGCAGACCGCCGGTCTCGGTGAAGACCTCGCGTCCGGAGTCGGCGCCCAGTCTCTCCCACAGCTCGTGCGCGCGCAGCAGCAGCGGCACGTAGGCGGGGTCCTCGAAGTAGGCCTGCCGGTAGATGCGTGAGCCGCCGTGGCTGGAGCCGAGGTCGTGGGCCGGGCCGAAGCGCTCCAGGCCCAGCACCCGAAGGCCGCGGGCCGTCAGGTGGTAGGCGGCCGCGCTGCCCATTCCGCCCAGTCCGACGACGATCACGTCGTACGCAGGGGGCATGCGTTCTTGTCTCCTGTGGTGCCGACTGCCAGGTCTTGGCGCGTTCGTACGTCGAACGGACCAAGACCCAGAATCAGACCCGGCCGTCGCCGTGGGCAACCGGATATCGACGTCGGCGCGCCTTCGTGGACCGCTCACCCGCGAAGTCGGGTCATCGCCGGGTCGAACAGCGGCTCCTGAGCGACGACCGCCTCGACGCGCTGGTCGAAGTAGCCGATGTGCAGGGTGGTGCCAGGGGTGGTGAGGTCGGCGGGCAGCCAGGCGTACGCGATGCCCTTGCCGATCGTGTAGCCGTAGGAGGCGCTGGTGACATAGCCCACCGGGCGGTCCCCGTCTTGGACGGGCTCCTTGCCCATGACGACCGACCGCGGGTCGTCGATCGTGAGACAGGTCAGCTTCCGCCGTACGTCGGCCCTGCGGCGCTCCAGCGCGGCCTTGCCGATGAAGTCCTCCTTGTCGGGCTTGACGGCGAAGCCGACGCCGGCCTCGTAGGGGTCGTGCTCGTAGGTCATGTCGGTGCCGAAGGAGCGGTAGCCCTTCTCCAGCCGGAGGCTGTTGAAGGCGCCGCGGCCGGCGATGATCCCGCCGAGCGGCCGGGCCGCCCGCCACAGGGTGTCCCAGAGCTTGTGGCCCAGGTCGGCGGTGGTGTAGAGCTCCCAGCCGAGTTCGCCGACGTACGACAGGCGCATCGCGGTGACGGGGACGGAGCCGATGTGGGCGTGCTTGGCGCGGAAGTACTTCAGTCCCTCGTCGGAGAAGTCCTCGTCCGTCAGGGGCTGGAGGACCTCGCGGGCCAACGGTCCCCACAGGCCGACGCAGCAGGTCCCGGGGGTGATGTCGCGGACCTGGACGGTGCCGTCGGCGGGGAGGTGGCGGCTGAACCAGTCGAGGTCGAGGTTGCCGTTGGCGCCGACCTGGAACCGGTCGCGGGCGAGGCGGGCCACGGTGATGTCGCTGCGGATGCCGCCGTCGTGGTCGAGGAGCAGGGTGTACGTCACGGAGCCGACGGACTTGGCGACCTTCCCGGTGACCAGTCGCTCCAGGAAGGCGGCGGCACCGGGGCCGGTTACCTCCAGGCGCTTGAGGGCCGTCATGTCGTACATCGCGACGGTCTCGCGGGTGACCTGGGCCTCGGCGCCGACGATCGGCGACCAGTACCGCGCGGCCCACGCGTTGGGGGTGGGGACGGAACGGCCTTCGAGAAGGCCCGCGTTGGCCTCGTACCACTGCGGGCGCTCCCAGCCGTTCGCCTCCAGGAAGAAGGCGCCGTGCTCCTGCTGGCGGGCGTGGAAGGGGCTGGTGCGGATCGGGCGGGGCTCACCGGACGGCTGGAGCGGGTGGAGGATGTCGTAGACCTCGACGAAGTTCTGGCAGTCGCGGGCCAGGACGTACTCCGGGGTCAGCTGGTGCGGCTCGAAGCGGTTGACGTCGCACTCGTGCAGGTCGAAGGACGAGCAGTGACCGTCCACCAGCCACTCGGCCATGGCCCGCCCGACGCCGGCGGAGTGGGTGACCCAGACGGCCTCGGCGACCCAGAAGCCCCTGACGTCCGGGGACTCGCCCAGCAGCGGGAAGTTGTCGGTGGTGAAGGAGAACAGGCCGTTGATGCCCTCCTCGACTTTGGCCTCCCGGGTGGCGGGGAGCAGGGCCTGGGTCTCGGTCCAGGCATCCGCGAAGTCCTCCTCCGTGAACTCCAGGACCGAGGGCATCTGGTCGGCCTCGTCGACGGAGAGGATGTCGTCGGCCGAGATCGGCATCGGGCGGTGGCCGTAGGAGCCGATGCCGATGGCGTCGAAGCGGTCGCGGTAGTACAGGTCGGCGTCCTGGTGGCGCAGGATCGGGCGGACCGCCTCCTCGGTCTGGCCGGCGAGGGCCGGTACGGGCCCGGTCCAGGCGAGTTGGTGGGCGAGCGGGGTCAGCGGGAGGTTCATGCCGGCCATGCGGGCGATCCTCGGGCCCCAGATGCCGGCGCAGCAGACGACGACGTCGGCGGGGATCGGGCCCTGGTCCGTCAGGACACCGGTGACGCGGCCGTCGGCCTGCTGGACGTCGAGGACCTCGTGGCGGGCCAGGAAGCGCACGCCGCGCTCGGCGGCCCGGCGGATCTGCGCCTCGACCGCTAGGACGGCCTTGGCGAGGCCGTCGGTGGGGACGAGGAGGCCGCCGAGGACCTTGTCGCGGTTGATCAGGGGGTGCCGCTCGACGCACTCGTCGGTGTCCAGCAGACGGGCCTCGATGCCCCAGGAGGTGACCCAGCCGTGGCGGCGGCGCAGTTCGGTGAGGCGCTCGGGGGTGGTGGCCACTTCGAGGCCGCCGACCTGGAGGAAGCAGGGCTCGCCGTCCACGTCGAGGGAGCAGAACTTCTCGACGGTGTAGCGGGCCAGTTCGGCCATGGTCTTGGAGGAGTTCGTCTGGAAGACCAGGCCCGGGGCGTGTGAGGAGGAGCCCCCGGTGGCGGGGAGCGGGCCCTGGTCGACCACGGTCACTTCGGTCCAGCCGCGCGCGGAGATCTCGTCCGCGAGCGCCGCGCCGACGACCCCCGCTCCGATGATGACCACTCGGGGTCCCGCCATCGCCGCACCTCCGGTTCAGTTGCTCTCTACGCAACGTGATTCAGGCTGCGCAACTCAATGTGCCCGGCGTGCAGGTGGGTGTCAAGGGGGCCGGTGACGTCGGACAACGGCGTCGGGAACGGCCCGCAGAAGGGGCCGGGAACGGCAATGCCCGGTGGGCGGTGCGCCGTCGCGCGCACCGCCCACCGGGCATCCGGGACGGTCTACTTGATCCAGGCCTCCACCTTGTCGCGGTTGGCCTCGACCCACTTCTCGGCCGCCGCCTCCGGCGTCATCTTGTCCACCGCGATGTACTTGGCCACGGTGTTCTGGTCCTCGTTCGTCCAGGTGAAGTTCTTCACCAGGTCGTACGCCGGACTGCCCGACTTGGCGAACTTCGCGCTGACGATCTTGTCCAGCTCGTAGACGGGGTAGTCGCAGGCGACCTTCTCCGTGTCCGCGTCACAACCCGCCTTGTACTCCGGCAGCTTGACCTTGACCAACGGCACCTCGGACATGAACCACTGGGGCTCGTAGAAGTAGCCGATCACCCATTCCTTGTTCTTCTCGGCCTTGCGGAAGGCCTGGATGAGCGCGGTCTCACTGCCCGCGTACACCACCTTGAAGTCCAGCTTGAGGTTCTTCACCAGGGCCTCGTCGTTGGTGACGAACGACGGGTCGCCGTCGAGGAGTTGGCCCTTGCCGCCGGACTCGGAGGTCTTGAACTCGGCCGCGTACTTGTTCAGGTTCTTCCAGTCGGTGATGTCCGGGTGCGCCTTCGCCAGCCACGGCGGCACGTACCAGCCGATGAGGCCCTTGTTGCCGGTCCTGCCGGCGTCCACGGCGGTCTTCTGGTCGGTGATGTACTTCTTCTTGAGGTCGTCGTGGCCCCAGTTCTCGATGACGGCGTCCACCTCGCCGGTGCCGAAGCCCTGCCAGGCGATCTCCTCCTTGAGGTCCTTCTTGGTGACCTTGCAGCCGAGGTCGTGCTCCGCGACGTACGCGACGACCGCCGCGTTGGCCTCGTAGCCCACCCACGGGTTGACGGCGAGGTTGAAGGTGCCGCACTTGCCCGAGCCGTCGGCGCCGGAGGAGTCCTCACCGACCTTCGCGCCGCCGCAGGCGGTGAGGGTGAGGGTGAGGCCGAGAACGGCCAGGCCGGCCGCGCCGACTCTCCACTGTCGTACCTGTGTTGCCATGGGTCAGTGCTCCTTACGCGCTCACGCGCCGCGCCGCGGCCTGAGTGATCCGGTCGAACATGACTCCGAGAAGGACGATGGCGAGCCCTGCCGCAAGGCCCTTCCCGTACAACTGCCCCTGGGAGAATCCGGCCACCACGTCGTAGCCGAGGGCGCCCGCTCCCACCAGTCCGCCCACCACGACCATCGACAGCACGTAGATCAGGCCCTGGTTGGTCGCGAGCGTCAGGGCACTGCGTGACATCGGCAGTTGGACCTTGGTGATGATCTGCCAGGTGCTGCAGCCGGCCGAGGTGGCCGCCTCGACGGTGGTCTGCGGCACGGCCCGGACACCGTCGGCGATGATCTTGATGGCGACCGGGGCCGCGTAGACGATCGCGGCGACGATGGCCGTGAAACGGGTCGCACCGAACAGCGCCAGGAACGGCACGAGATAGACGAACGGCGGCATGACCTGCGCCGCGTCCAGGGTGGGGCGCAGCAGCCGGTCCACCAGCCCACTGCGCCCCATCCACACGCCGAAGGCCACACCGAGGGCCATGACGAGCACCGTCGCCACGACGGTCGAGGCCAGCGTGGTCATCGCGTCGGACCACACACCGGTGCCGACCAGCAGACCCACGCACACGGTCGCGGTGATCCCGGCGCGCGGGCCGCCGAGCACCGCGCCCAGCGCGATCAGCACCGCGCCGACGAGCCACCACGGGGAGTCGGTGAGCAGCGTCTGGAACGGGTTGAGCAGACCGTTGGTGATCGCGTCACGGAAGGCGTTGGTCAGGGCCGAGAGGTTGTCCTGGGCCCAGGTGGTCGCGGTGTCCGCCGCGCTCGCGACGGAGCGGCCGACGCCGCCCTCGCCGGGGAACTCCGCCGCCCACACATAGGTGTGCGAGAGATACACCAGAACCGCCGTGCCGGCTCCCCCGGCTGCCAGCAGCGGCCTGCGCCAGGTCAGGAAGCGGCCGCCCGAGCGCCGGGCCGTCTCCTCGCGGGCGCTGGCGGCGGTGGTGACCCGGTCCAGCACGATCGCCATGACGACGATGGCGAGGCCCGCGTTGAAGGCCGTGCCCACGTCCAGCGACTGCAGGGCCTGGACGACGGTCTTGCCGAGTCCGGGCGCGTCGATCAGGGCCGCGATCGTCACCATCGCGAGCGCCGCCATGATGGACTGGTTGACGCCCATCACCAGGGTCCGCTTGGACATCGGCAGCAGGACCTTCGTCAGCGCCTGCCGTGGTGTCGCGCCCAGCGAGTCGGCGGCCTCGACGGTGGCCTTCGGTACCGAGCGGATGGCGTGCGCGGTGATGCGGATGGCGGGCGGCGCCGCGTAGATCACGGTGGCGATGGTGGCGGAGGCTCCGCCGATGAGGAAGAACAGGGTGAGCGGGGCGAGGTAGACGAAGGTCGGCATCGTCTGCATGAAGTCCAGGAACGGCGTCACGATCCGGTGGAACCGGTCCGACAGGCCCGCCCACACCCCGAGCGGGATCGCGAACAGCAACGCCACGAACACCGCGGACAGGGTGAGGGCCAGGGTGTCCATGCTCTCCTGCCAGAGCCCCTGGAGCCCCATGAAGGTGAAGCCCGCGACGGCCAGCAGGGCGACCCGCCAGTTGCCCACCGCCCAGGAGACGTATCCGGCGATGCCGACGACGCCGAGCCAGCCGATCCGCGGCACGGGGCGGCCGCCGGAGGGCTGGGAGACGAGGTCCTGGACGAAGGTCACCAGGGTGTCGATGACCAGCCGGATCTCGTTGAAGAAGTAGAGGAAGAGGGGGTTGGAGTTGCGGTTGGCGCCGATGGAGTCGTTGGCGTCGTTGAACCACCGGTGCAGGTCCGTGAGGTCCGCCGCCGCCAGGGCGAGGGTCTGCCTGCCGCGCAGCAGGGCGAAGAGCAGCAGCCAGCCGACCAGGACGGCGGCCACCAGCACGCCGCGGCTCACCTTGCGCCGCCGGGCGGGGGGCGGGGACACGGGTGCGGTGTCCGGCTGCCGCCCGTGCTCCGGTTTCTGCGGTTGCCCGGGTTTCTCCACGACGACCGTCATCACGCGCCGCCTTCCTGCCCGGCCACCACCGCGAGGATCTCCTCGTCACCGACGATGCCGAGAAGCTTGCCGTCCTCGACGACCCTGACCGGTCTGTCGGCCGCCAGTACCGCCCGGGTGGCCTCCTTCACCACGACGTCGGGGCCGAGTTCGGGGCCGTCGAGGTCGTCCTCGGGCCCGGCCGGACGCATGATCCAGCGCAGGGTGAGCACATCGCCGCGCGGTACGTCCTTGACGAACTCGCGCACATAGTCGTCGGCGGGGGCACCGACGAGTTCGTCGCCGGTGCCGCACTGGACCGTCCTGCCGTCGCGCATGATGAGGATGCGGTCACCCAGTTTGAGCGCCTCGGAGAGGTCGTGGGTGATGAACACCATGGTCTTGCCGACCTCGTGGTGCAGTCGGATGACCTCGTTCTGCATGTCACGCCGGATCATCGGGTCGAGCGCCGAGAAGGGTTCGTCGAAGAAGAGGACGTCCGGATCACCGGCCAACGCCCGCGCGAGGCCGACGCGTTGCTGCATACCGCCGGAGAGCTGGTCGGGGTAGGAGTTCTCGTATCCGGCGAGGCCGACCAGCTCCACCACCTCCTGGGCCCGCCGGGTGCGCTCGGCCCTGCTCATGCCGCGGATCTCCAGGCCGAAGGCCACGTTGTCGACGACCCGGCGGTGCGGCAGCAGGCCGAAGTGCTGGAAGACCATGGAGAATTTGCTGCGCCGCAACTCGCGCAGCCGCTTGCCGTCGGCCTCGCGGATGTCCTCACCCTCGAAGACGATCTCCCCCGCGGTGGGCTCGATCAGCCGGGTCAGACAGCGCACCAGCGTCGACTTGCCGGAGCCGGACAGGCCCATGACGACGAAGACCTCGCCCTTGCGCACGTCGAAGTCGACGTCGCGCACGGCGGCGGTGCAGCCGGTGCGGTCCATGAGCTCACGGCGGCCGAGGCCGCACAGCTCCTCGGACTGCGGCACCCGGTCGGCCTTCGGACCGAACACCTTCCACAGCCGGCGCACGGATATGACCGCGCTACCGTCCGAATCCTGGGGCGTGCCGCGCCGCTGCGGCACCTCGGTCTGTGTTGGGGTCACGGTCGACCTCTCTTCGGCGTTCAGCCGCGGAACCAGTGCTGCGGCCGGGGTTGGATGTTCTGCCAGATGTGCTTGGCCTCTCGGTACTCGTCCAGGCCGGTCGGTCCCAGCTCCCGGCCCACGCCCGAGTGTCCGAAGCCACCCCATTCCGCCTGCGGCACGTAGGGGTGGTAGTCGTTGATCCACACCGTTCCGTGGCGCAGCCGCCGAGCGACCCGCTGGGCCTTGCCGGCGTCCTGGGTCCAGACGGCTCCGGCGAGCCCGTACTCGGTGTCGTTGGCGATGCGTACGGCGTCGTCCTCGCCGGTGAAGCGCTCCACGGTGAGGACGGGTCCGAAGGACTCCTCGTGGACGACGCGCATGTCCTGCCGGCACTCGTCGAGCACGGTCGGCGGGTAGTAGTGCCCACCGGCGAGGGCGGGATCGTCGGGGCGGGCACCGCCGCAGCGCAGTACGGCGCCCTCGGCGAGACCGGCCGCGACGTACGCCTCGACCTTCGCCAGGTGCTGGGCCGAGATCAGCGCCCCCGTCTGGGCCTGCGGGTCGAAGGGGCCGCCGAGGCGGATCCGCCGGGCGCGGCGGACCACCTCGTCGACGAAGCGGTCGTGCAGCGAGTCCTCGACGATCAGCCGGGCGCCGGCCGAGCAGACCTGCCCGGAATGCAGGAAGACGGCCGTGAGGGCGAAGTCCACGGCCGTCTCGAAGTCGGCGTCGGCGAACACGACGTTCGGGTTCTTGCCGCCGAGTTCCAGCGCGACCTTCTTCACCGTCGCGGCGGCGCTCGCCATGATGCGTCTGCCGGTCGCCAGGCCGCCGGTGAAGGAGACCATGTCCACCGCCGGATGCTCGCCGAGAGGTGCGCCCACTTCGGGTCCCGCGCCCAGGACCAGGTTGGCGGCCCCGGCCGGGAGACCTGCCTCCGCCAGCGCCCTCATCAGCAGGATCGAGGTGGAGGGGGTGAGTTCGCTGGGCTTCAGGACGATGGTGTTGCCGGCGAGGAGAGCCGGGGCGACCTTCCAACCGGCTTGCAGGAGCGGGTAGTTCCAGGGTGTGATGAGGCCGCAGACGCCGATCGGTTCATGGACGACGCGACTCACGGCGTCCTCTCGGCCGGTGTCGATCACCCGTCCGGCGTCGGTGCCGCCGAGCCCGCCGTAGTAGCGGAGGCAGGAGACGACGTCGGCCATGTCGTACTCGCTCTCCACCAGCCGCTTGCCGGTGTCCAGCGACTCGGCGCGGGCGAACTCCCCGGCGTCGCGTTCGATGAGGTCGGCCGTGCGCTGCAGCAGCGCGCCGCGCTCCCGCTCGGGGGTGCGCGGCCAGGGTCCCTCGTCGAAGGCGGCGCGGGCCGCGGCGATCGCCGCCTCCGTGTCGGCGCGGGTCCCTTCCGAGACGGTCGCGACCAGGGTGCCGTCAGCAGGGCAGCGGATCTGCCGGCTGCCGCCGGCCACCGGGTCCCGCCATTCGCCGGCCACATACAGGTCTGCCACGCGCCAAGCCCTTCAGCCGGAATGCGTTGCGCATCATGCATTCAATTGCTTGTGGTGGAACACCCTTGCGAATGCCGGAGAGCTACGTCAAGGGGCTGGGGATGACGATTTCGCCGTACGGACGCCTGCGCGACCGCACTTCACCGGGCCTGCTTGCGGACGTCGGGGTGGCGGTAGTAGGCGGCCTTCGACGGCGCGAGCGGCTCCTTGCCGAGGATCAGGTCGGCCGCCTTCTCGGCGATCATCATCACCGGTGCGTAGATGTTGCCGTTGGTGACGTACGGCATCACGGACGCGTCCACGACCCTCAGGCCGTCCAGGCCGTGCACGCGCATGCTGCCGGGGTCGACCACGGCCATCTCGTCCGTGCCCATCTTGCAGGTGCAGGACGGATGCAGGGCCGTCTCCCCTTCCTTCGCGACCCAGGCGAGGATCTCCTCGTCCGTCTCCACGGTGGGCCCGGGAGAGATCTCCCCGTCGTTGTAGGGGGCGAGCGCGGGCTGGTTGAGGATCCTGCGGGCCACCCGGATCGCCTCGACCCATTCCCGGCGGTCCTGTTCGGTGGACAGGTAGTTGAAGCGCAGCGCCGGGCGCTCGCGCGGATCCCTGCTCCTGATCTTCACCGAGCCGAGCGCGTCGGAGTACATGGGGCCCACGTGCACCTGGTAGCCGTGTCCGCCGGAGGGCGAGGAACCGTCGTAGCGGACGGCGACCGGCAGGAAGTGGAACATCAGGTTGGGGTAGTCCACTTCCTCGTTGCTGCGGGCGAAACCGCCGGCCTCGAAGTGGTTGGTGGCGGCCGGCCCCGTGCGGAAGAGCCACTGCAGCCCGATGAAGGGGGCGCGCCACTTGGCCATGTACGGCTGCATGGAGACCGGTTGACGGCAGGCGTACTGGACGTAGACCTCCAGGTGGTCCTGCATGTTCTCCCCGACGCCGGGCAGGTCGTGGACCACGTCGACGCCGAGGGCCCGCAGTTCCGCGGCGTTGCCGACGCCGGAGAGCTGCAGCAGCTGCGGGGAGTTGATGGCCCCGCCGCACAGGATGACCTCCTTGGCGCGGACCCGCTGTGCGGCGCCCCTGCCGCGCCGGTACTCGACGCCGACGGCGCGTTTGCCCTCGAAGAGGACGCGGGTGACGAGCGCGCGCGTGGTGACGGTGAGGTTGGGCCGCTTCATCGCGGGCTTGAGGTACGCCTTGGAGGCCGACAGACGGCGTCCGCGGTGCACGTTGCGGTCGAACTTGGCGAAGCCTTCCTGCCGGTAGCCGTTGACGTCGTCGGTGGGCGCGTAACCGGCCTCCTCGGTGGCCTTGAGGAAGGCGGTGAAGAGCGGGTTGGTGGCAGGTCCGCGTTCCAGGACGAGCGGGCCGTCGTGGCCGCGGAACTCGTCGTCCGGGTCGGCCGCGAGACAGTTCTCCATGCGCCGGAAGTACGGCAGGCAGTGCGCGTAGTCCCAGGTCTCCATGCCCGGGTCGGCCGCCCAGCGCTCGTAGTCCATGGGGTTGCCGCGCTGGAAGATCATGCCGTTGATGCTGCTGGAGCCGCCGAGCACCTTGCCGCGGGCGTGATAGATGCGCCGGCCGCCCATGTGGGGTTCGGGCTCGGACTCGTACTTCCAGTCGTAGAACCGGCTGCCGATCGGATAGGTCAGCGCCGCGGGCATGTGGATGAAGACATCCCACGGGTAGTCGGAGCGGCCGGCCTCCAGCACCAGTACCCGGTTCGCCGGGTCGGCGGAGAGCCTGTTCGCCAGTGCGCTGCCGGCCGATCCACCGCCGACGATGACGAAGTCGTAGTGCAAAGGAGCCATCATGCCTCGTCTCGCTCGCGCCACAGATACGCGAGGGATGCTAGCGGCGTAGCGTCATGTGCACCAGGTTGCGAACGACGCAACCTGGCGGGCATTCGTATACGGCCTCGTTACTTGCAGCAGTGTTGTTTACTACGCGTATAGTTTTGCTGTGAGCAACTACAGCCATGACACCGAAACGTCAAACACGCAGGCCGGCGGAGTGCAGTCGGTCGATCGTGCCATCAGCGTCCTCGAGATCCTGGCCCAGCGCGGCGAGGCGGGCGTCAGTGAGGTGGCCGCCGAGATCGACGTTCACAAGTCGACCGCGTTCCGTCTGCTCGGCGCCCTGGAGGCGCGCGGTCTGGTGGAGCAGGCCGGCGAGCGCGGCAAGTACCGCCTCGGCTTCGGCGTCGTCCGCCTGGCCGGCGCGGTCACGGGCCGGATCGACATCACCCAGCAGGGCCGCCCGGTCTGCGAGCGCCTCGCCGAGGAGATCGGCGAGACGGTGAACATCGCGGTCATGCAGGAGCACTACGCGATCAACCTGTACCAGGTGCGCGGTCCCGGCGCCGTCAGCGCGTACAACTGGGTCGGCCAGCTGACCCCGCTGCACGCCACGTCCAGCGGCAAGATCCTGCTGGCTCACCTGCCGGCCAAGCGGCGGGCGGCGCTGCTCGCCGAGACCGGCCTGAAGAAGGTCACGCCGAACACCATCACGGCGAAGACGAAGCTGGAGAAGAACCTCGCCGAGGCCCGCGAGCGCGGCTACGCGTGGACCCTGGAGGAGCTGGAGATCGGCCTGCACGCCATGGCCGCGCCGGTCCGCGACCGGGACGGCGTGGTCATCGCGGCCCTCAGCGCCTCCGGACCCGCCTACCGCCTGACGGAGGAGCGGCTGCACGAGCTCTCCCCGGTGCTGCTCAAGGGCGCGGAGGAGATCAGCCACCGCATGGGCCACCTGGGCTGAGTCAGCGCTGGGGGGTGCCCAGGCGCGCGTTCACCCAGTCGTGGAAGGCGCCGATGTGGTGTTCGCTGGGCACCAGCACACCGCCCTTGGCGTACATGCGCGAGCCCATGGCGGGCTGGGTGCGCTCGCACGCCGCGAAGTCCTGCCGGTTGACCCGGTCGAAGAGCTCCACGGACCGGCTGACGTCCTCGCCGCCCTCCACGACGTGCGGCAGATACAGCCAGTCGCACTCGACCACCGTGCGGTCGACGGCCACCGGGAACATACGGTGGAAGATCACGTGGTCCGGGACGAGGTTGATGAACACCTGCGGCTTGACGGTGATCGCGTAGTAGCGGCGGTCCTGCTCCTCGGCCACCCCGGGGATGCGGTCCAGGCCCTCGGAACCGTCGACGGTGAAGCCCCGGATCTCCGCTCCGAACTCGGCGCCGTGTCCCACGTAGTACTGGGCGGCGTAGCCGTCGGCGAACTCGGGGAGCACCTCGGTCAGTTCGGGGTGGATCGTGGCGCAGTGGTAGCACTCCATGAAGTTCTCGATGATGAGCTTCCAGTTCGCCCGCACGTCGTAGACGATCCGCCTGCCCACCGAGAGGCCCGCGATGTCGTAGCGCTCGATCGACTCCACGTCGCCGAGCCGGCCGATGATCTCACCGACGACCTCCTCCTCGAAGGAGGGCGGGTTCTCCGCGAGGCACACCCAGACATAGCCGAGCCACTCACGGACGGCCACCGGGGCCAGGCCGTACTCGGTGCGGCCGACGTCGGGCATCTTGGTGAGGTTGGGCGCGGCGACCAGCTTGCCGTCGAGGCCGTACGTCCAGGCGTGGTAGGGGCATTGGAACGCGCGCTTGACCTCGCCGGACTCCTCGGTGCACAGCCGGGCTCCGCGGTGCCGGCAGACGTTGAAGTAGGCCCGGATCGAACCGTCGCGCGCACGGGTGACGAGGATGCTCTCGCGGCCCACGTCGACCGTTCGGAAGGCGCCGGGCCTGCCCAGGTCGCCGGCGCGCGCGACGCAGAACCACATGGTCTCGAAGATGCGCTCCTGCTCCAGGGCGAAGACCGCCGGATCGGTGTAGGAGGAGCCGGGGAGGGTGGCGATCAGGCTGTCCGGCAGGCTGGTCGAGGTCACGGTGGACTCCTCGGGAACGTGGCGGGGTGATGCGGGAGATGCCGGAAGTACGTCGTCAGGACGTCTCGGCGGCCAGCTGCTTGCGTCGGCGCGTGAACAGCCGGGGCTGGTTCATGCCGAGGACGGCCACCGGCCGGCCCGCTCGGCGGTAGACGGCGAGGACGTTCCGGTCGTCGGGGGTGCCTTCCTCGACCGTCACGCTGTCGGCGCCGGCCGCGTGCCCCGCGAACTGGATCTTCACTCCGTACTGGTCGGACCAGAAGTACGGCGGCCGGGGCAATCCGGGCTGTGCCGCGCCCCCCGCCAGCAGCGCGGCGACGGCGGCGTCCGGCCGCTCGCGGGCGCCGGTCCAGTGCTCGACGCGGCGGTGGGCTCCCGCGCGGGGGTCGTACCAGTTGGCGCAGTCGCCGACCGCCACCACTTCGGCGACGCCGGTCCGGCCGTCGGCGCCGCACTTGACGCCGTTGTCGAGCTCCACGCCGGATCCGGCCAGCCACTCGACGCACGGACGGGCACCGACGCCGACGACGACGATGTCGGCCGGGAGGGTGCGGCCGTCGTCGAGCAGGACGGCGTCCACGCGCCGCTCACCGCTCAGCCCTTTGACGCCGACGCCGCACAACAGTCGTACGCCGTGGTCCAGATGGAGTCCGCAGACCACGGCGCCCATGGCCTCGCCGAGGGGTCCGGCGAGCGGCGTCGGGGCCGCTTCGACGATCGTCACGTCGAGCCCGAGGGCACGGGCGGTGGAGGCGACCTCGGCCCCGACGAAGCCGCCGCCGATCACCACCAGCCGTCCGCCGCGGGTCAGTTCGTCGCGCAGGGCGCGGGCGTCGTCGAGGGTGCGCAGGGTGTGCACGCCGGCCAGGCCCTCGGTGCCCGGCAGCGTGCGGGCCGCGGCGCCGGTGGCGATGACGACGCCGTCGGCGCGGACCGTCCTGCCGTCGGCGAGCCGGACGGCGCGTTCGCCGCGGTCGAGGCCGGTGGCGCGGACACCGAGCAGCCACTCGGCTCCCAGGTCCTCGCCGTCCGACTCCAGCGCGAGGTCCCCTTCACCGAGGGTGCCGGCCAGGAACTCCTTGGACAACGGGGGCCTGTCGTACGGGCGGTGGAGTTCGTCACCGATGACGACCAGCCGCCCGTCGTAGCCCTGCCCTCGCAGCGAGCGTGCCGCCGACAGGCCGGCCAGTGAGGCGCCGACCACGGCGACCGTCCTCACGCGGGACCACCGGCGAGCCGGGCGGCGACGCAGGGCGGCAGGTTGGGGGCGTCGGTCGACACCTGGACGTACACCGTGCCGTCCTCGACGAAGACCTCGTGGGTCCGGACCGGAAGCCTGGCCGGCGGGGCGTCGACGGCGCCGGTCCGCAGGTCGAACTTCGAGGCGTGCAGCGGGCATTCCACCTCACAGCCCTCCAGCCAGCCGTCGGCGAGCGAGGCGTCCTGGTGGGTGCAGGTGTCGTCGATGGCGAAGAGCTCGCCGTCGTCGGTGTGGAACACCGAGACCGGCGGGTCGATGTCGAGCCGGAGGGCCTCGCCTCGCGGGAGATCCGTGAGACGGCACGCGGGAATCATCATGACACCTCGGTGCGTATAGCGAAACGGATTGCGGTAAGCGCAACGCCAGTCTGGGGGCGGCTCCGAAGCGTTGTCAAGGCGTGCAAAAGGCCCCGTTCCGGCCGCCCGTCCGCGCGTTCGCGCGGCAGCCCGAAACGCCCGAACCACCTGCGGAAACAGGCGGAACGGGCGCCGCACGGGAAGCCGTTCGGGGGCGGGTCAGTGACCGCGGTCGAGCCACTCCTGGAGGGGGCCTCGGCCGCGATCGTGGTGGTCCCGCCGTGGCCGGTGTGGACGACCGTGTCGCCGGGCAGCGTGAGCAGCCGCTCCCGGATCGAGTCGATGATGGTCGGGAAGTGGCTGTACGACCTGCCGGTCGCCCCCGGGCCGCCCGCGAAGAGGGTGTCACCGCTGAAGAGCGCCGCCAGGGCCGGTACGTGGAGGCAGACGGCGCCGGGTGCGTGCCCCGGGGTGTGCAGCACGGTCAGCTCGACGCCCGCCACGGTGAGCACCCGCCCGTCGGTCAGTTCGCCGTCCGGCATCCGATGGGGGTGGGTCTGCTTCCACAGCGGCAGATCGTCCGGATGCAGGAGGACGGGGGCCCCGGTGCGTGCGGCGAGCTCCGGCGCGGCAGCGATGTGGTCGTCGTGGGCGTGCGTGCACACGATGGCCCGCAGGGTGCGGCCGCCGAGAGCTTCGGCGACGGCCTGCGCGTCGTGCGCCGGGTCGACGACGATCGCCTCGTGGTCGTCGCCGACGATCCACACGTTGTTGTCGACCTCCCACGTGCCGCCGTCCAGCGAGAACGTCCCCGAGGTGACGAGGTGTTCGATGCGGGCGCCGGTCACGGGAGAACCACCACCGAGCGCAGGACATCGCCGCCGTGCATCCGCTCGAAGGCCTTCTCGACCTCGTCCAGGGCGATGGTCTCCGAGACGAAGGCGTCCAGATCCAGCCGGCCCTGGAGGTACAGGTCGATGAGCATCGGGAAGTCACGGGAGGGCAGACAGTCGCCGTACCAGGACGACTTCAGCGCGCCGCCGCGCCCGAAGACGTCCAGCAACGGCAGTTGGAGCTTCATCTCGGGGGTGGGCACCCCGACCAGGACGACCGTACCGGCGAGGTCGCGGGCGTAGAAGGCCTGTTCGTACGTCTCCGGGCGGCCGACCGCCTCGATGACGACGTCGGCACCGAAGCCGCCGGTCAGTTCGCGGATCGCCTCGACCGGGTCGGTCCGAGCGGAGTTGACGGTGTGGGTCGCGCCGAGTTTGCCGGCCATGGCCAGTTTCCGGTCGTCGATGTCTACGGCGATGATCTTCGCCGCCCCGGCCAGACGCGACCCGGCGACGGCGGCGTCCCCGACGCCCCCGCAGCCGATGACGGCCACGGTGTCACCGCGTCCCACGTTCCCGGTGTTGAGGGCGGCGCCGATGCCCGCCATCACGCCGCAGCCCAGCAGCCCGGCGGCGGCCGCCGACGCGGCCCGGTCGACCTTGGTGCACTGACCGGCCGCCACCAGCGTCTTCTCCGCGAACGCCCCGATACCCAGCGCCGGGGACAGCTCCTGGCCGGTCGAGGCGAGGGTCATCTTCTGCCGGGCGTTGTGCGTGGCGAAGCAGTACCAGGGCCGCCCCCGCAGACAGGCGCGGCACTGGCCGCACACCGCCCGCCAGTTCAGGATGACGAAGTCACCGGGCGCCACGTCGGTGACGCCCTCGCCCACCGACTCCACGACGCCCGCGGCCTCGTGCCCCAACAGGAACGGGAAGTCGTCGCTGATCCCGCCCTCCCGGTAGTGCAGATCGGTGTGGCAGACCCCGCAGGCCTCGATCCGCACCAGCGCCTCACCCGGTCCGGGATCGGGCACGACGATCGTTTCCAGGCTGACGGGGGCACCCTTGCCCTGCGCGACGACAGCACGGACCTGGTGAGCCATGGCCACTCCTCGGCTGCTGCGGGAACGATGGGACTGATGTTGCTCATTACGGCACGCATCTCATGTGCCGCAACACAGCATCCTGGAGGGCCGACCGGGGGTCAAGAAGTCGGCACCCTTCGCTCCCCGACCGCGCCGCCACGCGTTCGACCCCTCGTCCACGCGGCCGCCGAGTCCGGACAACTGTGAAAAAATGCCCCTGAGGTTTCGGAGGAGATCCCGTGAGCAGTCCTGGCGACACACCCGGCTACCAGAACGTGCGATTCGACCGCACCGGCCAGGCCGAGGCCTTCGACGCCATCGGAGACCGCTATGACGAGGCCTTCCCGCACAAGGAGGGACAGGTGGCCTCCGCCGCGTGGCTCGTCAGGTCCCTGCCGGCCGGGTCGCGGGTGCTGGACCTGGGGTGCGGCACCGGGCTGCCGACCGCGCTCCAGCTGACGCAGGCGGGTCTGGAAGTCGTCGGTGTCGATCTGTCGAGCGCGATGATCGCGCTCGCCCGTGAGAACGTGCCCGCCGGGGAGTTCCACCAGGCGGACATCGCGGACCTCGGTCCCTCGGGCCCCCGCCACCTGGGCCGCTTCGACGCGGTGGCGGCCTTCTTCTCGCTGCTCATGCTGCCGCGCGCCGAGATCCCTCTGGCCCTGCGGACCATCCACGACCTGCTGGTCCCGCGCGGTCTGTTCGCGCTGTCGATGGTGGAGGCGGACGTCGACGACTTCGCGATCCCGTTCATCGGGAGCATCATCCGCGTCTCCGGCTACCTGAGGGACGAACTGCGCGAGGTCGTCGAGGGGGCCGGCTTCGAGATCGTCGAGGAGTCGTCGCACACGTACGCCCCGGCGACCGTCGACGTCCCGCCCGAGGTGCAGGTCTTCCTGCGCTGCAGGCGGCACACCTGAGGACTCCCGGCCCGCCCGCCCCCAGGACGGGCCCGCACCGCCGGAAGGACACGCGTGAGGAAGCGGCACATCGGAGCCGAGCAGGGCGCCGGCGGGCACACGTCCCCGGCCCACGGGTCCACCGCTGCCTCGCGCCGTGCCGCGGCGAGGCGCCCACCGGCCGCACAGGCCCGCGCCGGTCGCCCACGGGACGACGGCCCGGACGCCGCCGTGTCACGGATCGACCGGCTCCGCTACCTCGACGCCGCGACCCGTCGGATCGCCCGGGGCATGGACCTCGACGAGACGTTGAACGAGCTGTGCGGTGCCGCCGTCCCCGCGTTCGCCGACACCGCGTTCGTCCACCTGTACGCCCCGCTCCCGACCGGCGACGAGACCGCCACCGCGCCCGGCGTCCTGCGGCTGCACGCCATGGACCACGCACCGCTGCCCCGGACGGCAGCCCCCGGCTCCGGGCCGGCCGCGCCGGGCGCCGGCCCGGTCCAGGCGGCGGAGGTGGTACGCCCGACCGCCGCCGGCCCGCTCACCGAGCTCCTGGAGAAGGGACGCCCGGTCTTCGCGGACACGCCGGGCAGCACCGCAGCGGCGGCCGAGTTGCTGAGGTCGCCGCACGCCCTTCGGGCGCTGACCGGTCGGCGGCTGATCATCGCTCCCCTGCACGGCCGCAACCACGTCATGGGAAGTGTCGTCCTCGTCCGCGGACCCGACCGGCACGCTTTCACCCGGGACGACCTGCTCGTCGCCTCCCAACTGGCCACGCACACCGCGCTCGGCATCGACAAGTCGGTCGCGTTCGCGCGTGAGGCGTCCGTCGCGGACGCGCTGCAACGCACGATGCTCCCACCGTCGCTGCCCGAGCCGGTCGGCGTCGTCCTGGCCAGCCGCTACCTGCCCTCCTCACGGACCGCGCAGGTCGGCGGCGACTGGTACGACGTCATCCCGTTGCCCGGCAACCGCGTCGCCCTGGTGATCGGTGACGTGATGGGCCACTCCATGACCTCGGCAGCGATCATGGGCCAGCTGCGCACCATCGTGCAGACCCTCGCCGGCCTCGACCTGCCCCCGGACGAGATCCTGCACCACCTCGACGAGCAGGCCGAACGGCTGGGCAGCGAGCACACGGCGACCTGCCTGTACGCCATGTACGACCCGGTCCTGCACCGCCTGCTGATCTCCAACGCCGGCCATCTGCCACCGGTGCTCCTGCACGCCGACGGTCGCACGGAGGTCGTCGAGGTACCGCCCGGAGCGCCGATCGGCGTCGGTGGCGGCGACTTCGAGTCCACGGAGATGCACGCGCCCACCGGGGCGACCCTGCTGCTGTACACCGACGGCCTGGTCGAGTCCCGCGCCTCGGACGTGCTGACCGGCGTGGAGCACTTGCGCACCCGACTGCGGGAGGCCGCCTCGTCGTCCACGGTCGCGGGGCTGGAGGACCTGTGCGACCAGGCGCTCGGCACGCTGGGCCTCGGCGACCGGGAGGACGACGTGGCGCTGCTCGCCGCCCGCTTCGAGGGCATCCTGCCGGAGACCGTGGCGTACTGGTACATGGCCCCGCGTCCGCAGACCGCGCGCCAGGCCCGCCGACTGACCCGCAGGACCCTGCACGACTGGGGCCTGGACTCCCTGGTGGAGTCCACCGAGCTGCTGGTCAGCGAGGTGGTGGCGAACGCCGTGCGCTTCGCCTCCCGGCCGATCACCCTGCGGCTGCTGTGCACGGACGTCCTGCGCTGCGAGGTGGAGGACGACTCGGCGATCATCCCGAGGATGCGGCACGCCCGACTGAGCGACGAGGGCGGCCGGGGCCTGTTCCTGGTCGACCAGCTGGCACGGCGCTGGGGGGCGACTCGGGTGAGCAGCGGCAAGGTGGTGTGGTTCGAGCAGCCACTGCCCGACGACCGGGCGTAAGGGCGGGGCGTGGGGGCGTACGAGATCGTGTTCCGTCGACGGCCGTTGCGCCGCACCATGACCGAAAGGCCGTACCGGATAACTCCGATACGGCCTCTGACCTGCTGTTTCGCAAGTCGGGACGACAGGATTTGAACCTGCGACCCCTTGACCCCCAGTCAAGTGCGCTACCAAGCTGCGCCACGTCCCGATGCCGTCTGACCTGGGGTTTCCCCCGGCCGAACGCGCATGGAAACAATACCGCACTCGGGTCGGTGGTCGCGCACCCCTTTATCCGCTGGTGGCGCCTCGTCTATCCGCTGGTGGCGCCTCGTCCCGACGGGGCGGCCGTCACTCCCCGGTCGGCACGCCCAACTCGGGGTGGGCGTCGAGCAGCCGCGACGGCGCCGCCTGGCGCCAGGAGTCGGCGAGGATGTCGCGCAGTTCGCCCTCGTCCTCCAGCGCGGCGAGCCGGGCGCGCACCCAGGCGAACTGCGCCTCGTGGTCGGCGATCCAGAACTTGTCCGGCTCGGCCAGGACCAGTTCGTCGCGCTCCACCTTCGGGCAGCGCACCGCGAGGGACGTCTCGTCCTCGGGCAGGGTGGCGAACATCTTGCCCGCGACCCGGAACGTGGGCATGCTCCAAGCGATCTTCTCCGTCGTGTCCGGCAGAGAAAGGGCGATACGGCGTACGTCTTCGGCATCCGGCATGGGAGGCACGTTAGCCGCCGGCACTGACAATGACCTGGTGAAACAACCGGCCCACCCGCGAGGAGGTGCCCTGGGTCGGACGCGGCCTAGAAGCTGAAGTTCATGAAGGCCCCGAGATTGCGCTCGGCCGCCGCGGCGAAGAATTCGACCAGTTCCTCGTAGGCGTCCTCGAGTAGTTCCAGCCGGCCTTCGGGGTCGAACCTCCACATGTTGGGGTAGACCTCCTCGGCCGTCATCCGCTCCGGGTCGTAGTGGACCGCCAACCGCTCCCACGGGGTCGCCCGCAGGTGCCGCGCCACGCCCTGCACCTGTTCCGCGGTCCACCCGAACAGGGTCCCGTCGTCCAGGATCTGGAACCCGTCCATCAGGAACTCAAGGTGCACCCCTGCCTCGTCGAACAGGAACTGCAGGCCACCGAACGCCCTGTCCGGCCCACCGCGAGGTCGATCGGGCATCGGGACGTCGTCACCGCTGTACAGCTCCCATGTGAATTCATCGGCCCAACTCGGGTCCTGTTCCGCCCTCTCCAGCTCCTGCGTCGTCGCGCTGATGAAAGAGATGCTCACGCCCATGCCAGGCGTTCCCCCTCGGTGTACGGCTCGTTCGACCTCTTGGTCGATCAATGACGGCGAGTGTTCCACGGGGCACTGACAAGCGGGCGCTGACGAACGGCACGACGAACGGCACCGGCACACGGGCACCGACGAACGGGCGACCGGTCACAGGTGCTTGTAGTAGATCGTCGTCGGCCGCAGCACGCCGTACGGGCTCGCCGCGTAGTCGGGGATCACCCCGGCCCGGGTCCAACCGGCCGAGCCGTACAGGTGCTCGGCAGGGCTGTCGGTCTCGGTGTCCAGGTGGAGAAGGGTGACTCCGGCGCAGATCGCCGCGTCTTCCGCGGTGGTGAGGAGGCTGCGGCCGAGGCCTCGCCCCCGCGCGTCCCGGTGCACCATCAGCTTGACCAGCTCGGCCCGGTGGCCGCTGTTGGGCTTGTCCGGGAAGGCCAGGCCGACTGTGCCGACGATCCGCCCGCCGTCGTGCGCCGCCCAGACGGCCAGGCGCCCGTCGGCGACGGCTGCCGCCCGCTCCTGCCACCAGGCCGTCGCCGTGGTGCGGTCCAGCGGTGCCAGGAAACCGACGGAGGCGCCGCCCATCACCGCGTCCACCAGCAGCTCCGCCAATCCCCCTGCCGCGTCGAGCAGTTGGGCCTCGTTCAGTGCCGTCACCCTCACGGCAGCACCACCGCCAGCAGGTACCGCACCGCCTCCGGCCCGGCGCAACGGAACCGCGTCGGCCCCCACACCCGCATGCGCAGGCAGTCCCCGGCGCAAAGACGGTGCTCGGTCTCGTCGACCGTCACGTCGAGCTCTCCTTCCCGTACCCAGATGTGCTGCTCCAGCCCCGGCACCGGCGGCCGGTCGTACGCGATGTCGGCGCCCGCGGTGAGCCGCCCCTCGACGAGCTCGCCGCGCAGCCCGTGATGCGGCGGCGACACGGACCGCCGTACGAACCCGGCGGAACGGTCCTCCCACACCGGCTGCTCGGCCGCTCGGACCAGCAGCGCCGACTGCGACTCGACCTCGCTGAGCAGCTGGGACATGGTCCGGCCGTAGACATGGCACAGCCGGTTCAGCAGCGCGGCGGTGGGACTGGTCTCGGCCCGCTCGGCGCGGGACAGGGTCGAGCGGCTGACGCCACTGCGCTCGGCCAAGTCCCCCAGCGACCAGCCGCGTTCGGCCCGCAGCTCGGCGAGCCGGGCACCGAGACGGAGGTCCACCGTGTCCTCGGGGTCGCCACCGTCTGCCGTCGATTTCATATCCGGGAGGATATCCCGGATATGAAACGCCGAGGTTACGGGAGCCTCACTCCCCCGCCGCCTCTCCGAGCGCCTGGAGCACCGGCCTGATCAGGGGGTGCTCCTCGGCGCCCCGACGTACGGCGGCGAAGACCCGGCGCGTCGGGGCCACCCCGTCCACGGGCCGTACGACGACCCCCGTGAGGTCCATGCCGCGCAGGGCCGATCGCGGTACGAGCGCCACGCCCGCATCCGCCGAGGCGAGTGCGACGACCGCGCGGAAGTCGTCCGAGGAGTGTTCGAGACGGGGCTGGAAGCCGGCGTTCTCGCACGCCAGGACGACCACGTCGTGACAGGGGTTCCCCGGGTAGGGACCGATCCAGGCGTCCTTGGCCAGCTCCGCCAGCGGCACCTCGGCGGCGTCGGCCAGGCGGTGGTGCACCGGGACGACCGCGTCGAAAGGCTCGGCGTAGAGAGGTACGTGGGTCAGGCGGGGGTCGTCGGCCGGCGGCGCCCCCCGGTACTCGACCGCCACGGCGACATCCACCTGCCGGTCCAGCACCATGGGCAGGCTGGCGTCGCCCTCGGCGTCCTGGACGCGAATGCGGATGCCGGGGGACGTCTCGGCGAGCCGACCCACCGCCGGGGCCACGACCAAGGCGATACCGGTCGCGAAGGAGGCCACCGTGACCGTGCCGGCCGCGCCCGAGCTGTACGCCGCGAGCTCGGCCTCGGCACGCTCCAGCTGGGCGAGGACCGCGTTGGTGTGGCTGAGCAGGATCTCACCGGCGGGGGTCAGCCGTACGCCCTTCGCGCCGCGCTCGACCAGGCGGTGGCCGGTCTCCTGCTCCAGGGCCGCCAGCTGCTGGGAGACCGCCGAGGGGGTCAGATACAGCGCGGCGGCAGCCGCCGTCACCGTACGGTGGTCCGCCACCGCACGGAGGATGTGCAGCCGCCGCGCTTCGATCATGGGATCGATTATCTCAGTGCCGAAAGTGGCCGGGGCTCAGCCTGCCAGTTCCGCTCTGGCCGCCACGAAGGCGTCGACGGCACGGTTCACGTCGTCCGTCGAGTGCGCGGCGGACAGCTGCACCCGGATGCGGGCCTGGCCCTGCGGCACCACCGGGTACGAGAAGCCGATCACGTACACGCCCCGCTCCAGGAGCAGCTCCGCGAGCCGGCCCGCCTTCGCCGCGTCGCCGATCATCACGGGTGCGATGGCGTGGTCGCCGGGGAGGATCTCGAAGCCCTCCTGTGTCATCCGGCGACGGAACAGCGCGGTGTTCTCGGCCAGCCGCACCCGCAGGTCGTCCGCCGACTCCAGCAGGTCGAGGACCTTGAGGGAGGCCGCCGCGATCACCGGGGCCAAGGTGTTCGAGAACAGGTACGGCCGGGAGCGCTGGCGCAGCAGGGCGACGATCTCGGCGCGGGCCGCCACATAACCGCCGGACGCGCCGCCGAGGGCCTTGCCCAGGGTGCCGGTGATGATGTCGACGCGGTCCATGACACCGTGCAGCTCGGGGGTGCCGCGACCGCCGGGGCCGACGAAACCGACGGCGTGCGAGTCGTCGACCATGACCATGGCGTCGTAGCGGTCGGCGAGGTCGCAGATCTCGCGCAGCGGGGCCACATATCCGTCCATGGAGAACACGCCGTCGGTGACGATCAGCCGGCGCCGGGCGTCGGCCGCGTCCTTCAACTGCTTTTCGAGGTCGGCCAGATCACGGTTGGCGTACCGGAAGCGGCGGGCCTTGGACAGTCGGATGCCGTCGATGATCGACGCATGGTTCAGGGCGTCGGAGATCACCGCGTCCTCAGGGCCGAGGAGCGTCTCGAAGACGCCGCCGTTGGCGTCGAAGCAGGAGGAGTACAGGATCGTGTCCTCCTGGCCGAGGAACGCGGAGAGCCGGGCCTCCAGTTCCTTGTGCACCTCCTGCGTGCCGCAGATGAAGCGCACCGACGCCATGCCGTAGCCCCAGCGGTCGAGGGCCTCGTGGGCGGCGGCGATCACCTCGGGGTGGTCGGCGAGGCCGAGGTAGTTGTTCGCGCAGAAGTTGAGGACCTCGCCGGGGCGGCCGCCCGCGCTGACGTTCACGGTCGCGGACTGCGGGGTGTCGATCACGCGCTCGGGCTTGTGCAGACCGGCGGCGCGGATCTCGTCGAGGGTGGCGCGCAGGTCGTCGCGCACGGAGTCGAACATTCAGAGCTCCCAGAAAGGCAGAGTGGGTTACACGGTCGGCTTGCGCGAGGCGCCTATGCGGTCCAGTCGAGGATGACCTTGCCACCGCGGCCGCTCGCCGCGTCGGCGAACGCCGCCTCGAAGTCGCGGTAGCCGTACCGGCCGGTGATCACGGGGGCGAGGTCGAGCCCGCCCTCCAGCAGCACGGACATCGCGTACCAGGTCTCGAACATCTCGCGGCCGTAGATGCCCTTGATGGTGATCATCGAGGTGACGATCCGGGCCCAGTCGACCGGGAACTCCTGCGCCGGCAGGCCGAGCATGGCGATACGGCCACCGTGCGTCATGTTGGCGATCATGTCGCGCATGGCCTCGGGGCGGCCGGACATCTCCAGTCCGATGTCGAAGCCCTCACGCAGGCCGAGCTCGCGCTGTCCGTCGACGATGCTCGACTCGGACACGTTCAGGGCGAGGCTCACGCCGATCTTGCGGGCCAGTTGCAGCCGTTCCTCACTGACGTCGGTGATGACGACGTTGCGCGCGCCCGCGTGCCGGGCCACGGCCGCCGCCATCAGGCCGATCGGACCGGCCCCGGTGATCAGCACGTCCTCGCCGACCAGCGGGAACGACAGCGCGGTGTGCACGGCGTTGCCGAACGGGTCGAAGATCGCGGCGACATCGAGGTCGACGGGTACCCGGTGGACCCACACGTTGGCGGCGGGCAGGGCGACGTACTCGGCGAAGGCACCGTCCCTGCCGACGCCGAGGCCGACCGTGGCACGGCACAGGTGCCGGCGGCCGGCCAGGCAGTTGCGGCACTTGCCGCACACCAGGTGCCCCTCGCCGCTGACCCGGTCCCCGGGCTTGATGTCGGTGACGTCACGGCCCGTCTCGACGACCTCACCGACGAACTCGTGCCCGACCACGAGCGGTGTGCGGATCGCCTGCTGCGCCCAGCCGTCCCAGGACCGGATGTGCAGATCGGTGCCGCAGATGCCGGTGCGCAGCACCTTGATCAGTACGTCTCCGGGCCCTACGGCCGGTTCCGGGACGTCCGCGAGCCACAGCCCCGGCTCCGCCTTCTCCTTGACCAGCGCCTTCACTACGGCTCCCGAGGGTGAGTCCCGCCCTCGGGCATGCCGAACGAGCCCGTGGCCGGGGAGAGGAGTGGAATCGCGTAGCAATCTGCCGTACGCCGGTGCTCCGGTCCATCGAGGATTTCTTAAGCGGCGCCACAGCTTTCCTTCACGCCCTCCCCTGCGGCCTCTCCCGTCCCGGTGTCCCGCCTTCCCTCACCCGCGCCGCCGGCCCTCGACGTACGCGATCAGCTCCGGATCCGGCGGAGCCGCTTCCCGGGCGGTGTCGGTGCGCCGGTGCGCCGGTACGCCCTCCCTCGCGGACGAGGCGCAGGAACTCGCCGACGCCCCCGTGGACCGGCGCGACATCGAGACGCAGACCGCTGGTGCGGACCGCTGGTGCAGACCGCTGGTGGACTCCCCGGGGCAGGGAGGTGCGCTCACAGCGGAAGCCCGTCCACCGCCCGTCGTTCCAGCCGCATCGCCAGTTCCGACGCGGACGCCTTGATCGTCTCCAGCCCCGCCCTCCCCCACGGCCGCGGCTCCACGTCGACGACGCAGACCGTGCCCAGCGCCATCCCGGTGGAGTCGATCAGCGGGGCGCCCAGATAGGAACGGATGCCGTACTCGTCGACGATCGGGTTGCCCGCGAACCGGGGATAGTCCCGCACATCCTCCAGGACCAACGCCTTGTGTCGGACGACCACATGGGGGCAGAACCCATGGTCGCGTTCCATATGGCGGCCCAGCTCCGGCTTGGTGTCGTCGGTCTGCTCCAGGGACACGAGGGGCCGCCGCGCGTGCAGACCGGCGAAGAACTGCCGGTTCTCGCCGACGAAGTTGACCATGGCGTAAGGCGCGGCGGTGACTTCGGCGAGGCGGTCCGCGAAGGCGTCGAGGGCGGGGTCCGGATGTTCTCCCAGACCCAGTCCGAGCAGCCGACGGGCGCGGGCGGGGGCCTCCTTGTCCTCGGGGGTGAGCAGCAGACGAGCAACCGGGCGGGGTGGGCCGTAGCTCATGGGCGGATTCCGTCGCTGTAGGCGTGGGTCATATGCGGTTCCGTCCTGGTGTGTGCGGGTGTCACATGTGGGCGCCGTGGCTCGGCGCGGGTGCCGGCGTGTGGGCGATGAGATGCCGGACGAGGGTCAGCAGGGTCTGGACACCGGAGCTGGAGATCCGGGCGTCGCAGCGGACGATGGGGATCTGCGGATCGAGGTCGATGGCGGCGCGGACCTCCTCCGGGTCGTACCGGTGGGACCCGTCGAACTCGTTGACGGCGACGATGAAGCCGAGGCCCCGCTGCTCGAAGAAGTCGACGGCGGCGAAGCACTCCTCCAGGCGCCGGGTGTCCGCGAGGATGACCGCGCCGAGCGCACCCTCGGAGAGTTCGTCCCACATGAACCAGAACCGTTCCTGGCCTGGTGTGCCGAACAGATAGAGCACGTGTTCCGGATCGAGCGTGATGCGGCCGAAGTCCATGGCCACGGTCGTCTCGACCTTGTTCTCGATACCCTCCAGGTTGTCGGTCGCGGCGCTGACCGTGGTGAGCAGTTCCTCGGTGCTGAGCGGCGCGATCTCGCTCACCGCGCCGACGAAGGTCGTCTTGCCTACCCCGAACCCTCCCGCCACCAAGATCTTCAGTGCGGTGGGGAAGGGGTCAGAGCTGTCGTCGTAGTCCATCGAGCACTGCCTCCAGAAGAGCCCGGTCAGTCGGGTTGTGGTGGAACTCGGGGGGCTTGGTGGTGAGCGCCCCGCCGTCGACGAGGTCCGACAGCAGCACCTTGGTGACCGCCGCCGGCAGCTTCAGGTGGGCGGCGACCTCGGCGACCGAGACGGGGGCGCGGCACAGGTCGAGCGCCTGCTCGTGCTCGGGGCCGAGGTAGCCGAGGGGGGGCGCCCCGGTGGCCATCACCTGCGACATCAGGTCGAGCGCGACGGTGGGCCGGGTACGGCCGTTGCTGACCGTGAAAGGTCGCACGAGCCGTCCGGCCGCGTCGTCGAGCCAGGGCCCGTCGCCGGCCGCCGTCACGTTCAAGGCCTCATCGCCGAGGGTTCGACGGCGACGGAGTGCTGCCGGGGCGCGGTGATCAGGTACGGGCGGACGCTCTTGACCAGCATCGCCATCTCGTAGCCCAGCACCGCCGCGTCGGCCTCGCGGCCGGCCAGCACGGCGAGGCAGGTGCCGGATCCGGCGGTGGTCACGAAGAGCAGCGTCGAGTCGAGTTCGACGACGACCTGCCGTACGTCCCCGCCGTCACCGAAGCGGAGTCCGGCACTGCGGCCGAGGGAGTACAGGCCGGAGGCCAGGGCTGCCATGTGGTCTGCGCTGTCCGGGTCGAGACCGTGAACCGACTTCACCAGTCCGTCGCAGGAGAGGAGCACCGCGCTGGTGGTGTGCGGTACACGCTGCACTAGGCCACTCATCAGCCAGTCGAGATCGGACACATGAGCGGTCGGCGCTTCGCTCGCCATGATGGATCGACTCCTTGAAATACGAATGTCTGCGGGAGCGCTGGGGGTGGGGGTTGCCGCCCAGGCGGACTTCAGGCTGGTCAGGGGCGTGGTCATCCGGCTGGCGCGCTCCCGTCGTGCCGGGTGGTGTGGTCGGCGCCGGGCGCGAACCCGGAGTGCGTCTCGGTGCTGTGGGGCCGGTCCATGGGTGATCCATCCATGTGCGACCCGGTGGTCATGGGGGTCACATCTGTGTGGGGGCCATCCAGTGGGGTCGGGCGCAGGTGGTCGGTCTGCGGGCGACCTGTGTCCGGGCTCATCGGCTCCGGACGGACAGGTGTCTGGTGCAGGGACTCAAGGCGGAGAGGCTCGAAGGACGTGGGGTCCTGTCGGGTCGGCTCCGGGGTGGGTGATGCGGTTTCGGGGGTCGTGTGCCGCAAGGGTGCGTAGGTGGGGTCGGCCTGGTGGGTGAGGAGGGCCTGGTGGGTGGGTGTCGGGGTGGTGGCGGTGCCGGCGGTGGTGTGCGGCGAGTGGGGGTGGCCCGTGTCCAGGTGGCCGAGGCCGATGAGGTGGGGCGGCGTGTGGCCTGAGGCCGTGTCGCTGGACACCATGTGCTCGGACGCCATGTGATCGGACGCCATGTGTGTCGTGCGGCTGGACGGTGTGTGCGGGACATCCATGTGGCTCGCGCCCATGTGTCCGCCTCGCCCGTGGTCTCCGAGGTTTCCGTGCCCGAGGTTTCCGTGCCCGAGATCCACGTGCCCCGGGTCGATCCGCCAGGGGTCCTTCAGCCCCAGCTCCGTGGCGGTGTCCTCCATGTGGCCTGGGCCCATGTGGCCGCCGCCCGTGTGCTCGGCGTCCGTGGGCGCCGCTTCCCAGCTCCCCGTGTCGCTGTGCCCGGCATCCATGTGCGGGGTCTCCATGTGCGACGTCTCCATGTGCCCGACATCCAAGGGCTGGACATCCATGTGGCCGGCATCCATATGCGCCGCCTCCATATGGGACGCCTCCATGTGCTGCTGCGTCTCGGCGAGCCCGATGCCCCGCTGGAAGGCCGCCATCAACCCCGGGTCGTGCCCGGCCAGATGGTCGGGCTCCTGACGAGGCGCGGGAGCCTCACGCAACTGAGGGGCGATGTGCTCCTGGGCCCGGCGGCGCGGCAGTTGAGGCTTGTCCATGGTGCCGCGGACGGTGGCGATGCGCGGGGTGGGCGGAGCGACGGTGTTCTCGTCGAGGAGCCGGCGTTCGTCGGGCTTGATGCCGGGAACCGCTTCCGCCGGATTGGCCCGCTCTGCGTGTGCGCCCCGCACGGGGAGCGGTGCCGGCCCACTGCCGTCCGCCCTCGGGGCAGCACCCCTGCCGGCCTGCGGCTGCGGCTGCGGCTGACGCGGTGTCCCCGGCGTCGCCTCGCCCGCCCCCCGCTGCCCGGCCGCCGGTGCTCCCGAGCCCGTATGCCGCTGCTGCTGAGGCACCGGCGCCTGCTGTGCGCGCCCCTGCGACGTGGCGGGCGCCGGGGCCTGCGGCGGTACGGCCGTACCCCCTGCGGGAGTGTGCGAGCCCTGCGGCTCCGACACCCGCGCGACGCCTCCGCGTCCCTCGGGTTCGGTGCCCAACAACGCCTGTGGCACGACGAGTACGGCTTGGACGCCGCCGTAGATGTTGCTCTGCAGACGGACATGGATGCCATGCCTCTTGGCCAGCTGCGACACGACGAACAGCCCGATGCGCCCGTCCGCCAGCAAGCTGGCGACGTTGACCTGGTCGGGGTCGGTGAGCAGGGCGTTCATACGGTTCTGTTCGCCGACGGGCATGCCGAGCCCGCGGTCCTCCACCTCCACGGCGAGCCCCGAGGTCACCAGGTTGGCCCGGAGCAGCACTTGGGTGTGGGGGGCGGAGAACACCGTGGCGTTCTCGACGAGTTCGGCCAGCAGGTGGATCACGTCGGCGACGGCGTGTCCACGCAGGGTGCCGTCGATGGGCGGCACCAGCTTCACCCGGGAGTACTGCTCGACCTCGGCGATCGCCGAACGCAGCACCTCGGTCATGGAGACCGGGTTGCTCCACTGCCGACGGGAGACGGCCCCGCCGAGGACGGCGAGGTTCTCGGCGTGGCGACGGATGCGGGTGGCGAGGTGGTCCACGTGGAAGAGGCCCTTGAGCAGATCCGGGTCCTCGATCTCGTTCTCCAGATCGTCGAGGATGGAGATCTCCCGGTGCACGAGCGACTGAAGGCGCCGGGCGAGGTTGACGAAGACCTCCAGCTTCTGCTCGCTGCCGGCCTGGCTGGAGAGCTGAGAGGCCTGGACGACGGCGGTGACGGCCCCGTCGTGGGCGCGGGCGATGTCGGCGGCCAGCAGCTCGAAGTCGTCGGCGCCGTCCGGTGGACCGGTGCGCGTCTTGCGCTTCGGCGCACCGTCGCCGCGTCGCAGGGCCTCCACTAGCGACCGCAGATCTGCCTCGCCGCGGGCACTGCTGCGGCGCAGCGCGCCGAGGCGGTCGCTCACGGACTTCGCGGTGCGGTCGGCGGCAACCGCGGCGATCAGGATGCCCGCGAGGGCCACCGAGACCGCGCCCGCGAGCACGCCCCACAGGGTGAGGCTCGGCCGGACTCCGGTGGTGCGCGCGAGGAACAGGACGGCCGCGCAGGCGCTGAGTGCCACGGCGATGGGCGGCAGGACGGCCAGACGCATCAACTGGTGACGTATGTGGGTCTCGGGCAGAGCGGGTGCGGTGCGGGGGGCCGGGCGCCCGTGCCGCCCGCCCTCACGGCGGTCTGCGCGTGCGGCCGGGGCGCGGAGTTGAGACATCGGGGTCCTCGTACTGGTCCGTCGGTCGGGGCCTGGGGATGCGCACGGTCTGCACGGCCCGGGGCATGCGCCATCGCGATGTCGGTCGACGCAGCCGACAAGTTCGGCTCCGTGTCGCCCGACGGACACTGACAGTAGTCGCCTTCGCATCATGTGCGGTGGGCAGTTGACAAAGTCCGGCAGGCAGCGTCCCGCTCTGGTATGAGGTCTCGTACGACAGACCGATAAGCCGTCTCCTCATGGTTCAACACGAGGGACGGGAACGATCGGACCTGGTCAGAAGTGGTCACGAAGGAAAGTCGGCGGCGGGGCACATCATCCGTGCCACAGCTCACCGACCTACGGATCCCCCGCTCACGAACGCCCCGGCCGTGACGTTTCCGCACCTACCGGCCGAAGGCACCGACCCCCGGCACGTCACGGCACGTATCGGCGCGCCCCGCCGATCGTGCGCCTCCTGGCGCCCCTACGCTCCCGGCGTGAGCCGTCGAAGACGGGCGCACGAATCCGACGAACGCGCCCCGCTCCGGTCGAACTTCCCCTGGCCGACGCGCTCGTGCGACTTCGGACCGACAGGCTCGTGCGGCCCCACGTGACCGACTCGTCCGCCGCGGCACATCACAGGGGCCCTACACCACCGCCGGACTGTCCGGCCCCGCCACCACCGGGCTGTCCGGCGCCGCCACCACCGGGCTGTCCGGCCCCGCGACCACCGGCGGCCACACCGGCCACCCCTCGGCGGGTGCCTCGGTCACCTCGCGCCACCACGGGGTGACGGGCGGCACGGTGGCCGGCTCGAAAGGCTCACCGCAGCGGGGAGCCGCCATCGTGACCCCGGCCTTGTGCGTGGCCCGCATCATCCACTCCCCCGGCTCCGCCCACGGATGCGGCGCCAGGTTGAAGGTCCCCCAGTGGATCGGCAGCATGATGCCCGCGGTCGGGTCCCCGCCCTGCAGGTCGAGGTGGGCCCGGACGCCCTCGTCCGGCGTCATGTGGATGTCGGGCCAGAAGTCCGAGTAGGCCCCGACCTGGATCATCGTGGCGTCGAACGGGCCGTGGTCGGAGCCGATGTCCTTGAAACCCTCGAAGTAGCCGGTGTCACCGCTGTGGTAGATCCGGTGCTCGTCCGAGGCGACGACCCAGGACGCCCAGAGCGTGTGCTGTGTGTTGCGCAGACCGCGCCCGCAGAAGTGGCGGGCCGGGGTGGCGGTCAGCGTGAGGCCGCCGACCTTCGTGGTCTCGTGCCAGTCCAGCTCGCGCAGCCGGTCTGCGGACACGCCCCAGTGTTCGAGATGGCCGCCGACCCCGAGAGGCACCGCGAAGAGGGTGTCCGTGCCGGCCAGCGCCTTGATCGTCGGCATGTCCAGGTGGTCGTAGTGGTCGTGCGAGATGACGACGACATCGACGGGCCCGAGCGCGGCGAGGGGCAGCGGCACCGGATGCAGCCGCTTGGGCCCGGCGAAGGGGAACGGCGAGCAGCGCTCTCCCCACACCGGATCGAAGAGGACCCGGTGGCCGTCGATCTCCGCGAGGACGCTGGAGTGCCCCATCCAGGTCAGGCGCAGTCCGCCCGAAGGCGGCTTGGCCAGGTCGGCGTAGGTGGTGGAGTGCACCGGCACCGTGCCTTCGGGAGCGCGGCGGGGGCGGGTGTCCTTGTCGAAGAAGACCTTGGCGAACTCCACCATCGACCCGGACGGCCGGGTTCGGGCGGCGCCTCCGGGGTTCTGGAAGACCCCGTCCCTGAAGTGCGGCGATCTCTGGATGCGCGCCATGCGCTCACCGCTCGGATCCACGCCGAAGGCTTCGGGCCGCAGGGCGCGGAGCCCGGAGCTCGGGAAACGGAAACCGGCCACGGTACCTCCAGGTGGAGTCGGTGAGGCTTCCATTATGGTCGGCCACTCCGACATCCCCGGATGGGCCCGGAGAACGGCTCCCCGGCCGCTGCCCCGGCCGTGCGACCCGCTCCGAGAGCCACTCCGCATTGACATGTCCCCGCCCCCACTCCAATACTGACCCGTCGTTCAGTATCCGCGCGCGGCACGCGGCCCGCCCCTCCCCGGAGACCCCATGACCACCCCCTTGCTGTCGCTCACCTGGACCGACCACGTCACCGGCCGTCAGGGCTTTCTGGTCGTCGACCGGCTGGTGCGCGGCGTGGCCAGCGGCGGGCTGCGGATGCGCCCGGGTTGCACGCTGGACGAGGTCGCCGGGCTGGCGCGCGGGATGAGCATGAAGGAAGCCCTGCACTACGACCCGGAAGCCCGCTACATCCCCCTGGGCGGCGCCAAGGGCGGCATCGACTGCGACCCGCGGGACCCGGAGGCGTACGGCCTGCTGGTGCGCTACCTGCGGACCATGCGGCCGTACATCGAGAGCTGCTGGACCACGGGCGAGGACCTCGGCCTCACCCAGGACGTGGTCGACCGGGCGGCCGGCGAGGCGGGCCTCGTCTCCTCCGTCCAGGCCGTGTATCCGCTGCTCGACGACGAGGCCGACGCCCGTCGGCGGATCGCGGACGCCTTCGCGGTCGAGGTGGACGGCATAGGGCTCGACGAGCTGGTCGGCGGCTGCGGAGTCGCCGAGTCGGTGCTCGCGGCGCTGGACCGGGCCGATGTGCCGTACTGGCGGACCCGCGTGGCCGTGCAGGGGTTCGGCACCATGGGCGGTGCCACGGCGCGTTTCCTCACGCGTGCGGGACTCACCGTCGTGGCGGTCGCCGACATCAAGGGCACGATCGCCAACCCGGCGGGGCTCGACATCGAGGCCCTGCTCGCGGCACGGGACGCGTACGGCACCGTGGACCGCGCCGCGCTGCGCCCCGGCGACCGCGAGCTACCCGGCGAAGCGTGGCTGTCCGCCGAGGCGGAGGTGCTGGTGCCAGCTGCCGTGTCGTACGCGATCGACGTCACGAACCAGGGCCGGATCACCGCCCGCTGGATCGCCGAGGCGGCCAACATGCCCGTACGGCCCGAAGCGGAGGAGCTGCTGGCCACGCGGGGCGTGACCGTGTTGCCGGACGTGGTGGTCAACTCGGCCACGAACGCCTGGTGGTGGTGGACGTTGTTCGGCGACCTCGACGCGGACGCGGACGCAGCGTTCGCCCACACACGGCGCTCGATGCGCGCCCTCACCGATCTCACCCTGGCCCGCGCCGAGGCCGACGGCACGACACCCCGGTGCGCCGCGCACACCATCGCGGCGGACCGGCTGGCGGTGATCTCCGACCGGTTCGGTTGGCACGACTGAGCGCGAACGGCGTGTCCTCACCGGGACGCGGCCCGAGGCCGGCGGGTGCCGAGGCTTTAGGGTGACGGCGTGGCAAGAGTGCGGTTGAGCGTGGCGGAGCGGCGTGAGGAGTTGCTGCGGGCCGCCGTCGAGCAGATAGAGGCGCGGGGCGTTACGGCGGTCAGGATCGCCGACGTGGCCTCGGCGCTCGGGGTGAGCAACGCCCTGGTGCTCTACCACTTCGACACCAAGGAGAAGCTCGTCGCCGCCGCGTTCTCGTACGCCGCCGAGGGTGATCTGACCCGTCTGCGGAAGATCCTCGGCCGTCGTACGACGGCGTTGCGACGGTTGCGGGCCGCCGTGCGCTGGTACGCGCCGACCGGCCAGGCCAAGGGCTGGCGGCTGTGGATCGAGGGCTGGGCCGCGGCGTTGCGCGAGCCCGCGCTGCAGGAGGTCACACGGGACCTCGACCGGCAGTGGAAGGCCGCCCTCACCGAGGTGCTCGCGCAGGGCGTGGCCGCGGGTGAGTTCGACTGCCCGGACCCCACCGGTACGGCTCTGCGCCTCACGGCGCTTCTCGATGGGCTCGCCGTGCAGTTGACGTCGTACTCCGGCGCGGTGTCACGCGCGCGTGCCCGGGACTGGGTGGACGAGGCGCTGGCCCGGGAACTGGGGCTGGAGCGGGAGGCGTTGGCGGCGGCGACGCGGTGAGGCGGCCGACCTCCCGCCGACCGGTCGGCGCCGGCGGCCGTGCGGGCCGCGCCCCTGGAACCGGGCGCGGCCCACATCGCCGAAGCGCCGACTCAAGTCACCGTGTCAAGCCACCGCGTCGATCCGCATCTTGATGTCGTCCGGCGACAGTGCGCCCTTGGCCGTCACATGGTCACCCGAGGACTCTCCGCGCAGTCGCCGCCCGATCCAGGGCACCAGGAATTCGCGCGCCCACTGGACGTCGTCCCGCCGGATCTCCAGGGTGCCGCGCGGCGGGAGCGGCGGCCAGGGCTGATCGGGGTCGGCCGGCACATCGAGGCCGAGGACCTGGCCCGCGCGCAATGCCACGCGCGTGTGCCCTTCCGGGGACAGGTGGAGCCGGTCGTGGTCCCAGGCGCGCCGGTCCTGAACGGTCTTCAGGGACCACAGGTCGAGCACCGGACAGCCGTACCGGTCGGCGATGGCCCGCACATGGCCGTTGTACGTGGCGATCTTGCCGCGCAGATGCTTCAGCACGGGCACGCCACGGGTGTCGAATCCGGTCGTCACCATGACGGTGCCGACCGCGGAGGTCAACCGGGCGACGGCCCGCTCGAACCGCTCGGCGACCTCGTCGGGGTCGGTGCCGGGCCGGATGATGTCGTTGCCGCCCGCGCAGAAGGAGACCAGGTCCGGGGCCATTTCGATGGCCTGCGGGAGCTGGTCCGCCACGATCTGGTCGAGCAGTTTGCCGCGCACGGCGAGGTTGGTGTAGTCGAAGTCGCCCTCGGGCCGTCGGTCCGCGAGGAGGACCGCGAACCGGTCGGCCCAGCCGACGAACGCCCCGTCGGGGCCGGGGTCGCCGACGCCCTCGGTGAAGCTGTCCCCCACCGCGACGTACGACCCGATCACTGATCTGCTGTCACTCTTCGAATCGTCTGCCACATCGGCACATGATTCACCTTCGAATGTGACCTACGCGACCGTAGGGCAGGGTTGACGAGCGGTGAGATAGGCCACTTACCAAGTGTTCGCCAAACCCGGAATAACCCTTTGGTCAGGTGCGTTGCGGGCGCAGCGAGCCGCCCTCCCCGCGGACACGCCGAAGGCCGGACCCCGCGATCGAGGTCCGGCCTTCGGCTGCGTGTCAGGCAGGTGTGTCAGGCATGTGCGTCAAGCAGGCGGCGTCGGCAGGACGACCGTCAGCCGATGGCGACGCCCTTCGAACGGAGGTAGGCGACCGGGTCGAGGTCGGAGCCGTAGTCCGGGGTGGTGCGGATCTCGAAGTGCAGGTGCGGGCCGGTCGAGTTGCCGGTCGAGCCGGAGAGGCCGACCTGCTGGCCCGCGGTGACGGACTGGCCGCTCGACACCGAGAGGGACGACAGGTGGGCGTACTGGGCGTAGCGGCCGTCGGCGAGCTGGATGACGACCTGGTTGCCGTACGCGCCGGCCCAGCCGGCGGAGACGACCGTGCCGGCGCCCACGGCCTTCAGCGAGGTACCGGTCGGGACGACGAAGTCGACGCCGGTGTGGTAGCCGCTGGACCACATGCTGCCCGCGACCTTGTAGGCGGTGCCGACGGCGGCACCGGCCACGGGGGCCGTGAAGCCATTGGTGACGCCGGCGGTGTCGGCGCTCTGCGCTGCCGTGGTCGCCTTCGACGCGGTGGCCTTCGAGGACTGGGACGACTTGGACGGCTTGGACGACTTGGACGACTTGGAAGCGGTCGAGTCGGAGGACGGCGCCGACGGCTTGGGGGCGCTCGGCGCGGCCTTGCCACCGAGGGTGAGCTTCAGACCGGGGTGGATCAGCGCCGGGTCGTCACCGACGGCCGCACGGTTGTCGGCGTAGAGCTTCTTCCAGCCGCCCTCGACGTTCTGCTCGTCGGCGATCTTCGAAAGGTAGTCGCCGACCTTCACGGAATAGGTCCGCACATCCGCCTTCTTCGCCGCTTCCTTCTTCTCGGCGGCTTTCTGTCCGGCGACCGGAAGGGCCTGAACGGCCTTTTCCGAAACGGACTGCGAAGGAGCGGCGTGGGCGCCGGTGGCACCGATGAGCGGGAGAGCGAGAGCGGCGCCACCGGTTCCGGCGACGGCGATGGAGCGGGTGAAGCGCGGGGACTTCGGACGGCGGTGCTTACCCTTCGCGGGCATGGCGAATTCCTCTCCGGCGCCTGCGAGGTGAGCTGTCGGGTGCGGGCTGGAGATGCCCGGCCGCGTCGGGACGCGACTTGACCCCAAGCCGTTCCGGAGACCGGAACAGGCGGTTGTACCTGTGGGTCCCCCGCTCCTGCCGTACACGGGTGAGTTAGCGCGGAATCCGGTCGGCGGCAGGATTCGGCGTCCGTCCGGATGGGTGGCGAACGTAAGCGAGGAAGACGCGCGGGAACAAGTGAGGGGTTCCGTCCGAATGCGTTCCTGTTGATCCCTTGTGGGAATTACCGGTCACCCTGCGTTGATTATCGGGGCGCCTCCCGGCACAAAGCCCCTTGAAACACATATGGATTACGTGAACATGACGAGCGACGCACCGTCACGAATATGACGCTGCTCACGTGACACTGCTCCAGCTTCCTTCGCTGCGGAGCGAGTTGGAATGAAGGAGTCGAATTCGGACAGATCCCCTAGATGCGGCGCAGCCGGATAACCGTCGCATCGAGGTCGCCGCACAATCCGGTCTTAAGTCCGTGATGCAGCATTACGGCACCTCTGTGTGTTTCGCCCGTTTCAAGGCATTCATACGATGCTGTCGGGTCGAGCGCACGCAGGCGCAGCGCCGGGACGGGCTCACCGAACCGCTGCGCCTGGAGCCAGGCGAGGACGACCGCGTCGCCTCCGCGCACGTACTGCACCGCGCTCAGCCCACCGTTCGGAGGCCGCAGCCGGTAGAGGTCACCGTGCTGCACCACGGGCCTGATCTCCTTGTAGAGCGCCACCCACTCCCGCGCTTCGGCGAGTTCCTCCTCGCTCCAGCGGGCGAGGTCACCGCCGACCCCGAGCACCCCGGCCATGGCGCTCACGAAACGGAAGCGCAGGGAGCTCGCACGATGATTGAGCATGGCGTTGGGGCTGTCGGTGACCCAGGCGGCCATGGCACGGGCGGGGTGGACCTGACTGAAGCCGTGCTGGACGGCCAGCCGGTCGAGCGGGTCGGTGTTGTCCGAGGTCCACACCTGGTCCGTACGGCCCAGCACCCCCAGGTCGATCCGCCCGCCCCCACCTGAGCAGGACTCGAAGGCGACGCCCGGGTGGGCGGCCCGCAGCCGGTCCAGCAGCCCGTACAGAGCCCGCACATGGTCGACCCACAGCCGTTGCGGGTAGGACTCCCCGGGCCAGCCGGCATCGGTGAAGCAGCGGTTGAAGTCCCACTTCACGTAGTCGATCGGGGCGCTGGACAGGAGCCCGTCGAGTCGCTCCCACAGGTATTCCTGCACGTCCTCGCGGGCGAGGTTCAGTACGAGCTGATCGCGGAATTCCGTCCGCTTTCGTCCCGCTTCATATTGAATCCATGATGGATGGGCGCGATACAACTCACTGTCTGGATTGACCATTTCCGGCTCCACCCAGATGCCGAACTGCATGCCGAGCTCGTGCACGTACTCCGCGAGCGGCTTGAGCCCGGACGGGAAGCGGTCGGGGTTCGGCACCCAGTCGCCGAGCCCGGCGCGGTCACTGGTACGTGCCCCGAACCAGCCGTCGTCGACCACGAACAGCTCGACTCCGATGGCCGCGGCCCGCCGCGCGAGCACGCTCTGCTGCTCCTCGGAGATGTCGAACTCCGTCGCCTCCCAGGAGTTGAACAGCACCGGCCGGTCCTGGTCGGCGTCCGGGATGACGTACGCGCGCTGGTACGCGTGCCAGGCCCGGCTCGCTGCGCCGAAGCCGCCCCCGCTCCACAGCCCGGCGAAGACGGGTGTCGTGAAGGACTCCCCCGGCCCCAGCCGCAGCAGTCCGGAGTCGTCATGTCCGGCGCCGCCGGTGATCTGCACGCGCGCGTCCGGGAGTTGGGCGACGGCGATGCGCCAGGACCCGGACCAGCCGAGGGCGCAGCCATAGACCTCGCCGGTTTCCTCGGTGGCGTCCGTGTCGAGCGCGACCCATGGCAGATGCTGGTGTCCGGTGTGCCCGCGGCGGCTGCCGAGGACCTTCTCACCGTAGGTGAGGGGCGATCTCACGAGCCTGGACTCGGCGCCCCAGCGGCCGTGCAGCTGGGACAGCCGCCACTCGTCCCGGTCCGGCAGCGTCCAGGTGGCCGAGTCGGCGCGCAGCAGTTCCAGGGCCGGCCCCTCGTTGTCCAGGGTCACCCAGCGTTCCACGACGTCGTCACGCATCCGGTAGTGCAGGGTGATGCGCAGACCCCCGTCGAGGAAGCGCAACCGCAGCTCGTCGCCGTCGATGTCGTACCGCTCGAAACCCCATTCGGTGCCGCGCCGCTCGTCCGTGCGCACGGACAGGGCCGGCCGTACGAAGCGGGGGCCACCCTCGACCGGGTACTCCTCGCGTCCGTCGAGCGGGGACTCGAAAGGCCGGTATTCCGGCAGCGGACTCACCGCGAGGGCCTCGGCGTCGGCCAGCGCGATCCGGGGCCCCCAGTGGAGGTGCAGGAGCTCGTCGCCGTCGGTCAGATGCAGGGCGTATCCGCTGGTCGGCCCGGTCAGGAGCCACGTGCGGCCGTTGGCTGAGATCTCCAGCATCGAGCTCCCCACACAGATTCGAACAGCTGCCATCAAGTACCAACATCATCAAGGCTCCGGGCACCCCGAGGCAACGCCTGTGGACAACTCATTGCCTCAGGAACCGATGTCGTATCGTCGAGAGCGCACCCCGCCGGCCGCATCGTCGAGCCGCGCCGCCGGGGCCGACTGGGAGGGAGCCCCCGTGACGCAGCAGATCCCGTCGACCGAGCCCGAACTGGCCGGCGTCCGCAATTTCCGCGATGTGGGCGGACTGCCGACGGTGGACGGACGACGGGTGCGCCACGGCGTGCTGTTCCGCAGTGGTCACCTGGCACACGCGACCGAGGACGACGCCGCTTTCCTCGGCGCCCTGGGCCTGCACACGATCTTCGACTTCCGCAACGCGGCCGACCAGAAGCTGGAGGGCCCGGACGTCGAGCTGCCCGGCGTGCGCAATGTGAACCTGCCGCTGAGCGACCCGGCGGACGGCGCGGAGTTCTGGAAGATGGTCCGTGACGGTGACCTCGACCAGTTGCGGGAGATCCTCGCGGACGGCAAGGCCGCGAACCGGATGATCGCCTCGTACCGCATGATCATCACGGAGCGCACCGGCGAGCACTCCCAGGTGCTGCACGCGCTCGCCGAGGACAGCGTCCCCGCCCTCATGCACTGCGCCGCAGGCAAGGACCGCGCCGGCCTGTCCATCGCCGTGACGCTGCTCGCCCTCGGCGTCGAGCGCGACGCGATCCTCGCCGACTACCTGGAGTCCAACGCCAAGCACCGCCGCTACAAGGTGCACCGCAGCAGCAGTGCCGCCTCGGCCTACTCCCCCGAGGTGATGGAGTTGCTCAGCCCGCTGTTCGACGCGCGCGCCGAGTACCTGACGGCGGCCTTCGAGACGATCGAGGGGACGTGGGGCACCGTCGACACCTACCTGGAGCAGGGGCTGCGGCTCACCCCGCAGACCCGGGAGCGGCTGCGGGAGCGGCTGCTCGACTGACACCCGGCCGTCCCGTGTGCACTACTTCGCGCCCGCTTCGAACAGGAAGTAGATGAAGGCGGCGAAGACGTGCCCCACCGCGATGTAGATGATGAGCCGCACCCACAGACCGCGTGGGAACTTCTCCTCCATGTCGCTCATGACGTCTCTCCGGGGGTGTGGCCCAGGCACAGCGTGGCCGTGGGGCTCTGCAGCAGGGTGTGGACGAACAGCAGCTCGACACCGCCCTCGTCCTGGGCGGCGATGCGGTGCGGGGTGAGCGAGTCGAAGTGGGCGCTGTCACCGGGCGCGAGCCGGTGCGTGGCGTCCCCGAGGCGCAGCCGCAGCCGCCCCTTGAGGACGTAGAGCCACTCCTCACCGGGGTGCACACGCACGATGTCGCCCTGAGAGCCGTAGGGCACATGGACGCGCAGCGCCTGCATCCCGCGCCCGGCGGCGCCCGCCTGCCAGTACGTCCAGCCTCCGGCCGCGCTCGGCTCCATGTCGGTGGCGCGCACGACCGCGTCCCGGTCGGCGACCGTCTCACCGAGCAGTTCGGAGACGGTCGTACCGTAGATGCGCGCGAGCGCGAGCAGCATCGGCAGGGACGGCTGGCGCTGCCCGGTCTCCAGACGGGAGAGGTGGGCGGGTGAGAGCCCGGCGGCGCGGGCGGCGGACTCCAATGTGAGCGCCGCTCGGCGGCGCAGGGCCCGCAACCGGGGGGCGACGGCCGGCAGGGTGTCGGCGGAGCCCGGTGTTTCGCCCTCGGGCGCGAGGTCGGGAGAGCTCATGCTCTCCATTCAGCCGGAGGCTTGCCTCTGCGGCAAATTCATTGCCTCAGAGGCAAAAGCCCGGAGTCGACCTCAGCGGTTGGCCACCGCCTGCTTGATCAGCGTCTTGCCGAAGTCCCACATCAGCCCGCCACCGCTGTGCGCATCGTCCATCACGTCCGTGAAGGCGTCCACGAACCGGTCAACCTCGCGCTCGCCGATGATGAGCGGTGGAATGAGCTTGATCACCTCCAGGTGGTCCCCGGAGACCTGGGTGAGGATCCGGTGCCGGCGCAGCAGCGGCACCACCACCATCTGCGCGAACAGGCCCTTGCGGGCGGCCTGCAGCATGGCCCAGCGGCTGCGGAGCTTCAGCGAGTCGGGACGGCCGAACTCGATGCCGATCATCAGCCCCCGCCCGCGGACGTCGGCGAGCAGCTCGTACTTGCCGGTGAGTGCCGAGAGCCGGGACTTGAGCAGCTCCCCGGTAGCCCGCGCGTTCGCGACGATCTGCTCGTTCTCCAGGACGGACAGGACGGCGAGCCCGGCCGCCATGGCCTGCGCGTTGGATCCGAAGCTCGCCGAGTGGACCAGCACCCGGTCCATGGACGAGTAGACCTTCTTGAAGATCCAGTCCTTGCCGAGCGTGGCGCCCACCGGCACGTAGCCCCCGGACAACGCCTTGGCCACGCACACCAGGTCCGGCTCGACCCCCTCCTCGTGCTGGTAGGCGTAGAAGTCGCCGGTCCTGCCGAGCCCGGTCTGCACCTCGTCCGCGATGAGCAGTGCCTTGTGCCGGTGCAACAGCTCCTGGGCGCCCCGCAGATAGCCGGGCGGGGCCTCGTGAACGCCCTTGCCCTGGATGGGTTCGACGATCAGGGCGGCGACGTCACCGCCGCGCAACTCCCGTGCCAGCGCGTCGAGATCACCGAGCGGTACGGCCGTGTCGGGCAGCAGCGGGGCGAAGCCGTCCCGGAAGCCCGACTCGCCGTTCACGGACAGCGCGCCGGTGGTCAGCCCGTGGAAGGCGTGCTCGCAGTACAGGATCCGCGGCCTCCCGGTGACGAACCGCGCGAACTTCAGCGCGGTCTCCACCGCCTCCGTCCCGCTGTTGCCGAAGAACACCCGGTCCAGGTGCGGGCTGTGCGCGAGCAGCCGCTCGGCCAGCAGCCCGGGCAGCGGCTGGCAGTCGAAACGGGTGAGGTCGGCCAGGCAGGCGTCGAGGACGTCGTGCAGCGCCTTGCGGACGACGGGGTGGTGGCGCCCCAGGCCCATCACCCCGAACCCGGCGAGCATGTCCAGGTAGTCGTCGCCGTCCGCGTCCCAGAAGTAGGCGCCTTCGGCCCGCTCGTAGACCTTGTCGAAGCCGATGGTGCGCAGCATGCGCGGGAGCTGGTGGTTCAGGTACTCGCCGTGCAGCTCGTAGCGCTCGGCTCCGCGCTCGGCGAGGAGTCTGCCGAGGTCGAACTCGGTGGTCATGCAGGATTCTCCTTGACTGGCACGGCGTTACGACCGTCCCGGCCGACGTCGGCCTGCTCGGTGCCGGCCGGGCCGTTCTCGGCCTCCTTGAGGGCCAGGCTCGCGCTGATCCGTCCGGCGACCTCGACGGGCGTGAGCCCGATGTCGGCGAGCACCTCGCCCCGCTTGGCGTGCGCGAGGAACTGCTCCGGGATGCCGAAGCGCCGTACGGGTACGTCGACGTCGGCGTCGCCCAGTGCCAGTGCCACGGCGGCGCCGACTCCCGCCGAGCGGCTGTTGTCCTCGACGACCGCCACGATCCGGTGCTGCGCGGCGAGGGGCACGAGCGCCGGATCCACGGGCTTCACCCAGCGCGGGTCGACGACGGTGCACGTGATGCCGCGCGCCTGGAGCAGCTCGGCCGCCTGGAGGCACACCGGGGCCATCACGCCGACGGCGACGAGGAGGACGTCCGGCTCGCGCCCGGACCGGTGCAGCACGTCCAGGCCGCCCACCCGGTCCACCGCCGGGATCGACGGCCCCACGGACTCCTTCGGGAACCGCACCAGCGTCGGGGCGTCGTCGACGGCCACCGCCTCCCGCAGCTGCGCCCGCAGCTGGTCGGCGTCGCGCGGCGCGGCGATCCTGAGGCCGGGCACGACCTGGAGGACGGACATGTCCCACATGCCGTTGTGGGAGGCCCCGTCGACGCCCGTGACGCCGGCCCGGTCCAGTACGAACGTCACCCCGCACCGGTGCAGCGCGACGTCCATGAGGAGCTGGTCGAAGGCCCGGTTGAGGAAGGTGGCGTACACGGCGACGACCGGATGCAGCCCGCCCGTCGCGAGCCCCGCCGCCGACACGGCCGCGTGCTGCTCGGCGATCCCCACGTCCCACACCCGGTCCGGGAACCGCTCCGCGAACTTGCCGAGCCCGACCGGGTGCAGCATGGCCGCCGTGATCGCCACGACGTCCTCCCGCTCCTCGCCGATCCGCACGATCTCGTCGCCGAAGACCGACGTCCAGGACGGCCCGTTGGACGGCGCCAGCGGCTCGCAGGTCAGCGGGTCCATCACACCGACGGTGTGGAAGTGGTCCTCCTCGTGGGCGAGAGCGGGTTCGTAGCCGCGCCCCTTCTCGGTGAGGCAGTGGACCAGCACGGGCCCGTGGAAGCGCTTGGCCCTGCGCAGCGCCGACTCGACGGCCCCGATGTCGTGCCCGTCGATGGGGCCGACGTACTTCAGACCCAGGTCCTCGAACATGCCCTGCGGGGCGAAGGCGTCCTTGAAGCCCTTCTTCGCGCCGTGCAGGGACTCGTAGAGCGTGTGGCCCACGAGCGGGGTGCGCAGCAGGACGTCCTTGCCCCAGGCCAGGACCTTCTCGTAGCCGTCGGTCGTACGCAGGGTGGCCAGGTGGTTGGCGAGGCCACCGATGGTCGGGGCGTAGGAGCGTTCGTTGTCGTTGACGACGATGATCAGCGGCCGGTCCTTGGCGGCCGCGATGTTGTTCAGCGCCTCCCAGGCCATGCCACCGGTCAGCGCCCCGTCGCCGATCACCGCGACGACATGGCCCTTCTCCCCCTGCACCTGACGGGCCTTGGCGAGTCCGTCGGCCCAGCCGAGCGCGGTGGAGGCGTGGCTGTTCTCGACGATGTCGTGCTCGGACTCCTCGCGGGAGGGGTAGCCGGACAGGCCGCCCTTGCCGCGCAGCTTGGAGAAGTCCTGGCGTCCTGTCAGCAGTTTGTGCACGTAGCTCTGGTGTCCGGTGTCCCAGACGATGCGGTCGACCGGCGACTCGAAGACCCGGTGGAGGGCGATGGACAGTTCCACCACCCCCAGGTTGGGCCCGAGATGTCCGCCGGTCCTGGCGACCGCGTGCACCAGGAACTCCCTGATCTCGTCGGACAGCTCACCGAGTTCCGCCTCGGACAGCGCCTTCAGGTCACGTGGTCCCCGGATGTTCTCCAGAATCGTCACGCTCGGGCCCCCTCTCGGTCCGTGCCTTGCTTCAGCTCACAGTCACTTCTGGTTTCCCCGTGACGATGGAGGCGCCCGTGGCCGCGCCGCCCTGCTCCATCCGCTCGGCGATCTTCATCGCCTCCTCGATCAGGGTCTCCACGATCTTCGACTCGGGCACGGTCTTGATCACCTCGCCCTTGACGAAGATCTGGCCCTTGCCGTTGCCGGAGGCGACCCCCAGATCCGCCTCCCGCGCCTCCCCGGGGCCGTTCACCACACATCCCATGACGGCGACGCGCAGCGGCACCTCCATGCCGGTGAGGCCGGCCGTGACCTCTTCGGCCAGCTTGTAGACGTCGACCTGGGCGCGGCCGCAGGACGGGCAGGAGACGATCTCCAGGCCGCGCTGCTTGAGGTTCAGGGACTCCAGGATCTGGATGCCGACCTTGACCTCCTCGGCGGGCGGCGCGCTCAGCGAGACCCGGATCGTGTCGCCGATGCCCTGGGAGAGCAGGGCGCCGAAGGCCACGGCCGACTTGATCGTGCCCTGGAACGCCGGGCCCGCCTCCGTCACGCCGAGGTGCAGCGGGTAGTCGCACTGGGCGGCGAGCTGCTTGTACGCCTC